>NZ_CM142711.1:4812500-6190000 GCF_054897985.1 Pseudomonas sp. LB3P25 | reverse complement strand
GGAATCTTAGGTAAATCCGGGATTCTAAGGCCGAGAGCTGATGACGAGTTACCCTCTGGGTGACGAAGTGGTTGATGCCATGCTTCCAAGAAAAGCTTCTAAGCTTCAGGTAACCAGGAACCGTACCCCAAACCGACACAGGTGGTTGGGTAGAGAATACCAAGGCGCTTGAGAGAACTCGGGTGAAGGAACTAGGCAAAATGGCACCGTAACTTCGGGAGAAGGTGCGCCGGTGAGGGTGAAGCATTTACTGCGTAAGCCCATGCCGGTCGAAGATACCAGGCCGCTGCGACTGTTTATTAAAAACACAGCACTCTGCAAACACGAAAGTGGACGTATAGGGTGTGACGCCTGCCCGGTGCCGGAAGGTTAATTGATGGGGTTAGCTAACGCGAAGCTCTTGATCGAAGCCCCGGTAAACGGCGGCCGTAACTATAACGGTCCTAAGGTAGCGAAATTCCTTGTCGGGTAAGTTCCGACCTGCACGAATGGCGTAACGATGGCGGCGCTGTCTCCACCCGAGACTCAGTGAAATTGAAATCGCTGTGAAGATGCAGTGTATCCGCGGCTAGACGGAAAGACCCCGTGAACCTTTACTATAGCTTTGCACTGGACTTTGAATTTGCTTGTGTAGGATAGGTGGGAGGCTTTGAAGCGTGGACGCCAGTTCGCGTGGAGCCAACCTTGAAATACCACCCTGGCAACTTTGAGGTTCTAACTCAGGTCCGTTATCCGGATCGAGGACAGTGTATGGTGGGTAGTTTGACTGGGGCGGTCTCCTCCTAAAGAGTAACGGAGGAGTACGAAGGTGCGCTCAGACCGGTCGGAAATCGGTCGTAGAGTATAAAGGCAAAAGCGCGCTTGACTGCGAGACAGACACGTCGAGCAGGTACGAAAGTAGGTCTTAGTGATCCGGTGGTTCTGTATGGAAGGGCCATCGCTCAACGGATAAAAGGTACTCCGGGGATAACAGGCTGATACCGCCCAAGAGTTCATATCGACGGCGGTGTTTGGCACCTCGATGTCGGCTCATCACATCCTGGGGCTGAAGCCGGTCCCAAGGGTATGGCTGTTCGCCATTTAAAGTGGTACGCGAGCTGGGTTTAGAACGTCGTGAGACAGTTCGGTCCCTATCTGCCGTGGACGTTTGAGATTTGAGAGGGGCTGCTCCTAGTACGAGAGGACCGGAGTGGACGAACCTCTGGTGTTCCGGTTGTCACGCCAGTGGCATTGCCGGGTAGCTATGTTCGGAATAGATAACCGCTGAAAGCATCTAAGCGGGAAACTAGCCTCAAGATGAGATCTCACTGGGACCTTGAGTCCCCTGAAGGGCCGTCGAAGACTACGACGTTGATAGGTTGGGTGTGTAAGCGCTGTGAGGCGTTGAGCTAACCAATACTAATTGCCCGTGAGGCTTGACCATATAACACCCAAGCAATTTGCTGACCTGAAGAGGCACCAGATTGCGGTGTGTGAAGACGACACGAGTCGAAAATTCGCAACGCAACACACAAATCTATCACCTACCCATTCGCTGGAGCGTGAACCTGCAAAGGCCCACGACCTGGCTACCGAATTTCTTGACGACCATAGAGCATTGGAACCACCTGATCCCATCCCGAACTCAGCAGTGAAACGATGCATCGCCGATGGTAGTGTGGGGTTTCCCCATGTGAGAGTAGGTCATCGTCAAGATTAAATTCCGAAACCCCTATCTGCGTATGCAGGTAGGGGTTTTGTTTTGCCCGCAGGAAAGTGGCTTTCAGCTACAGCACAAATTTGCACAGTTATTTTCGATCCATGACACTAGAATAGGTCCAACTTTTTCGGAGCCAAAGCCTTTATGCCAGATCCGGTTGACGCCCCTGGGCTGTCAGAATTACCGCTGGACGACTTGGTAGCGTGTCATGAGTGCGACTTGCTGATGCGCAAGCCCGAGCTCGCCCATGGCGAGAAAGCGCTCTGTCCGCGCTGCGGTTACGAGCTCTACGCCCATCGGCATAACGTCGTACAGCGTAGTCTCGCCTTGGTTCTCGCCGCTCTGTTGTTGTATATCCCGGCGAACTTTTTACCCATCATGCAGCTCCATCTACTCGGGCAGTCATCGCATGACACTGTCTGGACTGGCGTTGTTGGCCTGTTCGATACCGGAATGCAGGGCGTAGCAGTCGTGGTGTTTCTCTGCAGTATGGGAATCCCGCTACTCAAGCTGCTTTGCCAACTGGTTGTACTGCTGAGTATTCGTTTTGATATCGGACGCAGTTACGGCCTGTTGCTCTACCGCATTTATCACCATTTACGCGATTGGGGGATGCTCGAGGTTTACCTCATGGGCGTACTGGTGGCGATCGTCAAACTGGCAGATATGGCAGCAATTACCGTCGGTCTTGGCTTGGCGTGCTTTATCGGTTTGTTGTTGGTTCAGGTCTGGTTGGAGGTTGTGATGTCACCTCATCAGATCTGGCAGGCTTTATCAGGAGAGGATGCCCATGCGGGCGATTGATGCAGGCATTCTTATTTGCGCTGAATGCCATGAATTGAACAAGCAGGAAGCGGACACCGACGAGCAGGTCTGCACCCGTTGCGGTGCGCTGGTTCACGCCCGTCGCCCGAACAGTGTGATGCGTACCTGGGCATTGCTGGTGACCGCCGCGGTTCTCTACATCCCGGCCAACGTACTGCCGATCATGACCGTCAGTTCACTGGGGCAGGGCGATCCCAGCACCATCATGTCCGGTGTGATCCAACTGGTTCAACACGGCATGATTCCAATCGCCGCCGTGGTTTTTATCGCCAGTATCCTGGTACCAACGTTCAAATTGGTGGGCATCGCACTGCTGCTATTTTCCGTGCAGCGCCGCCAGCCACTGTCGGCTCGCCAACGTATTTGGATGTACCGCTTTATTGAGTTCATCGGCCGCTGGTCGATGCTCGATATTTTTGTGATCGCCATCCTGGTGGCGGTTGTGAATTTCGGACGGCTTGCCAGCGTCGAAGCCAATCTTGGCGCCATCGCTTTCGCCAGTGTGGTGATTCTGACAATGCTTGCCGCAGTAACTTTCGATCCCCGACTGATTTGGGATAACACGGAGTCGGACGACGACCATGACTGATTTGCCTACAGCAAAAACCCGACCGGCCTCGAACTGGTCCGCTATTTGGGTGTTGCCCCTGATCGCCCTGATCATCGGCGGCTGGCTCGGCTGGCGTGCCTACAACGAGACCGGCATCGAGATTCAGGTGCGTTTCGAAAGTGGTGAAGGCATTCAGGCCAACAAGACCGAAGTCGTCTACAAAGGCATGTCGGTGGGTAAGGTGAAGACCCTCAAACTCGATGACGAAGGCAACTCTAAAGGCGTGATCGCCACCGTCGAAATGAACAAGGACGTGGAGCCATACCTGCGGACCAGCACCCGTTTCTGGCTGGTCAAGCCGAGCGTGACGCTGGCCGGGATCACTGGCCTGGAGACGCTGGTCTCGGGTAACTACGTGGCGATAAGCCCGGGCGAGGGTGAGCCGACTCGCAAGTTCAAAGCCTTGGCCGAAGAGCCGCCGCTGTCAGACGCCCAGCCCGGTTTGCACCTGACCATCAAGGCTGATCGACTCGGCTCTCTGAACCGCGGCAGTCCGGTGTTCTACAAGCAGATCAAGGTTGGCCAGATCAAAAGTTACTTGCTCTCAGAAGACCAGAGCACGGTTGAACTCAAAGTCTTCATTGAGCCAACCTACGCCAAGCTGGTGCGCAAACACACGCGTTTCTGGAACGCCAGCGGCATTAGCATCGACGCCAACCTGTCGGGTGTGAAAGTGCGCAGCGAATCCCTGGCCAGCATCGTCGCCGGCGGTATCGCGTTTGCCACGCCGGAGAACCGCAAGGACAGCCCGCCCACCGACCCGAGCCTGCCGTTCCGTCTCTACGAAGATTTCGATGCGGCGGCTGCCGGTATTCGGGTCAAGGTCAAACTCAGCGACTTCGAAGGAATGCAGGCTGGTCGCACACCGGTTATGTACAAAGGCATCCAGGTCGGCAATCTGAAAGCGCTCAAGATCGATCCTGATCTATCCAGTGCCACCGCCGAATTGACCCTCGATCCTCTGGCTGAAGATTACCTGGTCGAAGGCACCCAGTTCTGGGTGGTCAAACCGTCGATCTCGCTTGCGGGTATCACCGGTCTCGAAGCGTTGGTCAAAGGTAACTACATCGCCGTGCGTCCAGGAGACAAAGGCGCCGCACCGCAGCGCGAGTTTGTGGCACGGCCGAAGGCACCGCCGCTCGACTTGCGTGCGCCAGGATTGCACCTGGTGTTGTTCACAGAGAACCTGGGTTCACTGGAAGTCGGCAGCCCGATCCTCTACAAACAGGTCAAGGTCGGTTCGGTCCAGAGCTATCAGTTCTCACGCACCAAAAAACAGTTGGTGATCGGTGTACACATCGAGAAGGAGTACGAAGGTCTCGTCAACGCCTCGACACGGTTCTGGAATGCCAGCGGGATCACGCTGACGGGTGGGTTGACGGGTGGAATCCAGGTCAAAAGTGAGTCGCTGCAAAGCCTGATGGCCGGCGGCATTGCCTTCGAAACCCCGGAAGCCAAGGCGCCGTTGCAGAAGCGGATTCCGCGTTTTCGTCTGTTTGCCAGCCATGACGAGGCAAACCAGAAAGGCGCCGTGGTAACGATCAAGGTCGATCGCGCCGATGGTCTGCGCACTGGGACACCGATCCGCTTCAAAGGCCTGGATGTCGGCAAAATTGAAGACGTCGACCTCACGGATGACCTGCAATCGGTGATGCTGACCGCAAGAATCACCGAAGTGCCGGAGCGCATCGCTCGGGTTGGCAGTCAGTTCTGGGTGGTCAAGCCTGAATTGGGTTTGATCAAAACCTCGAACCTCGAAACGCTGGTCACAGGCCAATACATCGAAGTGCAACCGGCCGCGAAAAACCTCGGCCCGCAGAAGAACTTCGTGGCCCTGGCCAATCCGCCGGAAACCGCTAAACAAGAAGCCGGTTTGAGTCTGGTGTTGAGCGCTGCCCGCCGTGGTTCGCTGAAAACCGGTGTGCCGGTCACCTATCGCGAAATCACCGTGGGCAAAGTGACTGGCTATGAACTCGGCCAGACCGCCGATCGAGTGTTGGTCCACATCCTGATCGAGCCGAAGTACGCGCCGCTGGTGCGCAGCGGCACGCGTTTCTGGAACTCCAGTGGTTTTGGCTTTGATTACGGCTTGTTCAAAGGTGCGACGATGCGTACCGAATCGCTGGAGACGCTGATTCAGGGCGGCATCGCTTTCGCCACGCCGGACGGCGAGCGCATGGGTAGTCCGGCGCGAACTGAGCAAACGTTCCCGCTGTTCGATAAGTTCGAAGACGAATGGCTGACCTGGGCGCCGAAGATCTCCATCGGTAAATAGCGGGAAATTAATTGGGCGTCTGTGATGGCGCTTTCGCGAGCAGGCTCACTCCCACAGGGATGTGCTGTGAACGCAATATGTGTGACCGGGACTTATCCAATGTGGGAGCGAGCCTGCTCGCGAAGGGACCCTCAAATTCGCTGAAAGCCTGAAGGATGTACCCACAAATAAAAAGGCCGCGATCCATTGGATCGCGGCCTTTTTATTGCTGTCGATTAACGCAAATCAGACCGCATCAAGCTCCGGTTCATCCGCTTCAACGGTAACGGCAGCCTTCACTTCATCGTGACGACGGATGTACTTCCAGTCCGCCTCGTCGATGTAGATCCCGTTCGGGCCACTGCCGCCTTCCAGGTCGATGGCGACACTGGCGCAGACCTGTGGCTTCACACTCGCCAGGATCGGTACGAAGCCCAGTTGCAGACTGGTTTCCAACAGCGCTGCCTGGTTCTTCTCGTCGATGTCCGCGGCCTCGTCGAGATAGTACGGGAGGCGCACACGACCGGCCTGATCGCGGTCCATCAAGTGCAGCAACAAGTACATGTTGGTCAGCGCCTTGATGGTCATGGTCGTACCGTTGGAGGCGGCGCCGTCGATGTCGGTGTGAATTACCGGCGATCCGTTGACCTTGGTGATCTCGAACGCCAGCTCGAACAAGTCCTTGAGGCCGAGCTGGTTGTGGTTAGCCGCCACCAGCCGCGCCAGGTATTCCTTGGCTTCTTCGTTCTTATTGTCCTGATCGGCGCTTTGGCTCAGGTCGAAAACCGAAAGGGTTTCGCCTTCCTCGTACTGACCGGCACTGTGGATGATCTGGTCGATGTGCTTGAGCGCTTCCTTGTTCGGTGCCAGCACAATGCGGAAGCTTTGAAGGTTGGAGACCTGACGTTTGTTGATCTCGCGGTTGAACAGCGCCAGTTGATGCTCGAGGCTGTCGTAGTCGCTGCGGATGTTGCGCAGGGTCCGGGCGATGTCGGTAACGGCCGCACGACGCGCCTTGCCAAGGGTCAAGGCTTCGTCGGTACGGTGCGCGTAAGCGTTGATCAGCAGTTGCAGGCGACGCTCCATGTCGTCTTCGCTGTCGAACTTGGCCACGCCCTTGAGGCGGACCTGAGCGTACAACGCCTCGATCTGACCGTCGCTGCGCTGCAAACCCTGCCAGCTGTCCTGATAGTCATTGAGCAGCGGCAGCAGGTTGTCCATGGAATCGTCGATCGGGTCCATGAACGGCGTACCGAACGGCAGGTCTGCCGGCAACAGCTGGCGGCGGCGCAGGGCGTCGTCGAGGGTGCGTTGCTTGGCTTCCATGTCGCCGATCTGCCGACCGACCAGTTGCAGCTTGGCCGACAGTTGCTGGACGCGTTCGGTGAAGGCGTCGCTGGAACGTTTCAATTCCTCTTGAGCGGCTTCCATCTGTGCCAATTGCTCAAGCTTGTCGTTTTCCTCGGCGCTCAAGGTTTGCGCGCGGCGGAAATCTTCCAACGCTTTCTGCGCATCCAGCACTTGCTGGTACAGCGCTTCGGTCTGGGTCTTGCTCGCGGCGCGGTCGGCGGCCACGGCCTGTTGGGTTTTCAGTTGCTTGAGTTCTTTGTCCAGACGCTCTTTCTGATCGCGCAACGCCGCGCGGTCAGCCAGGGCTTGCAGGGCTGGCGGCTCGATATTGGAGATGTCGATGGACAGGCCCGGCACTTCGAAGCGCTCGCCCTTGAAACCGTCGAGGATCAGCTCCATGGATTTGACCCACTGACCGTCCTCGTCCAGCGTAATGCCATGCTCGCCCAGCGGCAGGCTGAACAACGCGCTGTTGAACAAACGCATCAGGCGCTCGACATCCTGTTGCGAGAATTCCTCGCGCAGACGGGCGTAGCTGTTGTTGTCGGCGTGATCGAGTTGCTGCTTGACCGACTTCAGGCGTTTTTCCAGATCCCGCAGACGCTCTTCCAAATCTTCGGCGCTGAACTGCCGCGACTGCGCCAGCGCACCGGCCAGTTCATCGTGAGCATCCTTGGCCGCAAGCAGTTGTTGCTCGAGGACTTTGACGTCAGTGACCAAAGCGAAGCGATGCTTGAGCACCGACAGCTCGCCGAGCCAGCGCTGGATGCCGGTGATTTCCCGCTCCAAGCGCATCAGTTCCTGAGTGCCGCCGCGCTGATCGTTTTGCAGCGCGTCTTGTTCGTTGCGGTAGTGCTCGGCCTGAATCGTCAGATCTTCCTTGCGCGCACTGGCGTAGTCCGACCAGGTGCCGAGCAGGGAATCGAGCAGCGGCGAAATCCGGTGCAGTTTGCCGCGCAGGATATTGCGCTGGGTCACGCCTGCCGCAAGGGCTTCGACCAATGGGCCGGCAGTGACCAGCGAGTTGTAGTCCTGTTCCATGCGACGGACATCGCGGAACGCTTCTTCGCACGCGGCGATGTAGTCGACGCTACCGGAACGCAGGCTGTGTTCAAACGCATCGAGAAACAGCTGCTTGAGCTTGGCCGCGGTGATTTCACGCATGTGCAGCAGGTTGATGAACAGTGCGCGGAACGTCTTCAGGCTCTGCTCGCTGGTGGAGCGCAGCGGGATCAGCGTCAGGTCCAGCGGGATCGAGGTGTGACCGCCCACCAGCAAACGACGCAGTTCATCCGGCTTGAGCTCGTAGGCTTTCAGGCCTTCGCGCTCAAGGTTGGTGAACAATTCTTTTTGACGCAGGCAGGTGTCGTTTTTCTGGTAATGGGCCAGATCCAGTTTGCCGGCGTAGGCAAAGAACTGGTGACCGAAACCACCACCCGGGCCACGACCGACCACGCCAATCACATGAGGACCGTGAGGCAGCGAGACTTCGACCAGGATGTAACTGGTGTCCGAGGCGAAGTAGAAACGACGGGATTGTTCCAGGCTGTACTTGCCGAAACTCATGTCCGACATGCGCGCCAGGATGGGGAACTGCAAGGCGTTGATCGAGGCGGATTTACCGAGGTTGTTCGCGCCGTACACCGACAACGGTTCTTCCAGCGGGAACAGGCCGAGGCTGTAACCGGCGGTGTTCAAAAGGGCAAAGCGGCGAATGCCGTAGCGTTCCTTGCTCATGCGTCGGTCTCCTGTTCTTCGGCAATGGCTCGGGCCAGCGCGTCTTCTTCGCTGTCTTCAGCGAAGTCACTTAAGTCGAGCGGGTCATCGGTTTCCAAAAGCTTTTCGTCGCTGTCGTCATCGATCAGCACGGGCACCGGCAATGGCAGCACGCTGTGCAGGCTGGCGGCCAGGTCGCGATCCTGCTGCACCGACAGGCAGACATCGAGGAAACGGTGCATCGGCGGCAGGAAACGATAGATGCCGTTTTCTTCGCCGGCGAAACCGAGTTGGGTCATGCGGCGCATGATTTTTTCTTCGAGTTCTTCGACGGTCTGCACTTCGGCCTGGATAAACAGGTCGCGGTATTTTTCCAGCAAGGACGGCAATTCATCGCGGCCGAGGCTGCCACCGTCAAGCACGGCGACCGGGTCCCGGCCCTGATCGGCCAGATGCTCGACGAGAATGAAGGTGAACAGCGCCAGACGTTGCGCGGTCTTGTTCACCGCCGCAGCAGCGAGGTCCGGCACGAAGTAGTAGAAACCACGGGTGTCGCAGACCAGTTCGAAGCCCAACGCCTTGAACAGCGTGCGGTACTGGTCCTGGAAGTTCGACAGTTGCGCGTACAGCTCCGGGTCGCGGCGGCTGACGTGGTAGCCCTTGAACAGCTCGCGAAAGATCGGCGCCAGCTGGGACAGTTCGGATAGATCAAGTTGCATGTGGAGTACTTGCATAGAGGGTGCTCGCAGAATCCTCGGCGGCGTCGCGGGCCGAGAGCAGGGCGAAGGAGCGCAGGCTGACCTGGTGCTCATGAGTGTGGTAGTCGCGGCGTTCCAGACGCTCGCGTGTGAAGCGTTTTTCCCGCGACAGGCGCGAGAACCAATAAAGCAATTCGTCGGTAGCGCCGTCCGGCTCCTGCTCCAGCAGCCAGGTCATCAGGTCCGGCATCGGCAGGGCGTCTTCGCAGCGTTCGAGCATTTCCCGAACCGTGCGTGGCGCGCGTGGCGCTTCACCTTTCTGCGTCTTGTGGGCCTTGGGGAAGCGCGCCGGTTTCGGCTCGAAACGGGCCAGCGCATACACGTAGGCTTCGACCTGACTGGCGCTGCCCAAGAAGGTGCTTTGCGGTCGGGTGAACATCGGCATCGCCGCTTGCGGCACCGCATCGATGCCCTTGCGACGAATGGCCGACAAGGCCAGCGCCGCGCCACGGGTCACGGCGTTGTGACGACGGGCTTCTTCACGCAGCGGCAGCAGCAGCTCGCGGGCATGGCGCAGGGTCAGCTGGGCGCTGGTCTGCATTTCGAGGATGCGCGCGTGGGTGCGCAGCAGCATGTCGTCGTCGACCAGATGGCCGAGGCGCTGCTGCTCGGTGAGCATCTTCAGCAGCACGTTCTCGACCTTGCGCACACCTTGTTCGAAGGCGCCGTCGGCGTTCACCAGTTGAATCATCGGCTCGACGTATTCGTCCCAGGTCGCCAGCACTTCAGCGTAACGCTGACGCAGGGGAATCTGCCGGTCGCTGGTCTTGGCCCGCTCGGCGACGGCCACCAAGGCCTGTTCGTCGTTGGCGAGTTTTTTCAATACATCCCGTACGCGCATATCGAGCAGGCGCAACTGGCGCGCCAGGTCGTGGCCGTCGCGGATGTCGAAGGCGTCCTGGATATAACCGGCCAGACGCTCGAGGTGACGCAAATAGGCTTCGATCTCCAGGCACAGGCCCAGACGGTGCTCACGGCGCAGGTAGGCGAGGAAGTCGTGGATTTGCGCATTGAGCTCGAAACGGTTCGGGCTTTTCGCCACGGGAACCAGAATGTCGAGGCGGATCCACACGTCCAGCAGGCTGGTGATGTCCTGCGGCGTACTGTCCAGTTGCTGGGCGGCCAACTGTGAACGCAATTCGTTGAGGCTCAGGGTGCCTTGGTCGAAGTGCTCGCACAGTGGCTCCAGAAGTGCCCAGTGTTCAGCGAGGGCGCGCAAGACGCGCTTGGGTTCGATCATCGGAATGGCCGGCTGGTTGGCGATTAAAAGTCGCGATTGTACTGCATCACGCCCGTTGCGATTCACTCTCGGGACGGACAGTTGGCTTTCTATCGATCAAGCGTGGGCGATCTTGAGCGAAGGGCGGTAGAATCACCGCACTTTAGTTATCCACAAGTGGCCGACCTTTGCTTATCGAGTCCCGTCGCCGCGCTTATTTGACCGCCATGCAGGTGGTCAACTGGCTGCCGCGCACCGAATTGCCCTTTGCTGCGCCTTCGCGCCCAGAACTGCTGGAGATGCCCGAGCCGTTGGTCGTCGCCCCGGTGGCGCCGGCTCCTGTGGCTGAGGTGCCCGTGGAACCTGTGGCCAAACCGGTCGAACGGGTGAAACTCGAGGTGCCACGGCCATCGTTGGCCAGCACGCGCACCAACGCCAAAGTCGAAGAAGAGGCTGCTCCGGTTGCGGTCAAGGCGCCGGTCGTGCCGCCGCCGCGTTTCGCCCTGCAATTGTTGCGGGCCGGGCGCTGTCTGCTGCTGGTCGAGTTACCCACAGGCGAATCGTTCCAGACCCGCGACCCCGCCTATCTGTTGCTCAAGGACATGCTGCGTGCCGCTGGTCTGCCGGACAGCCCGCAAATCATCGGCGAGCCGGTGCGTTGGCCGCTGTTGGCTCGGGGCACCATGGATCAAGGCCCGGAAGCGGCTCGCGACTTCGTGCAAGGTTTTCTCTCGGCCCGGCTGGAAGACGCTCCATGCGTCTGCGTGTGGCTGATCGGCCTGCCGGCGGTGCGTTTCGCCGGTGAGGCGAACGCCGAATCCTTCAACCGTGAACTCCAGGTCGAAGGCCTGGGCTCGGTCTGGGCCCTGCCGGGCCTGGAATTATTAATGGAAGAGCCACAGCGTAAGGCTGATGTCTGGCAAGCCATGCGTCGGCTGATGGCGCGCTGGAAAGAATCGAATGAGTGACGCTGTATCGTTCCGCCCGATGATCGAGGCGGACCTGGACGCTGTACTGAAAATCGAATACGCGGCTTACAGCCATCCCTGGACTCGCGGGATTTTTCTCGATGGGCTGGGTAAATATCAGATATGGCTGATGTTTGAAGGCCAGCAGCAGGTCGGTCACGGGGTGGTGCAGATCATCCTTGATGAAGCGCATCTGCTGAACATCACCGTCAAACCGGAAAACCAGGGCCGTGGCCTGGGCTTGACGTTGCTGGAGCATTTAATGTCCCGGGCGTATGACGCCAAGGCGCGCGAGTGTTTCCTTGAAGTGCGCGACAGCAACCGTGGCGCGTTTAAGTTGTATGAGCGTTATGGATTTAACGAGATTGGTCGGCGGCGCGATTACTACCCGGCGGTTGGCGGGCGGGAAGATGCGGTCGTCATGGCCTGCACGTTGGTCGACTAATGTACGGCTATTGTGGCGAGGGAGCTTGCTCCCGCTGGGCCGCGAAGCGGCCCTGAAATTCGCAGTCGAGCGCTGACGATCAGACTGCCAAATGCTCATTACGACTGCTTCGCAGCCGAGCGGGAGCAAGCTCCCTCGCCACAGATCAACGATTACCGTCTATCGGATCGCGTTGCGCCATTTCCGCTTCATCCAGCCCATTACCACCGCCAATGTCGTCTTCATCGACAATACTCAAATCCCAATCGGCCTGTTCGCCTTCGCCGGCCTCATGAGCATCCCGCGCACCGTCTTCACGGATCAGATTTTCCGGGCTCATGTCGTCGTCGGTGGACTCATGGTCATCGGTCGAGGCCCCGGTCATACCCGCTTCACGCACTCGATCCCGAGGCATCAGCCGCTCGCGCTCCTTCTCCGGCAGCTCGTCGCCGATTTTGCCGCTGGGTGTTTCCTCGTCGAAATCCAGCTCATGCATCGATCCCATGCGGTCTTCGTTGTCATCGATGGGCTCGGGTTGCACCGCATCGTACGGACGTCGTGAATCAGTCATGGCAATTCCTCATACTGTGGGCCTTACTAGGGTGGACCCACTGGGCTCCTGAGAATTCCACCGGCCATACTTGCATCAAGCGCGTGACCCCGACGGGCGGTTGTCTGTCAAACCAGCGCATCATTCTTGAGGCTTTACAGCATGAACGAATTACAAGATCTGATTGATAACAACGAACGCTGGGCCGAAGCGATCAAACAGGAAGATCCGGACTTCTTCTCCAAGCTGGCCCGCCAACAGACGCCTGAGTACCTGTGGATCGGCTGTTCCGATGCACGCGTACCGGCGAACGAGATCGTCGGCATGCTGCCCGGCGATCTGTTCGTCCACCGCAATGTGGCCAACGTAGTGCTGCACACCGACCTCAACTGCCTGTCGGTGATTCAGTACGCGGTTGACGTGCTGAAGGTCAAACACATCCTCGTTACCGGCCACTATGGCTGCGGCGGCGTGCGCGCCTCGATGCAGGATCGTCAGTTGGGCCTGATCGACGGCTGGCTGCGCTCGATTCGTGATCTCTATTATGAAAAACGCGAAGAACTCGCCCAGTTGCCGACCGAAGAAGAACGGGTCGATCGCCTCTGTGAACTCAACGTGATTCAGCAAGTGGCCAACGTCGGGCACACCAGCATTGTGCAAAACGCCTGGCACCGCGGGCAGAGCCTGTCTGTTCACGGCTGCATCTATGGCATCAAGGACGGTCGCTGGAAAAGCCTGAACGCCACCATCAGCGGTTTTGAGCAACTGCCGCCGCAGTACCGTTTGCGTCCCGTCGAGGCGTTGTAACGCCCTTCAGCAGAGCGTTCGCCGACGCCAGTGTTGCAAGAACAACTGGCCGTCGGCGTTCGGCGGTTCATCGTAGCCGGTGATCCAGCCACGGCAGTCGAACGAGCCGCACTGGCAGGCGAACTGACGCAGGAGTTTGTCTTCGGTAGTGGCGTAATCCATCGTCAGTCGGTCGCCTTTTTTGATGTCCTTCAGCGCCCATAACCACAGCTCGCTCATGTCGAGAAATACGTTTGGGTCGCAGGAGTGTCGCAGCAGCCCGCAGAAGCGCGGGTCGTAGACATGGATGCCACGGGCCATTTGCCGGGTATGCCGACAGCGATAAGGCAGCAAGTGCCCCGACGCCCGACAAATTCGGCTGATACGGGGGAAGTCCCGAAGTGCTGCGATGGCGGCCGGCGATCCGTCGGCGTTGTCGATAATCTCGAAGTCGGCCCTGGAGGGGAATCCAAGGTGAACGGGCAACTCCTTAAATGGATAAATCCCATCGGGAGGTTGTGCAAGCGTTTCGTGCAGGGCGAGGGTTTTCATAACGATCCTTGTCGGCTGGGTGCTGCGACCGCCGTCAGCTGACGATCCTGTCAGCTCTGCAACACATGGGTACGTCTCAAGCGTCTCGCAAATGAAACAACCGGTCTACTGTCATAACTGACAGTAGACCGGCCGTTCATCGTTTTATAGATGCGGGGCAGGGATCGCAGTCGCGGGTACCGGGGCTTTCAGCTGTTTGAGCTGAGATTTGATCGGTGCCGTCGCGCACTTGGCCACGGCTTTTTCGGGCGTCAGGTTGCGGATCGAGGTATAGAACAGCTCGCAGGTTTTTTCTGACTGGGCCACTTGCCAGGTTTGGGTGCAACTTCTCAGTTCAATGTCGGGATTACTGTCCGGTTGGCGGCCCATGGCGGCCTGCCAGCACGCGGCACTCAAATCTTGGCCCATGACTTTAAGACCAGCCGCATCGGCCTTGGCCTGGGCATCGTTGCCGGTATAGCTTTCCGGGTCGGCGGCGTACCAAATGTAGCTTGGGTGGTTGGAACCCAGTACTGGCACTTTCACCCCGTCGCTCGGACTGATGCTGACCAGGCCCAGCACGTTCACGGTCGGCCCGTATTGCTGCTTGATCCAGTTACGCACTGGCGCGCCGAAGGCGACCATCGGCAACACCACACCACTGGCGTTCTGGCTGAGTTGTTTGACCATGGTGGTCTGGTAGTCCTTGAAATAGTCGTAGACACCTTCCAGATCTTTGCCGGCGCTGGAGGGTGCGGCAATCGGTGCGATGTCGATGATGGTCTGGTAGCCCGGAGTCTGGTCGGCAGGGATTCCGTTGACAGTCAGCAGTGTGGCCCAGCGATCGGTGGTGGCGGACCGCAGGTAATCCTGAGCCTGGGTCAACGAATAGTCTGGCGGGAAGTGCAACAGTTCAACGCTTTTGCGGTTTTCCAGGGCCATGCCCAATGGCAGGAACAGGTACCAGCTATACGCCCACTTGCCGTCGGCATTCAGCTTGCTGGCGCCGGTGTAGGCCAGATCGCCGGCATCGAGCAACGCCGCCAACGGTTTTTCATAGCCTTTGGGTACGCCGCTGATTTCAGCATAGAGCTGATCGTTATCGGTTTTGATCAGTACCTTCGCTGCGCTGTAACCATCGCGCTGCACGCTTTGGGTCAGGTAATGCTCGACCGTTTGCTCCAGCGTCCAGTTGCGAAAGCAGATCACGTTGCAGTTGTTGGGATAGGCGAACAGGCGGGTGACGCGTTCGGTATTGCCCAGCTTCAGGTCGACATCGGCATGGGCGGCGGCACTCAGGGTGAGGGCCGCGAGGGTGAATCCTGCGAATTTGAACATGCTCAGATCCTTTTCAGCGTGTGGGGCCTCGTAGGCGGGGCGCATACATACTGAAACAGACTAGACCGAACAAGAAGTAGGGGCCGATAGATATATCGGCCCTTTTTTACGTTAAGGCATCACCGGCGCCGTATACGTCAGCGTCGTCCCCAGCGCCCACAGCAGAAACAGCACCAGCGGCGTGTGCACCAGCAGTTGCACGAACGAAAACCCGATCAAGTCCCGCGCCTTCAACCCGAGCACGCCCAGCAGCGGCAGCATGTAGAACGGGTTGATCAGGTTCGGCAGGGCTTCGGCGGCGTTGTAGATCTGCACGGCCCAACCCAGGTGGTAGTTCAGGTCGGTGGCCACTTGCATGACGTACGGCGCTTCGATGATCCACTTGCCCCCGCCGGACGGGATGAAGAAACCGAGGATCGCTGAGTACACGCCCATCAGCAGCGCGTAGGTGTCGTGGGACGCGATTTGTACGAAAAAGGTCGAGATGTGGTGAGCCAGCGTCTGAGCGTCAGTCCCTTTGACGGTGGTCATCAGCGCGGCGATCGAGCCGTACAACGGGAACTGAATCAGTACGCCCGTAGTGGTCGGTACCGCGCGGGCCACGGCGTCAAGGAAGCTGCGCGGGCGCCAGTGCAGCAGGGCCCCGAGCATGATGAACAGGAAGTTGTAGGTGTTCAGCCCGGAAATCGCACTGATCGCCGGTTTGGTCGAGAACTCGTGGAACAGCCATCCGGCCGCCAGCAGCACCAGCAAAATCGTCAGCAGCGGGCTGTGTTCCAGCCATTCGCCGGGGCGGGTGCGCGGTTGCAATGGCGGCAGGTTAAAGCTCGGATCGATGCCGCAGGCTTTGGCATCACGGGCCGAGTTCGGGCCGGGGGCGGTGGCGTAAGCAATGATCAGCGAAATCACGATCAGTGCCAGCAACATCACGCCGGACTGCCAGAGAAAGATCGTTTGTGTGAAAGGAATCACCCCGGTGATCGACAGAATTGACGGCGGCAGGCTGGCCGGATTGGCCTGCAATTGCGCGGCGGACGAGGACAGGCCCAAGGCCCATACCGCTCCGAGACCCAGATAGGCGGCGGCACCCGCAGCGCGGTAGTCCATTTTCAGATCGGTACGGCGGGCGAGGGCGCGCACCAGCAAACCGCCAAACACCAGCGACAGCCCCCAGTTCAGGAGCGAAGCGACCATGGAGATCAACGCAACCCAGGCCACGGCCGAGCGGCCGTTTTTCGGGATCCGCGCCAGCCGGTCGATCAGTTTCACCGCCGGTGGCGAGCTGGCGACCACATAACCGCCGATCACCACGAAAGCCATCTGCATGGTGAACGGGATCAGGCTCCAGAAACCGTCACCGAAGGCCATGGCGGCGTCGGTGGGCTTGGCGCCCATGAACAGGGTGGCCACGGCGACGATAATCACCGCCAGTGCGGCAAACACCCAGGAATCGGGGAACCAGCGTTCGGCAAAGCTTGAGCAGCGCAGGGCAAAGCGGGCGGAGCGGGTATCTTCGATAACAGCGGCCACGGGTATACCTCGAATTTTTATGTTTGTTGTGGTCTTCCGGGTCGCAACGGCCCGCCTAGACAGGTACCAACAGTAAATCAATCGGTTCTATTTTGTGACGAAGTTTTACGAGTCTAGGACTTTGGTCTAACGGGTTGTCCGGTGGCGCGTTTGCGTAGACCATGGGCGCCTTGGTTTTTTGCCTATGCCAGAGTTCTTTTCATGACTGCCAACACCCACTCGCTCCCGGCGCCATTCACCCGCTCGGATTACAAGACCCTCGGCCTTGCGGCCCTGGGCGGCGCGCTGGAAATCTACGATTTCATCATTTTCGTATTTTTCGCCCTGACCCTCAGTCAGCTGTTCTTCCCGCCGGAAATGCCTGAGTGGCTGCGACTGCTGCAAAGCTTCGGGATCTTCGCTACCGGTTATTTGGCGCGGCCGTTGGGCGGGATTCTGATGGCGCATTTCGCCGATCGACTGGGCCGCAAGAAGGTCTTTAGCCTGAGCATCCTGATGATGGCGTTGCCGTGCCTGTTGATCGGCATCATGCCGACCTATGCCCAGATCGGTTATTTCGCACCGCTGCTGCTGTTGGCCCTGCGAATCTTCCAGGGCGCGGCGGTGGGCGGCGAAGTGCCGAGCGCCTGGGTATTCGTCGCCGAGCATGCACCCGTCGGGCATCGCGGTTATGCCCTCGGTTTCCTGCAGGCCGGGCTGACGTTTGGTTACCTGATCGGTGCACTGACGGCGACTTTTCTGGCACAGGCGTTCACCCCGGCAGAAATCCTTGATTACGCCTGGCGTTACCCGTTCCTGCTGGGCGGCGTATTCGGCGTAATCGGCGTTTGGCTACGCCGCTGGCTCAGCGAAACCCCGGTGTTCATGGCCATGCAGGTCCAACGTGATGCGGCCGTCGAACTGCCGCTGCGCACGGTCTTGCGTGAGCATCGCCTGGCCATGCTGCCGGCGATGATCCTCACCTGCGTACTGACCTCGGCGGTGGTGGTGTTCGTGGTGATCACTCCGACCATGATGCAGAAAACCTTCGGTATGACTGCCAGCCATACCTTTGCCTTGAGTGCCTTGGGCATTGTCTTTCTGAACATTGGCTGCGTACTCGCCGGGCTGCTGGTCGACCGCATGGGCGCCTGGCGCACGGTGATGCTCTATAGCCTGCTGCTGCCTTTGGGCATCGGCGTGCTCTATACCTGTCTGATCATCGGTGGCAACTGGATCGGCCTGGCGTACGCGGTGGCCGGTCTCGGTTGCGGGGTGGTCGGCGCGGTGCCGTCGGTGATGGTAAGCCTGTTCCCGGCGCGGATTCGTGTCTCGGGGATTTCCTTCACCTACAACATTGCCTACGCCGTCTGGGCGAGTATCACACCGTTGTTGCTGATCGGTCTGATGCCATGGAGCCCATGGATCTGCGTGATCTTCTGCGCGGTGATGGGGGCTGTGGGTGTGAGCAGTGCCGCGTATTTCGGGACGCGGATGCCAAGAGTTGGCACCTGCTCGACTGCTGGCGCGATGTAGTCGAAGGCAGCGCCGTATGTGTAGCAACTATTTTTGTAGGACAACCCTGAAACACTCTTCAGAAAATATCCCCAAGGCCGATGGCTAGGCTGCATGCCGCTTTTTATCCCTGTCCATCGGTGTATCCCCATGTTCAACAAACGCTTGAAGCAGGAGCTGTCAGCTCTTCGCGAAGAACTCTCCAGCCTTCAGCAAGTGAAGGAAAGTCTGGAAAGCGAGATGCTGGTCCTGGCCCTCGATGCCGATGGGCGGATTCAATCGGTCAACCAGAACTTCATCGGCGAGATGCTCTACAAAAGCAACGACCTGATCGGGCGACACATCGAAGACATCGTCCCGGCCCATGTGAAGTCGGACGAATTCCACCACCGCTTCAAGGCCGCGTTGACCCGTGGCGAGCATTTTGCCGGCACGGTGCGTTTGTTGCGCGGCAATGGCCAGGAAGCCTGGCTGCGTTCGATCGTGCAGCCGGTTCGGTCCGTGGACGGCCGGATCAAACACTTCTCGATTTACTCCAGTGACCTGACCCGCACCATCGAGGCGTCTCGTGAGCATGAGAACCTGATCGGCGCGCTCGTGCGTTCCACGGCAGTGATCGAGTTTGACCTCAATGGCAATGTGCTGGCAGCCAACGACCGGTTCCTCAGCGGCATGGGTTACAGCCTGGCGCAGATCAAGGGCAAACATCACCGCACCTTCTGCGAACCGGAGGATTACAACAGCGCCGCGTACCAGGACTTCTGGCGCCGCCTGAATACAGGCGAGTTCGTCGCTGGCCGTTTCAAACGCATCGACAGCCATGGCCGCGTCGTCTGGCTGGAGGCTTCCTACAACCCGGTGACCGATGCCAACAACAAGCTCTACAAAGTGGTGAAGTTCGCCACGGTGATCACCGATCAAGTCAATCAGGAGCAAGCCGTCGCCGAAGCGGCCAACATTGCCTACAGCACCTCGCAGCAAACCGACAGCAGCGCGCAGCGCGGTAACGCTGTGGTGACTCAGGCGGTCAACGTGATGCGTGACCTTGCCAAGCACATGCAGACCGCCGGCGAAGGCATCGAAGCGCTGAACGAGCAGTCGCTGGTGATCGGCACCATCGTCAAAACCATCAGTGGGATTGCCGAACAGACCAACCTGCTGGCGCTCAACGCGGCCATCGAAGCGGCTCGGGCCGGGGAACAGGGGCGTGGTTTCGCAGTGGTGGCGGATGAGGTCCGGCAATTGGCTTCGCGCACCAGCCAGGCAACCGATGAGATTGTTGGCGTGGTGCGTCAGAACCAGGACATGGCGCGCAACGCCGTGGCGCTGATGACCGAGGGCAAACTCCAGGCTGAACAGGGGCTGGCGCTTGCGGCAGAGGCGGGGACGGTGATTGTCGAGATTCAGGACGGCGCACAGAAAGTGGTGAATGCGGTCGGCCAGTTTGCCAATCAGTTGGCGACTTGATGCCTGCCATTGTGGCGTAAATCGCTACAATCGGCGTTTTCCCCAGGAGCAGCCATCATGAGCGTTTCTCACCGCCGTCCGGTTCCCTTGGCCAAGGCTTATCGTCTGCTCAATCACGGCCCGACCGTGTTGGTCAGCGCGGCCCATGACGGCCAGCGCAACATCATGGCGGCGGCCTGGGCCATGCCGCTGGATTTCGAGCCGCCGAAAATTGCCGTGGTGCTGGACAAGTCAACCTGGACACGGCAATTGCTGGAGGCTTCGGGCACGTTTGTGCTGAATGTTCCCTGCGCCGCCCAGGCCGATATCGTCCAGACCGTGGGTTCGACGTCCGGCCTGGAATTGACCCGGGACCAAGGCCGGGACAAGTTTCAGGTCTATGGCTTGCCGACCTTCAGCGCTGCATTGATCGATGCGCCGATGCTCGAAGGCTGCGTCGCCTGGCTGGAATGCCGACTGCTGCCGGAGCCCGGCAATCACCAGCAGTACGATCTGTTCCTGGCCGAAGTGATTGCCGCTCAGGCAGACGAGCGTGTGTTCAGTGACGGTCGCTGGCACTTCGAAGGGCAAGACGCGTTGCGCACCTTGCACCATGTGGCGGGCGGGCATTTCCTGAAAATCGGCGATCCAGTGGACGGCAAAACCTTGCAGCCGTAAGCAGCCGGCCTTTCACACCCACACGTCATTCTGCGCAGTGCGCTCGCCACCTTCGTTACCCGTGTTCAGCACACCCTTGGGCTCGATCAGCAGGAGTTTCACCTCCTGCTCGGCGAACGGTTTGTGCTCGACACCTTTTGATACCACATACATTTCACCGGCGTTCACCAGCACGTGGCCATCGCGAAAGTCGATGCGCAGTTGCCCTTCGAGGACGATGAACGTTTCGTCGGTATCAGGGTGATCATGCCAGATGAAATCCCCCAGCAGTTTCACCACCTTGAACTGGTAGTCGTTCATCTCGGCGATGACCCGAGGCGTCCAGTACGGGCCGATCCGGGAGATTTTTTCAGCGAAGTTCAGGCTTTCGTAAGCTTTCATGAAGCCGCTCTCGTGGTTGATCCAGCATCCACGATAGCCCTCGTATCGGCGTGCATCTTGAACGATTGTGCGTGGCTCAGCGGCGGTGCATTTTCATCCAGCGGGCCGGCGACAGTCCGTAGGTTTTGCTGAACTGCCGGGTCATGTGGCTCTGATCGGTGAAGCCGGCGATCAGCGCGGCGCTGACCAGTGACTGGCCCTGGATCAGCAGCGAGCGGACCAGGTCGAGGCGGCGCATGGTCAGGTATCGATAAGGGCTGGTGCCGAACAACAGGCGAAAATCCCGCGACAGACTCCAGCGATCGCGACCGCTGTGCTGCGCCAGTTCTTCCAGCGTCACCGTGCGGTCCAGGGCGCTGTGGATAAACTCCCGCGCGCGTTCGGCGGCCACGTAGTCGAAACGCTGGCGGGTGGCAGGCACTCCGGAGACGCTATTCAAGGCTTGGGCCAGATCGAACAGCGCATCCTGCTCTTCCAGAGGCTCGAGGGGGCAATCGAGGCTTCGCAGCAGCACGGCGGTGGCGGCGAACAAACGGGGATCGTTCGACAGGCCGGTCTTGATAAACGGCAATGGCTGGCCGCCGAGCATCTGCTGGATCAGTGCCGGTTCGATGTACATCATTCGGTACTGGAACCCGGTCTCGGTGCCGGCTTCGCCATCGTGAACTTCGTCCGGGTGCAGCACCATGGTCCCGCCCGGCAGACTGTGGCGCCAGCCACCGCGGTACTGAAAACTCTGCACACCGGCCAGGGTATGGCCGATGGCGTAGGTGTCGTGGCGGTGAAGGTCGTAGCCGTGGCCTGCAAAAAATGCCTCGAAACGCTGAAGCCCGCCAACGTCGGGAGCGCGGTGGAACCAGTCGATAGGAGGCGTGTGCTTGGCCATGGTGTTGTTGCCTTGAACTCAATGCTGAACACGTTACCCCACTGACCTGCCGCCTGTCTGCTGCCGATCTAATCACCCGGCTGGTAGAAAATCCCGGACTAATGTTGCAAGGTGTTGCATATTTTTTAAGCCACGAAGGCGCCCCACATCATGGACATATCCCACCTGAGCTACGCCGCTCCGTTATTGTCGTTGGCGCTGTTGTGGACGGTGGCGGTGGTGACGCCGGGGCCGAATTTCTTCAACACCGCGCAACTGGCTGCCAGTTGCTCCCGGCGCCACGGCGTTGTCGCCGCACTCGGCGTGGCCACGGGCACGGTGCTTTGGGGGTTGGCGGGTGGCCTGGGCATCAAGTCGCTGTTCAGCGCTGCGCCGACGCTCTACCTGAGCTTCAAGATTGCCGGCGGTTGTTACCTTATCTATCTGGGGTTGAAGCAGTTCAAGCGCAAACCACCGAGTGTGCCGGGCGATAGCCGCTCGCTGAATGGCGCAGGTCGCACGCTGCTATCGGCTTACGGCCGGGGCTTTGTGGGCAACATGACCAATCCCAAGGCCGCGCTATTCGTCGCAACGATTTTCGCCACGGCCATGCCGGCCTCGCCGCCACCGATGTTGCTGGCGCTGGCCGTGCTGACCATGGCGACCTTGTCATTCAGTTGGTATTGCAGCGTGGCGCTGCTGTTTGCCAGCCGTCGGGTCGCGGGTGCCTATGATCGTTCGCGTCAATGGCTGGATCGCTTCGCCGGCAGTTGCTACCTACTGTTCGGCGCACATCTGGTGGCCAATCGTTGAGGAGTTCTGAATGAGCAAACTGCGGGTAGGCATTATTTTTGGCGGTCGTTCGGCTGAACACGAAGTGTCGCTGCAATCGGCGAAAAACATCGTCGATGCGCTGGACCGTTCGCGCTTCGAGCCAGTGCTGATCGGCATCGACAAGCAAGGCCACTGGCATCTGAACGACCCCTCAAACTTCCTGCTCAACCAGGAAAACCCGGCGCTGATTGCCCTTAACCAGTCCAACCGTGAACTGGCCGTCGTGCCGGGCAAGGTCAGTCAGCAATTGGTGGAAACCTCCGGTCAGGAACTGCTGGGCCACGTCGACGTGATCTTCCCGATCGTCCACGGCACCCTGGG
Organism: Pseudomonas sp. LB3P25; assembly: GCF_054897985.1. Classification (NCBI taxonomy): domain Bacteria; kingdom Pseudomonadati; phylum Pseudomonadota; class Gammaproteobacteria; order Pseudomonadales; family Pseudomonadaceae; genus Pseudomonas; species Pseudomonas sp. LB3P25. Next base: position 6,167,423 of record NZ_CM142711.1, on the reverse strand, counting down.
TGAGGACGGTTGCCTGCAAGGTTTGCTGCGCATGGCTGATCTGCCGTTTGTCGGCTCCGACGTGCTCGGTTCGGCCGTCTGCATGGACAAGGACATCAGCAAACGTCTGCTGCGTGACGCCGGGTTGGCGGTCACGCCGTTCGTCACCCTGACTCGCGCCACTGCGGCGCGTACCGGGTTCGCCGAGGTGCAAGGCAAACTCGGTCTGCCACTGTTCGTCAAACCGGCAAACCAGGGATCTTCCGTAGGCGTCAGCAAGGTGAATGACGAAGCCGAGTACGCGGCAGCAGTAGCGCTGGCCTTGGGTTTCGATGAGAAAGTCTTGGTCGAGTCCGCCGTCAGCGGCCGCGAGATTGAATGCGCGGTGCTCGGCAACGAAGACGCTATCGCCAGCGGTTGTGGCGAGATCGTGGTGCGCAGCGGGTTCTATTCCTACGACAGCAAATACATCGACGCTCAAGCGGCGCAAGTGGTGGTGCCGGCTAACATCAGCTTCGAGGCCAGTGAGCGCATTCGTGCCCTGGCCGTTGAGGCGTTTCAGGTGCTGGGCTGTTCCGGGCTGGCGCGAGTCGACGTGTTCCTGACCGAGAGCGGCGAAGTGCTGATCAATGAGATCAACTCGTTGCCCGGCTTCACCCGCATCAGCATGTACCCCAAGTTATGGCAGGCCACCGGTATGACCTACAGCGAACTGGTCAGCCGTTTGATCGAGCTGGCGCTGGAGAAGCATCAGGCGCGACAGGCGCTGAAGATCTCTCGCTAGGCTGAATACAACAATAATTATTCGAGGAGGCATGTCATGAAAGTCAGCGCACGTAACGTATTCAAAGGCACCATCAGTCAATTGCAGCCTGGCGCGGTCAACGCCGAAGTCTCACTGAAACTGTCAGGCGGCAATGAACTGGTGGCCGTGGTGACCATGGAAAGCGTGAAGAACCTCGGCCTGGCGGTCGGCAAGGAAGCGATCGCGCTGGTGAAGGCGCCGTGGGTCATGTTGATGACCGAATCCAGCGACATTCGCCTGTCGGCGCGCAACTGCCTGGAAGGCAAGGTCACCAGTGTCATCGATGGCGCCGTGAACGCCGAAGTGGTCATCCAGCTCGATGGCGGCACCGAAGTCTATTCGATCGTGACACGTCAGGCTGTGGCCGAACTGGGCCTGGCGCCGGGCGTGAGCGCGACGGCGGTGATCAAGGCGTCGCATATCATTTTGGGTGTGCCGGCCTGATTCAAACCCGGAGACGGCTGTTCCAGACTCCGGGATTTTTGTCAGTCTTTGAGCGGGATGTACAACTCGACCACGCTGTCGGGGTGCATTGGCCCGAAAAAGCGTTCGCCGCAGTACTCGAATTCGATACCTTCAGCCGGCACCATTCCCGCAGCAGGTAACCATTCGCTATAGGCGGCCCGGAATGTTTCCGGCAGGGTGGTGACCGTCCCGTGGTGTTCGACCCGGGCGTACTGGCGAGCGGGTATCTCCATCTCCAGCATGCCTTGAACAAGCGGGGCGTGCGGTCCTACCGGCAGTCCGGCGATGTAGCGCCATTGACCGTCATCCAGCGGCTGGCACACACCAAAGGTGCCCATCGGATCGGTCAGACGATCGATTTCCTCCTCGCGCGGCACAAAGCGCTGCCACATCTCGGCGATGGTGCCGTCGTCGTCCTGTTGCCAACTCATGCCCATGATCCGCAAGGCGGGGTAGGCGATTCGCTCCGGCGTTTGCATGGGTGGCAGGCTGCGCTCTGGTTGTGCCAAGTAGCGGGTCAGTTGCCCCAGGACTTGCTCGCTACGCTGGATGTCGGCTCTCAACTGCCGGGCATGCCCTTCGAGGGATTCGCGCAGGCTGGCGACGCTGTCCAGCCCACCGTTGACCGCGAGGCCTCGAATATCCTCCAGCGCCATGCCCAGATGTTTGAGCCAGACGATCCGCCCCAGTGTGACGATCTGTTCGGGGCGGTAATAGCGATAACCGTTGTCGCGACCGGTCAGCGCCGGGGTAAACAGGCCGATGCTGTCGTAGTGGCGCAGGGTTTTGGTGGTGAGCCCGTGGCTGCGGGCCATTTGTCCGATGGTAAGCATGTGAAACCTCCTTTTAGACTGGTCGGGGGCCACGGTAGAGCTTGCCGTAGGGGTAAGCTCAAGTCCTTGTATCCACCATCAATTAATTTCGAACTTATCTCTAGGTATCCTCAAGGTTATCTCTAACGAGGTGCTCGATAACTTCTGTTTAGAGGGCAATTTTTGAAGTGGACATAAAAATTATCTCTATTCCTTCTTTCCGCTAAGTCAAAAAAAGGCCTACCTCCCGGTAAGCCCTTGCTCATTCCCGCGTAAGACTCAATCCCCCAACGCCGCCCCCTCACGCCGCGGATCGGCCCCGCCTGCCAACGACGTTTTCCCCTGGGCATCTTTGACCCGGACAATCGCCTGGGTCCCGCTGGTCATGTCGATCTCGTTCACGCTGTGTCCTTTGTCCTTCAGCGCCTGAATCAGTGTCGGGCTGAACTGCCCCTGTTCCAGCTCCGTCGGGCCGTTGCGGCTGCCGAAGTTGGGCAGGCTGATCGCGGCTTGTGGGTCGAGGTTCCAGTCGAGCAGGCCGATGGTGGATTTGGCGACGTATTCGATGATCTGCGAGCCGCCGGGGGAGCCGATGGTGGCGAGGAATTCGCCGCTCTGGCGGTCGAAAATCAGGGTCGGTGCCATGGATGAGCGTGGGCGTTTGCCGGGTTCGACGCGGTTGGCAACCTTCTGGCCATTCTCTTCGGGGATGAACGAGAAGTCGGTCATCTGATTGTTAAGCAGGAAACCCTGAACCATCAGGTGCGAGCCAAACGCGGATTCCACGGTGGTGGTCATGGACACGGCGCCGCCTTCGTCATCCACCGCCACCACTTGCGAGGTGGAGATGCGCAGCGGCGAGCGGTCCGGTGCGTAGGCGACCTGTATGCCCGGCGGGGTGCCGGGTTTGGCCATGCCCATGCTGCGATCGCCGATCAGGGCCGCACGGTCGGCCAGATACGCAGGGTCCACCAGACCTTTGACGGGGACGGGCACGAAGTCTGCGTCGGCCACGTACAACGCGCGGTCGGCGTAGGCCAGGCGCTCGGCCTCGGAGATCAGGTGCACGGCTTCAGGCGCGGGTTCGATGCCCGCAGGTTTGTTTGTCTTGACCGGTTTGAGTGGCGCCAGGGCAAAGCGCGGGTCACGGGTTTCCAGAGCCTGCAAGGTGCCGAGGATCTGCGCCACGGCGATCCCGCCTGACGACGGTGGCGGCATGCCGCAGACCTGCCAGCGTTTGTAGTCGGTGCACAGCGGTGCGCGCTCCTTGGCGCTGTAACCGTTGAGGTCGTTCAGCGACAGGCTGCCGGGGTTGGCGTGGCCCTGAACCTTGGCGACGATCTCCTGTGCGATGGGGCCTTTGTACAACGCATCCGGTCCTTCCTTGGCGATGCGTTTGAACACAGCGGCCAGTGCCGGGTTTTTCAGCGCCGTGCCGACGGCTTTCGGGCTGCCATCGGCATTCAGGAAGTAGGCCACCATGTCTGGAGAGCTTCGCATGGACGAGTCCGAGGCGATCAACTGGTGAAGGCGTGGCGAGATGGCGAAGCCTCGCTCCGCGAGTTTGATCGCTGGTTCGAACAGTTGCGCCCACGGCAGTCGACCGTGTTTCTGATGGGCCAACTCCAGCGCTCGCAACACGCCCGGTGTCCCCACCGAACGACCGCCAATCTGCGCTTGGGTGAACGGCATCGGTTTGCCGTCGGCTTGCAGGAAAAGCTTCTCGGTGGCGCCGGCCGGAGCGGTTTCTCGACCGTCATAAGTGCGCACAGCCTTGCCATCCCACAGCACGATCAACGCGCCACCGCCAATGCCCGAGGATTGCGGCTCGACCAGGGTCAGCACGGCCTGCATCGCAATCGCGGCATCGATTGCCGAACCACCCCGGCGCAACATCTCCCGCCCGGCCTCGGCCGCCAGCGGATTGGCCGCGGCCGCCATATGTTTTGAGGCGTATTGGGTTTGCAGGTCAGCGCGATAACCCGAGGCAACTTCCGGTGCAACAGGTAACGTCGAAGAGGTCGGGGCGCTACAGGCTGCGAGGGTTAAAGCAGCCGCGATCAGCGAAAGGGCTGACAGGCGATAGCGGCTCAAGTGAAAGGCTGAGAACACGTGGGGGCACTCCGTCCGTGGGAAAAGATCAGGGGACTTTATCGGCCGAAAGGGAGTGACGCAAATCAGGGGCTACAGCAAAGACACTTTTGCCCTTCATGAGTCCGCGGATTTTCTGTAGGGTCGAGGGCAACAGACTGGCCAGAAGATCAACAAGAGGCAGACATGCAGACCGAATTCCCCACCCAACCCAGCTACCGCACCCAGCGTGATCAATTCCTGGCCGCTGCGACCGCGGCCGGTGCGACGCTGACCGAGTACCCGCATCCACTCAAAGGGCCGTTTGGTGAGCCGTTGAGTACTGATGTGGCCGTGCTGGGTGACCCGGGCGCCAAGCGTTTGCTGATTGCGCTGAGTGGCACACATGGCGTCGAAGGCTTCTATGGTTCGGGATGTCAGATCAAATGGTTGCAGGAGTTGGGCAAGCGTTCGCTGCCGGCCGATGTCACGGTGGTGATGATCCACCTGATCAATCCGTGGGGCACTGCGTGGCTGCGTCGGGTCAACGAAGACAACATCGACCTGAACCGCAATCACCTGAACTTCGACCATGCATTGCCAGATAATCAGGCCTACGCAGCGCTGCATGAAATCTATGCCTGCACGCAGTTGCAGGGCCCGGAGCGTGATCGCGCCGATGCCTTGCTCGACGAACAGATCAGCGAACACGGTTGGCCAGCGGTCATGTCGATTGTCGAGGGTGGCCAGCACCGTCATCCCGATGGTTTGTTTTACGGCGGACTGGCACCGAGCTGGTCGAACCGCACGTTGCATCAGATCATTCAAAAGCATGTTTCCCATGCCGATGTGGCGATGTGTTTCGACTTGCACACCGGTGCCGGGGAGTACGGTCATCCGATGTTGCTGACCATTACCGAGGCGCCGTATCCAGCGCTTTCGGATGCGCAGGCCATTTATGGTCCTTGGCTCTATACCTTGCACACGGGCGCCGACACGCTGAGCGAAACCGGCGTTGCGGCCACCGCCACCGGTTACACCTCGCAAGCGTTGATCAATGCGTTGCCGCACGTACGGTTGATGCCGTTTGTGATCGAGTGTGGGACGTATCCCGGCGCCGAGGTTCATCGTCATCTGCGCGATGATCACTGGCTGCACCTGCACGGCAATCCGAGTGATGCAGTGGGGCGCGGGATCAAACTGAATCTGGTTGAGCAGTTCTATCCCGCCGACAGCGACTGGCAGGCGATGGTCTGGCTGCGCACCTGGCAGATTTGGGAACGGGCGTTGTCAACATTGCCGGCAATTCGTTCCTGACGTAATTTACGGGGACGCGGCCTCTCGTTGCCCGAACTCATGCGGTTCAAATCTTCCTGCAATCGCAGCATGCTTTCTTCGCCGACGCGGATGAAGCCGCTGCGAGGCTGATCCAGGTCGAGGATGAGGGTGAAGACCATGGCAATCAGGATCGCGAAGATGGCCGTCGAACCGTGCCGTCGACGGTGGCCCAGGCCATAGCTGTAAGCGATGAAACCCAGCGCACCGATCGCCACGACGAACAGCAGATTGATGACGGTTGCCGGGACATGATTGTCCAGGGCGGCACGGCGTTTTTCATTGACGTTGTAGACGTCGGTCAACGACTGGATCACCAGGTTCATGGCGGCTGTCGCTTCGCCCTGGGCCTCGGCGGCTGCAGCCAGATTCCATAACTGGTCTTCAATCGTCCGGGACGATTCGCTGGCCGCCTTCAGCAGTTTCTCGTCCGTGCCGGCGCGCATGAATTCAATCCGCGCCGAGACATAATCCTTGAGCAGCGCCGACACCTTCCCGCGCAGATCAGACGGCAGTAACTTCGCTCGAAGATAGGTTGAGCCGATCACCGTGACTTCATCTTGAATCAGTGTTTTGCGCGCTTCGAAACGTGAGGTGGCCATGGCGAAGTTGAAACCCAGCAACAACGCGAGCAGACCGAGGAGGGCGGTTTGCAAAGCGCTGAGGTGGGATCGGGTCGAATCACTGCTGTGGGTTCGGTGATGACGGCCGAGACGAAAAGCGAGTTCCAGCACCACACAGAAGATGGCGACCATGATGAAAAACAGAATGATCTCGTCCAGGCCCCAATGCATAGAGTGGTCTCTCTGCGTTTAAGCTTTGGCATTAACTGTAGGAGAGAACCGCAAAGAGCGGGCATTAACCGCTTATGGGTCGGGAGCACTTTTCTTGAGGCATAAAAAAACGGCCTACCTTTCGGTAAGCCGTTTTTAGTACTTGGTGGCTACACAGGGACTTGAACCCCGGACCCCAGCATTATGAATGCTATGCTCTAACCAACTGAGCTATGTAGCCAAGTGGCGCGCATTATTGGCTCGTAACAGAGATGTGTCAAGCGTAAATCTAAAATATTTCTCTACGCTTTCAACCGCTTATCCTCCTGACCCGAAAAAACGGGCCAGGGGAGGGCGTCAACTGAGCTGAAATCTCCCGGTATTGGCGCTCAAGGCCTTGCTGCCTTGGCTCAAAGTGTCCGCCGCCAGGTTCACCGCCCGCGCGCCTTCGAGCAAGCGTACCGCCGCCTGATCCACTTGCTGGATGTTGCCGCTGACCTCGTCGGCGGTGGTCGCTTGCTCGTCGACCGCTGTGGCGATCTGCGCCAGGGTGTCGGTGACGCTCTGCACGGCACTGGCAATTTCCCCCAGGCGTTCGCCGAGGCCAGTGACGGCTTGGGCGTCGGACTGAGCCTGGCCGCAAGCGGCTTCCATCAGGCTCACCGCTTCGTTTACGGTGCTGCGCAGGCTGTCGACAGTGCCGGCAATCTGAGCGGTGGAGGACTGGGTGCGTTGTGACAGGCTGCGCACTTCATCGGCCACCACCGCAAAGCCGCGACCTTGCTCACCGGCGCGAGCGGCCTCGATGGCGGCGTTAAGTGCCAACAGGTTCGTCTGCTCGGCAACCCCGCGAATGGTGTCCACCACCAACTGAATCTGCTGCCCTTGCTCACTGACCCGGCCCAATGCCGCAGCGGTGTCGTTCAAACGCTGATTGAGTTGCTGAATGCTCGCCGTGGTGCGCTGGCTGTCACGGCTGCTGTCGGCGGCGATGCGCCGGGTGTGCTGAGCGCTGCCAGAAGCCTGCTCGCAACTCTGGGCGACCCCTTGAGAGGTCGCGGCCAATTGCGTGGCCGCCGCGGCGATCTGGCTGATCTGCAACTGCTGGGCTTCGACTTCCCCAAGGGCACCGCTGGAGTGATGGTTGAGGGTGCGCACCGCGTTGCTCAGCTGCAAGGTTTCATGATCGACCCCCAGCAGGCTGTTGCGCAGTTGCACCACCGCGACGTTGAGGGCAGTGCTGATAGCAGCCAGTTCGTCGCGGCCTTCCACCGGTACTTGCAGGCTCAGATTGCCGTCGCGCAGGGCTTCGGCCAGCAGGGTGATGCCGCTGGCGCTGCGACGGATCGAGGCTTGCAGGCAGATGAACAGGTACAGCGCGGCCAGCAGCAGGCAGCCAAAAATGGTCGCTACCAGGATGAACTGGCGGATTGCCGAACCGTGGTAATAGTCCAGACGCTGATCCAGTGACACCAACGACTGCTGGCGCAACGAAGCGAGGTCGGAGAGCAGGGCGTCGAGGCTGCTTTCGAACTCTTCCGGCTTGAGCTTGATGCTGCCGCCGAACACGCCGTCATCGAGGACTTTCAACGCGGCGTCCAGGTGCTTGAGGCTGTCATGGTATTGCCCGGCCCAGGCTTGCAACGCGCTGGGCAGTCGCGCTTCCAGCAGGCTTGCGGTTTTGACCAGTTGCTCCCGGGCATCGCCGATGCGGCTGCGCAAGTCGCGCAATTGCAGACGGCTTTGCAGGGTGAACTGCCCGGACACCACAGAGGCCTGGCCAACGCTGGCGAGACGGCCGACTCGTTCAATCAGGTCTGGCGCGTGCTGCGTAGAGATCTGGGTCAGCAGATAAGTTTCCAGCCACGGCGCCAGCGTCAGGCGATTGTCCATGGCGATTTGCTCGCGCAAGGCTTGCAGCGCACTCAAGGCATTGGTGAAGCGATCGTAACCGTCCGGCCACCAACCGACGCTGCTCAGGCTTTTCGAGTCCAGGCCGTTGAGTGCGGTTTGCAGTGCTTGATAACGGGCCAGGGTTTCGCCCTCGGCGCCTTCGGTTTGCAGTGCGTTGCCAAGGTCCGAGGTGGCTTGGGCGACGGCGGGCTGAACCGTATCGAAAGCAGCCATCGCCGCGATCGTCGCAGGCGTCGGCTGGCGATTGGTTTCCGTGGCGCGCCAGCGAGCCGCGCGGTCACGCTGGGCGGCGAGCAGGTTATCCAGAGCATCGAGGGCGAGCAGTTGCCGAACCCCGGCACGTTCGCCGGAAATCAGGTTCAGTTTGTCGCGATAGTCTTGACCGATCATCCACAGACTGCCCGTCAGCGGCAGGATAAACAGCAGAAACAACAGCTGAAATTTGCGTGCGAAGCCAAAACGCCCCAGCAGCCCGATCCCCGGTGATAAAAAAGCCTGCATGCCCCATGACTCCTCTGGACACCACGCGCCATTGGCGTGCGTCGCAACCGTTGCGGTCGCGACCTGTGCCCTTTTAAAAGGCCTCGAAAGTTCACCCTCGCTAGCTCTGTAGGCCGGCTCTGTAGCGAAACTTCCCATTCTCGGTCCCCTTTGTAAGGGGCCGCGTTGAAGCGGATAACCAAGGCAAGATTCAGACCATGGCGTTGCGCTATCACCTTTTCAGCGATGAAAATCGAGGTCGTTAGCAGGCTAAGGGGATGGCGCTGCTGCACCGAAAAATGGCACATTGACGCACCTGCCCGTGTGCACCCATCTGTTGTACGGAAACTCTTATGGCTATCAGCAATGTCCAGACCGGCGCGCAGCCGGCATCCGCGACTTCACAAAGCAGCCCTTTGGTCATGCGCATCATCGGCGCCGTGGCACTGGCGCATTTGATCAACGACTTGATCCAGTCGGTGCTGCCGTCGATCTATCCGATGCTCAAGGCCAACTATGGCCTGACCTTCACCCAGGTTGGCTTGATCACTTTGACGTTCCAGCTGACGGCTTCGCTGTTGCAACCGTGGGTCGGTTACTACACCGATCGGCACCCCAAGCCCTGGCTTCTACCGGCCGGGACGGTTTGCACATTGATCGGCATTTTGATGATGTCGGTGGTCGGCAGTTTTCCGATGATTTTGCTGGCGGCAGGGTTGATCGGTATCGGCTCCTCGACCTTTCACCCGGAAGCTTCTCGTGTGGCTCGGCTGGCCTCGGGTGGGCGTTTCGGCCTGGCGCAGTCGACCTTTCAGGTCGGCGGTAATGCCGGGTCGGCCTTCGGTCCGTTGCTGGCTGCGGCGATCATCATTCCTTTCGGTCAGGGTCACGTGGCCTGGTTCGGACTGTTCGCGGTGTTTGCGCTGTTCGTGCTCTATCGGATCAGCCGCTGGTACGCCAATCACTTGAGCCTGTTCAAGCTTAAGCAAGGTCAGGCGGCGACTCACGGCTTATCGAAAGGTCGGGTGATCAGTGCGCTGGTGGTGCTCGGATTGCTGGTGTTCTCCAAGTATTTCTACATGGCCAGCTTCACCAGCTACTTCACCTTTTACCTGATCGAGAAATTCGACCTGTCGGTGGCGAGTTCGCAGTTGCACCTGTTCCTGTTTCTCGGCGCGGTAGCGGCGGGGACCTTCTTCGGTGGGCCGATTGGCGACAAGATCGGGCGTAAGGCGGTGATCTGGTTCTCGATCCTTGGCGTCGCGCCGTTCACCCTGATCCTGCCTCACGTTGATCTGTTCTGGACCAGCATCCTCAGCGTCGTGATCGGCTTCATCCTGGCGTCAGCATTCTCGGCGATCGTGGTGTATGCGCAGGAACTGGTGCCGGGCAATGTAGGGATGATTGCCGGGGTCTTCTTCGGATTGATGTTCGGCTTTGGCGGGATTGGTGCGGCGTTGCTCGGGCATTTGGCGGACATCCACGGCATCGAATACGTGTACTTCCTGTGTTCGTTCCTGCCATTGTTCGGTGTGCTGGCGATCTTCCTGCCTCGGACCAAAAAGGCCTGACCCAACACAATCGAATGTGGGGGCGAGCAAGCCCGCTCCCACATTGGTTCGGTGGTGTGGCGGATGATTATTTCAGGCACAAAAAAGCCGCGTATCAAACGCGGCTTTTTCTTGTGCGGGTGTTTTACACGTTGAAGCGGAAGTGCATCACGTCGCCGTCTTTAACGATGTAGTCCTTGCCTTCCAGACGCCATTTACCGGCTTCTTTGGTGCCGGCTTCGCCCTTGTACTGAATGAAGTCGTCGTAGGCGATGACTTCGGCGCGGATGAAGCCTTTTTCGAAGTCGGTGTGGATCACGCCAGCGGCTTGTGGTGCGGTGGCACCCACGCGGACGGTCCAGGCGCGGACTTCTTCGACACCGGCGGTGAAGTAGGTCTGCAGGTGCAGCATTTCGTAGCCGGCGCGGATTACGCGGTTCAGGCCAGGTTCTTCGAGGCCCAGGGCTTCGAGGAACATGTCTTTCTCTTCGCCGTCATCCAGCTCGGCGATTTCGGCTTCGATCTTGTTGCAGACCGGAACCACCATGGCGCCTTCTTCTTCGGCGATGGCTTTGACGATGTCCAGCAGCGGATTGTTCTCGAAACCGTCTTCAGCGACGTTGGCGATGTACATGACCGGCTTGGTGGTCAGCAGATGGAAGCCACGAATCACCGCTTTGTCGTCGGCGCCCATGGTCTTCATCAGGGGGCGCGCAGGCTTGCCGAGGGTGAAGTGAGCAATCAGTTGCTCCAGCAGACCTTTCTGGACCACGGCGTCCTTGTCGCCACCCTTGGCGTTGCGGGCGACTTTCTGCAGTTGCTTCTCGCAGCTCTCGAGGTCGGCGAAGATCAGTTCCAGGTCGATGATTTCGATGTCGCGTTTCGGGTCGACGCTGTTGGAGACGTGAATCACGTTCTCGTCTTCGAAGCAGCGGACTACGTGCGCGATGGCATCGGTTTCACGGATGTTGGCCAGGAACTTGTTGCCCAGGCCTTCACCTTTCGAGGCGCCGGCCACCAGGCCTGCGATGTCGACGAATTCCATGGTGGTCGGCAGGATGCGCTTCGGATTGACGATGGCCGCCAGGGCTTCCAGACGGCTATCCGGCATCGGCACGATACCGGTGTTCGGTTCGATGGTGCAGAAGGGGAAGTTCTCGGCCGCGATCCCGGATTTGGTCAGGGCGTTGAACAGGGTGGACTTGCCGACGTTAGGCAGGCCGACGATGCCGCAATTGAATCCCATGGTGTTTCCCCTCGGATAAGAGTCAGGCCTTCTGGCTGTGCAGGTTTTTCATCGCGCGGTTCCATTCACCGGCGAGGATATCCGGCAGCACGCCGAGGGCAAAATCGATGCTGGCATCGAGTTTTTCCTGTTCGGCGCGTGGCGCACGACCCAGGACGAAATTTGAAACCATACTGGCAACGCCCGGGTGGCCAATGCCAAGCCGCAAGCGGTGAAAGGTATTCTGATTGCCCAGTTGCGCGATGATGTCGCGCAACCCGTTGTGACCGCCATGGCCGCCGCCCTGTTTGAGCTTGGCAACGCCCGGTGGCAGGTCGAGTTCGTCATGCGCCACCAGAATTTCTTCAGGCTTAATGCGGAAGAAGCCGGCAAGTGCCGCGACGGCCTGGCCGCTGCGGTTCATGTAGGTGGTGGGAATCAGCAGACGAACATCCTGACCTTGATGCGAATAGCGCCCGGTCAGGCCGAAATATTTGCGATCCGCCACAAGGTTTACGCCTTGTGCGTTCGCGATGCGCTCAACAAAAAGGGCCCCTGCGTTATGCCGGGTCTGTTCGTATTCAGCGCCTGGATTTCCCAGGCCAACGATCAGTTTGATGGCAGTCACGATAGGGGCCCTTCCTTGGAGTGGTGGATAACATCGCCGCGACAGTTGTGTGCGGCGAAAGTGGACGACAAGTGCTCATTTACCATTATGTAAACTCCGCGTTCTCGCCCGCTTTCTCGCTACGCTCTAGTCCGCGATGTTTCCGGTCACTCCGGCGAACAGAGTGAAATTACTCTGCTGCGCCTTCTTCAGTAGTAGCTTCTGGAGCAACACGTGGAGCGTGGACGTTGGCAACAGCCTTGTCATCACCGTGTGCCAGAGCAACAAACTCAACGCCTTTAGGGGCTTTGAGGTCAGACAGGTGAATGATCGAACCGATTTCGGCGTTAGCCAGGTCGACTTCGATGAATTCAGGCAGGTCTTTTGGCAGGCACGAAACTTCGATTTCAGCAACAACGTGCGAAACTTCGCCGCCTTTCTTGATCGGAGCTTCTTCACCAACAAAGTGTACAGGCACGATAGCGGTCAGTTTCTGGCCAGCTACAACGCGTACGAAGTCAGCGTGCATCACGTGGCCTTTGGCCGGGTGACGCTGCAGAGCTTTGATGATTACGTTTTGCTTGGTGCCGCCAACGTTCAGCTCGATGATGTGGCTGTAAGCCGCTTCGTTTTCGAGCAGTTTGGCAACTTCTTTAGCCAGCATGCTGATGGATTCAGGGGCTTTTTCGCCACCGTAAACTACAGCAGGTACCAGGCTTGCGAGACGACGCAGGCGGCGGCTCGCACCTTTCCCCAGGTCGGAACGCACTTCAGCATTCAGAGTAAATTCGTTCATGTTGTATCTCCAAAATAACCACATTCGCCCCAGCGTTTGCGACCAGCGCTAAAGGCGATATGGGCAAAAAAGCCCCGCCCCGACAGGAATGCCGGGGCGGGGCGCTTTTCGTCAACGAGATATTCGAGAAGGGCAGGGCCCTTAACGGAACATCGCGCTGATCGATTCTTCGTTGCTGATGCGGCGAACCGCTTCGGCAACTACCGGCGCGATATCCAGTTGACGGATACGCGAGCAGGCTTGAGCAGCAGCGGACAACGGGATGGTGTTAGTCACCACCAGTTCGTCCAGCATGGAATTTTCGATGTTTTCGATCGCCCGACCGGACAGCACTGGGTGTGTGCAGTAGGCGAAAACCTTGGCAGCGCCATGCTCTTTCAGGGCCTTGGCCGCGTGGCACAGAGTGCCGGCGGTATCGACCATGTCATCGACCAGAATACAGGTACGCCCTTCGACATCACCGATGATATGCATCACTTCAGAGTGATTGGCTTTCTCTCGGCGTTTGTCGATGATCCCGAGATCCACGCCCAGGGATTTGGCAACAGCACGTGCACGCACGACGCCGCCAATGTCCGGGGACACGATCATCAGGTTTTCGAAGCGCTGATCTTCAATGTCATCCACCAATACCGGGGAGCCGTAGATGTTATCTACCGGAATATCGAAGAAACCCTGGATTTGGTCAGCATGCAGATCAACCGTGAGAACACGGTCGATGCCGACTACGGTAAGCATGTCAGCAACGACTTTCGCGCTGATAGCCACACGTGCGGAACGCGGACGGCGATCCTGACGGGCATAACCAAAGTAAGGAATAACAGCAGTGATACGAGTAGCCGAGGAGCGGCGGAAGGCATCAGCCATCACTACCAGTTCCATCAGGTTATCGTTGGTCGGAGCGCAAGTCGGCTGAATAATGAAGACATCTTTACCGCGGACGTTTTCATTGATCTCGGCGGTAATTTCGCCGTCGGAGAACTTACCGACAGAGATGTCACCGAGAGGGATATGCAGCTGACGTACAACACGCCGAGCCAGATCGGGGTTAGCGTTCCCCGTAAAGACCATCATCTTGGACACGCGCAGTACCTGAAGGCTGAGGGTAACCTGGATGAGTATAGGAAAATGGCAGGGGCGGCTGGATTCGAACCAACGCATGGCAGGATCAAAACCTGCTGCCTTACCGCTTGGCGACGCCCCTGTATCTGTTGCAACGATTACCCAGTAATCGGTTCCTTTAGAGCAGACTTTGCAGCTTGCGATGCAACATCGAAACGTTGCTTCCTTTTGCTACAAACCCTGTAAGGGTCTCTGTAAGAAGGGCCGAGACTTTATCAGCTTCAGCTTTGCTTGGGAAGCCCCCAAACACACAACTTCCAGTTCCGGTGAGTTTTGCTTCGGTAAATTTACCTAACAAATTCAATGCGTTACGTACATCTGGATAACGCCTTGCTACCACCGGTAAGCAGTCATTCCGACTGTTTCCCTTGGGAACGGGGCGCACTTTAATGGGAGAAGAGTTACGTGTCAACAACGGATCTGAAAAAATTTCTGCTGTACTTACAGAGACTTGCGGCACAAGCACGAGATACCACGGCTCGACGGGGTAAACGGGGGTCAGTTTCTCCCCCACGCCTTCGGCGAAAGCCGCGTGCCCACGCACGAAAACCGGGACGTCCGCGCCAAGCGTCAGGCCCAAAGTGGCCAGCCGATCCTCATCCCAACCCAGTTGCCAGAGATGATTGAGACCCAGCAAAGTCGTCGCGGCATTTGAGCTGCCGCCACCGATGCCACCGCCCATAGGTAGAATTTTTTCGATCCAGATATCAATTCCGAGCGAACAACCGGATTGCTCCTGAAGTTTTTTGGCGGCTTTGACGATCAGGTTGCTGTCATGAGGAACGCCGTCAAATTCGGTGTGCAACCGAATCACACCGTCATCACGAACGGCGAACGTGATTTCATCGCCGTAATCGAGAAATTGAAAAATAGTCTGCAACTCGTGATAACCGTCTTCACGGCGACCGAGGATGTGCAGCATCAGATTGAGTTTGGCCGGGGAGGGCAGCGTCAAGCGCGCAGCTGTCATGTTCACTGCCCCAGTTTGCGTGGTTGCCATTCCTTGATCACCAGCGTGACGTCAAGGTCGGTGCCGTGCAGTTTGATCCGCTCGGGCAGCCAAATGCCATTTTGCTCGGCATAGCTGAGGTATTCGACTTGCCAGCCATCCTGCTCAAGATTGGCCAAGCGGCTGTCGGCATCGAGCGTCAGACGGCTTTTACTGTCCGGGGCCGGGAGCCCGCGAACCCACCAGGCCAGATTGGACACCGGCAACTTCCAGCCCAGTTGTTCTTCGACCAACACTTCAGGCGTCGGCGCTTCATAGCGGCCCTGGTTGGCGACTTCCAGCGAGACTTTGCCGGGGCGACCGGTCAGGCGTGCTGCGCCGCGACCCAGGGGGCCGGAGAGGCGAATGTCGTAGTAATCCTGTCGCTGCAGCCAGAACAACGTGCCGCTACCCGAGTCTTTCGGGGCGCGGATGCCGATCTTGCCGTTGATCTGCCAGCCGTCGAGGCTGGTCAGTTGCTGTTTGTACTCGCGCCATTGGGCCGGGTTGCCTTGACCCTGGACCGATTCGCGGGCACCGAAACCCGCGCAACCGGCGAGCAGGGCGATGAAGCTGAAAACAATGAGGTGGCGCAAAAACATAATCTTAAAGAGTCTCTGATCCGGTCAGGCGCTTGATGGTGCTGCGCAGGATGGGGCTGTCGGGCTGCTCCTTGAGGAACTTGCTCCAGATTTGTTTGGCTTCCCGTTGCTTGCCATTGGCCCACAGGACTTCACCCAGGTGCGCGGCGACTTCCTGATCGGGGAAGCGCTCCAGCGCCTTGCGCAGCAGGCGTTCGGCTTCGTCGAGATTGCCCATGCGGAAGTTCACCCAGCCGAGGCTGTCGAGTACCGCCGGGTCTTCCGGATTGATCTGGTGCGCCTGTTCGATCAAGGCCTTGGCTTCGGCGTAGCGCGTCGTGCGGTCGGACAGGGTGTAACCGAGGGCGTTCAGCGCCATCGCGTTGTCCGGGTCGCGCTTGATGATCATGCGCAAGTCTTTTTCCATCTGCGCCAGGTCATTGCGTTTTTCCGCTTGCATGGCGCGGGTGTACAGCAGATTCAGATCGTCCGGGTATTGCTGCAACGCTTGCTTCAATACATTCCAGGCCTTGTCGGGCTGTTTATTGGCGGACAAGGTTTCGGCTTCGATCAAATACAACTGAATCGCGTAATCCGGCTGCTCGTCGCGCTCCGCCGCCAGACGGCTTTGGGCTTCGGCGGTCTTGCCGTTGTTCATCAGGATATCGGCCTGACGCAATTGCGCCGGCAGGTAATCGTTGCCCGGCCCGACTTGGGCGTACTCGATCAGCGCGCCATGAGGGTCATTGCGCTCTTCAGCGATACGACCGAGGTTCAAGTGCGCCGAATCGACGTGGCTTTCCCGGGCGATCAGGTCTTCCAGATAGCCCTTGGCCTCATTCCAGGCCTTGGCTTCCAGGCAGACCAGCGCCAGGGAGTAACGCAGTTCGTCGTCTTCCGGGTACTGCTGAACCAGGCTCGAGAACTCGGCTTTGGCATCGTCCATGCGGTCCTGTTCAACCAGCATGCGCGCGTAAGTCAGGCGAAGGCGTTTGTCGTCCGGGTATTTCTTGATGCTTTTTTGCAGCAGCGGCAAGGCTTCATCGCCACGACTGAGGGTTTGTAGCAGGCGCGCGCGCAGCAGAATCGGTGCTATTTCGCCCTCTTCCGGCGGATTGTCTTCCAGCAGGCCCAACGCACCCTTGGCGTCACCGTCCTGTTGCAGCAGTAAGGCTTTGCCGAAAATCAGCTGGCCGTTGTTCGGATGGCGCTGCAACAAGCGGTCAAAACCTTTCATCAGGCCGTTGCGCGTGTCCTGGTCGGTATCGGCCGCAGACAGAGCGAGGAAGTCGAAATGCGTGTCGCCCTTGCCTTGCAGGACTTTCTCCATATAGACCATGGAGTCGTCATAACGCCCGGCACGAGCCAGTTGCACGGCAGCGGCCCGTTGCGCCTCGAGGTCGTCCGGGGCGTTTTTCGCCCAGATCAACGCAGTGTCCAGGGCAGCCTGATCGGCGCCCAGGTACTCGGCAATGCGGAATGCCCGTTCGGAGATGCCCGGATCCTGAGTGTTGATAGCCTGGGTCACGTAGTTGTCCAGGGCGATGTCGAAACGATTGCGCTGGCCAGCCAGTTCGGCGCTCAACAGACTGAAGATGGTTTCTTCACTGAATGAGCTGTAAACCTTGGGCTTTTCAGGGGCCGGAGTGCTGTCTTCGACCGGCGGCGTACCGTCCGACGAAACGGGTGCCAAGGCCTGGCAGCCGCTGAGGAAGACAAAAGCGAGGAGCAACGCGGAAGATCTATTCATATAGGAAGAGGACGACTAACCTGCGGTCGGATCATCATGACACAAGCCTTCGGCCAAACATAACCGAGTCTCAATGGGTGCCTTTATAGAGGCGGGTCATTGGGACAATAGTCAGCGGTAGTTGTTCTGGCTCTGTCGAAGTAGGACAATTGCCGGCTTCACGTCACTATCAGCGACCTTGAATGGCCTTCCTTGCACTCGGTATTAACCACAAGACTGCTTCAGTAGACGTCCGCGAGCGCGTGGCCTTTACCCCTGAGCAGCTGGTGGAGGCCTTGCAGCAGCTCTGCCGACTCACCGACAGCCGCGAAGCTGCGATCCTCTCCACCTGCAATCGCAGTGAACTGTATATAGAACAGGATCACCTTTCGGCTGACGTCGTGCTGCGCTGGCTGGCCGATTATCACCATTTGAGCCTCGAAGAGCTGCGTGCGAGTGCTTATGTGCACGAAGATGATGCGGCAGTTCGTCACATGATGCGGGTGGCCTCCGGGCTCGATTCGCTGGTGTTGGGCGAACCGCAGATTCTCGGTCAGATGAAATCGGCCTACGCCGTGGCCCGCGAGGCTGGCACCATCGGTCCATTGCTCGGGCGGCTGTTCCAGGCCACGTTCAACGCTGCCAAACAGGTGCGCACCGACACTGCCATCGGCGAGAACCCGGTGTCTGTGGCGTTTGCCGCGGTCAGCCTGGCGAAACAGATTTTCAGCGACCTGCAACGTAGCCAGGCCTTGCTGATCGGCGCCGGCGAGACCATCACCCTGGTCGCCCGCCATCTGCACGAACTGGGTGTAAAGCGCATCGTCGTCGCCAACCGCACCCTGGAGCGCGCGAGCATTCTGGCCGAGCAGTTCGGCGCCCACGCGGTGTTGCTTTCGGACATCCCGGCGGAACTGGTGCGCAGCGACATCGTCATCAGCTCCACCGCCAGCCAGTTGCCGATCCTTGGCAAGGGTGCGGTGGAAAGCGCCTTGAAACTGCGCAAGCACAAGCCGATCTTCATGGTAGACATCGCCGTCCCCCGGGATATCGAGCCGGAAGTCGGCGAACTGGACGACGTTTACCTGTATAGCGTCGACGATCTCCACGAAGTGGTCGCCGAGAACCTCAAGAGCCGCCAGGGCGCAGCCCAGGCGGCGGAAGAGATGGTCTCGGTCGGTGCCGAAGATTTCATGGTCCGCCTGCGTGAACTGGCGGCGGTGGATGTGCTCAAGGCCTATCGCCAACAAAGCGAGCGCATGCGCGACGAAGAATTGCAGAAGGCCCAGCGCATGCTGGCCAACGGCAGCAGCGCCGAAGACGTGCTGGTGCAACTGGCGCGGGGCCTGACCAACAAACTCTTGCACGCACCGAGCGTGCAATTGAAAAAGCTCTCTGCCGAAGGCCGCCTCGATGCGCTGGCCATGGCCCAGGAACTCTTTGCCCTGAATGAGGGCTCATCGGATAGCTTTTCGGATAAAAAACCGCAATGAAAGCGTCACTGCTCAATAAGCTGGACATCCTCCAGGACCGTTTCGAGGAATTGACCGCCTTGCTTGGCGACGGCGAAGTCATTTCCGATCAGAACAAATTCCGCACCTATTCCAAGGAATACGCGGAAGTCGAGCCGATTGTCGAAACCTATAAACAGTTGCTCAAAGTACAAAGCGATCTCGAGGGCGCCCAGGCGCTGCTCAAGGACAGCGATCCGGACATGCGCGAAATGGCCGTGGAAGAAGTCCGCGAAGCCAAAGAGCAATTGATCGACATCGAAGCCAGCCTGCAACGCATGCTGCTGCCCAAGGATCCGAACGATGGGCGTAACGTGTTCCTCGAAATCCGCGCCGGCACCGGCGGTGACGAGGCGGCGATTTTCTCCGGCGACCTGTTCCGCATGTATTCGCGTTACGCCGAGCGTCGCGGCTGGCGGGTGGAGATCCTCTCGGAGAACATCGGTGAACACGGCGGCTTTAAAGAAGTCATCGCCCGCGTCGAAGGCGACAACGTTTACGGCAAGCTGAAATTCGAATCCGGTGCCCACCGCGTACAACGGGTCCCGGCCACCGAATCCCAGGGTCGCATCCACACCTCGGCCTGCACCGTAGCCGTGTTGCCCGAGCCGGACGAGCAGGAAGCGATCGAGATCAACCCCTCGGATTTGCGCATCGATACCTACAAGTCCTCCGGTGCCGGTGGTCAGCACGTCAACAAGACGGACTCGGCGATCCGCATCACGCACTTGCCGTCCGGTATCGTCGTTGAATGCCAGGAAGAGCGTTCCCAGCATAAGAACCGCGCCCGGGCGATGTCCTGGCTGTCGGCCAAGCTCAACGACCAACAGACCAGCGCCGCCGCCAATGCCATCGCCAGCGAGCGTAAATTGCTGGTGGGCTCGGGTGATCGCTCCGAGCGGATCCGCACCTACAACTTTGCCCAGGGCCGGGTCACCGACCACCGGGTCAATCTGACGCTGTATTCCCTCGACGAAATCCTCGCGGGCGGTGTCGATGCGGTGATCGAGCCGTTGCTGGCCGAATACCAGGCCGACCAATTGGCAGCGATAGGTGAGTAAATGACGATCATTGCCAGTTTGTTACGCGCCGCCGACCTGCCGGATTCGCCCTCCGCGCGCCTGGATGCCGAATTGTTGCTGGCCGCTGCGTTGGGCAAGTCCCGCAGTTTTCTGCACACCTGGCCCGAGCGCATCGTTCCGAGCGAAGCAGCGCTGAAATTTGCCGAGTACCTGCAACGCCGTCGTGGCGGTGAACCAGTGGCCTACATCCTCGGCCAGCAAGGTTTCTGGAAGCTAGATCTGGAAGTTGCGCCGCACACGCTGATTCCGCGCCCGGACACCGAATTGCTGGTGGAAGCCGCACTGGAATTGTTGCCCGCGACACCTGCCAAGGTGCTCGACCTCGGCACCGGCAGCGGCGCCATTGCCCTGGCCCTGGCCAGCGAGCGTCCGGCCTGGAAGGTGACCGCCGTGGATCGCGTGCTCGAAGCCGTGGCCCTGGCCGAGCGCAATCGACAGCGCTTGCACCTGAACAACGCCACCGTGCTGAGCAGTCATTGGTTCAGCGCGCTGGAAGGTCAGCGTTTTCAGCTGATCATCAGCAACCCGCCTTACATCGCCTCCGCCGATCCGCATCTGGTGGAAGGCGATGTGCGCTTCGAACCGGCCAGTGCCTTGGTGGCCGGCGTCGACGGGCTCGATGATCTGCGTCTGATCGTCGTCCAGGCGCCGGATTACCTTGAGGCGGGCGGTTGGCTGATGCTCGAACACGGTTACGATCAAGCCACTGCAGTACGCGATTTGCTGTTGACCCGCGGCTTTGAAGAAGTCCACAGCCGCACCGATCTGGGCGGTCACGAACGTATCAGCCTGGGGCGCCTGCCATGCTGAATGATCAGGAATTGTTGCGCTACAGTCGGCAGATTCTGTTGCAGCACGTCGACATCGACGGCCAGTTGCGACTGAAAGAAAGCCGCGTGTTGATCGTCGGTCTCGGCGGTCTCGGCTCGCCGGTTGCGCTGTATCTGGCAGCCGCTGGCGTCGGCGAGTTGCATTTGGCGGATTTCGACACTGTCGACCTGACCAACCTGCAACGCCAGATCGTTCACGACACCGACAGCGTCGGCCTGAGCAAGGTCGATTCGGCTATTCGTCGATTGAGCGCGATCAATCCCGAGATTCAGTTGATCGCCCACCGCACCGCGCTGGACGAAGATTCCCTGGCCGCCGCCGTAGCTGCAGTGGATCTGGTCCTGGACTGTTCCGACAATTTCTCCACCCGCGAAGCGGTCAACGCTGCGTGTGTCGCCGCCTGCAAACCCTTGGTCAGTGGCGCTGCGATTCGGCTCGAAGGGCAGTTGTCGGTGTTCGACCCGCGTCGCCCGGAAAGTCCGTGCTACCACTGTTTATATGGTCACGGCAGCGAAGCCGAACTGACGTGCAGTGAAGCCGGCGTGGTGGGGCCTTTGGTTGGCCTGGTGGGCAGCCTTCAGGCGCTGGAAGCCATGAAGTTGCTGGTGGGTTTCGGCGAGCCGCTGGTGGGACGCCTGTTGTTGATCGATGCCTTGGGCTCGCGCTTTCGCGAATTGCGGGTCAAGCGTGATCCGGGTTGCAGCGTCTGTGGTTCGAAGCATGCGTGAAGCGCCGATTGGCGTGTTTGACTCCGGTGTCGGTGGGCTTTCGGTGCTGGCCGAGATCCAGCGTTTGCTGCCCAACGAGTCACTGTTGTACGTCGCCGATTGCGGGAATATTCCCTACGGCGAGAAAACCCCGGAATTCATCCGTCATCGCTGCAGTGTGATGGCCGGTTTTTTTCAGCAGCAGGGTGCCAAGGCCTTGGTGCTGGCCTGCAATACGGCGACTGTCGCTGGCGTTGCAGACTTGCGACGCGATTATCCCGAGTGGCCCATCGTCGGCATGGAGCCGGCGGTCAAACCGGCCGCTGCCGCCACTCGCAGCGGTGTGGTCGGTGTGCTCGCCACCACCGGCACCTTGCAAAGTGCCAAGTTCGCCGCGTTGCTCGACCGTTTCGCCACCGATGTGCGAGTCCTCACTCAGCCGTGCCCCGGCTTGGTGGAGCTGATTGAAAACGGCGACCTGCACAGTCCTGCCCTGCGCCAATTGCTTGCCAGGTATGTCGAACCGCTGCTCGGTGCCGGGTGCGACACAATAATTCTCGGCTGCACGCATTACCCCTTCCTAAAGCCGTTGCTAAAGCAGATGATCCCTGAAGACATCAGCCTGATTGACACCGGCGCCGCTGTAGCGCGGCAACTTCAGCGTCTGTTGGCCGAGCGTGAATTGCTCGCCCAAGGGCCTGCACGTGCTGCGCAGTTCTGGACGAGTGCCGATCCGGAGCATTTCAGAAATATCTTGCCGATACTGTGGAATACCGCTGGCGTTGTGCAAAGCTTCAATGAGTAGATGAGTCTTAGGGCAAACGAGTCATTGGGGTGAACTTCTGATCAAGTGTCGACTTCTATAGCGTCAAGCAACAAAAAACCATACGAAATCGTTCGGAAAAGGATGTTTCTAGTGAAGCGACTATTCTGCTTGGCCGCGATTGCGGCCGCACTGATGGGGCACAGTTTTACCGCACGGGCGGCAGGCGTGGAGTTCGCGGTCGGCGAGACCAGCGACTCGACCATGACCTATAGACTGGGCATGCAATTCGATTGGGACAAGAGCTGGTTGCAGAGTGATGTCGGTCGCTTGACCGGTTACTGGAGCGGTGCCTACACCTATTGGGAAGGCGACAAGACCTCCAGCAACCACAGCCTGTCGTTCTCGCCAGTGTTTGTTTACGAGTTTGCCGGTCAGAACGTCAAGCCGTACCTGGAGGCCGGGATTGGCGTGGCGTTGTTCTCTCATAGCGAACTTGAAAGCAACAACCTCGGTGGCGCTTTTCAGTTCGAAGACCGATTCGGCTTTGGTCTGCGCTTTGCGGGCGGACATGAAGTCGGGATTCGTGCGACGCACTACTCCAATGCCGGTCTTAACAGTTACAACGACGGCGTAGAAAGCTACTCGCTGCACTACACGATGCCGTTGTAAGCCTCAGTGCTTTTAATGTGGGAGCGAGCCATGTGGCGAGGGGATTTATCCCCGTTGGGTCGCGAAGCGGCCCTAAAAAAGGGGACTGCTGCGCAGTCCAACGGGGATAAATCCCCTCGCCACAAAGCTCGCTCCCACATTTGTATTCGGCTAACTTCGAATTCACCGATACGCCGTGGTAATCCCTTGGCGCTCATCGATGCATTCCGGTGCGCCCATCTCGAACTCCCGGCAGATCAGCGGGCGTTTTTCGTAGATGGTGCACATCATCGTGTTGCGATCCAGCGCGGCGCACCAGCCGTCATCCAGGCGCAGCATGACTTCCCCACCCCAGTCATCGGTATCGATAAAACGTTCGGGCACGCCCGTGTCCGTGATCAGCATGACTTCGAGCTGACAGCAGCAAGCTGCGCAGGTCGAGCATGTGACCGCAGGCTCGGCGATTTGCGTATGGGGAATGGTTTTCATGGCGCCCAGTGTAAGGCAGTGGGCCGGTGCTGTGTGAAAGGCCTGACGGACGCTTGGTTTCTGGGTTCGAACAGGGTGATCTCATGGCTGCGATACAGCAGGCGGGTCCGACCTGCCCCGAGATGCCGTTACCGGCAATGGCGATTTTACGGCGGGTCCTTGATCGGCGGATTGCTGCGTACTATGCGTTTGCCGATCGCCAGTTTCTCCCGGTTGGGTATTTTTGACAGTGGCCAGAGGTCGGCCATGAACAACGCCGGAAAGGCTAATTCCAGCGGACGATTCTTGAGTTCGGCGAAGATGTAGCGTGCGGACTTGTCCACCGGCCAGCTGAGTGGCATGCGGACGTTTTCCGCTGTCAGCGGCGTCTCGACAAACCCTGGGCTGACCACGGTGACTTCGATGCCTTCCGGTGCAAGATCAATGCGCGACGATTCGAACAGGTAACGCAGCCCGGGCTTTGAGGCTCCATGAGCCTCGGACCGTGGCAGCGGCAGGTAGGTGACCGAGCTGGCGATGCCCACCAGATGCGGCGCGGTGCCGGCGCGCAAGAGTGGCAGGGCGGCCTGGATGCAATAGCTGCTGGCAAGCAGGTTGGTGCGCACGACGTGCTCGACGATCGACGAATCGAACTGATGAACGTCGACGTATTCGCAAGTGCCGGCGTTGACAATCACCGTGTCCAGAGCTCCCCACTCTTCAGCAATCTGCTCACCGATTTCTCGCACGGTCTGGCTGTTGGTCAGGTCACCGGCCACCACCAGCACCTGCCCCGGATAACGCTGGGACAAGACTTTGAGTGGCGCCACCGAGCGAGAACTCACTGCGAGGTGAGCACCGGTTTTCAGTATTTCTTCGGCCAGCGAGGCGCCAACGCCGTTGCTGGCGCCAGTCAACCAGTATCGCCGTGGAGGTGTAAAACTCATCCCATTCTCCTTTTCAACCAGGCAATCGCCCGTCATTTTGTCGTGATGGCAGGTTTTTGAACGCGGCCAGCGCCCGTTGGCGAGAGCTGCTCAAATTGACGATCGGCAACGGATAATCCGTCACGCCGAACAGGCCGCCGAGGTTCGCCGGGTTGTGCACTTCCTTCTTGTTCAGCCCGGCCAGTTCCGGCAGCCAGTACTTGATGAACAGCCCCTCGCTGTCGAATTTCTCCGACTGGCTCAGCGGGTTGAAAATCCGGAAGTAGGGCGCCGAATCGGTGCCGGTGGAAGAACTCCACTGCCAGCCACCGTTGTTCGCCGCCAGATCGCCATCGATCAAATGGCGCATGAAAAAACGTTCGCCTTCACGCCAGTCGATCAGCAGGTTCTTGGTCAGGAACATCGCTGCCACCATGCGCAGGCGGTTGTGCATCCAGCCGGTTTCGAGCAATTGGCGCATGGCCGCGTCGATGATCGGCAGGCCGGTACGGGCCTCTTGCCAGGCCAGGAGATCTTCGGGTGCATCGCGCCAGGCGAAGGCTTCGGTTTCCGGGCGGAAGGCGCGATGACGCGAGACCCGTGGGTAGCCCACCAAAATGTGTTTGTAGAACTCGCGCCACAGCAATTCGTTGATCCAGGTGACGGCGCCGACCTTGCCGCTTTCGAATTCGCCCTGATTGCTTTGCAGCGCGGCGTGCAGACATTGACGGGGGGAAATCACCCCGGCGGCGAGATAGGCCGAGAGTTGACTGGTGCCGGGTTTGGCCGGGAAGTCGCGTTCGTTTTTGTAGTCGTCGATCCGGGCATCGGCGAAGGTGACGAGGCGGCGGTGGGCGCAGGCTTCACCGGCAGGCCAAAGACTGCGCAAGCTGTCGCTGGGCGTTGTGAAACCTTCAACATTTGATGGGATCTTGTCGCTGTTGATCGCCAGCGGCGCCTGCACGGCGGGTGCTGAAATCCGTCTCGGTAACGACCCGCGCAGGCGGTCGTAGCACGCCTTGCGGAACTGGCTGAACACCTGAAAGTAAGTGCCCGTTTTGGTCAGTACGGTGCCCGGTTTGAACAGCAGTTGATCAAGGTAGCGATAAAAGTCGATGGCATTGGCTTTCAGCGTTTCGGCCACGGCTGCGTCACGACGACTTTCATGAATGCCGTACTCCTCGTTGATGTGCACCGCATCAATCTTCAACTGTTGGCAAAGATCGAGCAGGACCTTGGGGGCTTCATCCCAGCGAGAGGCCTTACGGATCAGCAAGGGAATGTTCAGTTCACCCAACGCGCTGCTTAACGCGTTCAGGTTGCGCAGCCAGAAATCCACTTTGCACGGCGCGTCATCGTGTTCCAGCCATTGCTTCGGACTCAGCAGATACACCGCCACAGTCGGGCCGCGGGCTGCGGCGGCCGAGAGGGCGGTGTTGTCCTGTAGGCGCAAGTCGCTGCGCAGCCAGATCAATTGCAGGGTGGTGTCCGTACGATTCATTAAAAAATGCGCCATTAAATAAGCCCGCGCTGAAACAGGCCCTGATGAACCGCTAACGGATCTTCAGCCAGGAATAAATCAGTAATCTTGAACGTTCGTGCGGACAACTCGGTGTGGTGGATGCATACCGCTGGTCCAGCAATCATTTTTGGGCAACTGACACCATTCAAAAGTTTCGGCAGCTGCGAAAGATTCATCGCTTTGCTGGAATACAGCAGTACGCCGCGGGCTTGCAGGTGATCGACCGCCAGCGCGAGTTCGCCGGCGGGGAGCGGCCAGTCGAACACTTCCACCGGGCAATCGGCGCTGCTGATCAGCCAGGCGGTCAGCCACAAGTGAGGCTCCAGTGGCAGGTCCGATTGATTGATCAACAACAGTGGCGCGGTGCGTAACTGACGGTTGTTATGGTAGATGCGTGCGCCAAATTTGCTGCGTAACCAAGAGTAAAAAAACACCCGCTCCATCTGCGCGCCGAACTGGCCTTGCCAGCGTTGCTCCAGTTCAGCCAGCAACGGCATCAGCAGTTGTGCGCACAAGGTCCGTGGTGGATACAGCGCCATGGCCTGATTGACGGTGTCATCGAGGGTGCGTTCGTTCAGTTGAGTGACCGCTTGCAACAGCGTATGGCGCAGTACTTGCCAATCGCTTGCGCCGGATTCGGTAAAGGCCTGTGGGGTGTCGAGCAGTTGCTTGACCTGGCTGACGGCCACGCCGCGGTTGAGCCAGGTGAGGATCGTCAGGATGCGTTGAACGTGGCCGGCAGAAAACAGCCGATGACCCTTGGGTGTGCGTTGCGGCACGATCAGGCCATAACGCCGTTCCCAGGCCCGCAGGGTGACGGCGTTGACGCCGGTCTGCCGCGCAACCTCACGGATCGGCAGCCAGCCTTCGTCGAGGGCTTTCTTGAAGTCGGCGCCGAGGTCTTCCCTGGCGCTGGTGTCGAGTAGGGTTTTCATTAGATCGCGTTTCGCAGACTGAGATTTTCCGGATGCCGCGCGCAGAACGCCTGGGCGTAGATGCCACGGCCACCACCGTCCACCGGCGCACCGTTGGCGTGGTAGACCTTGACCCGATCCAGGCCGCATGACGGGGATTTCTGCATGAAGATATAGCCGCAGATGTCGCCCAGTTCCGCGGCCATTTGCTGACCGTACCCGGCCAGCGGCCGGGTGACATTGAGTGTTGTGTTAACGGTACCGATGGCTTCTGGATGTTGTGGATCGCCCACCAGACGGATCGGTTCACGGGGAATGCCGAGACCGATGGCGACTTCCGGACAGACTGGGATGAAATCGAAATAGTCAGTGAGGGTGCGACTGCACAGCCGCGACGCCTTGTGCCCGCCGTTGTAACGCACTTCCGCGCCCATCAGGCAGGCGCTGATGGCGATCTTCGGTTTCACGGTGACGTGGGGCATCGGAGCACCTCGAATCTAAACCTGTACAGACTGCTCGCTCTGTACAACATAACTTCATCATAGATTCAAAGGTGTACAAGTCAAATTGTTTGTATAGGTTTTACCGTCGTCCCCCCCCGCAGGAGCAGCCTTCGACAGCTCCTACCGGATTGATGCGGTTCACTGCAGATGCGCATGCAAGCGGCGGGCGGCTTCCTGGCCGCTGAGCCAGGCGCCTTCGACACGACCGGACAAGCACCAGTCGCCACACACATACAAGCCTAGATCGGCATCGGCCAGAACTCCCCATTCATGGCTGCTGGCGGGGCGGGCGTAGAGCCAGCGGTGGGCGAGGCTGAAAGTCGGGGCGGGCATGGCGTCGTGCAGCAGCTCGGCAAATGCGCCGTGCAATTGCTCGATCACCGCTTCCTTGGACAGGTCGATATGTTGCCGGCTCCAGGCGCTGGTGGCATGCAGGACCCAAGTGTCCAGCGTGTTGTCACGTCCTGGTTTGCTGCGGTTGCGAGCCAGCCAATCGAGCGGGCTGTCCTGTACGAAGCAGCCTTCCATGGGCGTATCCAGCGGTGTCTCGAACGCCAGCGCGACAGCCCAGGTAGGGTCCATTTTCACTCCGGCGGCGGCACCGGCGAGTTTCGGCGCGGAGGCCAGCAGTGCAGTCGCCTGAGGCGCCGGCGTGGCAATAATCACATGACTGAACGGGCCGTGGGTGAAGCCTTCGGCGTCCTGCAGGTGCCAGTGTTCTTCGCCGCGATAGACCTCGGTAATGCGGCAGGCGAAATGCACTTCCAGGTCACCGAGCAGGCCGCGGGTAATAGCGCTCATGCGCGGCGTGCCGACCCAGCGCGTCTGTTCGTCCGGCGACAGGTTGAGCTGGCCACCGTGGTAGGTATAGAGCTGCGGCATCCATTCGGCGACCCAGCCGTTGCCTTGCCAGCGCTGGACTTCAGTGACGAAACGGCGATCGCGGGCGGTGAAATATTGCGCGCCCATGTCCAGAGCACCCGCATCGCTGCGCTTGCTTGACATGCGTCCGCCACTGCCGCGGCTTTTATCGAAAAGTTGAACGACATGCCCGACCTCTGTCAGGGCCTGGGCGGCGGAGAGCCCGGCGATGCCGGTGCCGATGATTGCGATAGGTACAGTCATAGGGGCCTCGTTTACCTTTCTGTACAGACTACGCCGTGGTTGAAACCTGTACAATATTGTTTTTCGGTATAACTTTTAGCGTTCTCGTTCTGACAGCTTGGCCTATTGTTAAACACACAGCCTGCCCGATACCAAAGATCCCTGCTTATAAAAATAGACTAGTGATCAGGGTTAAACGCCACGCGAGGAAGTAGTCATGCACATATTGCTGACCGGCGGTACTGGTTTGATAGGACGTCAGCTCTGCGGACACTGGTTGAGTCAGGGACATCGCCTGACGGTCTGGAGTCGCAAGCCTGCAAAAGTCGCGAAAATCTGCGGTGCACAAGTGCGCGGAGTTGCCCGCCTCGAGGACATTGGCCAGGAGCCGGTGGATGCGATTATCAACCTCGCAGGGGCACCGATTGCCGGTCGGCCCTGGACCACCAGACGCAAAGCGCTGTTGTGGAGCAGCCGCATCACCCTGACCGAAACCCTGCTGGCCTGGCTCGACACCCGTGAGCAAAAACCGCAGGTGTTGATATCGGGGTCTGCGGTCGGCTGGTACGGTGATGGGGGCGAGCGGGAATTGACCGAGAAATCTCCACCGGTCATCGATGATTTCGCCAGCCAGTTGTGCATCGCCTGGGAAGAAACCGCCCAGCGTGCCGAAGGCTTGGGCATTCGCGTGATCTTCATTCGTACCGGGCTGGTGTTGTCGGCCGAGGGCGGCTTTTTGTCGCGGCTGTTGCTGCCGTTCAAAGTGGGGCTGGGCGGGCCTATCGGCAATGGCCGGCAGTGGATGCCGTGGATCCATATCAACGATCAAATCGCCCTGATTGATTTTCTTCTGCATCAGGAAAACGCCAGTGGTCCTTATAATGCCTGCGCGCCCAAACCGGTGCGCAATCGCGAGTTTGCCAAGACGTTGGGCCGCGTGCTGAACCGCCCGACGTTCATGCCCATGCCGGCCCTGGCGTTAAAGGTGTGTCTGGGCGAATTGTCATTGCTGTTGCTGGGCGGCCAGAAGGCCGTACCGGCTCGCTTGCTGGAAGCGGGTTTCACTTTCCAGTTCACTGATTTGCGCGCGGCTCTGGACGACCTTTCCAGCCGCCTTTGAAATAGGACGTTGCATGACCGATCACGCATTGCTTCTGGTCAATCTGGGCTCACCGGCCTCCACCTCGGTGGCGGATGTGCGCAGTTACCTCAATCAATTTCTGATGGACCCGTATGTGATCGACCTGCCATGGCCGGTGCGACGTTTGCTGGTGTCGCTGATCCTGTTCAAGCGCCCGGAGCAGTCAGCCCACGCCTACGCTTCGATCTGGTGGGAGGAGGGCTCGCCGCTGGTGGTGCTCAGCCGTCGCCTGCAACAGGCCATGACTGCCCAGTGGACCCACGGTCCGGTGGAACTGGCGATGCGTTACGGTGAGCCGTCGATTGAGTCGGTGTTGGTGCGCATGGCGGCCCAGGGGCACAAGAGGGTCACTCTCGCACCGCTCTATCCACAGTTCGCCGACAGCACCGTGACTACGGTGATCGAGGAGGCCAAGCGGGTGGTGCGCGAGAAGCAGCTGGATGTGCAGTTTTCGATTCTCCAGCCGTTCTACGATCAGCCGGAATACCTCGATGCGCTGGTGGCCAGCGCCAAGCCGCATCTGGAGCAGGAGCACGATCACCTGTTGCTAAGCTTTCACGGATTGCCGGAGCGACACCTGACCAAGATCGACCCTACCGGTCACCATTGCTTCAAAAGCGATAATTGCTGCCTGAACGCTTCGCCAGAAGTATTGGTGACCTGCTACCGCGCGCAATGCCTGCGCACGGCGTCCGAGTTTGCTAAACGGCTGGACCTGCCGGACGGCAAGTGGTCGGTGTCGTTTCAGTCGCGTTTGGGTCGAGCGAAATGGATCGAACCCTACACCGAGGCGCGCCTCGATGAATTGGCTGGAATGGGCGTGAAGAAGGTACTGGTGATGTGCCCGGCGTTCGTTGCCGATTGCATCGAAACCCTGGAAGAGATCGGTGATCGCGGGCGGGAGCAGTTCCGCGAGGCGGGGGGGGAAGAGTTGGTGTTGGTGCCGTGCCTCAACGACGATCCGCAGTGGGCGCGGGCATTGAGCACCTTGTGCGAAAGAGCCCCGTTGGCCCTGTAAATTGTGGCGAGGGGATTTATCCCCGTTGGGTCGCGAAGCGGCCCTAAAAAATGGGACTGCTGCGCAGTCCAACGGGGATAAATCCCCTCGCCACAGAGCTTTACACCACCTGTTACAACAACGACTCATTCGCCTTCTTGTGCTTCCAGCTGTCATTGCCCGGCAGCAACAGGTTCAGCGCAATCGCCGTCACCGCACACAGCGCGATGCCTTTGAGGCCGAAGTCGTCCGGCCCTGTGCCGGTGCCGACCAGTACGCCGCCAATCCCGAACACCAGAGTCACCGAGACAATCACCAGATTGCGCGCTTCGCTCAGGTCGATCTTGTGGCGAATCAGCGTGTTCATGCCCACCGCCGCGATCGAACCGAACAACAGGCACAAAATCCCGCCCATCACCGGCACCGGAATGCTTTGCAGCAGCGCGCCGAACTTGCCGATGAACGCCAGGCTGATGGCGAAAATCGCCGCCCAAGTCATGATTTTCGGGTTGTAGTTCTTGGTTAGCATCACCGCGCCCGTCACTTCGGCATAGGTGGTGTTGGGCGGGCCGCCAAACAGGCCGGCTGCGGTGGTGGCAATGCCATCGCCGAGCAGGGTGCGGTGCAGGCCGGGTTTTTTCAGGTAATCGCGACCGGTCACGCTACCGACTGCGATCACGCCGCCGATGTGCTCGATGGCGGGGGCCAGGGCCACCGGGACGATGAACAGAATCGCCTGCCAGTTGAATTCCGGCGCGGTGAAGTGCGGGATGGCAAACCACGGTGCGGCGGCAATCTTCGCGGTGTCGACGACGCCGAAATAGAACGCCATCGCAAAACCCACCAGCACGCCGGAGATGATCGGCACCAGGCGGAAAATGCCTTTACCGAACACCGCGACGATCAGGGTGGTCAGCAGTGCTGGCATCGAGATCAGCATGGCCGTCTGGTAATGAATCAGTTCGGTGCCGTCGCCAGCCTTGCCCATCGCCATGTTGGCGGCGATCGGCGCCATGGCCAGGCCGATGGAGATGATCACCGGGCCAATCACCACCGGTGGCAGCAGACGGTCAATGAAGCCGGTGCCTTTGATCTTCACGGCGAGGCCGAGGAAGGTGTAGACGAAACCGGCCGCCATCACGCCGCCCATGGTCGCCGCGAGGCCGAACTGGCCCTTGGCGAGAATGATCGGGGTGATGAAGGCAAAGCTCGACGCCAGGAACACCGGCACCTGACGCCCGGTGACAATCTGGAACAGAATCGTCCCCAGGCCTGCGGTGAACAGCGCCACGTTCGGGTCAAGGCCGGTAATCAGCGGCATCAACACCAGGGCACCGAAGGCCACGAACAGCATCTGTGCACCCGACAGCACCGTGCGCCAGAGCGGATCGTTGAACTCTTGCTGCATGCTCAAGCGTCCTTCTGCTTGGTACCGAAGATCTTGTCACCGGCATCGCCCAGGCCTGGGATGATGTAACCGTGTTCGTTCAGTCTCTCGTCAATGGAAGCGGTGTAGATGGTCACGTCCGGGTGAGCCTTCTCTACGGCGGCAATGCCTTCAGGGGCAGCCACCAGCACCATCGCGCGAATGTCCCGGCAACCGGCCTTTTTCAGCAGGTCGATGGTCGCGACCATGGAACTGCCGGTGGCGAGCATCGGGTCGATGATCATCGCCAGGCGTTCGTTGATTTCCGGAACCAGTTTTTCCAGGTAGGTGTGGGCCTGCAGGGTTTGTTCGTTGCGGGCCACCCCGACGGCGCTGACTTTAGCGCCCGGGATCAGGCTCAGCACGCCTTCGAGCATGCCGATGCCTGCGCGCAGGATCGGTACTACAGTAATTTTCTTGCCGGCGATTTTCTCGACCGACACAGTGCCGGCCCAGCCTTGGATATCGTAGGTTTCCAGCGGCAGGTCTTTGGTGGCTTCATAGGTCAGCAGGGCACCGACTTCCTGAGCGAGCTCACGGAAATTCTTCGTGCTGATGTCGGCGCGGCGCATAAGGCCAAGTTTATGACGGATCAGCGGATGGCGGATCTCGAGGATGGGCATGGGAAAGGCTCCGGCGGCGGGCAAAAAAACCGGCCTAGATTAATCTATCCGAGGGTGTTGTCCTATAGACATACAGTACGTTAGTCCACAAACGCTTGATCTGGCCTCGCTTGATGCGTACCTTTGCCCGCTTTTCCGAACCCGTCCCTCCCCTCAACCTCCCCCTGGAGAGCGCCATGTCCGCTGATCTCGAGCATATCCGTCAAATCATGCGAGAGGCTGACTGCCTGTACACCGAAGCTGAAGTCGAGGCGGCCATCGCCCGCGTCGGTGCACACATCAACGAACAATTGGCAGATACCAACCCGGTGGTGTTCTGTGTGATGAACGGCGGCCTGATTTTCGCTGGCAAGCTGCTCACCCATTTGCAGTTCCCCCTGGAAGCGTCCTACCTGCACGCCACTCGTTATCGCAACGAAACCAGCGGCGGCGACCTGTTCTGGAAAGCCAAGCCGGAAGTGTCGTTCATCGACCGTGACGTGCTGATCATCGACGACATCCTCGACGAAGGTCACACCCTGGGCGCGATCATCGACTTCTGCAAACACGCTGGCGCGCGCAAAGTGCACACCGCCGTGCTGATCGACAAGGACCACGACCGCAAGGCTCGCCCGGACCTGAAAGCCGATTTCGTCGGCCTGCCTTGCATCGACCGTTACATCTTCGGTTACGGCATGGACTACAAAGGTTACTGGCGTAACGCCAACGGGATTTTTGCTGTTAAAGGAATGTAATCATTGGCCACGCCGAGCTTTCTTGATCAAACGCTGTTCACCGAATTGGCCGAGAAGGCTGCGGCCAATCCGCACGGGCGCCAGCATCACAACTTCCATCAGATGGAAGAGCCGTGCCATCGCATGGCGGTGGGGTTGCAGCCGAGTACGTACATTCCCCCTCATCGGCACCTGAGTGATGACAAGGCGGAAACGCTGTTGGTGCTGCGGGGGCGTCTCGGCCTGTTGATTTTTGATGAGTCCGGTGAAGTTATCCACGCGCGGGTTCTGCAAGCCGCTGGCGAATCGGTGGGTGTCGATCTTCCTCCCGGCGTGTTCCATAGCCTGGTCGTGCTGGAAGCCGACAGTCTGATGTTCGAATGCAAGGCCGGGCCTTATCGGCCGGTGGGTGAAGGCGAGCTTGCTCCTTGGGCGCCACGTGAAGGCGAGGCCGGTGTGGCCGAGTATCAGGCGTGGATGCGCGCGCAGTTCGATTGATGTTCACGCGCCACAGGTTTCTGTAGCAGCTGGCGCAGCCTGCGTCCGGCTGCGCAGCAGCCGTAGAATCTGAACCCACGGTTTAATTGAAAAACTGCATTGCCTGTTTTACGACTGCTGCGCAGCCGGACGCAGCCTTCGGCAGCTGCTACAGTGCTCGGCCTCGCCCTTCGGAGCCCGCCATGAGCCTTTTGATCCGCAGCTGCGCCGCCCTGTTGCTGACCGTCAGCCTGCCTCTGGCGGCCGCCCCGGCGCCGATGCACGCGCAGTTTCTGCCCCCCGATGACCTGACCCTGCGTGACGCGGAGCCCGAACAGCAACAGCTGTTGCAGGTTACCGAGTACTCGGTGGTGGTCGGCAGCCAGCGCCAGTCCAACCAGCAGCCGATCCCGGTGACCTCACCGTTGCTGATCCGTCTCAAGGGCAAATCCTTGAACAAGGGCGCGACCATCAACCAGGTGCTGGTCAATTTCGATGGCGAAAGCAAAAGCCTGAAAAAGCCGATTTACGACGACAAGAGCAAAACCCTGACGCTGTTCTACCCGATGGCCCAGTACCGGGTGGTGATCGACTTGTTGCGCAATGACACGGTGTATTGCCAGTTCCTCAGCTACGCCAACGGCCATGTCTGGGCCGATCTGCACACGGGCGCTGTTCGTCCGCGTTGAGCCCGGTGGCAAGGGAGGGGTAAACTGCCCGCCCCGTGAAATGTCTGCGAGCTGGAGTCGGCAATGCGTAAAGATAAGAAGCAAGTGATTGGTGACGAGATCGGCGATGAGCAGATCAAGCTGTTCCTCGATTTCGAACCGGTCGACGCCACGTCGCCGTCGCTGCACAAACTGATCAAGGCCTATCGCGGCCTGCGCATCGATGACTTCGGGCGTTTTCTGACGTTCTTCGTCGAAGCCGGTCTGGATCTGGACGGCAAGGATGAGCACGGCAATGACTTCGTCGCCCTGATCAAGGATCAGCGCAACGCGGCCGAGTACATCGAACTGATCAACAAAGCTCGCGGTATTTGAGGTGATCCAGGTCTCTGTGGCGAGGGGATTTATCCCCGTTCGGCTGCGAAGCAGTCGCCAACCGATTCAACAGACTGGTCACAAGGTTCGGGGCCGCTTCGCGACCCAACGGGGATAAATCCCCTCGCCACAGAGATTGTTTCACCGCCCATAACAAAACGCCCCGCTCTCAATGAGAACGGGGCGTTTTTTATGCGGCCGAATCAAGCGTAGCTTTCGGTCTCGCTGCTGGCTGCAACCAGTTCCAGGGCGACGTTGTTGTGCGCATTAATCTTGCGATACAGCGCAGCGTCGGTTTCCAGAACCTTTTCCCGAGCCGGGAAGATTTCCGCCAATTTGGCAGCCCATTCACCGGACGCTTTGTTCGGGAAGCATTTCTCGATCAGCTCAAGCATGATCGAAACAGTTACCGACGCGCCTGGCGAAGCGCCGAGCAGGGCAGCAAGAGTACCGTCCTTGGACGCGACCAGTTCGGTACCGAACTGCAGAACGCCGCCCTTTTTCGGGTCTTTCTTGATGATCTGCACCCGTTGGCCGGCCACTTCCAGGCGCCAGTCTTCGGCTTTCGCTTCAGGGTAGAAGCGGCGCAGGGAATCCAGGCGCTGCTCCATCGACTGCATCACTTCGCTGACCAGATACTTGGTCAGGTCCATGTTGTTTTTGGCCACGGCCAGCATCGGGCCGATATTACCGGCACGAACCGACATCGGCAGGTCCATGAACGAGCCGTGCTTGAGGAACTTGGTAGTGAAACCGGCGTAAGGTCCGAACAGCAGGGACTTCTTGCCATCGACGACGCGGGTGTCCAGGTGCGGCACCGACATCGGCGGCGAACCCACGGCCGCCTGGCTGTAAACCTTGGCCTGGTGGTGTTTGACCACTTCCGGGTTGTCGCAACGCAGCCACTGGCCACTGATCGGGAAGCCGCCGAAGCCTTTGCTTTCTTCGATGCCCGAAGCTTGCAGCAGCGGCAGTGCCGCGCCACCGGCGCCGAGGAACACGAATTTCGCGTCGACGTCACGGGAGTTACCGCTGTTGACGTCCTTGATGCTGACGGTCCAACCGTTGCCGTTACGCTTGAGGCCGGTCACGCGCTTGCAGTACTTGACCTGGGCATCGGGTGCGCTGGTCAGGTGCTTGAGCAGTTGATTGGTCAGGGCGCCGAAGTTGACGTCGGTGCCGTTCATGACGCGGGTGGCGGCGACGACTTCGTCGGCCGGCCGGCCAGGCATCATCAGCGGCATCCACTCGGCCATGATGGCCTTGTCTTCGGTGTATTCCATGTCCGAGAAGGCGTGGTGCTTGCTCAGCGTCTTGAAGCGTTCCTTGAGGAAGGAAACGCCATTGTCGCCCTGGACGAAGCTCAGGTGCGGCACCGGGCTGATGAACGTCTTGCACGAGCCGAAGGTGCTTTTCTTGGTCAGGTAGGACCAGAACTGCTTCGACACCTCGAACTGGGTGTTGATGTGCACGGCTTTCTTGATGTCGACGGTGCCGTCGGCGGCCTGCGGCGTGTAGTTGAGCTCACACAGCCCGGCGTGTCCGGTACCGGCGTTGTTCCACGGGTTCGAACTCTCCGCGGCACCGGAATCCATCAGCTCGACGACTTCCAGCTTGATCGCGGGGTCGAGCTCTTTGAGCAGTACAGCGAGGGTGGCACTCATGATGCCGGCCCCAACCAGTACTACGTCGACTGCTTCGTTATGCGCCATTTAACGCGTCTCCAAAATCTGCAGCACCAAATTGTCGGCATGGCTGCCAGGCGTTCAGGGGCGTGTCAGTGATGCCCCAGGTACCCATGGCAGTATCGCCATGTCCGAATCTTCGCAATTTTTCGCAACTTCGACGGACGCTACCGGCCGGGTCTAAAAGAGTTACATGAACTCACTTCAACGCGCGGCTGGCAATTCGACTTATGGTCGATACATCCGTTTGTGCAACCAAA
This sequence comes from Pseudomonas sp. LB3P25, assembly GCF_054897985.1. Classification (NCBI taxonomy): domain Bacteria; kingdom Pseudomonadati; phylum Pseudomonadota; class Gammaproteobacteria; order Pseudomonadales; family Pseudomonadaceae; genus Pseudomonas; species Pseudomonas sp. LB3P25. The sequence goes on along the minus strand of NZ_CM142711.1, from coordinate 6,130,845 downwards.
TCCGTAGAGGACAGGCTTCAGGCTCCGGTGTTCGAGGTGTACTCGGTCCTGTGTCGTTGGGCTGTTTCAGACGCTAATGGTGCATATTCAGACGCAAAACTATTCATTTGCTCGCCACACTCTTGTGAAGTTGTGAAAACCCGTTTTTTTCACGCTCTTTTGAAGACGTGAACCTCAAAAAAGGGCTGCCCCAGCCTGGCACCGTGCCCGGATGGATTGCCGCCATGGGATACATGACAGGCAAAACGGGCAAACAGCTCAGTGACCGAGCGTAATGACAGCTCTGCAGATTCGCGAAAAGTGGGGGTTTTGCTTAAGGAACAGCAAGCGCGCCAGCTTCACTCGATCTGTGTGGGCGGCTCTCTGTGGGCGGTGCGGGGTGTCAATACAAGCGCATTGACGATGCTGCGAGGCCCGATCAGGAGACGTCCTTATAATCGGGGGGAGATTGTAGCGAAGAAACGCAGGGAAATGGTCGTGTTTAATGACTTTTATTAGGTGTTCGGTCAGGTGGTCAACAGTTGCTGAGCCCGCGCACGTGGCTGGCGCTGGTTGACACGGGCGCTAGGGGGCAGGGGATGATGCAGCCAGTTGAGACGGATTTCTTCGATTTCGACCCAGCCATCACCCATGGGTTGGAGGCTGCACTGTTTGAATGCCTGGCAGTGGCCGTTGTGGTCGAGCAGGGCGAAGCAGCGATGCAGAGGGCGTGGGTTGAACAGCGAGATGAGATAGCGCATGGCGAAGTACCTTGTAGGTGACTGCTATGAAGATAGCCAGCAAACCGTGACGTGCAAGTGTATGGGCGGTGACAGATGTGTGACACGAGGCGGTTTCTGGTGGGTTTGTAGGAAATTACCTCAATCATTGCGCTGCCCTAGTTAGCGGCAGTGGCGCACCGCTATACTGCGGGCCTGTTTGTGCCTGATTCTGGAGAGAAGAGCATGTTGCAACGCCTGTTGTTCGGTTTGATCACTGTGACCAGTTTGACCCTGGTCGGCTGCGCCCACAGCCCGCAACAACTGAATCCGGAACCCAAGCTGACGACTCAGCTGGCACCGGTCGGCCATGGTCAGCCGGTGGTGGTGCGTGTGGTGGACGGTCGTCCGTCGCCGACCCTGGGCACCCGTGGTGGCCTGTACCCTGAGACCAGCGCGATCACCGTGCAGGGCGCGCAGATTCTGCCGAAGTTGCAGGCTCAGGCCGAAGCGGCCGTGCGGTTGTTGGGCTTCACCCCAACCTCCAATGCGCTGAATGCTCCGCAGTTGACCGTGACGCTGGCCGAGCTGAAGTATCAGTCGCCTAAAGAAGGCATGTATGTGACTGAGGCCACCATTGGCGCGACATTCCGCTCTGATGTGCAGAATGCCAACCGTCGTTACAGCGGTCGTTACGGTGCGTCCCTGGATCAGCGTTTTGGTATGGCGCCGAATCAGGAAACCAATACCAAGCTGGTTAGCGATGTGTTGAGCGATGCGTTGACGCGTCTGTTCAAGGATCCGACGATTGGTCAGATTCTCGGCGAATAAGCGTTCGCTGGATTGAAAAAGCCCGGGGCCAGCAATGGCCCCGGGCTTTTTCATGCTTGCTGATTCAGCAGACGTACACAGAACAACTGTGGGAGCGAGCCTGCTCGCGAAGGCTTTCTAGCATCCAGCATTGAAGGTGACTGACACACCGCTTTCGCGAGCAGGCTCGCTCCCACAGGGGGGGCGCGGTGTCAGGCCGCTTGCGAATAAAAATCCAGCACACTCACGCCCGTCAACAAATCCATCTCCGGCAAATCCGCATGTTGATGCCCACCCAACGCGCAATACACCAGCCAGTGGCGGTCTTGAACGTTGAAGGCGAGGCTGCCAACGAGGTTTTGCTGTTCGTCGCTTTGGGCGATGAGGTAGAGGCGATCCTGGTTTTCGGCGTGCAGCATGACGGCTTCCGTGTCGGTTTTGAGGGGCGCCAGACTGGCGTATTCAGATGACGGCGCCGTGACACAGGACAGGAATCGGTCAAATGGTTCGTTATTTGTCGGAAAGCAAGGGCGGGAGGCGAGGCTTTCGGTAGACTCCGCGCCGCGGTCGTCGGTTCGGCGTCTGCCACACCTGTTTTGCTGAGGTCCGTGATGTCGTTGCATTTGATTTCGCTGTTTACCAACCATCCCGCCAAGTTGATCAACCTGTTGGCCTTGTTGTTTGCCTTTCCGGGCGGCTGGTTGCTGCATGCCACTCGTCGCCGCGAACAGCGCGCGTTGGCCACTCTCGAAGCGCAAAGCCAGAGCCGTCGTATCGATGACCCGACGTTGATGCTGGATGGGGCGACCTTGCGCATGAACCGGTTTTTCTATCGATTCGGTTTTGCCTGCCTGGGGTTGGCGCTGCTGGTGTCGTGGATCAGCACGCGCGTCTGAATCGCTGAACAGCAAAAGATCGCAGCCTCGTTTCACTCGACAGCTCCTACAGGGGATGGCGTTTACCTGTAGGAGCTGTCGAGTGAAACGAGGCTGCGATCTTTTGATCTTGCTTTAAACAAACTTTACAACGGCAATCCCGCTTTCACGCGGTACTGATTGCGCACCGGCGTCGCGTATTGCAGCACCATGAATGGACGATGTTCCTCAGGGCAATCTTCCAGACGCTGTTGCCATTGCTCCTGAGCCTTGGCCAGTTCGTCCGCCGCAAACACCTCAGCGGCTTTCGGCACCTGCAATTGCGGGTCGGCATCTTTCCACTGGGCGTAGGCCAGGTAGTGCACCGGGAACAGGCGGTAGCCGCCGAGAATCTGTCGGTCCATCTCGATCGCCAATTGCTTGGTGTCGTCGAACAGCTCGGTGATCGGCGAGGCGAAGTTCACATGCACCCGGCCCTTGTAGCCGGTGATGCCCTTGGCGATGCTCACATCGTCCTCGCCCGGCACTTTGGTGTAGCTGCCGGTGGTGGCGCGGATGAACAGCTCGCGAGCCTTGGCTTGATCGCACGGGTCATATTCGTAGCTGATCGACACCGGGGTGAGGTTCAACGACTGAATGACTTCGCCAAACGGCTCGTCCTTGCGGCTCATGTGGAACATCTTGAGGATGGCCGACTCGGTACGGTCGTCGCCATCTTTGGCCCGGCCTTCAGCCTGGGCGATCCAGATCGACGCGCAATCGTTGCGGATCGAGTGGTTGATGTAGGCCGACAGCAGCTGATACGCCGCCATCTTCTCGCGGCGACCGGTGATCGAACGGTGCACGATGAAGCTCTTGTTCAGGCGCATCAGATCGCTGACGAAGGGCTTTTGCAGCAGGTTGTCGCCGATCGCGATGCGCGGTGTCGGCAGGCCGGCGTGGTACACGGCGTAGTTGACGAAGGCCGGGTCCATCACGATGTCGCGGTGGTTGGCGATGAACAGGTAGGCGCTGCCGGACTTGAACTGCTCGACGCCGGTGTACGTCACCCCGTCCGTGGCTCGCTCGATGGTGTGGTCGACGTACATCTCGACTTTATCCTGCAACGTGGCCACCGACGTCACGCCGGCGAACTCACGGCGCAGCCGATGAGCTATAAGAGGTTTGAGCATCCAGCCGAAAGCACCGGCAAAACGCGGGAAGCGGAAGTGGATGAGGATATCTAGAAACGCCTTGTCGCCAAGCAGCCGGTCCAGCACCGCTGGGACTTCGCTGTCGTCGTAAGGTCGGATGGCATCGAATTCGCCCATCATGCTCTCTTGTTAGAAACGGCTAGGGTAAGTAAAGGTTTTGATCGAAAACCAGCGGGGCACGGTCTGAAACGGTAGCCAGACAAAAATAGCCCTGCAAATAGACCGGCGATTATACGCACAAGTCACTTGGGAGACCGCGATGCTGGAAACCGAGCGCTACGAATGTCCGTATTGTGGTGAAGAGGCTGAGGCTGTTCTGGACCTGTCCGGTGGCGATCAGACCTATATCGAAGACTGTCCGGTGTGTTGTCGTCCGATAACGTTTGTTCTGCAGACTGACGGTCAGGAATGGTTGCTCGAAGTTCACAGCGAAAACGAATGAAAGGGGCACCCCATGCAGCGAATCTACGAGCCGGAAAACCTCATGGAAGGTGAGTTGCTGCAAAGCATGTTGGCCAGCGAGGGCATCGAAGCGCATCTGGTGGGGCGTGACTTGCTCGGTGGCAGCGGCGAATTGCCGGTCTTCGGCCTGCTGGGATTATCGGTTGTTAACGACCAGGCGGAATACGCCCGGGAGCTGATCACCGCGTACAATGCCGCGCTGCCGATGCCCGGTGATGAACCGGAAAGTTTTCCCGGCACGCTGGTCTGTTAGGCTGGTGTTCGTTTTATCAAGAGTCGTGTTGCCCCATGTGTGGACGTTATGCCCTGTTTCGCTGGAACCCCGCCTTCGCGGCCCTGCCTGGCTTCCCCGCCGATCAGCAGGCCCAGTGGAATATTTCTCCCAACGATTCGGTGCTGATGCTGCGTGCGGGCGTTGACGGCCAGCGTGAATTGGCCCGAGCGCGATGGGGTTTGACGCCGCCGTGGCTGACCGATCTGTCCCGCACACCGGCCCATGCCCGGGCCGAGACCGTTGCCGAGCAACCGATGTTTCGCCAGGCCCTGCGCGAACGCCGTTGCCTGCTGCCGGCCAATGGTTTTTACGAATGGCGCGGCACGACTCGCAAGCGTCCGTACTGGCTGACACCGGGGGAGGGCTCGACGCTGTTTTTTGCTGCGATTTGGGAAGCGTATCCGGTGCAGGAACAGGTGTGGTTGAGTACAGCGGTGATCACTCAACCGGCGGCGAGTCAGCGCCGGCCGTTGATTCTCGATGCGGCGGGGCAGGAGGCGTGGCTCAATCCCGAAACGCCGTTGCATGCCTTGCAAGCGTTGCTCGCCAGTGAACCCGCGGGGTTGCGCGAGCGGGTGTTGGCGAATCTGGTGAATGATCCGAAGCTCAATGGGCCGGAGTGTCTAACGCCGGGTTGATGAACCGTGAGGGTCTTCAAATATTTGTCAGGTTCAAAATCGACCCCTCACCCCAGCCCTCTCCCCAGAGGGGAGAGGGGGAAAGGGAGCCGATCTCGGTTGCTTTCAGAACCTGAGTTCGGCTCGGTAATTCAGGTCGATGTACCTCGAAAGATCACCTCCGTCAGTCCCCTCTCCCCACGGGGGAGAGAGGGAAAGGGAGCCGATCTCGGTTGCTTTCAGAACCTGAGTTCGGCTCGGTAACTCAGGTCGATGTACCTCGAAAGATCACCTCCGTCAGTCCCCTCTCCCCACGGGGGAGAGGGGGAAAGGGAGCCGATCTCGGTTGCTTTCAGATCCTGAGTTCGGCTCGGTAATTCAGGTCGATGTATCTCGAAAGATCACCTCCGTCAGTCCCCTCTCCCCCCGGGAGAGGGTTAGGGTGAGGGTGCTCTTCAGACCTTGAACTGATTGATCAACCGCCGCTGCTGCTCAGCCAGCTTGGTCAGATCCGCACTGGCCGCACTCGATTCATCCGCGCCGCCAGCTACTTCATTGGCCACTTGCCCAATGTTGATCACGTTACGATTAATGTCGTCAGCCACCGCACTCTGTTCCTCGGCAGCACTGGCAATCTGGGTGTTCATGTCGTTGATCACCGACACCGCCTGCGTAATCGTCTCCAATGCCTCGGCCGCTTTCGCCGCATGCTGCACGCTTTCATCGGTGCGGTTCTGACTGTCTTCCATGACCCGCACTACATCGCGGGTGCCTTGTTGCAACTGTTGGATCATGGTCTGGATTTCTTCAGTGGCTTTCTGGGTTTTCTGCGCCAGGTTGCGCACTTCATCGGCCACCACCGCAAAACCACGTCCCTGTTCGCCGGCTCGTGCCGCTTCGATGGCGGCGTTCAAGGCCAGCAAATTGGTTTGTTCCGCGATCCCGCGAATGGCGGTGAGGATGGCGTTGATGTTCTCGCTGTCCTTGGCCAGGGTCTGTACCACGCTGACGGCCTTGCCGATTTCCACCGCCAGTACACCGATCGAGTTCGACGTATCGCGGACGATTTGCATGCCTTGCGCTGCTGCCTGATCGGCATGACTGGCGGCTTGCGCAGCCTGGGTCGCGTTGCGCGCCACGTCCTGGGCGGTGGCGGTCATTTCATGCACCGCCGTGGCCACCTGATCGATCTCGGCCATTTGCTTGTGCACACCGATGTTGGTGCGGATGGCGATGTCGGCGGTGTGTTCCGATGAGTCGCTGACGCTCTGCACCGACGTCACCACCTGGGTGATCATCGCCTGCAACTTGGCCAGGAAGGTGTTGAAGCCTTTGGCGATCGAGCCCAGTTCGTCGGCGCGGTCGCTGGTCAGGCGGCGAGTCAGGTCACCTTCGCCCTGAGCGATGTCGTCGAGCATCGCGACCATCTGCTTCAGCGGCCGGGCAATGCCGTGGCCCACCAGCCAGATCACCAGCAAGCCGATACCGGCAATCAGCAAGCCGACCATGGCCATGCCGAAGGTGTCGGACTTGCGCTGGGCGTCCAGATCGCCCTGAAGTTTTTGCAGGTCGGCCATCACCGCGTTCAGCGGCAGTTGCAGCATGAGGGTCCAGCGAGCGTCGGTCTGGCCGATGCCGAACGGCAGGTACAACTCGATCCGGCCCTGGGCCTTGTCGACGGTGTAGGTGACTTCGCCGCGCTTGAGATTGGCCATGTTGGCGATCTGCTGGCTGTCGAGGATGTCGCTGACTTTCTCGCCGAATTTACTCGGGTCCTTGGTGTAGGCAACGATCCGGCCATTACCGCCGATCAAGGCCATAACACCTGAGCCGCTGTACAACTTCTGATTCGCGCCGAGGAGCATTTCCTGAATGAAGTTCACCGACAAGTCGGCGCCGACAATGCCCTGGAAGGCCCCGTTGAGCATGATCGGTTCTATAAAGGAGGCGAGCATGACGATTTTGTCGCCGACCTTGTAGGGCGCCGGATCGATCACACATGATTTTTTGGTTTCTTTGGAGCACAGGTAGTACTCGCTGGCGCGTACGCCGGTGGACAAGGTTTTCTGGTCGTCGACGTCCACCAGTTTGTCCAGGCCCAGGCTGCCGTCTTCGTTGCGGAACCACCAAGGCAGAAAGCGGCCGTTGCTGGCGTCGATGCCGACAACCTTGGTGTCGACGTAGGCCGCGTCGTTGTGATCGAGGGCGTTTTTTTCCCAGCCGATGTAGGTGCCGAGAATTTTCGGGTTCTTGGTGACGTTTTCCTTGATCAGGCTGATCATTTGCTCACGACTGAGGCTCAGCTGTGGCTGGCCATCGGCGCCCGGTGTGCCAATCAATGCGTTGACTCGCACCAGCCCACCGGCAATCAGCAGTGGCGCTTCGAGCTCGCGCTGGATCTGGCTGACCTGGGTTTGCGCCAGTGACGTCAGGCGCTGTTCGATGACTTGCTCGAATTGTGCCTGGGTCCGCTGCTGGACCATGTCTTGTGTTCGTGCGCCGGAAAACAGCGCGTACAGCACCAGGGCTGCCACGACACTAAGAACGATGGCGCCGGCGAGGGCCGCCACGGAAAACTGGATCGACTTGAATTTCATGGGTGCTCCGCACGCAAGAGGACGTCTGCGGTGGTGTATCGGCAGGGGGCTGGATGACCATGAGCGGGCGGTGGCGAATTGGCTGTTTTGGAGAGGTTGATGTCGCAAATGAATCATTGCAGGACGGGACCGGCCGTGGCGGGTGAGGTTATGTGAATTTTTTCCTGCGGCGACGGGAGCTTTGTCCGAAATGTGCGTCTGAATGTCTGATGTATCTGGCGTCGATACAATTCCACGCCTAGGATACGCCGCATGTTTTCAGGGGTTTTTTTGATGAACAAGAGATTGGTTTTGTGTGCACTGAGCGCAGGTCTGCTGCTCGCCGGTTGTCAGTCGGTCAACACCACCAGCGGTGGCGCGGTGGGCGTTGAGCGCAAACAGTACATGTTCAGCATGCTGTCGACCGACGAGGTCAACCAGATGTACGCCCAGTCTTATCAAAAGACCGTCGGAGAGGCGAACACCAAAGGCGTGCTGGACAAGACCAGTAACGAGGCCAAACGTGTCCAGGCCATTGCCGACCGGCTGATTGCCCAGGCGCCGGTTTTCCGTCCGGATTCGGCCCAATGGAAATGGGAAGTCAACCTGATCAAGAGCGACGAGCTCAACGCCAACTGCGGGCCTGGCGGGAAGATCATTTTCTACACCGGCCTGATCGACAGCCTGCAACTGACCGATGATGAGATCGCCGCGATCATGGGCCACGAAATCGCCCACGCCCTGCGTGAGCATGGTCGTGAAGCGATGTCCAAGGCTTACGGCATCGAAATGGCCAAGCAGGGCGCCGGTGCCTTGTTCGGTCTGGGTCAGGACAGCCTGGCGCTGGCGGATACCGTGGCCAACTACGGCATGACCTTGCCCAACAGTCGCGCCAATGAAAACGAGGCGGACCTGATCGGCCTGGAACTGGCCGCTCGCGCCGGTTACAACCCGAACGCCGCGATCACCCTGTGGAACAAGATGACCAAGGCTTCGGAAGGTTCGCCGCCGGAGTTCATGAGCACTCACCCGGCGTCGTCGAGTCGTATTGCTTCGTTGCAGGCGGCGATCCCGAAAGTCATGCCGCTGTACGAGAAAGCCAAGAAATAATGATAGTCATGCGGTGAGGCCGCTGACGCCTTCGCGAGCAGGCTCACTCCCACATTGGAACGCGATCACCTGTGGGAGCGAGCCTGCTCGCGAAGAACGATAACGCGGTCTGACGGCCTACGACATCAAACCCACCCGCTGCTCTGCATCGCCTTGTACACCGCGACAATGGCGAGGATGAAGAACGCCGACGCCGCCAGGCGACGGATCAGGGTCAACGGCAATTTATCCGCGGCAAAGTTACCTGCCAAAACCACCGGCACGTTGGCAATCAACATCCCGGCGGTGGTGCCGATGATCACCAGCCACAGTTCCGGGTATTGCGCAGCGAGCATCACCGTGGCGACTTGAGTCTTGTCGCCCATCTCCGCAAGGAAAAACGCGATCAGCGTGGTCAGGAACGGTCCGAACTTGCGGGCGGTGCTGGCTTCGTCGTCGTCCATCTTGTCCGGCACCAGGGTCCACAATGCCGTCGCGGTGAAGCTCGCGGCGAGGATCCAGTGCAGCGTCGCATTCGAGAAGAAGCTACCGACCCAGGCGCCTACCGCACCGGCTGCTGCGTGGTTGGCCAGGGTTGCAGCGACGATACCGGCGATGATCGGCCAGGGTTTGCGAAAGCGAGCGGCGAGAATGAGCGCGAGCAGTTGCGTCTTGTCGCCGATTTCGGCCAAGGCAACGATTGCGGTGGGAACGAGAAGTGAATCCAACATCAGGGTTTTCCTAAGGGGCGGGTCGACACGGCTATGACACGTACAGCCTTCCCGCCCCGGGTAAGGTGTTCGTGTCATAGGTCTTGTCAAACCCTGCGATCCGTCTGATGCGGACGCTTGGGTCGCATACGCCATGGTCTGTTGACCAAGTATGTTGACGTATGCCGGACGAGCATGGCGCTCGTGGGAGACTACTCCCCTAGGACGGAGCGGATTCTGCCTAGGCAAATCCGATTGGGCAAGCCTCTTTTTTAGAAAGTAGTCCTAGCCGCGTTTGGCTCGGTAGATCCTGAAACCCTGTCCTTCAGCCTTGATCGCACATACGCCCAGATGCTCTTCGATCAGCGGTTGGTACTTCAGGAAGCTGTTCGCCACCAAGCGAAGTTCGCCGCCGTTTTTCAGATGTTTGGCGGCTTTTCGCAGCAAATTCTCGGTAGCGAAGTAGTCGGTGTGAACCCCGACATGAAAGGGTGGGTTGCTCAGAATTGCACTCAAACCCATCGGTGCAGCGTCGATACCGTCACCGGTAATCACGTCCGCTTCCAGACCGTTGGCAGCCAATGTCAGGCGACTGCTGGCGGCGGCAAACGCATCCACATCAAGCAAGGTGACCTGGTTGTGTGGATAACGGCGTTTCACGGCCGCTCCCAATACGCCCGCACCACAACCAAAATCCAGCAAATGGCCGCTCGGCAATTTGTCCAGATGCTCCAGCAACAGTGCACTACCACGATCCAGTCGACCGTGGCTGAACACGCCCGGCAGGCTGATGACTTTTAGCGGACCTTCGGCCAGCGGCAATTCATAAGTTTCGGCCAGGCTTTCCAGCGACTTGGCTTCTGGCGCAGTGGCCACGGTCACCTGCCACAGCTGGCAATGCCGCGCGCTGTCGAGTTTGCGCGGTTTGCCGAAGGGGTTCAGTTGCTTGGCCGCCCCTTCGATGCCGCTGCGTTTTTCACCCACCAGATACAGTTCACGGCCGGCCAGTTTGGAGGCGAGGGCGTTGAGGATGTAGTCGGTCAGGTCCTTGGACTTGGGCAGAAACACCACGGCGGTGTCGAACGTGCGCTCCGATACATTCACACCGAAATGGCTACGCTCGGCAAAGCGGGCATCCAGCGCTGCTTGATCGCCGGCATGCCAGCACCAGCCATGAGCGTCGGGCAGACGGCCCAGCAGGTCATCGGCCGGCAAACCGGCCAGCAGCACCGAGCCCTGGAATAACTCGGCCTGACGAAGCAGTACTTCACTGCGCGGATCCATACTCTGCTCCTGTGAAAAAAGTGCCGCAGTCTATCAACTGACGACCCGCAGCGCTTTACCGCTGAAGTATCCCTGCGCGTTTTCGGTCAACTGGCCCACGATCCGCTGGCGTGCCTCGCGACTGCCCCAGGCGTTGTGCGGGGTGACAATCAACCGGGGAATGTCGTGGGCCAGCAGCGGATTGCCGGCGGTCGGTGGCTCGACGCTTAACACGTCGGTGGCCGCCCCCCCCAGGTGACCGTTGCGCAAGGCATCGGCCAGCGCCTGTTCGTCGATCAAGCCACCGCGTGCGGTGTTGACCACGAATGCACCGGATTTCATCGACGCCAGTTCACGGGCTCCGATGAAGTGGCGGGTGTGTTCGTTGAGCGGACAGTGCAGGGTCAGCGCGTCGATCTGCGGCAGCAGCTCATCCAATGGCAAACGATCCGGCCGGGCAGGGCGCCCGGGAATCTGACCGAGCAGCACGCGCATGCCAAAAGCTTCGGCCAATCGTGCGACCGCGCTGCCCAGTTCGCCGTGACCGAGCAGGCCGAGGGTTTTGCCTTCCAGTTCGACAATCGGGTAATCCAGCAGACAGAACTGTTTCGCCTGCTGCCAGTGACCTTCGCCGACAGCTTTTTGATAATCGGCCAGGCGTGTTGCCAGATTGAGCAGCAACATGATCGTGTGCTGCGCCACCGACGGCGTGCCGTAACCCTGGCAGTTGCAGACGGTAATCCCGTGAGCGCGGGCGGCGGCGAGGTCGACGTTGTTGGTGCCGGTGGCGGTGATCAGGATCAGCTTCAGCTCGGGGCTGGCGGCGATGGCGGCGGCGTCGATCAGGATTTTGTTGCTGATGGCAACGGTGGCGCCCTTGAGGCGTTCGATCACCTGGTCCGGCGTGGTCTGGGCGAAAAGCTGTAAATCGCTGAAACACTCTTGCAGCGGGCTGAGGTCGAGGTCGCCCAGGTCCAGGGACGGGTGGTCGAGGAAAACGGCGCGGTGAGTGTTCGTCATCAACTGTACCTTTTGTGCAATGAACTGAAGGCGTAATCTGCCGAGCCTACCAGATGAAACAAACAGTTACGCTTGGCCAAAAGGATCCCCCATGTACTGGACAGAGTTTTTGACCGTTGCCCTGATTCACTTGCTGGCCGTGGCCAGCCCCGGCCCGGACTTTGCGGTGGTGGTGCGTGAGAGCGTGACCCATGGTCGTCGCGCTGGCACCTGGACGGCGCTGGGTGTCGGTACGGCAATTTTCCTGCACGTCGGCTATTCGTTGCTCGGCATTGGCCTGATCGTGTCCCAGTCGATCGTGTTGTTTAATGCCCTGAAATGGGCCGCCGCCGCGTACCTGCTGTACATCGGCTTCAAGGCCCTGCGAGCGCAGCCAGCCCAACCTGCGGCTGACGATCTGCATAAGGAAGCAGGCGAGCGCACTGCTCGCGGCGCCTTCACTTCGGGGTTCGTGACCAACGGTCTGAACCCGAAAGCGACGCTGTTTTTCCTCTCGCTGTTCACCGTGGTGATCAACCCGCACACGCCGCTGGCGGTTCAGGCGGGCTACGGCCTCTACCTCGCGGTGGCCACCGCTGTGTGGTTCTGCCTGGTGGCGATGCTGTTCAGCCAGCAGCGCGTGCGCGCAGGTTTTGCCCGGATGGGTCACTGGTTCGATCGGACGATGGGCGCGGTACTGATCGCTATCGGTGTGAAACTCGCGTTTACCGAGATGCATTGATCGCGCGACGAGTAATGGATAGGAAATATCCGCAGATGCTGGCGCAACGCTAGCATTTGCACGACTTTGCAAATCATTCCTTTGGCTGATTTGGCTGGCGTCCAAGGGCACTAAAGTGCTTACTTTCAGCCACGACCGTGCAGTCAGAAAAGGGACTCTTATGTTGCAGACTCGCGTTATCCCCCCAGCCGAAGGCGCTTACCAGTATCCGCTGCTGATTAAACGGCTGCTGATGTCCGGCGCTCGTTATGAGAAAACCCGCGAGATCATTTACCGCGACCAGTTGCGCTACAGCTATCCGACCCTGATCGAACGGGTCGCAAGGCTGGCCAACGTGCTGACGGCGGCCGGCGTCAAGGCCGGGGATACCGTGGCGGTGATGGACTGGGACAGCCATCGTTATCTGGAATGCATGTTCGCCATCCCGATGATCGGCGCGGTGATCCACACCATCAACGTGCGCCTGTCGCCGGAACAAATCCTCTACACCATGAACCACGCCGAGGACCGCTTTGTGCTGGTCAACAGCGAGTTCGTCGGGTTGTACCAGGCCATTGCCGGGCACCTGACTACGGTGGAGAAAACCCTGCTGCTGACCGACCTGCCGGAAAAAACCGCTGACTTGCCGAACCTCATCGGCGAGTACGAGCAATTGCTGGCGGCGGCGAGCACGCAGTACGACTTCCAGGACTTCGACGAAAACTCGGTCGCGACCACGTTCTACACCACCGGCACCACCGGTAATCCCAAAGGCGTGTACTTCACCCATCGGCAACTGGTCCTGCACACCATGGGCGTATCGACCATCATGGGCGCCATCGACAGCGTGCGTTTGCTGGGCACCAATGACGTCTACATGCCGATCACCCCGATGTTCCATGTGCACGCTTGGGGCTTGCCGTACGTGGCGACCATGCTCGGGCTCAAGCAGGTCTATCCCGGTCGCTATGACCCTGAGTACCTGGTGGAGCTATGGCGCAAGGAAAAGGTCACCTTTTCCCATTGCGTGCCGACCATCCTGCAAATGGTCCTCAACTCAAAAGCTGCGCAAGGCACGGATTTCGGTGGCTGGAAAATCGTCATCGGCGGCAGTGCGCTGAACCGTGCGCTTTATGAAGCGGCCAAGGCCAAGGGTATTCAACTGACCGCCGCTTACGGCATGTCGGAAACCGGGCCGTTGGTGTCGTGTGCACACCTCAACGATGAGCTGATGGCCGGCACCGAAGACGAACGCACCACGTACCGGATCAAGGCCGGTGTGCCGGGGCCATTGGTGGAGGCGGCGATCGTCGACACCGACGGCAACTTCCTGCCCGCCGATGGCGAGACCCAAGGCGAACTGGTGCTGCGTGCGCCGTGGCTCACCGAGGGTTATTTCAACGAACCGCAAAAGGGCGCCGAGCTCTGGGCCGGGGGCTGGCTGCACACCGGTGACGTAGCGACCCTGGACAGCATGGGTGTGATCGACATTCGCGACCGGATCAAAGACGTGATCAAGACCGGCGGCGAGTGGATCTCCTCCCTGGACCTGGAAGATCTGATCAGTCGCCACGCGGCGGTACGCGAAGTAGCAGTGGTGGGCATCGCCGATCCGCAGTGGGGCGAGCGTCCGTTTGCCTTGCTGGTGGTCCGCGAAGGCCATGTGATCGGGGCCAAAGAACTGAAGGAACACCTCAAGCCGTTCGTGGAATTGGGGCACCTGAGCAAGTGGGCCATCCCGAGCCAGATCGCCCTTGTTACTGAAATTCCCAAGACCAGTGTCGGCAAACTCGACAAGAAACGTATTCGCGTCGACATCACCGAATGGCAAGCCAACAACAGCACCTTCCTCTCGACGCTTTAAGCGTCACTTGGCGTGCCCAAAAGGGCACGCCAGCCCCACCAAGCAAGCGCTTGGCTTGTCAAATCCGAATTTTCAGCCATCCTAGACGGGCCGACAGGTGTCGGACTGGCGAAAGGACTGTTCCAGAGTGGCTGGCAGCTGCAAATCACACTTTAGAGGGATCAAGCAGTACTACCTGCTGGCTATAGTCCGCTCAAGGATTTTTAAGAACGGAGCAAACGCACAAACCGGGGCGATGCATCTTTGGAATGACTTAGGGACACCTTGGCTCCCAGTCATCCACAGCGTTTTTAGAAGTGCTCACTGCCATAACAATAATGCACATGGAGTAGCGTCGATGACATCAGTAAACCAGTTCTGGCGCCGGGCGAAACTGCCCCTGGCGGTCAGTCTTGCCTCTACGCTCGCCGGGCCAGCATTCGGCGTCAGTTTCAACGTTGGTGAAATCGAAGGTCAGTTCGACTCGTCCCTGTCGATCGGTGCCAGTTGGTCTACTGAAAATGCCAACAAGAACCTCATCGGCGTCAACAACGGCGGCCGTGGCCTGTCCCAGACTTCCGATGACGGTCACCTGAACTTCAAGAGCGGCGAAACATTCTCCAAGATCTTCAAGGGCATCCATGACCTTGAATTGAAATATGGCGACACCGGCGTTTTCGTCCGTGGCAAATACTGGTACGACTTTGAACTCAAGGACGAAAGCCGCGAGTTCAAGGACATCAGCGACAGCAACCGCAAGGAAGGCGCCAAGTCCTCCGGCGGCCAGATCCTCGACGCCTTTGTCTACCACAACTATTCCGTTGCCGATCAGCCGGGCTCCGTGCGTCTGGGCAAGCAGGTAGTGAGTTGGGGTGAAAGTACCTTCATCGGCGGCGGTATCAACTCGATCAACCCGATCGACGTGTCCGCGTTCCGTCGCCCCGGTGCCGAGATCAAGGAAGGCCTGATCCCGGTCAACATGTTCTACGTCTCGCAGAGCCTCACCGAGAACCTCTCGACCGAAGCCTTCTACCAGCTCGAATGGGACCAGACCGTTGTCGACAACTGCGGCACCTTCTTCTCGCAACCGGACGTGATTGCGGATGGCTGCGATAACAACCTGGCCGTACTGCGCACCCGTAACGGGCTCAACGGTGCATTGACGGCTGCGGGGCTGCCGGCTTCGCTGCGTAATGCAAGCATCAATACCCTGGCTGCCAAAGGCGTGACCTGGGGCAACCCGGATGAAGGTGTAATCGTTCGTCGCGGTCCGGACCGCGATGCCCGTGACAGCGGTCAATTCGGCGTGTCCTTCAAATACATGTTCGATCCGCTGGACACCGAGTTCGGCGCCTACTTCATGAACTACCACAGCCGTGCGCCGATTTTCAGCGGCAAAGGTGCTCCGGCGAGCGCTTACAGCGCGGCGGGCCTGGTGGGTTCACTGAGGGCTGCGGGTGTTCCGGCCGGTGTCGCGGCAGGCCTGGCCCCGACCTTGCTGCCGTTGGTGGTGGCGGGTAACTCCAGCTACTACGTCGAGTACCCTGAAGATATTCGCCTGTATGGCTTGAGCTTCTCCACCACGTTACCTACAGGTACTGCGTGGAGTGGTGAAGTCAGCTACCGGCCGAATGCTCCGGTTCAGCTCAACACCACCGACATTCTATTTTCTGGTCTGACGCCTCTGAACCCTAACGTTTCCGTGCTTCAGGGGACGCCAGGGCAGGATCAGCAAGGCTATCGCCGCAAGGAAGTGACCCAGCTCCAGACGACCCTTACTCACTTCTTCGACCAGGTGATGGGCGCTGAGCGACTGACCTTGGTTGGCGAGGTCGGCTTTACTCACGTTGGCGGTCTGGAAAGCTCTTCCAAAGCGCGTTACGGTCGTGACCCGAGCTACGGCCCTGGCCCATTGCCAAGTGGTCAGTGCGTGGCATTGAACACCTCTACCCTGGCAGGCGGACCGCAAAACAACGTCAGTCGTTACTGTGAAAACGACGGGTTCACCACCGCAAACTCCTGGGGTTACCGCGGTCGTGCCATCTGGGAATACAACGACGTATTCGCCGGTGTGAACCTCAAGCCGAACGTGGCCTGGTCTCATGACGTGGAAGGCTACTCGCCTGGCCCTGGCGGCAACTTCGAGGAAGGTCGCAAAGCGGTGAGCCTGGGCCTCGATGCCGAGTACCAGAACACCTACACCGCGAGCCTGGCTTACACCAACTTCTTTGATGGCAAGTACACCACCGTCGATGACCGCGACTTCGTTGCGCTCAGCTTCGGCGTGAACTTCTAAGCACTGCATTATCAGGACGAACACACCTATGAAAATAACAAAGAGTCTGTTCCACGTCGGTGTTCTGGGGCTTTCGCTGCTGGCGACCGGCGTCATGGCGGCGGTCCCTGCGGCCGAAGCGGACAAACTGGGCAAGAGCCTGACCCCGATGGGCGCCGAGATGTCGGGCAACGCTGACGGATCGATCCCTGCCTGGAAGCCGTTGGCGAAAAACGCCGGCACCGCCGACAGCAAAGGTTTCCTGTCCGACCCATACGCCAGTGAAAAACCGCTGTTCACCATCACGGCGCAGAACGTCGACCAGTACAAGGACAAGCTCGCACCGGGCCAGTACGCGATGTTCAAGCGCTACCCGGAAACCTTCAAAATGCCGGTTTACCCGTCCCATCGCGGCGCGACCGTGCCGGATGCCGTGTTTGCCTCCATCAAGAAAAACGCCACCGCCACTAACCTGGTGTCCGGCGGCAACGGATTGGAGAACTTCGAAACCGCAGTTCCATTCCCGATTCCGAAGACCGGCGTCGAAGTCATCTGGAACCACATCACCCGCTATCGCGGTGGCAGCGTGACCCGTCTGGTGACCCAGGCCACGCCACAGCCGAACGGCTCGTACAGCCTGGTGTATTTCCAGGATCAGTTCGTGTTCCGCGACAAGATGAAGGACTACGATCCGGCGAATCCGGGCAATATCCTGTTCTACTTCAAGCAGAAAGTGACCGCGCCGGCACGTCTGGCCGGTGGTGTGCTGCTGGTACACGAAACCCTCGACCAGGTGAAGGAGCCGCGTTCGGCGTGGGTCTACAACGCCGGTCAACGCCGCGTGCGTCGTGCGCCACAAGTGTCCTATGACGGGCCGGGTACCGCGGCGGATGGCCTGCGTACGTCCGACAACCTGGACATGTACAACGGTGCGCCGGATCGTTACGACTGGAAACTCGAAGGCAAGAAAGAGATGTACATTGCCTCCGACAGCTACAAACTCGACTCGCCGCAACTCAAGTACGACGACATCATCAAGGCCGGTCACATCAACCAGGACCTGGCTCGTTACGAGCTGCGCCGGGTCTGGCATGTGGTGGCTACCTTGAAGGAAGGTCAGCGTCACATCTACGCCAAGCGTGACTTCTACATCGACGAAGACACCTGGCAAGCGGCCGTGATCGACCACTACGACGGTCGTAATCAACTGTGGCGTGTGGCTGAGGCTCACTCTCAGAACTACTACAACGTTCAAGTGCCGTGGTACACCCTGGAAACCTTGTACGACCTGCAATCGGGCCGCTACCTGGCACTGGGCATGAAGAACGAAGAAAAATCGGCGTATGACTTCGGCTTCACCGCCACCACCAGCGACTTCACCCCGGCCGCTCTGCGCCAGGATGGTGTTCGCTAAGCTGCACTGAACAGAGGCCGCATCCTCGAGAAACGCCCCGACTGGTTCGGGGCGTTTTTTTTGTATGGCCATAACAATCCGTTGTAGCAGCTGTCGAGCTTGCGAGGCTGCGTTCGGCTGCGCAGCAGTCGCAGAACCTACCCCGCCATTCAGCCTGACACTATGCGGCGCATGGTATAGCGACTGCTGCGCAGCCGAACGCAGCCTCGCAAGCTCGACAGCTGCTACAAGGTGAGTTCAGATCAGGCGGATACTTCTGCGTGTATTCTTTTTGTAGCCATTTGTAGCAATAACCTTCATTCCCTCTTCGTTTACCGCTAGGCTGCGGACATCTGCAACGCCGCCAACCGCCATTCAAACAAGAGCCGGCCATGACTGATCTGTCCCCACACCCGGGCCCTGCAAGCGTTGCCGTCGCGGCACTGGACGGGCGTTTTTTTCGGCCTCCGTTGCCTGACGGCCATGTGCTGCGGCCTCGTCTGTGCGAGCGCCTGAGTGCGGGTCTCGGTGGCAGGTTGTTGCTGGTCAGCGCACCGGCGGGGTTTGGCAAGAGTTCGTTGGCGGTGGAGTTCTGTCAGGGCTTGCCGGCTCACTGGCAAAGTCTGTGGCTGGGGTTGAGTCCGCGAGACAGCGATCCCGGACGTTTTCTTGAGCGGTTGCTCGAAGGCCTCCAGGACTTTTTTCCGCAACTGGGCAGCCAGTCCCTGGGACTGTTGAAAATGCGGCAGCGGCACCAGCCGTTTGCCTTTGAAGAATGGCTGGACGGTTTGCTCGATGAGTTGGCCGTGCACTTGTCTGCGAGTGCGCCTCTGCTGTTGGTACTTGATGACTACCATCTGGCGCAGGGCCCGGTTCTCGATCGCTGCCTGCAATTTTTCCTCAATCACCTGCCTGACGGCTTGCTGGTCATGGTCACCAGTCGGCAGCGGCCGGACTGGCATCTGGCGCGCCTGCGGCTGTCGCGGCAACTGCTCGAGTTGAATGAACAGGACTTGCGCCTGACTCACGACGAAGCCCTGACCCTGCTTGATCGGCACAGCAGCTCCTTGCGCGGTGAAGCGCTGGAGAACCTCATCCAGCGCAGCGAAGGTTGGGTCGCCGGACTGCGTTTCTGGCTGCTGGCGGCGTCTGAAGCGGGCTCCCAGGGTGCCTTGCCGCAGACGCTGCATGGTGGGGAAGGACTGATCCGCGATTACCTGCTGGAAGAAGTCATCGATTGTCTGCCCGCCGAGGTGCAGTCATTCCTTTACGACACCGCGCCTCAGGAACGTTTTTGCAGCGAACTGTGCGACGCCGTTCGCGAAGCCCATGACAGTGCCGAGATCCTGCGTTTTCTGCTGGCCCATCAGGTGTTCCTGGTGCCACTGGATGAAAACGGTCACTGGTATCGCTACCACCATTTGTTTTCCGACCTGTTGCGCACCCGGCCTACGGCTCAGGCGATGGTGCCGGCTGCCAGTCTGCATCTGCGCGCCTGTCGCTGGTTCAATGCTCAGGGGCTGCTCGATGAGGCCGTGGAGCAGGCATTGCGTGCCGGGCACCTGGACGTCGCGGCGAACCTGGTGCAGAACCTGTCCGAAGAACAACTGCTGGCCGAACAGAACGTCGGCATGTTGCTGCGCTGGAAAATGGATTTGCCCGACAGCCTGCTGATCAGCACACCACGGTTGATCGTGCTGTACAGCTGGGCGTTGGGGCTGGCTTGTCAGCTGGACGCCGCCGAGGAGCTGGCCAGTCATTTGAGCCGCTTCCTGCCGGCTCCGTCGGCCACCGCGCAGAAATCCATGCTGGCGCAATGGCTGGCCCTGAGCGGGATCATCGCCCGCGGGCGCGGCAATCGTGAGCTGACGCTGCTCTACTGCACCGAAGCGCAGGAGAGCCTGCCCGCCAAACGCTACGGGCAACGCCTGATGTGCCTCTCGACCCTGTCTAACCTGGCCATTGCCGACGGCGACTTGTGGCGTGCACGCGGATTGAACCGTGAATCTCTGGAGTTGGCGCAACGGGTCGGCAACCCGCTGTTCGAAGCGCTGGCCCATTACGACCGCGCTCGTGTGCTGCAAGCGCGAGGTGAAATCCTTCGTTCGCTGGATGAAGTGCGTCAGGGGCTGCAACGCCTGCAACGGTTATCCCCGCAACGGCTCTATGCCGTACGCGCCCGACTGACGTTGTACGAAGGCTTTTTGCTAGCCCTGCGCTTGCAGCCCCAAGCCGCGCGGGCACGCTTGCAAGCCGGTTTGAGTGAAGCACGCGCCTGTCGTGATATCAGCGTATTGATCGGCTACTGCGTGATCGCCAGGCTTGAGGGCAGCAGCGGCGAATTCGCTAAAGCCTTCGCCGAACTCGCCGAAGCCGAGCGCCTGATGCACATCTGGGACGTGCCACCGATCTACTACCTGGCGATGATCACCCTGGTCAAATGCGAACTCTGGCTGGCTCAGGGGCGTACCGATCTGGCCGAAGCCTGGCTCGCTCGCTTGGGGCAAACCTATAACGGTGAACACGCGGCAGCCCCTCCGGAGTTCCATCCGCAACTGCCGCTGCATATCGAGTTGCAGCAGGCCTTGCTGGAGGTCATTCAGGGGCAGCCGATGCTGGCCGAAGGACGATTGAATTCGTTGCTTGAGCATGGGCAGCAAACGGGCAGGCAGCTGCTCAGCGTGATGGCACTGACTCAAAAAGTGATGTTGTTGCTGGGGTGCGGACGCGAACCCGAGGCCCGCAAGGCCCTGAGTCAGGCACTGGAAGCTGCAGCCGGGGGAGCGCTGCAACCGTTTGACGGGTTGTTGGCTGAACATCCGGACTGGCTACGTAACCAACTTCAACTCGGTGCGCCGACCCCCGTTTCATTGAGTCTTTCAGAAAAACTTCCGGCAGTGACAGCCCGTCCCGCAGCGGAGTCATCCGCCGCCGCGGAACAACTCAGTGCGCGGGAAATGGCCGTCCTGCGACTGATCGCCCAGGGCTGTTCGAATCAGGAAATCAGCGATCAGTTGTTTATTTCGCTGCACACGGTGAAAACCCATGCCAGCCATATCAACAGCAAGCTTGGGGTGGAGCGGCGAACGCAAGCGGTCGCCAGGGCGAAAGAGTTGGGTGTATTGCAGTAATCGCCGTTTGAAGACCTCCGAAACAAGTTGGGCCTTGCGATCAGAGGTTTTCGGTCATTTCTCCTCAGAGACAATCACTCCGGATGTCTGCCCCACGTCAATGGAGTGCTTCAGGATCGACAGTAAGCCTATGGAGCAGTCATCTCCGGTTTTACTGGCAATGGACTGTTGCAAGTTGTCACCCAACACTTCTCTCATTTTTTTTCTGGGCAACGTTGCATTCCACTCCAGCAACTTTTGGATCGCCGGGGCGGGGACGCCGCTGGATTTGTGATAGAGGCTTTCTGCGGTGCCGTCGCTCATGATCGCGAAGCCCGTCGTGGCTTCGATTTGCCCACGGTATAACCTGAGCCGCGACGCCGCTTTATGGTCAGTCAGAAACAGAGTGGTATTGGCGAACTCGCCATTTTCTGGATGAGAAAAGGCCTGAAGTTGTCCGTCCGCATCAACGCTTGCGATGACGCCATCGCCCAAGTGGCCTGCCAGGTAGCGGCCTCGTGAGTAAGCGACGAACGACAAGGTACAGGCCAGGTCGTTGATATCGCCGCCAAGCTTTGCAGATTTGCGTCTGAACGCGTCCAGGCAGCGATTAACCAGTCGCTGGGCTGCCTTCGCGTTGTGTTTGTCCATGTTTTGCCAGAGGCTTTCAAAATTTTTGCAGACAAAGGCCAGCGTAGCCGTGACCGCTACTTGGGCGCCGATGTCGGATCTGGCTCTGGAGCCAGCCCCATCGGCCAATGAAATGCAGGTCACCTCGTTGGACTCTCTGGCCGCGACATAGTCCTGGCAAGGCGTTTGAGTCTTGAGGTGCGAGCGTCCTGCCACAAATGCGCAGGCCGTTTTACAGCTGTGGTCCACCGGGATCTCGGGCATGGTTCAGACCTGTGCCCAGGCTTCAATACCTTTGATGTCCAGCACGAGGCAAACGGGCACGCGTGAGGTCGGGTTTTCGGCGAGGTCTTCCTGACAAAGGAGAGAGTCTTCTTGCATGGGATTATCCTTGTTGGGAATAGGGTAGTTTGCCTGGCAGTCCTGTGGTGCCGTTGCTCGCTTGAGCGCGAAGATCGGAGTGGGCGATAAAGGGCAGACCATTCTTGCCGCGCATGCGGTTGATAATGTCCGGGTCCAGAAAAAGGACGCTTTTATCGACGAGCACGTGTTCCATTGAAGGGGGGCATTGGCTTTCTGCCGTCTTGTTTCAAAATAGGCGCGGCGCGAGGATAACCTATCAATTTTGCGGATCACAACCGCAGTACCCAGCCTTGGCACCAGGATTAAACCCATGCAAACCCCGAATACAGCCCTTATCCGCGAAACCTTCCCCGTCGGCCCTTTGCAGTGCAACTGCACGATTATCGGCGACCCGATTACTAAAAAATCCATCGTGGTCGATCCGGGTGGCAATCACGAACTGATCCTCGCCCGTCTCGATGCCTTGGGGTTGAAGGTGGTGAGCATCATTCACACCCATGCGCACCTCGATCACTTCCTGGCTTCCGGTCAGTTGAAGGAGAAAACCGGCGCAACCCTGCATCTGCATAAAGAAGATCAATTCCTCTGGGACAACCTGGAGATGCAGTGCCAGATGTTCGGTGTGCCTTACACCCCGGTGCCATCGCCGGATCGCTGGTTGGCCGATGATGAAGAACTGGCCTGCGGCTGCGGCGTGGCGTTGCACACGCCGGGTCATACGCCGGGTTCCATGAGCTTTTGGTTTTCAGAGGCTAAGCTGCTGATTGCCGGTGACACGTTGTTTCGTCGCGGGGTAGGGCGCACGGATTTGTGGGGTGGCGATCAGGCGACCATCGTGCGGTCGATCAAGCAGCGGCTGTACACCCTCGACGAAGAGGCGACGGTGGTGACCGGGCATGGTCCCGATACGCGTCTGGGCGATGAAATGCGCGAGAACCCTTTTGTTCGGGCCTGATCGGCGGTTGTGAAAGCCCGACGGAATTTTTGTCGTCCGAAATGATCCAACGCCCGCAAAGGCTGAAGCCTTAAGTCCGTTGCACCACAGAATGCAAAAAAGTAGGAGCTCTTCATGTTCACCAAGCAGCGTTTGATTATTGTCGCTACGGCTGTGGCCTTGCTGTCTGGCTGCGCCTCGCCTAACCCTTACGACAACCAGGGCCAGGCCGATGGTGGTTCTACGGGCATGAGCAAAACCGCTAAGTACGGTGGTCTCGGCGCTCTGGCCGGTGCTCTGGCCGGTGCCGCCATCAGTCACGATAACCGTGGCAAGGGCGCGCTGATTGGCGCTGCGGTGGTGGGTGCTTCCGCTGCCGGTTACGGTTATTACGCCGACCAGCAAGAGAAAAAACTGCGGGCCAGCATGGCCAACACCGGGGTGGAAGTGCAGCGCCAGGGTGATCAGATCAAACTGATCATGCCGGGCAACATCACCTTCGCCACCGATTCGGCGAACATCGCGTCGGGTTTCTATCAGCCGCTGAACAATCTGGCGGGCTCGCTCAAGGAGTTCAGCCAGAATCAGATCGAGATCGTCGGCTACACCGACAGTACCGGCAGCCGCCAGCACAACATGGACCTGTCCCAGCGTCGCGCCCAGAGCGTGGCGACGTACCTGACGTCGCAAGGCGTGAGCGGTACCAACCTGTCGGCTCGCGGCGCCGGGCCGGATAACCCGATTGCCAGCAATGGTGACGTCAATGGTCGGGCGCAGAACCGCCGGGTCGAAGTCAACCTGAAGGCGATTCCGGGTCAGCAGTATGGCAACCAGCAGCAAGGCCAGGTTCAGCAGTAACCATAAGGGGCTGATCTCTCCCTGATAGGAAAAATGCCCGATCCTTGAATGATCGGGCATTTTTTTTGTGTCGCCTGTTCCGGCCTCTTCGCGGGCTTGCCCGCGAAGGGGCCGGATCAGGCACTAGAGAATAGAATCAGCAACAAAAAAGCCCCCGGACAATCACTCGTCCGAGGGCTTTTTGTGTCGCGCGAAACCTGATTACTTCTTCAGGCCGTAATGCTCATCGAGCATGCCCGGCGCATTCGGGGCTTTGGGGGCGTAGTCGCGAGGCGGCTCCTGATTGCGCGGCGGCGTCAGGCGTTCCCGTGGGGCGGCTGCCGCATCGGCGTGCAGCGAGGCCAGCAAGCGTTGACGAGTCTGCTCGTCCAGGGCCAGGCGGTTGGCACCCTCGGCGAGATGATCCTGCACTTCCTGATAGCTCTGAGTCAGTTTCTTGACCAGGGTTGCAGTGCTGTTGAAGTGGGTGACCACCTCGTTCTGATAACTGTCGAAACGTTCCTGAACGTCATCCAGCTGACGTTGCGTGCTGCTAGGAGCGGCATTCGGCACCAGGCGAGCGATCAGGAATCCAATGGCGACACCCACAACCAGGGCAAGAGTCGGCAACAACCAAACTAAGAGCGAGTGTTCCACGAGTCCTTCCTCTATAAACGGCTTTGCTTTACGTTAACGGCTCGAACCTGCGCTGTATACCGCGATTCACTCGCAATAGATTGGCACAGACAATTTGCTAGACGAGTCGACCCGATTCGAGGTCACGGAGTTCCTTCCTTGCTTATGCGCGAAACCCCTGTAGTGATTGATGGCCCGGTCGGCCAACTGGAAGCTCTTTATTTGGATAACGAGCAGCCCCGTGGCCTGGCGCTGATCTGCCACCCCAACCCGGTGCAGGGTGGCACCATGCTCAACAAAGTCGTCTCGACCTTGCAGCGCACTGCGCGTGACGCCGGTTTGATTACTTTGCGTTTCAACTATCGCGGCGTGGGTGCCAGCGAAGGCACCCACGATATGGGCACGGGCGAAGTCGACGATGCTCAAGCGGTGGCCGAATGGCTGCGGGCCAAACATCCAGATTTGCCGCTGACCCTGTTCGGTTTCTCCTTCGGAGGTTTTGTTGCCGCAAGTCTCGGCGGACGCCTGGAAGCCAAGGGCGAGCAACTCAAGCATTTGTTCATGGTCGCGCCTGCGGTCATGCGTCTGGGCGATCAGGATCAACTGCCGCAGCAAGGCGAGCTGACCCTGATCCAGCCGGAAACCGACGAAGTGATCGATCCGCAAGCTGTCTACGACTGGTCCGACAAACTCGAGCGCCCCCATGAGCTGCTGAAAGTGGCAGAATGCGGACACTTTTTTCATGGCAAGCTGACCGATCTCAAGGATCTGATCCTGCCGCGTCTTTCGAATTGATTGCAGTCTGACAAGCGATTACCCATGACGACTCGTACCCGTATCCTCACCGGCATCACCACCACTGGCACGCCGCACCTGGGCAACTACGCTGGGGCCATCCGCCCGGCGATCATCGCCAGCCGTGACAGCAATGCCGATTCGTTCTACTTCCTGGCCGACTACCACGCCCTGATCAAATGCGATGACCCGCTGCGCATCCAGCGCTCGCGTCTGGAAATCGCCGCGACCTGGCTGGCCGGTGGCCTGGACGTGGACCGCGTGACCTTCTATCGCCAGTCCGACATCCCGGAAATCCCCGAGCTGACCTGGCTGCTGACCTGCGTCGCCGCCAAGGGCCTGCTCAACCGCGCCCACGCCTACAAGGCCTCGGTGGACAAGAACGTCGAAACCGGCGAAGACCCGGACGCCGGCATCACCATGGGCTTGTACAGCTATCCGGTGCTGATGGCAGCGGACATTCTGATGTTCAACGCCCACAAGGTGCCGGTCGGTCGTGACCAGATCCAGCACGTGGAAATGGCCCGTGACATCGGTCAGCGCTTCAATCACCTGTTCGGTCAGGGCAAAGAATTCTTCACCATGCCTGAAGCGCTGATCGAAGAAAGCGTCGCCACGTTGCCAGGCCTCGACGGTCGCAAGATGTCGAAGAGCTACGACAACACCATTCCGTTGTTCAGCAGCGCCAAGGAAATGAAGGACGCGATTTCGCGGATCGTTACTGACTCCCGTGCTCCAGGCGAGGCGAAAGATCCGGACAACTCGCATCTGTTTACCTTGTTCCAGGCCTTCGCCACCCCGGCGCAGTCCGACGAATTCCGCAGCGAACTGTTGCAGGGGCTGGGTTGGGGCGAGGCGAAGAATCGCCTGTTCCAGCTGTTGGACAACGAATTGGGCGAGTCCCGCGATCGCTATTACAAGCTGATCGAGCGCCCGGCAGACCTGGAAGACATCCTGCAGATCGGCGCCAAAAAGGCCCGCTCGGTGGCGACACCGTTCCTTCACGAACTGCGTGAGGCGGTTGGTCTGCGCTCTTTCGTCGCTCAGACCCAAGTCGCTGCCACCATCAAGAAGAAAGCCGCGAAAGCCGCGCGTTTCGTCAGCTTCCGTGAAGACGACGGCAGTTTCCGCTTCCGTCTGCTGTCGGCCGACGGCGAGCAGCTGCTGCTGTCGCGCAACTTCGCCGACGGTAAAACCGCAGGCCAGGTGACCAAGCAGCTGCAATCCGGCCAGCCTCTGGATGTGCGCAATGAAGACTTGAGCTTCAGCGTCTGGCTCGAAGGCGAGTGCGTTGCCGACAGCCCGGCCTTCGCCGACGGTGCGGCTCGCGACGTCGCCATCGACATCCTGCGGGTTGCGCTGACGCCGGTTCAGGAATAAATCAGCGGCTCGGCCCGACCAAGGGCCGATTGCCATTCCCACGGGCCGTCGCTACAGTGACGGCCCGTTTTTGTTGCCTTGCTAACGAATTATGACGCCCCTAGAACGATATCAAGCTGATCTGAAACGCCCGGAATTCTTCCATGACGCCGCGCAGGAAACTGCGGTGCGCCACTTGCAACGCCTGTACGACGATCTGGTCGCGGCCTCGCACAGCAAACCGGGTCTGTTCGGCAAACTGTTTGGCAAGAAAGACGCGGCACCGGTCAAGGGTCTGTACTTCTGGGGTGGTGTCGGTCGCGGCAAGACTTATCTGGTCGACACCTTCTTCGAAGCGCTGCCGTTCAAGGAAAAAGTCCGCACTCACTTCCACCGCTTCATGAAGCGCGTGCACGAAGAGATGAAGACCCTCGGCGGCGAGAAGAATCCGCTGACCATCATCGCCAAGCGCTTTTCTGACGAAGCCCGGGTGATTTGTTTCGATGAGTTCTTCGTGTCCGACATTACCGACGCGATGATCCTCGGCACGCTGATGGAAGAGCTGTTCAAGAACGGCGTGACCCTGGTCGCGACCTCGAACATCGTGCCGGACGGTCTGTACAAGGACGGCTTGCAACGTGCGCGCTTCCTGCCGGCCATTGCGCTGATCAAGCAGAACACCGAGATCGTCAACGTCGACAGCGGCGTCGATTACCGTCTGCGTCACCTTGAGCAAGCGGAGCTGTTCCACTTTCCGCTGGATGATGCGTCCCACGAAAGCCTGCGCAAGAGCTTCCGCGCCCTGACGCCGGAATGCACGGCAGCCATCGAGAACGACGTGTTGATGATCGAGAACCGCGAAATCCGTGCCGTGCGCACGTGCGATGACGTGGCCTGGTTCGACTTCCGCGAACTCTGCGACGGCCCGCGCAGCCAGAACGATTACATCGAACTGGGCAAGATCTTCCACGCCGTGTTGCTCAGCGGTGTCGAGCAGATGAGCGTCACCACCGACGACATCGCCCGACGCTTTATCAACATGGTCGACGAGTTCTACGACCGCAACGTGAAGCTGATCATTTCCGCTGAAGTCGAGCTCAAAGACCTTTACACCGGCGGTCGTCTGAACTTCGAGTTCCAGCGCACCCTCAGCCGTCTGCTGGAAATGCAGTCTCACGAATTCCTGTCCCGGGCGCACAAGCCGTAGGGTTTTTTGGAAAATAAAAAGGGCCTGCAATGCAGGCCCTTTTTTGTGCGCTATAGAAACTATCTGGCTCATCAAGATCTCTGTGGGAGCGAGCCTGCTCGCGATTGCGGTCTGTCAGTCACCTCTTTTTTGGATGTGCCGCCGCCATCGCGAGCAGGCTCGCTCCCACATTTGGATTGTGTGGGGCGTTAAAACCTAAGCAGCCTGTTGGAACTGCTGCCGATATTGGTTCGGCGACAGCTCGGTGTGCTGACGGAACAGCCGAGCGAAGAAACTCGCATCGTCGTAACCGACTTCATAGCTGATGGTCTTGATGCTCTTGCGGCTGCCGGACAGCAAGCCTTTGGCCGTCTCGATACGCAGGCGTTGCAGGTAATGCAGCGGTTTGTCGCCGGTGGCGGTCTGGAAGCGCCGCATGAAGTTGCGGATGCTCATGCCGTGTTCGCGAGCCACGTCTTCGAAGCGGAATTTATCGGCGAAATGCTCTTCGAGCCAATGCTGGATCTGCAGGATGATCACATCCTGATGCAGCTTCTGGCCGCCGAAACCGATTCGTCCTGGCGAGTAGCTGCGCTGCACTTCATAAAGAATGTCCCGCGCCACGGCCTGGGACACGTTGGCGCCGCAGAAGCGTTCGATCAGGTAAATGTAAAGGTCGCAGGCCGAGGTGGTTCCGCCGGCGCAATACAGGTTGTCGGCGTCGGTCAGGTGTTTGTCCTGATTGAGCTGAACCCGTGGGAAGCGTTCGGCAAACGCATTGAAGAAGCGCCAGTAAGTGGTCGCTTCCTTGCCGTCGAGCAGCCCGGCCTCGGCCAGCCAGAACACCCCGGTGGCTTCGCCGCAGAGCACTGCGCCGCGAGCATGTTGCTGACGCAGCCAGGGCAGGACCTGTGGATAACGTTGGCAAAGGGTGTCGAAATCGTCCCAGAAGGCTGGAAGGACAATGATGTCGGCGTTTTCCAGGCCGCCGTCCACCGGCATGACCACGTCACTGAAGCTGTTCACCGGTTTGCCGTCGGGGCTGACCAGGCGGGTTTCGAACGCCGGCGTCAGGCCTTGGCCCAGTTGTTTGCCGTAACGCAGGCTGGCCAGGTGGAAGAAATCCTTGGCTTGCATGAGGGTGGAAGCGAAAACCCGGTCGATAGCCAGGATGCTGACGCGCCGCAAGGGCGTGGAGACTTGGTTAGACATAATTCAACTTTATTCTTATAGGGGAAAGTGGTCACCAGACGGCTGGATCGTCTTATTTTTTGTCTGATGTGTCCAGTGTCCTGTATCGGATGCGGGGCTTAGTCTCTGAAGGTCAATTCCGGCTAACAATAACGACAGGTGCCGCATGATCCCCAGAACCTTGTTCAGTTCCGAGCACGAACTTTTTCGCGACAGCGTGCGAACGTTCCTCGAAAAAGAGGCCGTGCCGTTCCATGGGCAATGGGAAAAACAAGGCTATATCGACCGCAAACTCTGGAACAAGGCAGGGGAGGCGGGGATGCTCTGTTCGCATCTTCCGGAAGAATATGGCGGGTTGGGGGCGGACTTTCTCTACAGCGCAGTGGTGATCGAAGAGGTCGGTCGTCTCGGCCTGACCGGTATCGGTTTTTCCCTGCATTCGGACATCGTCGCCCCTTACATCCTGCATTACGGCAGTGAAGCGTTGAAACACAAATACCTGCCAAAACTGGTGTCTGGCGAGATGGTCACGGCGATTGCCATGACCGAGCCGGGTGCCGGTTCCGACCTGCAAGGGGTGAAAACCACCGCTGTACTCGATGGCGACGAGTATGTGATCAACGGCTCGAAGACGTTCATCACCAATGGCTATCTGGCGGACCTGGTGATTGTCGTGGCCAAGACCGATCCGAAAGCCGGCGCGAAAGGCACCAGTCTGTTTCTGGTGGAAGCCAACACCCCAGGCTTCGCCAAGGGCAAGCGCCTGGAAAAAGTCGGCATGAAGGCTCAGGACACCTCGGAACTGTTCTTTCAGGACGTGCGTGTACCAAAAGAAAACCTGCTGGGGCAGGCCGGGATGGGCTTCGCTTACCTGATGCAGGAATTGCCGCAGGAGCGTCTTACCGTTGCCGTCGGCGGGCTGGCTTCGGCTGAAGCTGCGCTGCAATGGACGCTGGAGTACACCCGCGAGCGCAAGGCATTCGGCAAGGCAATTGCCGACTTCCAGAACACCCGCTTCAAACTGGCGGAGATGGCGACCGAGATTCAGATCGGTCGGGTCTTCGTCGATCGCTGTCTGGAACTGCACCTGCAAGGCAAGCTCGACGTGCCGACAGCGGCGATGGCCAAGTATTGGGGCACCGACTTGCAATGCAAGGTACTCGACGAGTGCGTGCAGTTGCATGGCGGTTACGGTTTCATGTGGGAATACCCGATTGCCCGGGCGTGGGCGGATGCGCGGGTGCAGCGGATCTATGCCGGGACCAATGAAATCATGAAGGAGATTATTGCGCGGTCGCTGTAATGCAGCGTGATCGTTAGACCGCCTTCGCGAGCAGGCTCACTCCCACAGGTTAAGTGATCTCCTGTGGGAGTGAGCCTGCTCGCGAATGGATCTAGAAATCAATCAAGGTGCAGGATTCGGGTGATCGTTGTGGATCGCCTCAATACCCGCCAGCACTTCATCGGATAGTTTCAACTCGAAGCTGGCAATGTTGCTGTCCAATTGCTCCATCGTCGTCGCGCCAATGATGTTGCTGGTCACAAACGGCTGCTGAGTGACAAACGCCAATGCCATCTGTGCCGGGTCCAGGCCGTGTTCACGCGCCAGCGCCACATAACGACTGCACGCTGCTTCCGACTGCGGGTTGAAATAGCGGCTGAAGCGGCTGTAGAGGCTCAGGCGGCCTTTAAGCGGACGCGCGCCACCTTCGTATTTGCCCGACAGCAAACCGAACGCCAGCGGCGAGTAGGCGAGCAGGCCGCACTGTTCGCGGATGGCGATTTCCGCCAGACCGACTTCGAAGCTGCGGTTGAGTAGGTTGTAAGGGTTTTGGATCGACACGGCGCGCGGCCAGCCACGGGATTCGGCCAGGGCGAGGAAGCGCATGGTGCCCCATGGCGTTTCATTGGACAGGCCGATGTGGCGGATCTTGCCGGCCTTGACCTGTTCGTCCAGCGCTTCGAGGGTGTCTTCCAGCGGCGTGAGGTTGGCTTCGATCTTGTGTTTATAGCCGAGCTGGCCGAAGAAATTGGTGCTGCGCTCTGGCCAATGCAGTTGGTAGAGGTCGATGTAGTCGGTCTGCAAGCGCTTGAGGCTGGCGTCCACGGCTTCGGTGATGTGCTGGCGGTTGTGTCGCAGGTTTTTGTCGCGAATGTAGTCAATGGTGTTGCCAGGACCGGCAATCTTGCTCGCCAGGATCCAGTCGGCACGATCGCCGCGGCTTTTGAAGTAATTGCCGATGTAGCGTTCGGTGGTGGCGTAGGTTTCGGCCTTGGGCGGCACCGGGTACATCTCGGCGGTATCGATGAAATTGATCCCGGCGCTTTTGGCCCGTTCAATCTGGGCGAAGGCTTCAGCCTCGCTGTTTTGCTCGCCCCAGGTCATGGTTCCGAGGCAGATGGCGCTCACGTTCAGATTGGTTCGGCCTAGCTGTCGATAGTCCATCGGGTGCTCCTTGGGCAAAACAATCATAAAAGCAGGTTGAATTATTTTTCGCAATCTGCATAATTGCGCACCTCTTTCTGCAGTGGAAGTGATGCGCCGCCGCCGAAGAATCTTGCCGTTGAACGGACGCGCCGACCCGAGCCCCCGAAAGCGTCTGTATCCGGCTGCCTTTGACTTGTCAAAGTACGCACTATTCAGTAAGATCCGCCGTCTAATTTACAGGGCGGCCCCTGAGGCTATAAAGAATGAAAACTTTTACTGCTAAACCGGAAACAGTACAGCGCGACTGGTTTGTCGTCGACGCTGCAGGTCAGACCCTGGGTCGTCTGGCCACCGAAATCGCGAGCCGTCTGCGTGGCAAGCATAAAGCTGAGTACACTCCTCACGTTGACACCGGCGATTACATCGTCGTTATCAATGCCGAGCAGATTCGTGTAACCGGTGCTAAAACCACCGACAAAATCTACTACTCCCACTCCGGTTTCCCGGGCGGCATCAAGTCGATCAACTTCGAAAAGCTGATCGCTAAAGCCCCTGAGCGCGTGATCGAGACCGCGGTCAAAGGCATGCTGCCTAAGAACCCGCTGGGTCGCGACATGTATCGTAAGCTGAAAGTCTATGCGGGCGCTGTACACCCTCATACTGCTCAGCAGCCCCAAGAACTGAAGTTTTAACGGAATAGTTCATTATGTCGGCGACTCAAAATTACGGCACTGGCCGTCGCAAGACCGCAACCGCACGCGTTTTCCTGCGTCCGGGTACTGGTAACATCTCCATCAACAACCGCACCCTGGAAAATTTCTTCGGCCGCGAAACTGCCCGCATGGTAGTTCGTCAGCCGCTGGAACTGACTGAGACTGTCGAGAAATTCGACATCTACGTCACCGTGATCGGTGGTGGTGTAAGTGGTCAAGCTGGCGCAATCCGCCACGGTATCACTCGCGCACTGATGCAGTACGACGAAACCCTGCGTGGCGCTCTGCGCAAAGCTGGCTTCGTTACTCGCGATGCACGTGAAGTTGAACGTAAGAAAGTTGGTCTGCGTAAAGCGCGTAAGCGTCCGCAGTACTCGAAGCGTTAATTCGCTTTTACGTTCAAAAAGAACGCCCAGTTTCCTCGCGAAGCTGGGCGTTTTTTTATGGGCGCGATTTATCAAAGAATTGCTCTGTGACAACTTGCCACAGCGGTAGAAGCCCTATACTGCAAGGCTTGGCAGTGGAGCCCCTCGGTAATTACCTTGTCAGAATTGGGGCTTTTCATTACCATTCGGCAAAATTTTTATAAGTTCAGATTTTTACTTAGTAGATGCCTGATTTAACAGGCCACAAAGCTGATGGGAGAGGACTGAATGAGCAATGACGGCGTGAATGCAGGCCGGCGTCGCTTCTTGGTAGCAGCCACATCCGTGGTGGGTGCTGCAGGAGCGGTGGGGGCTGCGGTCCCGTTCGTGGGGTCATGGTTTCCCAGTGCCAAGGCGAAAGCCGCAGGTGCACCGGTGAAGGTGAATGTCAGCAAAATCGAGCCAGGCCAGCAGATGATTGCTGAGTGGCGCGGTCAGCCGGTGTTCATTGTCCGCCGAACCGCGGAAATCCTGGGGAATCTGAAAAAGATCGAGGGCCAGCTGTCTGACCCGACCTCCAAGAACTCGACACAACCGACCTACGTCGACCCCGAAACGCGTTCGATCAAGCCAGAGGTTCTGCTGCTGATCGGTATCTGCACGCACCTGGGTTGCTCGCCGACCTTCCGTCCAGAAGTGGCACCTGCGGATCTGGGCAAGGACTGGGTAGGTGGTTATTTCTGCCCTTGCCACGGTTCCCACTACGATCTGGCTGGCCGCGTCTACAAGTCGCAACCTGCGCCTTTGAACCTGCCAGTTCCCCCGCATTCCTATGAGACCGATGACATCATTGTCATTGGCGTCGATACGGAGAAAGCGTGATGAGCAAGTTCATGGATTGGGTTGATGCGCGCTTTCCCGCGACTAAAATGTGGGAAGACCATCTCAGCAAGTACTACGCCCCGAAGAACTTCAACTTCTTCTATTTCTTTGGCTCCCTGGCACTGCTCGTTCTGGTCAACCAGATCGTTACCGGTGTCTGGCTGACCATGAGCTACAACCCGTCGGCGGAAGAAGCGTTTGCTTCCGTCGAATACATCATGCGCGACGTCGAGTACGGCTCGATCCTGCGTCTGCTGCACTCCACCGGCGCTTCGGCGTTCTTCATCGTGGTCTATCTGCACATGTTCCGTGGCTTGCTCTACGGTTCGTACCAGAAGCCGCGTGAGCTGGTGTGGGTCTTCGGCATGCTGATCTATCTGGCGCTGATGGCTGAAGCCTTCATGGGTTACCTGCTGCCGTGGGGTCAGATGTCCTACTGGGGTGCCCAGGTGATCATCTCGCTGTTCGGTGCGATCCCGGTCATCGGCAACGATCTGACTCAGTGGATCCGTGGTGACTACCTGATTTCCGGTATCACCCTGAACCGCTTCTTCGCCCTGCACGTTGTGGCCTTGCCGATCGTGATCCTCGGTCTGGTGGTGCTGCACGTTCTGGCGCTGCACGAAGTCGGGTCGAACAACCCGGACGGCGTGGACATCAAGAAACACAAAGACGAAAACGGCGTACCCCTGGACGGCATTGCCTTCCACCCGTACTACACCGTGAAAGATATCGTCGGCGTGGTGGTGTTCCTGTTCATCTTCTGCTCGATCGTGTTCTTCTTCCCGGAAATGGGCGGCTATTTCCTCGAGAAACCGAACTTTGAAGTGGCGAACGCCTTCAAGACCCCAGAGCACATCGCTCCGGTCTGGTACTTCACTCCGTTCTACGCGATTCTGCGGGCGATTCCGGACAAGCTCCTGGGCGTTGTTGCCATGGGCGCCTCGATTGCCTTGCTGTTCGTTCTGCCCTGGCTTGATCGCAGTCCGGTCAAGTCCATGCGCTACAAGGGTTGGCTGAGCAGGATCTGGCTCTGGGTGTTCTGCATCTCGTTCGTGATTCTTGGCTGGCTGGGTGTCATGGCGCCTACCCCTGAGCGTACGTTGCTGTCGCAGGTCTGTACCTTCCTGTACTTCGCCTACTTCATTCTGATGCCGTTCTACACCAGGCTCGAGAAGACCAAACCGGTTCCGGAAAGGGTGACTGGCTGATGAAAAAGCTATTTGCTGTACTGATTCTTGCTGCTTTGCCTGTGTTGTCCTTCGCGGCCGAACACGGTGGTCCTGAGCTCGAAAAGGTCGACATTGACGTTTCCGACAAGGCTGCCATGCAGGATGGCGCGCGTACATTCGCCAACTACTGCATGGGCTGTCACAGCGCCAAGTTCCAGCGTTACGAGCGTGTCGCCGATGACTTGGGCATTCCGCACGACCTGATGCTCTCGAAGCTGGTGTTCACCGGCGCCAAGATCGGCGACCACATGAGCGTCGGCATGCAGCCGGCTGACGCCAAGACCTGGTTCGGTGCGGCGCCGCCCGACCTGACCCTGGTCGCCCGTGTTCGTGGCACTGACTGGCTCTACGGTTACCTGAAGTCTTTCTACGAAGACCCATCGCGTCCTTGGGGCGTGAACAACAAGGTGTTCCCGAACGTCGGGATGCCTAACGTTCTGGTCGGCCTGCAGGGTCGTCAGGTGGTAGGCTGTAAACAAGTTCAAATCGTCGATGACGGCAAGAAGCAATACGATCCGCTGACCGGCACGGCTTTGACTCATGAAGCCTGCGACCAGCTGACCATACTGCCGAAAACCGGCACGCTGAACGAAGAGCAGTTCGACGAGAAGGTCAAGAATCTGGTGACCTTCCTGGCCTACTCGGCCAACCCGGTGAAGCTGCAGCATCAGCGCATCGGTACCTATGTGTTGCTGTACCTGGCGTTCTTCTTCGTATTCGCATACTTGCTTAAACGTGAATACTGGAAAGACGTCCATTGATAATGCTGTAAAATTGCTGTCAATCGCGCGCGCCCAAGGGCGTCTCTGAAGGTGTAACGAGCCTGGTGATCCAGGCGTTACGGGAGGCGCCCTCTGGGCGCGCGTGTTTTTCCGTTTCCGATAATTTCAACAAGCGAGGAGGACCGCCATGGGCGTGACCAATCGGTTGGCCTGTTACTCCGACCCCGCCGACCACTATTCCCACCGAGTGCGTATCGTACTTGCAGAGAAGGGTGTCAGCGCCGAGATCATTTACGTGGAAGCTGGTCGCCAGCCGCCTAAACTGATTGAAGTGAACCCTTACGGCAGCTTGCCAACCCTGGTCGATCGTGACCTGGCGTTGTGGGAGTCGACCGTGGTGATGGAATATCTGGATGAGCGTTACCCGCACCCGCCTTTACTGCCGGTTTATCCAGTGGCGCGTGCCAACAGCCGTCTGCTGATTCATCGTATTCAGCGTGACTGGTGTGGCCTGGTGGATCTGATCCTGGATTCGCGCAGCAAGGAAGCGGCCCGTGTCGTGGCTCGTAAAGAGCTGCGCGAAAGCCTGACCGGCGTGTCGCCGTTGTTCGCCGACAAGCCGTTTTTCCTCAGTGAGGAACAAAGCCTGGTGGATTGCTGCCTATTGCCAATACTCTGGCGATTGCCAATTCTGGGTATAGAACTGCCGCGGCCTGCCAAGCCGCTGCTTGATTACATGGAGCGCTCGTTTGCGCGTGAGGCTTTCCAGGCGAGTCTGTCTGGTGTCGAACGCGATATGCGCTAAGGCTTAAGGAGCCGCTATGAACTCCAGTCGACCTTATCTGGTCCGCGCGCTCTACGAGTGGATTGTGGACAACGATTGCACCCCGCACATGCTGGTCAATTCCGAGTATCCGTCGGTGCAGGTGCCTCAGGGTTTTGCCAGTGACGGACAGATTGTCCTGAACGTGTCGCCGGCAGCCGTGCGCCATCTGCACATGGACAACGAGGCGGTCAGCTTCGAAGGGCGCTTCGGTGGCGTGCCGCACACACTGTACGTGCCTATCGCATCGATCCTGGGTATTTACGCCCGGGAGAACGGTCAGGGCATGGTGTTCGATCTGGAATCGCCTATGGAAGACGAGGAAGAGATCGAGCCGGATGACGATATTCCGCCACCCGACAGTGAGCCGCCGCGTCCCAGCGGTCGACCCAGCTTGAAAGTGGTGAAGTAATAAAAAAGGCGATCCGAAAGGATCGCCTTTTTTATTACTTCACCACTTTCAAGCGTAGGAGCTGTCGAGTGAAACGAGGCTGCGATCTTTTGATTTTGCTTTTAAAAGATCAAAAGATCGCAGCCTCGTTTCACTCGACAGCTCCTACAGGTCGAAGGCGATCCAAGGATGCCATCGCCAGTAAGTGGGTGTCAGTCGATGTATTCAAACAGCTTCACGATCTTCTGCACGCCGGAAACGCCTTGCACCAGGTTGGTGGCTTGGGCTGCTTCCTGCTTGGTCAGCAGGCCCAGCAGGTAGACGATGCCGTTTTCAGTGACGACCTTGATGCGCGAGCCCGGAATGTTCGGGTCGGTGAGCATCTGGGTTTTGATCTTGGAGGTCAGCCAGGTGTCGTTCTGGCGGGCAAGGAAGCCGGAAGGTGGCAGGACTTGCAGTTCGTTGTGGACTGTCTTCACGCGCTGTACAGCCGCAGCGGCCTGTTCGGCCTTGG
Source organism: Pseudomonas sp. LB3P25 (assembly GCF_054897985.1). Classification (NCBI taxonomy): domain Bacteria; kingdom Pseudomonadati; phylum Pseudomonadota; class Gammaproteobacteria; order Pseudomonadales; family Pseudomonadaceae; genus Pseudomonas; species Pseudomonas sp. LB3P25. Next base: position 6,093,936 of record NZ_CM142711.1, on the reverse strand, counting down.
CCTTGAGGTCGGCACGCGGGGTTTGTCCGGCGAGCAGCACGACGCCATTGAAACTGGTGACGACGATGTGCGAGTCGTTGTCCAGGGCTGGATCGGCCTTGGCGATGTTCACGCCGACCTTGGTGTCGATCAGAGAGTCGTCGATCTTGCTGCCGAAGGTGCGGGTGCCGCGGTCATCTTCAATCGGTGCTTCACGGCTGGCGTTAACCACCGAGGTGCAGCCGCTGATGCCGAGGCACAGGGTCAAGGCCAGAAGGCCTAGGCGATTAGGGGTCATTCTTCACTCCCGAACAGTTGGCTGTCGATCAAATCGCAAAGGCAATGGATCGCCAGCAGGTGGACTTCCTGAATACGTGCGGTGACGTTGGCCGGTACGCGAATCTCGACGTCCTCGGGCAATAGCAGCGACGCCATGCCGCCGCCATCGCGACCGGTCAATGCTACGACAATCATTTCGCGATCATGTGCGGCCTGGATCGCTTGAATAATGTTCGCCGAGTTGCCGCTGGTGGAAATCGCCAGCAATACGTCTCCCGGCTGGCCAAGGGCGCGGATCTGTTTGGAGAAGATTTCGTTGTAGCTGTAGTCGTTGGCGATCGAGGTGATCGTCGAGCTGTCGGTGGTCAGCGCGATGGCCGGCAGGCTCGGACGTTCGCGCTCGAAGCGGTTGAGCAGCTCGGACGAGAAGTGCTGGGCATCACCGGCGGAGCCGCCGTTGCCGCAGGAGAGCATTTTGCCTTCGTTGAGCAGGGCGTTGACCATCACCTGGCTGGCTTGCTCGATGTGCGGTGCAAGTACGTCCATCGCCATTTGCTTGGTATCGATACTGGCCTGAAAAAGCTGGCGAATTCGGGATTGCATGTCCATCTGTGTGACCTTAATTAGCGCGGCTACTCGGCACATGAATGTGCAGCCCGCAAAGCAAAGAGCAAAAGTGTTGGGTGAAAGTGTCCGGTTCGGGGCGTACGCGATCAGCTGTCGAAGGCATTCTGCAGCCAGTTCAACTGATCGAGGTTGCTGTCGATGGCAACCACGTCGAAACGGCAAGGGGAATTGGCCCAACGCGACTCGCGCTGAAGAAAATACTGCGCGGCAACTATCAGTTTCTGCCGTTTGCGCTCATCAATGCTATCGAGCGCGCCACCCCATTGAGTGTTTTTTCTGTAGCGGACTTCAACGAATACTACTGTATCGCCATCAAGCATGACCAGATCAAGCTCGCCGCGTTTACACAACCAGTTCTGCGCCAGCAGGCGCAGACCTTGTTGTTGAAGATGCTCGAGCGCATGGCGCTCGGCATCTTTACCGCTTTGCTGGCGTGACCTGTCGGGCATCAGCGCGGGGTATCCGGCAGGCGTTGAACCTGACCATTGACGAACTGTGCCCACGGCAACTGACGCACGACACGTTGGTTCTGAGTCATGCCCAGGCTGCCTGATTGACCTTCGATGCGGCTGTCCGGCAAGGCCTTGAGTTGCCCCAGGCGTGGTGCCAGGCGATAGGCGTCAACACCCATCGCGTACAGGCGGCCCAGGCTGCCAGCAGCTTGTGGCCATTGAGCGGTTACTTGCTTGCGCAGTGGATCGTTGGCCTCCAGCAACCATGGGGTTTCGCAGAAGCGAATGCCGTTCATGTCGTTGTACTGATTCACGTCGCCGCTGGCGCTGAACACGTGGGAGGTGGCGTAAACCGGCACGTCACCGGCGTACTGGAAGTTCAGCGTCGGCTTGATCTGCTGGGCTTGCTGGGGTGTTGTGGCCAGGAAGATGAACTCGATGTCCTGGCGGCGCGAAGGCTGGGCGGCTACCTGCGCGCCAACGGTGCTTTGCAAGGTCTTGGCACGACCTTCGCTCTGACGCAGCTGGAACATGTCGGCAATCTGTTGGGCCAGTTGAACCGGTTGGTCGACGCGTTCGGTAGCGACAATGCTGCCACCGTTAGCCTGCCAATCCTGGCTGAATGCTCTCATGACGCGATCGCCCCATTCGCCTTTCGGCACCATGATGGCTGCGCGATGCAGGCCATCGGCGCGAGCGCGACGCGACACTTCGCGAGCTTCGTCTTCGGCCGCAAGACCGAACTGGAACAGCTGGGCCGGACCTTGTTCGCCTTCGCTGTAGTTCAGCGCCAGGGTGGTGATCGGCAGTTGCGGGCGAGCGCTGAGCTGTTTGACCAGCGGCTTCTCCAGCGGACCGACGACCAACTGCACGCCATCGGCTTGGGCCTTGCGGTAGAACTCGTCCATCGAAGTGAGTTTCGAGCTGTCATAGAACTCGATGGCTGGCGGCTTCTGCCCGGCTTGTTGGGCCTGGTAGTGAGCGGCCATGAAACCTTCGCGCAGTGCTTTGCCGACCGACGCCAACGGGCCGTCTTGTGGCAGCAGCAGGGCGATTTTGCTCAGGGGCTGGCTGGCCAGTTCCTTGAGTTTGGTCAGTGGCAACGGCAGTTGAATGGCGGCCGGGTGTTTAGGATTCTGGGCGCGCCAGTTGTCGATCGCCGCTTGCTGTTGTTCCACGGTGCCGGCACTTTTCACTGCCTGCGCCAGGCCCATCCAGCCGCCGAGGTCATCGGAGGTGTTTGGCTGCAATTGGTCGGTCGGCAGCGAAGCGATCAGGGTCCAGATCGCTTCGTGGTTTTTGCTGGCGGCTTCACCTTCAAGCATTGGCGCGATGAAGATGCGCTCGCGTGCGGCGGCCAGCGTCTGGCCATCGGCTTCAAGGGCGCGGGCATGGACAGTGCCGGTGCGAACCTGTTGCTCAACCGGCAGTTCGCTCAGGCGTTGCAGGCTCGGATGACTCAAGGCAGTCAGTGCCGCTTTGGGCTGATTGCGAACCATGGCCAGTTCAGCCGCCAGGGTGCTGGCGAAAACCTGCTGGCCAGGCTTGAGTGTTTCGACGGGAACTTGTTGCAGGATTTGCGCGGACTGGCCGGCATTCCCCTGGCGATAGGCCAGGTCTGCCGCACTCAGGCGCAACAGCGAGGCTTTTTCCGGGTCTTTGCTTTGGGCTGCCTGTGCGAGCAATTGCTCGATACTGGCATCCGGGGTCCGTGGAAGTTCGCCAAGGCTGGAGGAGGGCGAGCTGGCGCAAGCCGCCAGCAAGGCAGCGAGGCAGAGGGCAGTGAACAGCCGCAGGCAAGCGATCATGTAGTGTTCCTGATACTCGATCAAATTAGCGTGGAATTGTACCCAAGCACTGGCCGGGGCGCGATGTTACTGGTGTGAATCGATCAATTTAGCTCGTGCAAATGTTGCGGCACTGTACAAAAGGCTGCAAAACCGAGGGTTGCTTGCGCGTATCGCGAACGTCACGACGCGCTACAATGGCGGCTTTTACCGATTACGAGGTGTGCGCTTTGACTGCTCCAGGTGCTTTGAATTCCGCTGCTGGCTCGCTTTATGTGGTGGCGACGCCCATCGGCAACCTGGACGACATCAGTGCACGTGCGCTGAAGATCCTGCGCGAGGTCGCCCTGATCGCCGCCGAGGATACCCGCCACTCCCAGCGATTGATGCAGCATTTCGGCATTCCTACACCGCTGGCGGCTTGCCATGAGCACAATGAGCGGGATGAAGGTAGCCGCTTTATCACCCGCTTGCTCGCCGGCGACGATGTGGCGCTGATTTCCGATGCCGGCACGCCGTTGATTTCCGATCCGGGTTATCACCTCGTGCGTCAGGCTCGGGCTGCGGGAATCAATGTGGTGCCGGTTCCGGGTGCCTGCGCGTTGATCGCGGCGTTGTCGGCGGCGGGGTTGCCGTCGGACCGTTTCATCTTCGAAGGCTTCCTGCCGGCCAAGGCTGTCGGTCGACGCGCCCGTCTTGAGTTGGTAAAGGAAGAACCGCGCACGCTGATTTTTTATGAGGCGCCACACCGCATCCTTGAATGTCTGCAAGACATGGAACTGGTGTTCGGTGGGGAGCGCCCGGCTTTGCTGGCCCGTGAAATCACTAAAACCTTTGAAACCCTTAAGGGTTTGCCGCTGGCCGAGTTGCGCGAGTTCGTCGAGTCAGACAGCAATCAGCAGCGCGGTGAGTGCGTGGTGTTGGTGGCGGGTTGGTCTGCCCCCGAGACCGAGGACGCCGTCAGCAGTGAAGCGATGCGCATTCTGAATCTGTTGCTTGAAGAAATGCCGCTCAAGCGTGCCGCGGCGTTGGCGGCGCAAATTACCGGCGAGCGCAAGAACGTGCTCTATCAGGTCGCGCTGGATAAACAGAAGGGCGAGTAAAAACCGACGTGCAGGCGTGGCCCAAGGCGTTTAGCGCTTGTCCTTCGGCCGCTCTGCCGTTAATCTTCGCGGCGGAGAGTCGATCGGACAGTCGCTGCCCTCTATGAAAATTAGGGGGGGGAGGAAAGTCCGGGCTCCATAGGGCGAAGTGCCAGGTAATGCCTGGGAGGCGTGAGCCTACGGAAAGTGCCACAGAAAATAACCGCCTAAGCGCTTCGGCGCCGGTAAGGGTGAAAAGGTGCGGTAAGAGCGCACCGCACGTCTGGCAACAGTTCGTGGCTAGGTAAACCCCACTTGGAGCAAGACCAAATAGGGTCCCAAGGCGTGGCCCGCGCTGGGACCGGGTAGGTTGCTAAAGATGTCCAGTGATGGCCATCGTAGACGAATGACTGTTCAAGACAGAACCCGGCTTACAGATCGACTCTCCACCTTTTTCCCCCTCCCTGCTTTAATCATTGAGCAGGGCATCTGTAGTAGCAATTTCCCTCCTTACAGAATCAACAGCAGAAGCACTTTCCTAATACCGAAAAAATCTTACTCTTAACAAATTACTTTAACTTTCGAACGCAGCCTTCTGTGCTGATTCAAGTTATTGAGCAGGATGACACGTCAGATTCTCGCTACCCCTCCTTTTACACTCCTAAATCTCAGTTCTGTAAGGGTTTTCCTTTAATCCGCGCCTTGACGGTGCGGTGGCCGCATTCCTATAGTGTGCGCAAGTGGCGGAAAGTGGCATGAAGTGGGTTTTTTGAGCTCAAAACGCTAATATTTGGAGAAACGCTGACGTGTTTCGCGGAGCTAACGCTATCAGTCTCGACGCAAAGGGCCGTCTCGCTATGCCGAGCCGGTACCGTGACGAGCTCGTTTCGCGTAGTTCCGGTCAGTTAATCGTCACAATCGATGCCGTTGATCCGTGTTTGTGTGTTTACCCCCTCGATGAGTGGGAAATTATTGAAACCAAACTGCGTGCACTGCCTTCGCTTCGCGAAGAGAACCGCCGCCTGCAACGTTTACTGATTGGTAATGCCGTCGACCTCGAGCTCGATGGCAGTGGTCGTTTTCTGGTTCCGCCGCGTCTTCGTGAATATGCCAAGTTGGATAAGCGCGCGATGTTGGTAGGCCAACTGAACAAGTTCCAATTGTGGGACGAGGATGCCTGGGATGCGGTTTCTGCCGCTGACCTGGCTGCTATTCAACAACCGGGCGCCATGCCTGATGAACTGCGTGATTTGATCCTGTGACTATTGATAGCGGCTTTAACCACATCACCGTACTGCTTGACGAAGCCGTGGAGGCTCTCGCCGTACGTCCTGATGGCTGCTATCTGGACGGTACGTTCGGGCGCGGTGGGCACAGTCGGTTGATCTTGAGCCAACTCGGCCCGGATGGTCGGGTGCTCGGATTCGATAAAGATCCTCAAGCGATTGCCACCGGGCAAACGCTAGCGGCCGAAGACGGCCGCTTTGTCGTTGTACAGCGCAGCTTCGCCGAGCTCGGTTCGGAAGTCGCCGAACGTGGTCTGGCCGGCAAGGTCAGCGGCGTTTTGCTCGACCTCGGCGTGTCCTCGCCGCAGCTCGACGACCCTGAGCGCGGCTTCAGTTTCCTCAATGATGGCCCGCTGGACATGCGCATGGACCCGTCCCGCGGGATCAGTGCTGCCGAATTCGTCAACACCGCCCCGGTGGAAGAAATCGCCCGGGTGTTCAAGCAATACGGTGAAGAACGTTTCTCCGGCCGCATGGCCCGTGCCGTGGCCGAGCGTCGCGACATCAAGCCGTTCGAGCGCACTGCCGATCTGGCTGAAGTCCTGAAAGTCGCCAACCCTGCATGGGAAAAGGGCAAGAACCCGGCGACCCGTGCGTTCCAGGGTTTGCGTATTCACGTCAACAACGAACTGGGTGATCTGGAAACCGGCCTCGAAGCCGCGCTGGAATGCCTGGAAATCGGCGGTCGTCTGGTGGTCATCAGCTTCCACTCGCTGGAAGACCGCATCGTCAAACTGTTCATGCGCAAACTGGTGAAAGGCGAAGCCGACAACCTGCCGCGCAACCTGCCGGTACGTCACGTCGCCTTCGAACCCATCATCAAAATCCATGGCAAAGCACAGTCCGCCTCCGAGGCCGAACTCAAAGCCAACCCACGCTCCCGTAGCGCTGTCATGCGCGTCGCGGAGAAGCTGCGGTGAGCAAGCTTTTCGCCAAGCCACTTCCCGGCGGAAGCTTTTTCATGCTGCTGCTGTTTGTTGGCGTGCTCGTGTCGGCCATCGGCGTTTCCTACAGCGCCCACTGGAACCGTCAACTGCTGAACTCGCTGTACAACGAGTTGAGCGTGCGCGATAAGGCGCAAGCAGAGTGGGGCCGTTTGATTCTTGAACAGAGCACCTGGACCGCTCACAGCCGTATCGAAGTCCTGGCAACCGAGCAATTGAAGATGCGCATTCCTGGCGCAGCTGAAGTGCAGATGGTGGCGCCATGATGAAACTCGAGGGCGCACTCTTTCCGTGGCGGTTCCGCCTGGTGCTGGGTTTGCTCGGTGTCATGGTCGTGGCTATTTGCTGGCGTATCATCGACCTGCAAGTCGTCGACCGTGCCTTCCTTAAAGGTCAGGGCGATGCGCGCAGCGTTCGTCATATTCCGATTCCGGCTCACCGTGGTCTGATCACTGACCGTAACGGCGAGCCTTTGGCCGTCAGTACTCCGGTCACCACCCTGTGGGCCAACGCCAAGGAAATGCAGCTGGCCAAAGAGAAGTGGCCTGCGCTGGCGGCCGCTCTGGGCCAAGACCCTAAAGCCCTGGCCGAACGTCTCGAGGCTCAAGCCAATAAAGAATTCATCTACCTGGTGCGCGGGCTGACCCCCGAGCAGGGCCAGTCCGTGCTCGACCTGAAAGTGCCGGGCGTTTATGGCATTGAAGAGTTTCGGCGTTTCTACCCGGCCGGTGAAGTCACCGCCCACATGGTCGGTTTCACCGACATCGATGACCACGGTCGTGAAGGTGTCGAGTTGGCCTACGACGAATGGCTGGCCGGGGTCGCCGGCAAGCGACAGGTGATCAAGGATCGGCGCGGCCGACTTATCAAGGATGTCCAGGTCACCAAAAACGCCAAGGCCGGAAAGCCCTTGGCGTTGTCCATTGACCTGCGTCTGCAATACCTGGCCAACCGTGAGCTGCGTAACGCGATCATCGAGAACGGCGCCAAGGCCGGCAGCCTGGTGATCATGGACGTGAAGTCCGGCGAGATCCTCGCCATGGTCAACCAGCCGACCTACAACCCGAACAACCGTCGCAACCTGCAACCGGCGATGATGCGTAACCGCGCGATGATCGACGTGTTCGAACCGGGTTCGACGATGAAAGCGATCTCCATGAGCGCCGCCATTGAAACCGGTCGCTGGAAGCCGAGCGACACTGTCGAGGTGTATCCGGGCTCCTTGCAGATTGGTAAGTACACCATCAAGGACGTATCGAAGACCGAAGGGCCGGTGCTGGACCTGACCGGCATTCTGATCAATTCCAGTAACGTCGGCATGAGTAAGGTCGCCTTCGATATCGGCGGCGAAACCATTTTTCGTCTGGCGCAAAAAGTCGGCCTCGGCCAGGACACCGGCCTGGGCTTCCCGGGCGAGCGCGTCGGCAACCTGCCGAACTACCGCGAATGGCGCAAGGCTGAAACCGCCACGCTGTCCTACGGCTACGGTATTTCCGTGACCGCGATCCAGTTGGTCCACGCCTTCTCGGCTCTGGCCAACAACGGTCGTCTCGCGCCGTTGACCCTGATCAAAACGGACAAACCACCGCAAACCACACAGGTATTGCCGGAGGCGGTCGCGAAAACCATGCAAGGCATGCTGACACAAGTGATCGAAGCCCCGCGCGGTGTGTTCCGTGCGCAGGTGCCGGCGTATCACGTGGCAGGCAAGTCGGGTACTGCGCGTAAGACATCTGTGGGCGCCAAAGGCTATGCCGAGAACTCCTACCGTTCGCTGTTCGCAGGCTTCGGCCCGATGAGCGATCCGCGTTACGCCATCGTGGTGGTGATTGATGAGCCAACCAAGGCCGGTTACTTCGGTGGTCTGGTATCGGCGCCGGTGTTCAGCAAAGTGATGTCCGGAACCTTGCGTCTGATGAACATCACACCGGACAACCTGCCACCTACTCAACAAGCGAACGCAGCACCGGTCGTTCCGCTGAAAGCCAATGGAGGGCGCGGCTGATGTCTCTGAGTCTGAACAAGATTTTCGCCCACGCCGGCCGCGATCTGTTGATCCGCGAACTGACCCTGGACAGCCGCAACGTGCGGGCTGGCGACTTGTTTCTCGCCGTCCCTGGCGGTAAGTTCGACGGTCGCGCGCACATTGCCGACGCCCTGCAACGCGGCGCTGCCGCTGTGGCGTATGAAGTCGAAGGCGCGACCGTATTGCCGATTACCGATGTGCCGCTGATTCCGGTCAAAGGCCTGGCGGCGCAGCTGTCGGACATCGCCGGGCGTTTTTACGGCGACCCGAGCCGCCACCTGAATCTGGTGGGTGTAACCGGCACCAACGGCAAAACCAGCGTGACGCAGTTGGTTGCGCAAGCATTGGATTTGCTCGGCCAACACTGCGGCATCGTCGGCACGTTGGGCACCGGTTTTTACGGCGCGCTCGAAAGCGGCCTGCACACCACGCCGAACCCGATCGCCGTGCAAGCGACCCTCGCTGACCTGAAAAAGGCTGGCGCCAAAGCGGTCGCCATGGAAGTCTCGTCTCACGGTCTGGATCAGGGACGCGTGACCGCACTGGCGTTCGATGTGGCGGTGATGACCAACCTGTCTCGCGATCACCTGGATTATCACGGCACCATGCAAGCCTACGGTGAAGCCAAGGCCAAGCTGTTTGCCTGGAATGATTTGAAGTGCCAAGTGGTCAACCTCGACGATGATTTCGGCCGCCGACTGGCTGCGGACAAACGTGAATCTCGCCTGATCACCTACAGCCTGGAAGACGCCAGCGCCTACCTGTATTGCCGTGAAGCGCAGTTCGATGACGAAGGCGTGCGCGCCACGTTAGTCACACCGCAGGGTGAGCATCACTTGCGCAGCACCTTGCTCGGTCGTTTCAACCTGAGCAACGTGCTGGCCGCTGTCGGCGCCTTGCTGGGTCTGGACTACGCGCTGGACGAAATCCTCAACGTCCTGCCAAAACTCGAAGGCCCGGCCGGACGCATGCAACGCCTCGGCGGCGGTACTCAGCCGCTGGTGGTGGTCGATTACGCCCACACACCGGATGCACTGGAAAAAGTCTTGATGGCCCTGCGTCCACATGCGAAAGGCCGTTTGCTGTGCCTGTTCGGTTGCGGTGGTGATCGCGATCGCGGCAAGCGTCCGTTGATGGCCGAAGTGGTCGAGCGTCTGGCTGACGGCGTGCTGGTGACCGATGACAACCCGCGCACCGAAGACCCGGCAGTGATCTTCGACGACATCCGTGCCGGTTTTACCGCTGTGGATAAAGTCACCTTCGTCGCTGGCCGTGGCCAGGCGATTGCCCAATTGATCGCCAGCGCTTCGGCGGATGACGTGATTGTCCTGGCCGGTAAAGGTCACGAGGACTATCAGGAAATCAACGGCCAGCGTCACGACTTCTCCGATCTGGTCGAGGCCGATCATGCCCTGACCGCGTGGGAGGTGGCCCATGCTTAAAGCCCTGACACTGAGCGAACTGACCGGCGCGCTGAATGCTCGCTTGGTTGCTGCCGATGCCCGCTTCGACGGCGTCAGCATCGACAGCCGCGCGATCAAGCCAGGCCAACTCTTTATTGCCCTGACCGGCCCGCGCTTCGATGGTCATGACTATCTCAATGACGTTGCCGCAAAAGGCGCCGTAGCGGCATTGGTCGAGCGCGAAGTCGCCGACAGCGCGCTGCCGCAATTGCTGGTGAAAGATACTCGTCAGGCCCTCGGTCAACTGGGCGCGCTGAACCGTGCTGCTTATACCCACCCGGTTGCGGCCATCACCGGTTCCAGCGGCAAGACCACGGTCAAGGAAATGCTCGCCAGCATCCTGCGCACGCGCGGTCCGGTGTTGGCGACCCGTGGCAACCTGAACAATGACCTCGGTGTGCCGCTGACCTTGCTTGAACTCGCGCCGGAACACACCGCCGCAGTCATCGAGCTCGGTGCTTCGCGTCTCGGCGAAATTGCCTACACCGTCGGCATGACCAAGCCTCATGTGGCCGTGCTCAACAACGCAGGGACCGCCCATGTTGGCGAGTTCGGCGGACCGGAAAAAATCGTTGAAGCCAAGGGCGAGATTATTGAAGGGCTGGATGCCGATGGCGTCGCCGTTCTCAATCTTGACGACAAGGCGTTCGACATCTGGAAGACCCGCGCTGGCGGTCGCAAAGTGCTGACCTTCGCCTTGAGCAATGTCAGCGCCGATTTCTACGCCAGCGATCTGGACCGCGACGCTCGCGGTTGCCCGGCGTTCGACCTGCACAGTCCTGAAGGTGTGGAGCGCGTTCAACTGAACCTGCTCGGCACTCATAACGTTGCCAATGCCATGGCCGCCGCCGCAGCCGCCCATGCGCTGGGCGTGTCGCTGTTCGGCATCGCCACCGGTCTTGGCGCGGTGCAACCGGTCAAGGGTCGCACCGTCGCGCAACTGGCCACCAATGGCATGCGCGTGATTGATGACACCTACAACGCGAACCCCACCTCTATGTGCGCCGCCGTTGATATACTCGCCGGCTTTTCCGGCCGCACCGTTCTGGTGCTCGGGGATATCGGCGAGTTGGGCGACTGGGCGGAGCAGGGGCACCGCGACGTGGGCGAGTACGCCCGTGGCAGGGTTTCCGCGCTTTACGCTGTCGGGCCAATGATGGCTCACGCCGTGAACGCTTTCGGCGAGCAGGCCTATCACTTCACCACTCAGGCTGAACTGATCAAGGCCCTCGGCGCCGAGCAAGACACAAACACCACCATTTTGATCAAGGGCTCGCGCAGCGCTGCGATGGAAAACATCGTCGCCGCTTTGTGCGGGACCAGCCTGGAGAAACATTAATGCTGCTGCTGCTAGCGGAGTATCTGCAACAGTTCTACAAAGGCTTCGCGGTCTTTCAGTACCTGACCCTGCGCGGGATTCTCGGTGTGCTGACCGCGCTGGTTTTGTCGCTGTGCTATGGCCCGTGGATGATCCGCACTTTGCAGAACCGTCAGATCGGTCAATCCGTTCGTAACGACGGTCCACAATCGCACCTGTCCAAATCCGGCACCCCTACCATGGGCGGCGCGCTGATTCTTTCATCCATCGGCGTCAGCACTTTGCTGTGGGCTGACCTGACCAACCGTTATGTATGGACCGTGCTGCTGGTGACCTTGTTGTTCGGGGCCATCGGTTGGGTCGACGATTACCGCAAAGTGATCGAGAAGAACTCCCGTGGCTTGCCGAGCCGCTGGAAGTACTTCTGGCAATCGGTGTTCGGCCTCGGTGCAGCGATCTTCCTTTATAAGACCGCAGCGACGCCGGTGGAAACCACCCTGATCCTGCCGATGCTCAAGGACCACAGCATTGCGCTGGGCGCAGGTTTCATCGTCCTGACTTACTTCGTGATCGTCGGCTCGAGCAACGCGGTCAACCTGACCGACGGCCTCGACGGTCTGGCGATCATGCCCACCGTCATGGTCGGTGGCGGGTTGGGCATCTTCTGCTACCTGTCGGGTAACGTGAAATTCGCTGAATACCTGCTGATTCCGTATGTACCGGGCGCAGGCGAGCTGATCGTGTTCTGCGGCGCCTTGATCGGTGCGGGCCTCGGGTTTCTCTGGTTCAACACCTATCCGGCACAAGTCTTCATGGGCGACGTCGGCGCACTGGCGCTGGGCGCGGCCCTGGGCACCATTGCGGTGATCGTCCGTCAGGAAATCGTCCTGTTCATCATGGGCGGCGTGTTCGTGATGGAGACCCTGTCAGTCGTTATTCAGGTTGCGTCCTTTAAGCTCACCGGTCGCCGTGTGTTCCGCATGGCACCGATTCACCACCACTTTGAACTCAAGGGCTGGCCCGAGCCACGCGTGATCGTCCGTTTCTGGATCATCACCGTGATTCTCGTGCTGGTTGGCCTTGCCACCCTGAAGCTGAGGTAGAACGAGTGTCTCTGATCGCTTCTGACCACTTCCGCATCGTTGTCGGCCTCGGCAAGAGCGGCATGTCCCTGGTTCGCTTCCTGGCGAACCGGGGCACGTCGTTTGCTGTCGCCGATACGCGGGAAAATCCACCGGAACTGGCCACGCTCAAGCGTGACTATCCGCACGTGGAAGTGCGTTGTGGCGAGCTGGACGTCGAATTCCTGTGCCGCGCCGATGAGCTCTACGTGAGCCCCGGCCTGGCCCTGGCGACCCCGGCCCTGCAGGCCGCCGCCGCCCGTGGTGTGAAATTGTCCGGTGACATCGAGCTGTTCGCGCGTAACGCGAAGGCGCCGATTGTCGCCATCAGCGGTTCTAACGCGAAAAGCACCGTCACCACGCTGGTGGGCGAGATGGCAGCAGCGGCCGGCAAGCGTGTCGCCGTTGGCGGCAACCTTGGTACGCCGGCGCTGGACCTGCTCAGCGACGACGTCGAGCTGTACGTGATGGAACTGTCGAGCTTCCAGCTCGAAACCACCGATCAACTCAACGCCGAAGTGGCGACCGTACTCAACGTCAGCGAAGACCACATGGACCGCTACAGCGGTCTGCCGGCCTATCACTTGGCCAAGCACCGGATCTTCCGGGGTGCCAGGCAGTTTGTGGTCAACCGTCAGGATGCCCTGAGCCGTCCGCTGATGGGCGAAGGTCAGCCGTGCTGGACTTTCGGTTTGAGCAAACCTGATTTCAAGGCCTTTGGTATCCGCGAAGAGGACGGCGAGAAATACCTGGCCTTCGAATTCCAGAACCTGATGCCGGTGCGCGAGTTGAAAATTCGCGGCGCCCATAACCAGTCCAACGCCCTGGCGGCATTGGCCCTGGGCCACGCGGCCGGCCTGCCGTTTGACGCCATGCTGTCGAGCCTGCGCACCTTCGCCGGGCTTGAGCATCGCTGCCAGTGGGTCCGTGACCTGAATGGCGTGAGCTACTACAACGATTCCAAAGCCACCAACGTCGGCGCCGCTTTGGCCGCCATCGAAGGCCTGGGTGCAGACATCGACGGCAAGGTCGTGCTGATCGCCGGTGGCGACGGCAAGGGTGCCGAGTTCAAGGATCTGCGTGATCCGGTGACGGCCAACTGCCGCGCCGTGATCCTGATGGGCCGCGACTCTGACAAGATCGGTGAGGCCATTGGCGACGCCGTGCCGCTGATCCGCGTCGGTTCGCTGGTCGAAGCGGTGGAGCAATGCCGCGTCGCTGCGCAACCGGGCGACGTGGTGCTGTTGTCGCCGGCTTGCGCCAGTTTCGACATGTTCAAGAATTACGAAGACCGTGGTCACCAGTTCGTCCGCGCTGTGGAGGATCTGGCATGAGCCTGAGAAACATCATCAAGCCGTATCCTTCGCCACTTATCACCGGGCGCGGTATCGACCTCGATTTCCCTATGCTCGCCGGCTGCCTGGCATTGCTCGGCCTCGGGCTGGTCATGATTGCATCGGCATCGACCGAAGTGGCGGCCGTGCAGTCGGGCAGCGCCCTGTATTACATGATTCGCCACCTTATCTACATTGTGCTGGGCCTGGGTGCCTGCATCGTCACCATGATGATTCCGATCGCCACCTGGCAACGCCTGGGCTGGCTGATGCTGATTGGCGCGTTCGGTTTGCTGGTGATGGTGATCATCCCGGGGATCGGCCGTGAAGTGAACGGTTCGATGCGCTGGATCGGCTTCAGTTTCTTCAACGTTCAGCCGTCGGAAATCGCCAAGGTATTTGTCGTTATTTACCTTGCGGGTTACCTGGTGCGTCGTCAGAAAGAAGTGCGCGAAAGCTGGATGGGCTTCTTCAAGCCGTTCATCGTTCTGCTGCCGATGGCGGGTCTGTTGCTGATGGAACCGGACTTCGGTGCCACCGTCGTGATGATGGGGGCGGCTGCGGCGATGCTGTTCCTCGGCGGGGTCGGGCTGTTCCGTTTTTCCCTGATGGTTATCCTCGCCGTCGCGGCGGTGGTGTTGTTGATTCAAGTGCAGCCTTACCGTATGGCGCGCTTGACCAACTTTGCGGATCCGTGGGCTGACCAGTTCGGTGCCGGTTATCAGTTGTCTCAAGCGTTGATCGCTTTTGGTCGCGGCGAATGGCTGGGCGTTGGCCTGGGCAACAGTGTGCAGAAACAGTTCTACCTGCCGGAAGCTCACACCGACTTCGTGTTCTCTGTCCTGGCCGAAGAACTGGGTGCCGTGGGTTCGTTGTGCACGGTGGCGCTGTTCGTCTTTGTCTGTATTCGTGGCATGTACATCGGTTATTGGGCCGAGAAGGCCAAACAGTTCTTTGCCGCCTACATCGCGTACGGCCTGTCGTTCCTGTGGATTGGTCAGTTCCTGATCAACATCGGGGTGAACGTCGGTCTGCTGCCAACCAAAGGTCTGACCTTGCCATTCCTCAGTTATGGCGGCAGTTCGTTGGTGATCTGCTGTGCCTGTCTCGGCTTGTTGCTGCGCATCGAATGGGAAAGTCGAACCCACTTGGGCAGTGAAGAGATGGAGTTCCATGAAAGCGACTTCGCCGAGGAGCCGACCCATGGGCGCTAACGTATTGATCATGGCGGGCGGCACCGGTGGCCACGTGTTTCCGGCGCTGGCGTGTGCCCGTGAATTCCAGGCCCGTGGTTACACCGTGCATTGGCTCGGGACACCGCGTGGCATCGAGAACGATCTGGTCCCGGTGGCCGGCATCGAACTGCATCGGATCAATGCCAGCGGTCTGCGTGGCAAGGGCAAGCTGTCCCTGCTCAAGGCACCGTTCATGTTGCTCAAGTCGATCTGGCAGGCGCGGGCGATCATTCGTCAGCTGCGGCCGGTGTGTGTTGTCGGTTTTGGTGGTTATGTGACCGGTCCTGGTGGTGTTGCAGCCAAACTGGCCGGTGTGCCGGTGATCGTTCACGAGCAGAACGCCGTGGCCGGTACCGCCAATCGGTTGCTGGTGCCGTTGGCCGCCCGAGTCTGTGAAGCGTTCCCCGACACCTTTACCCTGTCGGGCAGCCGTCGGACCACCGGTAACCCGGTGCGCACCGAGCTGTTCCTCGAAACACCGCGACAGGCTCTGGCCGGTCGCAAGGCGCGTTTGCTGATCCTGGGCGGAAGCCTGGGTGCAGAACCGTTGAACAAGTTGCTGCCTGAAGCCCTGTCGCACGTCGCTCCCGACCTGCGCCCGGAAGTGTTTCATCAGGCTGGCAAAAACCACGATGAAGTGACTGCAGAGCGCTATCGCGCGGCTGGCGTCGAGGCGCAAGTGCAGCCTTTCATCAAAGACATGGCCCAAGCCTATGGCTGGGCCGACCTGGTGGTGTGCCGCGCAGGCGCGCTGACCATCAGTGAACTGGCCGCCGCCGGTCTGCCCTCGATGCTGGTGCCTTTGCCCCACGCGATCGACGATCACCAGACCCGCAACGCCGATTATTTGGCCCGTGAAGGCGCTGCCTTCCTGATGCCGCAAAGAACGACTGGCGCAGCGGATCTTGCCGCACGCCTGACAGAGGTCCTGATGCAACCACAACGACTCACCGACATGGCCACCGCGGCACGCCGCCTGGCCAAACCCGATGCAACCCGTAACGTGGTCGATACCTGCCTGGAGGTGGCCCATGGTTGAGAATCAGAAAGCCATGCCGCAACCGGAAATGCGCCGCATCCGTCGCATCCACTTCGTCGGGATCGGCGGTGTGGGCATGTGCGGCATCGCCGAAGTGTTGCTGAACCTGGGCTATGAAGTGTCCGGTTCCGACCTGAAAGCTTCGCCGGTCACCGAGCGTCTCGAGTCCTTCGGTGCCCAGATCTTTATCGGCCACCGTGCCGAAAACACCGCGAACGCCGATGTACTGGTCACCTCCAGTGCCGTGAACACGTCCAATCCGGAAGTCGCCACCGCCCTGGAACGCCGCATTCCGGTGGTGCCTCGCGCTGAAATGCTGGCTGAGCTGATGCGCTACCGCCACGGCATTGCCGTCGCCGGTACCCATGGCAAAACCACCACCACCAGCCTGATCGCTTCGGTGTTTGCCGCAGGTGGGCTCGACCCGACATTCGTCATTGGTGGCCGTCTGAATGCCGCGGGCACCAATGCCCAGCTCGGCACCAGCCGTTACCTGATCGCTGAAGCTGACGAAAGCGACGCCAGCTTCCTGCACCTGCAGCCGCTGGTGGCCGTGGTCACCAACATCGACGCCGACCACATGGCGACCTACGACGGTGACTTCAACAAACTGAAGAAAACCTTCGTCGAATTCCTGCACAACCTGCCGTTCTACGGTCTGGCGGTGGTGTGCCTGGACGATCCGGTGGTGCGTGAAATCCTGCCACAGGTGAAACGTCCGACCGTCACTTACGGCTTTGGCGACGACTGCGATGTACGCGCAATCAATGTGCGTCAGCAGGGCATGCAGACCTTCTTCACCGTGCTGCGTCCTGATCGCGATCCGCTGGATGTCTCGGTGAACATGCCGGGTAACCATAACGTGTTGAACGCACTGGCAACCATCTGCATCGCCACTGACGAGGGCGTCAGCGATGAAGCCATCGTCCAGGGCCTGTCCGGGTTCCAGGGTGTCGGCCGACGCTTCCAGGTCTACGGCGAACTGCCGGTAGAAGGCGGAAATGTGATGCTGGTCGACGACTACGGTCACCACCCGACCGAAGTCGCCGCGGTCATCAAAGCCGTGCGCGGTGGCTGGCCGGAACGCCGTCTGGTGATGGTCTACCAGCCGCACCGTTACAGCCGGACCCGCGACCTGTACGACGATTTCGTCAATGTACTGGCCGACGCCAACGTCCTGCTGCTGATGGAAGTCTATCCGGCCGGTGAAGAACCGATCCCGGGCGCCGACAGCCGCAAGCTGTGCAACAGCATCCGTCAGCGCGGTCAGCTCGACCCGATCTACATCGAGCGCGGTGTCGACCTCGCGCCGATCGTCAAGCCGCTGCTGCGTGCCGGCGACATCCTGCTGTGCCAGGGCGCCGGTGACATCGGTGGTCTCGCACCGAAATTGTTGAAAAGTCCGTTGTTCGCTGGCGCCGTTGCTGCGCCGAGTGTGGGGAAGTTGAAATGACTGCTGCTTACGCCAACCTCGTCTCCACTATTGCGCCGAAAGATTTCGGCCGCGTCGCCGTGCTCTTTGGCGGCAAGAGTGCCGAGCGTGAGGTTTCTCTCAAGTCGGGTAACGCGGTTCTCGACGCGCTGCTAAGCGCCGGTGTGGACGCGTTTGGTCTCGACGTGGGCGATGACCTGTTGCAGCGTCTGCTGAACGAAAAAATCGATCGCGCCTTCATCATTCTTCACGGCCGTGGCGGTGAAGACGGCAGCATGCAGGGCCTGCTCGAATGCCTGGGTATTCCATACACCGGCAGCGGCATTCTTGCTTCCGCGCTGGCCATGGACAAGCTGCGGACCAAACAGGTCTGGCACAGCCTGGGTATTCCGACGCCACGCCATGCCGTACTGAGCTCTGAGGCCGATTGTATTTCCGCGGCGACGGAACTGGGCTTCCCTTTGATCGTCAAACCGGCCCATGAAGGTTCAAGTATCGGGATGGCCAAAGTGTCTTCAGCTCTTGAGTTGATCGACGCGTGGAAAGCGGCCAGTACCTACGATTCGCAAGTGTTGGTCGAGCAATGGATTCAAGGTCCGGAGTTCACCATCGCCACCCTGCGTGACCAGGTGTTGCCACCGATTGCCCTGGGCACGACGCACAGCTTCTACGACTACGACGCCAAGTACGTGGCTTCCGATACTCAGTACCGGATTCCGTGTGGCCTGGACAGCAGCAAAGAAAAAGAACTGATGGACCTCACGGCGAAAGCCTGTGAGGCGCTGGGTATCGCCGGTTGGGGCAGGGCTGACGTGATGCAGGACGCCGACGGGCAGTTCTGGTTCCTGGAAGTCAATACCGCACCGGGCATGACCGATCACAGTCTGGTGCCGATGGCAGCCCGTGCTGCCGGTCTGGATTTCCAGCAATTGGTTCTGGCGATTCTGGCCGCCAGCATTAGCAGCAATAACGAGCCGCGAGGTTAAGACCATGCAAGGCGCTCAGCTGAGACATCAGCCCTCCGCACCACCCGGCCGCAAGCCGGTGCCGCGGGGTGCCAGCCGAATGGTGGCCAAAGAGCCGATGTCTGCGCGCCTGCCGAAAGCCAATTTTGGTTTTCTGAAAAGCCTGTTCTGGCCCGTACTGCTGGTTGCACTGGGTTTCGGTACATACGAAGGCGCACAGCGATTGCTGCCGTACGCCGACCGGCCGATCACCAAGATCAACGTGCAGGGCGACTTGAGTTACATCAGCCAGCAAGCGGTGCAGCAGCGGATCGCGCCGTACGTGGCGTCGAGCTTCTTCACCATTGACCTGGAGAGCATGCGCACCGAGCTTGAAACGATGCCATGGATTGCCCACGCCGAAGTGCGTCGGGTGTGGCCGGATCAAGTGGTGATCCGCCTGGAAGAACAACTGCCGGTGGCCCGTTGGGGCGATGAGTCGCTGTTGAACAACCAGGGTCAGGCGTTCACCCCGCGTGAGCTGGCGAACTACGAACACTTGCCACAGCTGTTCGGCCCACAACGGGCCCAACAGCAAGTGATGCAGCAATACCAGGTGCTGAGCCAGATGCTCAGGCCGTTGGGCTTCTCGATTGCACGCCTGGAGTTGCGTGAACGAGGCAGCTGGTTTCTGACCACCGGCGCTGGAAGCGCAGGTCCGGGAATCGAACTGCTGCTGGGACGCGGCAACCTGGTGGAAAAGATGCGCCGCTTCATTGCCATCTACGACAAAACGCTTAAAGAACAGATTACGAACATTGCGCGCATCGATCTGCGCTACGCCAACGGCCTCGCTGTTGGCTGGCGGGAACCTGTAGCGCCCACGACAGCCCAACCCGCTGTCGCGAAGAATTAAGAAGAGGCAGGACCATGGCAAACGTGCAAAGCGGCAAAATGATCGTCGGTCTCGATATCGGCACCTCCAAGGTGGTGGCGCTGGTCGGCGAGGTCTCGGACGACGGCACGCTGGAAATCGTCGGGATTGGTACCCATCCGTCCCGTGGCCTGAAGAAAGGCGTGGTGGTGAACATTGAGTCCACCGTGCAATCGATCCAGCGCGCGATCGAAGAGGCGCAGCTGATGGCCGGTTGCCGCATTCACTCGGCGTTCGTCGGCGTGGCTGGCAATCATATCCGCAGCCTGAACTCTCACGGCATCGTGGCGATTCGTGATCGCGAAGTCAGCTCCGCCGACCTCGAGCGCGTTCTCGACGCCGCCCAGGCCGTGGCAATCCCGGCTGACCAGCGCGTGCTGCACACCCTGCCGCAGGATTACGTGATCGATAACCAGGAAGGCGTTCGCGAGCCTCTGGGCATGTCGGGCGTTCGTCTGGAAGCCAAGGTTCACGTGGTCACCTGCGCCGTGAACGCCGCACAGAACATTGAAAAGTGCGTGCGCCGCTGCGGCCTGGAAATCGACGACATCATTCTCGAGCAGCTTGCTTCCGCGTATTCGGTCTTGACCGACGACGAGAAAGAGCTGGGCGTGTGCCTGGTGGACATCGGTGGCGGCACCACCGACATCGCGATCTTCACCGAAGGCGCGATCCGTCACACCGCGGTGATCCCGATTGCGGGCGATCAGGTGACCAACGACATCGCCATGGCGTTGCGCACCCCGACCCAGTACGCCGAAGAAATCAAGATTCGCTACGCCTGCGCCCTGGCCAAGCTGGCCGGTGCCGGTGAAACCATCAAGGTGCCAAGCGTTGGCGACCGTCCACCGCGCGAGCTGTCCCGTCAGGCCCTGGCCGAAGTGGTCGAGCCGCGTTACGACGAGCTGTTCACGCTGATCCAGGCCGAACTGCGTCGCAGCGGCTACGAAGACCTGATCCCGGCCGGCATCGTGCTGACCGGTGGTACGTCGAAAATGGAAGGCGCGGTCGAATTGGCTGAAGAAATCTTCCACATGCCGGTCCGCCTGGGCGTGCCGCATGGCGTCAAGGGCCTGGACGACGTGGTTCGTAACCCGATTTATTCCACAGGCGTTGGCCTGTTGATGTACGGCCTGCAGAAGCAGTCCGACGGGATTTCGTTCTCGGGCATCAGCAGCCGCGACAGCTACAGCAATGAAGAACCGAAAGTCGCCTTGCTCGATCGCTTCAAGAGCTGGGTACAAGGCAACTTCTAAAGATTTACCGCAGCACCGCAGCACCGCTTCAAAAAGCAGTAGGCGAAAAAACTAGAGAATGTAAGGAGAGGGAAAATGTTCGAACTCGTAGACAACATCCCCGCAAGCCCGGTTATTAAAGTTATCGGTGTTGGCGGAGGCGGCGGCAACGCTGTCAACCACATGGTCAAGAGCAACATTGAAGGCGTTGAATTCATCTGCGCCAACACTGATGCCCAAGCGCTGAAAAGCATCGGCGCGCGGACCATCCTGCAACTGGGCACCGGCGTGACCAAAGGTCTCGGCGCTGGCGCCAACCCTGAAGTAGGTCGTCAGGCCGCTCTCGAAGACCGTGAGCGCATTGCCGAAGTCCTGCAGGGCACCAATATGGTGTTCATCACCACTGGCATGGGCGGTGGTACCGGTACCGGTGCTGCGCCGATCATTGCTGAAGTGGCCAAGGAAATGGGGATTCTCACCGTTGCGGTGGTGACTCGTCCGTTCCCGTTCGAAGGCCGCAAGCGCATGCAGATCGCTGACGAAGGCATCCGTCTGCTGTCTGAAAGCGTCGACTCGTTGATCACCATTCCCAACGAGAAGCTGCTGACCATCCTTGGCAAGGACGCAAGCCTGCTGTCCGCTTTCGCCAAGGCCGACGATGTACTGGCCGGTGCCGTTCGCGGTATCTCCGACATCATCAAACGTCCGGGCATGATCAACGTCGACTTTGCCGACGTGCGTACCGTGATGAGCGAAATGGGCATGGCGATGATGGGCACTGGCTGCGCCAGCGGTCCGAACCGTGCACGTGAGGCCACCGAAGCGGCCATTCGCAACCCACTGCTGGAAGACGTGAACCTGCAAGGTGCACGCGGCATCCTGGTGAATATCACCGCCGGTCCTGACCTGTCCCTGGGTGAGTACTCCGATGTGGGTAGCATCATCGAAGCTTTCGCTTCCGAGCACGCGATGGTCAAGGTCGGTACCGTTATCGATCCGGACATGCGTGACGAGCTGCATGTGACCGTGGTTGCCACGGGTCTGGGCGCAAAAATCGAGAAGCCTGTGAAGGTCATCGACAACACCGTTCACACCTCCATGGCTTCCCAGCCGCAGCAACAAGCTCCTGCTCGTCAGGAAGCACCTGCGGTAAACTACCGTGACCTGGACCGTCCGACCGTCATGCGCAACCAGGCTCAGGCCGGTGCTGCGACTGCCGCGAAGATGAATCCGCAAGATGATCTGGACTACCTGGACATCCCGGCTTTCCTGCGTCGTCAGGCTGATTAATGGAATGTATCAGGGCTATGAAGGTGATTGGTGTTCAGCAAAGGTCTGGTCTGCTATCATCGCCAGCCTTTGTTGATACCAGTTCGCAATTTGCGCTGAAGCGGCCCAAGCCATGATTAAACAACGCACACTGAAAAATATTATCCGTGCTACAGGTGTAGGCCTGCACTCCGGGGAGAAGGTATACCTGACCCTCAAGCCCGCACCTATCGACACCGGCATTGTGTTTGTTCGTGCCGATCTCGACCCTGTGGTGCAGATTCCTGCCCGCGCGGAAAACGTTGGTGAAACCACGATGTCGACCACATTGGTCAGTGGTGACACCAAAGTGGATACGGTGGAGCACTTGCTCTCGGCCATGGCTGGCCTGGGCATCGATAACGCCTACGTCGAGCTCTCCGCGTCCGAAGTTCCGATCATGGATGGTAGCGCTGGACCCTTCGTATTTCTGATTCAATCGGCTGGCCTGGAAGAACAGGACGCCGCCAAGAAGTTCATCCGGATCCTGCGGGAAGTGACAGTGGAAGACGGCGACAAGCGCGCCACTTTCGTCCCTTTCGAAGGTTTCAAAGTGAGTTTCGAGATCGATTTCGATCACCCGGTTTTCCGTGACCGCATACAAAGTGCAAGCGTGGATTTTTCCAGCACTTCGTTTGTAAAAGAAGTCAGCCGCGCCCGTACCTTTGGTTTCATGAGTGATATCGAGTACCTGCGCAAGCACAACCTCGCACTCGGCGGCAGCGTTGAAAACGCTATTGTGGTCGACGCGGATGGTGTACTGAACGAAGACGGTCTTCGCTATGAAGACGAATTCGTGAAACACAAGATCCTCGACGCAATTGGTGACCTCTACCTGCTGGGCAATAGCCTGATTGGTGAGTTCAAGGGCTTCAAGTCCGGACATGCATTGAACAACCAGCTGCTGCGCAAGTTGATTGAGCAGACAGATGCTTGGGAAGTCGTGACTTTCGAAGACGCCAGCACTGCACCGATCTCTTACATGCGTCCCGTTGCGGCCGTGTAAGTAAAAAACCTCTCTAGTTTTTAAAGGCTGCCTTCGGGTGGCCTTTTTTTATGACCGCGGGAAAGTGGTGTGGTGTCTGTCCTGACGCCTTCGTCGGAACGCCGCCCGGAGCAGGCTCGCTCCCACAATAGACCGAGTTTTCCCCCTGTGGGAGCGAGCCTGCTCGCGAAGGGGCCGGCCGTACCAGCACAAAAACATCAGACAGAAGCGACAACCCGATTACGCCCGCTTTCCTTGGCCTGATACAGCGCCTTGTCCGCTGCGAACAGGAGCTGTTCCAGACTGATCTCGGCGGATGTGGTCCAGGTACTGATACCGATACTGACAGTAATCGGCGACTCGGCAGCTGCCACCCGCGGTAATTGCTCCACTGTCGCACGGATGTGTTCGGCAATCTGTTGCGCACCCTGGCTGTCGGTCTCCGCGAGAATCACCGAAAACTCTTCGCCGCCGTAACGGGCGACCAGATCCGCTGGGCGCCTCACATTGGCGGAGATCACCTCGGCCACCGAGCGTAAGGCATCATCGCCAGCCTGATGCCCATGACGATCGTTGAATGCCTTGAAGTGGTCCGCATCAATCATCAACACCGACAACGGCTGGCCGGAGCGTTGGGCGCGGAACCACTCATGACGCAGGGCCTGATCCAGCGTTCGACGGTTGGCCAGGCCGGTCAAGGCATCGGTGGCCGCCAGTTGCGCCAGCTCCTGCTCGGCGTTGTGGCGCAGGCGCAGTTCTCGGCTGAGCAACCAGGTCAGCCAGAGCAAGCTGATGCACAGCGCAAGGGTCGCAAGGCTGACCACCACCGCTGTGCGCTTCCATGACGCAAACACTTCATCACTGGAGAGTGCAACGATGACAATCAATGGCAAGTTGCCCACCTTGGAGAACGTGTACAGGCGTTTGTCCTTATAGCGGCTTGAAACACCGGTGAAACTGCCGTCGCCTTCTTTGACGATCCGCTGGAAGTTGGGACGGTTGCTGAAGTCCTTGCCAATCAGCTCTTCGGCCAGATGCGGCTCTTGGGCCAGAAGAATACCGTCCGAGCTGATCAGGTTGACCGAGCTGTCACGACCGATGCTCAAGCTGTTGAACAACTGATCGAAATAACTCAAGCGCATGGCGGCTTCGGCCACGCCAAGAAATTCACCCTGTGAGCCGCTGACCCGGCGACTGAAGCTGATTCGCCATTCATGTTCAGGCTGTCTGGACCGGAAGGGACGGCTGATGAACATGCTCGGGTCGCGATTGGTCACGTGCGACTGAAAGTATTCGCGGTCAGCAAAATTGCCCTTTCTAGGCTCTACCGAGGCCGAGTCGGCGATCGCGTCGCCCTTGTTGTCCAGCAACAAAATGTCGCCCTTGTACGGCGCGGCAGTGGCGCGGTCAAACAAGGCCAGATGGCGGATGGCAGGGGAAACGCTCTTGAGGTCTTCACGCTGCGAGGCAGCGATCAAACCGAGCAAGGACAGGTCATAAAGTTCGACGTTGCGCAGCACGTCGGCGTCGATCAGTTGCACGATGTTGGTTGCTGCGCGAGTGGCAGACTGTTCAGCATTGGCGCGTTCGCGAATGAGCAGGAACGCCACGATGCTCAATATCGCAATCACCAGCAACAAACTGCTGAGAACCAGAAGCCGCTCCGACCGCGTCGACCGGATCGGATGGTGAGATGGTGCACTGCTCACACTCATGGTTCTGACTTCTGCTAATGAGGCGTTATGAAAGTGTTTTGCAAGACTCGGGCAGAATCCCAGAAACCGTTTGCGTTCAGAGCGGCTGTATAAATCCCGGATAAAGAAAAGGCCAGCAAAACGTGCTGGCCTTTTACTTATTGAAGCTTAGAAGACATTGAGCGGGTAGTCGACGATCACCCGGTATTCATCGGTGTCCTGATCCAGCGCGCCGTAGCCGTTGCCTCCACGGTTGGTCGCCCATTGCAGGCGCAGCGCCAGGTTTTTGGCCTTGCCGCCCTGAACCACATACTTGAGATCAATGTCGCGTTCCCAGTGCCTGGCGTTTTTGCCGTCAGCGCTGTACCACGAGGCATAACCGGGGCTGTCCGGATCGACCTTGGTCAGGTCCAGTTCACCTTGGGAGTAAGAGACCGCCGAGGTCAGACCGGGCAGGCCGAGCCCGACAAAGTCGTAGGCGTACTTGAGTTTCCATGAGCGTTCGTTCGGACCGTTGAAGTCCGAATACTGCTGGGAATTGTCGAGGTAGACGCTGTCTCCCTGACTGATGTAGTCGAACGGCGTGTTGCCGTTGACCCGCTGATAGGCCGCGGTAACGCTGTGATTGCCCATACCGACGGTGAAATGCAGGCTGTACGTGTTGTTGTCGATGTGGCCCAGCAGCGCATCGCCGGTGTCTTGCGTGTGATAGGCATGCAGCCCCGGGTTGAGGCTGACCAGGTCGTTCAAGGCGTAGGTGTAATCCAGATCGTAGTAATACTGGTTCCAGATGTCCTTGAGTTCGGAAGCATAGAGGCTGCTGGTCAACCCCGGCAGGCCGCTCCAGGCCACGCCGGCCCAATTCAGGTGCTTACTTTCGTCACCGTCGGCCAGGTTGCCGTAGGACGTGCCGATTCGGGTGTGGCCGCTCTGGTTGTAAGGCTTGGTGAAACTCGCCTGGCCACCTTCAATCATCCAGCCGTCGAAACTGTGATTGGTCAGGCTGACGCCGCGAAAGGTCTGGGGCAGCATGCGGGTTTCCCCGCCGGCGATCACCGGGTTGGCGAGGAACAAGTCACCGGCCTTCAGTTCGGTATCGAAGGCACGCATTTTCAGAGTCCCGCCCGCCGTCGAGAACGAGCCCGGCGCTTTGCCGTTGCCATCGCCGATCGGCAGGATGCTCGACCCATCGGTACCGCCGCCGCCGTCGAGCTTGAGCCCGAGCATGGCGTGAGCATCAACGCCGAAACCGACGATGCCTTGGGTGTAGCCTGATTCGAAGATGCCAAAGAAACCCTGACCCCATTCAATGTTGTCGTCCGCCTGCTGCAGGCGGTTGCGGTTCATATAGTAGTTACGGGCGTTGAGGTTGAGGCTCGAGCCTTCAACGAAACCTTCGGCGTTTGAGTCGTCTGCGGCGTGAGCTGCAGGCGTCACCGTTGCAGCGATTGCAATGATTAACGGGCTGAATCTGAGAGGGGAACGCACTAGCGGTAAAGCTCCTCGGGTCAACTAAGAGCCTCATTGTTTTGAGACTCAGGATGTTTATTGTTAGGGGAGACGAACTAAAGCTGTTAAAGCCACCACGAAAAAAAGCCGCTGATAGCAGCGGCTTTGAAGACAACTTTTCAAAGGGAAGAGCCGATGAAAAGTGTCGAGGGAAACAGAGTGATACTGGGCAATCAGCTGTCTTTCTCAACCGTTGGCTGGGTCTGAGTGGTCGACGCTTGAGGGGTTTTCGCAGCTTCCTGAGCTTTGGCCGTCATTTCGCTCTGATACTGTTCGAACGCAGCAGCGCGTGCGGAATTTTGCGCGACGAACGTCTGCGACTCTTCAGCGATGGCGAACGGAGACAGAAACAAAGAGGACAAAACGAAAGCGCTGGCAATACCCATAGTGTTGGACATCTTTAAAACCTTCTTGCTTGGCAAGTGCTGTTTGGTGCGGCAAAGATAAGGGGGATTGGAGAGGGGAAAAAGAGCGGATTCATGAAAGGACTGTTGCGCTTAAGGCAACAGTAGGCAGGGCGACGGCGTACATGTAGCAGCTGGCGAAGCCTGCGTCCGGCTGCGAAGCAGTCGTAAATCCTGCACACGCGGTATACCTGACAGACCGCAGCGTCTGATCTCACGACTGCATCGCAGCCGGACGCAGGCTTCGCCAGCTGCTACAGGACCGGGTGCAGTCCTGGCGTCGTATTGGGGTCAGACAGGGAGGTGAATCCCGAACGTATTCATCCCATGATCACTGCGCACAAACACATCCCCACCGTGCATCAGTGCAATCGCCTTGACGATCGCCAACCCCAACCCATGGTTGTTGCCACTGTTGCTGCGCGACGCATCGACCCGATAAAAACGCTCAAACAACCGCGGCAAATGCTCGCTGGCAATCGGCGACCCAGGGTTCGCAACCCCGATGCTGACCTGATGCTCCTCAGCCTCGATCCGCACCTCAATCACCTGTCCAGGCTCGGTGTGTTGCACCGCATTGCTTAGCAGATTAATCAACGCCCGACGCAGATGAGCAATCTCGATTCGCACCTGGGCATCACCACTGACCTGCACCTGAACCTGCGCGTCTTCAAGGATGAAATCCAGATACTCCAACGTCGTCGCCACTTCATCGGCCAACGAGGTGGACGTCAGTTTGGTGGCTTTGCTGCCCTGATCCGCGCTGGCGAGAAACAGCATGTCATTGATGATCGAGCGCAGTCGCTCGAGCTCTTCAAGGTTCGATTGCAGCACTTCAAAATAGTGTTCGGCGGATCGCCCGCGAGTCAGCGCCACCTGGGTCTGGCCGATCAGGTTGGTCAGCGGCGAGCGCAGTTCATGGGCGACGTCAGCGTTGAACGATTCCAGTCGAGAGTAAGCCTGTTCGACCCGCTCCAGTGTCGAGTTAAATGAATTGACGAACTGATTCAGTTCCGGCGGTAGCGGCGACAATTGCAGGCGACCGGACAACAGCGGTGGGGCCAGTCGCTGGGCTTCCTGCGACAATTTGATCAACGGCTTCAGGCCGATCCGCGCCACCCAATAACCGAGGGCTGACGCCAGCAACACGCCGATGATCGCCAGGCTGATCAGGGCAGTCAGCAAATGGTGCTGGGTCTGCAAAAACGTCTCGGTGTCGATGCCGATCATGAAGCGCAACGGCGGACGTTGATCCTTGGCCGGGAACTGACTGACCAGCACTTTCAGCGGATAAGGTTGATCCGGCAGTTTCAAGTCGCGCATGCCCAGCGGGCCTTCGGCAAAGGCGCGGATCTGCGGCGTCAGGTCGCCGTATTCGTAGTGCGGATCACCGCTGATGATCCAGAAGCTGATGCGCTTGTCTTCTTCGCCGAGCAGCTTGAGCTTGTTGTTGATCTTCACCCAATGCTCGGGTGTGCCGTAACGCCCGACCGTGGACTCAAGCACGCTGTAACGCGCGTCCAGCTCGGCCTCGGGCAACAGGCCCAAGCCCTTGTCGACCTGCTGATACAGCGCCCAGCCGATCAACAGAAATACCAAAAGCGCCACCAGCGTGAACATTCCGCTCAGGCGCAGCGCAATCGAGTTACTGGACACCGCGGCTCTCCAGCACATAACCCATGCCACGAATCGTGTGCAGCAGTTTCTCGTCGAATGGCCCGTCGAGCTTGGCCCGCAGGCGTTTGATCGCGACTTCGACGACGTTGGCATCGCTGTCGAAATTGATGTCCCAGACCATTTCGGCGATGGCGGTTTTCGACAGAATTTCACC
Organism: Pseudomonas sp. LB3P25; assembly: GCF_054897985.1. Taxonomy (NCBI): domain Bacteria; kingdom Pseudomonadati; phylum Pseudomonadota; class Gammaproteobacteria; order Pseudomonadales; family Pseudomonadaceae; genus Pseudomonas; species Pseudomonas sp. LB3P25. The sequence continues at coordinate 6,065,688 of NZ_CM142711.1, read as the reverse complement.
CTGACGGCGGGCCAGCACGCTCAATAGCGAGAACTCCTTGGCGGTCAGGTCCAGGCGCGTGCCGGCGCGGGTGGCTTTGCGGCTGATCAAATCTATCCACAGGTCGGCGATGCTCACCTGCACCGGTTCGTGACCGCCGCTGCGACGGGTCAGCGCTTGCAGACGCGCCACCAGTTCGAGAAAGGAAAACGGTTTGCCAAGGTAATCGTCGGCACCGTCGCGCAGGCCTTTGATGCGATCTTCCACACGTTCGCGGGCGGTGAGCATGATCACCGGGGTTTGCTTGCGCGCACGCAACGCGCGCAGTACGCCGAAGCCGTCGAGGCCCGGCAGCATGACGTCGAGGACGATCACCGCGTAGTCGCTTTCCAGCGCCAGGTGCAGGCCTTCAACGCCGTCCCGCGCCAGGTCCACGGTGTAACCCTGTTCCGTCAGACCGCGGTGCAGATAATCCGCGGTTTTTTCCTCGTCTTCGATAATCAGAACGCGCATGACCCCGCCTCAGTCTGTGGTCGCCAGCACCGGCATCGGTGCGGGTTTGGGCTTATGGAATAGCCGTTCCAGCCACAAGTATATGACCGGAGTGGTGAACAGCGTCAGCGCCTGGCTCACCAGCAAGCCGCCGACGACCGCGATCCCCAAGGGTTGGCGCAGTTCGGCGCCGGTGCCGTAACCGAGCATTAATGGCAGTGCGCCGAGCAGGGCGGCGAGGGTGGTCATGATGATCGGCCGGAATCGGGTGATACAGGCCTGGTAGATCGCCTCTTCCGGTGGCAAGCCACCTTTGCGTTGGGCTTCGAGGGCGAAGTCGATCATCAGGATGCCGTTCTTCTTCACAATGCCGATCAGCAACACCAGCCCGATCAGCGCCATGATCGAAAAGTCCTGCCCGCAAATCCACAACATGATCACCGCACCGAGCCCCGCCGACGGCAGCGTCGAGATGATGGTCAGCGGATGCACGAAGCTCTCGTAAAGCACGCCGAGAATGATGTACACCGCCACCAGCGCCGCCAGGATCAGCCATGGCTGACTGGCCAGCGAACTCTGGAACGCCTGGGCCGCGCCCTGGAAGTTGCCGCTCATGGCGGCCGGCATGCCGATTTCGGCCTTGGCCTGGTTGAGCATGATCACCGCATCGCCCAACGCCACACCGGGCGCGAGGTTGAACGACAAGTTAGCAGCCGGGAACATGCCGTCATGGGCGATGGACAGCGGGCCGACCGTTGGCGCGTCGAATTTCGCCAAGGCCGACAGCGGCACCATTTCCCCGCTCAGGGGCGAGCGCAGGTAGAAATAGTTGAGGCTTTCGGCCTTGCCGCGCTGCTTGGTGTCCAGTTCCAGAATCACGTTGTACTGGTTGATCTGAGTCTGGAATTCGTTGATCTGCCGCTGGCCGAAGGCGTCGTAGAGCGCTTCATCGACATCGCTGGCGGTCAGGCCGAAACGCGCGGCGGCGCTGCGGTCGATGCTGATGTGGGTGATGCTGCCGCCCAGTTGCAGGTCGTTGGAAATGTCACGGAACGCCGGGTTACTGCGCAGTTTTTCCGTGAGGCGCTGGGTCCAGGTGCTGAGGACTGCACCGTCGTTGCTCTTGAGCACGTATTGGTACTGTGCGCGGCTCGGGCCGGAACTGAGGTTGATGTCCTGCCCGGCGCGCAGGTACAGCACGATGCCCGGGACTTTCATCAGTTGCGGACGAATCCGGTCAATGAACTGACTGGCGGAGACGTCGCGGTCGCCGCGTTTTTTCAGGGAGATCCAGAAGCGACCGTTGGCGATGGTCTGGTTGCTGCCGGAAACGCCGACCGAGTGGGAAAACGCCGCGACCGCCGGATCCGCGGCGACGATTTCGGCCATCGCCAGGTGTTTTTTCACCATGTCGCCGTAGGAAATATCGGCGGCGGCTTCGGTGGTGCCAAGGACAAAACCGGTGTCCTGCACCGGGAAGAAACCTTTAGGGATGAAGATGTAACCGGCGATGGCCAGACCGAGGGACAGGCCGAACACGCCGATCATCAGCTTCTGGTGGGCGAGGGCGCGGCGCAGAAGTTTTTCATAGCCTGCCAGCAAGCGTTCGCCAAACGTAGGTTTGCTGTGGGCGTGATGCACCGGCGCGCGCATGAACAGCGCGGCAAGCGTCGGCGCCAAGGTCAGGGACACCACGACCGAAATCATGATGGTCGAGGTGGCCGTCAACGCGAACTCCTTGAACAGTCGCCCGACTACCCCGCCCATGAACAGCAACGGAATAAACGCCGCTACCAGCGAGAAACTGATGGAAACCACGGTAAAACCGATCTCGCCGGCGCCTTTGATCGCTGCCTCGCGCATGCCGTCGCCAGCCTCCAGATGTCGGTGAATGTTTTCCACCACCACAATCGCATCGTCGACCACAAACCCCACGGCCACCACGATCGCCACCAGCGTCAGGTTGTTCAGGCTGAAACCCATGATGTACATCAGGGCGAAACTGGCGGTCAGGGACACACCGAGTACCGCGGATACGATCATCGTCGCCGACCATTGGCGAAGGAACAGTGCCATCACCGCCACCACCAGCATGATTGCGATCAGCAGGGTGACTTCCACTTCGTGCAGGGAGGCGCGGATGGTCTGGGTGCGGTCGACCAGCACCTTGACCTGCACCGAGGCCGGGAGCATGGCTTCGAGGCCGGGCAGGGCGGCCTGAATGCGATCCACGGTTTCGACGATGTTGGCGCCCGGTTGCCGGGAAATCACCAGGTTCACCCCAGGCTTATCACCGGCCCAGGCTTGCACGTAGGCATCTTCCGAACCGTTGACGACTTTGGCCACATCCTTGAGATGAACCGGGGCACCGTCCTTGTAGGAAACAATGAGTTGGCTGTATTCCTCAGGGTGGAACAACTGGTCGTTGGTCGACAGGGTCGAGATGCTCGACTCCCCGTACAACGCTCCTTTGGCCAGGTTGAGGCTGGTTTGCTGGATCGCCAGACGGATGTCCGCCAGGGTCAGGCCGATGGCCGCGAGCTTGTCCGCCGAGGCTTGAACACGAATCGCCGGACGTTGCTGACCGGTAATGTTGATTTGGCCTACGCCGTCGATCTGACTGATCTGCCGGGAGAGCAAGGTTTCCACCAGGTCACTGAGTTCGGTGCCGGGCATTTGTGTCGAGTTGACACTGAGGATCAGCACCGGGCTGTCGGCCGGGTTGACCTTCCTCCAGGTCGGCAAGGTCGGCATGTCTTTCGGCAGTTTGCCGGCGGCGGTGTTGATCGCGGCCTGGACTTCCTGAGCGGCGGTGTCGATGCTTTTGTCGAGGGTGAATTGCAGGGTCAGGTTGGTCGAGCCAAGGGCGCTGCTCGAAGTCATCTGGGTTACGCCGGGGATGGCGCTGAATTGCACTTCAAGCGGCGTGGCCACCGACGACGCCATGGTCTCCGGGCTGGCACCGGGCAATTGCGCGGCCACCTGAATGGTCGGAAATTCGGCTTCCGGCAACGGCGCGATGGGCAGGCGCGGGAAGGCGATGACACCGAGCAGCACCAGCGCAAAGGTCAGCAGAATCGTCGCAACCGGATGATCGATGCACCAGGCAGAGATCGAGCCATGGCCCTTCATGGTTTCGGCTCCGATTGGACCACTTGCGACGGGTCAGTCAGTACCTGGACGGTCGAGCCCGGTTTGAGCCGCGACTGTCCGTCGCTGACCAATATGTCGCCAGGCTTCACGCCTTTGATGATGTCCTGGCCGCTGCCTTGGTAGACCATCTGCACTTGTACGGTCTCGACCTTGTCGCCGTTGACCCGGTAGACGAAATGTTGATCGAGCCCGCGTTGTACGACAGTGGGCGGTACAACCAGCGCATCTTTGTCGAGGGCTGTCTGAATCTTTACCGTCACCAGCAGGCCCGGCCAGAGTTTTTGCCCGGGGTTGTCGAATTCAGCTTTGGCGCGAATGGTCCCGGTGTTGGCGTTGATCTGGTTGTCGATCAGGGTCAAATGACCTTCGCCGAGCAGATTGCCGGTTTCGCCGTCAGTGTCGGCGCCGATGTAGGCTTTCACTTGTGCGCGTTGTGGGTCGCCGATCAGACCCTGCAGGGTCGGTAGCATTTGCTGTGGCAGGGAGAACTCCACGGCGATCGGGTCGATCTGGGTCACCGTGAACAGGCCTTGAGCGTCGGTCATGCGCAGGAAGTTGCCTTCGTCCACCGTGCGAATACCGACGCGACCGGTAACCGGGGAGCGAATCTGTGTGTAGGAAAGCTGCACCTGAGCAGCGTCGATCGAGGCCTGGTTACCTTGGGCGGTGGCTTTGAGTTGGTTGACCAACGCCTGTTGCTGGTCATAAGTCTGCTTGGAAACACCGTCGTCCACGCTCAGCAGCTTGTAGCGCTTGAGGTTGACCAGCGCGACTTGCAATTGCGCCTGACTTTCGCCCAATTGCGCCCGTGCCTGGTCGAGGCTGGCGCGGATCGAGCGGTCATCGATGGTGGCGAGCAGGTCGCCTTTGTTCACCAGTTGGCCTTCCTTGACCAGGATTTTGGTGAGGATGCCGTCGATTTGCGGACGCACTACCACGCTGTGCAGCGACAGCACCGAGCCGATGCCGCTGACGTAGCGGGGGACGTCTTTTTCGACGACGTTCACTACCCGAACGGGGATCGCAGAGGGCGCGGTCAGTTTAGTGGTAGCGGGCTTGATGGCGTACCACAGGCCCAGCGCTGCCAGAATGATCAGAAGGGCTGCGAGCAGGGCGGGTTTTTTCTGAATTCGCATGCGAGTGGGGCGCCGGGGCTGGGTGGTCGGAGTTTTTTCAGATATATACCTTCCTTTATAAACCTGTTCGCCCGTCAGGAAGGTGACGGCTAACTGACGGCGCTGTCAGTTTGGGCGTGGAAGGCTGCGATCTTTTGACCTTGGCGGCCTGACAGCCGACCAGTCTCCCCCAGATGTACCCGGTTCAACTGTGGGAGCGAGCCTGCTCGCGAAGGCGGCCTAGTAGACGCCCCATCTCCTTCTGATGTACACCGACTCAATGTGGGAGCTGGCTTGTCGGATCGCCGCATCGCTGCGATGGCGGCCTGACAGCCGACCAGTCTCTGTCAGGTGTACATATCCATTCCTGCGGTTACGGCCACTTATGGTTTCGCTCTTACAGCGACTCCCTTTGGCAAACGCCCCAAAGGAAGCAAAGGTCTTCGCCCCGAGCGTCCGGCCCCTCGCTTAGGCTCGGCGTTCCTTCGTTCCGGTATCCATCCGGGGACACTGCCCTCCGGTCTGCTTCGCGACGACCTACATGCAGCGTGTTCGACTGCGTCGAACGGCGCTTCGCGCCACTCCCCGGATGAACACCTCCACTCAGTCTCCCGAAGGGGCGGGTGGATCAAGATCAAGAGCTGCAGGCGAGCTAACGCTCGGCCTGTTGAGTGGTGAAGGGCAGCGGGTGTGCGCCGCTCTGCTTTTGTAGGAGCGAGGCTTGCCCGCGAAGGCGTCAGGTCTGTCAACACAAAACCCGACGGACTCGCTTGCTGCTTGAAGCTTGCGACTCCCGACACAGGTATACTGCCGCCTTTCGCGGCTCGCTGACCGGGCCCGACTCTATGCATCACCCGGAGCTTTCATGAATTCCCCGACACAACCGCCGGTTGCCGACGCTTTGAGCGACGACCTGGCAGACCTGCCAGACAGCGTCGACTCCAGCGCAGACAGCGAAACCAAAGCCGCGATCCCGGCGTTCAAGTTCCCGTTCAAGCCGGGCGACCTGGCCGCAGCGAAGAACGCCAGCCAGCCTTGGTACAAGAATGGCGCCAAGAATGGACATACCAAGACGCCGGGGGCGGCGCCTCCCGGCACTCGTCGCTCGATGGGGAAACGCTGAGTTTTAAACTCTGTAGTGCCTGATCTATCGCCTTCGCGAGCAGGCTGCTCCCACAGTTGATCTCAACAGGACACAGATTTTGTGTACGACAGAGATCCATTGTGGGAGCGAGCCTGCTCGCGAAGGGGCCATAACAGGCAGCGCATCCCTAGGATCAAGCCGCCCGCAATGAGATAAACGCATAGTTCAACGGCGCTTCAGTCGCCACCTGTGCTCCGGCCGCCAGCACTTGCCCGGCAATGTCCTCACCCGACACATGAAACAACCAGTCAGTGCCTGACTCGACCACTGGCTGTGCCGCAATCTGATCGATGACCCTCGCAAACGCCGTCATGTCCGGCAGATAAGCGGTAAACCCATCACCCTTCAACGCAGTAGTCCGAATCCCCAACAACGCGCAAATCGCATCCTTGGTCTGAATCTCATCGCGATCCGCCTGACGGGAGCGCTGGATTAATCCGATCAGTTCCTGATCCACCAATTCACCACCCACAATCAGATCCGGTCCCTTTTCCCACGACTCGGGCGGACATTCCTTTACTGCAGTGTTCAGGGGAATGTGCGGATTGATTTCCATCGGGTAGATGCGGCACACCAGCGGCCGGCGTTCATAGATGCGGCAGAGGTTGTCTTCGTCAAGATTCCGGCAAGGACCGACGTTGTAGGCGGCAAAGGTGACGGCTATGTACGCCTCGGATGCACCGCTGCGAACCACCACCGAACGGCGTTCGGCGTGTTCGCGTTGCTGCGTGGGCAGACCCAGGCCATTGCTCAGGAAACCTTCCACTAGCACGATCACCTGACCGCCATCGGCTGCCCACATTCGGGCTTCGGTCAGGGTCAGGGGCACGTGGTGATCATTGCAGCATTTGCCACAACCTACGCAGGAAAACGTCGTATTCATTGAACGGTCAGTCGCATAAAAGGGCATGAAACGACGACAGAATGTCGCCGCAAAGGCCGCTATCGAAGCAAGTTATGCGCCAGTCACTGCGCCTTGGCGGTTGGACGGATGGAGTCCCATTCGGTGACGTAAGCGGTTTTGCTTTTTTTGTTGTAAAGGCACAGCTCGGTGCCTTGCTGGCCTTTCATGTGTTTTTGCGGGTATTGGCCTTGCAGCAAAAGTGCGGTGTAGCCAGCCCGGTCATCGAACTGCGCTGCATTGCCGATGGGTTTGGCATCTTTCAAGCCGCTGGCCTTGGTGCAACTGGCGAGTACGGCTTTGTCGTACGCGGCCCAGGCGTCGGGGCTGGAAGCGTGGGCCTGGGTGGCGAGGGCGGTGAGGCAGAGGAGGGTCAGGCTTGCTGCTTTCATGAGGTCGGGCATCCTGGGGGTGTTTTGGCCAAGGTTAGAGTATGCCTGATGGTTTCAGGTTGAATGTGTCGGCCCCTTCGCGAGCAGGCTCGCTCCCACATTTGCTCTGCATAGGACACAGATTTTGTGTAAGACGAAGATCCATTGTGGGAGCGAGCCTGCTCGCGAAGGCGGTGTATCAGGCTGGAACAGGTTCCCGGCGGACCACGCGCATCCCGGCGCTTTCATACAGCCGCTGCGCTCGAAGGTTGTCTTCCAGCACCTTCAAATCCACAAAACCTTCGCGCCGTTGCTGAAACACTTTGAAAGCATGCAGTAACAATGCACGACCCAAACCCCGGCCTTGAGCTCGTGGATGCACCACCAGGTTTTTGATATAGGCGCTGGTCCAGCATTGCGCTACGCCAACGATACCTTCGGCATCCAGGGCAATGAAGCACAGGGTCGGATCGTATTCAGGATCGGTTTCAAAACGCTGTTGCCAGACATCCAGTGCCGGCACGCGACCGCCACCTTGCTGATAACCCAGTTCCATCAAACGATGAACGGCTTCTGCCAGTTCGGGGCGGTATTCACTGAGGACGATTCCCTGAGGCCAAGTGATCGCGGGCACACCTTCAGCGAGGTTGCGCCGCATCAGAAAGCAGAAGTCCTTGCTCAAGACTCAATGACCTTGTTCAGCGACAGCCTTGGCCGCTTCGATCAGGCACTTGGTCAGTTCTGGCGAGGAGAACTTGGTCAACACCGCGTTCGCGCCGGCAAGACGGGCTTTTTCGCTGTTCATCGCGCTGTCCAAAGAGGTGTGCAGCAGCACATAGAGGTGCGAGAAATCCGGGGTTTCGCGCAGGGTTCGAGTAAATGCGTAACCGTCCATCTCCGACATCTCGATGTCCGAGACGATCAGGTTGATCTGCTGGGCCGTGCCTTGCAGGTCCAGCAGGCAGTCGATGGCTTCCTTGGCGCTGCGGGCCGTGTGGCATTGCAGGCCGAGGTTGCGCAGGGTGTGCACTGATTGCTGCAACGCCACCTGGCTGTCATCGACCACCAGAATCCGCGCGTTGCCGAGTACTTCGGCGTCTTCCATGCTCAGTTCGGTCGGGGCCGTTTCGATCTGCGCCGGGGCGATGCCATGGATGACTTTTTCAATGTCCAGCACCTGTACCAACGTGCCGTCGACCGAGGTCACGCCAGTGATGTACGAACGCACACCGCCAGAGCCAAAGGGCGGCGGACGGATGTCGGTGGTCAGGCAGTGGACTATCTTGCTCACCGCTTGAACGTGCAAACCCTGCTTGGAGCGGCTGACATCGGTGACGATCAGGCAGCCACCGTTCGGGTCTTCCAGCGGCCGTTCGCCGATGGCACGGCTGAGGTCGATCACCGACAACGAGGCACCGCGCAGGGTGGCGATGCCTTTGACGTGGGGATGCGACTCCGGCAGCTTGGTCAGCGGCGGGCAGGGAATGATTTCACTGACTTTCAGCAGGTTGATCGCCATCAGCTTGCCGCTGCGCAAGGTAAACAGCAGAAGCGAAAGTGAATCTGCGCGGGCTTTGTTTGAAGACATAAAAACCTTCTGTGGAAAAAGGTGATGGGCGATCGCGAAGATCGCCAACAGCTATCGATGCCGGGTTATCGACTTGTTGTGGGCAGGCTTTAGCATTTTGGGCGAACGGTAGGACGCCATCGCGAGCAGGCTCGCTCCCACAAAGGCAACGACAGTCCCTGTGGGAGCGAGCTTGCTCGCGATGGGGCCTTCACTTCATTCCCAGGCGCTTGGCCATTCTTCCAAGATTCGCCCGATCCAAGCCTAGCTCACGTGCCGCACTCGCCCAATTGTTATGGTGCCGTTCCAGACAGGCGTTGATCAGTCGACGCTGATAATCCTCGGTCGCCGCCCGCAAGTCTCCCGAGACCAAAGCGGCAGGGCTGACAGGGGCTGGCTCGGTTGCAAGCTCAACACTGCCACTAGGCAAATCCAGATCCGTCGCACTCAAGCTGAGAATCTTCGGCCGCTCTTTGCAATTACCCAGCGCCTTCAAGGCACTGCGGCCAATCAAGTGCTCCAGCTCCCGCACATTGCCCGGCCATGCATACGCCAGCAATGCAGCCTGCGCATCGCTATTCAGGCGCAGGCTGTTGAGGCCCATGCGAGAGCGGTTTTGCTCCAGAAAATAGCCGCTGAGCAGCAGCACATCCCGCCCACGATCACGCAGTGCTGGCACCAGCAGCGGATAAACGCTCAGGCGGTGATAGAAGTCGGCACGGTAGCGGCCGCTGCGCACCTCCTCGGCCAGGTCACGGTTGGTCGCGGCGATCAGTCGTACGTCGACCAGATGCTCTTTATCCGACCCCAATCGCTGCAGCTGACCGCTTTGCAGCACCCGCAGCAATTTGGCCTGGACGGTCAGGGACAGCTCACCGACTTCATCGAGAAACAGCGTGCCGCCATTGGCCAGTTCAAACTTGCCGCGCCGATCGTTCATTGCGCCGGTGAAGGCGCCGCGGACGTGGCCGAACAATTCGCTCTCCACCAGCGTGTCCGGCAGCGCGGCACAGTTGAGGCTGATGATCGGCTTGTCGGCCCGGGGCGATGCGGCGTGGATGGCTTGGGCGACCAGTTCCTTGCCGACCCCGGTTTCGCCGGTGATCAGCACGGTAAGATCGCTGCCACCCACCAGATTGATTTCTTCCACCAGCCGTTTGTGGGCCTTGCTCTGGCCAATCATCTCGCGGTTCTGCTGACCGCTGGCTTGTCGGTAAACCTCGGCACGCTGATGTTCGTCTTCGACACGATTGGCCAGGCGTTCGATGCGCTCGGCGGCGTTGACGGTGGCGGCGGCGAGGCTGGCGAAGGCTTCCAGAGCGTCCAGCTCGATCGGTTCGAAGCGCTCCGGATCGAGTGCGTCGAGGGTCAGCAAGCCCCACGGACGCTCGTCGATAAACAGCGGGCAACCCATGCAGTCGTGGACTTCCAGATGATCATCGAGGCCATCGACCAGTCCGTCGTAAGGGTCGGGCAAGTCGCTGTCGGCGGCGAAACGGGTCGGGCCGTGGCTGCTGAGCAGCGCTTCGAAACGCGGGTGTTCGCTGACTTTGAAGCGTCGGCCGAGGGTGTCGGTGCTCAACCCGTCGACGGCCAGCGGCACCAGCCATTCGCCGTCGAGGCGCAACAGGGCGGCGGCATCGCAGGGGAGCAGGGCACGCATGGATTCGAGCAGGCGCCGATAGCGCTCGCCTTCGGGGAGTTCGCGGGACAGGTCGGAGACCAGTGGCAGCAGGGCGGTCAGCAGGGATTTTGCAGTCATAGTGACTCCATGTAGTCGGTATGACTATAAGTCAGGATGTGTCGATGTGACTATATATAATTTAACTAATTGATTTATAAGGTTTTATTTTCTGGCACGGAAACTGATAAGTACAAGGCAGTCAGTTAGCAATCCAAGTAGTTCAGGAGTCGCCTTATGCTTAGCGTTCAAGACCGTGCAATCGTCAAATCTACCGTGCCCTTGCTGGAAAGCGGTGGCGAAGCGTTGATCACTCATTTCTACCGCATGATGCTGTCCGAGTACCCGGAAGTCCGCCCGCTGTTCAACCAGGCTCACCAGGCCAGCGGTGATCAACCGCGTGCCCTGGCGAACGGTGTCTTGATGTATGCGCGGCACATCGACCAGCTCGACCAGTTGGGCGACCTGGTGGCCAAGATCATCAACAAGCACGTGGCCCTGCAAATCCTCCCGGAACATTACCCGATTGTCGGCGCCTGCCTGCTGCGAGCCATCTCCGAAGTGCTGGGCGACGAGATCGCCACACCTGAAGTGATGGCCGCCTGGGGGGCTGCTTACGGTCAACTGGCCGACATCCTGATCGGCGCCGAAACCAGCATCTACGACCAGAAGGAACAGGCACCGGGCGGCTGGCGCGGGGCGCGGGAATTCATCGTGGTGGCCAAGGTCGAGGAAAGCGCGGAAATCATCTCGTTCTACTTCGAGCCGGCCGACAAAGGTCCGATTCTGGCGGCAGAACCCGGCCAGTACATCGGTATGAAACTGATCCTCGATGGCGAAGAAATTCGTCGTAACTATTCGCTGTCGGCCTTGGCCAACAAGGGCCAGTACCGGATCAGCGTCAAACGTGAAACCGGTGGTCGCGCCTCCAACCATTTGCACGATCAATTGCATGTGGGCTCCAGTATCCAACTGTTCCCGCCATCGGGTGAATTCACTCTGACCGAAAGCGACAAACCGTTGGTGCTGATCAGCGGCGGCGTCGGCATTACTCCGACGCTGGCGATGCTCGAAGCGGCGCTGGCGACCGAACGGCCGGTGCACTTTATCCACTGCGCGCGTAACGGCAGCGTTCATGCTTTCCGCGACTGGATCGATGGCTTGGCCGAGCGTCATCCGCAACTCAAGCGCTTCTATTGCTACGACGAAGACGATGGCGTGAGCCCGGCGGCGCACAAGGTTGGCTTGTTGAGCCAGGAGCAACTGGGCGAGTGGTTGCCGCAGCAGCGCGATCTGGACGCTTACTTCCTCGGGCCTAAAGGCTTCATGGCGGCGGTCAAGCGTCACCTCAAAGCGCTGGGTGTGCCGGAGAAGCAAAGCCGTTACGAATTCTTCGGGCCGGCGTCCGTGCTGGAGTAACCGCTGATCCTGTAGGAGCACGGCTTGCCGGCGATGGCGATCTCAAGGACGCCATCGCCGGCAAGCCGTGCTCCTACAGATGGGTGTCGATCTTTAGGACGCCATCGCCGGCAAGCGGTGCTCCTACAAGTGCGTGTCGCTCCCTCAGCCCTTCAATTCCTTCAAATGTTTGTACACCGTTGCCCGCCCCATGTTCAGCACGTTCGCCACATAGTTGGAGGCGCTTTTGCCTTTGAAGGCACCCTCGGCGTGCAGTGCCAGCACCAGTTCGCGTTTATGGTCACGGGTCAGCAGGTTCAGGCTCAGCTGACGTTCGCGCAGCCAGGCGTGGAGGAAGGTGTTGATGCGCTCCTGCCAGTCATCGCGAAACAGTGAATCGGGCTGCGGAATCAACTTGCTCGGCGACAGGAACAGATCCAGCGCGGCCTTGGCATTTTCGAACAACGAAATATTCAAATTAATGCACAGCACCGCCAGCGGATGACCTTCGCTGTCGCGTAGCACGCTGCTCAGGCTGCGAATCTTCTGTCCATCCCAATTGAGCTTTTCGTACGGCCCGATGTTTCGTTCGCTGATCTCTTCGCTGAGCATGTCCTCCAGCGCCGAGTCGTCACCGATTTCCCGTTTGGACAGGTTGTTGGCGATGTAGTCGACCTTCTGAGTGCGCAGATCGTGCAGCACCACCTCGGCGTGCGGAAAGAACAACGTGGCGATGGCATCGGCGATCGCGCGGAAGTTATCCAGCGGCGAACTCTTCAATGCAGCGTCATCGCGGACCGGTTCTTGTTCTTGGGCGTTCATAAAGTGGAGCTCCAGGCAGCATCAGCGCCCCGTCAAAAGGGGCGCTGGAAGTTTGCCGCAATCGTGTCGACACGTCACCTGAGTCTGAACGTCAGCCCAGCCGCGCGGGGGAGAGCATCTGGGTGTTCAGACCGAAGCGAGTCAGTTGCTCGGGCAAGGCTTCACCGCGCACCAGTGCAGCGCTGGCCTGGCCCATGGCCGGCGAGGTCTGGATGCCATAACCGCCTTGTGCCGCCACCCAGAATAACCCCGGCACCTGCGGATCGAAACCGGACAGCAAATCTCCGTCGCTCACGAAACTGCGCAAGCCGGCCCAGGTGCGGGTTGGACGGCGGATGGTCAGGGTCGTGGCTTCTTCGATCTGGTAGATGCCCATCGCGATGTCCAGCTCTTCAGGCTGCACGTCGTGCGGTTCCACCGGGTCGGCGTTGGCTGGCGAGCCGAGGAACATTCCGGCGTCGGGCTTCATGTAGAAGGATTCATCGAGGCTGACCAGCATGGGCCAATGGTGGATGTCCACGCCCTCGGGGCCGGCGAAGATGAACGCCGCACGGCGCTTGGGTTGCAGGCCCAGTGGTCTGGCTCCGGCGAACTCGCCGATTTTGTCGGCCCAGGCGCCTGCCGCGTTGATGATGATCGGGGCGCTGAAGGTTTGACCGTTGGTTTGGACTTGCCATACACCTTCGGCGTCACGGGTCAGGCTCATGACTTCGCTGTCGGTATGAACTTCACCTTTGTTGCGTCGGATACCGCGCAGGTAACCCTGGTGCAAGGCATCGGTGTCGATGTCGCTGGCGGTCGGGTCGTAAATCGCACCATGGACTTTTTCCCGGCGCAGGATCGGCAGGCGCACGCAGGCCTGGTCGGCGCTGAGCAGCTGCATCTCCGGCACCGTGGCTTTGGCGCTCAGGTATTGATTATTCAGTTCGGCCGGGTCGCCGGTGAAGTCCACGGTCATCTCGCCACGCGGGGTCAGCAGCGGGTGTTCGCAGAAACCGGATGGGGGCGCGTCGAAGAAATCACGGCTGGCCTGGGTCAACGCCCGAACCTGCGGTGTGCCGTAAGCGGCGGTGAACAATGCGGCCGAACGTCCGGTGGAGTGGTAGGCCGGATGGGATTCGCGTTCGAGCACGATCACTCGGGCATGCTGCGACAGCCAGAAACCGGTGGAAGCGCCGGCAATCCCGCCGCCGATGATGATGAAATCTGCCTGGCTCATGAACGTCTCCTGATGGGGCGTAAATGCCGAATGTGTAGAGATCCCTTGCAGGACTGTAGGAGCTGACGAGTGAAACGAGGCTGCGATCTTTTGACTTTGCTTTTAAAGGCAAGATCAAAAGATCGCAGCCTCGTTTCACTCGTCAGCTCCTACACAGGGGCGTGGTGTTAGTGCTGTAGGCGGTAAAGGGCATTGGCCAGTGCGATGTCTTCCAGGCCTAGACCGATGGAGCGGAAGAACACATGACGGTCGTAGTCGGGGCGCTGGACTTTTTCGCTGAGCAGATCGGGCAGGTCGCCGATGATCAAGCGCTTGTCCCATTCATGTTGTTCACCGGCAATCAGCATCTCGCCGGCCGAGCCTGGGGTGGTCAGACGATAATCGCAGAACACTTGCATGTCATTGAGGCTCTGCGGCGGCACTTCATGGGCACGCGGCGCGTTGGTGCTGATGGAAGTGATCAGCGCCGGTTTGCTCAAGCTTGAAGGGTCGATCACCGGGCCTGCGGACGAGGTGCAGAGCATGATCACATCGGCGTCTTGCACGGCCGCTTCACGACTGTCGACGATGGTCAGGCGTGGATCGAGGCTTTTGAGCTGCGCCAATACTTCGGGATGTTTGTCGCTCAGGCTCGGTGAGTAGAGGTTGATGCTCTGCCAGTCGCGCAGACCTTTGACGTAGTGCAAGTGCGCCTGGGCGACTTTGCCGCTGCCGATGATCGCCAGACGTCGGGCCTTCAGCGGGGCGAGGGCGTCGACCGCCACTGCGGTTGTTGCAGCGGTGCGTGCCGTGGTCAGTTCACCGGCATCACAGAGCAACAGCGGCTGGCCGGTCTGCATCGACATCAACAGCGTCCAGGCCGTCACCAACGGGCCTTGTTCACGAACGATGTACGGCGAGGTCTTGACCCCGTACACGCCGTCTTCAGCCAGCACGCCCAGGTAGTTGATGAAGTCGCCAGCGCCCTGCGGGAACTCCACCAGTTGCTGTGCCGGTTGTACGGCTTGCCCGGCGGCCAGGTCGCGGAACAGCTTGCGCAGGATCTGCGGCACGTCGACCTGTGCCAGCAACTCGCTGGCCTGAGGTTGGGTGATCACGTAAGGCGTACTGGACATGGTCGGCTCCGGGAGCTGGAAGTAAACTAATTTGTCTATTATGGACTTTTAGTTGTCTCGATCAATGTCCGGGCGAAAAAAAAGCGCAGTCCGTTTCCGGCTGCGCCTCTTTTAGTGCGACCCGCGTTACGGGCGCTTGCGCTCAACCGCCCGCAGCAGATGCGTCGGTGGCGTTTCGCAGCTGATCTTGCGACCCAGCAGCGCCTCGATGGACGGTAGCTGGTAGGAGTCGTCTTCACCGGCAAAACTGATGGACACGCCATCGGCACCGGCACGACCGGTACGACCGATGCGGTGCACGTAGTCGTCCGGGACTTCCGGCAGGGTGAAGTTGATCACGTGGCTGATGCCGTCGATGTGAATGCCGCGACCGGCGACATCGGTGGCGACCAGGACGCGGATCTTGCCTTCGCGGAAACCTTCCAGGGTCTTGATGCGCTTGTGCTGCGGCACGTCGCCGGACAGTTGCGCGGCGTTGACGCCGTCACGCACCAGACGCTCTTCGATGCGCCGCACTTCATCCTTGCGGTTGGCAAACACCATCACCCGCTCCCAACCGTTGTCGTTGACCAGGTTGTAGAGCAGTTTGTATTTGTCGGCACCGGCCACGGCGTAGATGTGTTGCTCGACGTTTTCACTGGCCACGTTCTGCGACTCGATCTCGACGATTGACGGGTCGGTGGTCCATTGCTTGGCGAGGTTCATCACGTCTTCGGTGAAGGTCGCGGAGAACAGCAGCGTCTGACGCTCGTTCTTCGGCGGCGTCTGGCGAATGATCTGACGCACCTGTGGGATGAAACCCATGTCGAGCATCCGGTCGGCTTCGTCCAGCACCATGACTTCGACCATGTCCAGGTGCACGTCGCCGCGCTGGTTGAAGTCCAGCAGACGCCCTGGGGTGGCCACGAGGATGTCGCAATGACGGGCTTCGAGGTGCTTGAGCTGCTTGTCGAAGTCCATGCCGCCGACAAACGTCATGACGTTGAGGCCGGTGTATTTGGTCAGGTCGGCCGCGTCCTTGGCGATCTGCACCACTAGTTCGCGGGTCGGAGCAATGATCAGCGCCCGTGGCTCGCCCATGTAGCGCTCTTTCGGCGGCGGGGTTTCCAGCAACTGGGTGATGATCGAAATCAGGAACGCAGCGGTTTTGCCGGTGCCGGTCTGGGCGCGACCGATGGCGTCTTTGCCTGCGAGGGTGAAGCCAAGCACTTGCGCCTGAATCGGCGTGCAATACGGGAAGCCCAGGTCCTGGATGGCGTGCATCAGTTCGGGGGCGAGTTTGAAATCGTGGAAACGGGTTTTGCCTTCCTGGGGTTCGACGGCGAAGTCTTCGAGTTTCCAGGGAATAACCGGCGCTTTGGGTTTTGGTTCGCGACGCGGTCTGACAGGTTTTGTAGCTTCGCTGCGCGGTTCTTCAGAGGCCGGAGCCTCAACGGGTAGGACGGCCGGTGTGGTCATCGGCTCGTGCTTCGGTACCGCTACGGCTGCGGTCCGGCCAGACTGATTACCGTCGGTGCGGTGGCTGGGATGGTGAGACGGAGCGCTGGAGACTGGCGCGAGCTGCTCAGTCTCGCTTTTACCGAACATTTTCTTGAGTGCTTTGAGCACGGTCATCTCATCAATTGGTTAAGGAATATACGCCGGCCAGTGTAATGCAAGAATCGGGCGCGGCGTAGTGGGATGGATCAATGGGCTGCTTTTCGCATAAACAGTTAACGCAAGCGCTCGGCGAGCCAGACACCGATGTCGCGAATCTCCTCGGGTAACACTTCGTGGCCCATTGGGTATTCCTGCCATGTCACGGTGACACCATGCTGCTTTAAATACTCGTAAGCGGTGCGGCCCATGGAGTTTTGAACGACGTCATCGTACTGGCCGTGTAAAGACAGCACGGGAATACGCTGTTGGCTGGCGGAAAGCTCCAGTTCATCGCTGAAGGTCGGTGCATAAGTGGAGAGGGCAAGTACGCCACCCAAAGGTCCCTGCCATTTCAGAAAAGCGGCGTGTAACGCCACCGCGCCACCTTGGGAAAAACCTGCCAAAAATATCCGCGAGGCGTCTATTCCGATGGCGCGCTCCACTTCGATCAAATTAATGATTCGCTGCGCCGACTCTTCCAGCTGTTCTCGGTTGATCGCGCGCGCCGGGCTCATGGCCAATATGTCGTACCAACTCGGCATCTCGTAACCACCATTGATGGTGACGGCGCAGGTCGGTGCCTGCGGGAGAACGAAGCGGGTGGTCAGCAGGGTTTCCTGCAAGGCTTCGGCCACCGGCAGGAAGTCGTAGCGATCGGCGCCCAGGCCGTGCAGCCAGATAACGCAGGCGTCTGCGGGCTTGACGGGTTGAAGAATCAAGGGCTCGGTCATGGTTGCTCCAATTTTGTGCAGACGCTCTCATTGGGTGCGAGACCCGAGTGCACGCCTGGTTGATCAGTTAAGAAGATGTCGCAAGGCTACAAGTTTTGCTATTGACCTGTCGCTGAATCGCTTCTGCGAGCGGTCTGGTACGGGCTTTGCTATGGGGAAGCGGTGCAACCCATCTCGCGCCTTGCGGTAACACTATCAGTGTACTGCTGGCAGTGGGATAGCAAAGAATCCGGTGATGGATGTTCGCCAGTGGCCGCTACGGGCTTCGCGAACGTGAAAGGGCTACCGCCCGTTCGGCCGATTGGTGAGAAGTGAGTTGTCCATGATGTGGATTTTCTCCTACTAGACTCATAGCGCAGGTCTTACGTCGGTTGACCCCAAAAAAAGCCAACACGGGTCAACAACGCCTCATAAGGGTGCGACTGGACTCAGCTCCGACACAACAAGAGCAAAACTGGAGGTTTGAATGAAGATGTTGAAATCCACCCTGGCGATCGTGACTGCAGCCGCAGTACTCGGTGTCAGTGGGTTCGCTCAGGCGGGTGCAACCCTGGATGCAGTGCAGAAGAAAGGTTTCGTACAGTGCGGCGTCAGTGACGGTCTGCCGGGCTTCTCGGTTCCAGACTCGACTGGCAAGATCATCGGCATCGATGCTGACGTCTGCCGCGCTGTGGCCGCTGCCGTTTTCGGCGACGCGACCAAGGTCAAATTCAGCCAGTTGAACGCCAAAGAGCGCTTCACCGCGCTGCAGTCCGGCGAAATCGACGTGCTGTCGCGTAACACCACCTGGACCAGCTCCCGCGATTCGGGCATGGGCCTGGTGTTTGCCGGCGTGACGTACTACGACGGCATCGGCTTCCTGGTGAACAACAAGCTGGGCGTGAAGAGCGCTAAAGAGCTCGACGGCGCCACCATCTGCATTCAAGCCGGTACCACGACCGAGCTGAACGTTTCCGACTACTTCCGCGGCAACGGTCTGAAATACACCCCGATCACCTTCGACACCTCCGATGAAAGCGCCAAGTCGCTGGAATCCGGTCGTTGCGACGTGCTGACCTCCGACAAATCCCAGCTCTACGCACAACGCAGCAAGCTGGCGACCCCGACCGACTACGTCGTTCTGCCGGAAACCATCTCCAAGGAGCCTCTGGGCCCGGTCGTGCGTAAAGGCGACGAAGAATGGTTCAGCATCGTCAAGTGGACCCTGTTCGCGATGCTCAACGCTGAAGAAATGGGTATCACCCAGAAAAACGTTGAAGCTGAAGCTAAAGCCACCAAGAACCCGGACGTCGCTCGTCTGCTGGGCACTGATGGTGAATACGGCAAAGACCTGAAAGTGAAGAAAGACTGGGTCGTCCAGATCGTCAAGCAAGTAGGTAACTACGGTGAAGTGTTCGAGAAAAACCTCGGCAAAGGCACTCCACTGGCCATCGACCGCGGGCTGAACGCTCTGTGGAACAACGGCGGCATTCAATACGCACCACCAGTGCGCTGATGGTTCTATCACCCGGTGGGCCAACCGCCGGGTGATGTTCTGTTCCATTATTTGCGGGGCACTTCATGCAAAATTCAATCGGCGCACCAAAGCAGAGGCTCAGCCTCAGCGACCCAAAAGTGCGTGCGTGGCTATTTCAGATCATCACCATTGTGGCGGTGGTCTCGATGGGCTGGTATCTGTTCGACAACACACAGACCAACCTTCAACACCGGGGCATTACCTCCGGCTTCAGCTTTCTGGAGCGCAGTGCCGGTTTCGGCATCGCTCAACACCTGATCGACTACACCGAATCGGACAGCTATGCCCGGGTGTTTGTCATCGGCCTGCTCAACACGCTGCTGGTGACCTTCATCGGCGTGATCCTGGCGACCATCCTCGGGTTCATCGTCGGTGTGTCACGGCTGTCGAAGAACTGGATCATTGCCAAGCTGGCGACGGTGTATGTCGAGGTTTTCCGTAACATTCCGCCGCTGCTGCAAATCCTGTTCTGGTACTTCGCGGTGTTCCTGACCATGCCGGGGCCACGCAACAGCCATAACTTCGGCGACACCTTCTTTGTCAGCAGCCGTGGCCTGAACATGCCTGCCGCGATGACGGCGGACGGTTTCTGGCCGTTTGTGGTCAGCATCGTCGTGGCCATTGTCGCCATCGTGCTGATGAGCCGCTGGGCGACCAAACGCTTCGAAGCGACCGGTGTACCGTTCCACAAATTCTGGGTCGGTCTGGCGCTGTTCTTTGCGATCCCTGCGCTGTGCGCATTGATCTTCGGCGCGCCGCTGCACTGGGAAATGCCGAAGCTGCAAGGCTTCAACTTCGTCGGTGGCTGGGTGCTGATCCCGGAACTGCTGGCGCTGACCCTGGCCCTGACGGTGTACACCGCGGCGTTTATCGCCGAGATCGTGCGTTCGGGCATCAAGTCGGTCAGCCACGGCCAGACCGAAGCGGCCCACTCGTTGGGGCTGCGCAACGGTCCGACCCTGCGCAAGGTGATCATCCCGCAAGCCCTGCGCGTGATCATTCCACCGCTGACCAGCCAATACCTGAACCTGGCGAAGAACTCCTCGCTGGCGGCCGGTATCGGTTATCCGGAAATGGTGTCGTTGTTTGCCGGTACGGTGCTGAACCAGACCGGGCAGGCGATCGAGGTGATTGCCATCACCATGAGCGTGTACCTGGCGATCAGTATCAGCATTTCCCTGCTGATGAACTGGTACAACAAGCGCATTGCGCTGATCGAGCGGTAAGGAAAAGCGCATGACGACTCATACTTTCAAACCTGACATGCCACCCCCGAGCCGCAGCATCGGTGTCGTGGCGTGGATGCGCGCGAACATGTTCTCCAGCTGGCTCAACACCCTGCTGACCCTGTTCGCGTTCTACCTGATCTACCTGGTGGTGCCGCCGATCCTGCATTGGGCGATCCTCGATGCCAACTGGGTCGGCACCACGCGCGCCGACTGCACGAAGGAGGGCGCCTGCTGGGTGTTCATCCAACAGCGCTTCGGCCAGTTCATGTACGGCTACTACCCGACAGACCTGCGCTGGCGCGTGGACCTGACCGTGTGGCTGGCGGTTATCGGCGTGGCACCGTTGTTTATCTCGCGCTTTCACCGTAAAGCGGTATACGGGCTGAGCTTCCTGGTGCTGTACCCGATCATTGCCTACTTCCTGCTGCATGGCGGACTCTTCGGTCTGAGCACCGTGGCGACCAGCCAATGGGGTGGCTTGATGCTGACCCTGGTGATCGCCACCGTCGGTATTGCCGGTGCGTTGCCGCTGGGGATTGTTCTGGCGCTGGGCCGTCGTTCGAACATGCCGGCGATTCGGGTGGTCTGCGTGACCTTCATCGAATTCTGGCGCGGCGTGCCGTTGATCACGGTGCTGTTCATGTCCTCGGTGATGCTGCCGTTGTTCCTGCCTGAAGGCATGAACTTCGACAAACTGTTGCGGGCACTGATCGGTGTGATCCTGTTCCAGTCGGCCTACGTCGCCGAAGTGGTGCGAGGCGGTCTGCAAGCGATTCCCAAAGGTCAGTACGAAGCGGCTGCAGCGATGGGCCTCGGTTACTGGCGCAGCATGGGCCTGGTGATTCTGCCGCAAGCCCTGAAGCTGGTGATCCCCGGTATCGTCAATACCTTCATTGCGCTGTTCAAGGACACGAGCCTGGTGATCATCATCGGCCTGTTCGACTTGCTCAACAGCGTCAAACAAGCCGCCGCCGACCCGAAATGGTTGGGCATGGCCACCGAAGGCTATGTGTTCGCGGCCCTGGTGTTCTGGATTTTCTGTTTTGGTATGTCCCGCTACTCCATGCATTTGGAACGTAAGCTGGACACTGGCCACAAGCGTTAGGAGCGTAGTTTATGAGTGAAGCGATCAAACAGCCTGTGAGCCCTGAAGGCATTATTCAGATGCAGGGCGTGAACAAGTGGTACGGCCAGTTCCACGTGTTGAAAGACATCAACCTGAACGTCAAGCAGGGTGAGCGTATCGTCCTGTGCGGCCCGTCGGGTTCCGGCAAATCCACCACCATTCGTTGCCTCAACCGTCTGGAAGAGCACCAGCAGGGTCGCATCGTGGTCGATGGCGTGGAGTTGACCAACGACCTCAAGCAGATCGAAGCGATCCGCCGTGAAGTCGGCATGGTATTTCAGCACTTCAACCTGTTCCCGCACCTGACCATCCTGCAGAACTGCACGCTGGCACCGATGTGGGTGCGCAAGATGCCCAAGCGCAAGGCCGAAGAAATCGCCATGCATTACCTGGAACGCGTCCGCATTCCGGAGCAGGCGCATAAATTTCCGGGGCAACTGTCCGGCGGTCAGCAACAACGTGTGGCGATTGCCCGTGCGCTGTGCATGAAACCGAAAATCATGCTGTTCGACGAACCGACCTCGGCACTCGACCCAGAGATGGTGAAAGAGGTGCTGGATACCATGATCGGCCTGGCCGAAGACGGCATGACCATGCTCTGCGTGACCCACGAAATGGGCTTCGCCCGCACCGTGGCCAACCGCGTGATCTTCATGGATAAGGGCGAAATCGTCGAACAAGCCGCGCCGAACGACTTCTTCGATAACCCGCAGAATGAACGTACCAAGCTGTTCCTGAGCCAGATCCTGCATTGATTGGCCCTTGGCAATGAAATAAACCCGGACAGTGTTCCGGGTTTATTTTTGTCTGGGTTTTGTGAGTCAGGAAGCAAGCGCGGCTTGGCGCTCCTGATCGAGGCTCGCCAGTAAACGGCGCAAATCTGCACCTTCGCAAAGTGCTTGCACTTCACCCAGCAGGTGTGGGTGCCGATCCAGCAAGCGCATCAGCATAAATAGCGGCTGAGGCGGTGCCAGCTCGGCGCGCTCGTAGCGGGAAAAAGCATTGTGGCCGCCGCCGGAAAGTAATTTCACTGCTTCTTTCTGCGAGAGTTTCAGCTTGCGACGGATACGCTTCATCTCGGCAGCCATGAGTTGACGGCAATCGATCAGCAGTTGATCACTAGCCACTGAGTATCGCTCGGCGCTGCCGTCATCGAATTCGACTTCACCGCAGACCCGACACTCGTAGCCTGAAATGTCGCCTATCTGACGTGTCATCTTTTTGAAATCGATAGTGAAGCTACGCCCTTCGAAATGCTGCAACCCATCATGAGTACCGCAGCTGAAACATTGCTTTCCATTCATGCGTCTTTCTCCTTGAAGGAGATTACCGGAGGCCCACCACCGGGGCGGTAAGTCACTTTGATGTAAATCTCCAGACCGTGAGTCTTCATGTGATAAACGTCCTGCCAGATCCGGTGATCGGCAAAGGTCGTCATCGATTTGTACAACATTCTGTTTTCCAGCGCGCAGACGATTTGCAGCATTTGGGAAAGGCTTAAATCCATTCGTCGGCCGCCTTCCCGTGCTGCACCGGTAAATGCCTTTGTCCCTAATCTGACGACCTACGACTTGACTACCGTCAGGTCGTAGTAAGGTGTGTTCTTTTCCATAAGAAGCCGCTAACCCTGTCCCAGAAATTACCCTTAAAGGGTAATTTTGACTAATCAAAAATTCCGCTCCTTCTCCCGCCCTTTTAACGTAGGCGGTTGCCGTCCTACGCATAGCTGACTAACATGTCAGAAAATTCATCCTATGATTGGATGAAAAGGCGAATCCTATGTCAGACATTTCTCCGCTAGTTAAACGGTCCCTGGTCGACCAGGCCCTGGACCAATTGCGCCTGCGCATCAACGAAGGTGTCTGGTCTGTTGGCCAGCGCTTGCCCACCGAACCCGAGCTTTCCGCCGAGCTAGGCATCAGCCGCAACACCGTGCGTGAAGCCATGCGCGTACTGGCGTTTTCCGGGTTGATCGAAATCCGTCAGGGCGATGGCAGTTACCTGCGGGCGGTGGTCGATCCGCTCGACACCATGAAAGCCTTGTCCCGCTGCTCCCACGAACAAGCCCGGGAGACTCGGCACATTCTGGAAGTCGAGGCCATCGGCCTGGCCGCACTGCGGCGTACCGACGAAGACCTGGTGGCGTTGCGCGAAGCATTGGGCGTCAGCGGCAGCCACTATCACGGTGATCTCGACACCTACATCGCCTGCGATCTGGTGTTTCACCGTCGTCTGGTGGACGCCGCACACAACCCGACCCTCAGCGAGTTGTATCGCTATTTTTCCAGCGTCATCGGCGCGCAACTGCGCGAGACACTGAACATCAGCCCCCGACGCCAGGAGGTGTTCGACCTTCATATCGAACTGCTTGATGCCGTCGAACAACGCGACCCGGAACGGGCCAAAGCCCTGTCGAGGCAGTTGATCAATGAACCTTGAAACCGAGACCCCCATGTCCAGCCAGCAGGTCAACGAAAGCAGCATCCCCCAGGCCAAACGCACGGCAGAACTCGAAGAGCTGCTGATCGACGCCGAGGCGGATGACGAACAGGTCCAGCAAAGTCACCCGATCCTGCGGCGGCCGTGGCTGTTGTTGCTGGGCCTGATTCTGGTGGCGCTGAACCTGCGTCCGGCGCTGTCGAGCATGGCGCCGATGCTCAGCGAGGTTTCGAAAACCCTCGGTTTGTCGGCAGCTCAGGCCGGTTTGCTGACGACGTTACCGGTGCTGTGCCTCGGCTTGTTTGCACCGCTGGCGCCCGTGCTGGCACGACGTTTCGGCGCCGAGCGAGTGGTGCTGGGCATTCTCTTGATGTTGGCCGGCGGGATCATCCTGCGCAGTTCGTTCGGTGAGATCGGCCTGTTTGCCGGGAGCGTACTGGCCGGCGCGAGCATCGGCGTGATTGGCGTATTGCTGCCAGGTATTGTTAAACGCGACTTTGCGAAACACGCGGGGACCATGACCGGCGTCTACACCATGGCCCTGTGCCTGGGGGCGGCGATGGCTGCGGGCGCGACCGTGCCGTTGAGCGAGCATTTCGACAAGAGCTGGGCGTTGGGTCTCGGCTTCTGGGTGGTTCCGGCATTGGTCGCGGCGATTTTCTGGTTGCCACAAATCGGTCAGAAACACGGCGCGCACAACGTCGCGTATCGGGTTCGCGGTCTGTTGCGTGATCCACTCGCCTGGCAAGTGACGCTTTACATGGGCCTGCAATCTTCTCTGGCCTACATCGTGTTCGGCTGGTTGCCGTCGATCCTGATCGGCCGCGGCCTGACGCCGACCCAGGCGGGTCTGGTGCTGTCAGGCTCGGTCATCGTTCAGTTGGCGAGTTCACTGGCGGCGCCATGGCTGGCGACGCGTGGCAAGGATCAGCGTCTGGCGATCGTCATTGTCATGCTGCTGACCCTTGGCGGCTTGTTCGGTTGTCTCTACGCACCGATCGAAGGCTTGTGGGGCTGGGCGATCCTGCTGGGTCTCGGGCAGGGCGGTACGTTCAGTCTGGCGTTGACCCTGATCGTGCTGCGCTCGCGGGACTCCCATGTCGCGGCGAACCTGTCGAGCATGGCCCAGGGCTTCGGTTACACCCTGGCGTCCATGGGCCCGTTCGCGGTCGGTATCGTGCATGACTGGACCGGCGGTTGGAACGCCTTGGGCTGGATATTCGGCATCATCGGCCTTGGGGCGATCATCGCCGGCCTCGGCGCCGGACGTTCGCTGTACGTCCAGGTCGAAAGCGAAAAGGTCTGACACCCGCGCACTGTCGGTATTCGTCCCGCGAATGCCGATAGTGTTCCGCGCCTTAGTTGACTATCGTGCAGGCAATCTTTCGACACCACTTTGCGCATTTATTTGCACGTCCAGAGGGAGCCTGCCCATGAGTGATGCCCACAGCGCATTGATCACCCAGTTCTACCAAGCCTTCCAGCGGCTGGATGCCGAGGCCATGAGTGCCTGCTATACCGACGACGTGGTGTTCAGTGATCCGGCGTTCGGCGAACTGCGCGGCCGCGATGCCGGCGACATGTGGCGCATGCTCACCACCCGGGCCAAGGATTTTTCCCTGACGTTCGATAACGTGCGCAGCGATGAGCGCACGGGCGGCGCCGATTGGGTGGCGACGTACCTGTTCAGCCAGACCGGCAACACCGTGGTCAACGACATTCAGGCGCGTTTTGTTTTTCGCGACGGCAAGATTTGCGAGCATCACGACAGCTTCGATCTGTGGGCCTGGTCTCGCCAGGCGCTGGGTTTCAAGGGGCTGTTGTTGGGCTGGACGCCGGCGGTGAGAAACGCCGTGCGCGCTCAAGCCTTGAAGGGGCTGAAGGCATTCCAGGCCAGTCGCTGATAAGATCGCGGCTTGTTTCCTTTCAAGCCTTGATCGTCACGTGAACACCGCCAGCGAATCTTCCGTCATTGCCGCCGAACCATCGCTGCCCGTCAGCAAGCCCTGGTTCGTCTACCTCGTTCGCGCGGCCAATGGTTCGCTCTACTGCGGGATCAGCGATGATCCCGTGCGCCGCTTCGCCACCCACCAAAGTGGCAAGGGCGCGCGCTTTTTTCTCTCCAGCCCTGCCGTGGCATTGGTCTACACCGAAGCCTGCCGCGATAAAAGCGAAGCGCTGCGTCAGGAACGGCTGATCAAAAAACTCAAGAAAAGTGCCAAGGAATGTCTGGTGGCGAGTGCTGCCGCGGGCTTATCAATCTGACTGATAAGTTCCCATCAGGCAGATCGGTGGGCTGCACATGGAATGCGCGCTAAGCTGCGGATTCCCTATTCGTGCGGCGGAGCCGAGCATGTCCGAGTTGATTTTGCATCATTACCCGACGTCCCCTTTTGCTGAAAAGGCCCGCTTGCTGCTGGGCTTCAAGGGGCTGTCCTGGCGCTCGGTGAAGATCTCGCCGGTGATGCCAAAACCCGATCTGACCGCGCTGACCGGCGGATACCGCAAGACGCCGGTATTACAGATCGGCGCGGATATCTATTGCGACACGTCGCTGATCGCCCGTCGTCTGGAACAGGAAAAAGCCTTGCCGGCGTTCTTCCCTGAAGGTCAGGAAATGATCGCCGCCACGTTCGCCGCATGGGCGGATTCGGTGGTGTTCCAGCACGCGGTCAGCCTGGTGTTTCAACCGGAATCGATCGCTGTGCGCTTCGGCAATTTGCCGCCGGAAGCGATCAAGGCGTTCATTGCCGATCGCGCGGAGTTGTTCAGCGGTGGCAGCGCCACACGGTTGTCAGCTGAACAAGCCCGGCATCAGTGGCCGACCATCATGGCGCGTCTGGAGCAACAGCTTCAGCGCGAACAGGGCGACTTCCTGTTCGGCGAGCCGTCGATTGCCGACTTTGCCCTGGCCCATCCGTTGTGGTTCCTCAAAGCCACGCCTGTCACTTCACCGTTGGTCGATGCTTATCCGGCGGTTTCGGCGTGGCTGGGGCGTGTGTTGGGCTTCGGTCATGGCGCATTCAGCGAGATGACCTCCGAGGAGGCGCTGGAGGTTGCGCGCAATGCCACACCGGCCGCATTGCCGGATGAGCAATTCGACGAGCCGAATGGTTTTGAGGTTGGCCAGCAGGTGGTCATTGCCGCCATCGATTACGGCGTTGACCCGGTGGCGGGTGAGTTGTTGTTTGCGGGCAGTGAAGAATTGATTCTGCGTCGTGAAGACGAGCGGGGCGGCGTGGTGCATGTGCACTTTCCGCGATTCGGGTTCCGCATCGAAGCGCAGTAACCTGGCATCACAGGTAGTTGGACTGGCTTGGACTTGTGGCGAGGGAGCTTGCTCCCGCTTGAGTGCGCAGCACTCACAAAATCGGCATTCATTGCGAAGAGTTTGGGCCTGCTACGCAGTCCAGCGGGAGCAAGCTCCCTCGCCACAGGGATTGAGTGAGCCAACGGGTTATTTCAGTGCGGCGAGAATGCTGTCCGGGTCATACCCGCGAATCAATGTGCCATTCACCTCGATCAGCGGTATCCCGCGTCCACCCAGCGCCTCGTAGGCCTTGCGCGCCTCGGCATCCTTCTCGATATCGAACTCCTTGTACGGAATGCCCTTCTGATCGAGAAAGCGCCGGGTCAGTTTGCAGTAGCCACACCATTCGGTGGTGTAGAGCACAACGTTGGCCTTGGCCTGAGTCTGCTCCGACACCACCTGTGCCGGATGGAACACCCGCTCGATCTTGCCCCAGTTCTGGTAGACCACGACCACCAGCAGGATCAGCAGGAATTTCTTCAGTGCGCCGCCGAGCATCAGTTACGTCGCTTGAGCTGGTCGGTGAGTTGAGTCGGCAGACCTTTGATGATCAGCGTGCCGGCTTCTTCGTCGTATTCGATCTTCGAGCCCAGCAGGTGCGCTTCGAAGCTGATGGACAAGCCTTCGGCGCGACCGGTGAAGCGGCGGAACTGGTTGAGGGTACGTTTATCTGCCGGAATCTCCGGCGACAGGCCGTAGTCCTTGTTGCGGATGTGGTCGTAGAAGGCTTTCGGGCGCTCTTCGTCGATCAGCTCCGAGAGTTCTTCCAGGCCCATGGGTTCACCCAATTTTGCCTGGCTGCTGGCGTAATCCACCAGGGTCTTGGTCTTCTCGCGGGCGGACTCTTCCGGCAGGTCTTCGCTTTCGACGAAGTCACTGAAGGCTTTGAGCAGGGTGCGGGTTTCGCCGGGGCCATCGACGCCTTCCTGGCAACCGATGAAGTCGCGGAAATACTCCGAAACCTTTTTGCCGTTCTTGCCTTTGATGAACGAAATGTACTGCTTGGACTGCTTGTTGTTCTGCCACTCGGACACGTTGATCCGTGCCGCCAGGTGCAGTTGGCCCAGGTCCAGGTGCCGGGACGGGGTCACGTCCAGCTGATCGGTCACTGCAACGCCTTCACTGTGGTGCAGCAGCGCGATCGCCAGGTAGTCGGTCATGCCTTGCTGATAATGCGCAAACAGCACGTGGCCGCCCACAGAGAGGTTCGACTCTTCCATCAGCTTTTGCAGATGTTCCACCGCCACACGGCTGAACGCGGTGAAATCCTTGCCGTCGTCGAGGTATTCCTTCAGCCAGCCGCTGAACGGGTGCGCCCCGGACTCGGCATGGAAGAAACCCCAGGCCTTGCCTTGTTTGGCGTTGTAGCTCTCATTGAGGTCGGCAAGCATGTACTCGATGGCGCTCGACTCGGCCAATTCGGAATCGCGAGCGTGGAGAACTGCGGGCGTGCCGTCGGGTTTTTTGTCGATCAGGTGGACGATGCAATGGCGGATCGGCATGGGCTTCTCGGCTGATTGAAGAGAGGAGGGCGTGCTCCCCCAAAAAGTGCCAAGTGTACCGCAACCACTGGTTTTGGCGCGGCACGAAGGGCAATTCGCAGGTGTCCGATGGCGCTTATGCTGTTTTTTACAGTTTTAGAGCAATAAAGCTGACCAAATGGGTAGCTAGAGGCGGATATTTCCCCGTCTCTGTGCTAGTTTTGCCCGGTCTTACGCGAAGTCACTGCGTTAAGCGTGCATTCAGCATTTGTCAGGTCGAACCAAACCCTGATTTCGGTATCTATAACCCCGATCCCGTGGTTATTGGCCGAGGGTGCCAGATCCAGAAGATCGGGCTCGATGGCTGACACTGCACTCTGCAATCCATATGAATTTGATAGGGAAGGAACACTACATGGCTCTTACTAAAGACCAACTGATCGCCGACATCGCTGAAGCTATCGACGCGCCAAAAACCACCGCGCGTAACGCTCTGGACCAACTGGGCCAAATCGTTGCCGATCAGCTGGAAAACGGCGGCGAAATCACTCTGCCAGGTATCGGCAAACTGAAAGTGACTGAGCGTCCTGCCCGTACCGGCCGCAACCCTTCGACTGGCGCTGCCATCGAAATCGCTGCCAAGAAAGTTATCAAGCTGGTTGTGGCCAAAGGCCTGACCGACGCTGTTAACAAGTAAGACGCAGTAAAAAAAGCCGTGCCCCGGAGTGATCCGGGCACGGCTTTTTTGTGTCTGCGATTCAGCGATTGACCCACCAACCCAATGTGGGAGCGAGCCTGCTCGCGATGGCTGCGTGTCAGTTAACGATGATGTCGACTGATGCACCGCCATCGCGAGCAGGCTCACTCCCACAGTTGATCTGCGTCGGTCAGTTACTCAGCTTTTACGCGCCCAACGCTCGCGCCATACCTGCTGTTCGGATTTGGTCTGGAAGGTCCAGGCGACGAAGCGGCTTTGCTTCTGCCCCTGAGACATTTCCACAACCTGGCTTTCCAGTACGCCGGCCTTTTTCAGCGCCGTCTGGATCGCCGGCAGGTTGGAGGCTTTCGAGACCAGGGTGCTGAACCAAAGCACTTTGTGTTGGAAATGCGCGCTCTCGGCGATCAGCTGCGTCACAAACCGTGCTTCGCCACCTTCACACCACAGTTCTGCCGATTGACCGCCAAAGTTCAGCACCGGCAGTTTGCGTTTTGGATCGGCACGGCCCAGCGCGCGCCATTTACGCTCGCTGCCCTTGGTCGCTTCGTCCATCGAGGCGTGGAACGGCGGGTTGCACATGGTCAGGTCAAAGCGTTCGCCGGGTTCGAGCAGGCCCAGCAGAATGTGCTTGGGATTGCTTTGCTGGCGCAACTGGATGGCTTTGTTCAGCCCGTTGGACTGCACGATGGCTTTGGCGGCGGCCACGGCCGTCGGATCGATTTCCGAGCCGAGGAAGTGCCAGCGGTAGTCGCTGTAGCCGATCAACGGATAGACGCAGTTGGCGCCCATGCCGATGTCGAGCACCTTGACCGGCGCGCCGCGAGGGATCTCGCCGTCGTTGACGCTGGCCAGCAGGTCGGCCAGGAAGTGCACGTAATCGGCACGCCCCGGAACCGGAGGGCAGAGGTAATCAGCCGGGATGTCCCAATGGGCGACGCCGTAGAACGACTTGAGCAGCGCCCGGTTGAACACCCGCACCGCGTCCGGGTTGGCGAAGTCGATACTTTCCTTGCCATACGGATTGATGATCACGAACTTCGCCAGTTCCGGCGTGGTTTTGATCAGCGCCGGGAAGTCGTAACGACCCTGATGGCGGTTGCGCGGATGCAGGCTGGCCTTCTCGCGGGGTTCCACGGCTTTGGCCGGGGTCGTCGCGGAATCAGGCTTTTTGCGCGCAGGTCTTGGTGTTCGGGGGGCGTTCATGGGCGTGGTCGATTCGGGTATGGCTAAAAGTGGCGGGTATTGTCCCACATCCGGGCGTTGTGAACGCAATTGTGACGGAACACCACAATCCCCCTGTGGGAGCGAGCCTGCTCGCGAAGGGGCCGCATCAGTCAATATTGATGGCGACTGACAAACCGCTTTCGCGAGCAGGCTCGCTCCCACAGGGGATTTGTGGTGTTTGGGTGAATGTGACGGGCACAAAAAAGGGAGGCCGTTTAGGGCCTCCCTTCTTCATTGCGATGTGCCGTTACAGGCTGGCAATCCGCGCATGCTGCTCGGCCAACTTGCCCAAAGCCTGTTCAGCTTCAGCCAGTTTGGCGCGTTCCTTCTCGATGACTTCGGCCGGGGCCTTGTCGACGAAACCGGCGTTGGACAGCTTGCCGCCAACCCGCTGGACTTCGCCCTGCAGACGCAGGATTTCCTTGTCCAGACGTGCCAGTTCGGCGTCTTTGTCGATCAGGCCAGCCATTGGCACCAGCACTTCCATCTCGCCGACCAGTGCGGTGGCGGACAGCGGTGCTTCTTCGCCGGCAGCCAACACGGTGATCGATTCGAGGCGAGCCAGCTTCTTCAGCAGGGCTTCGTTTTCGGTGAGGCGACGCTGATCTTCGGCGCTGACGTTTTTCAGGAACAGGTTCAGCGGCTTGCCGGGACCGATGTTCATTTCGCCACGGATGTTACGCGTGCCGAGCATCAGGCCTTTGAGCCATTCGATATCGTTTTCGGCGGCCGGATCGATGCGCTCTTCATTGGCCACTGGCCACGGTTGCAACATGATCGTCTTGCCTTCGATACCGGCCAGCGGCGCGATGCGCTGCCAGATTTCTTCGGTGATGAACGGCATGAACGGATGCGCCAGACGCAGCGCGACTTCCAATACCCGAACCAGGGTGCGGCGGGTGCCGCGCTGACGTTCGACCGGTGCGTTTTCGTCCCACAGCACAGGCTTGGAGAGTTCCAGGTACCAGTCGCAATACTGGTTCCAGATGAACTCGTACAAGGCTTGTGCGGCCAGGTCGAAACGGAACTGGTCGAGCTGACGGGTCACTTCGGCTTCGGTGCGTTGCAGCTGCGAAATGATCCAGCGATCCGCCAGCGACAGCTCGTAAGCCTCGCCGTTCTGACCGCAGTCTTCGCCCTTGTCCAGCACGTAGCGAGCGGCGTTCCAGATCTTGTTGCAGAAGTTGCGATAGCCCTCGACGCGGCCCATGTCGAACTTGATGTCGCGACCGGTGGACGCCAGCGAGCAGAAGGTGAAGCGCAGGGCGTCGGTGCCATAGCTGGCGATGCCGTCGGCGAACTCGTCGCGGGTCTGCTTCTCGATCTTCTTCGCCAGTTTCGGCTGCATCATGCCCGAGGTGCGTTTCTGCACCAGGTCTTCGAGCTCGATGCCGTCGATGATGTCCAGCGGGTCCAGGACGTTGCCCTTGGACTTGGACATCTTCTGACCCTGGCCATCACGCACCAGGCCATGGACATAAACGGTCTTGAACGGAACCTGCGGCGTGCCGTCTTCGTTCTTCACCAAGTGCATGGTGAGCATGATCATCCGGGCAACCCAGAAGAAAATGATGTCGAAACCGGTCACCAACACGTCGGTGGAGTGGAATTTCTTCAGGAATTCGGTCTGCTCAGGCCAGCCGAGCGTGGAGAAGGTCCACAGGCCCGAACTGAACCAGGTGTCGAGAACATCGTTGTCCTGTTGCAGCGCAACGTCCGGGCCGAGGTTGTTCTTGGCGCGTACTTCGGCTTCGTCGCGACCGACGTAGACCTTGCCCGACTCGTCGTACCAGGCCGGAATCCGGTGGCCCCACCACAGCTGACGGCTGATGCACCAGTCCTGGATGTCGCGCATCCACGAGAAGTACATGTTTTCGTACTGTTTCGGCACGAACGCGATGCGGCCGTCTTCAACAGCAGCGATGGCTGGCTCAGCCAATGGCTTGGTCGACACGTACCACTGGTCGGTCAGCCACGGCTCGATGATGGTCCCGGAACGGTCGCCTTTCGGCACTTTCAGGGCGTGGTCGTTGACGCTGACCAAGAGGTCGGCAGCATCGAACGCAGCAACGATTTGCTTGCGCGCTTCGAAACGGTCCAGACCTGCGTATTCGGCTGGAAGCTTGCCGTCGACTTCGCTGTTCAGCGTGCCGTCCAGGTTGAACACCTGGGCTGCGGGCAGAACATGGGCATTCTTGTCGAAGATGTTCAGCAGCGGCAGGTTGTGGCGCTTGCCGACTTCGTAGTCGTTGAAATCGTGGGCCGGGGTGATTTTCACGCAGCCGGTGCCGAATTCAGGATCGCAGTAATCGTCGGCGATGATCGGGATGCGGCGGCCGACCAGCGGCAGCTCGACAAATTTGCCGATCAGGGCTTTGTAGCGTTCATCGTTCGGGTTAACGGCTACGGCGGCGTCGCCGAGCATGGTTTCCGGACGAGTGGTCGCGACGATCAGGTAATTTTGGCCTTCAGCGGTCTTGGCGCCGTCGGCCAGCGGGTACTTCAGGTTCCACAGGAAACCTTTCTCGTCGTGGTTTTCCACTTCGAGGTCGGAAATCGCCGTGTGCAGCTTGGTGTCCCAGTTGACCAGGCGCTTGCCGCGGTAGATCAGGCCGTCTTCGTGCAGGCGCACAAAGGCTTCTTTAACGGCTTCCGAGAGGCCGTCGTCCATGGTGAAACGCTCGCGGCCCCAGTCCACGGACGAGCCGAGGCGGCGGATCTGACGGCTGATGTTGCCGCCGGACTGATCCTTCCATTCCCAGACTTTCTCGAGGAATTTTTCGCGACCCAGGTCGTGACGACTCTGGCCCTGAGCTTCGAGTTGACGCTCCACCAGCATTTGCGTGGCGATACCGGCGTGGTCGGTACCCGGCTGCCACAGGGTGTTACGACCCTGCATGCGGCGGAAACGGATCAGGGCGTCCATGATCGCGTTGTTGAAGCCGTGACCCATGTGCAGGCTGCCGGTGACGTTCGGCGGCGGGATCATGATGGTGTAGGACTCGCCCGCGCCTTGCGGGGCGAAGTAATTCTCTGACTCCCAGGTGTTGTACCAGGAAGTTTCAATGGCGTGCGGCTGGTAGGTCTTATCCATGCGCGGCGGGACCCTATTGGCATTTATTCAGGAAAAGCCGGCAAGTATAGCGGGGCATGGGGCGGAGGGCGAGCAGGTGCAGACTGTGGCGAGGGGATTTATCCCCGTTGGGCTGCGAAGCAGCCCCCAGCATTTCATTCGGAATACGCATTTACAGGGACGACTGCTGCGCAGC
This sequence comes from Pseudomonas sp. LB3P25, assembly GCF_054897985.1. Lineage (NCBI taxonomy): Bacteria > Pseudomonadati > Pseudomonadota > Gammaproteobacteria > Pseudomonadales > Pseudomonadaceae > Pseudomonas > Pseudomonas sp. LB3P25. The sequence continues at coordinate 6,032,050 of NZ_CM142711.1, read as the reverse complement.
CGAACGGGGATAAATCCCCTCACCACAGAGCTCGCTCCCACAGGGGATTGGTGTTTTATTCGTACTGACTCAACAACCGTTCCATCCGCGCGCTGAGGCGGCGTTTGATTTCGGTTTCGATGTGCGGGGCGAAGTCGTCGATCACGTCTTGCATGATCAATTGCGCGGCGGCGCGCAGTTCGCCATCCAGGTGCAGCAGGTCGTCGGGCCCCTTGCTGGCGGTGGGCGCCGGTTGGGCGGCAGGGGCAGCGGGGGCGGGTGGCGCCGGTTCGAGGGTTGGCGGGCTGGCGCCGACTGTATCGAACAGCATCGGAATCTGTTCCTGGTCACCTTCCTCGACCGTATCGGTAAGCAAGGGCGGTTGCAGGTTGTCATCGCCGAGCAGTTGGCGGATCGACTCGAGGTCGTCCAGCAGGTGCGCGGACTTTTGTTGCGGTTTCGGAGTGTCCATCGGAATGCTCAGAGTCGCTGTAAACGGTGATCTTGCAGAGGATAGCCCTGTTCGCGGTAGAAACGGAAACTCTCCCGCGCAGCCGTACGAATCGTCGGATCTTCCACCACCACTTCCGCCACACGGGCGAACTGTTTGGCGAATACCGGAACTTTCAGGTCGAGATTGACCAGCAGATCCTGATGCGGACCGCAGTCCTCGCCAAGGCCCAACACAATCAAACCGTCGGGCTCATTTTCAGCTGGGCCGTGGGGCACGAAGCTTTCGCCCTTGAAGGCCCACAAACGCGCATCGAGATCGTCACGCTGGGCAGCATCGCTGCAATGCAGATAGATGCGGTGGCCCATGCGCCAGGCTTTTTCGGTGAGCTTGCAGGCAAAGTCCAGCCGCGCTGAAGGATCGGCGCTGGGCAGGATATAGAAGTCGACTTTGGTCATTGCGGTTCCTGAGCCAAGGGCGGCGTCACCCGGAAGTGACGCCGCCCAGGGTCATCGGTTTCAGGCTTTGGCGCGGTCCAGCAGGTATTGGGTCAGCAATGGAACCGGACGGCCAGTGGCGCCCTTGTCCTTGCCGCCGCTGGTCCAGGCCGTGCCGGCGATGTCCAGGTGCGCCCAGTTGAGGTCCTTGGTGAAGCGCGACAGGAAGCAGGCCGCGGTGATGGTGCCGGCTTTTGGGCCGCCGATGTTGGCGATGTCGGCGAACGGGCTGTCCAGCTGCTCTTGATACTCATCGAACAGCGGCAGTTGCCAGGCGCGATCGTCAGCCGATTGGCCGGCGCTCAGTAGTTGGCCGATCAACTCGTCGTTGTTGCCCAGCAGGCCCGACGTGTGGGAACCCAGCGCGACGACGCAAGCGCCGGTCAGGGTGGCGATGTCGATCACCGCTTGCGGCTTGAAGCGCTCGGAGTAGGTCAGGGCGTCGCACAGCACCAGACGGCCTTCGGCGTCGGTGTTGAGGATTTCCACGGTCTGGCCGCTCATGGTGGTGACGATGTCGCCAGGACGCGAAGCATTGCCGCTTGGCATGTTCTCGGCGCAGGCCAGGATGCACACCAGGTTGATCGGCAGTTTCAGCTCGAGCACGGCACGCAGGGTGCCGAATACGCTGGCAGCGCCGCCCATGTCGTACTTCATTTCATCCATGCCGGCGCCCGGTTTCAGGCTGATGCCGCCCGTGTCAAAGGTGATGCCTTTGCCGACCAGTGCATACGGCTTCTCGGATTTCTTGTCGCCGTTGTATTGCATGACGATCAGGCGCGGTGGCTGGGCGCTGCCCTGGCCGACGGCGTAGAACGAGCCCATGCCCAGGTCCTTGATCTTCTTCTCATCAAGGACTTCGACTTTCAGGCTTTTGAACTCCTTGCCGAGGTTCTTCGCCTGCTCACCGAGGAACGTCGGGTGGCAGATGTTCGGCGGCAGGTTACCCAGGTCGCGGGTGAACGCCATGCCGTTGGCGATGGCAGTGGCGTGGGCCACGGCGCGCTCGACTTCAGCCTGGGCAGCCTTGATGGTCACCAGAGTGACTTTCTTCAGGGTGCGAGGCTCGGCTTTCTGGCTCTTGAACTGGTCGAAGGTGTATTCACCGTCCACCAGGGTTTCGGCCAGCAGGCGGGTCTTGCCGTAGCTGTCGCGGCCCTTGACCACGACTTCGTCCAGGGCCAGCACCGCATCGCTGCCGCCCAGGCCTTTAAGGGTGTTGAGGATGCCGGCAATGATTTTACGGAACGGGCGGTCGCCCAGCTCTTCGTCTTTGCCCACGCCCACCAGCAACACGCGCTCGGCCTTGAGGTTCGGCAGGCTGTGCAGCAACAGACTCTGGCCGACTTTGCCGGCCAGGTCGCCGCGCTTGAGCACAGCGCTGATGGCGCCACCGCTCAGTTCGTCGAGTTGTTTGGCGATGGCGCCGAGCTTGCGGCCTTCGCCGACGGCGACTACCAGAGTGGCGGTTTTCAACGTTTCTGGGCTAACGCTTTTTACAACCAGTTCCATGTCCGGGTCCCTGAATTAATGGTCAACACGCAAGTGTTCGACGGCATGCGTTCGAGCTTGCTTATAAATAGAAAGACGCAGGTCACGGCCTGCGACAAAGGCCGCAGTTTGAACCTCGCTACCGGCGCCTGACAACCCTCGGTTGTACGATCTTCAACGCTTTAACCGCCTGCTTGAGCGTGCGCAGTGACAGGCGCGCTCAATCACAGGATAATGCGCATCTTTTTCGGCGGCTCTGCCCTTCGAGCCGGCTGATGCGTTTGCTTGTTTGGCCGCCTTAGCCTGACAACCCTGGAGTGTCTGGTTTGATCGTCTTCCGTTATCTATCCCGCGAAGTCCTGTTGACCTTGAGCGCCGTCAGCGCTGTGTTGCTGGTCATCATCATGAGCGGTCGTTTCATCAAATACCTCGCCCAGGCGGCCTCTGGCCTCCTGGATCCGGGCTCACTATTCCTGATCATGGGCTTTCGTCTGCCGGGTTTCCTGCAGTTGATTTTGCCTCTGGGCCTGTTTCTCGGCATCCTGCTGTCCTACGGCCGCCTGTACCTCGAAAGTGAAATGACCGTGCTGTCTGCCACCGGCATGAGCCAGCAGCGTCTGTTTGCCATGACCCTTTTCCCAGCCACCCTGGTCGCACTGGTGGTGGCGTGGCTGAGCCTGAGCCTGGCGCCACAAGGCGCCAATCAGTTCCAGTTGCTGCTGAACAAGCAGGATGCCCTGACCGAGTTCGACACCCTGGAGCCGGGTCGCTTCCAGGCCCTGCGTGACGGAACGCGGGTGACCTACACCGAAACGCTGTCGGACGACCGCATCAACCTTGGCGGCGTGTTCATTTCGCAGAAGAACGTCAATTCCGATAACAAGGATCGCGGGATTTCCGTGCTGGTGGCCGAGAAGGGCCGTCAGGAAATTCGCCCCGACGGTAACCGTTACCTGATTCTCGACAACGGCTATCGCTATGACGGCAATCCGGGCCAGGCCGACTACCGGGCGATCAAGTACGACGAGTACGGCGTATTGCTGCCCAAGCCGGACGTCAGCGATGAAGTGACCGACCGTGACGCGATGACCACCAGTTCCCTGATCGCCAGCGATGACATTCGCTCCCGCACCGAACTGCAATGGCGTCTATCCCTGCCATTGCTGGTCTTCATCGTGACCCTGATGGCGGTGCCGCTGTCGCGGGTCAATCCGCGTCAGGGCCGTTTCCTCAAGCTGCTGCCGGCGATTCTTCTTTATATGGCTTACCTGAGCATTCTGATTGCCGCTCGTGGCGCCCTTGAAAAGGGCAAGATTCCGCCTGTTCTGGGGTTGTGGTGGGTTCACGCGATCTTCCTGGCGATTGGCCTGGGCTTGCTCTATTGGGAGACCATGCAATTGAAAATGGCGAGTCGCCGCAGCGCGCTGGAGGTGGCTCGTGGTTAAGCTGGATCGCTACATTGGTAGCAGCGTGTTCGTGGCGATCCTCGCGGTACTGGGGATTATTCTGGGGCTGGCGACGCTGTTTGCGTTCATCGATGAGATGAGTGAGGTCAGCGATACCTACACCTTGATGGACGTGTTGAGCTACGTCTTGCTGACCGCGCCACGTCGGTTGTACGACATGTTGCCGATGGCGGCACTGATCGGTTGCCTGATCGGCCTCGGCAGCCTGGCCAGCCACAGCGAGCTGACCATCATGCGCGCTGCGGGCGTGTCAATCGGGCGAATCGTCTGGGCGGTCATGAAGCCAATGCTGATCCTGATGGCGGTGGGTGTGGTGATCGGCGAATATGTCGCGCCGGCCACCGAAGTCACCGCTCAGGCCAATCGCTCCCTGGCTCAGGGTGGCGGCGACGCGCAGAGCGCCAAGCATGGCTTGTGGCATCGCCAGGGTGATGAGTTCATTCACGTCAACTCGGTGCAACCCGACGGTCTGCTGTACGGCGTCACCCGTTATCGTTTCGACAATGAGCGTCATATGCTGTCTTCCAGCTTCGCCAAGCGGGCGAAGTTCGATCAGGATCACTGGCAATTGAGCGACGTCACCACCACGCTGTTCCATGAAAAGAGCACTGAAGTGGTCACCACCCCGGACGAGCGCTGGGATGTCGCCTTGAGTCCGCAGCTGTTGAATACGGTGGTCATGTCGCCCGAAACGCTGTCGATCAGCGGTCTGTGGGGCTACATCCACTACCTGGCTGACCAGGGTTTGAACAATGGGCGTTACTGGCTGGCATTTTGGGTCAAGGTGTTGCAGCCGCTGGTCACCGCCGCTCTGGTGCTGATGGCGATTTCCTTCATCTTCGGTCCATTGCGGTCGGTGACCCTCGGTCAGCGAGTGTTCACCGGCGTGCTTGTAGGCTTCACCTTCCGTATCGTTCAGGATTTGCTCGGTCCTTCGAGCCTGGTCTTCGGTTTTTCGCCGCTGTTTGCGGTACTGGTTCCGGCGGCTGTTTGTGCCTTGGCCGGGGTCTGGTTGTTGCGCCGGGCCGGTTGATCAAGGGTTTCTCCTGACCTTGCAGGTGACTCAAAACGCCCCTGTCGCAAGACCGGGGCGTTTTTGTATCCGCCGTCTGACCTGCGAACGTGACGCTTGCGCCGTGGATCAGGTACAATTCCCGGCTATTTTTCGGCGGGCTATGCCTGCAGCCTTTTTGAGTGTTGATCCGTGAGTGATTTGAGTCATATCCGCAATTTCTCCATCATCGCCCACATTGACCATGGCAAGTCGACGCTGGCCGATCGCTTCATCCAGATGTGTGGCGGCCTTGCCGAGCGCGAAATGGAGGCCCAGGTGCTGGACTCCATGGACCTGGAACGTGAACGCGGGATCACCATCAAGGCCCACAGCGTCACCCTGTATTACACGGCCAAAGACGGCATCAAGTACCAGCTGAACTTCATTGACACCCCGGGCCACGTCGACTTCACCTATGAAGTCAGCCGGTCGCTGGCGGCTTGTGAAGGTGCGTTGCTGGTGGTCGATGCCGGTCAGGGCGTTGAAGCACAGTCGGTTGCCAACTGCTACACCGCGATTGAGCAGGGCCTGGAAGTCATGCCGGTCCTGAACAAGATCGACCTGCCACAGGCCGATCCGGACCGCGTCAAAGAAGAAATCGAAAAAATCATCGGCATCGATGCCACTGATGCGGTCGAGTGCAGTGCCAAGACCGGTCTGGGCGTCGACGAAGTGCTCGAACGTCTGGTCAAGACCATTCCTGCGCCGACCGGCAACATCGAAGATCCGCTGCAAGCGTTGATCATCGACTCCTGGTTCGACAACTACCTGGGCGTTGTTTCCCTGGTACGCGTGCGCCACGGCTGTGTGAAGAAGGGCGACAAGATCCTCGTCAAGTCCACCGGCAAGATCCACCTCGTGGACAGCGTCGGTGTCTTCAACCCGAAACACACCGCCACTGTTGACCTGAAGGCCGGCGAAGTGGGCTTCATCATCGCCGGCATCAAGGACATTCACGGTGCACCGGTGGGTGACACCCTGACCTTGAGCTCCACGCCGGACGTCGACGTGTTGCCAGGTTTCAAACGCATTCAGCCGCAGGTTTACGCCGGTCTGTTCCCGGTCAGCTCCGACGACTTCGAAGATTTCCGTGAAGCCCTGCAAAAGCTCACGCTCAACGACTCGTCCCTGCAATACACCCCGGAAAGTTCCGACGCCCTGGGCTTCGGTTTCCGTTGCGGGTTCCTCGGCATGCTGCACATGGAAATCATCCAGGAGCGCCTGGAGCGCGAGTACGACCTGGACCTGATCACCACGGCGCCGACGGTTATTTTCGAGCTGTTGCTGAAAACCGGTGAGACGATTTACGTCGATAACCCGTCGAAGCTTCCAGACCTGTCCTCGATTGAAGACATGCGCGAACCGATCGTGCGGGCCAATATTCTTGTGCCGCAAGAGCACTTGGGCAACGTCATTACCCTGTGTATCGAGAAGCGTGGCGTACAGCACGACATGCTGTTCCTCGGTACTCAGGTTCAAGTGACCTACGATTTGCCGATGAACGAAGTGGTCCTGGACTTCTTCGACCGTCTGAAATCCACCAGCCGTGGCTATGCTTCGCTGGATTACCATTTCGATCGTTATCAATCGGCTAATCTGGTGAAACTGGACGTGTTGATCAACGGTGACAAAGTCGACGCCCTGGCGCTGATCGTGCACCGTGACAATGCGCACTACAAAGGTCGCCAGTTGACCGAGAAGATGAAAGAACTGATTCCACGTCAGATGTTCGACGTCGCGATCCAGGCCGCCATTGGCGGGCAGATTATTGCGCGGACCTCTGTCAAGGCGCTCAGAAAGAACGTATTGGCCAAATGCTACGGCGGTGACGTTAGCCGTAAGCGCAAGCTGTTGGAAAAGCAAAAGGCCGGTAAGAAACGCATGAAGCAAGTCGGTAACGTGGAAATTCCACAAGAAGCCTTCCTTGCAGTGCTCAGGTTGGATAGTTAGGTCCTATGTCACTAAATTTCCCGCTGTTGCTGGTCATCGCCGTGTTCGTTTGCGGCCTGTTGGCGTTGCTCGATCTGCTTTTCCTGGCGCCGCGTCGGCGTGCCGCCATTGCCTCCTATCAGGGCAGCGTCAGCCAGCCTGATGGGGTGGTGGTCGAGAAACTGAACAAAGAGCCGCTGCTGGTTGAATACGGCAAGTCGTTCTTCCCGGTGTTGTTCATCGTGCTGGTACTGCGTTCGTTCCTGGTGGAACCGTTCCAGATCCCTTCCGGCTCGATGAAACCGACCCTGGACGTTGGCGACTTCATTCTGGTGAACAAGTTTTCTTACGGGATCCGCTTGCCGGTGATCGAAAAGAAAGTCATCGAAGTCGGTGATCCGCAGCGCGGCGATGTGATGGTGTTCCGCTACCCGAGCGATCCGAACGTCAACTACATTAAACGTGTGGTGGGCCTGCCGGGTGACCAGATTCGTTACACCGCCGACAAGCGTCTGTTCGTCAACGGTGAGTCGATTGCCGAACAACTGGTTGGCTCCGAGCCGGGCACGTTGGGCAGCGCTGAGCTCTATAAGGAAAAACTCGGCGTCGCCGAGCACCTGATCCGCAAGGAAATGAGCCGTTACCGCGCAACGCCAGACCATTCGTGGACCGTGCCTGCCGGGCACTTTTTCATGATGGGCGACAACCGCGACAACTCGAATGACAGTCGCTACTGGGATGATCCGAGCATTCCCAAGGATCTGCTGGGCATGGTTCCCGACAAGAATATCGTCGGCAAGGCCTTCGCAGTCTGGATGAGCTGGCCGGAACCTAAACTCAGTCACCTGCCGAATTTCTCGCGGGTTGGCCTGATCAAGTAATCACACACGGCGCTGTTGAACACAGCGCCGAATGCATTTCTGGAACCGACACATTCGGGGCCGGAAGCATGAAGCCAACGATATTCAGGACGTTATTTTTGAACACAGCGTTAATTGTCCCAAGCCTGCGTCGTATCACGGCGATGGCGGTGGAATCCAACCACGAACTCAGCGTGGGTAAACCGTGAGCGTCTCCTTAAGCCGTCTCGAGCGTCAGCTCGGCTACACCTTCAAGGATCAGGAGCTGATGGTCCTGGCCCTGACTCACCGCAGTTTTGCCGGGCGTAACAACGAGCGCCTGGAATTCCTCGGTGATGCCATCCTTAACTTCGTCGCTGGCGAGGCGCTGTTCGATCGCTTCCCGCTGGCCCGCGAAGGCCAGTTGTCGCGATTGCGCGCACGCCTGGTGAAAGGTGAGACCCTGGCCGTACTGGCTCGCGGTTTCGATCTTGGCGAATACCTGCGCCTGGGTTCCGGTGAATTGAAAAGCGGCGGTTTCCGTCGCGAGTCGATTCTGGCCGATGCCCTTGAAGCGCTGATTGGTGCGATCTACCTGGACGCCGGCATGGATATGGCACGCGAGCGCGTACTGGCCTGGCTGGCCGGGGAGTTCGAAGGCCTGACACTGGTCGACACCAACAAAGATCCAAAAACCCGCCTGCAAGAGTTCCTGCAGTCGCGTGGTTGTGAACTGCCGCGTTACGAAGTGGTGGATATCCAGGGTGAGCCGCATTGCCGGACGTTCTTCGTCGAATGTGAAATCACCTTACTGAATGAAAAAAGCCGAGGTCAGGGTGTGAGCCGTCGTATTGCCGAACAGGTAGCGGCCGCTGCAGCACTGATTGCCCTGGGCGTGGAGAATGGCCATGACTGATTCAACTGCAACTCGCTGTGGCTATGTCGCCATCGTCGGCCGTCCCAACGTGGGCAAGTCCACGCTGCTGAACCACATCCTCGGTCAGAAGCTGGCGATCACCTCGCGCAAGCCTCAGACCACTCGCCACAACATGCTTGGCATCAAGACCGAAGGCACCGTGCAGGCGATCTACGTCGACACCCCCGGCATGCACAAAGGTGGCGAGAAAGCCCTGAACCGCTACATGAACAAGACCGCTTCGGCGGCGTTGAAAGACGTCGACGTGGTGATCTTCGTGGTTGACCGCACCAAGTGGACCGACGAAGACCAGATGGTGCTCGAGCGCGTTCAATACGTGACCGGCCCGCTGATTGTGGCGCTGAACAAGACCGATCGCATCGAAGACAAAGCCGAGCTGATGCCGCACCTGACCTGGTTGCAGGAGCAGCTGCCGAACGCGCAGATCATGCCGATCTCGGCCCAGCACGGGCACAACCTCGACGTACTGGAGCGAGTGATCGCCGAGCACCTGCCGGAAAACGATCACTTCTTCCCGGAAGACCAGATCACCGACCGCAGCAGCCGCTTCCTCGCCGCTGAACTGGTGCGCGAGAAAATCATGCGTCAGCTGGGCGCCGAGCTGCCGTACCAGATCACCGTCGAAATCGAAGAGTTCAAGCAGCAGGGCAAAACCCTGCACATCCATGCCTTGATCCTCGTCGAGCGCGACGGCCAGAAGAAAATCATCATTGGCGACAAGGGCGAGCGCATTAAGCGCATCGGCACCGAGGCGCGCAAGGACATGGAATTGCTGTTCGACTCCAAGATCATGCTCAACCTTTGGGTCAAGGTGAAAGGCGGCTGGTCCGATGACGAACGCGCCTTGCGTTCGCTGGGTTACGGCGACCTGTAAGTCTCGGTTTCTGATACACCAGAGAAACCCTGTGGGAGCGAGCCTGCTCGCGAAGAGGATGTAACATTCAGCATTGATGTTGACTGTCACACCGCTTTCGCGAGCAGGCTCGCTCCCACATTGGTTTTGGGTAGTTTATAAAGCTGTGCTCGTTCATTGAGAGCTCTGACTTCCATGTCGCAAACCCCTCCTGTCGGCCAACCCGCCTACGTGCTCCACTCCCGCGCCTACCGCGAAAACAGCGCTTTGGTGGATTTCCTCACGCCGCAAGGTCGGTTGCGGGCGGTGTTGCGCAGTGCTCGGGGCAAGGCCGGAACGCTGGCGCGGCCATTCGTGCCGCTGGAAGTCGAGTTCCGTGGCCGTGGTGAGCTGAAAAATGTCGGTCGCATGGAAAGCGCCGGTGTTTCAACTTGGCTCATTGGTGAAGCGCTGTTCAGTGGTCTTTACCTCAATGAACTGTTGATTCGGCTGCTGCCGTCTGAAGACCCGCATCCCGCTGTGTTTGGCCACTACGCCGCGACCCTGCTTGCGCTTGCTGAAGGTCGTCCGCTGGAACCGTTGCTGCGTTCCTTTGAATGGCGACTGCTTGACGATTTGGGTTACGGCTTCGCCCTGACCACCGACATTCATGGCGATCCCATTGCGCTGGACGGTCTCTACCGTTTGCAAGTGGATGCGGGGCTCGAACGGGTCTACCTGCTGCAACCCGGTCTGTTCAATGGCACGGAGCTGTTGGCCATGGCTGACGCCGACTGGACCGCGCCCGGCGCTCTGTCCGCGGCCAAACGCTTGATGCGCCAGGCACTGGCTGTTCATCTGGGCGGTCGTCCCTTGGTCAGTCGCGAGTTGTTTCGCAAGCCCTGATCACCCCGTATGCTGTGCACCGAACTTTCCCTTCTTCAGGAGCGCTTCCGTGACCACCAGCAATCGCATTCTTCTTGGCGTGAACATCGACCACGTTGCCACCCTGCGTCAGGCCCGGGGCACGCGCTATCCGGATCCGGTCAAGGCAGCACTGGACGCGGAAGAGGCGGGCGCTGACGGCATCACCGTGCACCTGCGCGAAGACCGTCGGCACATTCAGGAACGCGACGTGTTGCTGCTCAAGGATGTGCTGCAAACCCGCATGAACTTCGAAATGGGCGTCACCGAAGAGATGATGGCGTTCGCCGAGCGCATTCGTCCGGCGCACATTTGCCTGGTGCCGGAAACCCGTCAGGAGCTGACGACCGAGGGTGGTCTGGACGTGGCGGGTCAGGAAGCACGGATTAAAGCAGCGGTGGATCGCCTGTCAAAGATCGGCTGTGAAGTGTCGCTGTTCATTGATGCTGACGAGCGGCAGATCGAAGCGTCCCGTCGTGTCGGAGCACCCGCCATCGAGCTGCATACCGGTCGTTACGCCGATGCCGAGACGCCGACCGAAGTGGCTGAAGAGCTCAAGCGTGTGGCGGATGGTGTGGCGTTTGGTCTGGCTCAAGGTTTGATCGTCAACGCTGGCCACGGTCTGCACTATCACAATGTCGAAGCGGTCGCGGCGATCAAGGGCATCAACGAACTGAACATCGGCCATGCGCTGGTGGCTCATGCGTTGTTTGTCGGGTTCAAGTCGGCGGTGTCGGAGATGAAGGCGCTGATCCTGGCCGCCGCAAAAGCCTAAAAACCAAACACAAAACATTGTGGGAGCGAGCCTGCTCGCGAATGCGGTGTATCAGTCAAAATTTATGTCGACTGACACACCGCATTCGCGAGCAGGCTCGCTCCCACATTTGATTTCGGTTGCCTGGACTAAAGCGGTGGGGTTTCCAGATTCGGCTTGGTCTTGTCGACCCCCGGCACATGCAGGTTGCCCTCGGCGACCTGATTGCCTTCCAGCTGCGGCTGCGTCACCCACGTCAGGATGTCGTAGTAGCGGCGGATGTTCGCCACGAAGTGAACGGGTTCGCCGCCACGGGCGTAGCCGTAACGGGTTTTGCTGAACCACTTCTTCTCGGACAGGCGCGGCAGGATCTTTTTCACGTCCAGCCACTTGTCCGGGTTCAGTCCTTCCTTGGCCGCCAGTTTGCGCGCGTCATCCAGATGACCGCTGCCAACGTTGTAGGCCGCCAGTGCAAACCATGTGCGATCCGGCTCCTGGATCGACTCATCCAGCTGATCCTTCATGTAGGCCAGGTACTTGGCGCCGCCCATGATGCTTTGTTTGGGGTCCAGTCGATTGGACACACCCATGGCCTGCGCAGTGTTCTGGGTCAGCATCATCAGGCCGCGCACGCCGGTCTTCGAGGTGACGGCCGGTTGCCAGAGGGATTCCTGATAACCGATCGCCGCCAGCAGGCGCCAGTCGACCTGCTCTTTCTTGGCGTAGGCCTTGAAGTGTTGCTCGTACTTGGGCAGCCGTTGCTGCAAGTGTTGCGCGAAGGTGGTGGCGCCCATGTAGCCGAGTACATCGACGTGCCCGTAATAACGGTCTTTCAGCCGTTGCAGGGTGCCGTTCTTCTTCACCTTGTCGAGGTAAGCGTTGATCTCGTTGAGCAGGCTATTGTCATCGCCGGCCGCCACGGCCCAGCTCTGGTTGCTGGCGTCACCCAAGTCAAAGGCGACCCGAATGTTGGTGAAGTAGACCTGGTTCATCGCCACTTCGTTGGAGTCGACCAACGTCAGATCAATCTGACCCTCATCCACCATGCGCAGCAGATCGACGACTTCAACCGCGTCGGACTCTTCGTATTCAATGCCGGGATTTTTCTTTTTCAGCTCCGCCAATTGCTCGGCGTGGGTGCTGCCCTTGAGCACCATGATCTTCTTGCCCACCAGATCCTTCGCGTCGGTCGGCCGCGATTGGCCGTTGCGATAGATGATCTGCGGGGTGACTTCGAGATAGGAGTGGGAAAACCGCACCTGCTGTTTGCGTTTCTCGCTGCTGACCAGGCCGGCAGCAGCCAGCACCGGGCCGTTGGGTTTGCCCACCTGATCAAACAGGTCGTCGAGGTTGTCGGCGGTTTCGATTTTGAGTTCCACCCCCAGATCGTCGGCGAAGCGCTTCACCAGCTCGTATTCGAAGCCGGTTTCACCGTTGCGATCCTGAAAGTAGGTGGCGGGGCTGTTACGGGTAACCACCCGCAGCACGCCATCCTCCTTTACGCGCTCCAGCGTGTTGGGTTTATCAACACAGCCACTGAGCATCAGGAAGAGTCCGGTTGCGATCAGCCATTTGGCGTACCGCGGACGCAAAGCCGTTGGGGAAAACATTTGCGCAGTATACGCAAAGGACCACGAGCGCCATATCTCGACAGCGAAGGGCTTGTCTGCTAGGCAACTTAAAACCGCTCCGGAGCCCGCAGGAATGGGCCTGGGCAGCATTTTGTGACAGAAAAAATAACGCTCGGCGCGCACCTGTTTGATGTCCGAACACCCGGCCCGACGCCCGGGTGCAGCCGCCCGTACCGTTTCGGGTGATGTCGCGGTCTGTTTAGGCTAGAATGCACGGCCTCAAAGCACACCCCTTCCCGAGGCTGTCCCGAAGATGTTGATCCTGCGCGGCGCTCCTGCCCTTTCTGCCTTTCGCCACAGCAAACTCCTTGAGCAACTGAGCCAGAAGGTCCCGGCTGTCAGCGGCTTGTATGCTGAATTCGCTCACTTCGCCGAAGTTACCGGCGTCCTGACCGGCGACGAACAGCAGGTGCTCGCGCGCCTTCTGAAGTACGGCCCAAGTGTCCCGGTACAAGAGCCGACCGGTCGTCTGTTCCTGGTCTTGCCGCGGTTCGGCACCATCTCGCCATGGTCCAGTAAAGCCAGCGACATCGCTCGCAACTGCGGCCTGAGCAAAATCCAGCGCCTGGAGCGCGGCATCGCGTTCTACGTCGCCGGCCAGTTCAGCGACACCGAGGCTCAGTTGATCTCGGACGCACTGCACGACCGCATGACCCAAATCGTCCTCGGCAACCTTGAACAAGCCGCTGGTTTGTTCAGCCACGCCGAACCGAAGCCGCTGACCGCGATCGACGTCTTGGGTGGCGGCCGCGCCGCGCTGGAAAAAGCCAATACCGAGCTGGGCCTGGCCCTGGCCGAAGACGAAATCGACTACCTGGTCAACGCTTTCGTCGGCTTGAAGCGCAACCCGCACGACATCGAACTGATGATGTTCGCCCAGGCGAACTCCGAGCACTGCCGTCACAAGATCTTCAACGCCAGTTGGGACATCGACGGTCAGAGTCAGGAAAAAAGCCTGTTCGGCATGATCAAGAACACCTACGTGATGCACAGCGAAGGCGTTCTGTCGGCTTATAAGGACAACGCTTCGGTGATCGTCGGCAACGTCGCCGGCCGTTTCTTCCCGGACCCTGAAACCCGCCAGTACGGTGCGGTGCAGGAACCGGTGCACATCCTGATGAAAGTCGAAACGCACAACCACCCGACCGCGATTGCCCCGTTCCCGGGCGCGTCCACCGGTTCCGGCGGCGAGATCCGCGACGAAGGCGCGACCGGTCGCGGTGCCAAGCCAAAGGCTGGCCTGACTGGCTTCACCGTGTCCAACCTGCAAATCCCGGGCTTCGAACAGCCGTGGGAAGTGCCGTACGGCAAGCCTGAGCGCATCGTTACCGCGCTGGACATCATGATCGAAGGCCCACTGGGTGGTGCCGCGTTCAACAACGAATTCGGTCGTCCGGCCCTGACCGGTTACTTCCGTACCTTCGAACAGTCGATCACCACCCCGCGTGGCGACGAAGTTCGCGGTTACCACAAGCCGATCATGCTGGCTGGCGGCATGGGTAACATCCGTGCCGAACACGTACAGAAAGGCGAGATCACCGTTGGCTCCAAGCTGATCGTGCTCGGCGGCCCGGCGATGTTGATCGGTCTGGGCGGCGGCGCGGCTTCCTCCATGGCCACCGGCACCAGCTCGGCCGACCTGGACTTCGCTTCCGTACAGCGCGAAAACCCGGAAATGGAACGTCGCTGCCAGGAAGTCATCGACCGTTGCTGGCAGTTGGGTGAGCACAACCCGATCAGCTTTATCCACGACGTCGGCGCGGGCGGTCTGTCCAACGCCTTCCCGGAACTGGTCAACGATGGCAACCGTGGCGGTCGCTTCGAACTGCGCAACATTCCAAACGACGAGCCGGGCATGGCCCCGCACGAAATCTGGAGTAACGAATCCCAGGAACGCTACGTTCTGGCCGTTGGCCCGGCGGACTTCGAACGCTTCCAGGCGATCTGCGAACGTGAGCGTTGCCCGTTCGCCGTGGTCGGCGAAGCCACTGCCGAGCCGCAACTGACGGTCACCGACAGTCACTTCGGCAACAGCCCGGTGGACATGCCACTGGAAGTGCTGCTGGGCAAAGCCCCGCGCATGCACCGTTCGGCCGTTCGCGAAAACGAGTTGGGCGACGATTTCGATCCAAGCACGCTGGAGATTGCAGACTGCGTCGAGCGCGTTCTGCATCACCCGGCCGTGGCCAGCAAAAGCTTCCTGATCACCATCGGCGACCGCACCATCACCGGCCTCGTGGCCCGTGATCAGATGGTCGGCCCGTGGCAGGTTCCGGTGGCCGACGTTGCCGTCACCGCCACCAGCTTCGACGTGTACACCGGTGAAGCCATGGCCATGGGCGAGCGTACTCCGCTGGCACTGCTGGACGCTCCGGCGTCGGGCCGTATGGCCATCGGCGAAACCCTGACCAACATCGCCGCTTCGCGCATCAACAAAATCTCCGACATCAAACTGTCGGCCAACTGGATGTCCGCTGCCGGTCACCCGGGTGAAGACGCGCGTCTGTACGACACCGTGAAAGCGGTCGGCATGGAACTGTGCCCTGAGCTGGGCATCACCATTCCGGTGGGCAAGGACTCCATGTCCATGGCCACGCGCTGGAACGACGAAGGCGTCGACAAGACCGTCACCTCGCCGATGTCCCTGATCGTGACCGGTTTCGCGCCTGTGGCTGACATCCGTCAGACCCTGACGCCGGAACTGCGCATGGACAAGGGCACCACTGACCTGATCCTGATCGATCTGGGCCGTGGCCAGAACCGCATGGGCGCCTCGATCCTCGCCCAGGTTCACGGCAAGCTCGGCTCGCAAGCGCCGGACGTTGACGATTCCGAAGACCTCAAAGCCTTCTTCGCGGTGATCCAGGGCCTCAACGCCGACGGTCACCTGCTGGCTTACCACGACCGTTCCGACGGTGGTCTGCTGACCAGCGTGGTGGAAATGGCGTTCGCCGGTCACTGCGGTCTGAGCCTGAACCTCGACGGTCTGGCAGAAACTTCTGCCGACATCGCCGCGATCCTGTTCAACGAAGAACTGGGCGCCGTGATCCAGGTTCGCCAGGACGCGACACCGGACATCCTCGCGCAGTTCAGCGCTGCTGGCTTGGGCGAGTGCGTGTCGGTGATCGGTCAGCCGATGAACAACGGCCAGATCAACATCACCTTCAACGGCGAAACCGTATTCGAAGGTCAGCGTCGTCTGCTGCAACGTCAGTGGGCTGAAACCAGCTACCAGATCCAGCGTCTGCGTGATAACGCCGACTGCGCCGAACAAGAGTTCGACGTGCTGCTGCAAGAAGACAACCCGGGCCTGAGCGTCAAGCTCAGCTACGACGTCAACCAGGACGTCGCCGCGCCTTACATCAAGAAAGGCATCCGCCCACAAGTTGCCGTGCTGCGTGAGCAGGGCGTCAACGGTCAGGTGGAAATGGCGGCCGCGTTCGACCGCGCCGGTTTCAACGCGATCGACGTGCACATGAGCGACATTCTGGCCGGCCGTGTCGACCTGAACGAGTTCAAAGGTCTGGTCGCTTGCGGCGGTTTCTCCTACGGCGACGTACTGGGTGCCGGCGAAGGCTGGGCCAAGTCCGCGCTGTTCAACAGCCGTGCTCGCGATGCGTTCCAGGGTTTCTTCGAACGTAACGACAGCTTCACCCTCGGCGTGTGCAACGGTTGCCAGATGATGTCCAACCTGCACGAGCTGATCCCGGGCAGCGAGTTCTGGCCACACTTCGTGCGTAACCGTTCCGAGCAGTTCGAAGCGCGCGTGGCGATGGTTCAGGTTCAGGAATCGAACTCGATCTTCCTGCAAGGCATGGCCGGTTCGCGTATGCCGATCGCCATTGCTCACGGTGAAGGTCATGCCGAGTTCGCCAGCGAAGAAGCGTTGCTGGAAGCCGATCTGTCGGGTTGTGTGGCGATGCGTTTTGTCGACAACCACGGCAAGGTCACCGAAAACTACCCGGCCAACCCGAACGGCTCGCCGCGCGGGATCACCGGTTTGACCAGCCGTGACGGTCGCGTAACGATCATGATGCCTCACCCGGAGCGTGTGTTCCGCGCGGTGCAAAACTCGTGGCGTTCGGAAGACTGGAACGAAGACGCACCTTGGATGCGTATGTTCCGTAATGCTCGGGTCTGGGTAAACTAAGAGCGGGTTAACTGAGCGCTATGTACAAGCTTTCCTTTTTTGTTCCGGCCAGTCATGTGGAACAGGTCAAAAGTGCCGTATTCGCCGCCGGTGGCGGACGGATCGGCGCATACGACCATTGCGCCTGGCAAGTGCTCGGCCTCGGCCAGTTTCGTCCATTGGATGGCAGTCAGCCGTTCATTGGGGAAGCGGGGCAGGTCGAGCAGGTTGAGGAATGGAAGGTTGAGCTTGTGGTCAGTGACGAGTTGATTCGGGCGGTGATGGTGGCTCTGAAAGAGAGCCATCCCTATGAGACGCCGGCTTACGAGGTATGGCGGCTAGAAGATTTTTGATTTTCCGGTCCGCTGAAATGAGAAACCCGCTGAAGTGATTTCAGCGGGTTTTTTATTGTCCGGGATTTGACCCTCGTAGGAGCTGCCGAAGGCTGCGATCTTTTGATCTTGGCGGCCGGAAAGCCGACCAATTTCTCGACATACGCCGCACCACTTGTAGGAGCGATGCTTACTCGCGAAGGCGGCCTGACAGCCGACCAATCTCCCCCATATGTACGCCGACCCACTGTGGGAGCGAGCCTGCTCGCGATGGCGACCTCACAGGCAACGATGTTTATTGATCGGTTAAAGCATCAGAACCGTCCCACAAGTCTTTCAGGTTGTCGGTCGGAAGTGGCCTATCTAACCTCCAACATCCGTTCTTACCCATATTTTGCAAGACTACTTGGAGAATACAGATGACGAAGCACTCTAGCGGCCACGTCCTCTCATCCGTCTTGGACACACTGGTCAAACGTCCTCTAAATCAAGCAGATGACGCGGTGCTTGTGAGCGTGGCCAAAGCTGTTTGGTACTCGAAATTGAATCTTGAGAGTGAAGTTTCAGTTTTTCTTAGTCGCCACACTGACGAGGTCGAGCTTCGTCGTGCAGGCTACTTGCTCGAGCGACTCACTCGTTTTTCGTGCGTGTCTGATAGCTGCGTGTCGGAGACTCTCAACGCCCTTGAGCTTTTTGAACACTCGGCTTCCAGAGCAGTAGTAACACCGCAATCAGCCGTTCCGCTTCGCCATCGCCGTGATGACCTCGCCGTTACTTGGGGGTTAAGTGAGGGGCTTGGTCTGAAGGCTCAATCCCTCATGCCTTTCCAGACTCGGCACTACGAGGCTGAGCAGCGCGCAACGTTTTCCTGAGCTTAAGCTGCATTATAAAAACCCGGCCTAGGTCGGGTTTTTGCTGTCCGCTTGGATAAGTGATTGCGTTTATTCGTCAGGCAAAACATCAGAACCTTCCCACAAGTCTTTCAGGTTGTCCGTCGGAAGTGGGCTCTCTAACCTTTGGCTGTCGCTGCCAATTCAGCGATCGGGACTGCAAGCCCGCCGATAGTTTGTTAGGCACCTTTAAGCGCACCTATAATCGTGGCGCTTAAATCAATGGTCATCGATTTATGGTGGCTGTGTGCGGGAGATCTTCGGGTCTGCCGAGGTTGCCTAACGACTCGGTCTTGCAGACCCGCGCACAGCTGCCACCAGTTGGCGTTCGACCTCACTGGGCCGACGTGCAATCTGGCATTGGGGATTCAGCAGATGATTTCTCTGGCGGAGTTGTCGGTGAATCGTGTGCTAGATCATCTGGACCCGCAGGGGTAGCACAATGAAAAAAGCCCGCTGGACCTGTGACGGCCAGCGGGCTTTGAAATTTGTGGTGTTCGTGAAGGCCTCTTCGCGAGCAAGCCCGCTCCCACATTTTGACCGGGTCGGTCATAAGAATTACGAACGCCGCCGATCTACTGTGGGAGCGGGCTTGCTCGCGAAAGCCGACTCTCAGGCGCCAAAAATCTAAACCCTGGCACTCACCTCACTGCGATTAACCAAAGCTTCCAGCGCACAACTCAAACTCGCTGCTTTATCGCCAATCAGCAAATGCCAAACCCCACCATCCAATTGACTGACACCCATGCAACCAAGCGCTTTCAACTGCCCCTCCGACAACGCCCTGCCATCCGCCAGTTGCAACCGAATCCGGGTCATGGCGATGCAATCCAATTGCAACACATTGTCGCCGCCGCCCAGTGCCTTCAGCCATTGCTGGGCTTCTGTATTCGCCACAACGGCAATTTCAGGTAGGTCGACAACGGCAGCGGGGGAGGCGATAACCGCGCGACCCAACGCCGACATCGCCAACCGAATCTCATCAGCAATGCTGTCGGCCATCGGCCCGACCACCACCTGCAAACTCCCGCCTTTACCTGGACGCACAACCGCCATTGCACCCAGCGCTTTCAAATCAACGTCGGACACTTTGTTGCGATCCACCATGTCCAGCCGCAGCCGCGTTGTACACGCGCCCACTGTGATCAAATTCTGTGTACCGCCCAGCGCCTTGATGTAAGCGCCGGCCCGTTCGTTATCGGCGACGACGACTTTGTCGCCCGCTGGAATGTCTTCACGCCCCGGCGTCTTGAGGTTGAAGCGGCGAATGCAGAAATCAAACACCCCGTAGTAGATCACCGCATACGCCAGTCCCACCGGGATGACCAGCCAGCCATTGGTGGATTTACCCCAGCCGAGGATCATGTCGATAAAGCCACCGGAGAAGGTAAACCCGAGGTGGATATTCAATAGGTTGGTGACGGCCATCGACAAACCCGTTAGCAGCGCGTGCAGCAAAAAGAGCAGTGGCGCGAGGAACATGAAGGCGAATTCGACGGGTTCGGTGACGCCGGTCAGGAACGAGGTGAGCGCCATGGACAGAAAAATCCCGCCCATGACCTTGCGGCGTTCCGGCAGGGCGTTGCGGTACATCGCCAGGCACGCGGCGGGCAGACCAAAGATCATCATCGGGAACATGCCGGTCATGAACTGGCCGCCCATGGGATCTCCGGCGAAGTAGCGCGACAGGTCACCGGTGACGATGGTGCCCGTGGTCGGGTCGGTGAAGTTGCCAAAGACGAACCACGCCATGTTGTTGAGGATGTGGTGCAGGCCGGTGACGATCAGCAGGCGGTTGAACACGCCGAAGACGAAGGCACCGAAGCTGCCGCTCTCCATCATCAATGCGCCGAAGCTGTTGATGCCTTGCTGGATCGGCGGCCAGATCAAGCCAAAGATGACGCCCAGGCCGACGGCGGCGAACCCGGTGACGATCGGCACGAAGCGCCGGCCGCCGAAGAACGCCAGGTACTCCGGGAGCTTGATGTCCTTGAAACGGTTGTACAGCGCGCCCGCCATCAAGCCACTGATGATCCCGGCGAGCATGCCCATGTTGATGCTCGCGTCGAGCACCTTGAGGGTGGAGATCATCACCAGGTAGCCAATGACCCCGGCCAACCCGGCGGTGCCATTGTTGTCCTTGGCGAAGCCGACCGCGATGCCGATGGCGAAGATCATTGCCAGGTTGGCGAAGATCACCTGGCCGGCGTCGTGGATGATCGCGATGTTCAGCAGGTCGGTGTCGCCCAGACGCAGCAACAGGCCGGCAATCGGCAGGATCGCGATCGGCAGCATCAGCGCGCGGCCGAGGCGCTGCAGGCCTTCGATAAAGTATTGGTACATGGCGGATCTCCCTGGATTTTTGTTGTTTTCAGCTCAGAGGCCATTGCTGGTGACAGGCGTGACGCACAGCAGCGGCGCTGCTCAACTTGAGCAAGTCCTGGCTGATGCGTCGGCATTCGGCGGCGTCGTGGTGACGGACGCGGTCCTTGATTTCACCGATCTGCACCGGGCTGACCGACAACTCGCTGACTCCCAGGCCGATCAATACCGGCGTGGCCAGCGGATCGGAGGCGAGCGCGCCGCAGAGACCGACCCAACGGTTATGCACCGCAGCACCGGCGCAGGTCTGGGCGATCAGCCGCAGCAGCGCCGGGTGCATCGCGTCGACCCGCGAAGCGAGGCCGGCGTGGTCGCGGTCCATGGCCAGGGTGTATTGCGACAAATCGTTGGTGCCGATGGACAGGAAGTCCGCATGCTCTGCAAGCTGCTCGGCCAGCAACGCGGCGGCCGGGACTTCGATCATCACGCCCAGCTCGGGGCGCTCACTCACACCGAGTTCAGTGCACAACGCGTCGAGACGCTGGCGGATGTGCAGCAACTCATCGACTTCGGTCACCATCGGCAACAGGATCCGGCAGCGCGAAAGTGGATTGACGTGCAGCAGCGCGCGCAGTTGCTGATCGAGGATTTCCGGGCGGACCTGAGCCAGGCGAATACCGCGCAGGCCAAGCACTGGATTGGCCTCAGCCGGCAGCGGCAGATAGTCGAGTTGCTTGTCGCCGCCGACGTCGATGGTGCGGATGATCACCGACTTGTCGCCCATGGCGTCGAGCACGGCTTGATAGGCGGTGCGTTGTTCCTGTTCGTCCGGCGCGGTGTTGCGATCGACGAAGAGAAACTCGGTACGCAGCAAACCGACGCCGTCTGCACCATTGGCCAACGCCTCGGCCGCTTCAGCACTAGACGCCACATTAGCGGCGACCTCAATCTGCAAACCGTCGAGCGTCAGCGCCGGGGTGTGGGCCTGAGCCTGTTGTTCGGCGCGGCGCTGTTGACGATTGAGTTGCGCCTGGTGCACTTCGGCCAAACGTTCGGCATTTGGCATCAGTTCGAGGCGACCGTCATCGGCATCCAGCACGACCGCTTGGCCTTGCGGCTGATCCAGCAGCGTAGAACCCAGTGCAACCATGCACGGCAAGCCTTTGCCGCGAGCGAGAATCGCCACGTGGGAAGTCGCGCCGCCCTCGGCCATGCACAACCCGGCGACACCTTGCTGACTGAGTTGCTGCAAGTCGGAAGGCGTCAATTCATGCGCGGCGACAATGGCGCCGGCCGGCACGTCGTAGTGCCAGGTTTCGCCGAGCAGGGCACGCAGCACGCGTTGTTTGAGGTCGCGCAGATCGTTGGCGCGTTCGGCCAACAGCGGGCTGCCGAGTTGCTGGAGAACCTCGCACTGCACGTCGATCGATTGGCTCCAGGCGTGGGGCGCGGCCATGCCTTGGTCGATGGAGGTGTTCGCTGCGTCCAGCAGCGCCGGGTCTTCGAGCAGGGCGAGGTGCGCGGCGAAGATCGCTTCTTCGTCGGTGTTTTTATGTTTCCTGGCTTGGGCCAGCGTGTGGTCGATTTCGCTGCGCACAACGGTCAGCGCGGTGTCGAGGGCTCGCAGTTGTTGCTCGGGATCATGGCTGCCGGCGTCCACAGGCAGGCTGATCGCGTTCAAGCGAAACAACGGTCCGGCAACCAAACCGGGAGCTGCACAAACACCGTGCAGCACGCCCGCTTCGGCAGCTCGAGTGCGTCGGGCAAGCGGTGTCGGCGCGGCGGCGTGGCTGTCTTCGGCCAGCGCTGTGGATAACGCGATCAGCAATGCTTGCAACGCCGCTTCGGCATCCGGGCCCTGGCAGCTGACCTGAACCTCGTTCTGCTCGCCGACGGCCAAACCCATCAGTCCGATCAAGCTGTCGCAGGTCGCCGATTTGCCAGCGAAATGCAGCTGCGATTTGCTCTTGAAACCTTGCGCCGTCTGACGAATCAGCGCTGCCGGACGAGCATGCAGACCGCCACGATGGGCGATGCGAATGTGGCCGTAAATCTCTTCCCCGGATAGCTCCGCTTCAGCCTGCGCCCCCGACGCGTGCCGACGAATGATGTGCAGCAATGGCTCGCCAACTTTTACCGACTTCAGCGTGATTGGCCGCGCCTGAAAGTCCTGGCTGTTGGTCAGGATCATCAAGCTGACCAGGCTTTTGCACTGTTGCGCGACCTTGTCCAGGTCATAGCGCAACAGCGGCTGGCCATTGCTGACCCGAGCACCTTCCTTGACCAGCATCGAGAAGCCTTCGCCCTGCAACTCGACCGTGTCGAGGCCCAGGTGCAGCAGCAATTCTGCACCGTTGTCGGCACGCAAGGTCACGGCGTGGCCGGTGCGGGCGACATGCACCACGACGCCGGCGCACGGGGCGTGGAGGGTGTCATTCAGCGGATCGATGGCGATCCCGTCACCCATGGCGCCGCTGGCGAACACCGGGTCGGGGACTTTGGCGAGCGTCAGCACCGGGCCGCTGAGCGGGGCACTGAGGGTCAGCTCTTTATTATTGTTGTGCATGGCTCGGTCTCATCAGGAAAAACTACGGTTCGGATCAACTCGCCCCCCTGTAGGAGCTGTCGAGTGAAACGAAGCTGCGATCTTTTGATCCTGCGTTGAAAAGATCGCAGCCTCGTTTCACTCGACAGCTCCTACAGGGCTAATCACTTGTCATTCGGCTTAGTGCGTGCGGGTCACTTTGCTCAAATGACGCGGCTGGTCCGGGTCCATGCCTCGGGCGACGGCCAAACCGGCGGCCATGACGTAGAAACTCTGGATCGCCAGAATCGGATCGAGCGCCGGGTGCTCGGCGCGGGTCAGGGTGAGGTCGCGTTCGGCAATGTCATCCGGTGCGGCCAGCAATACGCGGGCACCGCGCTGGCGCATATCGGCGGCGAGGCTCAGCAAACCGGCTTGCTGGGCGCCGCGAGGGGCGAAGATCAGCAGTGGATAATTTTCATCAATCAATGCCATCGGGCCGTGACGGACCTCGGCGCTGCTGAAGGCTTCGGCCTGGATCGCCGAGGTTTCCTTGAATTTCAACGCGGCTTCCTGGGCGATGGCGAAACCGGCGCCACGGCCGATCACCATCAAACACTGGCGATCACGCAGGGCGTCGATGGCCAGGCTCCAGTCCTGTTTCGCCGCCTCGCGCAAACCTTCCGGCAGTGCGAGGCCGGCCTCCAGCAATTGGGCATCCTCTTTCCAGTGGGCGATCAGACGGGCGCTGGCGCTGAGGGTGGCGATAAAACTCTTGGTCGCCGCGACGCTGTTTTCGGTGCCGGCACACAGCGGCAGGCTGAACTCACACGCGGCTTCCAGCGGCGAACTCTCGGCGTTGACCATCGAGATGCTCAGGGCCCCGCGCTTGCGCAGCAGACGCATGCTGTTCACCAGATCGGGACTTTGCCCGGACTGCGAGAAGGCGAACGCCACTTGGCCGCTGACCTTCAACGGCGCTTGCAGCATGGTCACCACCGACATCGGCAACGACGCCACCGGGAAGCCCAATTGCTGCATGGTCAGGTAGGCAAAATAACTGGCGGCATGATCGGAGCTACCGCGAGCGACCGTCATCACCACTTGCGGCGGCTGACGACGCAGGCGCCCGGCGATCTCGATCATCTGCGGGTCGAGTAGCTGCAATTGGGCTTGCACGGCCTCGAACGAGGACAGCGCCTCTTCAAGCATTTTTGAAGTCAATGTCTTCTCCTTCGACCATGACGGCGGTCAGTGTGAGTGAGCGATCGAGCCGCACGCAGTCGGCCCAGCTGCCGGGTTGCAGGCGCCCGCGTTCGTTGAGGCCGAGGTAGTCGGCGGGGAATTGCGAAAGGCGTTGTGAGGCCTCGTCGATTGGCAAACCGATCTTCACCAGATTGCGCAGGGCCTGATCCATGGTCAGGGTGCTGCCGGCCAGCGTGCCGTCGGGCAAGCGCACACCACCCAGGCATTTGGTCACGGTGTGGCTGCCAAGCTTGTACTCACCGTCGGGCATGCCAGCAGCGGCAGTGGAATCGGTGACGCAATACAGGCATGGGATGGAGCGCAGGGCCACACGGATCGCGCCGGGGTGCACGTGCAGCAAATCCGGAATCAACTCGGCGTATTTGGCGTGAGCCAGCGCCGCGCCGACGATGCCCGGCTCTCGGTGATGCAGCGGGCTCATGGCGTTGTAGAGGTGGGTGAAACTGCTGGCACCGGCTTCAAGCGCGGCCACGCCTTCCTCGTAACTGCCGAGCGTGTGGCCGATTTGCATGCGCACGCCGCGAGCGCTGAGGTCACGGATCAAGGCGTCGTGGCCGGCGATTTCCGGGGCGATGGTGATCACCCGGATTGGCGCCAGTGCCAGGTATTCTTCGACTTCGGCCATCAACGCGGTGTGGGCGAAATTCGGTTGGGCGCCGAGTTTGCCGGGGTTGATGTACGGGCCTTCCAGGTGCACGCCGAGGACTCGGGCGCTGCCTTTCGGGCGCTGTAAACAATATTCGCCGGCGGCTTTAAGCACGCTGGAAATTTCTGCAGGCGGCGCGGTCATGGTGGTCGCCAGCATCGACGTCGTGCCGAAACGAATATGGGTTTTGGTGATGGTCTCGAAGGCTGGCGCACCTTCCATGATGTCTTTGCCGCCGCCACCGTGAACGTGCAGGTCGATGAAACCCGGCAGCAGGTAAGGCAGATCGTTGTCGGCTGGATTGCACGGTTGGCCGTCGATCGACACGACCTTGCCGTGTTCGTGAATCAGCCGACCGCGAACCCAGCCGCGGGCGGTGAGGATGTTGTCTTCGGACATGATCGGTTCTCGGTTGCTCGATTAGCGGCGAAGCTATTTATCTACGAAGCTCTGCGACAAAGTCGTAGTAGTCGTTGCGGCAATAGGTGTCGGTGACTTCGATCGGCGTGTTGTCTTCCAGGTAGCCGACCCGGGTCATCAGCAGCATGGCGGTGCCGGGCGCGATGCCCACCAGGGCGGCGAATTCGTCCGAGGCGTTGATCGCCTGAATGTGCTGCAGGGCGCGGACGATCGGCTTGCCGATGCCATCGAGGTATTCGTAGAGGGAGTCGCCCACCGCTTGTGGCTTGGGAATGATCGAGGCGGGCAGGGTGCTCATCTCGATCGCCATCACCGTGTCGTCGGCTTTACGCAGACGTTTGAGCCGCGCGACCTTGTCGTTCGGCGAGAGGCTGAGGCGGATCAGTTCTTCGTGGGTCGGCGAAGTGATTTCCCGTTCCAGCCATTGCGAGCCGGGGACAAAGCCTTTCAGGCGCAGCATCTCGCTGAAGCCCGAGAGGCGCGACAGCGGTTGTTCCAGGCGGGGAGTGATGAATGTGCCGGAACCTTGGTTGCGGCGGATCAGGCCTTGCTCGAACAGAACTTCCAGCGCCTTGCGGGCGGTGACGCGGGAGATGCCCAGCATTTCGCTGAGGTTGCGCTCCGACGGCATCGCCTGTTCGGCTTTCCACTGGCCGGCATGGATCGCGGCTTCCAGGTTGCGCGCCAGTTGCAGGTACAACGGCGTGGGCTGGGTGTCGTCAGGGCGTAGGGCCTGGAGGTCATTCATGTAGGTTTGGTCCGATGCGGATATTGGAGTGTTGTCGCCCGGTGGTGGGATGAAACCTAATACCACTTAAATACCATGTCAATGAGACCACTTTGCTCAAGGCGCGGAAAATCTTGCCCTGCTGGATGGTTGGAAGCATGGTTGGTTTTAAGTGGTATTAGAGGTAGGGGTTTTGAAAGCAAAGATCGCAGCCTGCGGCAGCTCCTACCGAAGGGAATGGTATCTACCCTGTAGGAGCTGCCGAAGGCTGCGATCTTTTGATTTTATTTTTTGATGAGCGACCAACGGTAGCTAATTTGATCGTTCCCACGCGCCGCAAAGGAATGCAGCCCAGGACGCTCCGCGTCCCCTCCAAAACCGAACGCGGAGCGTCCGTTGAGGCATTCCCACGCAGAGCGTGGGAACGATCATAGAGGGGGATTACGGGCGGATTTCGATCATCGTGCCGTCCGACACCAAACCCCACACCTCTCGCATGTCCATGTTGCGCATGGCAATGCAGCCGTCGGTCCAGTCCAGCGTATGGAACAGGTCTTCGGGGGTGTCTTCAGTGTCCGGGGTGCCGTGGATCATGATCATGCCGCCGGGTTCGACGCCTTCACGCCGGGAGCGCGCGGAATCACTGATGTTCGGATAGGAAATGTGCATCGCCAGGTTGAATTTATCGCTGACCTTGCGCCAGTCCAGCCAATAGAAACCTTCAGGCGTTCGTTTGTCGCCTTCCATGAGTTTCGGGCCGAGGGGTCTTTTTCCCAATGAGATGCGATAGGTCTTGAGCGGCTTGCCGTCATTGATCAATTGCAATTGGTGGGCAGATTTGAGCACCAGGATTTTTTCGATGACTTTGCCGTCCAGGGTTTCCGCAACGGAAGCCTGGGAGACAGCGACGAACGTCAAGCAAAACACGGCAAGCAACCAGCGCATTGAAACGATATCCCTAGAGGTGTCGCGACTATTTAATAGTTATAGGTGTTTTTGTAGGAGCTGCCGCAGGCTGCGATTTTTTAGCGGCTTGCGGAGGTTCCGAATTTAAATCAAGTAATGGCAAGCTGGGCAAGCGGCGGGATCGACTCGGACCGCACGGGGTAGACCTCGGTCCGCCGGTCAGCGAAGAAGCATTCTAAGGTACGGCCCACCGTGCGGAAAGCCAGCTCGGACCAAGGGATGTCGGCTTCTTCGAAAAGCTGCACTTCCAGGCTCTCGGGGCCTGCGGCAAAGTCCAGGTCCACCAGCTCGGCGCGAAAGAACACATGCACCTGACTGATGTGCGGCACGTCGATCAACGTATAGATGCTCAGGTTGCGCACCCGCGCGCAGGCTTCTTCGGCTGTCTCGCGAATGGCCGCCTGCTCGATGGTTTCACCGTTTTCCATAAAGCCGGCGGGCAGGGTCCAATAACCGAGCCGAGGCTCGATGGCGCGTCGGCACAGCAAGACCTTGGAGCCCCAGGTCGCCACGCAACCGGCGACGATATTGGGGTTCTGGTAGTGAATCGCCTGACAGCTGTCACAGACAAAACGCAGGCGCGAATCGCCCTCGGGAATGCGCTGGGTCACCGGGTTGCCGCACTGACTGCAAAATTTCATGCTTGGGTTCCTGAATGCTGCGCCTATCTTGGCGTGCGACGGTGTCTGTCGGCAAGTTGTCGTTTAGCGACATGCAATGGTTATGGGCTTGGGCGGTCGGTTCGATTGGTGCATGATGCGAGGTAGCGAATAAATCGAGAAGTCTCATGCTGGACGAGCTACTGCATCGAGTAAGCAACCACACCCCACGCACACTGGAAACCGACAAACGTTTCCCTGAAGCCGCGGTACTGGTGCCCATCACTCGCAGTGACGAACCGGAACTGGTTCTGACCCTGCGCGCCAGCGGGCTCTCGACCCATGGCGGAGAAGTCGCCTTTCCCGGCGGGCGGCGCGACCCTGAAGACCCGGACCTTATTTTTACCGCCTTGCGCGAAGCCGAAGAAGAAATCGGCCTGCCGCCTGGTCTGGTCGAAGTGATCGGCCCGCTGAGCCCGCTGATTTCCCTGCACGGCATCAAGGTCACACCCTATGTCGGTGTGATTCCGGATTTTGTCGAATACCTGGCCAACGACGCCGAAATCGCTGCGGTGTTCAGCGTGCCCCTGGAGTTCTTCCGCAAGGATCCGCGTGAACACACCCATCGCATCGATTACCAGGGCCGCAGTTGGTACGTGCCGAGCTATCGCTATGGCGAATACAAAATCTGGGGCCTGACGGCGATTATGATCGTCGAGTTGATCAACTTGCTCTATGACGCCAAAATCAGTCTGCATCAACCGCCCAAAACTTTTATCAACACCTGAAGCCATCGCTCGTAGGGTGTGAACCCCGCTTTTTACAAGTGAGCCTGCCTGGCCTTGAGGACAATAAGATGAAATATCGCCTGGGCGACGCCCGCGTCGAAACCCATCCGCAGAGCTGGGTCGCACCCAATGCCGTGCTGGTGGGTAAGGTCAAATTGGAAGAGGGCGCTAACGTCTGGTTCAACGCTGTGCTGCGTGGCGACAACGAACTGATCCTGATCGGCAAGAACAGTAACGTCCAGGACGGCACGGTGATGCACACCGACATGGGTTACCCGCTGACGATCGGCACCGGCGTGACCATCGGCCATAACGCCATGCTTCATGGCTGCACGGTGGGCGATTACAGCTTGATCGGGATTAACGCGGTGATCCTCAACGGCGCGAAAATCGGCAAGAACTGCATCATCGGCGCCAACTCACTGATCGGTGAGGGCAAGGAGATTCCAGACGGTTCGCTGGTCATGGGCTCCCCCGGCAAAGTGGTGCGCGAGCTGACCGAGCCGCAGAAAAAAATGCTGGAGGCCAGCGCTGCTCACTATGTGCATAACTCGCAACGTTATGCCCGTGATCTGGTTGAGCAGGAAGAATGAGCGCCACCGAACGACCGGTTCCTTCGCCATGCGTGAATATCTGCGCGTTGGACGACGATGATATTTGCATCGGGTGTCAGCGCACGGTGGAAGAGATCACCCGCTGGAGCCGGATGGATAACGAAGAGCGCCGCAAGGTGTTGGGGTTGTGCCATGAGCGGGTCAAGTCCAGCGGTTTGCTCTGGATGATCGGCAAAACGCCTAACCTGTAGCAGCTGCCGAAGGCTGCGTTCGGCTGCGAAGCAGTCGTAAATCCTGAGTCCGTGGTGTGCCTGAATGACTGCATTGCCTGATTTTGCGACTGCTGCGCAGCCGAACGCAGCCTTCGGCAGCTGCTACAGGATTCGCGTTCGGGTTTGGTGCTTGTGTATGTCTGAAGTACCCTGTGCGCCAAATTGACAGGGATCCCGCCGCCCCATGCTCTTCCTGATCGCTTACATCAGCAGCGTCGTGTTGATCAACTACGCCTTTTCCACCGCTCCGCACCTGGACATCATCTGGTCGGCCTGGGGTGGTTTGGTGTTCGTTTTGCGCGACATGGTGCAAACCCGTTTCGGCCATGGCGCGATCGCGGCGATGCTGGCAGCGCTGGTGTTGTCCTACGTGACGTCCGATCCCTCCATCGCGCTGGCCAGCGCCACGGCGTTCGCGGTGTCCGAATGCATCGATTGGTTGGTGTTCAGCATCACCAAGCGTCCCTTGCACGACCGCCTGTGGATAAGTTCGGCCCTGAGTATTCCCCTCGATACCTTCATCTTCTTCGGCATGATCGATGCGTTCACTCCGGGCGTGATCCTCACCGCCATGGGCTCGAAGTTCGCCGGCGTGACGGCCGTGTGGTTGATCATGGCCTGGCGCTTGCGCAAACAGGCCGTCGTCAGCTGAAGCCAAACCCGCCGGTTCATGTAAAATGCCGCGCTTTCTCCCCATGGGAAGCGCGCTTGTAGCCTGTACGGCCAGTTCGTTAGTTCAAGTTCGGATGCAGGAAGTCCATAGCCAAGGCGATGTGACGAGTCATAGCTTGCTATGGCGAGGAGCGGCAACGCAGGATATGGGCTTCCTGCGCCGAAATTGACTAACAGAACTGGCCACACAGGCTACTTTCGCCGCGACCCTCGATGATCCGCTTCTTGAGGACCTGAGATGACCCGTATCGGAACTCCATTGTCGCCAACCGCGACCCGCGTACTGCTGTGTGGCTGTGGTGAGTTGGGCAAAGAAGTGGTGATCGAGCTGCAACGTCTGGGCGTTGAAGTGATTGCCGTGGATCGCTACGCCAATGCACCGGCCATGCAAGTCGCCCATCGCAGCCATGTTATCAACATGCTCGACGGCGCCGCCCTGCGTGCGGTGATCGAAGCCGAAAAGCCGCATTTCATCGTGCCGGAAATCGAAGCCATTGCCACCACGACCCTTGTGGAGCTGGAAGCCGAAGGCTTCACCGTGATCCCGAGCGCTCGCGCCGCGCAGTTGACCATGAACCGCGAAGGTATCCGTCGCCTGGCCGCTGAAGAGTTGGACCTGCCGACCTCGCCGTACCACTTCGCCGACACCTTCGAGGATTACAGCAAGGCCGTTCAGGACCTGGGCTTCCCGTGCGTGGTCAAGCCAGTCATGAGCTCCTCGGGTAAAGGTCAGAGCCTGCTGCGTAGCGTCGATGACGTGCAGAAAGCCTGGGATTACGCTCAAGAAGGCGGCCGTGCCGGTAAAGGCCGCGTGATCATCGAAGGCTTTATCGACTTCGACTACGAAATCACCCTGTTGACCGTGCGTCACGTTGGCGGCACTACGTTCTGCGCGCCAGTCGGTCACCGTCAGGAGAAGGGCGACTATCAGGAATCCTGGCAGCCACAAGCGATGAGCCCGATTGCCCTGGCTGAATCCGAGCGCGTTGCCAAAGCCGTCACTGAAGCCTTGGGTGGCCGTGGTCTGTTTGGTGTTGAGCTGTTCATCAAAGGTGATCAAGTCTGGTTCAGCGAAGTCTCGCCGCGTCCACATGACACCGGTCTGGTGACGTTGATTTCCCAGGACCTGTCGCAGTTCGCGCTGCACGCACGGGCGATTCTGGGCCTGCCAATTCCACTGATCCGTCAGTTCGGCCCATCGGCTTCAGCAGTCATTCTGGTGGAAGGACAGTCGACTCAGACGGCGTTCGCCAATCTCGGTGCTGCGTTGAGCGAGCCGGACACGGCATTGCGTCTGTTCGGCAAGCCTGAAGTGAATGGTCAGCGTCGGATGGGTGTGGCGTTGGCGCGTGATGAGTCGATTGAAGCGGCTCGTGCCAAGGCAACCCGTGCTTCTCAGGCTGTTGTTGTAGAGTTGTAAGCGCGTCGCGGCATTCGCGAGCAGGCTCGCTCCCACATTGAACTGCGTTCTTTCTGACGGAACGCGGTCCCTGTGGGAGCGAGCCTGCTCGCGAAGGCGCCCTATCAGGCAACCCGATTCAGATCGTTATTGCGCGTTTCCTTCAGGCACAGCACCGCAATCAAGCTCAGCACCGCCGCCCCAGACACATACCCGCCGACATAACTCAAACCCCCCATCGCCACCAGCTTCTGTGCGAAGAACGGTGCCGCCGAGGCCCCGACAATGCCGCCCAGGTTGTAGGCCGCCGACGCACCGGTATAACGCACGTGAGTGGGAAACAGCTCCGGCAGCAGCGCGCCCATCGGCGCAAACGTCACGCCCATCAGAAACAGCTCGATGCACAGGAACAGCGCCACGCCCCAGGTCGAACCTTGGGTCAACAGCGGCTCCATCAAGAAGCCGGACAGAATCGCCAGCACACCGCCGATGATTAGCACCGGTTTGCGCCCGTATCGATCACTGGCCCAGGCGGACAGCGGGGTGGCAGCGGCCATGAACAATACGGCGAAGCACAGCAGTCCGAGGAAGATTTCGCGGCTGTAACCCAGTGTCGACACGCCATAGCTCAGCGAAAACACCGTCGAGATATAGAACAACGCGTAGCACACCACCATCGACCCGGCGCCCAGCAACATCGGCGCCCAGTATTGGCTGAACAGCTCGACCAGCGGGATCTTCACCCGCTCCTGGCGAGCCATTGCGTTGGCAAATACTGGCGTTTCGTGAAGTTTGAGGCGCACGTACAGACCGACCATCACCAGCGCGGCACTGAGCAGAAACGGAATTCGCCAGCCCCACGAACGGAACTGCTCGTCGTTCAGGGTCATGGCCAGCGTAAGAAACAGGCCGTTGGCCGCGAGGAAGCCGATCGAGGGACCGAGCTGCGGGAACATGCCGAACCAGGCGCGTTTGCCCTTGGGCGCATTCTCGGTGGCCAGCAACGCCGCACCGCCCCATTCGCCGCCGAGCCCCAGGCCTTGGCCGAAGCGCAGTACGCAGAGCAGGATCGGCGCCCAGGCTCCAATGCTGTCGTAACCCGGTAGCACGCCGATCAGCGTGGTGCATACGCCCATCAGCAGCAGCGAGGCAACCAGTGTCGATTTGCGCCCGATGCGGTCACCGAAGTGGCCGAAAAGCGCCGATCCCAGTGGTCGAGCCAGGAAGGCGATGCCGAAGGTGAGGAACGCCGACAGCATCTGGGCCGTGCCGGAGGTCTGCGGAAAGAACACCGGACCGATCACCAGCGCAGCGGCAGTGGCATAGACGTAGAAGTCGTAGAACTCGATGGCGGTGCCGATGAAGCTCGCGGTCGCCACGCGGGTGGCGGAGTTCGTCGGTTGCGCAGGCGCGGTGTCGTTATAAGTCGTGCTGGTCGTCATGCGGTTATCCCTGACAGTCATGTGCCCCAGTGGAGCGAATTATTATGGTCGAACACCCAGGGATGTGGGAGTGAGGCGCGGCCGCTGTTCAAGGTAGGAACAGTCGTCGGTGTAGTGCGGATATTGCAGATGGTCTGGCCGGACCTGCTGCGTGCGGGGTAAGCACGTGGTGCGGCGGGGCTTGGGTAAGCGGCTCGATTATAGGAAGGCGGCTATCGATCGAACAAGGGCATAGATATTGAAAAAGATCGCAGCCTCGCTTCGCTCGACAGCTCCTACAAGGGAACGCTTTCCAAACTGTAGGAGCTGTCGAGCGAAGCGAGGCTGCGATCTTTTAACTATCTAACGGATAGAGGCAATCGCAGGCGTCGAACTGGTATGCCAGATCAACACCCGGGTAACGCGATTATCCTCGGTCTCCAGAATCTCCAGCCGATAGCGCCCGATCTTCAGGCATACAGCACTTTCCGGAATCGTCTCCAGTGCTTCGGTCACCAGCCCGTTGAGGGTTTTCGGACCGTCGCTCGGCAA
This sequence comes from Pseudomonas sp. LB3P25, assembly GCF_054897985.1. NCBI lineage: Bacteria > Pseudomonadati > Pseudomonadota > Gammaproteobacteria > Pseudomonadales > Pseudomonadaceae > Pseudomonas > Pseudomonas sp. LB3P25. Next base: position 5,998,787 of record NZ_CM142711.1, on the reverse strand, counting down.
GTGCCAGCCCAGGCTCTTGTTCAGTTCGCGTATCGACGCCGCACCTTCGATCACCAGGCGGCCATCCGCCTGGGGATGGATGTGTGGGTTATCCAGGCTGTGCTGGCTTTCGAACTCACCGACGATCTCTTCGAGAATGTCTTCCAGGGTCACGATACCGAGCACTTCGCCGTACTCGTCGACCACCATCCCCAAGCGCCGCTGCTGTTTATGGAAATTCAGCAATTGCAGTTGCAACGGGGTGCTTTCCGGCACGAAATAAGGGTCGTGGCTGGCCGCCAGGAGCGCGTCCAGGGTCAGGCTGGAATCGTGCAGCAAGTGACGGATCTGTCGGGTGTTGAGCACCGCTTCGACCTGATTGATGTCGCTGTGGAACACCGGCAGGCGTGTGCGCTTGTTGTTGCGCAGTTGCTCGATGATTTCTTCAATCGGGTCGTCCAGGTTGACCCCGTCGACGTCACTGCGCGGCACCAGAATGTCGTTGACCGTGATGTTGTCCAGCGCATGGATGCCTGACAGCGGGTGAGGGCGGCAGACGGCGTGTTCGTGATCGTCGTTGCGATCGATCGGGGCCTCGTCTTCGCTCTGCTGTACCACGTTGACTTTGCGGGCGAACGGTCGCATCAGCAACTGACTTATGCCATTGAGCAACCAGGCGGCGGGATAGATGATTTTCAGTGGCGCGCCCAGCAAGGTGTTGCCCAGGGCCAGGACGGTGTCCGGATAACGGACGGCGAGGGTGCGCGGCAGGTAGTCGGCGAACACCAGAAGCACGGCGCCAGCCCCCAGGCAGGCTACCCATGGACCGTTTTCCGCCCAGGTGAAAATCGCCAGCAAGGTGCTGATGACCACGACCAGTGCGCGGCACAGGGTGTTGCAGAGGATCAGGCTATTGAGCGAAAAGCTCAGCTTTGCCACCGGCTTGTCGCTCGAACGCGAAGCGGTCCGCTGGGCGAGCAAGTGCTGTTGCGCAGTTTCAATGGCGGTAAACAGCCCCGACCATAAAATCAGCAGGGCCATTACCGCGAGCATCGGCCCTATGGGCAAGTCGTCCATTAATGCCGCCCGTCAGATATGCAGGATGTATTCACGAACCAGCTTACTGCCGAAATAGGCCAGCATCAGCAGGCAGAAACCGGCGAGGGTCCAGCGAATGGCCTTGTGTCCGCGCCAGCCGAGGCGGTTACGGCCCCAAAGCAGCACGCTGAATACGATCCAGGCCAGGCAGGCCAGCAAGGTTTTGTGCACCAGGTGCTGGGCGAACAGGTTGTCGACGAACAGCCAGCCGGAGATCAGCGACAGCGACAGCAGGGTCCAGCCGGCCCAGAGGAAACCGAACAGCAGGCTTTCCATGGTTTGCAGCGGCGGGAAGTTCTTGATCAGGCCCGACGGGTGCTTGTGCTTGAGCTGATGGTCTTGAACCAGCAGCAGCAACGCCTGGAACACCGCAATGGTGAACATGCCGTAGGCGAGGATCGACAGCAGGATGTGGGCGAGGATGCCCGGTTCTTCGTCGATGATCTGCACGGTGCCGGCGGGAGCGAACTGTGCGAGCAGCACGGTGGCGGCGCCGAGCGGGAACAGCAATATAAGCAGGTTCTCCACCGGGATTCGCGAGCAGGCCAGCAGGGTCAGGGCAATGACCGCGGCAGCAATCAGGCTGGCAGCGCTGAAAAAGTCCAGACCCAGGCCAATCGGTGTCAGCAGGTGGGTGAACAGGCTGGCGCTGTGAGCCAGCACGGCAAGCACGCCGAACGTGACCAGCAGGCGCTTGTTCGCCTTGGCGCCAGTGGCCAGACGAGTGCCCTGATAGAGGGTCGCAGCGGCATATAAGCAGGCGGCGGCGAGGGTAGTTAGCAAGCTGGGTGACAAGGGGAGCATAAATCCTGTTAGGCAAGCCCGAAAGGCGCTGAGTTTGGCATAGAACCCCCGCAGCACGAAAGACCATGCAACCTGACGACGAGGTGTCCGCCAGGCGCAGTCTTCGCTATAATCCGCGACCTGCCCACGCCGCAGGCTCGCCGAGCACACGTTTATTCCGGTCTGGGCCGCCATTATCCCGGTCTACACAGGGCCTGAAAGGATCGCGCAATGTTTGAAAACTTAACCGACCGTCTCTCGCAGACGCTGCGCCATGTCACCGGCAAGGCCAAGCTGACCGAAGACAACATCAAAGACACCCTGCGCGAAGTGCGCATGGCGTTGCTCGAAGCTGACGTCGCCTTGCCGGTCGTCAAGGACTTCGTCAATTCGGTAAAGGAACGCGCCGTCGGCACTGAGGTGTCGCGCAGCCTGACGCCGGGCCAGGCCTTCGTGAAGATCGTCCAGGCCGAACTCGAAAGCCTGATGGGCGCGGCCAACGAAGACTTGAACCTGAGCGCCGTTCCTCCGGCCGTCGTGCTGATGGCCGGTTTGCAGGGTGCGGGTAAAACCACCACCGCCGGCAAGCTCGCGCGCTTCCTCAAAGAGCGCAAGAAGAAATCGGTCATGGTCGTGTCCGCGGACGTTTACCGTCCAGCGGCGATCAAACAGCTGGAAATGCTCGCAGGTGAAGTCGGCGTAACCTTCTTCCCGTCCGACCTGAGCCAGAAGCCGGTCGACATCGCGCAAGCGGCTATTAAAGAAGCAAAACTGAAATTCATTGATGTCGTCATCGTCGATACCGCCGGTCGCCTGCACATTGATGAAGAGATGATGGGTGAGATCAAGGCGCTGCACGCCGCGATCAACCCGGTCGAAACGCTGTTCGTGGTCGACGCCATGACCGGTCAAGACGCCGCCAACACGGCCAAGGCCTTCGGCGATGCTCTGCCGCTGACCGGTGTGATCCTGACCAAGGTCGACGGCGACGCCCGTGGCGGTGCTGCGCTGTCGGTTCGCGCCATCACCGGCAAGCCGATCAAGTTCATCGGTATGGGCGAGAAGAGCGAAGCGCTCGAACCGTTCCACCCGGAGCGTATTGCTTCGCGCATCCTCGGTATGGGCGACGTGCTCAGCCTGATCGAGCAAGCCGAGCAGACCCTCGACAAGGACAAGGCCGACAAACTGGCCAAGAAGCTGAAAAAGGGTAAGGGCTTCGACCTCGAAGACTTCCGCGATCAGCTGCAACAGATGAAAAACATGGGCGGCCTCGGCGGCCTCATGGACAAACTGCCGAACATCGGTGGTATGAACCTGGCGCAGATGGGCAACGCCCAAGGCGCGGCAGAGAAACAATTCAAGCAGATGGAAGCCATCATCAACTCCATGACCCCGGCCGAGCGCCGCGACCCTGAGCTGATCAGCGGTTCGCGCAAACGCCGGATAGCCATGGGTTCCGGCACTCAGGTGCAGGACATCGGTCGCTTGATCAAGCAGCACAAGCAGATGCAGAAGATGATGAAGAAGTTCTCCGCGAAAGGCGGAATGGCCAAAATGATGCGCGGCATGGGCGGTATGTTGCCCGGCGGCGGCATGCCGAGAATATAGTGTCCTGTCACGCCAATACTGCTCAATTTTGGCGGCGCCTATTGCCCTCATGCTGCGTTGCCGCTCCTCGCCATAGCTAGCTATGACTCGTCGCGGCGCCTTGCCAGAGGGCAATAGTCACTCGCCAAAATATGAGCGTATTGGCGAGACAGGACACAAAGAATTCGCGCAAGGGCTTGCTCTTGCGCAGCCCACACGGAAGTGGGATCTCCAGCAAACCCGCACTTGGCGGGAGCTGACTGGCCGTTTTCAACGACGGCTCTATAGCAAATCTTGATGGCGGCCGAAAGACCGCCGGAAAAAGTCATTTGCAAAAGTCCGGATATTCCTTAGAATATGCGGCCTTTCGGGCACCTATGCCCGCTGTGCCTTTAGATTTGCAGCACCGACTACAGGAACGATGTTCACATGCTAACAATCCGTCTTGCCCTTGGCGGCTCCAAAAAGCGCCCGTTTTACCACTTGACCGTAACCGACAGCCGCAACCCGCGCGACGGTTCGCACAAGGAACAGGTTGGTTTCTTCAACCCTGTTGCTCGTGGTCAAGAAGTTCGTCTGTCCGTGAACCAAGAGCGCGTAGCCTACTGGCTGAGCGTTGGTGCACAACCTTCTGAGCGCGTTGCTCAGTTGTTGAAGGACGCGGCTAAGGCTGCGGCCTGAGCAATATGAACGCGACGCCAGCTGTTGCTGATGATTTGATCGTTATCGGCAAAATTTATTCGGTTCATGGCGTTCGCGGCGAAGTGAAGGTGTATTCCTTTACTGATCCGACTGAAAACCTGTTGCAGTACAAAACCTGGACGCTCAAGCGCGAAGGTAATGTGAAACAGGTCGAGCTGGTCAGCGGACGTGGGAACGATAAGTTCCTGGTCGCAAAGCTCAAGGGTCTTGATGATCGTGAAGAAGCGCGTCTTCTGGCCGGTTATGAGATCTGCGTGCCGCGCAACCTGTTCCCTGAATTGACCGACGGCGAGTACTACTGGTACCAGCTGGAAGGTCTGAAGGTCATTGATCAACTCGGGCAATTGCTCGGGAAAATCGATCATCTTCTGGAAACCGGCGCCAATGATGTAATGGTGGTCAAGCCTTGCGCTGGCAGCCTGGATGATCGCGAACGCCTGTTGCCCTATACGGAGCAATGCGTGTTGGCCGTCGACCTTGCCGCAGGCGAGATGAAGGTGGAATGGGATGCGGACTTCTAAGCGTGGCTAACTTGCGCGTAGAAGTGATCAGTTTGTTTCCCGAGATGTTCTCCGCCATCAGCGAGTACGGCATCACCAGTCGTGCGGTGAAACAGGGGCTCTTGCAGCTCACCTGTTGGAATCCGCGAGACTACACGACAGATCGACATCACACTGTGGACGATCGCCCATTTGGCGGTGGCCCGGGCATGGTGATGAAGATCAAGCCCCTGGAAGATGCGTTGGTTCAGGCCAAGGCAGCAGCCGGGGAGGCGGCGAAGGTAATTTACCTGTCCCCCCAAGGCCGTCAACTGACTCAGTCGGCGGTACGCGAGTTGGCGAATCTGGATGCATTGATCCTGATTGCCGGCCGCTATGAAGGCATTGACGAGCGTTTTATTGATGCTCATGTCGATGAAGAGTGGTCGATTGGCGACTATGTACTGTCTGGCGGCGAGCTGCCGGCGATGGTCCTGATCGATGCGGTTACACGACTGCTGCCTGGAGCTTTAGGGCATGCGGACTCCGCCGAGGAAGATTCCTTTACGGATGGTTTGCTGGATTGCCCGCACTACACCCGACCGGAGGTGTATGCGGATCAGCGTGTTCCCGACGTGTTGCTAAGTGGCAATCACGCGCATATCCGGCGTTGGCGTTTACAGCAGTCCCTTGGTAGGACCTTTGAACGACGCGCCGATCTTCTGGAAAGCCGCTCGCTTTCTGGAGAAGAGAAGAAGCTGCTCGAGGAATACATCCGCGAGCGGGACGATAGTTAACAACGTATCGATGGTAGATCCGACGATTTACCTTAGGAGCACAGCATGACTAACAAAATCATCCTTGCACTCGAAGCAGAGCAGATGACCAAAGAGATCCCTACCTTTGCCCCGGGCGACACTGTTGTCGTTCAGGTGAAAGTGAAGGAAGGCGACCGTTCGCGTCTGCAAGCGTTCGAAGGTGTTGTTATCGCCAAGCGTAACCGCGGCGTAAACAGTGCTTTCACCGTTCGTAAAATCTCCAACGGTGTTGGCGTAGAGCGTACTTTCCAGACCTACAGCCCGCAAATCGACAGCATGGCCGTTAAACGTCGCGGTGACGTACGTAAAGCCAAGCTGTACTACCTGCGTGACCTGTCCGGTAAAGCAGCTCGCATCAAGGAAAAACTGGCTTAAGTCCAGCTTCCGATGCAGAAAAAAGCAGCCTGCGGGCTGCTTTTTTGTTGCCTGCAATTTACCTGTGGGAGCGTGCGGTGCGGCGATCCGACTTGCCCGCGAATCGATCTAACAAGCACCGCGTTTACATCAGGCTCTATAAAGCCTCAGCAGGCTATGAAAGACTTACCGTCAGATTCCCGCTACCTGAGCCTTTATGTCCGCCATCGATCATCCACTGATAGACCAGTTTCTCGACGCCCTGTGGCTGGAAAAAGGTCTTTCCGATAACACCCGTGATGCCTATCGCAGCGACCTGGCCCTGTTCAACGGCTGGCTGCAGGAGAAAGGGCTGGAGTTGATCAACGCCGGCCGCGAATTGATCCTCGATCACTTGGCCTGGCGTCTGGAGCAAAACTACAAACCCCGTTCCACCGCCAGATTTCTCTCCGGTGTGCGTGGCTTCTATCGCTATTTGCTGCGGGAAAAACTGATCGCCGTCGATCCGACCTTGCGTGTCGACATGCCGCAGCTAGGTAGGCCATTGCCCAAATCCCTGTCGGAAGCGGATGTGGAAGCACTGCTGGCCGCACCGGACCTGAGCGAAGCCATCGGCCAACGCGACCGCGCCATGCTCGAAGTGCTTTATGCCTGCGGCTTGCGTGTGACGGAACTGATCAGCCTGACGCTGGAGCAGGTCAATCTGCGCCAAGGCGTGCTGCGAGTGATGGGCAAGGGCAGCAAGGAGCGGCTGGTGCCGATGGGCGAGGAGGCGATTGTCTGGGTCGAACGCTACATGCGTGACGGCCGTGAGGAGCTGCTCGGCGGGCGTCCCAGCGATGTCATGTTCCCCAGCCAGCGCGGCGAGCAGATGACTCGGCAGACCTTCTGGCACCGCATCAAGCACCAGGCCAAGGTTGCCGGGATCGGCAAGTCGCTGTCGCCGCATACCCTGCGCCATGCCTTCGCCACGCATTTGCTCAACCACGGCGCCGACCTGCGGGTAGTGCAAATGCTGCTCGGCCACAGCGATCTGTCGACCACGCAGATCTACACCCATGTCGCCCGCGCACGCTTGCAGGACCTGCACGCCAAACACCATCCGCGCGGCTGAACACAACCCTTGTAGCAGCTGGCGAAGCCTGCGTTCGGCTGCGCAGCAGTCGTAAATCCTGAGCTCGCGGTTTAACTGAAACACCGCAGTGCCTGATTTCACGACTGCTTCGCAGCCGAACGCAGGCTTCGCCAGCTGCTACACAGGTTCAGTGGCTTCTGGTATTGCGTCACCCGCATTCGGCCACAGGGGCCTTATGTGGTAGGCTTTGCCGGTTTGCACGATGGGCGTTTATGACCCGGTGTTTCGGCACGGGCGTTCTGATCGTCCCATTTGTCCGCCTTCAGGAGTTCTCATGCGTCTGACCCAGATTTTCGCCGCCGCAGCCATTGCGTTGGTCAGCACCTTTGCCGTCGCCGATGACGCGGCCGACAAAGCCATTCGTAAAAGCCTGGAAAACCTCCAGCTCGAGGTGCCGGTAGAAACCATCACCGCCAGCCCGCTGCCAGGTCTGTACGAAGTCAAACTCAAGGGCAGCCGTGTGCTTTACGCCAGCGCTGACGGCCAGTACGTCGTTCAGGGTTACATGTTCCAGCTCAAGGACGGCAAGCCGGTCAACCTGACCGAGAAGACCGAACGCCTGGGCGTTTCCAAACTGGTCAACGAAATTCCAGTGGCTGAAACCGTCGTGTACCCGGCCATTGGCGAAACCAAATCGCACATCACCGTATTCACTGACACCACCTGCCCGTACTGCCACAAGCTGCACGCCGAAGTGCCTGAGCTGAACAAGCGCGGCATCGAAGTGCGTTACGTCGCGTTCCCGCGCCAGGGCCTGGGCTCGCCGGGTGACGAACAGCTGCAAGCGGTCTGGTGCTCGAAAGACAAGAAAGCCGCCATGGACAAGATGGTCGACGGCAAGGAAATCAAGGCCGCCAAGTGCGATAACCCGGTTTCCAAGCAGTTCGCCCTCGGTCAGTCGATCGGCGTGAACGGTACACCGGCCATCGTTTTGGCCGACGGCCAAGTCATTCCGGGCTACCAGCCTGCGCCACAAGTCGCCAAACTGGCGCTGGGCGCGAAGTAAATTCGCATCGTCACGGTCAGCCATTGACGATCATGGTTCGGCGGCAGTATTCGCCGGGCCATTAATAGAGAACCGCGAGCATGCGGTTGTTTTCACGGCCGGCCTTGAGTCGGCCGTTTTATGGGGAGTTCACAGTGAAACCGGTCAAAGTAGGCATCTGTGGGTTAGGGACCGTCGGTGGCGGTACCTTCAACGTACTTCAGCGCAACGCCGAGGAAATTGCTCGTCGTGCCGGGCGTGGAATCGAAGTGGCACAAATTGCCATGCGCACGCCAAAGCCTCAGTTCCAGACGACCGGTATTGCGATTACCAACGATGTCTTCGAAGTGGCCACGAACCCTGAGATCGACATCGTCATAGAGCTGATGGGCGGCTACACCGTTGCCCGCGAGCTGGTACTCAAAGCGATCGAGAACGGAAAACATGTGGTCACCGCGAACAAGGCCCTGATCGCCGTTCACGGTAACGAAATTTTCGCCAAGGCCCGCGAGAAGGGCGTGATTGTGGCGTTCGAAGCGGCCGTGGCCGGTGGCATTCCAGTGATCAAGGCGATCCGCGAAGGCCTGTCGGCCAACCGCATCAACTGGGTCGCCGGGATCATCAACGGCACCGGCAACTTCATCCTCACCGAAATGCGTGAGAAGGGTCGCACCTTCGAAGACGTACTCGCCGAGGCGCAAGCCCTGGGTTACGCCGAAGCCGATCCGACCTTCGACGTTGAAGGCATCGACGCGGCCCACAAGCTGACGATCCTGGCGTCTATCGCGTTCGGCATTCCGCTGCAATTCGACAAGGCCTACACCGAAGGCATCACCAAGCTGACCACTGCTGACGTGAATTACGCCGAAGCGCTGGGCTATCGCATCAAGCACCTGGGCGTGGCACGCAGCACCGCGGCTGGTATCGAGTTGCGCGTGCACCCGACGCTGATTCCGGCCGATCGCCTGATCGCCAACGTCAATGGCGTGATGAACGCGGTGATGGTCAACGGTGATGCCGCCGGTTCGACCCTGTTCTACGGCGCTGGCGCCGGCATGGAACCGACCGCTTCGTCGGTGATCGCCGACCTGGTGGACGTGGTGCGTGCCATGACGTCCGACCCGGAAAACCGCGTACCGCACCTGGCCTTCCAGCCGGATTCGTTGTCGGCCCATCCGATCCTGCCGATCGAAGCCTGCGAAAGCGCCTACTACCTGCGCATTCAGGCGAAAGACCATCCGGGCGTATTGGCCCAGGTCGCGAGCATCCTGTCGGAGCGCGGCATCAACATCGAATCGATCATGCAGAAAGAAGTCGAAGAGCATGACGGTCTGGTGCCGATGATCCTGCTGACCCACCGTGTGCTGGAACAGCACATGAACGACGCGATCGCCGCCCTCGAAGCCTTGGCTGGCGTGGTCGGTCCGGTCGTACGGATCCGCGTCGAGCACCTGAACTAAGCCGTTATCGTTCACCGGGCCCGCGTGCGGGCCCGGGTTTGCGAACACTGTCTATTGGAGCCAGTCATGCGTTATATCAGTACCCGCGGCCAGGCACCGGCCCTGAATTTCGAAGATGTCCTGCTGGCCGGTCTCGCCACCGACGGCGGTCTGTACGTCCCGGAAAACCTGCCACGTTTCACCCAGGAAGAAATCGCTTCCTGGGCCGGCCTGCCGTATCACGAGCTGGCCTTCCGGGTGATGCGCCCGTTCGTTACCGGCAGCATTCCCGATGCCGATTTCAAAAAGATTCTTGAAGAAACGTATGGCGTGTTTTCCCACAACGCCGTGGCACCACTGCGTCAGCTGAACGGCAACGAGTGGGTGCTGGAGCTGTTCCACGGCCCGACCCTGGCGTTCAAAGACTTCGCCCTGCAACTGCTCGGTCGTCTGCTCGACTACGTGCTGGAAAAACGCGGTGAGCGCGTGGTGATTGTCGGCGCTACCTCCGGCGACACCGGTTCGGCCGCCATCGAAGGCTGCAAGCACTGCGAAAACGTCGACATCTTCATCCTGCACCCGCACAACCGTGTGTCCGAAGTGCAGCGGCGCCAGATGACCACCATTTTCGGCGAGAACATCCACAACATCGCCATCGAAGGCAACTTCGATGACTGCCAGGAAATGGTCAAGGCCAGCTTCGCCGACCAGAGCTTCCTCAAAGGCACGCGTCTGGTTGCCGTGAACTCGATCAACTGGGCGCGAATCATGGCCCAGATCGTTTACTACTTCCACGCAGCCCTGCAGCTGGGCGGCCCGGCACGTTCGGTATCGTTCTCGGTGCCGACCGGCAACTTCGGCGACATTTTCGCCGGTTACCTGGCACGCAACATGGGCCTGCCGATCAACCAGTTGATCGTCGCCACCAACCGCAACGACATCCTGCACCGCTTCATGAGTGGCAATCAGTACGTCAAGGACACCTTGCACGCCACGCTGTCGCCATCCATGGACATCATGGTGTCGTCGAACTTCGAGCGTCTGCTGTTCGACCTGCACGGTCGCAATGGCGCAGCGATTGCCGGCTTGATGGACACCTTCAAGCATGGTGGCGGTTTCAGCGTCGAACAGGAACGCTGGACCGAGGCCCGCAAGTTGTTCGATTCCCTGGCCGTGGATGACGCGCAAACGTGCGAAACCATTGCCGAAGTGTTTGAGCAAACCGGCGAACTTCTGGATCCGCACACTGCTATCGGCGTGAAGGCGGCGCGCGAGTGCCGTCGCAGCCTGGATATCCCGATGGTGATCCTGGGCACCGCCCATCCGGTCAAATTCCCGGACGCCGTGGAAAAAGCTGGCGTAGGAAAAGCGCTCGAACTACCTGCACATCTTTCTGATTTGTTTGAGCGAGATGAGCGCTGCACCGTGCTGCCAAATGACCTGAAAGCCGTCCAGGCCTTTGTCAGTCAGCATGGCAATCGCGGCAAGCCTCTGTAACCAATTAAAACTGTCACATTTTGAAGCCCGTCTCCTGACGGGCTTTCTCATTTCTGCGTGCCACACTTGTCGGGTTTTCGCCTACGAAGGACGGGCGAGTTGATTACGAAGGAAGTGGCAATGCTGTTTTTCAGAGGGTTAAAACCAGCCACGTGCTGGATGTTTTTTTTAGTCGGCACCCTGGGCTTTGCTCAATGGGGGAGCGCGTCGCAATTGGCGGCGACCGATTCCAAAGGATCGGTTGCTGGCCCAATGATCGAGCTGGATGCTCAGGAGTTGAAATGGATTGCCGAGCATTCGAAAGTCATCGTCGCATCGGTGCAATATCCGCTGTATCTGTTCAAGGATGAGCACGGCCACTGGAGCGGCTTGAACAATGATCTGCTCAACCGCATCAGCGCCATGACGGGATTGCAGTTTGTTCATGAAGAGTCGTTTTCTACCGATCAGATGCTTGGACGGCTGGAAAGCGGTGCCGCGGACATGAGCACGACGCTGGCGATGAATGACGAACGCAAGACGTTTCTGGATTTCAGTCATGCGTTCGGTGGCGCTGGCTGGGTGTTCGTCGGGCGGGCCGGGGCGCCAGTGGTGCAATCCCTGGAGCAGCTGTCGGGAAGGGTTCTGGTGTTGCCGACCCGGCATGCACTGGAAGCCACGATTCGCCGCGACAACCCGGACATCGACCTGCGTTCGGTTAAAACCTACGCGGAGGCCCGGGCGTTGGTCGAAAGCGGTGAGGCCTATGCCACCATCGAAAACGAAACAGGAGCACAACTCTATCCGTCCGGGCAGCTCAAGGTCGGGTATACGGTGGAGGGCAAATGGGAGGCGGACCACCTGGCCGTACGCAAAGGTCAGCCGCAGTTGTCGAGCATCCTCAACAAGGCGCTTGAGGCGTTTGATCCTGCTGAATTGCGCGCCATTCGCCTGAAATGGCTCAATGGGATTGCCCCCGTCAAGGTGCCCGGCGCCTGGCACCGACTCGCCGAGTGGGGCTGTTGGGGAATGTTTATCGTCAGTCTGTTCGGCCTGATGTCCCTGCTCTGGAACCGACGGCTCACGGTATTGATCCAGCAGCGCCTGGATGCCGAGAAAAGCTTGAGTGATCAGCTTGCCTTCCAGCATGCGTTGATGGACGCCATGCCCGATCCGATGTTTGTTCGTGATCTGGAAGGGCGTTTGATCATGTGCAACAAAAGTTATGAAGAGAACTTGTCGACCCGTTTTGACCAGGTTCAAGGACGACTGCTGATAGAGCTGGACGTCTTGCCCAAAGAGACTGCCGAACTGCTGCATGCAGAGTTCATGGCCCAGCTCGGTACGCGCAAGACCTGCTTCAGTGAGCGTCAATTGATGTTCAACAACGGTGTCAGGCATGTCTATCAGTGGACGGTACCTTTTTACAGTGCCGACGGACAATTGCGGGGCCTGCTGGGTGGATGGACCGATATCGGCAAGCGTAAGAAGCAGGCGTGACGCGGCTGTTTTTTCTCTGTCATCTTGACCGTGCATGCTCTATTGACCAGAGGCGCAGGTTCACCAGCAGTCGGTATCCAGAACTTTCTTCTCGAGCCAGTGGTCATTTACTGTAGGTACGCCCCAGGCACTTTGTTTTCGGACTATTGAGTGGTGATCGAGATGGAAAGTATCAGTCTATTGCTCGGTGAGGCTCTGAGCCCGTATCAGGTTACGTTGACCCCGTCGGGGACCTATGACGAATGCCTGGTGACACTGAAGAATGCGACCGGCGCTATCGTGGTCGAACGGTCGTTCAACCAGGCCCAGTTGGCCAGCAAACGTCTACTGACCGATGTGGTCGACGGTTTGCATCGCGACGTGCTGATCGCCGAAGGTCGGCTGGAGCCCTGCGTCATAGCGGCGTTGCGCAATGCTGCCCAGGACAAGATCCTGGCCAACCGAAATTGAATTGTTTTTTGTGGGAACCTTCCTGCGCTTAGGTCAGTCAGACCATGTAACAGCAGGATCAAGCATTGTGCTCCGGTGCTTGTAGCTTGCTGCCACTGGTCTTTATGTAGGCCACGTTTAACCCCGAGTCGTCTCCCCACTTCTCGGGGTTTCTTTTTGCCTGCGATTTGTCATTGCTCGGCCTGATGCTCGAAAAACGCCTTGGTTTCTTTCAGGTAGTCGCTGCGCCTTTGCGGATCCAGCCAGTCAGCGTACTGCTGATCCAGTCGATCATGCGGCATGGTCCGTAACAGCTGGTTGATCTCATTAATCGCCTTTCGGCCTTGAGCTGTATTGGAGCAGCCGATGTGCCCGGACAGGTATTTACCCGTGCCCTTGACCGGATAGAACTCCAGCTGGTCGTCGGCGATCTGTGCCTGATTGGCCTTATAGCGAATTTCCGGCCAGTAACCCAAAACCACCTGCAAACGACCCAGGCGCTGCATCTGTAACAGACTGCCGAGGGCGTCGTTGCCGTAGTGACGTGTCAGCGCGTCGGGCTGTGCCTGTTTCAGCAGCGTGTCGAGGAATTGGCCATAACTGCGCTCTGCCACCACACCGACCTTCTTTCGACCACTGGCCAGCATTGCCGCCAGATCGACTTCACCGTCGACCAGAAACGGTTCCAGCACCGCTCGATCTTCCTGCCGGACGACCAGGCCATTGCTGACGGCACGGAAGGCCGGAATGGAGAAGGTAATCCACTGTTCCCGCTCCTTGGTCCAGACCAGCGAGGGATCGCACGTAAACGATTCTTCGTGGAGCATTTGCATGCCGCGGGCCCGGTTGACCCGCATCAGGGAGTGTTGGTATTGCGGCATGCCGGCGATCAACAGCGGCAGCATTTGATCGATGATTCCCTGTCCTTTTTTCGGACCTTCGAGAATCATCGTCGGCGGCAAATCGCGCAGCAGCCAGATTAGCGTCTCTTTGGGTTGCGCCGAGACGGGAGAGCCAAGGCACGACAATAAAATGAGCGTCGCCAAAGCCCGCCAGCCGTGGGCGTGATCGAGTGCTGATGAAAGCAGGCGTTCCAGCTTAGATGGCCCCGTCTTCACGCAGCTTTGCGATCTGTTCCTTGTCGTAACCAAGATCGTTGAGTACCTGCGCATTGTGTTCGCCCAACTGCGGCCCGACCCATTCCGAAGTGCCGGGTGTCTCAGAGAGTTTCGGCACGATTCCCGGCATCTTGAAATCTTTGCCGTCCGGCAACTTGGCCTTCAGGAACATTTCCCGGGCCAGGTACTGTGGATCACTGAACATGTCTTCAGCGCTGAAGATTCGGCTGGCCGGTACGTCGGCCTGATTCAACTGTTCGATGATGGCGTCCAGCGGCAGCGAGTTGACCCAGCGATCAATCACCCCATAAATCTCGTCTCGACGGCTATCGCGTCCGTCGTTGCTCGCCAACTCAGGGTCGTTGGCCAAATCCTCGCGGCCAATGATCAGCATGAAGCGTTTGAAGATCGCGTCGCCATTGGCGCCGATCTGCACATGTTTGCCGTCGGCGCTGGTGTGGATCGAGGAGGGCGTGATGCCCGGCATGATGTTGCCCGTGCGCTCGCGGATGAAGCCGAACACGTCGAACTCGGGGACCATGCTTTCCATCATGGCGAAGATCGCTTCATACAGCGCCACATCCACCACTTGCCCGAGGCCACCGTTAACCTCGCGATGACGCAGGGCCATCAATGCGCCGATCACGCCCCAGAGCGCGGCAATCGAGTCACCGATGGAAATCCCGGTGCGCACCGGTGGCCGGTCTTCGAACCCGGTGATATAGCGCAAGCCGCCCATGGATTCACCGACGGCGCCAAAGCCTGGCTGATCTTTCATCGGGCCGGTCTGGCCGAAGCCCGAGAGACGCACCATCACCAGTTTCGGGTTCAGAGCGTGCAAGACTTCCCAGCCCAGACCGAGTTTTTCCAACACGCCTGGGCGAAAATTCTCGATCAGAATGTCCGCTTCGCTGAGCAACTGTTTCAGGATCGCCAGGCCGTCGGGGTGTTTGAGGTTCAGGGTCAGGGACTTTTTGTTGCGCGCCTGGACGAACCACCACAGCGAAGTGCCTTCATACAACTTGCGCCATTTGCGCAACGGATCGCCGCCATCGGGAGACTCGATTTTGATCACCTCGGCACCGAACTCGCCGCAAATGCGCGAGGCAAACGGCCCGGCGATCAGCGTACCCAATTCAATGACTTTCAGACCTGAGAGCGGTTTTCCGGAGAGCGGCATGCTGGATCCTGTAGGACAAAGGCTGAGCGAATACAGCGTTTTAACATAGCCGAACGTCAGACGACCAAGGTTGATCGCCTTCGATTCGTGGATTGCCTACCGCATCGGGTAGACTTGCCGCCTTTCCCCGTATCAAGAAGCCCGTTCATGGCCCAGCCGTCCACGACCTACAAGTTTGAACTGAACCTTACCGACCTCGACCGCAGCGTGTACGAGAGCGTGAAGCAGACCATCGCCCGTCACCCTTCGGAAACCGAAGAGCGCATGACCGTGCGGCTACTGGCCTACGCCTTCTGGTACAACGAGCAGCTGTCGTTCGGTCGCGGTCTGTCAGACGTGGACGAACCTGCCCTGTGGGAAAAGAGCCTGGACGACCGTGTTCTGCACTGGATCGAAGTCGGCCAGCCAGACGCCGATCGCCTGACCTGGTGCTCGCGTCGCACCGAGCGCACCAGCCTGCTGGCCTACGGCAGCCTGCGTGTCTGGGAGACCAAAGTGATCCCCGCGATCAAAAACCTGAAAAACGTGCACATCGCGGCTGTTCCGCAGGAAGTGCTGGAAACCCTGGCCAAAGACATGCCACGCGTTATCAAGTGGGACGTGATGATCAGTGAAGGGACGATTTTCGTCACCGACGACCGTGGTCAGCATGAAGTTCAGTTGCAGTGGCTGAGCGGCGAACGCGGCTGATTATTCGCTGCTGTTCCGCGTTATCCGGTTTTATCCTACGTATTCAAGAGAAGCACCTGTCACCCCATGCGCATCGAACCTCGCCTGTTGCCCGACACCCTGCCATTCCTCGGTGATCTGCCGCCGCTGCTGACCCGTCTGTACGCGGCGCGGGGCGTGCTGTCCGAGGCTGAACTGGACAAGAGCCTGGCGCGGCTGATTCCGTACCAGCAGCTCAAAGGTATCGATGCGGCCGTAGATTTGTTGGTGACGGCGCTGGAGCAGCGTCAGCGGATTCTGATCGTCGGTGACTTCGACGCCGATGGCGCGACAGCCAGTACCGTAGGCATGTTGGGCTTGCGCCTGCTGGGCGCGGCGCACGTCGACTATTTGGTGCCGAACCGATTTGAGTACGGCTACGGCCTGACGCCGGAAATCGTCGAAGTGGCGCTGACCCGCGAACCTCAACTGCTGATCACCGTGGATAACGGTATTTCCAGCGTCGAAGGCGTGGCGGCGGCGAAAAAAGCAGGGTTGAAAGTCCTGGTTACCGATCACCACTTACCCGGTGACGAGTTGCCGTTGGCCGATGCCATCGTCAATCCGAACCAGCCAGGTTGCGAGTTTCCGAGCAAGGCGCTGGCCGGCGTCGGGGTGATTTTCTACGTGTTAATGGCTTTGCGCGCGCGCTTGCGCAGCCTCGGTTGGTACGAGACCAAGCCGCAGCCGAACATCGGCGAGTTGCTGGACCTTGTGGCTCTGGGCAGCGTCGCCGACGTGGTACCGCTGGATGCCAACAACCGGATTCTGGTGCACCAGGGGCTGGAACGGATCCGCGCCGGGCGCGCTCGGCCAGGCATCAAAGCAATCCTCGAAGTCGCCAAGCGTGACCATTCGCGCATCACTTCCACGGATTTGGGTTTCATTGTTGGTCCACGCCTGAACGCGGCTGGGCGACTGGATGACATGAGCCTGGGCATCGAATGCCTGCTCACTGAAGACGCCGGTCTGGCGCGTGAAATGGCGGTTCAACTCGACGGCATGAACCAGGACCGAAAATCCATCGAGCAGGGCATGCAGCGTGAAGCGCTGGCTCAACTGAAGGATTTGCCGGTCGAGTCGATGCCGTTCGGCTTGTGCCTGTTCGATCCCGAGTGGCACCAGGGTGTCATCGGAATCCTCGCGTCGCGTATGAAAGAACGCTATTTCCGTCCGACCATTGCCTTTGCCGATGCCGGCGATGGCTTGCTCAAGGGCTCGGGGCGTTCGGTTCAGGGTTTCCATATTCGCGACGCGTTGAGCGTGGTGGCGGCGCAGCATCCGAACCTGATCAGCAAATACGGCGGCCATGCGATGGCCGCCGGCCTGACGCTGCCGGAAGCGAATTTTCCGTTGTTCGCCGAAGCCTTTGATGCGGAAGTGCGTAGGCAATTGCGCGAAGAAGACCTGACCGGTCGCCTGCTGTCGGACGGCACGTTGGCGGTTGAGGAATTCCACCTGGAACTGGCCCGTGCCCTGCGCCATGCCGGTCCTTGGGGGCAGCACTTCCCGGAGCCGCTGTTTCATGGCGTGTTCCAGTTGGTCGAGCAGCGGGTGGTCGGCGAGCGGCACCTCAAAGTGGTGCTGAAGAGTGAATGTGGTTCGGTGAAGCTGGATGGCATTGCCTTCGGAATCGACCGCGACATCTGGCCGAATCCGACCATCAAGTGGGTGGAATTGGCCTACAAACTCGACCTCAACGAGTTTCGCGGTAATGAGACCGTGCAGCTGATGATTGCCCATATCGAACCGCGTTGACCCCTTCGCGAGCAGGCTCGCTCCCACATTGGTTTTGTGAACAGCGCAGACCCCATGTGGGAGCGAGCCTGCTCGCGAAGGCGATCTCCCTCACGCCAAATATCCCCCGGAACCCTCCCTCATCCCCCGATGTCGACTAGGCTCTAAGCACTGCTTGATAATCCTTGTGACGTCTTGTCGAATTTTTTGCCCGCGGGGGCGGGTGCTGCACCTTTTTCCTGTCACTCGTCGACTTTTCAAACAGAACCCTGGAGCCTGCCCACTGATTCGAGAGGTGCCCCATGAGTCTGCTGCTTGAACCCTATACCCTCCGCCAATTGACCCTGCTCAACCGCATTGCGGTGTCGCCGATGTGCCAGTACTCCAGCGTCGATGGACTGGCCAATGACTGGCACCTGGTCCACCTCGGCAGCCGCGCTGTCGGCGGTGCCGGCCTGGTGTTTACCGAAGCCACGGCGGTGACCGCCGACGGACGCATCACCGCCGAGGACCTCGGCCTGTGGAACGATGAACAGATCGAACCGTTGCAACGCATCACGCGCTTCATTGCGGCACAAGGCGCTGTGGCCGGCATTCAGTTGGCTCACGCCGGGCGTAAGGCCAGCACCCATCGGCCGTGGATCGGTAAACATGGCAGCGTCAAACCCGAAGACGGTGGCTGGATCCCGGTGGGCCCTTCGCCGATTGCTTTCGACCCACAGCACACCCACCCCAAGCAGCTCGATGATGGTGAGATCGCTGAGGTCATTCAGGCCTTTGTCGCTTCGGCCCAGCGAGCACTGACCGCCGGTTTCAAAGTGGTGGAAATACACGCAGCCCACGGTTACCTGTTGCATCAGTTTCTTTCGCCCCTGAGCAATCAGCGGCGCGATCAATATGGTGGTTCGTTCGAGAATCGAATCCGGCTGGTGCTGCAAGTCACCGAAGCGGTGCGTGCGGTGTGGCCTGAAGAGCTACCGCTGTTCGTGCGGGTGTCGGCCACCGATTGGGTGGAAGATGGCTGGAACCCGGATGAAACCGTGGAGCTGGCGCGACGCCTCCAAGCGTTGGGCGTAGACCTGATTGACGTCTCGTCGGGTGGTACAGCGGCCAACGCCGAGATTCCTACAGGTCCCGGTTATCAAACCCGCTTCGCTGAACGTGTGCGCAAAGAGTCAGGTATTGCCACCGGCACGGTAGGAATGATCACCGAGCCGGCACAGGCCGAGCACATTCTGCGGACCTGCCAGGCAGACATCATCTTCCTCGCGCGGGAACTGTTGCGTGATCCGTACTGGCCGCTGCATGCCGATGATGACCTGGGTGGACGCAAGGCCATCTGGCCGGCGCAGTATCAGCGGGCCACTCATCGTGAACAGCCTATTCATGAGTCGGATTTGCGCGACTGATTGACGCTGTAAAACCAAAAAGCCCCGGTCGAGTTGATCGGGGCTTTTACGTTTCTGGGCCGGGATTTTATTGTCTGGCCTGGCGTCATCGCGAGCAGGCTCGCTCCCACATTGGATCTCCATGAGACACCAATTTTGTGTCCGACAAAGATCACCTGTGGGAGCGAGCCTGCTCGCGATGACGCCAGCCAAGACACCCAATTACCCTCAGGTGTACTTACGCTTATCCGGTGCAGGTGGGAAATACTGGTACAACCAGGTCTCACTCAACGTCCGGTCATTGGTGCGAATGAACAGTCGCAGCTCAACCGGAGCCACGCTGTCATTGGTCGGGTACCAGTCAAAGGTAATTCGGTAACCCTTGATGTCATCCAGGACCAGCACGTTGAAATCCTTCACCTGCCCATTCGAGCAAGTAACCACCGGCTCGATCGCCGCACCTTCCGGCAGGCGGTCCAGGCCGCCACCCGTGAAGTCTACGGCAAACCGTCGAGCCCAGACTTCCGGGTAATGCTCGCCAGGCGCCCAACCTTCGATGAAACCGCCCATGCCCGAACGAGTCGCGTTGACCCGCGCCAACGGCGTGCCGACCGGCGGCAGTGCGCTCCAGTACAGCTTGTAGCCGTAGTTCAGGGAGTCGCCAGCCGCGACCGGTTTTTTCGGGGTCCAGAACGCGACGATGTTATCGAGGGTTTCGCCAGTTGTAGGAATTTCCATCAGATCAATAGAGCCTTCGCCCCACGCGGTCGTAGGTTCTACCCACAGGCTCGGACGCTTGCTGTACCAGTCGACGGTGTCTTGATAGCTGTCGAACTCATGATCGGTCTGCACCAGGCCGAAACCTTTCGGGTCGGTGTCGGCGAAGGCATTGAATTGCAGGGTGGCCGGGTTATTCAGCGGGCGGCAGATCCACTCACCGTTGCCGCGCCACATGGCCAGGCGATCAGAGTCGTGGATTTGCGGGTGAATCGTGTCGCACATGCGCCGTTCATGGTTGCCGCAGCTGAACATGCTGGTCATCGGCGCGATGCCCAGTTGTTCGATGGCGGTGCGCGCATTGATGTGGGCATCGATGCCCATGACGACCTGGCTGGCCTGACAGTCAATGTCGAAACGGTAGGCACCGGTAGCGCTCGGCGAGTCCAGCAGGGCGTAGACCACGAAGCGAGTGCTGTCCTTGTCCGGGGTTTCGAACCAGAACTTGGTGAAGTCCGGGAATTCTTCACGCTTCTTGGCGTAGGTATCAATCGCCAGACCGCGAGCCGACAGGCCGTACTGGCCCGAGGCATCTACCGCACGGAAATAGCTGGCGCCGAGGAAGGACAGCACGTCGTGCTGGTCCAGCTCCGGGGCCTTGAACAGCTTGAACCCGGAAAACCCCAGATCGCCCGTGAGCTGCTTGGTGTCGACCGTGGTTTTTTCATAGTTGAACAGGGACGGGCGGAAATGCACCTCTCGCGCCTGACGCGTCTTGGGGTCGACGCTGTACATGCGCACCGGTTGCTTGAAACCCATGCCGACGTGGAAAAATTGCACATCCAGCTGACCGTTGAGGTCATTCCACAGCGAATGGTTGCCGTCGTACCGGATCGCGTTGAAATTTTGCGGCGTCATGGTCGCCAAGGTCGGCGGCAACACCTGCTTGGTGTCCTGATAGCGATTGCCGGCGAGCTGCTTGGCCTGGATCTTCAGCGCTTCGAAGTCGAACGCCTGAGCCTCGCCATCCGCCGTGCCGGTGCCGGTGCCGGTGCCGGCCCAGGCCCGCGCAGCCAGCAGGCCGGTGGCTGATAATCCGGTGTAGGCAGCGATGGCCATGGATGCTTTGAGCAAATTCCTGCGGTGCATAAGTTCAACCTGTCGTGAACAATCCCGCGCCGTTCCTGGCACGTGCTGGATCAAAAATAAAGGTTCGGACATGCCTTCGGCCAAACGCAACGGACATTAAACAGATAACAAATAGCTTAAACCGTTCGGTTGCGGAGAAAAAATGATTGATGGCATAGCGACAGCGCGGCAATGAAACAAGAAATGTCGGTTAGTTTTCTGACAGTACTTTCTGATTTATAGGGCATTTCTGCTTTTTTTGACTAATTACTCTAAAAATCGCTTTTCAGCGCCCGGATAGTTTCTATTCTGTGGTCATGACCGGTTTCTGCCCTTCAGGCCGGCGGCGAATGAAAAGGAAAGGGCGATGCGGTTTTTGCAGTTTTCTCGGACTTATAGAAGGACATCGTCCATGACGAAAGTACAAGGCATCACCCAGTTGCTGGGAATCTTTCCCTGCTTGACCACTGTGCGCCGAAGGCGTCGGGTCAGTTCGGACGAAATGAAGTTGTTAGAGCGCTATCGGGAGCTGTCGGAAAGCGACCAGATTGCGATGCGGTATCTGGTGGACGCGATGAGGAGTGTTTCGCGGTTTTGAGTGGGGGTGGTTACCGTGAAAGCCATTTGGCTTTTACGGTGGCCAGGCAGGTCAGCTTGCCAGAATCGGCGTCGATGATGCCTTCGTGGATTGCTTGGCGGCGAGCCGCGATTTTTTTTTGCTCGATGGTTTGTTGCAGATACCTTTCTGAAAAGGCGCTATCACTTGGAATCACTTCAGTGACGCTTTGGATGGTGATGCGCGGTTTGCTCATGGCTGCGGATTGCCCTTGCGGGAGATTGAACGGGTGTATTCAAACCAAAGGGGCGGACTGTGAAGTCTGCCCCTTTTTCATTTTTTCACTCTACCTTCAACTGCAAGTGCCCACGATCGTGAACGGACGTTGTGCCTGCATCAGATCAGGCATGTCCCGCCACTTGATCCACGCTTGATGCTGCCAATGCAGCAGCGGCACCGAGATCCCGGCCCACTGCAACGAACTCAGGCTTGGAATGTTATCCACAGGAGCGGCCTTCGCATCACGCAGCATTGGCATGACCTCGTTGCTCAGCCACTGGCGCAGGTTTCGGTTTTCCGGGACGAAATGGTGCACCAGAAGGGCATACATCCCTGATTCGCTGACCATCAGCGATTCGACCGTTTTGCCGTTCTTGAGCAACCAGACATATCGACGCTGATCGGGATCAAGTTTCAGGGTAAGGCGTTGGTCCATCGGGCGGCCCATCAAACGACCGAGATCCTGGACGCAGAACCAGGCTTGGTTGTCCTGCATGAAGGCGTGGAGGAAGCGGTTGTGGCGGGTGAAGACGGTAGGGGTGAAATGAGGATGGGTTTCAGACGGATTTAGCGTGTGTTCAAACATTTTTTCGACTCCAAGTTGAAAAGGGAGCCGCCACTCAGAGGAGCGCGGTTGCGCCATATTGATTGTGTTCCGGCTTCGACCCCGGGTCGCTGATTTGGCAGCGACGAGGTAAAGCCTATCGTTCAGGCGCTCGCGGCGCCAAGTCTACTGTGGCGCCGCGAGTTGTAGGAATAGGTGCTTTTGCCGGAAAGTTCGGTCTGTAGGAATTTCCTGTTTTTGCATGAAGGTCAGCGCCACGCGGCGTTTGACTGGAATCTCTGTTTTTCATTGCCTATGGTCAAAAAGCGCCAAGGAAATTTCGGTGCTTATGGACAGGGTTTAAAAATGGAGAATGCCTTGAAAGTATCCCTCAAACAGATAAACGGTCCTTGGGACCTGGGATGGGTGCTGGACAAGCACATGATAAGTAGTACCTTTCTAGGGGAAGATGAGCACGGAAAACCACGCTTCGATAACCACCGTACCGAGGTAGGACAGGCAACCTACCAGCTCAAATACCAGAAGGATTGGAGTCAGGTGGGCCCTCTTGCTCAAGCTGTAGCTACGAATGTTTTACCTAAGCTTACTCAAGTAGGGTTCGTAGTTCCTATGCCGGCTTCGAATGTACGTGCACGACAACCAGTTACTGAGGTTGCCATGGAGTTAGGACGAATAATAGGAAAGCCTGTATTCTCGGATTTACTCCGAAAGGCCGCTACGGGGCAATCACTTAAAGATTTGCATTCTAAGGCTGAAAAGGTTGCTGCTATTGGAGCTAGCTTCAGTGTGAATGATGAAATTACCAATACAGGCTGTTGGAATGTTTTGGTCGTTGATGATTTGTTTGACAGTGGGGCGTCAATGGATGCCGCCTGTGCTGCTTTACGTAAATATCCAAAAGTTGGAAAAATCTACGTCGCGGCATTAACTTGGAAATGAGATAGATGACAACTGTATTCATTGCGGGCTCTATTAATATCAAGCACCTTGATCCGAAGGTTAAAGAGCGTATCAATAATATCGTTGATTCAGAGTTTGATGTCGTGGTTGGCGACGCAGGTGGAGCCGATACTTCTATTCAAGAGTATCTGTTGAGCTTGGCTCGATCTAAAACTACTATTTATTGCAGTGGCGTGGTCCCGCGAAACAATCTTGGAGAATGGCCGGCTAGAACAGTGGAAACCAAACACTCCAAAGGGTCGCGAGCTTTTTTTACGGCGAAGGATGTTGTCATGGCCGAGGCCGCGGATTACGGCTTGATGATATGGGATGCAAAAAGTACTGGAACACTGAGTAACGTAATTGAGCTGTTGTCTCGAAAGAAAAAGTCGCTCGTTTTCGTTAATAAAGAAAAAGCTTTTAAGGTGGTAGGGAATGTGAGTCAGCTTGAGGAACTTGTTGCTTTTATGTCGGATTACGCTAAACAAAAGGCAGATGAAAAAATCAAGCTTTTCGATCGCATATCTTTGCTGAAGCACGATCAAGCAGAACTATTGCTTTGATGGTTTTCTCTTCAGTCAATAGCTGTCATTAACTCCCCTTTCTCTAGGAGTGTGAGAAAGGGGATATTTCAGTGCCGGCACCACTAGCCGTGCCGGGAGAGCAAAAAACCTTACCGACTAACCTTCCAAGCATCCCCCGCAGGTGCAGTCCCATGGTCATATGGCTTGGCAAGCCACATATAAACCAGCCCCAACCCAATCACGATCGCAGTACTCAACACCATCGCGTAGTTGATGTACCACGCCGCATCCGGCGTGCGCGGCCAGGCCATGTTGATGATCGCGCCGACGCCGTAGACCAGCGCGCCGATGTTCACGGCCCAGCCCCAGGCGCCGAGGGTGAATTTGCCGCTCGGTTTCCAGCCTTTCATGCGTGCATAGAGTGCCGCGAGCACGATCATCTGGAACGCCAGGTAGATGCCGATGGCCGCGAAGCTGACGATGGTTGCCACTGCATCCTGCAGGAAGAAGCCCAGCACAATGATCAGTGCCGGCAGGACGCCGGACACGAACAGCGCCGCAACCGGAACCTGAGTCGTAGGGGAAATCTTCTTCAGCAGTGAGCTGCCGATGACCATTTCATCCCGAGCGTAGGAATACAGCAGACGACTCGCCGCCGCTTGCAAGCTGATGACGCAGGAGATGAAGGAAATCATCACCACGCCCATCACCACTTTCGAACCGACCGAGCCGAAGGCGTTGTTGAGGATGGTGGTGACCGGGTCCTTGTCGGTGCCATTGATCACCGCTTGCATGTCCGGCACGGCGAGGATCAGCGCCAGGCAGGCGAACATCGCCGCGATGCCGCCGATGTAGATGGTCATGCGCATGGCCACCGGGATCTGTTTGCTCGGGTTCGGGGTTTCTTCGGCCACATCGCCGCAGGCCTCGAAGCCGTAGTACAGGAACATCCCCGCCAGCGAGGCGGTGAGGAAGGCCGGCAGATACGAGCCGTCGACGCTGATATCGAAGGTGTTGAACAACACACTGATCGATTGATGACGCTCGAAGATCAGCAGGTAAACGCCGACGATCACCGCACCGACCAGTTCGCACAGGAAGCCGAACATGGCGATCCGTGCCAGCACCTTGGTGCCGCTGAGGTTGACCAGGGTGGCGAACAACGTCAGGAACAGTGCGATGACGATGTTGGTGTTGTTGCTCGGTTCAAAGCCCATCATGGCGGCCAGGTACGGACCGGCGCCCACCGCAACAGCGGCGATGGTGACGCACAGGGCGATGGAGTAGATCCAGCCGACCATCCACGCCCAGCGCTTGCCCACCAAGCGACGAGCCCACGGGTACACACCGCCGGAAATCGGGAACTGCGAGACCACTTCACCGAAGATCAGACACACCAACAACTGGCCGCATCCGACCAGCAAATAAGCCCAGAACATCGGTGGCCCACCCGCGGCGAGACACAGGCCGAACAGGGTATAAACCCCTACGACCGGCGAGAGATAAGTGAAGCCCAGGGCGAAGTTTTCCCACAGGCTCATGCTGCGATTGAAGTTCGAGGTGTAACCCAGCTTGCGTAGTTGCTCGGCGTCGCTGTCGGCAACGACTGCGGAGAGTTCGGGTGATGCACTCATGGTGTGTTAGCTCCGGAAAATCGGCAGATTTCGGATGTCCGAAACCGTGACAGGGCCATGACGGCGCTGCCCGGATCGGTGGTTATTGTTTTGTTTGCTTTGGTGTGGAACCTGGTGGTGCGTGTTGCCGAGATCATCCTTGAGATCGGGGTGACACCTTCGCGAGCAGGCTCGCTCCCACAGGGGAATGCCTTACAAATGTGGGAGCGAGCCTGCTCGCGAAGCTTTTAATGCTTGAACATCACATGCCGAACGACGGTGTAGTCCTCCAGCCCGTACATGGACATGTCCTTGCCATAACCAGACAGTTTCTGACCGCCGTGAGGCATTTCGCTGACCAGCATGAAGTGCGTATTCACCCAGGTGCAGCCGTACTGCAAGCGTGCAGACAACCGATGCGCACGACCGACGTCCGAGGTCCAGACCGACGACGCCAGGCCGTAGACCGAATCGTTGGCCCAGCCCAGCACCTGTGCTTCATCGGTGAACCTGGTCACCGACACCACCGGCCCGAACACTTCACGTCGGACGATTTCATCGTCCTGTTGCGCGTCGGCCAACACAGTCGGTTCGAAGAAGAAGCCATTGCCTTCAACAGCCTTGCCGCCGGTGATCAATCGGATATGCGGCTGCGCCACAGCACGTTCGACAAACCCGGCCACGCGGTCGCGATGTTGCGCAGTGATCAGCGGACCCAATTCGGTCGACGGATCATCCTGCAAACCGTACTTGATGCTGCTGACCGCTTCGCCGAGCTTCTCGACGAATTTGTCGTAGATGCCTGCCTGCGCGTAGATGCGGCAGGCGGCGGTGCAGTCCTGGCCGGCGTTGTAGAAGCCGAAGGTGCGAATGCCTTCCACCGCAGCATCAATGTCGGCGTCGTCGAAGATGATCACCGGGGCTTTGCCGCCCAGTTCCATGTGCATGCGTTTGACGCTGTCGGCGGTGCTGGAAATGATGTTCGAACCAGTGGCAATCGAACCGGTCAGCGAGACCATGCGCACTTTGGGATGTGTGACCAATGGACTGCCAACCGTAGGACCACGACCGAACACCAGGTTAAGTACGCCGGCCGGGAATATCTCCGACGCCAGTTGCGCCAGGCGCAGTGCGGTCAGCGGGGTTTGTTCCGACGGCTTGAGCACCACGGTATTACCCGCCGCGAGGGCCGGGGCGATTTTCCAGGCAACCATCATCAACGGGTAGTTCCACGGTGCGATGGAGGCGATCACGCCGACCGGGTCGCGACGGATCATCGAGGTGTGGCCGTGCAGGTATTCACCGCCCGCCGAGCCGCTCATGCAACGGCTGGCACCGGCGAAGAACCGGAACACGTCGGCGATCGCCGGGATCTCGTCGTTCAGCGCAGCGCTGTAAGGCTTGCCGCAGTTGTCTGATTCCAGTTTGGCCAGTTCTTCGCCATGAGCTTCGATAGCGTCGGCGAGTTTGAGCAGCAGCAGCGAGCGTTCTTTCGGTGTGGTTTGCGACCAGCCTTCGAAGGCACTGTCGGCGGCACGCACAGCGGAATCGACCTGGGCTTCACTGGCTTCGTTGATTTCCACCAACACACGACCGAGGGCCGGGTTGAACACCGGTTGGGCGGGGCCTTCGCCGTCAATCAGTTGGCCGTTGATCAAGAGTTTGGTTTGCATGGCTTTGTCCTCATTGCAGCTTTTATTTTTCTGTCGGAACCCGATCAAACTGTGGGAGCGAGACCGGCTTGCCGGCGAAAGCGGTGTATCAGTCGACATCAATGTTGAATGTGATGTCCTCATCGCGAGCAGGCTCACTCCCACAATGGATTCGGTTCCTACAGTTATTCGGTTATTTCCCACCACTGCCCGCAACGCTTTCGCCACCACGGGTCAGGTAATAGGCGCCGAGGATCGGCAGCATGGTCACCATCATCACCAGCATCGCGACGACGTTGGTCACCGGCACGTCCCGTGGGCGGCTGAGCTGGTTGAGCAGCCACAGCGGCAGGGTGCGTTCATGGCCGGCGGTGAAGGTGGTGACGATGATTTCGTCGAACGACAGGGCAAACGCCAACATGCCGCCGGCCAGCAACGCCGAGCCGAGGTTCGGCAGGACGATGTAACGGAAGGTCTGCCAGCCGTCGGCGCCGAGGTCCATCGAAGCCTCGATCAAACTGTGCGAAGTGCGGCGCAACCGGGCGATGACGTTGTTGTAGACAATCACCACGCAGAAGGTCGCGTGACCGACGATGATGGTGAACATCCCCGGTTCGATCCCCAGCGTCTTGAACGTCGCCAGCAACGCGATGCCGGTGATGATCCCCGGCAAGGCAATCGGCAGGATCAGCATCAGCGAGATACCTTGCTTGCCGAAGAAATCCCGCCGGTACAAGGCCGCCGACGCAAGGGTGCCGAGGACCAATGCAATCAACGTCGCGACGGAGGCGATTTGCAGCGACAGCTTGATCGCTTCCAGCACGTCGGGACGCGAGAACGCCACGCCGATCCACTTCAGGGTGAAGCCCTTGGGCGGAAAACTGAACGCCGCGTCTTCGGTGTTGAAGGCGTACAGGAAGATGATCAGGATCGGGAAGTGCAGAAACACCAACCCGCCCCAGGCTGCGATGCGCAGGCCGAGTGAGGCTTTTTCCCCGTGCGTTTCTGGCCTTTGTTTTTTTGCATCAGAGCGCATCGAAGGCCCCCAGTCGTTTCACGATAGTCAGGTAAATGGCGATCAACACAATCGGCACCAACGTGAAGGCCGCGGCCATCGGCATGTTGCCGATCGCGCCTTGCTGGGCGTACACCATGCTGCCGATGAAGTAGCCCGGCGGGCCCACCAGTTGCGGCACGATGAAGTCACCCAGGGTCAGCGAAAAGGTGAAGATCGAACCGGCCGCGATGCCCGGAATCGACAGCGGAAGCGTCACTTGCATGAAGGTCTGGCGTGGCTTGGCGCCGAGGTCGGCCGAGGCTTGCAGCAACGAGGGTGGCAGACGTTCCAGCGAGGCCTGAATCGGCAGGATCATGAACGGCAGCCAGATGTAGACGAACACCATGAAACGGCCCAGGTGCGAGGTCGACAAGGTGCTGCCGCCGACGCCCGGAATGCCCAGAATGAACTGCAAAACCGGCTCCAGTCCCAAGTGCTGGACGAACCACTGCGCCACGCCGCCCTTGGCCAGCAGCAAGGTCCAGGCATACGCCTTGACGATGTAACTGGCCCACATCGGCATCATCACCGCGATGTAGAAAAACGCCTTGGTTTTGCCGGTGGTGTAGCGCGCCATGTAGTAGGCAATCGGGAACGCGACCACGGCGCTGGCGATCGACACGACGACGGCCATGCTCAAAGTGCGCAGGATGATGTCGAAGTTCGACGGCTGGAACAGCGCTGCGAAGTTCGCCAGGGTCAGCTCGGGCGTGACCGCCATGGTGAAGTCATCGAAGGTGTAGAAGCCTTGCCACAGCAGAACCAGCAGTGAACCGAGGTAGATCGCGCCGAACCACAGCAGCGGCGGTACCAGCAGCATCGACAGGTACAGGTTCGGCCGGCGATACAGCAGGTTGGAAAACCTGCGCAACGGCGAGCCGCCGGCCGGGGTTTGAGGGATAGCCACGCTGTTCATCTCACACCCCGCCGACAACGTTGTCGTGCAGCGGGATCATCGCTTCCCGCGCCCAGCGCGCGCTGATGCGTTGCCCGGTCTGATGTTGCGCGCTGACGTCCAGCCACTGCACGTTGGCCTGGCTGATGTTCAGGGTCTGGCCGTTTTCCAGTTTCACTTCATAGCGGGTGGCGCTGCCCTGGTACTGAATGTCATGGAGCAAGCCGCTGACTTCGATTTCATGGCTGGCCAGCGGCCCTTCGGCGAAACGCACGTGTTCCGGGCGAATCGAAAACGGCTGTGGATTGCCGCTCAATTGTTTCGCCAGATCGCCGCGAATCACGTTGGAGGTGCCGACGAATTCCGCCACAAAGGTTGTAGCCGGTTTCATGTACAGGTTGCGCGGGGTGTCGACCTGCTCGATGCGCCCCTTGTTGAACACCGCCACACGATCCGACATCGACAGCGCTTCGGTCTGGTCGTGGGTGACGAAGATGAAGGTGATGCCGAGCTGGCGTTGCAGCTTCTTCAGCTCGCCCTGCATTTGCTCGCGCAGTTTTAAATCGAGAGCGCCCAACGGTTCATCGAGCAGCAGCACGCGCGGGCGATTGACCAGGGCGCGGGCCAGGGCCACACGCTGGCGCTGGCCACCGGACAGTTGCACCGGTTTACGCTCGCCGTAGCCGCCGAGGGCGACCATGTCGAGAGCTTCTTCGGCACGTTTCTGGCGTTCGGACTTGCCGACGCCTTTGACCTTCAAACCGTAGGCGACGTTGTCGAGTACGTTCATGTGCGGGAACAGTGCGTAATCCTGGAACACGGTGTTCACGTCACGCTGATACGGCGGCAGCCCGGCGGCCTCGAAGCCGTGAATACGGATAGAGCCAGCGCTCGGTTGTTCGAAACCGGCGATCAGGCGCAGACAGGTGGTTTTGCCCGAACCGGAAGGGCCCAGCATGGAAAAGAACTCGCCGTCCTGGATATCGATGGAAACCCGGTCAACGGCCTTCACTTCGCCGAACTGACGGGAAACGTTGGTGAACTGGACTGCAAGCGTCATGGTACGGTGCTCCAAAAAGGCGAGGGTTCTCACAGCGGCCCTGCCTGGACTTCTGAAAAA
Source organism: Pseudomonas sp. LB3P25 (assembly GCF_054897985.1). Lineage (NCBI taxonomy): Bacteria > Pseudomonadati > Pseudomonadota > Gammaproteobacteria > Pseudomonadales > Pseudomonadaceae > Pseudomonas > Pseudomonas sp. LB3P25. The sequence continues at coordinate 5,968,847 of NZ_CM142711.1, read as the reverse complement.
TCTGAATCGTTGCGGCGTACTCGGTCGGCTTTTAGCTCCCTCTCCCTCCGGGAGAGGGCGGGGGGTGAGGGTCGCTGTGTCGGCCATTCCCAAGAATCGAGGCGGAGTCAAAGGCCACCCCTCACCCCAGCCCTCTCCCCACGGGGGAGAGGGGGAAAGGGAGCCGATCGAGTTGTTCCTGAGCGTTATCTGCCGCCCATAATCGCGATGTAATCTTGGGTCCAGCGGCTGTAAGGCACGAACTTGCCGCCTTCGGCCTGTGGGGTTTTCCAGAAGGCCAGGTTGTCGAATTGATCGTAACCGTTGGTTTTGCAACCCTCGGCGCCTAGCAATTCGCTCTCTTTGCACCCTGCCGGAACCGACGGCAGCGAACCGAACCATGCCGCCAGGTCACCCTGGACTTTCGGTTGCAGCGACCAGTCCATCCACTTGTAAGCGCAATTGGGGTGCTTGGCTTCCGCGTGGAGCATGGTGGTGTCGGCCCAACCCGTTGCACCTTCTTTTGGAATGACCGAGGCAACCGGCTGCTTGTCCGCCACCAGCCCGTTGACCATGTAGCCCCAAGTGCTGGACGCCGCGACGCCTTCGTTTTTGACGTCACTCATCTGGACCGTTGCGTCATGCCAGTAGCGGTGGATCAAGGGCTGTTGCTTACGAAGTAGATCCAGCGCGGCTTTGTATTGCGCTTCGTTGAGCTGGTACGGGTCTTTGATGCCCAGTTCCGGCTGTTTCGATTTGAGATAAAGCGCCGCATCGGCGATATAGATCGGGCCGTCATAGGCCTGGACCCGGCCCTTGTTGGACTTGCCGTCCGGCAGGGTTTGCTCTTCGAACACCACACTCCAGCTGTCCGGGGCTGTTTTGAAGATATTGGTGTTGTACATCAACACGTTCGGGCCCCATTGGTACGGGGTGCCATAGGTTTGTTTATTGACGACGTACCACTGGCCATCCTTGAGACGAGGGTCAATGTTCTTCCAGTTCGGGATCAACGCCGTGTTGATCGGCTGCACACGCTTGCCGACGATCAGTCGCAGGGAGGCGTCGCCGGACGCGGTCACCAGGTCGTAACCACCCTTGGCCATCAGGCTGACCATTTCATCGGAAGTGGCGGCGGTTTTCACATTGACCTTGCAGCCGGTTTCCTTCTCGAAACCGGTCACCCAGTCGTAGGCCTTGTCGCTTTCGCCACGTTCGATGTAGCCAGGCCAGGCCACAATATCCAGTTGACCTTCGCCGGCACCGACGGTTTTCAGCGGTTCGGCGGCCTGGATACTGGCACTGGCCAGCAGCGCTGTGGTGATTGCACTGAGCAGTGTGGTCTTGTGCACGAACATGGGGTTTCCCTCTTCTTTAATTATGGTCGGGGCAGTTTTGAACGTGGTGAAGCCAATGCCTTTACGGCTAATTGTTAGCGTAGTGCGCTTTTACAAATGCTGTCCGTGGCGGGCCATGATGTGCCGCACCACGCTGTAGTCCTGAAGCGAATCGCTGGACAAGTCTTTGCCGTAGCCCGAACGCTTCAGGCCACCGTGGGGCATTTCGCTGACCAGCATGAAATGGCTGTTGATCCAGGTGCAGCCGTACTGCAAGCGCGCCGCGACCTGCATCGCCTTGTCCAGGTTCTGGGTCCAGACCGACGAAGCGAGGCCGTATTCCGAGTCGTTGGCCCAGTCCACGGCTTGTTCGAGCTGATCGAAACGGGTCACGGTGACCACTGGCCCGAACACTTCGCGCTGGACGATTTCATCGCTCTGCTTGCAACCGGCCAGCAACGTTGGCTGGTAATAGAAGCCGGCACCGGAATGCACCGCCGCGCCGGTCACCCGCTCAATATGCGGCTGGCCAAGGGCGCGCTCGACGAAACTGGCCACGCGGTCGCGTTGGCGGGTGCTGATCAGCGGGCCGATCTCGTTGTCGGCGTCGCGCTTGCCGGCAAAGCGCAGGCTGCTGACCGCGGCACCGAGTTCGGCCACCAAGCGATCATGAATCCCGGCTTGTGCATAAATTCGGCAGGCGGCGGTGCAATCCTGGCCGGCGTTGTAATAGCCGTAAGTACGCACGCCATCGACGACCGCCTGAATATCCGCATCGTTGCAGACAATCACCGGCGCTTTGCCGCCAAGTTCGAGGTGAGTGCGCTTCAGCGTTTTCGCTGCGGCCTGAAGGATTTTTTGCCCGGTGACGATATCGCCGGTCAACGAAACCATCCGCACTTTAGGATGACTGACCAAATGGCTACCGACGCCTTCACCGCCACCGCAAATGATGTTGATCACACCGCGCGGCAGGATCTCGGCTAGCGCTGGCGCCAGGGCCAGAATCGACAGCGGCGTGTGTTCGGACGGTTTGAACACCAGCGTGTTGCCGGCGGCCAGGGCCGGGGCGATTTTCCACGCGGCCATCATGATCGGGTAGTTCCACGGCGCAATCGACGCCACCACGCCAATCGGATCGCGGCGGACCATGCTGGTGTAACCCGGCAGGTATTCGCCGCTGAGCTGGCCGGTCTGGCAGCGCACGGCGCCGGCGAAAAAACGGAACACATCGACCGTGGCGCTCAAGTCATCCTGACGGGCCAGGTGCAACGGCTTGCCACAGTTCAAGGATTCGAGACGGGCGAGGAGGTCGGCTTGTTTTTCGATGGCGTTGGCGATGTCCAGCAGCAGGTTCGAGCGTTGTTGTGGCGTGGTCCGCGACCAACTGGCAAAGGCGCGGTGAGCGGCGAGAATGGCGGCTTCGACTTGCTCGGTGCTGGCTTCGGCGATGTGGGTCAGCACTTCACCGGTGGCCGGGTTGAGGATCGGTTCAACAAAGCCCTGGCCCGCGACCAATTCGCCATCGATCAACAACGCGGTGAACAACGGGGTCTGCGCGCCAGCCATTTTTCGGGTTCTCTTTTCTTGTGTGGCCATGTTGCTCCCTGTGACTGGGGCGCGGCCGTCTTATAGATGTACCAAGACTAGGCGCCGCACCCGAGGTCGACAAATTCTAAATACTGAAGGTGGCGTTCGATTAAATAGATGGCTTGCGCCCGCCGTGGGGTTGCTCGCGGGCGACGGTCAGGAACGGGTCCACCAACGCCGGGCGGGCCGTGCCGCGACGCCAGGCCAGGCCGACGTCGAGGGTTTGGCTAAGGTCGGCAATCGGGCGCGCTTCGATGATGTCGCCCTCCAGTGACCACGGGCGGTAAGTCATGTCTGGCTGGATCGACACGCCCAAACCTGCGGCAACGAGGCTTCGCACAGCTTCGGTCGAGGCCGTTCTTAAGGTGATGCGTGGTTGTAGGGAGGCCGCTGTCCACATGCGTTGGGCGTTGCGGTCCATTTCATCGACGTTCAGCTGAATCAACGGCTCACGGGCCACGTCGGCGAGGTTGATGCTGTCGTGTTCCAGCAGCGGATGCTGCGCCGGCAGCCATAACCGATGGGGCGAGTGGGTTAGCACTTCGGTCTGCAAGGCGTGGCGGTCTTCGAGGTTGGAGAGAATCAGCACGCCGACATCGATCTCGCCGCTGACCAGCAAATGCTCGATGTATGGCCGCTCGTCTTCCATCACGCGGATCTCGACATTGGGATAGGCACGCTGAAAACGGGTGAGCAAATCTGCGAGGTAATAACCGGCCACCAAGCTGGTCACGCCGATGATCAACTGCCCGGCGACTTGATCGGTGCTCTGTTGCAGGCTGCGTTTGGCGTTGTCCACCGTCGCCAGAATCAGGTGCGCCTGGCGCAGGAATTGGTGGCCCTGGTGGGTCAGCGTCATGCCCTTGGCGTGACGGTTGAACAGGCCGACGCCGATTTCCTGCTCCAGTTGCTGGATGGCCAGGGTCAAGGTGGACTGAGAAATGAACGCGGTTTGTGCCGCGGCGGAGATTGAGCCGGTCTCGGCCACGGCAATGAAATGACGGATCTGACGCAAGGTCATCATGGGAAAGTACCCGGTGGGCGGTTTTTATAGATTTGCTTGAGTGTATATCGATTTATCTGAAGGGCCTTGGTCAGCTGAACAGCGCTACGCAACATCTCGAAGCACTCTCGCCCCCGGATGCCGGGCACTTTCGATCTAGGCTGGTGGCCTTATTGATCCGGTTAACCCCTTTTTCGGAGGCGGCAAAATGAACACGCGTGGATTGCTCGATCAGCTACTCAAGTCCGGTCAGGACATGTTGCAGAACAAGACCGGTGGCTCACAAAACAAGACCTCTGGCGGTGGCTTGGGCGGATTGCTCGGCGGCAGCGGTGGCTCGGGCGGCCTCGGCAGTTTGCTTTCGGGCGCAGGCGGCGGGGCGTTGGCAGCGGGTGCCATGGGTTTGCTGCTGGGCAGCAAGAAAGGGCGCAGTGTCGGCGGTAAGGTCCTGACTTACGGCGGCCTCGCCGCGTTGGGCGTGATTGCCTACAAGGCGTATGGCAACTGGCAGGCCCAGCAGGGCACTGCGCCGAAGACCGAACCGCAAACGCTTGATCGTTTGCCGGCGGAGCAAGTCGAGCAGCACAGCCAGGCGATTCTCAAAGCGTTAGTGGCCGCCGCTAAAGCTGATGGCCATGTCGATGAGCGCGAACGTGCGCTGATCGAAGGTGAATTCACCAAGCTCGATAACGATCAGGAATTGCAGCACTGGCTACACGCCGAACTCAACAAACCGCTGGACCCGGCTGACGTTGCCCGTGCCGCCAGCACGCCGGAAATGGCTGCGGAGATGTACATCGCCAGTGTGATGTTGGTGGATGAAGAGAGCTTCATGGAGAAGTCCTACCTGGATGAGCTGGCGCGTCAGCTGAAGCTTGAGCCGGGGTTGAAGGCTGAGCTGGAGAAACAGGTGCGTCAGGCTTCTATCTAAGCGTGGTTTAAAAAAAGCGCGTTCCGAGAGGGCTCTGGGTAACCTCGATCCACCGGAGTAGGTGTTCAGTCAGTTAAACCGCGTCATCGTTCTTCGCGAGCAGGCTCGCTCCCACATAGATCGTGTCCGTTTGGACAACTCGGTCGAGTGTGGGAGCGAGCCTGCTCGCGATGGCATTTTCAGCAGCGCCACAGATTTTATTGTCATTCCACGACCCGTTTCTTCCGATTCACCCCTGGCAACAGTCTTATAAATGAAACACAGCCCTCAGCTATACTCCGCAACATTTCAACCGCACCCGAGGACTGACTGTGAAGAACTGGACGTTGCGCCAACGCATCTTGGCGAGCTTTGCGGTGATTATCGCCATCATGTTGCTGATGGTCGTCGTCTCGTATTCGCGGCTGTTGAACATCGAAACCAGTGAAGCCAGCGTTCGTGAAGACGCGCTTCCTGGGTTGTATTACAGCTCGATGGTTCGCAGCGCCTGGGTCGATACTTATGTTCGGACCCAGGAAATGCTGGGCTCCAAGGCGGGGCAGGGCTTCAGCGCGGAAGAGGCCGAAAGCTTCAAGAACTTCGAGGTGCGTCTGCAAGAGCAGATGAGGAACTACCAAGGCACGGTCACCACGGATGAAGACAAGGTCGAGTACGCCGTTTTTGAAAAACTCCATGAGAATTACAACCAGGTCCTGGCTGCCGTGGTCGATTTGCATAAGCGCAACCAGGAAGCCGAAGCCATCAAGATGTTTCACGAGCAACTGACCCCGGCCTGGACCGCGGGTCGAGTGAAGCTCAATGACATCATCCGCGAAAATAAAACGCTGGCCGACAAGGAGATCGCGAACATCGATGACGCCGTGGACACCGCGAAAACCATCATGGGCATTTCCCTGCTGGTCGCGGTCCTGGCCGCCGGCCTCTGCGGCCTGCTGCTGATGCGCGCGATCATGGCGCCGATGAACCGTATCGTCGAAATTCTCGACGTCATGCGCACCGGTGATCTCAGCAACCGCCTGAACCTTGCGCGCAAGGACGAATTCGGCGCCGTGGAAACCGGCTTCAACGACATGATGGCCGAGCTGACGTCCCTGGTGTCCCAGGCCCAGCGCTCGTCGGTGCAGGTCACCACCTCGGTGACCGAGATCGCCGCGACCTCCAAGCAACAACAAGCGACCGCTACCGAAACCGCCGCCACCACCACCGAAATTGGCGCGACGTCCCGTGAGATTGCGGCCACTTCGCGAGATCTGGTGCGCACCATGACTGAAGTCTCCACCGCCGCCGATCAGGCCTCGGTGCTCGCCGGGTCCGGGCAGCAAGGGCTGGCGCGGATGGAAGAGACCATGCACTCGGTGATGGGCGCGGCCGATCTGGTCAACGCCAAACTGGCGATCCTCAATGAGAAGGCCGGCAACATCAACCAGGTGGTGGTGACCATCGTCAAGGTCGCCGACCAGACCAATCTGTTATCCCTCAACGCCGCCATCGAGGCCGAAAAGGCCGGTGAATACGGCCGCGGCTTTGCCGTGGTCGCCACCGAAGTGCGGCGTCTGGCGGACCAGACCGCCGTTGCCACGTACGACATCGAGCAGATGGTGCGCGAGATCCAGTCGGCGGTGTCGGCCGGGGTCATGGGCATGGACAAGTTCTCCGAAGAAGTACGCCGCGGCATGTCCGAGGTGCAGCAGGTCGGCGAGCAGCTGTCGCAGATCATCCATCAGGTTCAGGCGCTGGCGCCGCGGGTGTTGATGGTCAACGAAGGCATGCAGGCTCAGGCCACGGGGGCCGAACAGATCAACCACGCGCTGGTGCAGTTGGGCGATGCCAGCAGCCAGACCGTCGAGTCCCTGCGCCAGGCCAGTTTCGCCATCGACGAACTGAGCCAGGTGGCCGTGGGGCTGCGGGGCGGCGTCTCGCGATTCAAAGTCTGATGAGTGAACCCACGGCCAAACGCATCGCTGTGAAGCCGGCGCTGCAATCATTGTTTCTAGTGTTCCGCATCGGCAACGAGCGCTATGCCTTGCAGGCCATCGAGGTGGCGGAAGTGCTGCCGCGTCTGCCGTTGAAGCCGATTCCCCGCGCGCCGGACTGGGTCGCCGGGGTGTTCGCCTACCGCGGCGCGGTGGTGCCGGTGATCGACCTCAGTGCGCTGACGTTTGGCCAACCGGCCCAGGCCCGCACCAGCACGCGCCTGGTCCTGGTCAATTACCGCCCGGATGAAACCGCTGAGGCGCAATTGCTCGGGCTGACTCTGGAACAGGCCACCGATACCTTGCGCTGCAACCCGGCGGATTTTCAGCCCTATGGCCTGGACAATCGCCAGGCGCCGTACCTCGGGCCGGTGCGCGAAGATGCCCAGGGTTTGCTGCAATGGGTGCGGGTCGCCGACTTACTCGATGATCAGGTTCGCGCGCTGCTGTTTCCGTCGCCGCCGCGGGACCTGGCGCTGTTTGAGGAGCGGCCATGAGCAGCGATCAGCGGTTTTTCGACTTCCTCAAAGAGCGCATCGGTCTCGACGTGACGTCGGTGGGCTCGGCGATCATCGAGCGTGCGGTGCGTCAACGCAGCACGGCGTCCAAGGCGCTGACGGCCGATGAGTACTGGCACACCTTGCAGGGTTCCCGAGACGAGCAGCAGGCGCTGATCGAAGCGGTGATTGTCCCCGAGACCTGGTTTTTCCGTTACCCGGAATCCTTCGCCACCCTGGCGAAACTGGCCGCCAAACGCTTGGCCGACATCAACAATATGCGCGCGCTGCGGATTCTCAGCCTGCCGTGTTCCACCGGTGAAGAACCGTATTCCATCGCCATGGCATTGCTCGATGCCGGGTTACAGCCGCACCAGTTCAAGGTCGAAGGCATGGACGTCAGCCCGTTGTCGGTGGAAAAAGCCCGGCGTGCGCTGTACGGCAAGAATTCGTTCCGTGGCCAGGACATCGACTTTCGCGACCGGCATTTCACCGTCGAAGATGAGGGCTATCGCCTCAGCGGGCGAGTGCTTGAACAAGTGCGTTTGCAGGTCGGCAATATGCTGGATCCGACGTTACTGGCCAACGAGCCGCCTTATGACTTTGTGTTTTGCCGCAACCTGCTGATCTATTTCGATCTACCGACCCAGCAGCAAGTGTTCGAAGTGCTCAAGCGCCTGACCCATGTGGAGGGCGTGCTGTTTATCGGCCCGGCCGAGGGCAGTTTGCTCGGCCGTTTCGGCATGCGTTCGATCGGCATTCCGCAATCCTTTGCGTTCAGTCGTCAAAGCGCACCAGAGCCTGCGCCCGTTGCGACGTTCGTTCCGACGCCTCTGCCCGTGCGCCAACCGGTGCGCAGCGTGACCCCGCCGCCCGTTCGCAGCCGGCCCTTCGCAACGGTGGCGCCGCTACCGGTCGTGACAAAAGTCGCCAACCCGGACGCCGCCGCCCTGCTGGCGAACATCGCCGCGCTGGCCAACGAAGGCAAAAGCGCCGAGGCCCGCGCCGCGTGCGATAGCTATTTGCGCAGTCACGAGCCCGTGGCCCAGGTCTTTTACTGGCTGGGCTTGCTCAGCGATGTCGCCGGCAGAGTCCTGGAGGCTCAGGGTTTTTATCGCAAGGCCTTGTACCTCGAACCGCAACATCCCGACGCGTTGATGCACCTGGCGGCGTTGCTGCAATCCTTGGGCGACACGGCGGGAGCCAGACGATTGCAGGACCGCGCCGCCCGCAGCGAGCGCGCCGCTGACAGTGAGCGTAAACGATGAACGCCGCCGACACCTTTAGCCTCACCCATGAAGATGCCCAGGCCATCGACGACTGCTGGAACCGCATCGGTATCCACGGCGACAAGTCCTGCCCGCTGCTGAGCGATCACATTCACTGCCGCAATTGCGCGGTGTATTCAGCCGCCGCGACGCGCTTGCTTGACCGCTACGCGCTGCAGCAGGAAGACCGCGGGCAAGTCTCCACGGCGGTCGAGAGCGACGTAAAAACCCGCTCGCTGTTGATGTTTCGCCTCGGTGAAGAATGGCTGGGCCTGGCCACTCGCAGTCTGGTGGAGGTGGCGCCGCTGCAAGCGATTCATTCCTTGCCGCACCAACGCTCCCGGGCCTTGCTCGGTGTGGCGAATGTGCGCGGCGCGTTGGTGGCGTGCCTGTCGCTGGTGGAGCTGCTGGGGCTCGACGGCGCCAGCAGCGTGGCGTCCGGTGCGCGGGTCATGCCGCGGATGCTGATCATCGCCGCCCACGGTGGGCCGGTGGTGGTGCCGGTGGATGAAGTGGACGGGATTCACGCCATCGACGAACGCATCCTCGAGGCGGCGTCCCGCTCCGGCACGCAGGCCAGCGCCAAATACACCCGTGGCGTGTTGCAATTCAAAGGTCGCAGCCTGCGTTGGCTGGATGAAGAACAGCTGTTGTTCGCCGTGACCCGGAGCCTCACATGACCCCCGAGCAAATGCGCGACGCCTCTTTGCTGGAACTGTTCAGTCTGGAAGCCGAGGCCCAGACCTTGGTGCTAAGCGCCGGCCTGCTGGCGCTCGAGCGCGATCCGACCCAGGCCGATTACCTCGAATCGTGCATGCGCGCGGCCCACTCGCTCAAGGGCGCGGCGCGGATTGTCGGGGTCGATGCCGGGGTCAGCGTCGCCCATGTGATGGAAGATTACCTGGTCAGCGCCCAGGAAGGGCGCCTGTACCTGCGGCCCGAATACATTGATGCACTGTTGCAAGGCACCGATCTGTTGATGCGAATTGCGACGCCGGGCAACGCTCCGGCGCCTGCGGATATCGAAGCTTACGTCGTCTTGATGGGACGGCTGCTTGAACACATGGCGGCCGCCCCCACCGCGCCGCCGATGGCAGAACTTCAGCTGGAACCGCCGACGCCCAAGGTTGAGCCGCCCATGCCGGCCGCCACCGAAGCCCCCCCGGCAGCGCCCGCCGAGCCATCGCCCAAGACTAAACGCACCACCGAAAATGGCGAGCGCGTATTACGCGTCACGGCCGAACGCTTGAACAGCCTGCTCGATCTGTCGAGCAAATCCCTGGTGGAAACCCTGCGGCTCAAACCGCACCTGGCCAGCCTGCAACGTCTCAAGCGCATGCAGAACAACGGCCTGCGGGCACTGGAAAACCTCAATGTCCACCTCAAGGAACATGCCTTGAGTCTGGAAGCACAAGAAGCCCTTGATGACGCTCGTCGGCTACTGGCTGAGTCTCAGCAATTGCTGGTGGAAAAGAACGCCGAACTGGATGAGTTCGCCTGGCAGGCCAGTCAACGGGCGCAAGTGTTGTACGACACCGCGCTGGCCTGCCGCATGCGGCCATTTGCCGATGTGTTGACCGGGCAAGAGCGCATGGTCCGCGACCTCGGCCGCAACCTTGGCAAACAGGTGCGACTGGAGATCGAGGGCGAGAAAACCCAGGTCGATCGTGACGTGCTGGAGAAGCTTGAAGCGCCGCTGACTCACCTGCTGCGCAATGCCGTGGATCACGGCATCGAATCCCCGGAGCAACGGCTATTGGCGGGAAAACCCGCTGAAGGCCTGATCCGGTTGCGCGCGTCCCATCAGGCCGGTCTGTTGGTGCTGGAGCTGAGCGATGACGGCAATGGCGTCGATCTGGAAAAGGTCCGCCGCAGCATCATCGAACGCCAATTGTCCCCCGCCGAAACCGCCGCGCAGTTGAGTGAAGAGGAACTGCTGACGTTCCTGTTCCTGCCGGGTTTCAGCCTGCGCGACACGGTCACCGAAGTCTCCGGGCGCGGCGTCGGTCTGGATGCGGTTCAACACATGGTTCGCCAGTTGCGCGGCGCGGTCGTGCTGGAGCAGGCGGCGGGCGAGGGCAGTCGCTTCCATCTCGAAGTGCCGCTGACCCTGTCGGTGGTGCGCAGTCTGGTGGTGGAAGTCGGTGACGAGGCGTATGCCTTCCCGCTGGCCCACATCGAACGGATGTGCGATCTGGAGCCGGCGGACATCGTTCAGGTCGAAGGCCGCCAGCACTTCTGGCACGAAGGCCGGCATGTCGGGCTGGTCGCGGCCAGTCAACTATTGCAGCGTCCGGCGAGCCAGAACAGTCAGCAAACGCTCAATGTGGTGGTGATTCGCGAGCGCGAGGCGATTTACGGCGTGGCGGTCGAGCGCTTTATCGGCGAGCGGACGTTGGTCGTTTTGCCGCTGGACGAGCGTCTGGGCAAGGTGCAGGACATTTCCGCCGGGGCCCTGCTCGACGACGGTTCGGTGGTGTTGATCGTCGACGTCGAAGACATGCTGCGTTCGGTGGACAAACTGCTCAATACCGGGCGTCTTGAGCGCATTGCCCGTCAGGGCAACCAAGCGGTTGAAGCCGCTCGAAAACGGATTCTGGTGGTCGACGATTCGCTGACTGTGCGTGAGCTGCAACGCAAGTTGTTACTCAATCGCGGCTACGACGTGGCGGTGGCGGTGGACGGTATGGACGGCTGGAACGCCTTGCGTTCGGAGGATTTCGATCTGCTGATCACCGACATTGATATGCCGCGCATGGATGGCATCGAACTGGTGTCTTTATTGCGCCGGGACAATCGCCTGCAATCCCTTCCAGTTATGGTGGTGTCTTACAAGGATCGTGAAGAGGACCGTCGTCGTGGACTGGACGCTGGAGCGGACTATTATCTAGCCAAAGCCAGTTTTCATGACGACGCCCTGCTTGACGCGGTGGTTGAGCTCATTGGAGGAGCGCGTGCATGAAAATCGCAATCGTCAACGACATGCCCATGGCGGTGGAGGCCCTGCGCCGCGCCCTGGCGTTCGATCCGGCGCACGAGGTGGTCTGGGTCGCCAGTAATGGGGCCGAGGCGGTGCAGCGTTGCGCTGAATACACGCCGGATCTGATCCTGATGGACCTGATCATGCCGGTGATGGATGGCGTGGAGGCAACCCGGCGGATCATGGCCGATACGCCGTGTGCGATCGTTATCGTCACGGTCGACCGCCAGCAGAACGTGCATCGGGTGTTCGAGGCCATGGGCCACGGAGCGCTGGATGTGGTCGATACGCCGGCCATCGGTGCCGGCAATGCTCAAGAGGCAGCGGCGCCCTTGCTGCGCAAGATTCTGAACATTGGCTGGTTGATTGGTGACAAGAGCAATCGGGAGCGATCGGCACCGAGCCCGCTGCGCAGTTCGGCTTCGCGCCAGCGCCTGATCGCCATTGGCTCATCCGCCGGTGGGCCGGCCGCGCTGGAAGTATTACTCAAGGGGTTGCCGCGAGATTTTTCGGCCGCCATCGTGCTGGTGCAGCATGTTGACCAGGTGTTCGCCGCCGGCATGGCCGAATGGCTCAGCAGCGCCAGCGGCCTGAACGTGCGCCTGGCCCAGGAAGGCGAGCCTCCGCAGGCCGGCACGGTGTTGCTGGCGGGTACCAATCACCATATTCGCTTGTTGAAAAACGGTACGCTGGCCTACACCGCCGAACCGGTCAACGAGATCTACCGGCCCTCGATCGATGTGTTCTTCGAGAGCGTGGCCAATTACTGGAACGGCGATGCCGTGGGGGTTTTGCTCACCGGCATGGGACGCGATGGCGCACAGGGGCTTAAACTCATGCGCCAACAGGGCTACCTGACCATCGCTCAGGATCAGAACAGCAGTGCGGTGTACGGAATGCCGAAGGCGGCAGCGGCCATCGACGCGGCGGTGGAAATTCGCCCACTGGAAAAGATAGCGCCACGATTGCTGGAGATTTTCCCCAAATGAAGGCTTTTCACAGCAATCTGGCCCAAGTAGTACTCAGGTGACTGCCCATGAATGATTTACAGCTCGACGACTTCAAAACCGACGAAAACGCCGCGATGGTGTTGTTGGTGGACGATCAGGCGATGATCGGCGAGGCGGTGCGCCGCGGGTTGTCGAACGAAGACAACATCGACTTCCACTTCTGCGCCGACCCGCACCAGGCCATCGCCCAGGCGATCCGTATCAAGCCGACGGTGATCCTCCAGGACCTGGTGATGCCCGGTCTCGACGGTTTGACGCTGGTGCGCGAGTACCGCAACCATCCGGCGACCAGGGACATCCCGATCATTGTCCTGTCGACCAAGGAAGACCCGCTCATCAAGAGCGCGGCGTTTGCGGCCGGGGCCAATGATTACCTGGTCAAGTTGCCGGACAACATCGAACTGGTGGCGCGTATCCGCTATCACTCGCGTTCCTACATGACGTTGCTGCAGCGTGACGCCGCTTACCGCGCGTTGCGGGTCAGCCAGCAGCAGTTGCTCGACACCAACCTGGTGCTGCAACGCTTGATGAACTCCGACGGCCTGACCGGGCTGTCGAACCGCCGGCATTTCGACGAATACCTGGAGCTTGAGTGGCGCCGTTCGCTGCGTGACCAGAGTCAACTGTCGCTGCTGATGATCGATGTCGACTACTTCAAGTCCTACAACGACAGCTTCGGCCACCTTGAAGGCGATGAAGCCTTGCGCAAAGTGGCCACGGCGATTCGTGACGCCAGCGCCCGGCCTTCGGACCTGCCGGCCCGTTATGGCGGCGAAGAATTCGTCCTGGTGCTGCCCAATACTTCGCCGGGCGGCGCGCGACTGGTGGCGGAAAAACTCCGCCAGACCGTGGCGGCGCTGAAGATCCCGCACGTTTTTCCGGCCGAAGGTTCAAGCCTGACCATCAGCATCGGCCTGTCGACCATGACCCCGCAACCGGGCGGCGATTGCCGTCAATTGATCTCGGCGGCGGACAAGGGGCTGTATCTGGCGAAGAACAATGGGCGTAATCAGGTTGGGATTGAGTAACCCGCCGAAACACGATGCATTGTTGTAGCAGCTGCCGAGCCTGCGAGGCTGCGTTCGAGGACGAAGTCCTCGCCAACCCTGTACACGCGGTTTGTCTGAATGACTGCGTTGTCCGGTTTTACGACTGCTTCGCAGCCGAACGCAGCCTCGCGGGCTCGGCAGCTGCTACAAGTGTTCGCCGTTTAGCGAAATCCATTCGCCGCTAAAGCCGCCAGGCGGGCTGCCGTGACAGCCTGATTACGTTATACTCGCCGGCTTTCAAAAGTTCGCCAACGAGTGCTGCCCGCCATGGAAATCAACCCGATCCTTAACAGTATCAAGGACCTGTCCGAGCGCTCCGAAACTATTCGGGGGTATCTTTGACTACGATCAAAAGCATGAGCGTCTGACTGAAGTCAATCGCGAGCTTGAAGATCCGAATGTCTGGAACAACCCGACGTACGCTCAGGAACTGGGCCGCGAGCGGTCCCTGCTGGCTCAGATCGTCGAAACCCTCGACGAAATGCACACAGGCCTGGCCGACGCCAAAGACCTGCTGCTGATGTCCGCCGAAGAAGAAGACCAGGCCGCCGTCGATGACGTCGCTGCCGAAGTCGAGCGTCTGCGCGAGTCCCTGGAAAAACTCGAATTCCGTCGCATGTTCAGCGGTGAGATGGACGCCAACAACGCCTACCTGGATATTCAGGCCGGCTCCGGCGGTACCGAGGCTCAGGACTGGGCCAACATCCTGCTGCGCATGTACCTGCGCTGGGCTGACAAACGCGGTTTCGACGCGACCATCATGGAACTGTCGGCCGGTGAAGTCGCCGGTATCAAGGGCGCCACAATCCATATCAAGGGTGAATACGCCTTTGGCTGGTTACGTACCGAAATCGGTGTGCACCGTCTGGTGCGCAAGAGCCCGTACGACTCCGGTAATCGCCGTCACACCTCGTTCTCGGCCGTGTTCGTGTCGCCGGAAATCGATGACAACATCGAAATCGACATCAACCCGTCGGACCTGCGCATCGACACCTACCGCTCCTCCGGTGCCGGTGGTCAGCACGTAAACACCACCGACTCGGCCGTCCGTATTACGCACGTACCGACCAACACCGTGGTCAGCTGCCAGAACGAACGCTCCCAGCACGCCAACAAAGACACCGCGATGAAAATGTTGCGGGCGCGCTTGTACGAGCAGGAAGTGCAGAAACGCAACGCCGCCTCCCAGGCTCTGGAAGACACCAAGTCGGACATCGGCTGGGGTCACCAGATCCGCTCTTACGTGCTCGACCAGTCGCGAATCAAGGATTTGCGTACTAACGTCGAACGCAGTGACTGCGACAAGGTGCTCGACGGCGACATCGACGAATACCTGGTGGCGAGCTTGAAACAAGGGCTCTAAGGCACGCGCTACAGGGGTGTCATGCCCCTGTAGGAGCGAGGCTTGCCCGCGAACCCTGCCGTCAGGCAGGGGCAACGAACCTGTGATGGAATTTTTAAAGACATGAGCGACCTAGAACTCGACCCGCAAGCCCTGCAACAGGAAGAAAACTCCCTGATCGCCCTGCGCAAGGAAAAGCTGGCTGCCGAGCGCGCCAAGGGCAATGCCTTCCCGAACGACTTCCGCCGCGACAACTACTGCGAAGACTTGCAGAAACAGTACGCGGACAAGACCAAGGAAGAGCTGGCAGAGGCTGCAATCCCGGTCAAGGTTGCCGGTCGTCTCATGCTCAACCGTGGCTCGTTCATGGTGATCCAGGACATGTCCGGGCGCATCCAGGTTTACGTCAACCGTAAAACCCTGTCCGAAGAAACCCTGGCCGCGGTGAAAACCTGGGACCTGGGCGACATCATTGCCGCCGAAGGCACCCTGGCGCGTTCCGGCAAGGGCGACCTGTACGTCGAAATGACCAGCGTACGCCTGCTGACCAAATCCCTGCGCCCGCTGCCGGACAAGCACCACGGCCTGACCGACACCGAATCCCGTTATCGTCAGCGTTACGTTGACCTGATCGTCAACGAAGACGTGCGCCAGACTTTCCGCGTTCGTTCGCAAGTCATCGCGCACATCCGCAGCTTCCTGATGAAACGAGACTTCCTGGAAGTCGAAACACCGATGCTGCAAACCATTCCAGGCGGTGCAGCGGCCAAGCCGTTCGAAACACACCACAACGCCCTGGACATGGACATGTACCTGCGCATCGCGCCGGAGCTGTACCTCAAGCGTCTGGTGGTCGGTGGTTTTGAAAAGGTGTTCGAGATCAACCGCAACTTCCGTAACGAAGGCGTTTCGACTCGTCACAACCCTGAATTCACCATGTTGGAGTTCTACCAGGCTTACGCCGACTACGAAGACAACATGGACCTGACCGAAGAACTGTTCCGCGAGCTGGCTCAGCTGGTTCTGGGCAGCACCGACGTGCCTTACGGCGACAAAGTGTTCCACTTCGGCGAACCGTTCGTGCGTCTGTCGGTGTTCGACTCGATCCTCAAGTACAACCCTGAGCTGACCGCTGACGACCTGACCGACATCGACAAGGCCCGCGCCATCGCCAAGAAGGCCGGCGCCAAGGTGCTGGGCTTCGAAGGTCTGGGCAAATTGCAGGTGATGATTTTCGAAGAGCTGGTAGAGCATAAGCTGGAGCAGCCGCACTTCATCACTCAATACCCGTTCGAAGTGTCGCCGCTGGCCCGTCGTAACGACGACAACCCGAACGTCACCGACCGTTTCGAACTATTCATCGGTGGCCGCGAAATCGCCAACGCCTACTCCGAGTTGAACGACGCGGAAGACCAGGCCGAGCGCTTCATGGCTCAGGTGGCCGACAAGGATGCCGGTGACGACGAAGCCATGCACTACGACGCCGACTTCGTTCGCGCGCTGGAGTACGGCATGCCGCCAACCGCCGGTGAAGGTATCGGCATCGACCGTCTGGTGATGCTGCTGACCAACTCCCCGTCGATCCGCGACGTGATCCTGTTCCCGCACATGCGGCCGCAAGCGTAAGTGTTTCAATAAAAAAGCCGCCTAAAACAGGCGGCTTTTTATTGCCTGTCTGGTACAAACGTATCAATTGGTTACTTTTGAAGTAAGAGAGGAATACCTGTCGTGAACCGTGCAATTGCTCAAGAGGGTGCAGCGGACGTCGCCACTGCGGTCGCTGAAAGTGTTCAGTACCAGGGCCGCAAGGCCAGCCGACAGGGCAGTGAGCAGCGTCGACAGGACATTCTCGATGCGGCGATGCGCATTGTCGTGCGCGATGGCGTGCGGGCCGTGCGTCACCGCGCGGTGGCCGCCGAGGCCGGTGTGCCGCTGTCGGCCACCACTTACTATTTCAAGGACATCGATGACCTGCTCACCGATACCTTTGCCCAATACGTGGAACGCAGCGCGGCGTTCATGGCCAAGCTGTGGGCCAACAACGAAGGCCTGCTGCGCGAAATGGTGGCTTATGGCGATGGCAGCCCCGAGTCCCGTTCACAGCTGGCTGACGATATCGCACGCCTGACCGCCGATTATGTGCAGCGCCAATTGCACAACCGTCGCGAACACTTGATGGCCGAGCAGGCGTTCCGTCAGGAGGCCCTGTTGAACCCGCGCCTGGCGATGTTGGTGCGCTCGCATCAGCAAATTCTTCTGCAAGGCACCTGCCATTTTTTTGAGGTGTTGGGTTCCCGCGAGCCACAACAGGATGCCAAAGTGTTGACGGCGATTATCGGACGGATGGAATATCAGGGCCTGCTCAACAACGCCGAGCCTGTCGCCGAAGCCGAAATGCTCGGCATCTTGACCCGCTACATGCATTTGGTCTTGGCGTCGGTGTAACCCTCAGGAGTATACGTTGAACCCCTGTGGGAGCGAGCCTGCTCGCGAATACGGTCTGACATTCAACATCTCTGTTGCCTGACACTCCGCCATCGCGAGCAGGCTCGCTCCCACAGGGGGCGGTGTTCACTTGAGGTCCGCGTGTGTTCATAGGGAGTGTTGAATGAAAGCCTGGCGTGTCGTTGTGATCGCCTTGTCGTTCCTGCTGCTCAGTGGCTGTCTGGTGACCTTCAAGGAGCCGTTGCCCTCGAGCGAGCCCGTGCCTAAAGGGTTGCTCGGCAAATGGACCAGCACCAATGCCTGGGGCGAACCGCTGAATCTGGAACTGACACGCCTGGGCGACAATCACTATCAGGCGGTCAGCTACTTCAAGGCTAAACCCAAGGAGCGTGAAGCCTATCCCTTCACGGTGACCCGCCATGGCAGTCGCTGGTACCTGTCGGCGAAGGTGCCGGCGCAGTTCGGTGGGCACTTCACTCTCTTCGGTTTTGAACTGACCGATAAACATGAACTGGTGGTCTACAACCTCGACCTCGAGCAGATCAACCAGGCCCTGAGCCAAAAAGTCCTCAACGGCGAAGGCTTTCAGACCGACGACGGCGACGGCGTGTTGATCAACAACAGCCTGGACCAGGTCTTCGCCTACCTCGACGACCCGGCCAATTCCGATGTGTTCGTCGAAGCGGTGCGCTATCAGCGCCTGGCCAAAACCAAATAAACCCAGCATGTAACGGTTTTTCTACAGGAGTTTCGGGTGGACGATTACCAGCAGTCGATACGCATTTTGTCCGATCGCATTGTGCTGGCGCAGACGCCGATTCGCGTCCTCGATGCGGTGAAGTGGGACGACAACATCCGCAAGGGTTTCCTCAAGGCCAAGGGCAAGGAAATGCCAGCGGTGGACCGCGATTACTACCTGAACCGGCCGCTGGCGTTCGACTCCAGCAAGGTGAAGCTGGAATTCCAGAACATCGAGCGCGACATCACCCGTCAGCTCGGACAGTTCAACCCGGTTGGCCAGATCATGCGCCGCATGTGCAAGGAATACCGCATGGTGGTGCGCATGCTCGAAGCGCGCGGCACCGAGGATTTCGGGCTGATTTCACAGGAACTTTACGGTGCTGCTTCCGACGCGTTCCACGCCGGCGATCCGACCCTTTCCGACCTGGGCCTGATGCTCTCCGATTACCTGAACAATATCGATGGCCGTGGCGATCTGAAGGACGAACCGAAAATCCTCACCGCCAAAGAAGCCGTCAGCCTGCTGCAACACCGGTTGAACAAGGTGTTTGGCGAGGCCGAAGAAACCATTCGGGTGTTCGAGTCCGACGGGATCGTCGCCGATGCGGCGGCCGGTGCCGACTACATCAAGATCCGCGCCGACGCGATGTTCAACGACCGTGACGTGCGCGCCCTGGAAGTCCACGAAGGGCTGGTGCATGTGGGGACCACGCTCAATGGTCTGAACCAGCCGATCTGCACCTTCCTCTCCAAAGGCCCGCCGTCGTCGACGGTCACTCAGGAAGGCCTGGCGATCCTGATGGAAATCATCACTTTCGCCTCGTACCCGAGTCGCCTGCGCAAACTGACCAACCGCACCCGCGCCATTCACATGGTGGAAGAGGGCGCGGACTTCCTGCAGATCTTTGAATTCTTCCGCGAGCAAGGTTTTGAAATGGCGGAAAGCTACGGCAACGCCAGTCGGGTTTTCCGTGGCTCGGTGCCGACAGGTCTGCCATTTACCAAAGACTTGTCCTACCTCAAGGGCTTTATCATGGTTTACAACTACATTCAGTTGGCCGTGCGTAAAGGCAAGCTTGAGCAGATACCGCTGCTGTTCTGCGGCAAGACCACGCTGGAAGACATGCGGACCTTGCGCCAGTTGGTGGATGAAGGGCTGGTGGTGCCACCGAAGTATTTGCCGGATCAGTTCCGTGACCTGAACGCGCTGTCGGCGTGGATGTGCTTCTCCAACTTCCTCAATCACTTGAGCCTGGATCGGATCGAAGCGGATTACTCCAATATCCTTTAGGTCCAGTGAGATTCATTGTGGGAGCGAGCCTGCTCGCGAATGCGGTTTAACATTCAGCACTCCTGTTGGCTGACACACCGCTTTCGCGAGCAGGCTCGCTCCCACAATTGATGCGTATTCCAGCCATTACTTTCACGAGGTTTCATCGGATGAGAATCCTCGGTTTCTTCTGCCTTCTCCTGACCTTGAGCGGTTGCAGTTCCCTGCTGTTCTACCCCGAGCCCGGCCAGTTATTCACCCCTGAAAAAGCACATCTTGAATACCGCGACGTCACCCTGACCACCGCCGATGGCCTCAAACTGCACGGCTGGTGGTTGCCGGCCAAACAAGGTGTCGAGGTCAAAGGCACGGTGCTGCATCTGCACGGTAACGGCGGCAATCTGCCCATGCATCTTGGGGGGAGCTGGTGGTTGCCCAAAGAAGGGTATCAAGTGCTGCTGCTGGACTATCGCGGCTACGGTCTGTCCGAGGGTGAGCCGACGCTGCCGGAGATCTATCAGGACATCGACGCCGCGTTCAAATGGCTCGATCAGGCGCCGGAGGTCAAGGGCAAGCCGCTGATCCTCCTGGGCCAAAGCCTCGGTGGTTCGATGGCCGTGCACTATCTGGTTCAGCACCCTGAACGTCAAAAACAACTCAAGGCCTTCGTCCTCGACGGCGTGCCCGCCAGCTACCGCAGTATCGGTCAATTTGCCCTGAGCCAGTCCTGGATGACCTGGCTGTTTCAGGTGCCGCTGTCCTGGCTGGTGCCGGACGGCGACAGCGCGATCCATTCCATGGCGCAGCTGGGCGACGTACCGAAACTGATCTACCACAGCATCGACGATCCGATCGTGCCCCTTTCCAACGGCATCCGTCTGTATCAAGCTGCGCCGCCGCCGCGGGTGCTGCAACTGACCCGTGGCGGTCATGTGCAGACGTTCGCCGACCCGGTCTGGCGCAAAGTCATGCTGCGTTTTCTCGACGACCCGCAGCATTTCAACGGTTTGCGCCGACTGGGTGAAGTCCCGAATTACCCGGCGCCGAAAAATTCTGAAGATGAACCACCAGAGAGTCCGCAATGAGTGAAGAACGTAACGCCATCCCGCTGATCATCACCGGTATCTGCAGCATCCTCGGCACTGTCGGAGCCCTGTGGTTCTACGGCTACCTGCACTTCGCCAAACCCGAAGATGCGCTGCTGCTCAGTGACTTCACCATGCTCAAGACTGTGCCGGGCGAAGACTACAAAGTCTCCCTGGAGCCGGCCCCGCAAGTCGCGCAGTGCATCGATGGCGTGCTGGTGATGTTCGACACCGAACAGAAAGGCCTGAGCGGCGTATTGGTCAACAACAAGAAAAAAGCCGTGCGCTGCATGGGCGAAGAAACCCCGCAGAAGCTTGAGCAGTAACCCGATCCCGCGCTTACCAACGATCCACTGTGGGAGCGAGCCCTGTGGCGAGGGGATTTATCCCCGTTCGGCTGCGAAGCAGTCGTAAACGCGGTTTAACTTTGAAATGCCGGGGCCGCTTCGCAGCCCAACGGGGATAAATCCCCTCGCCACAGGGCGCTCCCACAGGGGTGAGTGATCGCCGAACATAAAAAGCCCCGCCTGATCAGATCAGGCGGGGCTTTTGCGTTACAGCAGGTTCAACTCAGTTCGAGCTGACCGCCGAACGCGGGATCACCGGCTGGTTGTCGTTGGAAATGGTCACTTCCACCCGACGGTTCATTGCACGGCCCGAGACGCTGCTGTTCTCGGCCACCGGGTATTCCTTGCCATAACCTTGGGCCACGATGCGTGCTGGATCGACACCCATCTTGATCAGAGCCACCTGCACCGACGTCGCGCGACGCTCGGACAGCGACTGGTTGTAGTTCTCGGCACCCGTGCTGTCGGTATAGCCTTCGATAATCACTTTACGGTCCGGGTTTTCCTGAAGGAACTGCGCCAGTTTGTTGATGTTCACCAGACCGCTGGACTTCAGTTCGGCCTTGTTAGTGGCAAACAACACATCACCGAACGTCACCAAGGTTCCGCGATCGGTCTGCTTGGCGTTCAGGCTGTCCTGCAATTGCTTGATCTGCGCGTCGCGGGCATCCAGACGAGCCTGGGCACGTTGCGCGGAAGCATTTTTCAGATTGGCTTCAGCGTTGCGCAGGGCGATGGTCTGCTTCGCCACTTCAACACGTTGATTGGTCAGGTAAGCCAGTTGGTCGACCTTGGCCTGGTCTTCTTTGTCCTGGTAAGCCTTGTCGGCCTTGTCCAGGTAATCGCTGGCTTCTTTGGTTTCCAGTGCTGCGACTTTGCTGGCTTGCGGGTTGGTTTGCAGGCCGGAGTAGTTGGTACGGGCCTGTTCCAGGTTCGCGTTGGGTGGCGTGGAGCAGGCGGCCAGTGCAACGCTTGCGGCCAGCAGGGCAGGGAGCATCAATTGTTTACGCATGGTGGTTTCGTCCTTTTAGTCGAGTAAGAAGTACGTCGTACCGCGCCGGTTACTGCACGGTGCGCTGGCTTTCCTGACGCAGTTCCTGAACCCCTTTCTGAGAGTCCTTTACAGCCTGTTCGGCTTTCATCGCCTGGGCTTTGCGTTCAGCCACTCGAGCGTCCCACTCGGCCTGTTCGGCCAGGATCTTGGCGTCGTCATACTTTTTATCGTGCATGGCGATTTCGGCTTGTTTGAGCTTGTCCTGGGCGGACTTCATTTCCACTGCTGCGAATTCGGTACCGCCGGCACTGACGGCGCTGTTGACCGCCGATTCCGTCACGGCGAATTGCTCGCTTGGCGGGTTGCCGGCACAACCGGCCAGAACGAGGCTGCTGCCGATGGCCAGTGCTGCCAGTTTCAGGCTACGCAGAGGGGGGAACGAGGATTTGGCAGTTCGGGTTTTCATGGTCTTCAACTCCATTGGAATAACTCCTGAAAAACTAAAAAATCCATCCTGGGTATGGAGCCGCAACCTTCAATTTCCGGGGTGTTTTGAAACGGCCATCCCAGGCGTGGTTAATGGGTGTGACCCGAGGCGTTTTTCGAAAGTTCAGAGAATATGGCCCATTGCCTGAAAAAACTTTGACCGGGCGGACAGGGCTCTAAACCGGGAATTCTTACTGCAAGCAGCAGTATTCCCGGCCCTGTAGGGAGCCAGGAATACGCATTTTTGGAGGGGGAAAGAAGTGCGGTAATCAGTGTTTCTGTTTGTCGTCAACGGCCGACAAATCGTGCAAATGACGACGGGACAATGCGAGAAAACGCGGAGTCGGACCGACGTCTTCGTACAGCGGATCACCTTCTTCGTCGGTGGCCACGACGGTCGAGCCCTTCACATACGGGAAGCTCTTTTCGAGCTCTTCCAGGGCGGCGCCGATCAGCTCGCCGAGCAGTTCTTCGGGCTGCCGTTTGGGGTACATCTCGATAATGGCCGCCAACCGTGCGGCGGCCTCCACATCCAGATGAATCGAGTATCCGGTGTCGGTCAGGCGACCCTTGGCGTTTTCTTCCCAGTGATGGGCAAGCTCGCGGATTTTCATAGTGACCTCATTGCGCACCTGCTCGTGGCAGGCAGTGTCAGTGTCCGGCAATGGCCGGCGACAGCCGTTGTACGGCTTACTCTTCAGACTAGCTTTAACGCACAAGGTTTAAAGTCCCTTCGTCGTCTAATGCCGCTGGGGGGATTGGGTGTATATCCGTTTCTTCGGTGATGGCCGCTGGCGGTTTCGCTTTTACAGCGAGTCACTTTCGAAAAGCGCGAAAGTAACCAAAGCGCTTTTGCCACTTTCGTTCGGTGCCTCGCCTAGGCTCGGCATGCCCTCGCTCCGGTCCTGCTCCGTGGGCCCGTCGCCATCGGCCATCCATGGCCGGGGGCGGCTAACCCGGCATCCATGCCGGGTTGCCCACTGCGCAGAACCTCCACTCGGCCTCTCGAGGCGACGGTGCATCAAGATCAAAAGCTGCAGGCGAGCTAACGCTCGGCCTGTTGAGTGGTGAGGAGCGTGCGTACACCGCTCCCCCTGTAGGAGCTGTCGAGTGAAACGAGGCTGCGATCTTTTGCTGTTGCTGTTGCTGTTGCTGTTGCTGTTGCTGTTGCTGTTGCTGTGGCTGTGGCTGTGGCTGTGGCTTTTGATTTTGATCTGTTGCCCCTTTCCCAGAGGCCGAACGCAGGTATTGCGTAGGGGGCACCGCGGCAAGGATGCCGCGGTAGCCGCCCCCGGCCATGGATGGCCGATGGCGGCGGGCCCCCGGAGCAATGCCGGAGTGAGGGCATGCCGAGCCTAGGCGAGGCACCGAATGGCGGGGCAAGAGCCCTTGGTTACTTGGGGCTCTTCCAAGTGACTCGCTGTAAAAGCGAAACCGCTAGCCGCCGTTACCGCAGAAACGGATATGTACCCACCAACCCCAATCCCCAATCCCCAATCCCCAATCCCCAATCCCCAATCCCAAAACTTTCTCAGGCGAACATCATTCCCGTCGTCGTCCGCTTGTAAGAACCGCTTTACAGCGGCACTCTCTAACTCAAGAGCATGGACACCAAGTCACCCGGATTTTCGCTGGAGAACTGCTGATGACCGATATCGATGCACGCTTGCGCGAGGATGTTCACCTGTTGGGTGAGCTGTTGGGCAACACCATTCGTGAACAGTATGGGGACGGCTTTCTCGACAAGATCGAGCAGATCCGCAAGGGCGCCAAGGCCGACCGTCGCGGTTCAATGGACGCTGAACTGAGCGCCAGCCTCAACCAATTGAGCGAAGCAGAGTTGCTGCCGGTGGCGCGGGCGTTCAACCAGTTTCTCAACCTGGCCAATATCGCCGAGCAATATCAGCTGATTCACCGTCGCGAAGAGTCACAGCCTGAGCCGTTCGAAGCGCGGGTACTGCCGGAACTGCTCGCCCGACTGAGTGCTGAAGGTCATGGCGCTGAATCCCTGGCCCGGCAACTGGGGCGGCTGGAGATTGAGTTGGTCCTCACCGCGCACCCGACCGAAGTGGCGCGCCGCACGCTGATCCAGAAATACGATGCGATTGCCGCGCAACTGGCTGCCCAGGACCATCGCGACCTGACCACTGCCGAACGCGAGCAGATCCACACGAAGTTGCAGCGCCTGATCGCCGAAGCCTGGCACACCGAAGAAATCCGCCGCACCCGCCCGACGCCGGTGGATGAAGCCAAGTGGGGCTTCGCGGTGATCGAACATTCGCTGTGGCAGGCGATCCCCAACTATTTGCGCAAGGCCGATAAAGCCCTGCATGACGCCACTGGCCTGCACCTCCCACTGGAGGCCGCACCGATTCGCTTTGCCTCGTGGATGGGCGGTGACCGGGACGGCAACCCCAATGTGACCGCTGCCGTAACCCGTGAAGTCTTGCTGCTGGCGCGGTGGATGGCCGCGGACTTGTACCTGCGCGATGTCGATCGCCTGGCGGCCGAGTTGTCGATGCAGCAGGCCAGCGACGACTTGAGGGCCAAGGCCGGGGACAGCGCCGAACCTTACCGTGCGGTGCTTAAACAGCTGCGTGAGCGCCTGCGAGCGACGCGTAACTGGGCTCACGCCTCCTTGACGACGACCACGCCGGCACCCGCCGATGTGTTGCAAAACAACCGCGAGCTGCTCGATCCGCTGGAGCTGTGCTACCACTCGCTGCATGAGTGCGGCATGGGCGTGATCGCTGATGGGCCGCTGCTCGATTGCCTGCGCCGGGCGGTGACGTTCGGGCTGTTCCTGGTGCGGCTCGATGTGCGTCAGGACTCGACGCGACATACCGCAGCCATGACCGAGATCACCGATTACCTGGGCCTGGGGCGCTATGAGGACTGGAGCGAGGAAGAGCGCATCGTCTTCCTGATGCGCGAACTGAACAACCGCCGGCCGTTGCTGCCGGCGTACTTCAAGCCGTCCGCCGACACCGCTGAAGTGCTGGCGACCTGCCGGGAAATCGCTGCCGCACCAGGCGCATCGCTCGGTTCTTATGTGATCTCCATGGCCGGCGCCGCTTCCGACGTGCTGGCCGTGCAACTGCTGCTCAAAGAGTCTGGCGTGTTGCGGCCGATGCGCGTGGTGCCGCTGTTCGAAACCCTTGCCGACCTCGACAACGCTGGTCCGGTGATTGAAAAACTGTTGCTGTTGCCCGGTTATCGCGCGCGCCTGCAAGGGCCGCAGGAAGTGATGATTGGCTACTCCGACTCGGCCAAGGACGCCGGCACCACGGCAGCGGCCTGGGCGCAGTATCGGGCGCAGGAGCGCTTGGTCGACATCTGCCGCGAGCAGCAAGTGGAACTGCTGTTGTTCCACGGTCGCGGTGGCACTGTGGGGCGCGGCGGCGGTCCGGCACACGCGGCGATTCTGTCGCAGCCGCCGGGTTCGGTGGCGGGGCGTTTCCGCACCACCGAACAGGGGGAAATGATTCGTTTCAAATTCGGCCTGCCGGACATCGCCGAGCAGAACCTCAATCTGTACCTGGCGGCGGTGCTGGAAGCGACTTTGTTGCCGCCGCCTCCACCGGAGCCAGCCTGGCGCAATCTGATGGACGAATTGGCCGCTGACGGTGTCAGCGCTTATCGCGCCGTGGTGCGGGAAAATCCACAGTTCGTCGAGTATTTCCGCCAGTCCACCCCGGAGCAGGAACTGGGGCGCTTGCCGCTGGGCAGTCGCCCGGCCAAGCGCCGCGCCGGTGGGATTGAAAGCCTGCGGGCGATCCCGTGGATCTTCGGCTGGACCCAGACGCGTCTGATGCTGCCGGCGTGGCTCGGCTGGGAAGCGGCGCTGAGCAAGGCGCTGGAGCGCGGCGAAGGCGAGCTGCTGGGGCAGATGCGTGAGCAGTGGCCGTTCTTCCGCACGCGCATCGATATGCTGGAAATGGTGTTGGCCAAGGCCGATGCGGATATCGCCCGGTCTTACGATGAGCGCTTGGTCGAGCCGGATCTGCTCCCTTTGGGTGCGCATTTACGCGACCTATTGTCGCAGGCCTGCTCGGTGGTCCTTGGGTTGACTGGTCAGTCGCAGCTACTGGCACATAGCCCTGCCACGCTTGAATTCATCCGCTTGCGCAACACTTACCTCGACCCTCTTCATCTATTGCAGGCTGAGTTGTTGGCGCGTTCGCGACAACAGGAAGTGGCGCAGGGCAGCCCGGTAGAACAGGCGCTGCTGGTGTCTGTGGCAGGGATTGCCGCCGGTTTGCGTAATACCGGCTAAGGTTTTCTTCGTGGGGGAAGGGCACTCGGCGCGAGCATCGAGTGCCTGTGGGCGAGGGGCTGAAAAGTGCTGGCAGGCGACAGTTAGTGATGGGGTTGCGACTAGGGGTACCCCGACGAAAGGCCACATCAAGCGCGGGTTTCTCCGACTTTCGGCGGCTTGTGTGCTCCGGGCCTGCTGTGTATCTTGATCAGCCTTTGACCGTTTGGGCGGTCACGACCCTTTTTTTGAGATTGGCCCCACGAGGCGAATCTGACGTTATCTATATAAAAAATTGAGGAGCACATCGATGCGCGTCATTCTGCTGGGAGCTCCCGGGGCCGGTAAAGGTACTCAGGCTAAGTTCATCACCGAAAAATTCGGTATCCCGCAAATCTCCACCGGCGACATGCTGCGTGCCGCGGTCAAGGCTGGCACCGAGCTGGGCCTGATCGCCAAGAGCGTCATGGACAGCGGTGGTCTGGTTTCCGATGACCTGATCATTAACCTGGTCAAGGAACGCATCAGCCAGGCCGATTGCGCCAACGGTTTCCTGTTCGACGGTTTCCCGCGCACCATTCCTCAGGCTGAAGCCCTGGTGAAAGCCGGCGTGGAGCTGGATCACGTGGTCGAAATCGACGTCAAGGACGAAGACATCGTCCAGCGTATCGCCGGTCGCCGTGTTCACGAAGCCAGCGGCCGCGTGTACCACATCGTCTACAACCCGCCGAAAATTGCCGGTAAGGACGACATCACCGGTGATGAGCTAGTGCAGCGCAAAGACGATACCGAAGAAACCGTGCGTCATCGTCTGTCGGTCTACCACGCGCAGACCGAGCCACTGGTGAAGTTTTACCAGGAGCTGTCCACCGCTCAAGGCAAACCGAAGTACAGCCACATCGAAGGTGTTGGCTCGGTTGAAGCGATTACCGGCAAGGTGCTTGAAGCGCTTAACTGAAAAGTCTGAATCGCTTCATCTTCTACGGCCCGCTTGCGGGCCGTAGTTGTTTATACTGGCGCACTTTTTCTGACCTCTCTTACGGAAACATCGATGAGCACCTTGCTGGCCCTGGACACCGCGACTGAAGCTTGCTCCGTTGCCTTGCTGCATGACGGTAAAGTCACGAGCCATTACGAGGTGATCCCGCGCCTGCATGCGCAAAAGCTGCTGCCGATGATTCAGCAACTGCTGGCGGATGCCGGGACCAACCTGCAAGCGGTCGATGCCATCGCTTTCGGCCGTGGTCCGGGTGCGTTCACCGGCGTGCGGATCGCCATCGGCGTGGTGCAGGGACTGGCGTTTGCGCTGGATCGCCCGGTGTTGCCAGTGTCGAACCTGGCCGTGTTGGCGCAGCGGGCCTATCGCGAACACGGCGTGAGCCAGGTCGCGGCCGCCATCGATGCGCGGATGGATGAAGTGTATTGGGGTTGCTACCGCGAAACGGCAGGGGAGATGCGGCTGGTCGGCAACGAAGCGGTGCTGCCGCCGGAAGTGGCAGCGTTGCCGGCTGACGCCAGCGGTGAGTGGTTTGGCGCCGGCACTGGCTGGGGTTATGCCGAGCGTATCGCCGTCAGCCTGACCGGGCAGGATGCGGGGATGCTGCCTCACGCTGAAGACCTGTTGACCCTGGCGCGTTTTGCCTGGGCGCGTGGTGAGGCGATCGTGGCTGATGAGGCTCAGCCGGTTTATTTGCGCGATAAGGTGGCGACCCCTAAAGCGCGTTGATTCCGAAGCCGAGTGGGTCCTTTCGCGAGCAGGCTCGCTCCCACAGGTTTTGCGCTAACCCTTGTGGGAGCGAGCCTGCTCGCGAAGGCAATCTATCGGATATTGCCAATCGTCGTTTTATACCCCCAGCTTTTAAACCTTTTCCATTTTCTGTGTTCTAGTTATCACTCGGCGGTTTGCGAAGCGGGCTATGCGCCACTAAACTGCCATCATTGATACCGGACATGTACTCATGCGTATAGACGGCGTTCCCTCTCAGTCCTACCCCATCAAACGCAAGGCTCGCAAAGGCCCTGTGGCGGATGACGACTACGTCGATATCGACGGCGAGCTGGAAATTCCATCCGAAGAGCAAATGGCCGCCCGCGCCGCCAAAGCCTCTGCGCAACGCTTGAGCAATCTCCCCGCCCGTCAACAAGACATGCTTTATCACCGTGCCATGAGCAGCAGTGTCGCGAAGGCTCTGGCCAGCTACCTGAGTACCGCCGGTTTTGTCGATTGGGATTCGGATGTGCTGGGCCTCGACCTGTACATCTGATGCGGCTGCCTTACTACCTGGGCTGTCCGTCCTGGAGTGAAAACGCCTGGCGCGATTATCTTTATCCACCGGACGCCAAACCCGCTGAGTTTCTGAATCTCTATTCCCAAGTGTTCAACGCCGTGGAAGGCAATACGACCTTCTACGCGAGCCCGGCTGCGACCACCGTGCAGCGTTGGGCCGAGACCATGCCCGAACACTTTCGCTTCACTGCCAAGTTCCCCGGTGACATCAGCCACAGCGGTGACCTGCGCGAACAATTGACCGCTGCCGAAACCTTCCTGCAATTGCTCAGCCCCCTCGGCGAACGGGTTTCACCGCTGTGGCTGCAACTGTCCAAAAGCTTTACGCCGCAGCGGCTGTCGGAACTTGCCGGTTTTATTGATGCAGTAGACCGGCCTCTGGCGGTTGAAGTGCGGCATGACGAGTTCTTCGCCAAGGGCGATGCCGAGAGAATGCTCAATCGCTTGCTACTGGATCGCGGTGTCGAGCGTATCTGCCTCGATCCCCGCGCGCTGTTCAGCTGCACATCGACCGATCCTTCTGTACTTCACGCCCAATCGAAAAAGCCCAGGGTACCGCCCCGTCCGGCCGCCTTCACGCAATGTCCGCAGGTACGCTTCATCGGCCATCCGCAACTTGAGGCCAACGACCCGTTCCTTCTGCCGTGGGTCGAGAAAATCGCCGTGTGGATCGAAGAGGGCCGTACGCCCTATATCTTCATGCACACTGCCGACAACCTGCTGGCCGCCAAACTGGCGCAACGCTTTCACGCAAAACTGATGCTGCGTTTGCCTGGCCTGCCGCCGCTGCCTGAGCTATACAGAGAGCCCGCTGCCGAGCAACTTGGCCTGCTCTGAAGCGGATTCCTTGCCCTTTTCAGGAGCCTGCCAATGGATGCGCAAACCCTTCGAGCCCAAGCGTTCAAAGCACTGCACGAACGCGCGGGGGCTTTTGTCATTCCCAACCCTTGGGACGCCGGCTCGGCGAAAATGCTCGCCAGCCTTGGTTTCGAAGCGCTGGCAACCACCAGTGCCGGTTACGCCTTCTCCAACGCCCGCCCCGATGGCGCGTTGACGCTGGACGACACCCTGGCAAACGTTCGGGCGATTGTTGCGGCAACTGATCTGCCCGTCGCCGTCGATCTGGAAAACGGCTTCGCTGACGATCCAGCCGAATGCGCACGGAGTATTTTGCGTGCGGCAGAGGCCGGTGCGGTCGGCGGCTCTATCGAAGATGCCACGGGCCGTGAAGAAGCGCCGATTTACTGCTTCGAGCATGCCGTCGCGCGCATCGAGGCTGCCGTGGCAGCCGCTCGCAGCTTGCCGTTTCCCTTTGTGTTGACCGCTCGTGCGGAGAACTTTCTGCACGGCAACCCTGATCTCGCCGATACCATTCGCCGCTTGCAGGCGTTTGCCGAGGCGGGTGCCGACGTACTTTATGCGCCGGGTCTGCGCAGTGCTGAAGATGTATTGGCGGTGGTCCGCGCCGTGGCGCCCAAACCCGTCAACGTATTGATGTCCGGTGGGCTCAAACTGACGGTCGAGCAGTTGAGCGAAATGGGCGTCAAGCGGATTAGCGTCGGTTCGGCCCTGGCGCTGGCGGCATATGGCGAGTTCTTCCGCGCTGCCGAAGAGATCAAGACGTCGGGCACGTTCGGGTTCACGTCGCGATCCATGCCGTACACCCAGGCCAATCAATTGTTCAAAGGCTGACGATGCGTTTTCGGTGGTGGCTGCTGTTGATGCTGTTAATCATTGGCACGGCGGCCGTGAGTGTCTGGCGCGGCTGGACCTCTCTACCATCCCAGTGGAATCCATGGGCGCCGCTGGACGTGAAGGCCGCGCCCAATTTTCTGACCCGCTACAAACTCATGCGCCTGAGCGATGATCCGCAGTTGTGCGATCAAGCCCTGAGCAGCTCCGGATTGCGCGTGACCCATCAGGCCGATAGCCCCGACGCGACGTGCCCATTGATCAACACCTTGCGTGTGCAAGGCGGTGAGGTGGCCCTGAGCAGCAGTTTCCTCGCCAGTTGCCGCCTGGCGGTGTCGTTCGCCCTGTTCGAACACCACGCCCTGCAACCCGCGGCGCAAGCGGTCTACGGTCAAGCGGTAGCGCGTGTCGACCATCTCGGCAGCTTTGCCTGTCGCAACGTCTACAGCCGCGAAAACGGCAGACGCAGCCGGCATGCCAGCGCCGATGCGCTGGACATCGCCGGTTTTCGCTTGGCCGATGGCCGCTCCATCAACGTGCTCAAGGATTGGCCGAAGGATAATCAGGACGCACAGTTTTTACGTCAGGTCCGCGATGGCGCCTGCGACCTGTTCAGTGTGGTATTGAGCCCGGATTACAACGCCGCCCATCGCGATCACTTTCATGTGGATGTCGGGCCGTGGTGGGTGTGTCGCTGAAGGCCTGTTATTGAAAGTCAGGCGGCGATGCGCAGGTTCTGCAGGACGATCGGGCGAGCCCAGCCGTTATCGAAATCGAGTTGTTTTTGTTGCTCCACCCGCTCTTCGGGCGAGAACGGCGGGAATGGCTTGTCCAGCAGATCGAGTTCGAATTCGGCGATCGGCAGGTGCAGCGGACGCGGTTGCGGCGCCGGACCTGCTTGCGGCACAGGCTGACCTGCGGTGAGCACGATCGGGCGGACCCAACTGCTTTCGAAGTCCTGTTGCTTCTGTTGAGCGACGATTTCTTGTGCCGGGAACGGTGGGAAAGGTTTGTCGGCCAGGTCCATGTCGAACTCGGCAATCGGCAGAAACAGCGGCTCGGGCGGGCGAACCACGGTGTCCGTCACATCGCATTCGCGCTGGGAAATGATGTGCGCCAGCAGTTCGCTGCCAACGGTGGGTTCGACCGGGCTGTCGAGATCGACCGGTGGGAAGTTGAGAGAAGCCGGTACGACATCGCCCGACTGATCGGCCAGGGCCTGGGCAAAAAAATCCTGCCACAGGTGACTGACGCCGCTCAGTGCTTGGGAATTTCGCAGACCATAATCGCCATGACGCGATATATAGCCTACGGATGTGCTTCGAATGTCTGACATTTCTCTCGGTCGACGCTCAGCTCTGGCAAAATGCTCGATAGTTTTGTTATCGGACGTTTTTTGCCGATCATTAATTTTTTGAGCACCTTTTCCCATGATTGAGCAACCCGCGGCCTGCCGCATCCATGTCGAGGCCCTGGCCGCGACTTTTCAGCCACAGGCCGAACAATGGGCCGAGCGCCTGGGTTTGCCGATGCAGGTGGATGACGGTGAGTTTGCCTTGCAGGTCGGCGAGCAGGGTTTGCAGCTGCAACAGCTTGGGGCGGATGCGCCGGGGCCGGTACGGGTGGACTTCGTCGAGGGTGGTGCGGCCCATCGCCGTTTGTACGGCGGTGGTAGCGGTCAGATGATCGCCAAGGCGGTCGGGGTTGCCCAAGGCGTACGTCCGCGCGTGCTGGATGCCACGGCGGGGCTGGGCAAAGATGCATTCGTGCTGGCGAGCCTGGGCTGCGAGATGAGCCTGATCGAGCGCCAGCCGCTGATTGGCGCTTTGCTTGAAGATGGCCTGGCGCGCGGCGCGGAAGACTTTGACGTGGCGCCGATCGTGGCGCGGATGCACTTGCTCAAGGGCAATTCGATTGAGGTGATGCGTAATTGGGAAGGCGAGCCGCCGCAGGTGATCTACCTCGACCCGATGTTTCCCCATCGTGAGAAAACTGCCTTGGTGAAGAAGGAAATGCGCCTGTTCAGGCCGCTGGTGGGCGATGATCCGGATGCGCCTGCACTGCTCGAAGCCGCGTTGGCGTTGGCCAGCCACCGGGTGGTGGTCAAGCGCCCGCGCAAGGCGCCGTGTATCGAAGGGCCGAAGCCGAGTCATGCGCTGGACGGTAAATCCAGCCGTTATGACATTTATCCGAAGAAAGCGCTGAAACCCTGATACCGAGGCGCGCCCTTCGCGAGCAGGCTCGCTCCCACAGTGGTTCTGTGGTGTACACCAAATGTGTGACCACAATAAATCCCCTGTGGGAGCGAGCCTGCTCGCGAAGGGGCCAGACCAGACAACCCAAATCTATCAGGCTGTCTCTGGCCGATACGCCCGCATAAACAACCCCACCACTTCCTGCACATGGCTCTCGGCCGCATCCCCGGTCAACGGCTCGCCACAGCCATAAAGCAGCCTGAAATTTCCCGCACCCTTGAGCAGGCAGAAGAAATGCTCGGCCGCATTGCGCGGTTTGTCGATGCTCAACGCGCCGCTCTGATCAACCTTGGTCAGCAACCGCTCCATGCCCTGCAACATGCGCTCAGGCCCGGCCTCGAAGAAAATCAGCGAGAGTTTCGGGTCCTGGCTGCCCAGGGTCATCATCAGCCGGTGCAGGTTCACCGATTCGTCACTGTTGATCAGTTGATGAAAACCGCGCGCGATGTTCAGCAACACGGCTTCCACCGCGACGCCATCCGGCAATTCGAAAAACAGCGTCGGCAATTGCTCTTCGCACTTGGCCATCACGGCGGCGGAGAACAGCGTCTCCTTGTCGTTGAAATGGCTGTAGACCGTCAGCTTCGACACACCGGCCACGGCCGCCACGGCGTCCATGCTGGTATTCGCATAACCCTTGCTCAGAAACAGAATTTTCGCCGCGTCGAGGATCGCTCGGCGCTTGGCCAAATCCTTGGGACGGCCTGGGCCGTTGGGTGCTGAAAGATTGTTAGGCATATGCGCTTTTATTACTGGACTGGTGAGTTTGCTATTAATAACATACTGCTCAGTATAATTATTCCGAGCACCATTAGCGAAAGGTCCTTCACCATGTTCCGCTATGCCTTGCCCCTCGCGTTGCCAGTCAGTCTGGCGTTTTTATTGTCTGCGTGTGGCCACGAAGAGGCGCCCCAAGTCACCGTTCGCCCGGCCATGGTCGTGCAGCCAGAGCCTTCGGCTCAGGCGATGGAAAGTTTTCCCGGTGAAGTGCGCGCACGGTATGAGCCGGACCTGGCGTTTCGCATTGGCGGTAAAGTCAGTCGACGACTGGTCGAAGAGGGGCAGCGTGTCAAGGCCGATCAACCTCTGGCGGAACTCGATCCTCAAGACGTACGCCTGCAACTGGAAGCCACCCGTGCCCAGGTCGCCGCTGCCGAGGCCAACCTGAACCTGGTGCGCGCCGAACGTGATCGTTACAAGACCCTGATGGACCGTCAGATGGTCAGCCGTTCGCAGTACGATAATTCCGAAAACCTTTACCGATCCGGTGAAGCACGCCTCAAGCAAATCAAAGCCGAATTCAACGTTTCGACCAATCAGGCCAGTTACGCCGTGCTGCGTGCGCCTCAGGATGGGGTGGTGGCTAAACGCGCGGTTGAAGTCGGGCAAGTGGTGGCGGCGGGGCAAACCGTATTCACCCTCGCCACCGATGGCGAACGCGAAGTATCGATCAGCTTGCCGGAGCAGAGCTTTGGCCGCTTCAAGGTTGGTCAGCCAGTCTCGGTAGAACTCTGGACCCAACCCGACCAACGTTTCGCCGGGCGCATCCGTGAGCTGTCGCCTGCCGCCGATCCAAAATCGCGTACCTTTGCCGCCCGCATCGCGTTCACTGCCGGCAAGGTCCCCGCCGAACTCGGCCAGAGCGCCCGGGTGTTCGTTCAGACCTCCGATGTGGTGCCGCTGTCGGTGCCGCTTTCCGCGCTGACCGCGGAAAACGGCGCGACCTACGTCTGGGTTGTCACTACCAACAACACCTTGAAGAAAACCCCGGTCCGGGTCGGTGCCTTCGGCGAGAAAACCGTACCGGTGCTCGAAGGCCTGAATGCCAGCGACTGGGTGGTGGCCGCTGGCGTCCATGTGCTTCTTGAAGGGCAGCAAGTGCGCCCGGTGGATCGCTCCAACCGCGTGGTCAATCTGGCGGACAAGGAGTAATCCCCGATGGGTTTCAATCTTTCCGAATGGGCGCTGCGTAATCGCCAGATCGTACTGTTCCTGATGCTCTTGCTGGCCATTGTCGGCGCACTGTCTTACACCAAGCTCGGCCAAAGTGAAGACCCGCCGTTCACCTTCAAGGCCATGGTGATTCGTACCAACTGGCCGGGGGCCACGGCGCAGGAGGTATCGCGCCAGGTCACCGAGCGTATTGAAAAGAAACTGATGGAAACCGGCGAGTACGAACGCATCGTTTCGTTCTCCCGTCCGGGCGAATCCCAAGTGACGTTCGTCGCCCGTGATTCCATGCACTCGGTGGAAATCCCGGACCTCTGGTACCAGGTTCGCAAGAAGATCAGCGACATTCGTCAGACCCTGCCACCGGGCATCCAGGGGCCATTCTTCAACGATGAGTTCGGCACAACGTTTGGCAATATCTACGCGCTGACTGGCGAAGGTTTTGATTACGCGGTGCTCAAGGACTACGCCGACCGCGTGCAGATTCAGCTGCAACGGGTCAAGGATGTGGGCAAGGTTGATCTGCTCGGGTTACAGGACGAGAAGATCTGGATCGAACTCTCCAACGTCAAACTCGCCACCCTCGGCCTACCTTTGTCGACGGTGCAGCAGGCCCTTGAAGAGCAGAACGCGGTGTCCACCGCCGGATTCTTTGAAACCAGCAGTGAGCGATTGCAGCTACGCGTCTCGGGGAATTTTCAGACGGTCGAAGAGATCAAGAACTTCCCTATCCGCGTCGGTGATCGTACGTTCCGCATCGCCGATGTGGCGGATGTGCGTCGGGGGTTCAACGATCCGCCAGCGCCGAGCATGCGCTTCATGGCGGAAAACGCCATCGGTCTGGCCGTGGCCATGAAGGACGGTGGCGACATTCTGGTGCTGGGCAAGGCGTTGGAAATCGAGTTCGACCGGATCCAGAAAAATCTCCCTGCCGGTATGCAGCTGCGCAAGGTCTCCGACCAGCCCGCCGCCGTGAAAAGCAGTGTCGGTGAGTTTGTTCAGGTGCTGGTGGAAGCACTGGCAATCGTCCTGCTGGTGAGCTTCTTCTCCCTCGGCGTGCGCACCGGCATGGTGGTCGCGCTGGCGATTCCTTTGGTATTGGCGATGACATTCGCCTGCATGTATTACCTGGGAATCGGCCTGCACAAGATTTCCCTCGGGGCGTTGGTACTGGCGCTGGGTTTGTTGGTGGACGACGCGATCATCGCCGTGGAAATGATGGCGATCAAAATGGAGCAAGGCTTCGACCGGATCAAGGCGGCCAGTTACGCCTGGACCAGCACCGCATTCCCGATGCTCACCGGTACGCTGATCACCGCTGCCGGCTTCCTGCCGATTGCCACTGCGCAATCGGGTACAGGCGAATACACCCGTTCGATCTTCCAGGTGGTGACCATCGCGTTGCTGGCCTCGTGGGTGGCTGCTGTTGTGTTTGTGCCTTATCTGGGGGAAAAACTCCTGCCGGATCTGGCGAAGATTCATGCAGCCAAACATGGCACCGGCGGCGGCCAGCCCGATCCTTACGGCACGCCGTTCTATCAGCGCGTCAGACGCTTGGTGGAGTGGTGCGTACGGCGGCGCAAGACGGTCATTGTCCTGACGGTCGTGTTGTTTATCGGTTCTGTCATCCTGTTTCGCTTCGTGCCGCAACAGTTCTTCCCGGCATCGGGTCGTCTGGAATTGATGGTCGATCTGAAACTGGCGGAAGGTGCCTCATTGAGCAACACCCGCGATGAGGTCAAACGCCTCGAAGCATTGCTGAAGGATCACGCCGGTATCGACAACTATGTCGCTTACGTGGGCACCGGTTCGCCACGTTTTTACCTGCCGCTGGATCAACAACTTCCTGCAGCGAGCTTCGCGCAGTTTGTCGTCCTGGCCAAAACCATCGAGGAGCGCGAAACACTGCGCACCTGGCTGATCGAAGCCCTCAAGGAACAATTCCCGGCCCTGCGCGCGCGGGTGACACGTCTGGAGAACGGGCCACCGGTTGGCTATCCGATGCAGTTCCGGGTCACCGGTGAGCACATCGAGGAAGTCCGCGCGCTGGCCCGTAAAGTTGCCGCCAAGGTTCGCGAGAACCCGCATGTGGTCAACGTTCATCTGGACTGGGAAGAGCCGAGCAAAGTTGTTTATCTGAACGTCGATCAGGACCGCGCCCGAGCGCTTGGCGTGAGCACCGCGAACCTGTCGAAGTTCCTGCAAAGCTCTCTGACCGGTTCCAGCGTCAGCCAGTACCGTGAAGACAACGAATTGATCGAGATTTTGTTGCGCGGCACGTTGCACGAACGCACCGAACTGTCATTGCTGCCAAGCCTGGCGGTGCCGACTGATAACGGTCGCAGCGTGGCGCTGTCGCAAATCGCGACCCTGGAGTACGGCTTCGAAGAAGGCATTATCTGGCACCGTAACCGCTTGCCGAACGTGACGGTACGCGCCGACATTTACGGCAAGGAGCAACCGGCGACGCTGGTGCAGCAGATCATGCCAACCCTCGATCCGATTCGCGCCGAACTGCCGGACGGGTATTTGCTGGAGGTCGGCGGCACGGTGGAAGACTCGGCTCGCGGGCAGAATTCGGTGAAGGCCGGTGTGCCGCTGTTCATCGTGGTGGTGCTGACATTACTGATGCTGCAACTGCGCAGTTTCTCACGCACGGTGATGGTGTTTCTGACGGCGCCTTTGGGTTTGATCGGTGTGACCTTGTTCCTGATGGTGTTCCGTCAGCCATTCGGTTTCGTCGCGATGCTCGGGACCATCGCGCTGTCCGGGATGATCATGCGTAACTCGGTGATTCTGGTGGACCAGATCGAGCAGGACATCGCCGCGGGGCTCAAGCCTTGGCAGGCGATTATTGAAGCCACGGTGCGGCGATTCCGACCGATTGTGTTGACTGCACTCGCGGCGGTGCTGGCGATGATTCCGCTGTCGCGTAGCGTGTTTTTCGGGCCGATGGCGGTGGCGATCATGGGCGGGCTGATTGTGGCGACGGCGCTGACGTTGCTGTTTTTGCCGGCGCTGTATGCGGCGTGGTTCAGGATCAAAAAGGACCCAGCCTAACCTCTGTAGGAGCAAAGCTTGCTCGCGATACTGGCGCCTCGGTTCAAATGGCCGACCGAGGTGCAGCCATCGCGAGCAAGCTTTGCTCCTACAGTCGTTTCAGAACCTTCTGATATTGAGTCAGAGAGGTCTGAGTGCTGTACTCAAGACTCAGTTTTACGAGTTTTTGAGACAGTAATAATGAAAAAGCCACCCATTTTGAGGGGAAGGACCGACCCGGTATTCGACCTGTTGGGGAAGTCGCCCCACAAGGAACGCCTCTCGGACTACCTCGCCTTGCTCAAGCCGCTGGACGATCTAGGGCGTTATCTGCCTTTCGATGAGTTGCGCTACCGCTGGGCGCCGGGGCTGGATTCGAATCTGTGCTGGGCGCTGGTGAAGAAAGCCCGGACTGCGCAGTACTCAAGTCTTTTGCCACTGGGTGAGCCGCTTCAATGGGCAACTTCGTGCTCACGCCGTTGGCGCAGAAGGCTATTTCTGCCGTCGATCGACAAGCGACAACGGCCGCGCTGGAGTACATGACCAGTCAGATCGGAGAACACGCGCATTTCAGTTATCTGTTGAATGATTTGATCGAAGACGAAGCCATCAGCAGTAGCCAGCTCGAAGGCGCGGCGACCACCACGCGGGTGGCCAAGGACATGCTCAAGCGTAATCGCCTGCCGCGCACGCCGGATGAGCGAATGGTGATCGGCAACTACAAGATGATGAATTTCGCCTGGGAAAAGCGTTATGACGCCCTGAGTGTCGAACTGATTTCAGCCATGCACCGGGTGGGTGTCGAGGGTATTGATGACGCGCAATATTCGCCGGGGG
Source organism: Pseudomonas sp. LB3P25 (assembly GCF_054897985.1). Taxonomy (NCBI): domain Bacteria; kingdom Pseudomonadati; phylum Pseudomonadota; class Gammaproteobacteria; order Pseudomonadales; family Pseudomonadaceae; genus Pseudomonas; species Pseudomonas sp. LB3P25. Next base: position 5,930,205 of record NZ_CM142711.1, on the reverse strand, counting down.
CGTTCAGGGACAACGATGATGTGGTGGTGCAGGACGGCGAGGGCAACACCGTACATACACCGCCGCCCGCAGCAGGGCTGGTGTCACGATTGCGGGTGCTGTCGACGTGGATCAATCAGCCCCACAACGATCCCGATCAAGTGGATTACCTTCATCCACTGATCAAAGGCATCGGGCTGCATTTTGCGTTGGGTTATGAGCATCCGTTCCGCGATGGCAACGGCCGGGTCGCGCGGGCGCTGTTTTATTGGTTCATGTTCAAGAATGACTTCTCTGCCTTTCGCTACATCGCTATCAGCATTTTGCTGCGCAGTGCGCCGGTGAAATACGGACGGTCTTATCTGAACACTGAGGCTGATGACCTCGACCTGACTTATTTCATCGATTTCCAGTGTTCGGTCATCCTGCGGGCTGTCAGTGGTTTCACCGAGGCTTATCGGAAAAGTCTGGCGTATGCCGAAAGCTTTGATCGCTGGTTGCTGGAGTCCGGCTTTTTTGACCGATTGACCGAGAAGCAGCGAGCCGTATTCCAAGTGGCCAAGAGCGGGATGGCCAAGGAGTTTACGGCGGTCAATGTGAAGGAGAATCTGGACTGCTCTTACAACACCGCGTCGGCCACGTTGAATGGGCTGGTCGAATTGGAGGTGTTTGAGAAGCGAAAGATGGGGCGCGAGTGGGTGTTCTTTCTGCGGGCTCAAAGCACAATCCCGTAGGAGCAAAGCTTGCTCGCGATGGCCTCAACGCGGTCCATCATTCAGACCGTGTTATGGCCATCGCGAGCAAGCTTTGCTCCTACGGGAAGAAATCAGAGGGTGCCAAACACCTTCTTCGCCAAACTCGTCGCTGCCGCCGCAGGATTCTGGCGAATGGCTTCTTCCTGTTTACCAATCATCTCGAACAGACCGTTCAACGCCTGCTCGGTCACGTAGCTTTCGATGTTGGCGCTCTTCGCATCCACTACACCCAGCCTCGCGGCTTGCCCGGCGAACGAGTTGTATTGCTTGGCCAGGCCCACCTGGTCGGTGGCTTGCTTGACGATCGGCAGGAACTTCGCGCGGATCTGTTCGCGGCTGGATTTGCTCAGGTACTGAGTGGCCGAGTCCTTGCCACCGCTGAGAATGCCCTTGGCATCTTCCACGCTCATCTTCTTCACCGCATCCACCAGGATCGGCTGAGCCTGGGTCACCGCGGTTTCCGCCGCTTTGTTCATGCTGGTTTCCAGCTGATCAACCTGGTCGCCCATGCCGAACTGCTTCATCTTGCTGGCGACTTTGCCCAGTTTGCCCGGCAATTCGATTTTCACATCCGGGTTGTTGCTGAAGCCGCCCGGCGTGCCCAGTTGTTTTACGGCCAGTTGCGCGCCTTGAGTCAGGGCATCTTTGAGGCCGCCGGTGGCGTCTTTTTGCGACAGGTCACTGACTGACAGCGCCAGGGCGCTGGCGGAGATCATCAAGCCTGCGCACAGGCCGGCGAAGCGAAGGGTAGGACGGAACATGGCAGCTTCCTTGTTCAAAATAGAGAATTAGCGGGCGGCGTCGACGCGGACTTTCAGTGGCTGCGGGTCGCTGCCATCAAGCTGCACGGCGTTGTGTTCGGTGGAGATGAATATCAGTTTGCCGTCGACTTCGATGCGCGCGCTGACGGAATAGCGATGGCCGGGTTTGACCTGGGCCGGATCGTAACTCAGATGAAACGGTAGCGGCACCAGGCCTTTGACCGGGCCTTTCTGTTCGTCGAGGAAAACGGCGGGCGCGTCGGCGAGGGACACGTCCTGCAGGCTGACGCTAAAAGTGGCGCTCGGTGGCAGGGCGATTCGTTGCAGGTAGAAGACTTCGCCATCGAGGCTGGTTTTCGCGGCAGGTTGCATCGACTGACAGGCGCCCAGCAGGGTGGTCATCGCCAATAAAGAGAGTTTTTTCATCGGAGATCTCCAATTAATGTGGGAGTGAGCCTGCTCGCGAAAGCGGTGTGCCAGACAACTGAAATGTTGAATGTTAAACCGCATTCGCGAGCAGGCTCGCTCCCACAGGGATTTCATCAGGCCTCGGGCTGTGTGGCGACCTGATCCGCCGCATCTTCACTACGATGCAACGCCACCTGACGGATCGACAAGCGAATCTCCGCCGGCAGCACCCGCTTGGCCGCGCCTTCGGCCAGTTCGCCGAGCAGTTCGTGGTAGCTCAGCTTGCCGGCCTCGTCGCGCTTGAGCACGTCCAGATCGAGCATCGTCTGGATGAAATGGCGGAACAGGCTCTTGTCGAAGAACTCAGGGGCGTTGAGGCCATGGAGGATCGACAGGCGCTGGGCCATGACCGTGCACAGGTCTTCCAGCTCTTCGGCGCTGATGCTGTTCTGGCCGCTGTTGAGCAGTAGCGAGACCGTCATGTAGAAGCGCTGCAGGGTCTGGGCGATGCTTTTCGACAGCAGCGTCAGTAGCACGAAATGCCGCGAGCTCGGCGCCGGGCGCAGGTAGACATCATTCTCAAAACGCAGCAGACCTTGCTCGACGAACGCTTCAAGCCATTGGTCGATCACCGCATCCAGTTCCTCCAGCGACCAGCGAATGAACAGCTCCGATTGCAGGTACGGATACAGCGCGCAGGTGTAGCGCAGGATCTGTTCGCGGCTCATGCGCGAGGCGCTCTGGAAGAAGCTCGCCAGTAACGCCGGCAAGGCGAATATGTGCAAAACGTTGTTGCGGTAGTAGGTCATCAGGACGGCGTTTTGCTCGTCCAGATACAGAATCTTGCCTAAGGCATCGCTCTGCTCGGACAGAAGATCCATGTCCTTCACATGCTCGATCAGCGCCCGGCCGTCACCTTCCGGCAGCGTGGTGTGCGGCGAATACGGGACCTTGCGCAACAGCGCCAGATACAGATCGAGCACCCGCGCCATAGCGCGATCATCCAGCGCAAGACGGCTGGTGGACAGCAGCGCCAGGGCCACAAGGTTGACCGGGTTGATCGCCGCCGCTTCGTTCAGATGCTGCGCGACTTTCTCGCCGAGGCGGTGGGTGGTTTCGTTGAGCCAGGCCGGTTTGAACTGCGGGCCGAGTTCCTGTTTACGCCAGTCCGGCTGTTCGCTGTCGAGGAACTCCGCCAGTTTGATCGGCTCGCCGAAGTTCACCGCCACTTGGCCGAAGCGCTGCTTGAGGGCGCCGATGACTTTGAAAATGTCGAAGATTGATTCTTTCTTTTTGCTCGCTCCACGCAATTCGCCGAGGTAAGTCCGGCCTTCCAGCACACGCTCGTAGCCGATGTAGACCGGGATGAAAACGATCGGCATCCGCGACGAACGCAAAAAGCTGCGCAGGGTGATGGCGAGCATCCCGGTTTTCGGTTGCAGCATGCGCCCGGTGCGCGAACGGCCACCCTCGACGAAGTACTCCACCGGGAAGCCTTTGGTGAACAGAGTGTGCAGGTATTCGTTGAACACCGAGGTGTAGAGCGGGTTGCCCTTGAAGGTGCGACGCATGAAAAACGCACCGCCACGGCGCAGCAGGCTGCCGATCACTGGCATGTTGAGGTTGATCCCGGCGGCGATGTGCGGCGGGGTCAGGCCGTTGCGAAACAGCAAGTAGGACAGCAGCAGGTAGTCGATGTGGCTGCGATGGCACGGAACGTAGATCACTTCGTGACCCTGAGCGACCTTCTGCACGCCTTCGATGTGGTTGACCTTGATCCCGTCGTAGATCTTGTTCCAGAACCAGCTGAGCACCACTTCGAGGAAGCGGATCGCGGTGTAGGTGTAGTCCGAGGCGATTTCGTTGCCGTAGCGCAGGGCCAGGGCCTTGGCTTTCTCCGGGGAGATGTTCTCGCGCTCGGCTTCGTCGAGGATCGCTTGCTTGACCAGCGGCTGATTCAGCAGGCCTTTGACCAGGTTGCGACGGTGGGAAATGTCCGGACCGATCACCGCCGCTTTCAGGTTACGGAAATGCACCCGCAGAATTCGCTGGGCCATGCGCACGGTGCGCTCGTGGCCTTTGTTGTGGTCGATCAGCTCACGCAGGTGAATCGGTGCCGAGAACTGCACGCGGGTTTTGCGCCCTAGAACGATGATGCTCAACAACCGACGCAGGCGCCCGGTGACCGCCCAGCTGTCGGCGAAGAGCAGTTTCCACGGGCTCGATTCGCTGTCTGGCGACTGACCCCAGAACACGCTGACCGGAATGATCTGCGCGTCTTCGGCGGCGTTCTGGCTCAACGCGCTGACCAGACGAGTCAAGGTCGGCGGTGCACCGCGTTTGTCCTGGCGGCCGAGCCAATCGGGCTCTGGCGTCAGGTAAAAGAACGCGGCGGGCTCCACCAACGTACCTACCGATACCGGCAACACCGGGCGCGGCAGGCCCGCCTTGCTGCACTCGGTATCGACCACGGCGAGGTCGGTCAGCGAAGGGTTTTGCAGGACGTAGAACACCGGACGGCTGCGGTCGAGGTTGAGGGTGAACGACGACTGATTGATCGTCTCCGAGCGAACCCAGAGGTACAACAGTCGGCGCAGGGTGCCAAACACAAGACGGCGGAACGGGGAACGGGTCATACGGCTTCTGCGTGAGTGGATAAAACCAAGCAATTGCTCGGGCGGCCGATAGTGTGCCGTATTCGCCGAAAATCGGCAAAAAAGCGGCTAAGTAAAGTTGAGTTGAGAGTTTTGGCGCCTGTCATATACTCGGCCGCTCAACAATAAAAAGAAGGGGGTACCGATTCATGGCAACGCGCGAAACCGGCAATGTGAAGTGGTTCAACGACGCCAAGGGCTACGGCTTCATTCAGCGCGAGGACGGGGTGGACGTTTTCGTGCACTACCGCGCGATTCGCGGCGAGGGGCATCGTTCCCTGGCTGAAGGTCAGCAGGTGGAATACGGCGTGGTGACCGGCGAGAAAGGCTTGCAGGCTGAGGATGTGGTGGGGCTGTAAGCCCACTCCTCAGATCACACAAAACCACTGTGGGAGCGAGCCTGCTCGCGAATGCGGTTTATCAGTCAGCATCGACGTTGAATGACATACCGCATTCGCGAGCAGGCTCGCTCCCACATTTGATTTGCGTTTACGCGGTTTTCCAGGTGATTTCTTCTTCACCATCCGCGCTGATACGCATCCAGCGATCTGCGGTCTCTTCACCTTCTTCCTCGACCCAGCTACCCGGCGCGCAGCGCACTTCGACGTTCAGCGCGGCAAACGCGGCGCGGGCGCAGGCGATGTCGTCTTCCCACGGGGTCTGGTCGCTGTCCAGGAACAGGCTGTTCCATTTGCCCACGGCTTTCGGCAACCAGGTCACCGGCACGTTGCCGGCCTTGCATTTGTAGGTCTGGCCTTTCTGGACCCAATCGGTGCACGGGCCCAATGCCGCGCCGAGCCAGGCCGCGACGGCCTTGTAGTCGACGTCGGCGTCTTTCAGGTAAATCTCGATATCGGGTTGGCGCATGGATGTCCTCACTGCGGGTCTGAAAAATCCATTCGCGGATTTAGCCGGCCTACGGCAACTGCCGAAGACCAAAAAATTAAAGAGTTATTGAAGAACAAAGTAATCGTAGCGCATCGAAACGGTGACCTCGAACGGCTCGACCTGTTCGATGACCGCCGCCCGGCGTTCGGCGCTGGCGCGCCAACCGTGGGGCGTCATGGCCAACAGGTTCGCACGGTCCTGACCCTTTTCCAGCGTCAGTTTGAACTCCAGGGTTTCGCTGTGTTGCAACGCCATGCCTTCCGGCACCAAAGCCAAATGCTTGTCGTCGGTGTATTCACGCACTTCGTCGTACAGACGCTCGCGTAATTCCATCAGATGGCCGCTGGTCGGCCCGACTTTCATCAAGCCACCACCGGGGCTGAGTAGGCGCTTGGCTTCCTCCCAATCCAGCGGGCTGAAGACGCTGGCGAGAAACTGGCAGCTGCCAGAGGCCAGCGGAACCCGTGCCATGCTGGCGATCAACCAGGTCAGCTGCGGGTTACGTTTGCAGGCGCGTTTGACCGCTTCCCGGGAGATGTCCAGCGCGTAACCGTCAGCGTTCGGCAAGGCCTCGGCGATTTGCGCGGTGTAGTAACCTTCGCCACAACCGATGTCGAGCCAGCGCTGGGGGGCGTATTGCGCTGCCAATTCCGCCAGGCGCTTGGCCACCGGCGCGTAATGGCCGGCGTTCAAGAAATCGCGACGGGCCTCGACCATCGCCAGGTTATCCCCTGGGTCGCGACTGTTCTTGTGCTGCACCGGCAACAGGTTCAGGTAACCCTGACGAGCGCGGTCGAAGCGATGCCCGGCGGGGCAGGCCACGCCGTTGTCCACCGCGTTCAGCGGTTCGCTACAGATCGGGCAGGCCAGCATCAGGCGAGCAACTTGATCAGGGTCTGGTAGTAGATTTCGGTCAGCACATCGAGGTCGGCAGCCAGCACACGTTCGTTGACCTGGTGGATCGTCGCGTTGACCGGGCCCAGTTCAACAACCTGCGTACCCATGGTCGCGATGAAGCGACCATCGGAGGTGCCACCGCTGGTGGACGCCTTGGTTTCACGACCGGTGATGTCCTTGATGCTCGACGCGACGGCATCCAGCAACGCGCCCGGTTCGGTGAGGAACGGCAGACCGGACAGCGCCCAGTCGATGTGCCAGTCCAGGCCATGCTTGTCGAGAATATCGGCGACGCGCTTTTGCAGGCCTTCCACAGTGGATTCGGTAGAGAAGCGGAAGTTAAACACCGCCACCAGATCACCTGGGATCACGTTGGTCGCGCCGGTGCCGGAGTTCACGTTGGAGATCTGGAAACTGGTCGGCGGGAAGAAATCGTTGCCGTGGTCCCAGTGCTCGGCGGCCAGTTCGGCCAGGGCCGGGGCAGCAAGGTGAATCGGGTTTTTCGCCAGGTGCGGATAGGCCACGTGACCTTGCACGCCGCGCACGGTCAGCTTGGCGCCCAGGGAGCCGCGACGGCCGTTCTTGACCACGTCGCCCACCAGAGTGGTGCTCGACGGTTCGCCGACGATGCACCAGTCCAGACGCTCCTTACGGGCGGCAAGCCGTTCGATCACTGCTTTGGTGCCGTGGTGCGCCGGGCCTTCTTCGTCGCTGGTGATCAGGAAAGCGACCTTGCCCTTGTGATCCGGGTAGTCGGCGACGAAGCGCTCGGCCGCCACGGTCATGGAAGCGAGGCTGCCTTTCATGTCTGCTGCGCCACGGCCACAGAGCATGCCGTGTTCGTCGATTACTGCGTTGAACGGGTCGATCTGCCAGGCGGTCACCGGGCCAGTCGGCACCACGTCGGTGTGGCCGGCGAAGCACAGCACCGGACCGTCGTGTTTACCGTGGGTCGCCCAGAAGTTATCCACATCTTCGATGCGCATCGGTTCCAGCTTGAAACCAGCATCGCCCAGGCGCTGCATCATCTGCTTCTGGCAATCGGCGTCGACCGGCGTCACGGACGGACGGCGGATCAGGTCGATGGCGAGTTGAAGGGTCGGCGAAAGGTCGGCGTGGGCCGTCATGTAAGACTCCGGAAAACTTGAATATGGGCAAGGGCTAATGTGGGAGCGAGCCTGCTCGCGAATGCGGTGTGTCAGTCAACATAAACTTTGATTGTGACAGTGCATTCGCGAGCAGGCTCGCTCCCACAGGTATCGGGTTCGGTTGGCAAACCGTACTCCGCCAAGGCCTGCAAAATGGCGGTTATCTTAAAGCAAAACGGCGGCCATTGGCCGCCGTTTAGTGCATCTGGAACGATTTAGACCGCCGGAGCCGTCTCGCCCTCGACCGCCGGTTTCGGCAGCGAAGACAAGAACGCCATGATCAGGGCCGCCAGGTATGGCAATGATTGCACGAGCAACATCGTCACCCAGAAGCGCATGTCGTTGCTCGGCAGGCCGTTCACCAGGAAAATCCCCAGTGCCGCGCTCCACAACAGCAGCATGATGAACATTTCTTCGCGAGCTTCCGAAATCGCCACCCAGAAGCCATGGTTATCGGCGTTTTTCGGCGTGCGGAAAAACGGAATGCTGCTGGTGAAGAAGCCGTACAGCACCGCTTTGGCGATGGTGTGCGACAACGCCAACCCTGCCAATGCCGCGCAGAACGCATCCTTCAGGTTGACCCCGACCGCACGGCGGTAGAGGAAGATGATTTTGCCCACCTTGAACACGAACAGCGCCAATGGCGGGATCGCGAAAATCAGCAACGGTGGATCGACCCGCTGCGGCACGATGATCATCGCCGCCGACCACAACAAGGCGCCGACGGTGAAGAAGATGTTCATGCCATCCGCGACCCACGGCAACCAGCCCGCGAGGAAGTGGTAACGCTGGCCACGGGTCAGCTCGGTGTCCTTGCCGCGCAACAGGCTGGCGGTGTGACGCTTGATGATCTGAATCGCGCCATAGGCCCAGCGGAAACGCTGTTTCTTGAAGTCGATAAAGGTATCGGGCATCAGGCCTTTGCCGTAGCTGGTGTGGTAATACGCCGCTGACAAGCCTTTTTCGAATACACGCAGACCCAACTCGGCGTCTTCACAGATGCACCAGTCAGCCCAACCCAGTTCCTCGAGCACCGAGCGTCGGGTCATGGTCATGGTGCCATGCTGGATGATCGCGTCACGGTCGTTACGGGTGACCATGCCGATGTGGAAGAAACCTTTGTATTCCGCGTAGCAGAGCTTCTTGAAGGTGCTTTCGTTCTGATCGCGATAATCCTGCGGCGACTGCACCACGGCGATTTTCGGGTCGGCGAAGTGCGGCACCATGTGCTTGAGCCAGTTCGGGTCGACGCAGTAGTCCGAGTCGATCACCGCAATCACTTCGGCATCCTTGGCGGTGTGCGGAATCAGGTAATTCAACGCGCCGCCCTTGAAACCGGCCAACGGTGCAACGTGGAAGAACTTGAAGCGCGGGCCGAGGGTTTCGCAATAATCGCGCACCGGTTCCCAGACCGCCGGGTCCTTGGTGTTGTTGTCGATGATCAGGACTTCGAAGTCCGGATAGTCGAGGTTGGCCAGGGCGTTGAGGGTCTGTTTGACCATCTCCGGCGGCTCGTTGTAGCAAGGCACGTGAATCGAGACTTTCGGTCGGTAGTCCGAATCGCCGACCACCGGCAGAAATTCACGCCGACGCTTGTGAGTCCAGACCGCTTCGGCCAGTTCATGCGCCTCGGTCAGCAGCACGATAAATACCCCGAGTGCACCGAGCGCGAGCAAGAAGCCCACCGTCAGGCTGAACCAGGTGCTGTATTGCTGGCTGTAGTCGTAACCGATCCACACCAGCACAGAACCACAGAGGAACGCGATGAAGGTCAGGAAGGTGCGGCCGCGCTGACGCAAGGCCGAGCCGTCGATCATGAGCAGGGTCAGGGACAGCAGAGCCAACACCACCGAACCGATGGCCAGCACGCGCCATTGTGGGATCGCGACGACCGGGCCTTCAAAGTTGAATTTCTGCTGGCGCGCGGCGTTGAAAACGCCCCAGTAAGCGCCCACGGAACCTTCGTCACTGGCCTTCCACGGTTGGTCGAAGGCTTCGATCACGAAATAGTTGAAGCCCTGGCGATTGAGCTTGTTGACCAAGGTCCGCAGATAAATCGCCTGGTCTGCCGGCGACGCGTCGGCGCCACCGCGCATACGGCCGTTGCTCGGCCAGCCGACTTCCGACAGCAGCAGCGGTTTTTTCGGGAACATCTTTTTCAGGTCACGGGCCCGGTCGAGTACGAACTGCCCGGACTGCTCCATCGGAACATGTTCCCAATACGGCAGGACGTGGGCGGCGATCAAGTCGACGTGCTTGGCCAGGCTCGGGTTTTCTTCCCAGACGTGCCATTGCTCGGAGGTCGTCACCGGTACTTTCACTGCCGCGCGGACGCGATCAAGGATCACGCTCAGTTCGGCGGCGGTAATTTCCTTACGGAAGATCGCCTCGTTACCGACCACGACGCGAACCACGCTGCGGGAGGTATTGGCCAGGTCAATGGCGCGCAGGATTTCACGCTCGTTGCGCGCAAGATCCGGGCTGATCCAGATACCCAACGTCACGCGCAAACCGAATTCTTCGGCGAGCTTGGGAATATCCCCCAGGCTGCCATCGACCGAGTAAGTGCGGATGTTGTCCGTCAGCTTGGTCATGATCTCCAGATCGCGACGCATTTCATCGTCGGTCGGGTATTGCTCTTTTTGCGGGTACTGCCCTTGCTGGAACGGCGAGTACGAAAAGCCGGAGATCTGTTCAGGCCAGTTGGGGGCGGTGACCGGGCGATTGATCAGCGCCCAGAAGCCGGTAAACAAGGCTGCGATGGCGAGCACCACGACCAGGTTGAGTCCAAATTTACGCGATGACATAGCTTATTCAGGTTCCGGAGGCTGTGGAACGAAGGAACGGTCTGCGGCTGGCTGCTAAAGGGGCAGGGGGCGCGCATCCTACACCGGGCGTTCACTGACCGTACAGCGGACAGGGAAATGCCGGACGTTGGGCAATCCAACTCGGTTTAAGTTCTTTCGTTGGACCTTGTAGGTTAAATCTTGGTTCTGTGTAGGCTGATTAAAGAGGTCAAGACGCCCGTTCATAGCCCAAAGATGCTCTTGGCCGCTGACGGCCCTATAATGCGCGCCGGTTTTTGGGGTAATGGTCATGAGTACAGAAGATCCGCGGTTTGCAGGCATCGCCCGTTTGTATGGCATCGACGGTCTGGAGCGTTTACGCGCGGCCCACGTGGCGATCGTCGGCGTCGGTGGCGTCGGTTCCTGGGCGGCGGAAGCCATCGCCCGTTGTGGCGTGGGCGAGATTTCGCTGTTTGACCTGGATGACGTCTGCGTCAGCAACGCCAACCGTCAGTTGCACGCGCTGGACAGCACCGTCGGCAAACCCAAGGTTGACGTGATGGCCGAGCGCCTGCGCGGGATCAACCCGGACTGCACGGTGCACGCTGTGGCGGATTTCGTCACTCGCGAGACCATGGCCGAATACATCACACCGAACATCGATTGCGTCATTGATTGCATCGACAGCGTGAATGCCAAGGCGGCGCTGATTGCCTGGTGCAAGCGCCGCAAGATTCAGATCATCACCACCGGTGGCGCGGGTGGGCAGATTGATCCGACGTTGATTCAGGTTTGCGATTTGAACCGGACCTTCAATGATCCGTTGGCCTCGAAAGTGCGCTCCACGTTGCGCCGGGATTACAACTTCTCCCGTACCGTCACCCGCCATTACAGCGTGCCGTGCGTGTTTTCCACCGAGCAACTGCGCTACCCGAAGCCGGATGGCAGCATTTGCTTGCAGAAGAGTTTTGTCGGTGATGGCGTGAAGCTCGACTGCGCGGGTGGATTTGGGGCAGTGATGATGGTGACGGCGACGTTTGGCATGGTCGCGGCGACCAAGGCTGTGGATAAGATTGTGGCGGGTGTGCGTCGCCCTGCGGATCGCATCAAGCCTGAGGTTTAGAGGGCGGCGGATGTCCCCTTCGCGAGCAGGCTCGCTCCCACAGGGGAACGCATTCCAATGTGGGAGCGAGCCTGCTCGCGAAGGCGATTACCCGGCCAACTCATTCATTCGCTGTAATACGGCATTGAGGCCATTACTGCGCGACGGAGAAAGCTGACGGTTCAGCCCAAGCTGATTAAACCAATCCGGCAAATCCACCTGCTGCAACTCGACCGCCGACAACCCGTTAACCCGCGCCAGCAGCAACGCCACCAGCCCGCGAATCAACCGCGCATCGCTGCTCGCGGCAAACTGCCAGTGACCATCGCGCAATTCACCCACCAACCACACCTGGCTTTCACAGCCATGCACGCGGTTGGCGTCGATTTTATCCACATCGCTCAACGCTGGCAGACGCTCGCCCCACTGCATCAACAGCCGCGCCCGCTGTTCCCAGCCGGCAGCCTTCTGAAAAGTCTCCAGCGCGGTGACGGCATCGGCGGGCAAACTCATCGCAACAGCTCCAGCGCCTGATCCAGCGCTTCAAAGAACCGCTCCAGGTCTTCGGAATCGTTGTACAGCGCCAACGACACCCGAATCGCCCCGGCCAGCTCAAAACGCTTGAGCAACGGCATGGCGCAGTGATGACCGGCGCGCACCGCGATCCCCTGCTCGGTCAGCAAATGCGCCAAATCAGAGTTATGCACACCCTCGATGACAAAACTGGCCAGCGCCAGTTGCGGTTTGCCCAACAACCGAATGCCGTTGCGCGCTTCAAGGCCTTTGAGCAAATAGTCATGCAGCGCCGCTTCATGGGCAGACACCGCGTCCTGATCAAGCCCTGCCAGATAATCCAGTGTCGCCCCCAGACCAATCACACTGGCAATCGGCGGTGTACCCGCCTCGAAACCCAGCGGCGCCGGGCGAAAGCGAGCGCTGTGGTAATCCGCATCCAGCACCATTTCGCCGCCGAATTGCCAATGGCGCAGTTGCTCAAGCGCTTCGTTGCGTGCGAACAGCACGCCCAGCCCATCGGGGCCATAGAGCTTGTGACTGGAAAACACATAGAAGTCGCAGCCCAGCGCCTGCACGTCGGGCCGACCATGAACCACGCCTTGGGCGCCATCGACCACGGTCAGCGCGTTATGTGCTTTGGCCATCGCCAAGAGTGCGGGCAACGGCTGCCAGGCGCCGAGTACATTGGACAGCTGACTAACTGCCAGCAAGCGGGTTCGCGGACCGATCAACTGCGCGGCGGCATCAAGGTCAATCAAGCCGTCAGCGTCCAGTGGCAGGATCACCAGTTTCAGGTCGCGACGGTGGGCCAGTTGCTGCCATGGCAACAGGTTGGCGTGATGCTCCAGAGCGCTGATGACAATTTCATCGCCCGGATTGAAAAGATGTTCCAGGCCATAAGCCAGGAGGTTGAGCGCAGACGTTGCGCCATGGGTAAAGATGATCTGCCCGCAATCGCCGGCATTGAGCCAATGGGCGACTTTGCTGCGGCTGGCCTCGAACGCCTGGGTGGCGTGGGCGCCGGGCAAGTGTTGCGCCCGATGCACGTTGGCCGCACCGTTGGCGTAGTAATGCGCCAGGGCATCCAACAGGGCTTGAGGTTTTTGCGTGGTGGCGGCGTTGTCCAGATACGTCTGGTCTTGCCGTTGCAATGCGGCGATGGCCGGAAAATCGGCGCGCCAGGGAGAGGGAATCATCATGTTGTTCGGCCCTGGTGAACATGGGCGGGGTGTACGCCTGACCTTGTAGGAGCAAAGCTTGCTCGCGATGCTTTTGGCGGCCTCAAAGGCCCCATCGCGAGCAAGCTCTGCTCCTACACAGGTTGATCGTTTGACGCTCTGCTTAGTTGTGAGCGTGCAGCGCTTCGTTCAGTTCGATAGCCGATTTGTGGGTTTTGCATTCCACAGCACCGGTCTCCGAATTGCGACGGAACAGCAGGTCAGGTTGACCGGCCAGTTCACGGGCCTTGACCACTTTGACCAGCTTGTTGTGCTCGTCCAGCAGCGCCACTTTGGTACCAGCGGTCACGTACAGGCCCGACTCAACGGTGTTGCGGTCGCCCAACGGAATGCCGATACCGGCGTTCGCGCCGATCAGGCAGCCTTCGCCGACCTTGATCACGATGTTGCCGCCGCCCGACAGGGTGCCCATGGTCGAGCAACCGCCGCCCAGGTCCGAACCCTTGCCGACGAATACGCCAGCGGAAACGCGGCCTTCGATCATGCCCGGGCCTTCGGTGCCGGCGTTGAAGTTGACGAAACCTTCGTGCATCACGGTGGTACCTTCGCCCACGTAGGCGCCCAGACGAATACGTGCCGCGTCAGCGATACGCACGCCGGCCGGAACCACGTAGTCGGTCATTTTCGGGAATTTGTCCACCGAGAATACTTCCAGCAGCTCGCCGCGCAGACGGGCTTCCAGTTGATGCTCGGCCAGTTCGGCCAGGTCGATTGCGCCCTGGCTGGTCCATGCCACGTTCGGCAGCAGCGGGAACACACCGGCCAGGTTCAGGCCGTGCGGCTTGACCAGACGATGGGACAGCAGGTGCAGCTTGAGGTAAGCCTCAGGGGTGGACGTCAGTTGAGCGTCTTCGGCCAGAATAGTCGCGACCAGCGGTTTGTGGCTCTCGGCCAGACGGGTCAGCAAGGCAGCCTGGGCAGCGTCAACGCTTTTCAGGGCTTCAGCCAGTTGCGACGCCTGAGCGGTGGTGAAGGCGATGGCCTGATTGCCTTCGGTGTAGCCCAGAACAGGTGCGATGGCAGCGACCAGTTCGGCCGACGGGTTGAGCAGTGGCTGCGCGTAAAACACTTCCAGCCATGCGCCTTGGCGGTTTTGAGTGCCGACACCAAAGGCCAGGCTGAACAGGGTAGTAGACATGTTGATACCTCTAACAAATTGGAACGGGCTGCCTTACTTGAGCGCTGCCGCGTAGATATCTGGCTTGAAGCCAATCAGGGTTCGGTCACCGAGATCAAGCACCGGGCGCTTGATCATCGAGGGTTGTGCGAGCATCAGTTCGATGGCTTTCGGCTGGTCGAGATCGGCTTTGCGTTCGTCGTCGAGCTTGCGAAAGGTCGTGCCTGCACGGTTCAACACCACTTGCCAGCCGTGCTCGTCGCACCATTGGGTCAGGTGTTTACGGTCGATTCCGACCGTCTTGTAATCATGAAAGTCATAGCGGACAGCGTGTTCATCGAGCCAGGTGCGCGCCTTTTTCATGGTGTCGCAGGCTTTGATGCCGAAAAGGTGCAACGTTTTACTTGAAACGGTCAAGGAATTGCCCCCTTTGCAGGTGCTGGAAATAAAAGGTGACGGATTATGCCATGGCCAATCAGTTAACGCGTAAAACCTGTCGGAGCGAGCCTGCTCGCGAAGGCGGTGGGTCAGCCAACATTTAGGGTGGATGTTACATCGCATTCGCGAGCAGGCTCGCTCCCACAGGGTAATCAGGCTGTCCGTGCCTGCATGCGGCATTGGTGTAGCGGCCTGCCCGCAGTTTAAGCGGCTAATATGGCACTTCAATGCTGTCGATTGTCTTGGAAAACGCGCAGGGCATCTGGCGCTTGTCGATTCTGCTGCGATGCTTGCGCGGCAAAGGCGAAATGACTCAGGACGTGTTTCGGTATGTTTTTAGAATTGAGGGTTTCGCATTGCATTGCGCAATGCGGAACATAAAGAGCTCTTTGGGTGGTTATCTTTTGTTAATGACGTATCACCGCTTCGGGTACAGAAGTTTCATAAGGCGCTTGTCTTTTTTACTGATCTTTCGGTTGATAGGGATTTCCCAATTACCCAGTGTCAGTGTATTCGCCACGGGATAGTGCATGATGGACTTTCTGTCGTAAGGCGTATAAATCGCCTCGATCGTATTGAAGGGCGAAAAGATGTTTCTATCGACTTGCTCTTTGGTCAGTGGATTCATTTTCCGGTTCTGATAGAACTCATACACTTTCGGTTTATCCCAGGGGATCTTGGCTTCGGGGTGTTGATGTTCGTGCATTGCACCCAATGCGTGCCCAAATTCGTGAGTTACGATCACCCTGAAATCTTCATGCTCGGGTTTAACCCCCAGGTTCATGGTCGGCCAGTCGGGATGAATCAACAACGCGTCGGTGCCCAGCATTGAGCTGTTGTCATTGTTCCTGGTGGCAATCCGAATCTCGCCCTGCAGATCATCGACGAACTCAAACTTGAGATTGATATACGGCAACCATTGACTGGCTGCATCGATGATTTTCTGTTTATGGCCCGAATCTGGAGCGTCCATGAACGCGATTTTCAAAGTGCGGCCGTTAACCCACAGTTTTGAGTAGTTAACCAATGAGCGTTTGCGGCGAGTGCCGCTGCTGGAACCAGCATTGGCAGGATTTTCATTAACAGCAGCCACGTAGGCCGCCTGGTCGTCTGGCCACTGCATAAGCCTGCAGTGTTGAAGTTCGTTCATCGTTGGCTTCATCCGTGAAGTTCAGTGTAAGGATTTAAGTTCAGGCACAGCGAGGTGCGCTGCATGAGACTAAAGTCCGGTCTGCAGGCGGGTGCGGTATACAGTTATAGGAGTTGTAACTTGATATATACGATGCCCGCGCCAGATTGCCTGACACGGGCCTTCAGGGTTACTTGTGGCGGGTAATGAAGGCGCGAATCCGCTCTGCCGCCTCCACGCACTCCGCCAGCGGCGCAACGAGTGCCATCCGCACACGACCGGCGCCGGGGTTGACGCCATCCACCTCACGGGAGAGGTAGGAACCCGGCACCACTGTCACGTGTTCCTCGGCAAACAGATCACGGCAGAATGCCGCGTCGTCGCCTTGCACGTTCGGCCACAGGTAGAAACCGCCATCCGGGCGCTGCACGTCCATCACCGGGCTGAGGATTTCCAGCACCGCATCGTATTTCTCGCGATACAGCGCACGGTTGGCACGCACATGCACTTCGTCATTCCACGCGGCAACGCTGGCCAGTTGAGTCTGAACCGGCATCGCGCAACCGTGATAAGTGCGATACAGCAGGAAGCCTTTGAGAATGTCCGCATCACCGGCCACAAAACCCGAGCGCAGGCCCGGCAGGTTGGAGCGCTTGGACAGACTGTGGAACACCACACAACGCTTGAAGTCCTTGCGGCCCAGTTCCACGCAGGCGCTGAGCAAGCCAGCCGGCGGGGTTTGTTCGTCGAAGTACAGTTCGCTGTAGCACTCGTCGGCGGCGATCACGAAGTCGTATTCGTCGGCCAGGGCGATCAGCTTCTTCAGGGTTTCAACCGGGATCAAGGCGCCGGTCGGGTTGCCTGGCGAGCACAGGAACAGGATCTGGCAGCGTTTCCAGATGTCCGGTGAAACAGCGTCGAAATCCGGGTTGAAGCCGTTTTCATCCAGGCATGGCAGGTAATGCGGCTTGGCCCCGGCCAGGAACGCCGCACCCTCGTAGATCTGATAGAACGGGTTCGGGCTGACCACCAGCGCATCGTCGCCACGGTTGACCACGGTCTGGGTGAAGGCGAACAGCGCTTCGCGGGTACCGTTGACCGGCAGCACATTACGCGCCGGGTCGAGCCAGCCGTTCGGAACGCTGAAACGACGTTCGCACCACGCGGCGATGGCTTCACGCAGGGCCGGGATGCCGAGGGTGGTCGGGTACACGGCCATCTGATCCAGATTGCTTGCCAGGGCTTCGGCGACGAAGCTTGGCGAACGGTGTTTGGGCTCGCCGATGGACAGCGCGATGGCACGCTTGTCCGGGTTTGGCGTGACGCTGCCGAGCAGGGCGCGGAGCTTCTCGAACGGGTAGGGCTGCAACTGGTTCAAAGCGTTGTTCATGAGGGGCCTCTTTTAATGTGGGAGCGAGCCAGTGTGGCGAGGGGATTTATCCCCGTTGGGCTGCGGAGCGGCCCCGGCATTTCAAAGTTAAAGCGCGTTTACGACTGCTTCGCAGCCGAACGGGGATAAATCCCCTCGCCACATGGCTCGCTCCCACAGGGGATATTTGTTAATTCAGATACTCAAGCGCGACAGTTTGATTTCTGATTCCTGGTTGACGGTCAGCTGTTCGACGATTGCATCCTGCAAGCGGCTGCACAGCAATGGGTCGGACAACGGCTGGTTGTTCGCGTCGGTGATGAAGAACACGTCTTCTACGCGCTCGCCGAGGGTCGCAATCTTGGCGTTCTGTAGCGACAAGTCGAACTCCAGGAAGATCGTGCCTATGCGTGCGAGCAGGCCCGGGCGATCCGGAGCGCTGAGTTCCAGCACGGTCACCGGACGCTGGGCGTCGTTGTGGATCGTCACCTGTGGTGCAAACGCGAAATGCTTGAGCTGGCGCGGTACCCGGCGCTGAATGATGGTCGGGTAATTGTCCGGGTTGCGCAGAGCTTCGGTCAGGCCCTCGCGGATCTGTTTGACCCGTGCCGGGTTATCGCCGATCGAGTCGCCGTCGGTGTCGAGCACGATGTAGGTGTCAAGGGTGAACTGGCTGCTGGAGGTGATGACCCGGGCGTCGTGAATGTTCAGGTTAAGTTGGTCCATTGCGGCTACGGTCACGGCGAAGAAGTCGTGCTGATCCGGTGCGTAAATGAAAATCTGCGTGCCGCCTTCGAACTCGCGCTGAGTGGTTTCCTTGATCAGCACCAGCGGCCCGCCGTCGGCCGGCTGCTGGAGGATCGCGTCACTGTGCCAGGCCACGTCGCCGGCGGTGTGGCGCAGGAAGTAGTCATCACCCAATTGCGCCCACAGCTGCTCGACGTCGTCCGGATCGGTGCCGCCGCGCACCAGAATGTCCAGTGCTGCGCTCTGGGTCTGGCGAATCTGCTCTTCGCGGTCGACCGGGTTTTCCAGGCCACGGCGCAAGGCACGCTTGGTCTCGGTATAGAGCTGGCGCAGCAGGCTGGCGCGCCAGGAATTCCACAGCGTCGGGTTGGTGGCGTTGATGTCGGCGACGGTCAACACGTACAGATAATCGAGGTGAGTTTCGTCGCCGACGATCTGCGCGAAATCGTGGATGACTTGCGGGTCGGACAAGTCCTTGCGCTGGGCGGTGGTCGACATCACCAAATGGTTCTGCACCAGCCAGACGATCAGGCGGCTGTCCCACACCGGCAACTGGTGGCGCTGGCAAAAGGCTTCGGCATCCACTGCACCGATTTCCGAGTGATCACCATGCCGGCCCTTACCGATGTCGTGGTACAGGCCGGCCAGGTAGATCAGCTCCGGTTTGGGCAGTTTGCCCATGAGCTTGCTGGCCAGCGGGAATTTTTCCGACACCTGGGTGTACTGCAACTTACGCAGATGTTTGATCAGGTTCAGGGTGTGAGCATCGACCGTATAGATGTGAAACAGATCGTGCTGCATCTGCCCGACAATAAAGCCGAACTCCGGCAAGTAGCGGCCGAGGATGCCGTAACGATTCATCCGTCGCAGGTTGCGGTGGATGCCGATCTTGCACTTGAACAGTTCGATGAACAGGCTGGTGTTGCGAATATCGTTGCGGAAGTCGTCGTCGATCAAGTGACGGTGCTCGCGCAGCAGACGAATGGTGTCGGCGCGCACGCCCTTGATTTCCGGCTGCTGCGCCATCAGCACGAAGATCTCGAGCATGGCGAATGGTGTGCGGCGGAACACGTTGTCGTTGCGCGCTTCGATGTAGCCGTCGTGCAGCTGGAACCGCGAGTTGATCGGCTGCGGCGGGGCTTCATCTTCCGGCGCGAGGATGACTTCCTCGAAGTGCTGGATGATCAGGTCGCTGAGCTGAGCAATGCTCATGACCACGCGGTAATACTGCTGCATGAAGTTTTCGATGGCTTGCTTGGCGTCATCGCCTTTGAAACCCAGCAGCCCGGCAATGGTGCGCTGGTGATCAAACAGCAAGCGGTCTTCGGAGCGACCGGCGAGCATGTGCAGGGCGTAACGAACCTTCCACAAAAACTCCTGGGAGGAGGCCAGCAGGGCGTTTTCGCTCTCTACCAGGAAACCTTCGCCGGCCAGGGCCCGCAGGTTCAGGGTGCCGTATTCACGACGGGCCACCCACAGAATTGTCTGAATATCCCGTAGGCCGCCGGGTGAACCTTTGACGTTGGGTTCCAGGTTGTATTCGGTGTCGTTGTACTTGTGGTGACGGGCCTTCTGCTCGGCGCGTTTGGCCAGGAAGAAGTCCTTGCTCGGCCACATGTGCGCGGTGCTGGTGACGTCGAGCATCCGTTGGCGCAGGCGTTCGGGGCCGCAGATGGTGCGGCTTTCCATCAGGTTGGTGACGACCGTCAGGTCGGCGCGGGCCTCAACGGCGCATTCGTCCACCGAGCGCACGCTCTGACCGACTTCCAGGCCGATGTCCCACAGCAGCGTCAGAAAACGCTCGATGGAGTCGCGGAAAACTTCGTGATCGGCGCTGTCCAGCAGGATCAGCAAGTCGATGTCGGAATACGGGTGCAGCTCGCCGCGACCGTAGCCGCCGACCGCGACAAGCGCGATGTCGGCATCTTCGCTCCAGTTGAACTGCTCCCAGGCCTTTTGCAGGATGTTATCGACGAACCAGGCGCGATCCTCGATCAACCGGCGAATGTCGCGGCCGCTGCGAAAGCGCTCGTCGAGCACCTCGCGGGCCTGGCGAATCGCCTTCTTGAAGGCCGCGATCGGGCTGGCCTTCAGGGCCAGTTCAGCCTGGAACTGGCCTCGGTCGAAGAGTTCGGGATCCACCTGCGGCATCGATTGGCTTTCCTGTCTATAAGGCTGAGGAGCTGCGCGCTCGGATCAGGCCGAAACGCGCGGGATGGTGTCGTCGGCGCGCAGGGTGAAGATCTCGTAACCGGTTTCGGTCACCAGCAGGGTGTGTTCCCACTGTGCCGACAGCTTGCGGTCCTTGGTAATCGCGGTCCAGCCGTCGCCCAATACCTTGGTGTCGGCCTTGCCCTGGTTGATCATCGGCTCGATGGTGAACGTCATGCCGGCTTTCAGTTCCATGCCGGTGCCGGCGCGGCCGTAGTGCAGGATCTGCGGCTCTTCGTGGAACACCTTGCCGATGCCGTGACCGCAGAACTCGCGAACCACCGAGAAACCGTTTTTCTCTGCGTGCTTCTGAATGACTTCACCGATGTCGCCCAAGCGGCAGCCGGGTTTGACGATTTCGATGGCCTTGTACATGCATTCCTGGGTGATTTGCGACAGGCGCTCGGCCCAGACCGGCACGGTGCCGACGTGGAACATGCGGCTGGTGTCGCCGTGGTAGCCGTCCTTGATGACGGTGACGTCGATGTTCAGCGTATCGCCATCCTTCAATGGCTTCTCGTTCGGAATGCCGTGGCAGACCACGTGGTTGATCGAGGTGCAGATCGACTTCGGGAAGCCCTTGTAGTTGAGCGGGGCAGGGATGGCTTTCTGCTCATTGACGATATAGTCGTGGCAGATGCGGTCCAGTTCTTCAGTGGTAATGCCCGGCTTGACATGTTCGGCAATCATTTCCAGCACATCGGCGGCCAGTTTGCCGGCGATGCGCATTTTTGCGATGTCCTCTGGGGTTTTGAGGGTGACGGTCATACAGGCTCTCTCTGCGCTCGATGGCGCTTTCTAAAACGGAATGGGCGTTGCGCGATCGATCGTCGCGGCCCTTAAAAACGTGATTCTAACAGACGAGCAGCGCAAATCTGAGCCTCTGTGCATCGCTTCTCCCTATAGAATGGCGCATTCTTGGAGGATTCCAAGGGGCGCAACCAAAGCGCGCGCCAGGATTTAACAATCCGGGTTCCGTTTTTTTCAGCCTTGTGATATAAAATGCGCCGCTTTCCGGGGATCCCCTGAAAAGCCTAAATCCACACACGTGTCGACACGATGACCTGGGTGCCTTCAGCTGATGCTGCTGGTTGGTCATTGGGATACGTGGAGGCCAAACCCGACTTATTAAGGAACTATCATGTCCCAAGTCAACATGCGCGATATGCTGAAGGCCGGTGTGCACTTCGGTCACCAGACCCGTTACTGGAACCCGAAAATGGGTAAATACATTTTCGGCGCGCGTAACAAGATCCACATCATCAACCTTGAAAAAACCCTGCCAATGTTCAACGAGGCTCTGACTTTCGTAGAGCGTCTGGCCCAGGGCAAAAACAAGATTCTGTTCGTCGGCACCAAGCGTTCCGCTGGCAAGATCGTTGCTGAAGAAGCAGCACGTTGCGGCTCGCCGTACGTCGATCACCGCTGGTTGGGCGGTATGCTGACCAACTTCAAAACCATCCGTGCTTCCATCAAGCGTCTGCGTGACCTTGAAGTGCAAGCCGAAGACGGTACTTTCGCCAAGCTGACCAAGAAAGAAGCGCTGATGCGCACTCGCGATCTTGAGAAGCTCGATCGTTCCCTGGGTGGTATCAAGGACATGGGCGGTCTGCCAGACGCTCTGTTCGTTATCGACGTTGATCACGAGCGTATCGCGATCACCGAAGCCAACAAGCTGGGCATTCCGGTTATCGGCGTAGTCGATACCAACAGCAGCCCGGAAGGCGTTGACTACATCATCCCAGGCAACGATGACGCAATCCGCGCTATCCAGCTGTACATGGGTTCGATGGCTGACGCTGTCATCCGCGGTCGCAACCACGTTGCTGGCGGCACCGAGCAGTTCGTTGAAGAAGCTCCGGTAGCAGCAGCTGAGTAATTGACGCCTTGGCGTTGACTCAGTAAGCAAAAAGGGGGCTTGGCCCCCTTTTTGCCACCTCGAAAACCGTTTGTCGGCAGCGCAGTTACAGCCTTTGTAACCTGCAGCAGCCAGCAAGGGTGGTTCGGGAAGAATTGATCGCCCGTTCGATCGGGTGGAATGGTTGAAAACCTATCCAAGAGGAATTTTGAAATGGCAGAGATTACTGCAGCGTTGGTCAAAGAACTGCGTGAGCGTACTGGCGAAGGCATGATGGACTGCAAAAAGGCCTTGACCAAGGCTGGCGGCGACATCGAGAAAGCCATTGATGACATGCGTGCTTCCGGCGCCATCAAAGCTGCCAAGAAAGCTGGCAACGTTGCCGCTGAAGGCGCTATCGCTCTTAAGGAAGACGGTAAATCCGCCGTTCTGCTGGAAGTGAACTCGCAGACCGACTTCCTGGCTCTGCAGGACGACTTCAAGGCATTTGTTGCTTCCAGCGTTGAAAAAGCATTCGCTGACAAGCTGACTGATGTTGCTCCGCTGATCGAAGCTCAAGAAGCCGATCGCCTGGTTCTGGTCGGCAAGGTTGGCGAAAACGTCAACATCCGTCGCCTGGCTCGCGTTGAAGGTGATGTTGTTGGTGGTTACCTGCACGGCAACAAGATCGGTGTTGCGGTTGTTCTCAAGGGCGGCAACGTTGAGCTGGCCAAAGACATCGCTATGCACGTAGCGGCCACCAACCCTGAATTCCTGCTGCCATCGGAAGTTTCCGCTGAAGCGGTCGAGCGCGAGAAAGGTGTGTTCCTGACCCTCAACGCTGACAAGATCGCCGGCAAGCCAGAAAACATCGTTGAAAACATGGTCAAAGGCCGTATCAGCAAGTTCCTGGCTGAAGCGAGCCTGGTTGAACAGGCGTTCGTCAAGAATCCTGAAATCAAGGTCGGCGAACTGGCCAAGAAAGCCGGTGCAGAGATCGTTTCTTTCACCTACTTCAAAGTAGGCGAAGGCATCGAGAAGCCGGTCGACAACTTCGCTGAAGAAGTTGCTGCCCAGCTGGCTGCCGCCAAGCAATAAGACGGTTTTTTAACTGTCGCCCTGAAGAGGCTGCCCGCTCACGCGCGCAGCCTCTTTTCAGATGGGGCACCAATTTTTAATTGGTTTCCTTTGGAACTGGCTTACAAAGCCATGTTCCGATGGCGCTGAAGCAGCGCCAAGCTAGAGTGAACGCCAGCTGTAAACAGCTCGCAAAGAATTTTTAAAATACGCCGCAGGAGAGATTCGCAATGGCTCAGCAGGGCAGTGGTTATCAGGCTCGCTATAAACGCATTCTACTCAAGCTTAGCGGCGAGGCCCTGATGGGCTCGGAAGAGTTCGGGATCGATCCGAAAGTTCTGGACCGCATGGCGCTGGAAGTCGGCCAACTGGTCGGCATCGGTGTTCAGGTCGGTCTGGTGATCGGCGGCGGTAACCTGTTCCGTGGTGCAGCGCTGAGCGCGGCCGGCATGGATCGGGTGACTGGCGACCACATGGGCATGCTGGCCACTGTGATGAACGCCTTGGCCATGCGCGACGCGCTGGAACGTGCCAATATCTCGGCCATCGTGATGTCGGCCATTTCCATGGTTGGCGTGACCGATCACTATGATCGCCGCAAAGCCATGCGCCACTTGAACGCCAAGGAAGTCGTGATTTTCGCGGCCGGTACTGGCAATCCGTTCTTCACCACGGATTCGGCTGCATGCCTGCGTGCAATCGAAATCGATGCCGATGTCGTGCTCAAGGCGACCAAGGTCGATGGCGTCTACACCGCTGACCCATTCAAAGACCCGCATGCCGAGAAGTTCGATCATCTGACTTACGATGAAGTGCTGGATCGCAAGCTGGGTGTAATGGATCTGACCGCTATTTGCCTGTGCCGCGACCACAAGATGCCATTGCGCGTATTTAACATGAACAAGCCCGGCGCCCTGCTGAACATCGTGCATGGCGGCGCTGAAGGGACCCTGATCGAGGAAGGCCAACAATGATCAACGAAATCAAGAAAGACGCTCAAGAGCGCATGAAAAAATCTGTAGAGTCGCTGGCGCACAACTTCGGCCGTATTCGTACGGGCCAGGCGCACCCAAGCATTCTTGAAGGTGTGATGGTGCCGTATTACGGTTCCGACACTCCGATCAAGCAGGTGGCGAACATCACCGTCAAAGACGCCCGTACCCTGCAAGTCGTTGCCTTTGAGCGCAACATGCTGGGTGCCGTCGACAAAGCCATCGGTAGCGCGGGTCTGAACCTCAACCCGACCAACCTGGGTGAATTGCTGCTGATCTCTATGCCGGCCCTGACCGAAGAAACCCGCAAGGGCTTCACCAAGCAGGCTCGCGATGTGGCTGAAGATGCCCGTGTTGCTGTGCGCAACATCCGTCGTGATGCGAACAGCCAGCTCAAGGATCTGGTCAAGGAAAAAGAAATCAGCGAAGACGAAGAGCGCCGCGCTACTGGCGAGATCGATGATTTGACCAAAAAGTTCGTGGCTGAAATCGACGCGAATTTGGCGCAGAAAGAAAAAGACCTGATGGCCGTATAAGGGTCGCGTTTTAATGGATAAGACCAAGCAGACTGCGCCGTCCGCGGTGCCGCGCCATGTCGCGATCATCATGGATGGTAATAATCGCTGGGCGAAAAAGCGCTTTATGCCGGGTGTCGCCGGTCATAAAGCGGGCGTGGATGCGGTTCGTGCGGTGATCGAGGTGTGCGCCGAGGCCGGGGTCGAAGTATTGACCCTGTTCGCCTTCTCCAGCGAGAACTGGCAGCGCCCGGCCGACGAGGTCAGCGCCTTGATGGATCTGTTCTTCAAGGCATTGCGTCGCGAGGCCAGGCGCCTGAACGAAAACAACATCAGTTTGCGCATCATCGGCGACCGTTCGCGCTTCCATCCAGAGCTTCAGGCTGCCATGCGTGAAGCTGAGGCAATGACGGCGGGCGCCAATCGCTTCGTTCTGCAGATCGCAGCCAACTATGGCGGACAGTGGGATATCGCGCAGGCCGCACAGCGTCTGGCGCGGGAAGTTCAGGCTGGGCACCTGCGCCCGGAAGACATTACCCCGGAGCTGTTGCAAACCTGTCTGGCTACCGGCGATTTGCCGTTGCCGGACTTGTGTATCCGTACCGGTGGCGAGCACCGCATCAGTAACTTCCTGCTGTGGCAACTGGCTTACGCCGAGTTGTACTTCTCCGACCTGTTCTGGCCGGACTTCAAACACGATGCCATGCGTACTGCGTTGGCCGATTTTGCTTCTCGGCAACGCCGCTTCGGTAAAACGAGCGAGCAGGTCGAGGCTGGAGCCCGGGTTTAATGCTTAAACAACGAATCATCACTGCGCTGATCCTGCTGCCGATTGCCCTGTGCGGGTTTTTTCTGCTCGAGGGCACCGGTTTTGCGCTGTTCATCGGGCTGGTCGTGACCCTCGGTGCATGGGAGTGGGCTCGCCTGGCGGGCTTCACTGAACAGTCGATTCGCGTTGCCTATGCGGCTGTGGTCGCGTTGATGCTGTTTGTCATGCATATCCTGCCCGGCCTCGCGCCTTGGGTATTGGGCGCTTCGGTGCTTTGGTGGGGCGTTGCAACCTATTTGGTGCTGACTTATCCGCAGTCCAGCGATCTTTGGTCCAGCGCTGCCTGCAAGCTGGTGATCGGTCTGCTGATCCTGCTGCCAGCCTGGCAAGGTCTGATTCAGATCAAACAGGAGTCTTTGGGTAACTGGTTGATCATGGCGGTGATGGTGCTGGTCTGGGGCGCTGATATCGGTGCTTACTTTTCAGGCCGAGCCTTCGGCAAGCGCAAGCTGGCGCCACAGGTTAGTCCCGGTAAAAGCTGGGAGGGCGTCTACGGCGGCCTCGCGGTGAGTCTGGTCATTACTGTCATTGTCGGTCTGGTTCGAGACTGGACGGTGGCGCAGCTGTTCAAAGGTCTGATTGGCGCAGCCATCATCGTGTTCATCTCGGTGGTGGGTGATCTCACCGAGAGCATGTTCAAGCGTCAGTCCGGGATCAAGGACAGCAGTAATCTGCTGCCGGGTCACGGCGGCGTGCTGGACCGCATCGACAGCCTGACTGCAGCGATTCCGGTATTTGCGGTGCTGCTGTGGATGGCGGCACCGTGAGTCGCCCACAGAAAATTACCGTCCTGGGGGCGACCGGTTCGATTGGTCTGAGCACGCTTGACGTCATCGCTCGCCATCCCGAGCGCTATCAGGTTTTCGCCTTGAGCGGTTTCACCCGTCTGAGCGAGCTGTTGGCGCTGTGTGTTCGTCATACGCCTCGGTTCGCCGTGGTGCCTGAGTCGGGTGCTGCCCGAGGCTTGCAGGACGACTTGCGCGCTGCAGGTCTGCCGACTCGCGTGCTGGTGGGTGAGGAGGGCCTGTGTCAGGTTGCTTCCGATCCTGAGGTCGATGCGGTCATGGCGGCCATCGTGGGTGCTGCGGGCTTGCGACCGACACTGGCTGCGGTCGAAGCCGGCAAGAAAATCCTCCTGGCCAACAAAGAAGCACTGGTGATGTCCGGTGCGTTGTTCATGCAGGCGGTGCGCAAGAGTGGTTCGGTGTTACTGCCGATCGACAGCGAGCACAACGCGATTTTCCAGTGCATGCCACAGGATTTCGCGCGTGGGCTGGGTGCGGTCGGGGTGCGTCGGATTTTACTCACAGCCTCTGGCGGTCCGTTCCGACAGACACCTATGGCTGAACTGGTGCATGTTTCCCCTGAACAAGCGTGTGCCCACCCGAACTGGTCCATGGGGCGCAAGATTTCGGTGGATTCGGCCAGCATGATGAACAAGGGGCTGGAGTTAATCGAAGCCTGCTGGCTGTTTGATGCCAAGCCGTCCCAGGTCGAAGTGGTGATTCATCCTCAAAGCGTGATTCATTCGCTGGTCGATTACATCGACGGTTCGGTATTGGCGCAGTTAGGTAACCCTGACATGCGTACGCCAATCGCTAACGCGCTGGCCTGGCCGGAGCGAATCGACTCGGGTGTTGCACCGCTGGATCTGTTTGCAATCGCGCGGCTGGACTTTCAGGCGCCTGATGAAGAGCGATTCCCTTGTCTGCGCCTTGCGCGTCAGGCAGCCGAATCTGGCAATAGCGCGCCGGCCATGCTTAATGCCTCGAATGAAGTGGCGGTCGCGGCCTTTCTCGACGGGCGGGTTCGCTACCCGGAAATCGCGAGTATCATCGAAGAAGTGTTGAATCTCGAGCCTGTGGTTGCGGTAGACGATCTCGAGGCAGTGTTCACGGCCGACGCGAAAGCGCGAGTACTGGCCGGGCAATGGTTGAGTCGTCACGGGCGGTAAGTGCTGCAATACGTTGGCCCATGCAGCACTGGATAGGATTGCGGAGAAAGTAGATGAGCGCGCTCTATATGATTGTCGGCACCCTGGTGGCTTTGGGTGTGCTGGTTACCTTCCACGAATTCGGCCATTTTTGGGTCGCACGTCGCTGTGGGGTCAAAGTGCTGCGTTTCTCCGTGGGCTTCGGTATGCCGTTGCTGCGCTGGCACGACAAGAAAGGCACTGAGTTCGTCGTCGCCGCGATCCCGCTGGGCGGTTACGTGAAAATGCTCGATGAGCGCGAAGGCGAAGTGCCTGCCGATCAGCTCGATCAAACCTTTAATCGTAAATCCGTCCGTCAACGCATCGCTATCGTTGCTGCTGGCCCGATTGCCAACTTTTTATTGGCGATGATTTTTTTCTGGGTGCTCGCCATGCTCGGCAGCGAGCAAGTGCGCCCGATCATCGGTGCAGTCGAATCCGGCAGTATCGCCGCCAAGGCTGATTTGAGCGCCGGTCAGGAAATCATCGCCATCGATGGCGAGCCTACTTCCGGCTGGGCCGCGGTGAACTTGCAGCTGGTCCGTCGTCTTGGGGAGAGCGGTTCCCTGCAGTTGCTGGTCCGTGATCAGGGTTCCACTGCGGATTCGCCCCGTGAACTGGTGCTGGATAAATGGCTCAAGGGTGCCGATGAGCCGGACCCGATTCGTTCGCTGGGTATACGCCCTTGGCGTCCGGCGCTGCCACCGGTCCTGGCCGAACTTGACCCGAAAGGCCCGGCACAGGCTGCTGGTCTGAAGACGGGTGATCGACTGTTGGCTCTGGACGGTAAGTCGCTTGATGACTGGCAGCAGGTGGTGGACACAGTCCGTATGCACCCTGATACCAAAATCATGCTGCGCGTCGAGCGTGATGGTGCTCAAATCGACGTCCCTGTGACGCTGGCCGCTCGCGGCGAGAAGAAGGCACCCAGTGGTTATCTGGGCGCTGGGGTGAAAGCGGTTGATTGGCCGCCAGAGATGATTCGCGAAGTGAGTTATGGTCCTGTGGCAGCGATTGGGGAGGGCGCTCGACGTACCTGGACCATGAGCGTACTGACCCTCGATTCGCTCAAGAAAATGTTGTTCGGTGAGCTCTCGGTAAAAAACTTGAGTGGACCGATAACCATTGCTAAAGTGGCGGGCGCTTCTGCCCAGTCGGGTGTCGCTGATTTCCTGAATTTCCTTGCTTATCTGAGTATTAGCTTGGGGGTTCTGAATTTGTTGCCCATTCCTGTACTGGATGGGGGGCATTTGTTGTTTTATCTGATCGAGTGGGCGCGTGGTCGCCCCTTGTCGGATCGGGTGCAGGGTTGGGGGATACAGATCGGCATCAGTTTGGTGATCGGGGTGATGTTGCTTGCTCTGGTCAATGATCTAGGTCGACTGTAACGCTTCGCTGAATTGCGAATCTGCCGCATTTTGCGGCAGTTTGTTTATTGCCAGTTGGAATAAGAAAGGACTTCATGAAACGTCTGCTGCTAACTGCGGTTCTCACCGTATTGATGATCGCCGAAGTTCACGCCGAGTCCTTCACTATCTCTGATATTCGCGTCAATGGCCTACAGCGGGTCTCCGCGGGTAGCGTCTTTGGTGCTTTGCCGTTGAACGTCGGTGAACAGGCGGATGATCGTCGCCTGGTGGAATCCACTCGTGCGTTGTTCAAAACCGGTTTCTTTCAAGATATCCAGCTGGGCAGAGATGGCAACGTCCTGGTCATCACGGTAGTCGAGCGCCCGTCAGTCGCCAGTATCGAGATCGAGGGTAACAAGGCGATCTCCACTGAAGACCTGATGAAAGGCCTGAAACAATCCGGTCTGGCCGAAGGCGAGATCTTCCAGCGCGCCACTCTCGAAGGTGTGCGTAACGAGCTGCAGCGCCAATACGTTGCTCAGGGCCGCTATTCGGCTACCGTCGACACTGAAGTGGTGCCGCAGCCGCGTAACCGCGTTGCGTTGAAGGTCAATATCAACGAAGGCACCGTTGCTGCTATCCAGCACATCAACGTGGTGGGTAACACCGTCTTCCCTGATGAAGACCTGATCGACCTGTTTGAACTCAAGACCACCAACTGGCTGTCGTTCTTCAAGAACGATGACAAGTACGCTCGTGAAAAACTTTCCGGTGACCTGGAGCGTCTGCGCTCTTACTACCTGGACCGTGGCTATATCAACATGGATATCGCTTCGACCCAGGTGTCCATCACCCCGGACAAGAAACACGTCTATATCACCGTCAACGTCAATGAAGGCGAGAAGTACACCGTCCGTGACGTCAAACTGAGCGGTGACCTGAAAGTCCCTGAAGACCAGGTCAAGTCCCTGCTGCTGGTTCAGAAAGGCCAGGTGTTCTCTCGCAAGCTGATGACCACCACGTCCGAACTGATCACCCGTCGTCTGGGTAACGAGGGTTACACCTTCGCCAACGTCAACGGCGTGCCTCAACCTCACGATGAAGACCACACCGTCGACATCACGTTCGCCGTCGATC
The DNA here is from genome assembly GCF_054897985.1 of Pseudomonas sp. LB3P25. Lineage (NCBI taxonomy): Bacteria > Pseudomonadati > Pseudomonadota > Gammaproteobacteria > Pseudomonadales > Pseudomonadaceae > Pseudomonas > Pseudomonas sp. LB3P25. Next base: position 5,900,354 of record NZ_CM142711.1, on the reverse strand, counting down.
CGGGCAAGCGTGCTTACGTGAACCGCATCAACTTCCGTGGCAACACCAAGTCCGAAGACGAAGTGCTGCGCCGTGAAATGCGTCAAATGGAAGGTGGCTGGGCTTCGACTTACCTGATCGACCAATCCAAGACTCGTCTTGAGCGTCTGGGCTTCTTCAAGGAAGTCAACGTTGAAACGCCGGCCGTGCCGGGGGTCGACGACCAGGTAGACGTGAACTACAGCGTTGAAGAGCAGGCCTCCGGTTCGATTACCGCCAGCGTCGGTTTCGCCCAGAGTGCCGGTCTGATCCTCGGTGGTTCGATCACCCAGAACAACTTCCTGGGTACGGGTAACAAAGTCAGCATCGGTTTGACCCGCAGTCAATACCAGAGCCGCTATAACTTCGGTTATGTCGACCCGTACTGGACTGCTGATGGCGTGAGCCTGGGTTACAACGCGTTCTATCGCACCACTGACTACAAAGACCTCGACGTCGACGTAGCCAGCTATGCCGTAGACAGCCTGGGTGCAGGTGTGAGCGTCGGTTACCCGATCAGCGAGACGTCGCGTCTGACCTTCGGCCTGACTGCGCAGCAAGACAAGATCAAGACCGGTCAATACACCGTTGACGAGATCTTCGACTTTGTTAACCGGGAAGGCGACAGCTACCTGAACTTCAAGGCCTCGGCCGGCTGGTCCGAGTCCACACTGAACAAAGGCGTATTGGCGACCCGTGGTCATTCCCAAAGCCTGACACTGGAAACCACCACGCCTGGCAGCGACCTGTCGTTCTTCAAGCTTGATTACCGTGGCCAGTTGTTCCAACCATTGTCTGAAAACTACACCATGCGCCTGCACACCGAGCTGGGCTATGGCGATGGTTATGGTTCTACCGATGGCTTGCCGTTCTATGAAAACTACTATGCTGGTGGTTTCAACTCGGTTCGTGGCTTCAAGGACAGCACCCTCGGTCCTCGCAGTACCCCAAGTCGCGGTGCGGCTGTGACGGGTAACACCGGTACGCTCGCTGACCCGGACCAGGACCCGCTGCCGTTTGGTGGTAACGTTCTGATCCAGGGTGGTGTCGAGGTGTTGTTCCCGCTGCCATTCGTCAAGGATCAGCGTTCGCTGCGCACTTCGGTATTCTGGGATGTGGGTAACGTATTCGACTCCAAGTGCGAAAAGACCACGAACGCAAATGTCGGTTCAACCGCTCAAACAGAGTGCAACGACATCAGCTTGAGTAACATGGCCAGCTCTGTCGGTGTCGGCGTGACCTGGGTTACCGCACTGGGTCCTCTGAGCTTCGCGTTGGCCATGCCGGTCAAGAAACCGAATGACGCTGAGACTCAAGTGTTCCAATTCTCCCTCGGCCAGACGTTCTAAGCGCCTGACCCAAGATAACGACAATGGATTTTGTAGGAGTGCATCGTGCGTAAGTTGACTCAATTGGTTCTCCTGGCGACCTTACTGGTAGCAGGTCCGGCTTTTGCCGACATGAAAATCGCCGTTCTGAACTATCAGATGGCTCTGCTGGAATCCGACGCGGCCAAGAAGTACGCCGTTGATGCCGAGAAGAAGTTCGGCCCACAGCTGACCAAGCTCAAGACTCTGGAAAGCAGTGCCAAAGGTATCCAGGACCGTCTGATGGCTGGCGGCGACAAGATGCAGCAAGGCGAGCGTGAACGCCTGGAACTCGAGTTCAAGCAAAAGGCCCGTGACTTCCAGTTCCAGTCCAAGGAACTGAACGAAGCCAAAGCCGTTGCCGACCGTGAAATGCTGAAGCAGCTCAAGCCGAAACTGGACAGCGCTGTGGAAGAAGTCATCAAGAAAGGTGCTTTTGACCTGGTCTTCGAGCGTGGCGCAGTGATTGATGTCAAACCGCAGTACGACATCACTCGCCAGGTTATCGAGCGCATGAATCAGCTGAAGTAATCCATGACAGCGACTATAAAGCTCGGCCAGTTGGCCGAGTTCCTCGGCGCCACGCTACGTGGCGACCCGGAGAAAGAAATTACTGGGCTAGCCACTTTGCAAGAGGCTGGCCCAGCTCAGTTGAGCTTTCTGGCAAATCCTCAATACCGTAAATACCTGCCTGACAGTCGGGCCGCAGCCCTGTTGCTGAAAGCCGCTGACGCTGAAGGTTTTGCAGGTGATTCGCTGGTGGTGCCTGATCCCTATCTGGCCTACGCGCGGGTTTCCCATCTGTTCGATCCCAAGCCAAAGGCGGCTGCCGGTATTCATCCGACAGCGGTTGTGGCAGCGGACGCAGTGGTCGATCCGCAAGCGAGCATTGGTGCATTTGCGGTGATCGAAAGTGCAGCGCGTATTGCTGCAGGTGTGACCGTTGGCGCGCACTGCTTCATCGGTGCCCGGTGCGAAATTGGCGAGGGCGGCTGGCTGGCCCCGCGAGTCACGCTGTACCACGATGTTCGCATCGGTAAGCGGGTGGTGATTCAATCGGGTGCCGTACTCGGTGGTGAAGGTTTCGGTTTTGCCAACGAGAAAGGTGTTTGGCAGAAAATCGCCCAGATCGGTGGTGTGCTGGTCGGTGACGATGTGGAGATTGGCGTGAATACCGCTATCGATCGCGGTGCACTGGCCGATACCGTTCTGGGTAACGGTGTGAAGCTCGACAACCAGATTCAGATCGCCCACAACGTCCAGGTCGGTGATCACACCGCCATGGCCGCCTGTGTGGGGATCTCCGGCAGCACCAAAATCGGCAAGCATTGCATGCTCGCCGGTGGCGTAGGGCTGGTGGGGCATATCGAAATTTGCGACAACGTTTTCATCACCGGGATGACCATGGTGACCCACTCGATTACCGAAAAGGGCTCCTATTCATCCGGTACAGCCATGCAACCGGCTGCCGAATGGCGCAAAAGCGCGGCACGCATCCGTCAGCTCGATGACATCGCACGGCGTTTGCGACAGCTGGAAAAGCGTGTAGGGGAAGTGACCCCTGACGGTAATGCTTCATCAGATGGCTGATACCATTTCCATATCAAGTGTGCACAGCCGCTAGACTGCCTCCTTGATTTGCTAGAGGGGTGCGCGTCAGTCGCGCCTCCCAATCTTTACATAGGCTTCCCCCCGAAATGATGGACATCAACGAGATTCGCGAATACCTGCCCCACCGTTACCCGTTCCTGCTGGTGGACCGAGTCGTGGAACTGGATGTGGAAGGCAAGCGCATTCGCGCCTACAAGAATGTCAGCATCAACGAACCCTTCTTCAATGGTCACTTCCCTGCGCATCCAATCATGCCGGGCGTATTGATCATCGAAGCGATGGCTCAGGCTGCCGGGATCCTTGGTTTCAAAATGCTCGACGTGAAACCGGCCGACGGCACCCTTTATTACTTTGTTGGCTCCGACAAGCTGCGCTTCCGCCAACCGGTGTTGCCGGGCGATCAACTGATCCTGGAAGCCAAGTTTCTGAGCTGCAAGCGTCAGATCTGGAAGTTCGAGTGCCAGGCTTCGGTCGATGGCAAGCCAGTCTGCTCTGCTGAAATCATCTGCGCGGAACGCAAACTATGAGTTTGATTGACCCTCGCGCAATCATCGATCCGACGGCTATCCTGGCCGACGGCGTCGAGGTCGGCCCTTGGTCGATCATCGGTGCAGGTGTGGAAATCGGCGAGGGGACAGTGATCGGGCCGCATGTGATTCTCAAGGGCCCGACCCGAATCGGAAAGCACAACCGCATCTACCAGTTTTCTTCGGTAGGTGAGGACACGCCCGATCTGAAGTACAAGGGTGAAGAAACCCGGCTGGTCATCGGTGACCACAACGTCATCCGTGAAGGCGTGACGATTCACCGCGGGACCATTCAAGACCGTTCTGAAACGACCCTGGGTGATCACAACTTGATCATGGCCTATGCCCACATCGGCCACGACAGTGTCATCGGCAACCATTGCATCCTGGTCAACAACACCGCGTTGGCTGGGCATGTACACGTTGAAGACTGGGCGATCCTGTCCGGTTTTACCCTGGTTCACCAGTATTGCCATATCGGCGCCCACAGCTTTTCCGGTATGGGCACCGCCATCGGCAAAGACGTCCCGGCGTACGTCACGGTGTTCGGCAACCCGGCCGAAGCCCGCAGCATGAACTTCGAAGGCATGCGCCGTCGCGGTTTTAGCGAAGATGCGATCCACGCGCTTCGTCGTGCCTACAAGGTGGTTTACCGCCAGGGACTGACGGTCGAACAGGCGCTCGCCGAGCTGGCCGAACCGTCGGCCCAGTTTCCGGAGGTCGCGGTGTTCCGTGATTCCATCCAGTCTTCGACCCGCGGCATCACTCGTTAATCATGGCTAATCTGCGTATTGCGCTGGTGGCGGGTGAGGCTTCCGGTGACATTCTGGGCGCGGGTCTCATGCGCGCACTCAAGGCTCAGCATCCGGCCGTCGAGTTCATTGGTGTTGGCGGTCCGCTGATGCAGGCCGAAGGCCTGACCTCGTATTTCCCGATGGAGCGTCTTTCGGTCATGGGCCTGGTGGAAGTGCTCGGCCGATTGCGTGAGCTGATGGCTCGCCGCAAGAAGTTGATCGCCGATCTGATCGCCGAGAAACCGGATGTATTCATTGGTATCGATGCCCCGGACTTCACCCTCAATATCGAACTCAAGCTGCGTCAGGCCGGGATCAAGACCGTACATTACGTTAGCCCGTCGGTTTGGGCGTGGCGGCAGAAGCGGGTACTGAAGATTCGCGAAGGTTGCGACCTGATGCTGACGCTGTTCCCGTTCGAAGCCAAATTCTACGAAGAGAAGGGCGTGCCGGTCCGGTTTGTCGGACACTCCCTGGCTGATGCGATCCCGCTTGAAGCTGATCGGGCCGCCGCGCGGGCTGAACTCGGCTTGCCCGACGGGCCTCTGGTTGCACTGATGCCGGGCAGCCGTGGTGGCGAAGTCGGTCGTCTCGGTGCGTTGTTCCTCGATACGGCCCAGCGCCTGCGGGCCTTGCGCCCCGGTGTACGGTTTGTCATGCCTTGCGCCAGCCCCCAGCGTCGCCAGCAGCTCGAGGAGTTGCTGGCCGGTCGCGATCTGCCGCTGACCCTGCTCGATGGCAACTCCCATCTGGCCCTGGCGGCTTGCGACGCGGTGTTGATTGCTTCAGGGACGGCGACCCTTGAGGCGCTGCTGTACAAGCGGCCGATGGTCGTCGCTTATCGCCTGGCACCACTGACGTTCTGGATTCTCAAGCGCATGGTGAAAAGTCCCTACATCTCCTTGCCGAACCTGCTGGCCCAGCGCTTGTTGGTGCCCGAGTTGCTGCAGGACGATGCGACGGTTGAGGCCTTGGCCCAGACGCTGTCGCCACTGATCGAAGGCGGTGAAGAACAGACCCGCGGCTTCGATGAAATTCACCGTACCTTGCGTCTGGACGCCTCCAATCAGGCGGCGGACGCGGTACTGAACCTGATCGGCAAAACACAATGAGCAAAGCAAGCATTCAGATGGGCCTGGACTTCACCTTGGTCGCCGAAGTTGAAGACCTGGTCGCAGGCGTCGACGAAGTCGGTCGCGGCCCGCTCTGCGGTGCGGTGGTGACAGCCGCGGTGATCCTCGATCCGAACCGTCCGATCCTGGGCCTGAATGATTCGAAGAAGCTCACCGAAGCCCGCCGCGAAAAGCTCTACGACGAGATCTGCGAAAAGGCCCTGAGCTGGTGCATTGCTCGCGCCGAAGTCGAAGAAATCGACGAGCTGAACATTCTCCACGCCACCATGCTGGCCATGCAGCGCGCCGTCGAAGGCCTGCACATCACGCCGAAACTGGCGATGATCGATGGCAATCGTTGCCCGAAGCTGTCGATGCGCGCCGAAGCAGTGGTGCAGGGCGACGGCAAGGTACCGGCCATCGCCGCAGCGTCGATTCTGGCCAAGGTCAGCCGAGATCGTGAGATGGCAGCATTCGAACTGATTTACCCGGGTTACGGTATCGGCGGCCACAAAGGCTACCCGACGCCCGTTCATCTGGAAGCGCTGGCCCGCTTGGGGCCAACGCCGATTCACCGCCGCTCGTTCGCCCCGGTACGTCTGGCGTACGAGGCGCGGGAAAACCTGATCGAGAACTAGTCGGCAGGCTGATGTTTTTGCCAAGGCCCGGTACAATCCGGCGGTTTAAAGCGCAGTAGCTTTAAACGCCGGATTTCCGGGCCTTGTTGTCTTCACGTTTACAGACAGGATCACTATGCCGGCTTCATTCGTTCATCTACGCCTGCACACTGAGTATTCCCTGGTCGACGGTCTGGTGCGGATCAAACCGCTGGTCAAGACCCTGGTCGGCATGAACATGCCTGCCGTAGCGGTCACCGACCAGAACAATATGTGTTCCCTGGTCAAATTCTATAAAGCCGCCATGGGCGCCGGGATCAAGCCGATCTGCGGTGCCGACCTGTGGCTGTCGAACAAGGACCCGGATAGCCCGTTGAGCCGGATCAGCTTGCTGGCGATGAACGCCGTGGGTTATCGCAACCTCACCGAACTGATCTCCCGCGGCTTCATCGACGGCCAGCGCAATGGCTCGGTCATCATCGAGCGCGAGTGGGTGGCCGAAGCCAGCGAAGGCTTGATCATGCTGTCGGCGGCGAAAGAAGGCGAGATCGGCCTGGCGATGCTCGGCGGCAACCCGGCCGAAGCCGAAACCCTGGCCCGCGAATGGATGGCGGTGTTTGCGGACCGTTTCTATCTGGAAATCCAGCGCACCAACCGCCCCTACGATGAAGAACAATTGCACGGCGCCGTGGCCCTGGCCGAGAAAATCGGTGCGCCACTGGTGGCAACCAACGACGTGCGCTTTATCAAGCAGGAAGACTTTGCCGCTCACGAAACCCGTGTTTGCATCGGTGAGGGCCGTGCCCTCGACGATCCGCGGCGTTCGAAGAATTACAGCGATCAGCAATACCTCAAAAGCGCCGAGGAAATGGCCGAGCTGTTCAGTGACTTGCCCGAGGCGCTGGAAAACACCGTCGAGATCGCCAAGCGCTGCAACATCGAAGTGAAGCTGGGCAAGCACTTCCTGCCCAACTTCCCGATTCCCGATGGCATGACCATCGATGAATACTTCCGCAAAGTGTCCTTCGATGGTCTGGAAGAACGGCTTAGCGTTCTGTTGCCCAAGGACACCACCGAAGACTACGAAGCCAAGCGTCAGGTCTATGTGGACCGGTTGAATTTCGAGCTGGATATCATTATCCAGATGGGCTTCCCCGGTTACTTCCTGATCGTTATGGACTTTATCCAGTGGGCCAAGAGCAACGGCGTGCCGGTAGGTCCTGGTCGTGGGTCGGGTGCCGGGTCGCTGGTGGCCTATGTGCAGAAGATCACCGACCTCGATCCACTGGAATATGACCTGCTGTTCGAACGTTTCCTTAACCCGGAACGGGTGTCGATGCCCGACTTCGACGTCGACTTTTGCATGGATGGTCGTGACCGGGTCATCGAATACGTGGCCGAAAAATACGGCCGCAACGCCGTAAGCCAGATCATCACCTTCGGTTCCATGGCGGCAAAAGCTGTGGTCCGTGACGTGGCACGGGTGCAGGGCAAGTCCTACGGACTGGCGGATCGTCTGTCGAAGATGATTCCGTTCGAAGTCGGCATGACCCTGGAAAAGGCCTACGAACAGGAAGAAATCCTGCGTGACTTCATCAAGGTCGATGAAGAGGCCGCGGAAATCTGGGAAATGGCCCGCAAGCTTGAAGGCGTTGTGCGTAACGTCGGTAAGCACGCCGGTGGTGTCGTTATTGCGCCGACCAAGCTGACTGACTTTTCGCCGATCTATTGCGACGAAGCCGGTGATGGCCTGGTAACCCAGTTCGACAAGGATGACGTTGAAGCGGCGGGTCTGGTGAAGTTCGACTTCCTCGGTCTGCGGACCCTGACGGTCATCGACTGGGCGCTGAAAACCATCAACCGCGACCGCGCCAAGGTCGATGAGCCGCCGCTGGATATCGCGTTCATCCCGCTGGATGACAAGCCGACTTACCAGTTGCTGCAAAAAGCCGAAACCACCGCGGTATTCCAACTTGAATCCCGCGGTATGAAGGAGCTGATCAAAAAGCTCAAGCCCGACTGCCTGGAAGACTTGATCGCACTGGTGGCCCTGTTCCGTCCGGGCCCGCTGCAATCGGGCATGGTGGACGACTTTATCAACCGTAAGCACGGTCGCGCCGAACTGGCGTACCCGCACTCGGACTACCAGTACGAAGGCCTCAAACCCGTATTGGCGCCGACTTACGGCATCATCCTGTATCAGGAACAGGTGATGCAGATTGCCCAGGTCATGGCCGGCTACACCCTCGGCGGTGCGGACATGCTGCGTCGCGCCATGGGTAAGAAAAAGCCCGAAGAAATGGCCAAGCAGCGCGGCGGTTTCATTGAAGGTTGCGCCACCAACAATATCGACGCCGATCTGGCCGGTAACATTTTCGACCTGGTAGAGAAATTCGCCGGTTACGGCTTTAACAAATCCCACTCCGCCGCCTACGGTCTGGTGTCCTACCAAACGGCGTGGCTGAAAACACACTACCCAGCGCCTTTCATGGCGGCGGTACTGTCGGCGGATATGCACAACACCGACAAGGTTGTGACCTTGATCGAAGAAATTCGCACCATGAAGCTGCGTCTCGACGCGCCGGATGTGAATACTTCGGAGTTCAAGTTCACGGTGAATGACGAAGGCCGGATTATCTATGGCCTCGGCGCGATCAAAGGTGTGGGCGAAGGTCCAGTGGAAGCCATCACCGAGGCGCGTCAGGCCGGTCCGTTCAAGGATCTGTTCGACTTCTGCGCCCGTGTCGATCTCAAGCGTATCAACAAGCGCACCCTGGATGGATTGATCCGCAGCGGTGCGCTGGATCGTCTGGGTCCTTACTTTCATGACGAGCAGAAAGCCTATCAGGCCAATATCGACCGCAACCGCGCGGTCTTGCTGAACGCCATGGAAGGGGCGATCAAGGCGGCCGAACAAACCGCGCGGACCAAAGACAGCGGTCACGTCGACCTGTTTGGCGGCCTGTTCGTCGAAGAAGACGCCGACGTCTATGCCAATCACCGCAAGGCCAAGGAGCTGACTCTCAAGGAGCGCCTGAAAGGGGAGAAAGACACCCTGGGGCTGTACCTGACCGGTCACCCGATCGACGAATACGAAGGCGAGATCCGTCGCTTCGCCCGCCAGCGCATCATCGATTTGAAACCGGCGCGGGATACCCAGACCGTCGCCGGCATGATCATCGCCTTGCGGGTCATGAAGAACAAAAAGGGCGACAAGATGGGGTTCATCACCCTTGACGACCGCTCGGGCCGGATTGAAGCGTCGCTGTTTGCCGAGGCATTCCATTCCGCGCAGTCGCTGTTGCAAACCGACGCGATGGTGGTGGTCGAAGGCGAAGTCAGTAACGACGACTTCTCCGGTGGCTTGCGCTTGCGGGTCAAGCGGGTGATGAGCATGGAAGATGCGCGCACCAACCTGGCCGAAAGCTTGCGCCTGAAGCTGCACACCCAGGATTTGAAAGGCGATCAGCTACGCTGGCTCGGTGAGCTTTTCAAGCGTCACCGCGGTGCGTGCCCGATCACCATGGAATACACCAGTCCCGATGCGAAGGCCTTGTTGCAGTTTGGTGAGACCTGGCGGATCGACCCGGCGGATGCCTTGATTCAAGCCCTGCGTGACCAGTTCGGGCGAGACAACGTCTTCCTCCAATACCGTTGACGGTCAGGTGCCGCTCTTACAAAAGGGAGCAGCTCTGATCTCGACCCAATTTTTAATCTCGACCTGAACGCGCCTCTCCCTTAAGGTAGGGCGCGAATAGACAACCGGCCGGCCCAAGCTCTCTTGGATGTCGACCCAAGACGGACGCCTATGAACCCGAATTTTCTAGATTTCGAACAGCCGATCGCCGACCTGCAAGCCAAGATCGAAGAGTTGCGCTTGGTCGGTAATGACAATTCGCTGAATATCGGCGATGAGATCTCCCGCCTGCAGGACAAAAGCAGCACGCTGACCGAAGACATCTTCGGCAAGCTGACCAGCTGGCAGATCGCACGTCTCGCGCGTCACCCGAAACGTCCGTATACCCTGGACTACATCGAACACATCTTCACCGAGTTCGACGAATTGCACGGCGACCGTCACTTCTCCGACGACGCTGCGATCGTCGGCGGTGTTGCCCGTCTGGACGACCAGCCGGTGATGATCATCGGTCACCAGAAAGGCCGCGAAGTGCGCGAGAAAGTTCGTCGCAACTTTGGCATGCCGCGTCCAGAAGGCTACCGCAAGGCTTGCCGCCTGATGGAAATGGCCGAACGTTTCAAAATGCCGATCCTGACCTTCATCGACACTCCGGGCGCCTACCCTGGTATCGACGCTGAAGAGCGCAACCAGAGCGAAGCGATTGCCTGGAACCTGCGCGTCATGGCACGCCTGAAAACCCCAATCATCGCCACCGTGATCGGTGAAGGTGGTTCCGGTGGTGCGCTGGCGATCGGTGTTTGCGATCAACTGAACATGCTGCAGTACTCGACTTACGCGGTGATTTCGCCGGAAGGTTGCGCCTCGATTCTGTGGAAGACCGCCGAAAAAGCGCCGGACGCTGCTGAAGCCATGGGCATCACTGCCGAGCGCCTCAAAGGCCTGGGTATTGTGGATAAAGTGATCAGCGAGCCTTTGGGTGGCGCGCACCGTAATCCGGCCGCTGCGGCTGCATCGATCCGTGCCGAGCTGAGCTCGCAGCTGGCGATGTTGAAGAAGTTCGATAACGAAGCGCTGTTGGCTCGCCGTTACGAGCGTCTGATGAGCTACGGTCTCTGATCTGACCTCGCTATACACATGTGGGAGCGAGCCTGCTCGCGAAAGCGGTATAACAGTCGACAAATGTGTTGAATGTTAAGCAGCCTTCGCGAGCAGGCTCGCTCCCACATTGGGTTTAAGTGAGGCGACTGATGCCTATGATTCCTTCGAAGAGTGATTTACCCGCCAAGCTTCTTTTGAGGCTTGCTCCGTGGCGCAACGCCCCGGCCTGGCGCATCGCTTTCTCCGGTGGTCTCGATTCCACCGTTCTGCTGCACCTTCTCGTGCACCTCGCAAAAACCGAATCCCTGCCGGCGCTAAGCGCCATTCATGTACATCACGGCCTTCAGGCTGTGGCTGATGCGTGGCCGGATCATTGTCAGTCGGTCTGCGATACGCTGGGTGTGCCGCTGCAAGTTGTTCGCGTACAGGTTCAACCCGGCGCGAGTCTGGAGCGTGCAGCCCGGGATGCGCGATATGCCGCGTTCATCGAGGCGACTCAGGCCAATGAAGTGTTGATGACCGCCCAGCACCGTGACGATCAGGCGGAAACGTTGTTGTTTCGGCTATTGCGTGGGGCAGGGGTGAGGGGGTTGTCGGGGATGCCACGCCAGCGCCCGCTTGGTAAAGGGCTGCTGCTGCGGCCATTGCTCGATGTCACGCGAGCTGAACTTGAAGCCTATGCGGCGGAGCATCGGCTGAGCTGGATCGAAGACCCTTCGAACCTGAACCGACAGTTTTCGCGTAATTACCTGCGGCATCAGGTTGTCCCTGTGCTGACCGAGCGCTGGCCGCAAGCGCTGGCGACCATGGCCCGCAGCGCTGCACATCTGAGTGAGGCGCAGGGATTGCTCGATGAGCTTGCGCAAATCGACCTGGCTGACGCCAGCACTGCCAATGAGTTTGATTGGCTGGGATTGCCGTCCCTGGAACTGGCGGCATTGGAAAAACTGTCTGCTGCTCGCCAGTGTAATGCGTTAAGTCATTGGCTCGAACCGCTGACGCGCCTGCCGGACAGTGACCATTGGTCGGGTTGGGAGAATTTGCGTGATGCCAGCGGCGATGCCCGCCCGATCTGGCGGCTGGCGGAGGGCGAACTGCATCGGGCGGGTGGGCGTATCTGGTGGTTGTCCGGCAGTTGGTTGCGTACGTCGCCCGCCATCGGGAATTGGCCTGATCCCTCGCTATCGCTGGTGTTGCCGGACAACGGTGTGCTCACACTCACCGGCCAAATCCCCGATGGCCTGCTGCATATCCGCTATCGTGAGGGCGGTGAAGTGATGAATCTGCCCGGTCGCGGCCATCGCGATCTGAAGCGATTGCTCAACGAAAGCGGCGTGCCGGGTTTCGCCCGTGGCAGATTGCCGCTGCTCTACCGAGGCGAGCAATTGCTGGCGGTGGCCAACCTGCGGGGCTTGGATGGCAGTGCAAAGGACCGTTGGAATTTGCATTGGCAGCCACCGCACGAAGATCAAGGTTTGAGCTGAAAGGGGCTTTCCGGTAGACTACGCTCCCTTCTTGATACAACTTCTGTGGATTCGCCTGAATTGCAGGAGTTGCCGATTACCAAGCAGTCTTTGCTGGGCGATTCCAAAAAATGTGTAGCGAGCAACGTACCGGTGTTTCATCTTCCGGTCTGTCCCAACGCGGCGGTTTTTTTGAAAGGTGCACTGTGATTAATGCAGGTGATCGGGGGCTTCGGCCTTCCTTCGCTTTCCCCGGCGGCTCGGACCGCTTTAACGCAGACTTCTAGGGTTTTTCATGACGCGCTACATATTCGTCACGGGCGGTGTTGTTTCTTCATTGGGGAAAGGCATCGCATCGGCTTCATTGGCGGCCATCCTGGAGGCGCGGGGACTTAAGGTCACCATGCTGAAGCTGGACCCGTACATCAACGTTGACCCGGGCACCATGAGCCCGTTCCAGCACGGTGAAGTGTTCGTCACCCACGACGGCGCCGAGACCGACCTGGACCTGGGCCACTACGAGCGGTTCATCCGCACGACCATGACCCAGAACAACAACTTCACCACCGGCCGTGTCTACGAACACGTCCTGCGCAAAGAGCGCCGTGGTGATTACCTGGGCGCCACCATTCAGGTGATCCCGCACATCACCGACGAAATCAAGCGCCGGATCATCAAGGGCGCCGGCGATGCCGACGTGGCCATGGTCGAGATCGGTGGCACCGTGGGTGACATCGAATCCCAGCCGTTCCTCGAAGCGATCCGTCAATTGCGTTTCGAAGTCGGCGCCAAGCGCGCGATGCTGATGCACCTGACGCTGGTGCCGTACATCGCCACTGCTGGCGAAACCAAAACCAAACCAACCCAGCACTCGGTCAAGGAACTGCGTTCCATCGGCCTGCAGCCTGACGTGCTGGTTTGCCGTTCCGATCACCCGATCGACATCTCCTCGCGTCGCAAGATCGCTCAGTTCACCAACGTTGAAGAACGTGCGGTGATTGCGCTGGAAGACGCCGACACCATCTACAAGATCCCGGGCATTCTGCATTCCCAGGGCCTGGATGATTTCGTTGTCGAGCGTTTCGGCCTGCAATGTGGCGGTGCCGATCTGTCCGAGTGGGAAGCCGTGGTCGACGCCAAGCTCAACCCTGAGCATGAAGTCACCATCGCCATGGTCGGCAAGTACATGGAACTGCTGGACGCCTACAAGTCGCTGATCGAAGCGATGAGTCACGCCGGCATCAGCAACCGCACCAAGGTCAACCTGCGCTATATCGACTCCGAAGACATCGAAAACCAGGGCACTGCGCTGCTGGAAGGTGTCGACGCGATTCTGGTACCTGGCGGCTTCGGTCTGCGTGGCGTGGAAGGCAAGATCACTGCCGTTCAATACGCTCGCGAAAACAAGGTTCCATACCTCGGCATCTGCCTGGGCATGCAAGTGGCCGTGATCGAGTTCGCTCGTAACGTGCTGGGCTGGAAAGACGCCAACTCCACCGAGTTCGATCGTGCCAGCGGCCATCCGGTCGTGGGTCTGATCACCGAGTGGGAAGATGCCACCGGCGCTGTCGAAACCCGTACCGAAGCGTCCGATCTGGGCGGCACCATGCGCCTTGGCGCTCAGGATTGCCTGCTGGAACCGGGTTCCCTGGTGCACGATTGCTACGCCAAGGACGTGATCGTCGAGCGTCACCGTCACCGCTACGAAGTGAACAACAACCTGCTGCCGCAAATCATGGAAGCCGGTCTGAAAATCACCGGTCGTTCCGGTGATGGCGCCCTGGTAGAAGTGATTGAAGCCCCGGATCATCCATGGTTCGTCGCTTGCCAGTTCCACCCTGAGTTCACCTCGACACCACGTGACGGTCACCCGTTGTTCAGCGGTTTCGTTAAAGCAGCTTTGGTTCAACACCAGAAGAAGGCGTAAATCCGATGGCCCAGAAGATCATCCGCGTAGGCGAAATCGAGATTGCCAACGACAAGCCAATGGTGCTTTTCGGTGGCATGAACGTGCTGGAAAGCCGCGACATGGCGATGCAGGTCTGCGAAGAATACGTAAAGGTCACCGAGAAACTCGGTATCCCTTACGTGTTCAAGGCCAGCTTCGACAAGGCCAACCGTTCCTCCGTGACCTCTTACCGTGGCCCCGGCCTGGAAGAGGGCATGCGGATTTTCCAGGACATCAAGCAAGCTTTCGGCGTGCCGATCATCACCGACGTCCACGAGCCTGATCAGGCCGCGGTCGTCGCTGAAGTCTGCGACATCATCCAGCTGCCGGCCTTCCTGTCGCGCCAGACCGACCTGGTGGTCGCGATGGCCAAGACCGGTGCGGTGATCAACATCAAAAAAGCCCAGTTCCTCGCGCCTCAGGAAATGAAACACATCCTGAGCAAATGCGTGGAAGCGGGTAACGATCAGTTGATCCTCTGCGAACGCGGGTCGAGCTTCGGCTACAACAACCTGGTCGTCGACATGCTCGGCTTCGGCATCATGAAACAGTTCGAATACCCGGTGTTCTTCGACGTGACCCACGCGCTGCAAATGCCCGGCGGTCGCTCCGATTCCGCCGGCGGTCGTCGCGCTCAGGTCCTCGATCTGGCGAAAGCCGGTATGAGCCAGTCTTTGGCCGGCCTGTTCCTTGAGGCCCACCCGGACCCGGACAACGCCAAATGCGACGGCCCTTGCGCCTTGCGTCTGGACAAACTGGAGCCATTCCTGGCCCAGCTCAAAGCTTTGGACGAACTGGTGAAGAGTTTTCCGACGGTAGAAACCGCGTAATCCTCATTTCTCCGGTAAAGTACCGCACGAATTAATGCTCAGGCCCGCTGGCCGCACTGCTCTTGTAGGAGCATGGCTTGCCAGCGATGGCGTCCTTGAGGGCCCCATCGCCGGCAAGCCGTGCTCCTACAGCGTTTTCGTCAACTTTGGAGTGTTTACAACAATGGCAAAAATCGTCGACATCAAAGGTCGTGAAGTTCTCGACTCCCGTGGCAACCCCACCGTGGAAGCGGACGTGCTTCTCGATAACGGCATCATCGGCAGTGCTTGCGCGCCGTCCGGTGCTTCCACTGGCTCGCGTGAAGCGCTCGAGCTGCGTGATGGCGACAAGAGCCGTTACCTGGGCAAGGGCGTACTCAAAGCCGTCGCCAACATCAACGGTCCGATCCGCGACCTGTTGAAAGGTGCAGACCCAAGCGACCAGAAAGCGCTGGATCACGCGATGATCAAGCTCGACGGTACTGAAAACAAAGGTTCCCTGGGCGCCAACGCAATCCTCGCTGTTTCCCTGGCAGCCGCCAAGGCCGCCGCACAGGACCAGGACCTGCCGCTGTACGCTCACATCGCCAACCTGAACGGCACCCCGGGTGTTTACTCGATGCCGGTTCCGATGATGAACATCATCAACGGTGGCGAGCACGCCGATAACAACGTCGACATCCAGGAATTCATGGTTCAGCCAGTAGGCGCCAAGTCTTTCTCGGAAGGTCTGCGCATGGGTACCGAGATTTTTCATCACCTTAAAGCCGTTCTGAAGGCCCGTGGCCTGAGCACTGCAGTGGGCGACGAAGGTGGTTTCGCACCGAACCTGGCCTCTAACGAAGACGCTTTGAAAGTGATCTCCGAAGCCGTGGCCAACGCCGGTTACAAACTGGGTACTGACGTGACCCTGGCGCTGGACTGCGCGGCCAGCGAATTCTACGAAGACGGTAAATACAACCTGTCCGGCGAAGGCCAGGTGTTCACCGCTGAAGGTTTCGCCGACTACCTGAAAGGCCTGACCGAGCGTTACCCGATCATCTCGATCGAAGACGGTCTGGACGAGTCCGACTGGGCTGGCTGGAAAATCCTCACCGACAAGATCGGCGAGAAGACTCAACTGGTTGGCGACGACCTGTTTGTGACCAACACCAAGATCCTGAAAGAAGGCATCGATAAAAAGATCGCCAACTCGATCCTGATCAAGTTCAATCAGATCGGCACCCTGACCGAAACCCTGGAAGCTATCCAGATGGCCAAGGCCGCTGGTTACACCGCTGTGATCTCGCACCGCTCCGGCGAAACCGAAGATTCGACCATTGCCGACCTGGCTGTGGGCACCGCGGCTGGCCAGATCAAGACCGGCTCCCTGTGCCGTTCGGACCGTGTTTCCAAGTACAACCAACTGCTGCGTATCGAAGAGCAGTTGAATGGCAAAGCCAAGTACAACGGTCGCAGCGAATTCCGCGGTTAATCGTTAACGGGTAAAAAGACACCGGATTGTGTCGGAAAAATCGCTACAGCGATGGATTTGCCACTAATCTGATGCCTTATAAGCACAAGCCTGGTTCTTCCAGGCTTCGTGCTATCAGAAGCTTCAAAGTTTTGGCATGGCTGTCTTTTTTCACTGGATACCTGATATTCGATGCGCAGTCCCAATTGGTTGTTCCTCGTCTTGCTCCTGCTGCTGGCTGGCCTGCAATACCGCCTGTGGGTGGGTAATGGCAGTCTGGCGCAAGTGGCCGAACTGACTCAGCAGATCGCAGATCAACGCGCTGAGAACGAGGGGCTGCTTGAGCGCAATCGGGTGATGGACGCGGAAGTCAGTGAGTTGAAAAAGGGCATGGAGACCGTTGAAGAGCGGGCTCGCCATGAGTTGGGTATGGTCAAGGACGGTGAAACCCTTTACCAGTTGGCTCAATGAACCCCTCGTTACCGGCCTTCTGGGCTGTAATTCCTGCCGCGGGCGTCGGTGCCCGTATGGCCGCGGACCGTCCCAAGCAATACTTGCAACTGGGCGGGCGCACTATTCTCGAACACAGCCTTGGCTGTTTCCTTGATCATCCTTCCCTGAAGGGGCTGGTGGTCAGTCTTGCTGTTGATGATCCTTATTGGTCAAACCTGAAGTGTGCGTGTGATCCGCGAATTCAGCGGGTTGAAGGTGGCTCCGAGCGTTCCGGGTCGGTACTCAATGCGTTGCTGCATTTGCATGCGCAAGGCGCTGACGATGAGGATTGGGTGCTGGTTCACGATGCCGCGCGGCCAAATCTGAGCCGTGATGATCTGGATAAGTTGCTGAGTGAACTCGCAGATGATCCTGTCGGTGGATTGCTGGCGGTTCCTGCACGCGATACCCTCAAGCGGGTCGACAAGCACGGTCGTGTGGTCGAAACCGTGGATCGCAGTGTGATCTGGCAAGCCTATACGCCGCAGATGTTTCGCCTTGGCGCGTTGCATCGGGCGTTGGCCGACAGTCTGGTGGCCGACGCGGTCATCACTGACGAGGCTTCTGCCATGGAGTGGTCAGGTCTGGCGCCGCGCCTGATCGAAGGCCGGTCCGACAACCTCAAAGTAACTCGCCCCGAAGACCTTGAGTGGTTGCGCCAGCGTTGGGCTAACCGCCGCTGAATTGCTCGGTGGCTGTTCAGCCGCGATCGCGAGCAGGCTCGCTCCCACATTTGTTTTTTGTTGCACACCTTTTCAGCGTTTGCCAAAGATCCACTGTGGGAGCGAGCCTGCTCGCGAAAGCGGTCAATCAGGCGACGCATCTGTCACTGAAAACTGCCAGCAGATCTAAGTTCGATACTCCGGCCGTTCGGCCAATCCTTCCTTCAAGTAATCCACCAATTTGCGCACCTTCGGCGACAAATGCCGCTGCTGTGGATAAAGTGCCCACACGGCGGTATTCGGCGGTTGGTGGGCTTCCAGCAGCGAAATCAACTCACCGTTCTTCAGGTGTTCCAGGACGTAGTAGTCTGGCAACTGACACAACCCCACCCCTTGTAACGCCGCATCCAGCACCGCTTGCCCACTGTTGCAGCGCCAGTTTCCCTGTACTCGCTGCGAAAATTCCCGCCCGTTCTGTTCCAGTTGCCAGATGTCCGAGCTGCCGATGAGGCAGTTATGGCGGCTCAGTTCCGACAAGCTATGCGGGCGCCCATACCGTTCCAGGTAGGACGGCGACGCGCACAAATACATCCGCCGTGGCGCCAGACGTGTCGCCACCAGTCGCGAGTCCTGCAGACGACCGAGGCGAATCGCCAGGTCCAGGCCTTCGTGCACGAGGTCGAGTTGACGATTGCTCAGTTCGATGTCGATTCGCAGTTGCGGATAGAGCCCCATGAAACGGGTCACCAACGGCACGATGAATCGTTCGCCATACGCCACGGCGCAGGTCATGCGCAGCATGCCTTTGGGCTCGCTGGTCAGGTCGCCTACCGCGCGCAAGGCTTCTTCGCGACCATCCTGCAAACGCTGGCAATGTTGCAAAAAGGTTTGCCCGGCCTCGGTCAGCGTGACCCGGCGGGTGCTGCGATAAAGCAACCGCGTCTGAAGTCGCTCTTCGAGGCGTACTATTTGTCGACTGATGTGGGAGGACGAAACCCCGAGGCGTTCCGCGGCAGCCGTGAACTGGCTGCACTCGGCCACGGCGACGAACTCGTCGATACCTTCCCAGCGGTTTTCGGACATCAAGGATTATCCCTGTATGGCAATAATGTTTTGCTTTTGTCCAGATTATTCACCGTAGAGCGTTGTATTACACTCTTTGTCTCGTTTTTATTCACTGGAGAATCCACATGATCAAGTCGCGCGCTGCCGTTGCCTTCGAGGCCAAGAAACCCCTCGAGATCGTTGAAGTCGATGTCGCCATGCCGAAAGCCGGTGAAGTCCTGCTGCGCGTCGTGGCTTCCGGTGTTTGCCACACTGATGCCTACACCTTGTCCGGTGCCGACCCGGAAGGCATCTTCCCGTCGATTCTCGGTCACGAAGGTGGCGCGGTGGTTGAGGCGATCGGTGAGGGCGTGACCTCCGTCGCAGTCGGCGATCATGTGATCCCGCTGTACACCCCGGAATGCCGCCAGTGCAAATTCTGTCTGTCGGGCAAAACCAACCTGTGTCAGGCGATTCGCGCGACTCAGGGTAAAGGCCTGATGCCGGATGGCACTTCGCGCTTTTCCTACAAGGGCCAACCAATTTTTCACTACATGGGGACGTCGACGTTCTCCGAGTACACCGTGCTGCCGGAAATCTCCGTCGCCAAAATTCCAAAAGAAGCGCCACTGGAAAAAGTCTGCCTGCTGGGCTGCGGTGTCACCACCGGCATCGGTGCAGTCCTCAATACCGCCAAGGTGAAGCCAGGTGATACCGTCGCCATTTTCGGCCTCGGCGGCATCGGTCTGTCGGCAGTGATCGGCGCCGTCAAAGCCAAGGCTGCGCGGATCATTGCCATCGACATCAACCCGGCCAAGTTCGAGATCGCCAAGCAGTTGGGTGCAACCGATTGTGTGAACCCGAAAGATTTCGATCGTCCGATCCAGGAAGTCATCGTCGACATGACCGACGGCGGCGTCGACTTTTCCTTCGAATGCATCGGCAACGTCCAATTGATGCGTGCAGCCCTTGAGTGCTGCCACAAGGGTTGGGGCGAGTCGGTCATCATCGGTGTGGCCGGTGCCGGACAGGAAATCTCCACCCGTCCATTCCAATTGGTCACCGGTCGCGTCTGGCGCGGGTCGGCGTTTGGCGGTGTGCGTGGCCGTACCGAATTGCCGAGCTATGTCGAAATGGCCGAAACCGGCGAAATTCCGCTGGATACTTTCATCACCCACACCATGGGCCTGGAAGACATCAACAAGGCGTTCGACCTGATGCATGAAGGCAAGAGCATCCGTTCCGTCATCCATTTCTGAGGTCGGTCATGAGCCTGGAAAATATCTCCTGCCAGAAAAGCTTCGGCGGCTGGCACAAACGCTATCGGCACCGCTCCGATGTGCTGGGCTGCGACATGGTGTTTGCCGTGTACCTGCCGCCGCAAGCGGAGCAGGGCGGCAAACTGCCGGTGCTGTACTGGTTGTCCGGCCTGACCTGCACCGACGAAAACTTCATGCAAAAGGCCGGCGCCATGCGCATGGCCGCCGAGCTGGGGCTGATTATCGTTGCACCGGACACCAGCCCTCGCGGTCCTGATGTGCCGGGTGATCCGGATGGCGCCTGGGACTTTGGTCTCGGCGCCGGGTTTTATCTGAATGCCACGCAGGAACCCTGGTCGCGGCACTATCGGATGCATGACTATGTCGTGCAGGAATTGCCCGCATTGGTCGAAGCTCATTTCCCGGCGTCGGACAAACGTGGCATCAGCGGTCACTCCATGGGCGGCCACGGCGCGCTGGTCTGCGCGTTGCGTAATCCGGGGCGTTATCAGTCGGTGTCGGCGTTCTCGCCGATCAACAATCCGATGGACTGTCCTTGGGGGCAGAAAGCCTTTTCCCGCTATTTGGGGGAAGACCGATCGAAATGGCGCGAGTGGGATGCCTGTGTCCTGATTGCCGAGGCGAACGAGAAGCTGCCGCTGCTGGTTGACCAAGGTGATCGCGACGATTTCCTGGCCACCCAGCTCAAGCCTGAAGCCTTGCAACAGGCCGCCAAACTGGCCGGTCATCCGCTGACGTTGCGCTTGCAACCGGGCTACGACCACAGCTATTTCTTCATCGCCAGTTTCATCGACGACCACTTGCAACATCATGGACGCGCCCTAGGCGTCTAATGCAGGTAGAATCACGCCCTGACAAAAATCGGGGCGTTTTTTTATGCGTATTGGCCACGGCTATGATGTGCACCGTTTCGCTGAAGGCGATTTCATTACTCTGGGCGGCGTGCGGATTGCACACGGCTTCGGGCTGCTCGCTCATTCCGACGGTGACGTCCTGCTGCACGCCTTGAGCGATGCCTTGCTCGGCGCCGCGGCGCTGGGTGATATCGGCAAGCACTTCCCGGACACCGACCCGACATTCAAGGGCGCCGACAGCCGCGTGCTGTTGCGTCACGTCGTCGCACTGATCCACGCCAAGGGCTGGAAAGTCGGCAACGTCGATAACACCATCGTCGCCCAGGCGCCGAAAATGGCCCCGCATATCGAATCGATGCGCGCGCTGATTGCCGCGGATCTTCAAGTTGAGTTGGATCAAGTGAACGTGAAAGCTACCACCACCGAAAAGCTCGGCTTTGTCGGTCGCGAAGAAGGCATTGCCGTGCACTCCGTTGCCTTGTTGCTGCGCGCATGAACGAACTGCAATTGCTCGGCCCGCGGGCCTATGGCCAAGCCCTCGGCACCGCAGTATTGAAAGCCACAGCGGAAGATTTTCAGGTCGATGAAGTCCTCAATATTCCCCTCAGTGGCGACGGCGAACACTTGTGGATCTGGGTGGAAAAGCGCGGTCTGAATACCGAAGAAGCGGCACGGCGGATCGCCAAGGCGGCGGGCGTGCCATTGCGCACCGTCAGTTACGCAGGCCTCAAGGATCGTCAGGCGCTGACTCGCCAGTGGTTCAGCGTGCAACTGCCGGGCAAGGCCGATCCTGATCTGTCGGCGGCTCAAAACGATACGCTGAAAATCCTCAAGACCGGCCGGCACAAACGCAAACTGCAACGCGGCGCTCACTCGGCCAATGGCTTCACGTTGCGACTGACGCAATTCGCTGGCGACAAAGCGGCGATCGACGAGCGTCTGCAACTGATCGCCAAGCAAGGTATTCCCAATTATTTCGGCGCCCAGCGTTTTGGGTTTGACGGCGGTAACGTGGTCGATGCCCGTGCGTGGGCTGCTCGAAAAGCCTTGCCGGAGCAGCGCAACGTGCGTTCGCGTCTGCTCTCTACGGCGCGCAGTTTTCTGTTTAATCAGGTGTTGGCGGCCCGTGTCGCCGATGGCAGCTGGCAGCGTGCTCAGGTTGGCGATCTGCTGGCCTTCACTGACAGTCGCAGCTTTTTTCCAGCCGGTGAAGCCGAGTGCAGCGACCCGCGTCTGGCGATTCTCGATCTGCACCCGACCGGTCCGCAGTGGGGCGAAGGTGACTCGCCGGCCACTGGCGTTGTCCATGAATTGGAGCAGGCAATCGCCACTCGCGAAGCGGACTTGCGTGATTGGTTGATTAACGCCGGTATGAGCCACGAACGTCGCATCCTGCGGCTGCCCATTGGTGGGTTGACGTGGCATTATCCCGAGCCTGACATTCTGCAACTGGAATTCGTCCTCCCGGCCGGATGCTTCGCCACCGTATTGGTGCGCGAGCTCGTTGATCTGGTGCCGGTGGGGCAGACGGACAGCCCATGCGTATTCTGATTTCTAACGACGATGGGGTAACCGCACCCGGTCTCGCCGCGCTTTATGCTGCGCTGGCGGATTACACCGAATGCGTGGTTATCGCCCCGGACCAAGACAAAAGCGGCGCCAGCAGCTCGCTGACGCTCGACCGTCCGTTACACCCGCAAACCCTGGCCAACGGCTTTATCAGCCTCAATGGCACACCGACCGATTGCGTGCACCTGGGCCTCAATGGCCTGCTGGAGCGCGAGCCGGACATGGTGGTTTCGGGTATCAACCTGGGCGCCAACCTGGGTGATGACGTGTTGTATTCCGGCACCGTGGCGGCGGCCCTTGAGGGACGTTTCCTGGCGCTTCCTTCGTTTGCCTTTTCGTTGGTCTCACGGCAAGTGGAGAACCTTCCCACCGCCGCGTACTTTGCGCGCAAACTGATAGAAGCTCACGCGGACCTTGAACTGCCACCGCGTACGGTACTGAACGTGAACATTCCCAATTTGCCGTTGGACCATATCCGCGGTATTCAGCTGACCCGCCTCGGACATCGCGCACGTGCTGCAGCGCCGATGAAGGTGGTCGATCCGCGCGGTAAATCCGGTTATTGGATCGCGGCGGCGGGGGATGCCGAAGACGGCGGCCCGGGCACCGATTTTCATGCGGTGATGCAAGGCTATGTTTCAATCACCCCACTGCAACTGGATCGCACCTTTAATGATGCCTTCAGAAGTCTCGATGGCTGGCTGGAGGGGCTGAACTAATGGCTCGTGAACAAGACGATATTCTGCGTCGCGGCATCGGGATGACCTCTCAACGGACCCGTGAACGCCTTATTCAGCGCCTGTATGAAGAGGGGATTTCCAACGCCAAGGTGCTGGAAGTCATTCGCCGTACACCGCGTCACCTGTTCGTCGACGAGGCGCTGGCTCACCGTGCCTACGAAGACACGGCGCTGCCGATCGGGAATAACCAGACCATCTCGCAGCCTTATATGGTGGCTCGCATGAGCGAGTTGCTGCTGGAGGCAGGTCCGCTCGACAAGGTGATGGAAATCGGCACCGGCTCGGGCTACCAGACGGCGGTGCTGTCGCAACTGGTTGAACGGGTTTTTTCCGTCGAGCGCATCAAGGTTCTGCAGGATCGGGCCAAGGAACGCCTGGTGGAACTGAACCTGCGCAACGTGGTGTTCCGCTGGGGCGATGGTTGGGAAGGCTGGCCGGCGCTGGCGCCGTACAACGGCATTATCGTGACCGCGGTGGCGACCGATGTACCTCAGGCGCTGCTCGATCAATTGGCGCCGGGAGGGCGGCTGGTGATCCCGGTCGGGTCGGGTGAGGTTCAACAATTGATGCTGATCATCCGGGAAGAGCAGGGCTTTTCCAGGCGTGTTCTGGGGGCTGTTCGCTTCGTCCCGTTACTCAATGGGCCACTTGCCTGAGCATTTGTTTGAGCGCGCTGAATTCTCTTCGATTGCTCCTGTCTTACAGCGGCATCGATCAGTTAAACGGGATTCATCGTCAGGCAGCAAACGTGTGCGCGAAGCCATTTCGCTTCATTAAAGGTAAAGCCTGCACGGCCCGTTATACTTGCGACATTTCATGCCGGACCACGGCAATCCACATTTTCAGCCACCACAAAGGGAGCGGCGGGTGAGTCTCACAGTCATTGCGCAGCGAATGGGTAAAACGAGCTTTCAGCGCCTGGTGACTGGCCTTGTCTTGAGCACCTTGCTGGTCGGTTGCTCCAGCAACAAATCGAGCGATGTGAGCGTCGTCGATGGCAACAACGCTGTCGCCCAGCGTCCGGCTGTGACCACGGGTCAATACGTCGTCCGACCTAAAGACACCTTGTTCTCCATCGCCTTTCGCTACGGCTGGGACTACAAGGCCCTCGCGGCACGCAACAACATTCCTACGCCTTACACGATCCATCCGGGTCAGACGATTCGCTTTGACGGTCGCACCGGATCAACGCCGACGCCGGTGGCCAGTTCCACCGATTCAACGCCTTCTTCGTCGCTGAAAACCACGGTTATCCGGCGCCAGGCGAATGGCGCAACCACGAGCACAGCAGTGGTTGCACCGTCCGTCGCCAGCAAGCCGACCCCTGCTCCGATGCCTCCTGCCGGTCCGGCCCCGACCGGCTGGGGATGGCCATCTAATGGCATTCTGATTGGAAAATTCTCTTCAAACGGCAGTTTGAATAAAGGAATTGATATCGCCGGGGATTTGGGACAGCCTGTTTTAGCTGCGTCTGATGGGACGGTGGTGTACGCCGGGAGTGGCTTAAGGGGCTACGGCGAATTAGTCATCATCAAACACAGCGATACCTACGTCAGTGCCTACGGACATAACCGCAGGCTGTTGGTTCGGGAGGGGCAGCAAGTCAAGGTCGGACAGACAATTGCCGAAATGGGGTCAACGGGTACAGACCGGGTGAAGCTGCATTTTGAGATTCGCCGACAAGGTAAACCAGTAGATCCGCTGCAATTCCTGCCGCGTCGTTGATCGCTTTCCAGCCTGTTCCGTCGCGTAGAGGGAACAGGCTCCAGCGTTGCCAAGGATAAAGGCGCCGCTTGAGCCTGAGGTCGAACTCACCAAAGGACTATAACAATGGCTCTCAGTAAAGAAGTGCCGGAGTTTGACATCGACGATGAGGTTCTCCTGATGGAGACCGGCATCGGTACGGATTCGATGTCGAATGATGAAGGGGCTGCTCCACCTTCCGTTCGTGCCAAATCCAAACACTCCGCCTCGTTAAAGCAACACAAGTACATTGACTACACGCGTGCGCTCGATGCCACGCAGCTGTACCTCAATGAGATTGGTTTCTCCCCTCTGCTGTCCCCCGAAGAAGAAGTTCATTTTGCGCGCTTGTCGCAAAGTGGAGATCCGGCCGGGCGCAAACGCATGATTGAAAGTAACCTGCGGCTGGTGGTGAAAATCGCCCGGCGTTACGTCAATCGTGGCCTGTCGCTGCTGGACCTGATCGAAGAGGGCAACCTCGGGCTTATCCGGGCGGTAGAGAAGTTCGACCCCGAACGCGGCTTCCGCTTTTCGACCTACGCGACCTGGTGGATTCGTCAAACCATCGAACGCGCGATCATGAATCAGACCCGGACCATCCGGTTGCCGATTCATGTGGTCAAAGAGCTCAACGTGTACCTGCGGGCTGCACGGGAGCTGACGCAAAAACTCGATCACGAACCCTCACCCGAAGAAATCGCCAACCTGCTGGAAAAACCAGTGGGCGAGGTCAAGCGCATGCTCGGCCTGAACGAGCGGGTTTCTTCGGTCGACGTCTCGCTGGGTCCGGATTCGGATAAAACCCTGCTGGACACCCTTACCGATGACCGTCCAACCGATCCATGTGAACTGTTGCAGGATGACGACCTGTCCCAGAGCATCGATCAATGGCTCTCGGAGCTGACCGACAAGCAACGTGAAGTGGTGATACGCCGCTTCGGTCTGCGCGGTCACGAGAGCAGCACGCTTGAAGATGTAGGCCTGGAGATTGGCCTGACCCGGGAGCGGGTCAGACAGATTCAGGTTGAAGGCCTGAAGCGTCTTCGGGAGATTCTCGAGAAGAATGGTCTGTCGAGTGAGTCGCTGTTTCAATAAGCGATTTGCTGGCTGGCATTAAAGGCCCCGACTGGTTCGGGGTTTTTTATTGGCTGGGAGACAGGCAGGAAGTTCCCGCCGTAAGTCCTCTGGTTTGTAGTCTCTCGTTGTAAGAGTTTGCTTACTCTTTCGTAAGTGTTCGCTAACTCTATGGGTAGCAGTCGTACATATTCCTACGTGAGATAAGATTAACTAATTGATTTATATGGATATTTTTTTATATTAACAGCTTATGACAGGCAGTTTCAGCTATCGGGGGCGATTGCTCTCGGTAGGGAACTCTCTAGTATCTGAACTGTGTCGACGGACAGACACACCCTTCAAGGATGAGGGGGAAGGACATCGCAGGAAGCGATTCATCAGGACGATGAAAAGGAACACAGGGAATAGGGAAAAAATGTGGGCGGGTCAAACCGCCCCTTTTTTTTGCCTGCAGAAAAGCAAAAAGGCCCGCAAGGGGCCTTTTCGAGAGCGCGGGGGTAATCAGCGTTCGAGGTCTTTGATCTTGCCTTTGACGCCATCCCACTCTTCGGCATCGGGCAACGATTCTTTCTTCTCGGTGATGTTGGGCCAGATTTCCGCCAGCTCAACGTTCAGCTGAATAAACTCCTGCATGTCTTCCGGGACTTCATCTTCGGAGAAGATGGCCACGGCAGGGCATTCTGGTTCGCACAGTGCGCAGTCGATGCACTCATCCGGGTGAATCACCAGGAAGTTCGGGCCTTCGTAAAAGCAGTCCACCGGACAGACTTCTACGCAGTCGGTGTACTTGCACTTGATGCAGTTGTCGGTGACGACGAAGGTCATTTCTAATTTTCTCCTCAGGCGGCGGCAGCGGAGCCCCTTCACGTTGGGGTCGCCAGGTTTGGGAGCGATAGTCTGCTGGTCAGGCTATAAGCCAGCAGCATCCCAAACCGCGCGAGATTCTAACAGCTTGCAGGCAAGTGCGTTAGATCCGTGTCTTTAGTGTATAGAGCATTTCGAGCGCCCGACGCGGAGTCATGTCGTCCAGATCAAGTTTGGCCAGATCATCCAGCACCGGGTGCGGCAGGCTGGCGAACATGTCGCTCTGCTGCGGCGCCACCGGTTTGCCTTTGGCAGTCTTGGGAACTTCATGAGGCAGGGCGGTCGCTTCCAACCGGCCCAGGTGTTCGCGCGCGCGCACGATCACTTCGCTCGGCACACCGGCCAACTGTGCAACCGCAAGGCCGTAGCTCTGGCTGGCAGGCCCTGGTAGCACGTGGTGCAGGAACACGATGCGTTCGTTGTGCTCAGTGGCGTTAAGGTGCACGTTCGCCACCAGCGGTTGGGCTTCCGGCAGTACGGTCAGCTCGAAGTAGTGGGTAGCGAACAGCGTGTAAGCTCGCAGGTGCGCCAGGCGTTCGGCCGCAGCCCAGGCCAGGGACAGACCGTCGAAGGTGCTGGTGCCGCGACCGACTTCGTCCATCAGCACCAGGCTGCGCTCGGTGGCGTTGTGCAGAATGTTCGCGGTTTCGCTCATTTCGACCATGAAGGTCGAACGCCCGCCGGCCAGGTCATCGCTGGAACCGATCCGGGTAAAGATCCGGTCCACCAGAGACAGCTCGCAACTGGCCGCCGGCACGAAGCTGCCGATGTGTGCCAGCAGCACGATCAGAGCGGTCTGGCGCATGTAGGTGGATTTACCGCCCATGTTCGGACCGGTGATCACCAGCATGCGGGTGTTGTCGTCGAGGCTCAGGTCGTTGGCCACGAACGGCGTGGTCAGTACTTGCTCGACCACCGGGTGACGACCCTGGCTGATGCGCATGCACGGCTCACTGACGAAGCGCGGGCAATTCAGATCGAGATTCAGCGCACGTTCGGCAAGGTTGCTCAGCACGTCCAGCTCGGCCAGTGCCGCGGCGGTGTCCTGCAACGGTGGCAACTGGGCGATCAAATCTTCGAGCAGTGCTTCGTAGAGCATCTTCTCGCGAGCCAGGGCGCGGCTCTTTGCCGACAGGGCTTTGTCTTCGAACGCTTTCAGTTCCGGGGTAATGAAGCGCTCGGCACCTTTCAACGTCTGGCGACGGATATAGTCTGCCGGCGCCGACTCAGCCTGCTTGCTTGGCAACTCGATGAAGTAGCCATGAATGCGGTTGTAACCGACCTTCAGATGAGACAGACCGGTGCGGGCCTTCTCACGGGCTTCGAGGTCGATCAAGAATTGCCCGGCGTTCTCGCTGAGCGATTGCAAATCGTCCAACTCGGCGTCGTAACCGGTTTTCAATACACCACCGTCACGAATGACGGCCGGTGGGTTGTCGATGATGGCTTTTTCCAGCAGTGCCGCCAGTTCCGGGTAGGTGCTGGTGGTCTTCGCCAGTTGAATGATGTGCGGAGCTTCCAGCTCAGTCATCGCCACTTGCAACTCAGGCAAGGCACCGAGCGCATCGCGTAGGCGAGCCAGGTCACGAGGACGGGCATTGCGCAGGCCGATCCGCG
Source organism: Pseudomonas sp. LB3P25 (assembly GCF_054897985.1). NCBI lineage: Bacteria > Pseudomonadati > Pseudomonadota > Gammaproteobacteria > Pseudomonadales > Pseudomonadaceae > Pseudomonas > Pseudomonas sp. LB3P25. The sequence goes on along the minus strand of NZ_CM142711.1, from coordinate 5,871,955 downwards.
CCAGGATCCGCTCGATGTCGCCGATTTCCTTGAGCTGCGGTTGCAGTTTCTCGAAGCGGTAACCGTCGAGAAGGCAGGTGATCGAGGTCTGGCGCGCCAGCAATACGGTCAGATCCCGCAGCGGACGGTTCAGCCAGCGGGTCAGCAGACGGCTGCCCATGGCGGTCTGGCACCGATCGACCACCGATTGCAGGGTGTTGTCGCGACCGCCGGCCAGGTTGGTGTCCAGTTCCAGGTTGCGACGGCTCGCGCCGTCCAGCACCACGGTGTCGTCCAGGCGTTCATGACGCAGACTGCGCAAATGGGGCAGGGCGGTGCGCTGGGTTTCCTTGGCGTAACTGAGCAGGCAACCGGCGGCACCGATGGCCAGGGTCAGGTTTTCGCAACCGAAACCTTTCAAGTCCTGGGTAGAAAACTGCTGGCAAAGACTTTTCAGTGCCGAGTCACGCTCGAAATCCCACGGCGCACGGCGACGAACCCCACGACGTTTCTCCGCCGGCAGATCTTTCGGCCAGTCGTCCGGGATCATCAACTCCACCGGATTGACCCGCTCCAGTTCCGCCAGCAGGTTTTCCCAGCCTTTGATCTCCAGCACGGTGAAGTTGCCGCTGGTGATGTCCAGCACCGCCAGGCCAAACAGACGCTCGTCACCCAGCACCGCCGCGATCAGGTTATCTCGACGCTCATCCAGCAGCGCTTCATCGCTGACCGTACCGGGCGTGATGATCCGCACCACCTGACGATCCACCGGCCCTTTGCTGGTAGCCGGGTCGCCGACCTGCTCACAGATCACCACCGACTCGCCGAGCTTGACCAGTTTCGCCAGGTAGCCTTCCGCGGCATGGTAAGGAATCCCACACATCGGAATCGCCTGACCTGCCGACTGCCCACGGGCGGTCAGGGTGATGTCCAGCAATTTGGCGGCCTTCTTCGCGTCTTCATAGAAGATCTCGTAGAAATCGCCCATGCGATAGAACATCAGCTGGTCTGGGTGCTGGTTTTTCAGGCGCCAGTACTGCTGCATCATTGGCGTGTGGGAGGACAAATCAGAGAGCGCTTTATTCATCGGATAATCAGGCAAATTCGTTGAAAGGTGTAGGGCAAAGGAGGGGCATCGGCCCGGCTTTTCCGCGATGGGCGCAAGGTTAACATGGGCGGTCCACCCGACGCAGGCATGAAAGCCCCGCGGTACATTTCTTCTGTCTATGCACGACATATGCGAAATTTATGCAATTTGGCATTTGTCTTCCGCGAAAAGAACAAGCACTATGCGCGTTATGCAAAAACGCAATGTTTCTACCGTCTTAAGAGCGCTGCTCGATCGGCACGGGATCTCCCCCACGGAGCTTCACCGTCGCACCGGCGTGCCTCAATCCACTCTCTCGCGGATTCTCAGCGGGAAGATCGTCGATCCCTCGGATAAACACATCTCGAAGATCGCCGAGTACTTCGCCGTGAGCACCGACCAGTTGCGGGGCCGTGCGGATGTCGCGCCGGCAGCCAGCACCGGGCGTGATCAATTGCATTCGGAACTCAAGGACATAAGTCTGTGGGACGACGATACGCCCGTCGATGATGACGAGGTATCGGTCCCCTTTCTTCGCGAGGTTGAATTGGCTGCTGGATCAGGAAGATTCGTCATTGAGGAGAGCGAACGCTCTAGCCTGCGCTTCGGCAAGCGGAGTTTGCGCCACAACGGCGTTCAGTTCGACCAGGCCAAATGCGTGACGGTGCGCGGCAACAGTATGTTGCCGGTACTGCGCGACGGCGCCACCGTCGGCGTTAATGCCGGCAAGTGCGGGATCGGCGATATCGTGGATGGCGACCTTTATGCCATCAACCATAACGGCCAACTGCGGGTGAAACAGCTTTATCGCCTGCCTACCGGGATACGCCTGCGCAGCTTCAATCGCGATGAACATCCGGACGAGGACTACACCTTCCAGGAAATCCAGGAAGAGCAGATTGTCATCCTCGGTCACGTCTTCTGGTGGGGCATGTACGCCCGTTAACCTCACCGCTATCAGATAAAACCCGCCACCGAGCGGGTTTTTTTTCGCCTGCCGAAAAGCCGTCAGCGCCTTTGCCTGTGGGACTTTCATGCGCTAACGCATTTTAAATACATAAATAAATGCGTTTATGCATTGACTGTATATGCATCAATGCATATTATTTGTCTCAAGCCGCTCAACAAAGCAGCTCGAAACGAAGCTCTTTAGTTCCACCACAAAGGCAGCGATGAACCGGCCTCAACGGTTCAGAGGGTTGGCAACTGACCCGGGTGTGCAGCGTAAAGCACCACAAGTAGTTATCCGGCGGGCAGGGACCGCGGTCGGAAAAACAATTTGAATGGACTCGTACCGCGCCAGTAGCGCCGAAAAGTCAGCTTCCTTTTTGACACAGGATTAAAGGAAGGCGAAGGACCGCATTACTGAAAAGCCCGGCGAGTGCCGGGTTTTTTCGAGTACCTACCTGACGTTATCAACGCGCTGGCAGGTGGGCAGAACTGAAAATCAGCGTGCGTTGAGAGTCAATCACTAGGACAACAGAATGAACCGTTATGTACTCATAGAAACAGCCTATAAAACTGCCTATTCAATAGTCATTCAGGTGTTGGACACTGAGGAAGCCATGCCCACTACCCAGCCAGGCGGAGTGTCTGGTTCATGGCTTGATGTAACAGGTGACACAACAGCTCAAGAGGGATGGAAGGCTCAGTATTTTTTTGATAGGGGATGGGTCTTCACTGAGCCGACTCATGAGGAGTATTTCATTCTTACCTCTGCTCGCATGCAGAAGCAGTTTGATGAGGCTGCTCGTTGGCTGATGTTCAACCCCTTGCAATACAAGGTAGATCTCGGCCTCGCCACTCCTGCAGATGAAGCGGTATTGCTTGCTTACAAGCAATACGTTGTTGCCGTCAGCGAAGTAAAAAATCAACCCGGCTATCCGTCCACGATCAACTGGCCAGTAGCGCCCTGGTAATTCGCCAGGACAGTCAAACCCAGAGATGGGACCGCATTACTGAAAAGCCCGGCCAACACCGGGCTTTTTGGAATGCCTACCTATCGTCAGGCACCTCAAGAGACACCGTTTTAAAAGACACACCCATCACTCATCAATCACCCCCCGGAGGCGTGACATGACAAACGAGCAACAAGCGTTGCTGGACATGCCGATCTGGCTCGTCATCGTCCTCGCCCTGGTGGGCGGGGTGTCCGGCGAAATGTGGCGTGCCGACAAGGAGGGCGCCCGTGGCTGGTCATTGCTGCGGCGTCTGGCCTTGCGGTCCGGGGCCTGCATGGTCTGCGGGGTCTCGGCAATCATGCTGCTGTATGCCGCCGGCGTGTCGATCTGGACGGCTTGCGCGTTCGGTTGCCTGACGGCGATGGCCGGGGCAGATGTTGCCATTGGCCTTTATGAACGTTGGGCGGCCAAGCGGATTGGCGTTTGCGAAGTACCGCCGCGAGATACCCGCCAGGACCACTGAACACAAAGCCCAATGGAATGGCGAGCAGCGGTGCCGACCGGCATCCGACCCGCAAGGACGCGGGTTTCCCAAGGCCAGTACCTTTCACTCAAGCCCGCCAACAAGCGGGTTTTTTATTGCCCGGTGAAAACACCATGAAGATCACCCCCCCTAATTACCCAACTGCGTGATCACTGCCCAACCCTCGGCAATCGCGTGGCTGCTGGCATCGACCTCGAAACGCTGCAAGCCAGTACCCCGAGGGTTGTTGACGAAGGTCGCAGTGTTGACCTAGGTCGAATGGCTGGTAGTTGGCAAGTTGATATATTGAAGTCACACAGACATGAACTAAAAAGCGACATGTTGGGTGTTCCCTCAGGTGCCGGGTCAGTCGCTCCCGATGCTCTATTCAATCAAGGTCCGAGCAGTCTTGGTTTTACCGAAGTTACCGGCGGTATAGAAACGCGTCCACGAAATGTCGCCTACCCAGGCAGAATAAAACTCATCTGAAATTAACGTTGGTCTGCGTTTTTTAATGGATGCTCAAGATTTTTCAATAGAGGTGTTTATGGTTTATTACTATGTTTATGAAACAACGCAGGAAATCGTCGGTCCGGTGGAGTTGCCGGAGATCCCCGGTATGGGCGTTGTCCTGCCAGGCAATGCCATAGAGTTGCCGGAAGCATTGCTGGCCGCCGAAACGGGCTATGTCTGGGTTTGGCGTAACGGTGCCGCTTCGCAACTGATCGATTTGCGCAACCGCCCGGTGTATCGCAAAGACACAGGTGGCCTTGAATTCTGGTACGAGTTGGGCCCGTTGCCTGACTATCTGACCGTCAAGCCTCGTCCCGGCGAATATTATGTTTGGCTGAATGATGACTGGGTGCTGGACTTGGCTGCCGAACGAACAGGCAAAACCGCTCAAGCCGACGCCGAGCGAGACAATCGTCTGCGTGAGATTGTTATTCGCGTCGCGCCGCTGCAATACGCTTATGAACTAGGTGAGGCCACCAATGTTCAACTGGCCACTCTGCAAGAGTGGAAACGCTATACGCTCAAGTTGATGAACATTGAACAGCAACCGGACTTCCCGCTGATCATTGACTGGCCGGCTTCACCTGTCAGTGTCGTAACCGTATAAACCCTGAAACTTATTGATAACTGGAAGTGCAGTCTTGTGTTGCCAGCACACGGCTGCCTGCAAAATACCAACGGAAGGATATACCGTGGACTATCCCAATAGTGTCCCCAGCGCCGGTTTGGTGGACGGCAAGTTTGTCGATGAAAACTCGATCACGGGGACTCCGGGTTCTTTGATCCCTGCCAGCTGCGGCAACGGTGTCACTCTGGAGTTGTTGAAAGTCATCGAGGCTGCCGGTATCAAACCGTCAGAGGCGAGTAACGATCAACTGTTGACGGCGTTGCGCAGTAACAAGCTGTTTGTGACCGCGCCACAGTTCGAGACAAGTACGCTTCGTCCTTCTCCGGCGTCTATGGCAACGTCGGTTACCAGAAGTATCCCAGTGGCAGCATTGAACAATGGGGCGTCGGCACCACGGATGCCAATGGCGATGTCTATATCACCTTCCCGATCTCGTTCCCGACGGCTTTTTCTTCGCTCGTGGCCACCCATGTGGGCGGCGACGGGGCGATGGTCATCCTGGTCGGGGGACCGGTACCAAACAGGGCTGCCGCCTGAAAGCCCGGAATTTTTCCGATCAGGTACAGGCGGGGTGGAGCGTGAACTAGTGATAGTCGGTTATCGGCCACTGACAGTATGGTCGCCCGCGACAGGGACGAACTGGAGGACGGCGGCGGTACAACATTGACCACCGATCAATACGCCGAATTGCACGCCTATCGCCGTGCACTTCGGGATTGGCCGCAAGAGTCGTTCTTTCCTTTCAGCGAGCATCGACCCAGTGCGCCACTTTGGCTGGCTGGATATCTTTGACACGAACCAGACACTCGTCAGGGCCTGGGGGCTATATGACAGTTACGCAGCAACAACTACAGATTGTTATGCCCAGCGCTCGCTCCCAAGCGGGCGTTTTCATTTCCGCCCTGAACACAGCCATGTCTCACCGCAACATCAACACCCCAAAACGTATCGCCGCCTTCCTCGCGCAAGTCGGTCACGAATCGGGGCAGTTGCAATACGTGCGCGAGTTGGGGAGCGCTCAATACTTGAGCAAGTACGACACTGGCGCGCTGGCTGTCCGCCTTGGCAATACGCCAGAGCCTGACGGCGACGGTCAAAAGTACCGTGGCCGAGGCCTGATTCAGATCACTGGCCGCGACAATTACCGTCAGTGCAGTCTCGGACTCTTCGGTGATGATCGTTTACTGTTTTTGCCTGAATTGCTGGAACAACCCCAATGGGCCGCCGAATCGGCCGCGTGGTTCTGGGAGCAAAATGGCTTCAACGAACTGGCCGACCGCGACCAGTTCAACAGCATCACCCGTCGCATCAACGGCGGCCTGAACGGTTTGCAGGATCGCTTGCAACTCTGGGCGCGGGCGGGGGCGGTGTTATGCCAGCCTTCGGTTTGATCCCGGTGCCTTACCGCATCATTGGCGTTGTTGTGTTTCTGGCTGTGTTGGCCGGCGGCTCGGCGGCGCTGACCTGGCACTTTCAGGATTGGCGGTATGGCCGGCAACTGGCGGAACAGGCCACGCTGCACGCCGAGGCAGCAACAGGCCAAGCAGGACAAGCGTCTAGCACTGGAGCAGCGGCTGTCGGCCAGTGAGCAAACCCATTATCGAGCGCTTAGCGATGCCCAACGTGATCAAGGTCGCGCCTGCGCGATCGTCTTGCCACTGCTGATGTGCGCCTGTCAGTCCTCCTCAACGCCCATGACACCGCCTCTGTCTACGCAATGCCAACCGCCTCCGGAGCCGGCAGCGTGGATCATGGAGTGGCGCGAGCCCGACTTGACCCGGCGCATGCTCAGCGAATTATCGCCATCACCGACGCCGGCGACCGCGGACTGATTGCCTTGCAGGCCTGTCAGGCTTATATCAGAGCCCTCGCTCGCTAACATTTTGATCGATCCTGCGCCTTGCAAGCGCTATCCGCTCGTGTACGGTAGTTCTCATTCCGCTTGCTCAGGAGATGACCGTGAAAGAAATCACCCAACTGGCCGCTGAACTTGGCAGGCGCTTGCAGGTTCTCAATGCTCACGTCACCGCCGCCGAGTCCTGTACCGGCGGCGGGATCAGCGAGGCGATCACCCGGATTCCGGGGAGTTCGGCGTGGTTCGAGGCTGGTTATGTCACCTATTCCAATCGCCAGAAAACCGAGCAATTGAATGTCCCGGTCGAGTTGTTTTCGACGGTGGGAGCGGTCAGTCGCGAGGTGGTCGAGGCCATGGCCCGAGGCGCGCAGGAGAAAAGCCGGGCGCGTTTTGCCGTGGCGGTCAGCGGTGTGGCGGGACCGGATGGCGGTTCGCCGAGCAAGCCGGTAGGCACCGTGTGGCTGGCCTGGGGCGTTGGTGAACAGGTGTTCAGCGAGGTGCAGTACTTTCCCGGCAACCGTGACGAGGTCCGCCGACAAACGGTTAAGGCCGCGCTAGAGGGGCTGCTGCGCCATGCCACTGGAGAAATCTCAAATCAGGGGTAGGCGATCCTGAAACGCTGTGGAATAATACTGGCTACTTATACAGGTGTTGGCCGTCAGGCCTTATTGATTACGTGAGGACTTTAATGGACGACAACAAGAAGAAAGCCTTGGCTGCGGCCCTGGGTCAGATCGAACGTCAATTCGGCAAGGGTGCCGTAATGCGTATGGGCGATCAGGACCGTCAGGCGATCCCGGCTATCTCCACTGGCTCTCTGGGTCTGGATATCGCGCTCGGCATTGGCGGTCTGCCAAAAGGCCGTATCGTTGAAATCTACGGTCCTGAATCCTCCGGTAAAACCACGCTGACACTGTCGGTGATCGCCCAGGCTCAAAAAGCCGGCGCGACCTGCGCATTCGTCGATGCCGAGCACGCCCTCGACCCTGAATACGCCGGCAAACTGGGCGTCAACGTCGACGACCTGCTGGTTTCGCAGCCGGACACCGGCGAGCAAGCCCTGGAAATCACCGACATGCTGGTGCGTTCCAACGCCGTTGACGTGATCATCGTCGACTCCGTGGCGGCTCTGGTTCCAAAGGCAGAAATCGAAGGCGAAATGGGTGACATGCACGTGGGCCTGCAAGCCCGTCTGATGTCCCAGGCGCTGCGTAAAATCACCGGTAACATCAAGAACGCCAACTGCCTGGTTATCTTCATCAACCAGATCCGTATGAAAATCGGTGTGATGTTCGGCAGCCCGGAAACCACCACCGGTGGTAACGCGCTGAAGTTCTACGCTTCGGTTCGTCTGGACATCCGCCGTACCGGCGCGGTGAAAGAAGGTGATGAAGTTGTCGGTAGCGAAACCCGCGTCAAGGTTGTGAAGAACAAGGTGGCTTCGCCGTTCCGTCAGGCCGAGTTCCAGATTCTTTATGGCAAAGGCATCTACCTCAATGGCGAGATGATCGACCTGGGCGTGCTGCACGGTTTTGTTGAGAAGTCCGGCGCCTGGTATGCCTATGAAGGCACCAAGATCGGTCAGGGCAAGGCCAACTCGGCCAAGTTCCTGGCAGACAATCCGGAAATCGCCGCCAAGCTCGAGAAGCAGCTGCGCGACAAGTTGCTGACTCCAGCACCGGACGTTAAAGCATCGCCAGTCAAAGAGACTGCTGATGACCTGGCTGACGCTGATATCTGATTGATCCGATGACCGCCGTACTCGATACACTCGTCGCGGTGCGGCGAACCGCAATGGACCTGCTCGCGCGACGCGAGCACGGTCGAGTCGAGTTGACGCGTAAACTGCGTCAACGCGGCGCCCTCCCTGAAATGATCGACACGGCACTCGACCGTTTGACGGAAGAAGGCCTGCTGTCCGAATCCCGCTACCTCGAAAGCTTTGTTTCCTACCGTGCCCGTTCCGGTTATGGCCCTTTGCGTATTCGCGAAGAATTGAGCCAGCGCGGCCTGCAACGTACCGACATCGAACTTGCTTTGCGTGAGAGCGGTATCAACTGGCAGGAACAACTGGAAGACACCTGGCGGCGAAAGTTTTCCGGGCATTTACCAATAGATGCCCGGGAACGTGCCAAACAGGGCAGGTTCCTGAGTTATCGGGGATATTCCATGGAAATGATCGGCCGCTTGTTCAGCGGCCGAGGGATGGACGATTGACTGAAACGGCTCGCTATTTCGATAGCGGGCCGTTTTTTTTGCCTACGAAACCTTGGATGGTTCCCGCGTGCGCTGTTGCGCCTGGGGTTTGGACTGCGCCCAGTTTTCCGGCAGGTTGATGTAGTCCACCAGTTCCCGCAGACGTCCATGATCACGGGCGTTGAAGGTGAAAGCGAGTCGCGCCAGGTGGCTGAACTGCGGTTCGTCGTGTTCCTCTCCGCTGTAAGTATGTTGATGGAAATGATCGCTCAGACACAGGTCGGCAAATGCCTCCTGCATGTGTTCGAGCGCGTGGTCGCTGAGCTTGTGATTCATGCGGATCACGAATTGATGCTTGAGCCAGCGGCTGGAGTGGAAGTTGCTGTAGAACTGGTTGATCTGCTCCACAGCTTCTTCCGCGCAGTAGACCAGACTCACGAGTTTCATATCGGTCGGCAGGATGTAGCGATTTTCCTCCAGTTGATGGTGAATGAAGTCCAACGCGCCTTGCCAGAACGTGCCGCCGGGAGCGTCCAGCAGTATCACGGGCACCAGCGGGCTTTTACCGGTCTGGATCAGTGTCAGCACTTCCAGCGCTTCATCCAGGGTACCGAAACCGCCAGGGCACAGGACCAGCGCATCGGCTTCCTTGACGAAGAACAGCTTGCGGGTAAAGAAGAAGTGGAAGGGCAGCAGATTGGTGGTGCCATTCACGGTGGGATTGGCATGCTGCTCGAAGGGCAGGGTGATATTGAATCCCAGGCTGTGTGCCAGGCCAGCACCTTCGTGGGCCGCCGCCATGATGCCACCACCGGCACCGGTGATGACCATCAGGTCGGAGCGCGCCAGCGCGGCGCCAAGTTCCCGGGCCAGGCCGTATAAAGGATGTTCTATCGGTGTTCGGGCCGAGCCAAAAACGGTGACTTTGCGGCGCCCCCTGAACTGCTCGAGTACCCGGAAGGCGTGCTCCAGTTCACGCAGGGCTTGAAGGGTAATCTTGGCATTCCAGCGGTTGTGATCTTCCTGGGCCATGCGCAGCACGGTCAGGATCATGTCGCGGTAAATCGGGATGTTCGGGCTGTTGGGTGAAACCAGGTTGAGTTGCTCTTCGACCTTGCTGATGAGGTCGTGGCCGCTTTCTTCAAAATGACGGCTCAGGAGGTCATTCGGTTGGTAAGGCATCAACTTCTCCTTCCATACAGGCTCTGTTTTTCCCTTGGATGAAGGAAACATTCGCACAATAAGACGCGCAATGGGCAGCCCCTTTCCTGCCCTGAAAAGTAAACGTGAACACTATGAATCTAGACCCTCGCGGAGATTTTCGCTGACTTGATCATTGCGCCGCAAAGTCTTTCCTGGCAACCGCTTATTGGCGATTTGCAAGGTGCTTTCACCGCTCGTCTGAACGTAAGCCGAGTGTCTGACAGTCTGATTTACTAAATGACAGGCATGCCACGACAACTTTGTTGCGTCAAAGGCAGGACGCACGGTACAAGCGGTTCAAGGATTTTATCGCTCAAACAAGGGCGAAGTGCAGGGAGGCGGGATGCTATGACCAGAGTCATTCTGGAGATCGATACGCAACTGTATCGATTACTGAAATCATCAGCCGAGACCAATCATTTGAGTCTCGAAGAAGAGTGCTGCCGGCGTCTGGAGGGGGCCGACCGACGTTCACGTTATTTGCAGGCGTTGTTGGCAGAACTGCGCGCCGAGGATGAACAGCGGCGCGCCACTTCCCGATGATTACTTCTTCTTGGCCGGAGCCGCTTTCGGGCAGTCCGACTCCTGATAGCTGGCGGAGCCGACTGAGCGGTTGGTCTTCACCTCAGTGAAGTCGTAACGCATGACCGCGCCCTTGGCCATCAGTTTGCGGAACGATGGGTTGTTGCATACAGAGGCGCCAAGCTGGAAATACACGGCTTTCGGGTCGGCACGCATCTTGTTGGCGTGGCTGCTTTGTACGCTTAGATGGTTGATCAGCGTGTTGCCTTCGACGGTGTAGCCCTGATCAAGAATGTCTTCGTTGATCGCCCGTGGAGTGCCAACACTGCTTTGTGTAGCGACGTTTCGCAGCTCTCTGTTGAGATTCTGCTCACTCAAGGAAGCGGCCTGAGCGCTGAAGGACGACGCCAGCAAAATGGCAGCGGTGGGAACGATAAGGCGCAGCATGAAACTCTCCTGGTTCAGTGACTGGTGGTTCGACCCATCACATGACTGTGCGTTCAGTGGCGGCGAATTATAGGGGACGAGGCCTGGACGGTACAGGCTTGCGCCGGGTGCTCTGATAAACTGCCGCCACTTTCTGCCCTGCCGAGTGTTTTTCGTGTCGATTTTTTCCCCCTGCCGGCGTTGCCTGCGATGAACCCTGCAACCCCATGCTTTGCTGCAAACGCAGTAGCCCGCTTGCGCGATGAGCGAGAGGAAGAGGGCATCAAGCCGATTCAGGCCCGAGGCTGGAGGGCGCCGCGTTGCCGAGCCTGCCGCGTGATCGAGAGCCACTGCCTGTGCGCCTGGCGCCCGCAGGTCGAGGCCCGTTCTGGCGTGTGCCTGATCATGACCAACAAGGAAGTGTTCAAGCCGAGCAACACCGGTTGGCTGATCGCCGATGTGGTACGCGACAACCATGCATTCATCTGGTCGCGTACGGAGGTTGATGAGCAATTGCTGGCGCTGCTGGCCGACCCGCAATGGCAGCCCTATCTGGTGTTTCCGGGTGAGTACGTCGAACCCGAGCGTGTCACAAACAGCGTCGATGCCGATAGTTCGAAGCGTCCGCTGTTCATTCTGCTGGATGCCACCTGGACAGAAGCCCGGAAGATTTTCCGCAAAAGCCCCTACTTTGATCGGCTGCCAATCCTTAGCCTGTTGCCCGAGAAGCTGTCGCGGTACCGGTTGCGCCGGTCGACCCGCAGTGAGCATTTATGCACAGCCGAAGTGGCGGCGTTGTGTCTCGATCTGGCGGGTGATACCGAGGCTGCGGCGGCACTGGACGCTTATTTCGACGTGTTCAGCCAACATTACCTTGATGCCAAACATCAGCTTGAAATGAATGTTTCAACACCGGCACACGCCGAGCTGATGCCTTTTGTATAAATCGGCGCCCCTGTCACGCGTTGATTGTCGCCCATACTGCAAAGAACTGTACTGGCCATGCACCTTGACCACCCCGGCTTCGCTGGGCATGCTTGGCGCCGATTAGGGCGCGGCCAAGTTTGATACGCCGTATTCTTTACGTGGATAGCCACGTGATTGGCGTTGAACGTGCCCTGTTGGTACAGCTCCGTGGCTGTACCTCGAGTTGTTTGAAAAACAGGATCATTTGAAAAATGGCCACATACGAAATCCTGATTGCCGATGACCACCCTCTTTTTCGTAGCGCCCTGCATCAAGCGTTGACTCTGGGCCTGGGCCCGGAAGTCCGTCTGGTGGAAGTGGCAAGCATTGCCGAGCTGGAAACCCGTCTGGACGAGAAGTCCGACTGGGATCTGGTGCTGCTGGACCTGAACATGCCGGGGGCCTACGGTTTTTCAGGGCTGGTGTTGCTGCGCGGTCAGTATCCGCAGATTCCGGTGGTCATGGTATCGGCCCAGGAAGAAGCCTCGATCATGGTGAAGTCCCGTGAGTTCGGCGCCAGCGGCTTCATTCCCAAGTCCAGTGATTTGACCGTCATCCAGAAAGCCGTACGTGCAGTACTCGATGGTGATGTGTTCTGGCCGCCTCAGGCGTTCGAGGCGGTCAGCGTTTCCGCCGAAGCCAAGGCTGCCAGCGAAGGTCTTGCGAGCCTGACGCCGCAGCAGTTTCGTGTACTGACCATGGTCTGTGAAGGCTTGCTGAATAAGCAGATTGCCTACGAGCTGAGTGTTTCCGAAGCGACAATCAAGGCCCACGTGACGGCGATTTTTCGCAAGCTGAATGTGCGGACCCGGACCCAGGCGGCTTTGCTCTTGCAACAACTTGAGTCAATTTCGAGCCACTAAGGCGCGTCATGTTCACGCTTTTTTGACTTTGATTAATCTAGCTTTCCCACTTTCTTTTTGGTCAGTTGCCTACGTTATGTCACCTTTCAAAGGCCAAACCGGCCTAAAACGCATCCTCAACGCCTCCGGTTATTCGCTGGACGGTCTGCGCGCAGCCTTCACCGGCGAAGCGGCCTTTCGGCAACTGGTGTTGCTCAACGTCATATTGATCCCGCTGTCGTTCTTCCTGAATGTCAGCCGTGTCGAGCAGGCGTTGCTGATTGCAGTCTGCCTGCTGGCGTTGATCGTCGAACTGCTCAATTCGGCAGTGGAAGCGGCCATCGACCGTATTTCCCTTGAATTGCACCCGCTGTCCAAGAACGCCAAGGACATGGGCAGCGCTGCGCAGTTCGTGGCGTTGAGCATGATCGCGCTGGTATGGGCGGTGATTCTGCTTTAAGCGATAGTCGGCAGAACAATCTCGTCGCTGCGCTGAACCCCGGCGGTGAAAGCGCGGCACAGGTCGAGGAATTCTCGCATCGCCGACGTCTGATATTTCTGTTTGTGCCAGATGAAATAAAACTGCCGCGCCAGGTCCAGATCTGGCGTTTCCACCGGCACCAGGCTGCCGCGGCGGAACGCGTCGCGCAGCGCCAGACGCGAAATACAGCCAATCCCCAACCCGGACTCCACCGCACGCTTGATCGCTTCGGTGTGTTCCAGTTCCAGTCGGATATTCAGCGAGCTGCGATGGTGACGCATGGCCTGGTCAAAGGTCAGTCGCGTGCCAGAACCCTGTTCGCGCAGAATCCAGGCCTCGTGGGTCAGCTCTTCCATGGTCGCCGCGCCGCGCTTGGCCAGTGGATGCTGGGGCGCGCAGAACACCACCAGCTCATCCTCGACCCAGCTCTGCACTTCGATGTCCGGATGACTGCAGTCGCCTTCGATTAGACCCAGATCAATTTCATAGTGCGCGACTTGCTGCACAATGTTGGCAGTGTTCTGCACGTGCAGCTTCACCTGGCTTTCCGGATGGCGCTGCATGAAGCTGCCGATCAGCAAGGTGGCCAGGTAATTGCCGATGGTCAGGGTCGCGCCGACCGCCAGAGAGCCGAATCCCGATTTGCCATTGAGCAAGTCTTCGATTTCTTTGGCCTGATCGAGCAGCGCCACCGCTTGCGGCAACAGCTGTTTGCCGAGGGCGTTGAGGCTCAGCCGTTTGCCGGCGCGGTCGAACAGCTGACAACTGCACTGACGCTCTAGCTCGGTGATCGAGGTGCTTGCCGCCGACTGCGAGAGGTTGAGCAGACCCGCGGCACGGGACACGCTTTCCTGCTGGGCGACGGCGACAAATACTTGAAGTTGACGGAGAGTAAATCGCATATCGATATAACCGATAACCCTTATCTTAATAATCCAGTTAACAGATATTGTCGCTGCCATTAGAATGCGATGCAATTGCGCACAGCAGCTCATTTTTTGCAGAGCAGGCGCAGAGCACGCGCAGACAAAATCTCCAGGAGTCCCACGTACATGAGCAACATGAACCACGAGCGTGTCCTCAGTGTTCATCACTGGAACGACACTCTGTTCAGCTTCAAGTGCACCCGCGATCCGGGCCTGCGCTTCGAGAACGGTCAGTTCGTGATGATCGGCCTGCAACAGCCCAACGGCCGGCCGCTCATGCGCGCTTACTCGATTGCCAGCCCGAACTGGGAAGAGCATCTCGAGTTCTTCAGCATCAAGGTGCCTGATGGCCCGCTGACTTCCCAGCTGCAGCATCTGAAGGAAGGCGACGAGATCATCATCAGCAAGAAGCCTACCGGCACGCTGGTGCTGGATGACTTGAAGCCTGGCAAACATTTGTACCTGCTCAGCACCGGTACCGGTCTGGCGCCGTTCATGAGCGTCATCCAGGACCCGGAAACCTACGAGCGTTTCGAAAAAGTGATCCTGTGCCACGGCGTACGTTACGTCAACGAAGTCGCTTACCGCGAGTTCATCACCGAGCACTTGCCGCAGAACGAGTTCTTCGGCGAGGCCCTGCGTGACAAGTTGATCTACTACCCGACTGTGACCCGTGAGCCGTTCGAGAACGAAGGTCGCCTGACCGACCTGATGCGCAGCGGCAAGCTGTTCAGCGACATCGGTCTGCCACCGATCAACCCGCAGGACGACCGCGCCATGCTGTGCGGCAGCCCGAGCATGCTCGACGAGACCAGCGAAGTGTTGAACAGCTTCGGCCTGAAAGTATCGCCGCGGATGCGCGAGCCGGGTGATTACCTGATCGAGCGTGCGTTCGTCGAGAAGTAAGTACACTGCATCACTGAAAAGCCCCCATTGCCTGTGCAGGCAATGGGGGCTTTTTTATGCCCGATGCAAACCTTGTAGGAGCTGTCGAGTGAAACGAGGCTGCGATCTTTTGATCTTGTTTTTTAAAAGCAACATCAAAGGATCGCAGCCTCGTTTCACTCGACAGCTCCTACAGGTTGGAGGCGGGGATGACTTCAAGGACTCGGATTACACCCGTCTCGGGGTAATGCCACCGCACATCCAGATCCCAGAACTGTGCGCCGTATTCCCGTTCGGGTGTAGGAATCTGGTACGCCGGACGTGGGTCTTGTGCCAGGCATTGCTCGATCAACTCCACCAACGGCTCTTCAAGGCGCTGAGCATGGCCGTGAGCCTGTTGCAGCGCTGAATCCGTCCACTGCACGGGAATCAGCTGCGGTGCAGCGCTAGCGATGCTGTTGGAGGCGGTATCGATGATGTCGGCGTAAGGCACATAGGGTTTGATATCGAGAATCGGCGTGCCGTCCAGCAGGTCGATGCCTGATATCCACAGTCGATTGGCTTCAACCTTGTCCAGCTTCACCACGGATTGGCCGATGCCATTGGGTCGATGCGTCGCGCGGGTGGCGAACACGCCCATGGATTTGTTACCGCCGAGACGAGGAGGGCGGACTTTCAGTCGTGGCTTTTCTTCCAGTGCCTGGTGAAACAGGAACAGCAGCCAGACATGGCTGACCTGTTCCAGCCCTTGCACCGCATCGCCCTGATCGAACGGTGCCACCAGTTCCAGCACGCCGCGAGCGGCCGGGGCCAGTTGTGGCTGGCGCGGGATGGCGAACTTCTCCTTGAAGCAGGAGCGTACGAAGCCGATGGGGGAAACGCTGTAGGTCATGGTCTGGGGTCGAAGCAGGAATTTGGGCGGGCATGATAACCCGATCGACCACTGCATCGGGGCGGCTGTGAGGACGCCTTCGCGAGCAGGCTCGCTCCCACAGTAGATCTCGGTCGGTCACAGATTTTGTGAGTACAGAAAATCCCTGTGGGAGCGAGCCTGCTCGCGAAGGCCGCACCGCCTATCTCAGAGGCTAAACCCACCATCCAAAGGAATAATATTCCCGGTCATATAAGCCCCAGCCGTACTCGCCAGGCTGATCGCCAGCGCCGCCATCTCTTCCTCCCGGCCCCAGCGTTTCATTGGAATCAACGCCGTATCGTCGGCCAGCGCCTGCTCATCATTGCCGATGTGCTGAGTCATCTTGCTCGGAAAACGCCCCGGTGCGATGACGTTGACGTTGATGTGCTGGCTCACCAGTTCCCGCGCCAGAATCCGCGACAGTTGATGCAGGGCAGCCTTACTCGGCCCGTAGGCATAAGCCTGTTCGCCGAAGGACGAAATCCCGGCCACTGAACCGATGTTAATGATCCGCGCCGGATTCGCTGGCGAACCGGCCTTGCGTAGCAGCGGCAAAAACTGCTGAATGCAGTTGAACACCGAGGTCACGTTGAGCTGCATGACCTTTTCCCAGCCCTTGACCGGGTAGCTCTCCAGCGGCGCGCCCCACGTGGTGCCGGCGTTGTTCACCAGAATATCCAACTGGGTAATTTGTTCTCCCAGTTGTGTGGCCAACTCAAGCACACCTTCTTCAGTGGCGAGATTGGCCACCACGGCATGGCAGCGACCAAGCGCGCTCAGCTCATCAGCTGTTTGCTGACAGGCTTCGGCATCCCGGGCGCAGACGTACACAGTGGCGCCGGCCTCGACATAGGCCTTGGCGATCATTTTGCCGATACCACGGGTGCCGCCGGTCACCAGAGCGGTGCGGCCTTGCAGGGAAAAATACGAGTGCATGGCGAATCCTGAGAGCTGAGGGTCAATACACCCTAGTCGTCAGCCGCCAGAAGCGGAGCCACTATTTTTGCGAGGAATGAAGGTCTATACAGCCTTGAACTGCCGCCGCCCGTGTAGGAGCACAGCTTGCTGGCGATGGCGTTTTGAAGATCGCCATCGCCAGAAAGCTGTGCTCCTACAGGGTGGGCGATTTACTGCGGGCGAACGCGCAGGGTCAGGCCCTTGAGGAAGTTGCGCAGCAACTGGTCGCCGCACGGGCGGTAGTTGGTGTGGCCGAACTTGCGGAACAGCGCGCTCAGCTCAGGCTTGGACACCGGGAACTCGGAGGCCTTGAGGATCGCGTGCATGTCGTCTTCTTTCAGTTCGAAGGCTACACGCAGTTTTTTCAGGATGATGTTGTTGGTCACCGGCACTTCGATCGGCTGCGGCGGACGGCTTTCGTCCTTGCCGCGCTTGAAGATCACCAGGCCATCGAGGAAATGCGCAATGACTTCATCCGGGCAGCGTACGAAGCCTTCCTCGTCTTCCTCTTTCTTGTCGAGGTACGTCACCAGGTCTTCCAGGGTCACGTCCATGCCGCCGAGCTTGATGATCTCGATGACTTTCTTGTCGCTGATGTCGAGCATGTAGCGCACGCTGCGCAGTACGTCGTTATGAATCATGGTGTGCAATCCTGATATTCAGCAGTGGGCGCCGCATAAACAGCGGCGCCAAAATGTATGGCGGCGTGAAAAGTCTTAGAACTTCTCTTTGCCGGACAGGTAGCGCCATTGCCCCAACGGCACTTTGCCGATGGACACGCCGCCAATGCGGATGCGGCGGATGGCGACGACCTTCAGGCCGACGGCCTGGCAGAACAGGGCGATGACGCCCGGTTGTGGGTTCTTCATCGCAAAACGCAGGCGGTTTTCGTTCTGCCAGCTGGCTTTGACCGGCGGCAGTTCCTTGCCCTTGTAGGTCAGTCCGTGGTTCAGGCGATTAAGACCGTGAGCCACCATGTCGCCTTCAACTTCGACCACATACTCCTGCTCGATCTTGGCGGAGTCGGCAGTGAGTTTGCGCAGGATCTTCCAGTCCTGGGTGAACACCAGCAGACCGCTGGCGTTGGCCTGCAGGTCGGTGCTGGCGGTCAGGCGCAGGAAGTGGCCCTTGAGCGGACGTTTGCTGAAACGGTGTTCTTCGCTCAAGGTCTCGGCGCTGATCGTTGCCATGGCCGTTTCCGCATCCATGCCCACGGGCACGTTCAGCAGGATGGTCACTGGCTCCGGTGCCGTGGCCTTGGCTTCTGGATCGAGCTCGACTTTTTGCGTGTCGACCTTGAACTGCGGCTCGTCGATGACTTCGCCGTCCACGGTGACCCAGCCGCCCTCGATGAACAGCTCAGCCTCCCGACGGGAACAGCCGACGAGTTCGATGAGGCGTTTGGAGAGACGAATCGGGTCAGTCATGACAGGGCCGTAACAAAAAAGGGGTGGGCATTGTACCTGCGTGGCGCCGGTTAATCCCGGCTCCATTTGCGCAGTAAAGCTTTTTGTGTGAGCGAGCCTGCTCGCGAAAGCGGTTTATCAGTCAACATTGATGTGAAACTGACGGCCCCTTCGCGAGCAGGCTTGCTCCCACATTTGTCCTGCGTTGTGTCAGCCATGCCGCGAATGTTGCTGGTTTTGACGCAAACGCATGTGTAGTAACGGATAAGGCTGGCCCATACCGTCATGCTCGGAGCGGCCGATCACCTCAAAGCCCTGCTTGAAGTAGAACCCCAGCGCCTGCGGGTTCTGCTCGTTGACGTCCAGTTCATCGGCGTTCAGGTGTTCCATGGCATAGCGCAGCAACTGCTTGCCCAGGCCTTGACCTCGGTGGGCCGGGTCGATGAAGAGCATTTCGATCTTGCCCGCCGCGACGCCGGCGAACCCGGTGATGCGCTGGCGCGGGTCTTTGGTGCAGATCAGCATCACCGCATCGAGGTAGCGCGTCAGCACCAGGTTCTTCAGCAGTTCGATGTAGCTGTCCGGCAGAAAATTATGGGTGGCGCGCACCGAGGCTTCCCAGACCTGAGTAAGTTCTTCGTAGTCGCTCTGTTTCGGCGTATGGATGACCGAATGTTGGCGCATGGTCGGCTGCCCCTTTTGCAGTGGATGGTGCGAATCCTTTCTCCCACAAAACGATAGACGTAAAAAAGCCCCGCATCTCGTCAAGAGAGCGGGGCTTTTCGTATTTTTTGCGTTTAGATCTGTTCAGCCCACAGGTCGTATTCGTCGGCGTCGGTCACTTTGCACCAGACTTTATCGCCTGGTTTCAGGTTGCTGCCGTTGTCGATGAACACGTTGCCGTCGATTTCCGGGGCATCGAAGAAGCAGCGGCCGACTGCGCCTTGCTCGTCGACTTCATCCACCAACACTTCGATTTCACGGCCGACACGCATTTGCAGACGAGCCGAACTGATGGCTTGCTGGTGCGCCATGAAGCGATCCCAGCGGTCTTGCTTGACGTCGTCCGGCACGATGGCCGCGTCCAGCAGGTTGGCCGGTGCGCCTTCGACTGGCGAGTACTGGAAGCAGCCGACGCGGTCCAGTTGTGCTTCGGTCAGCCAGTTCAGCAGGTACTGGAAGTCTTCTTCGGTTTCGCCAGGGAAGCCAACGATGAAGGTCGAACGGATGATCAGGTCCGGGCAGATTTCGCGCCAGTTCTTGATGCGGGCCAGGGTCTTGTCTTCGAAGGCCGGGCGTTTCATCGCTTTCAGGACTTTCGGGCTGGCGTGCTGGAACGGGATGTCGAGGTACGGCAGGATCTTGCCGGCGGCCATCAGCGGAATCAGCTCGTCGACGTGCGGGTATGGGTAAACGTAGTGCAAGCGAACCCAGACGCCGAGGGTGCTCAGGGCTTCGCAGAGTTCGGTCATGCGGGTTTTCACCGGCGCGCCGTTCCAGAAACCGGTGCGGTATTTCACGTCAACGCCGTAGGCGCTGGTGTCTTGCGAAATCACCAACAGCTCTTTGACGCCGGCCTTGACCAGGCGCTGAGCTTCGTCGAGCACGTCACCGACCGGGCGGCTGACCAGCTTGCCGCGCATCGACGGGATGATGCAGAAGCTGCAACTGTGGTTGCAGCCTTCGGAAATCTTCAGGTAGGCGTAGTGGCGCGGGGTCAGCTTGATGCCTTGCGGCGGCACCAGGTCGATCAACGGGTTGTGATCCTGACGCGGTGGCACGGCGTCGTGCACGGCGTTGACCACTTGCTCGTACTGCTGCGGGCCGGTCACGGCCAGCACGCTTGGGTGCACCTTGCGAATGTTGCCTTCTTCGACGCCCATGCAGCCGGTCACGATAACCTTGCCGTTTTCCTTGATGGCTTCGCCGATCACTTCCAGAGACTCAGCCTTGGCCGAGTCGATGAAGCCGCAGGTGTTGACCACCACGACGTCAGCGTCCTCATAAGTGGACACAACGTCATAGCCTTCCATGCGCAGCTGGGTAAGGATGCGCTCGGAGTCGACCAGTGCTTTGGGGCAACCCAGGGATACGAAGCCAACCTTTGGATTGGCCGGCGCAGGAGTGGTGGACATGTCTAACCTCGGTATTTGTGACGCCTCCAGCCGAAGACGGCAAGGCGACGGACAGGACGCTTTAGTACGCCTCTGGTCAAAAAGTGCGCAATTCTAGCGATGAGAGGCGCACTTGACCAGCTTTATGCAGGGAAATACGACGAGTGCTGCGCTATGCTTCGCGCCGTTACGCTTTACCGATTTTTTACAGTCAACAAAACGTCTGTAACGTTAAGTAAAACAGCGCATGCTGCACGGCAAAGCATAGTGCTTCTTATAAGAAGTCCGGGTCTGAGTAGTAGGAGTGGTGGATGGGTCAGGCAAGTAGTCAGGCGGCAGGCGCCGAGCATTCGGCGGCAAAGCCGATCGGCATGCTGGTCGCGGCGGTCGGTGTGGTTTATGGCGATATCGGCACAAGCCCGCTGTACACCCTCAAAGAAGTGTTTTCCGGTGGCTATGGCGTGCCCGTCGACCATGACGGGGTGCTGGGAATTCTGGCGCTGATCTTCTGGTCGCTGATCTGGGTTGTGTCGATCAAGTACATGATGTTCGTCCTGCGCGCCGATAACCAGGGCGAAGGCGGGATCATGGCCCTGACCGCACTGGCCCGGCGGGCGGCGTCGGGGTATCCCAAGTTGAGGGCGCTGCTGGTGGTCTGCGGGCTGATCGGTGCGGCGCTGTTCTATGGCGACAGCATGATCACTCCGGCGATCTCTGTGCTCTCGGCGATTGAAGGCCTGGGACTGGCTTTCGAGGGTATCGACCATTGGGTGGTGCCACTGTCGCTGATCGTGCTGGTGGCGCTGTTCCTGATTCAGAGTCACGGTACCGCGCGTATCGGCATCCTGTTCGGGCCAATCATGGTCACTTGGTTTGTGGTGCTGGGGGCGCTGGGTGTCTACGGCATCATGCAGCATCCGGAAGTGTTGAAAGCGATGAACCCGGTGTGGGGCGTGCGCTTCTTCATCGTGCACCCGGGCATGGGCGTGGCGATTCTCGGCGCGGTGGTGCTGGCATTGACCGGTGCCGAAGCGCTGTACGCCGACATGGGCCACTTCGGTCGCAAGCCGATTGCCCGTGCGTGGTTCATCCTTGTGCTGCCGGCGCTGGTGCTGAATTACTTCGGCCAAGGGGCGCTGCTGCTCGGCGATCCGGAAGCCGCTCGTAACCCGTTCTACCTGTTGGCACCGAGCTGGGCGCTGATTCCATTGGTAGGATTGTCGACCATGGCCACGGTGATTGCCTCCCAAGCGGTGATTTCCGGTGCGTTCTCCCTGACCCGTCAGGCGATCCAGCTCGGTTACATTCCGCGCATGCACATTCGGCACACCTCCAGCGCCGAACAAGGCCAGATCTACATCGGCGCGGTGAACTGGGCGCTGATGGTCGGCGTGATTCTTCTGGTGTTGGGTTTCGAATCCTCCGGTGCGCTGGCCTCGGCCTATGGTGTGGCGGTGACTGGCACCATGCTGATGACCACCATTCTGGTGTCGGCGGTGATATTGCTGCTGTGGAAATGGCCTCCGATCCTCGCGGTTCCGCTGTTGCTCGGTTTCCTGCTGGTGGACGGTCTGTACTTTGCTGCCAACGTGCCGAAAATCATTCAGGGCGGGGCGTTCCCGGTGATCGCCGGTATCGTGCTGTTTGTGCTGATGACCACCTGGAAGCGCGGCAAGCAACTGCTGGTTGACCGTCTCGACGAAGGTGGATTGCCGCTGCCGATCTTCATCAGCAGCATCGCCGTGCAACCGCCGCATCGCGTTCAGGGCACCGCCGTATTTCTGACCGCGCGCCCGGACGCCGTGCCCCACGCGCTGTTGCACAACTTGCTGCATAACCAGGTGCTGCACGAGCAAGTGGTGCTGCTGACGGTGGTGTACGAAGACATCCCGCGGGTGCCGGCATCACGGCGTTTCGAGGTGGATTCCTACGGCGAGGGGTTCTTCCGGGTGATCCTGCATTTTGGCTTCGTCGACGAGCCGGACGTGCCGCAAGCGCTGAAGCTGTGTCATCTCGAAGACCTGGACTTCAGCCCGATGCGCACCACGTACTTCCTCAGCCGCGAGACGGTTATCGCCTCCAAACTCGAAGGCATGGCGCGCTGGCGCGAGGGGTTGTTCGCCTTCATGTTGCAAAACGCCAACGGCAATTTGCGCTTCTTCAATCTGCCGCTGAACCGGGTGATTGAACTGGGGACTCAGGTGGAGATGTAAGCTCGCGACATCCAAAAGCCCCCGTTGCCATAAAGGCAGCGGGGGCTTTTTTGTGTCCGATGACTTGAATCCACTGCCCATTCCCTTGTGGGAGCGAGCCTGCTCGCGAAGAGGCCATTACATTCAACATCTGCGCTGGCTGACAGATCCTCTTCGCGAGCAGGCTCGCTCCCACAAGGGATTTGCGGTGTTACTTGCTTTCGGGCAGCTCTTCTTCAGATTCGGTCTTTGTTCGAGCCGGTCGCGGGGTCAGCACCTTCACCACATCATCAATCACAGCCTTACTCATTGCCGTCAGATAGTGCGCGGCCCAGGCGTGGCGGTCGGTGTCTTTTGCGTAGGCGGCATCCTCGGAAAATGATTTGGCGAGGAACAGCAGATCGGAAGCTTGTGCCAATGCTTCGACAATGGGGACACCGGCGCGGACGTTGAACAACGCCTGATCCGAGCAGTAGATGAGCGGGGTGAAGCCTATGGTTTTTAGTTCTGAAAGTGCGGTCGAATCTATTTTGGTCATATGTAATTCCTAATTTGAGGAGGCTGTCACATTCGTTTCCAAGCGAATGGGTGACAGCTGTGCGCAGGTTGGAAAACCGGGAAATTAGGAAACCGGCACGCCCGAAGACGTCCCGCGCACAGCCGCCATAACTCAAGAGCGCAAGCTAAAAAGCCTTTGCAATCGTGATGGGTACGCTGTTGCGAATAATTTCGACGGGTTTCCAAGCCCGATCGCTGAAGGGTCAGCGACGTCCGGAGACTATCCCGTCGAAGAAAAGCGCAACAAGGCGGCAAAGTGCCCAAACGCAAGATTAGGAGTTTGCCTACAAGGCCGGCGGGCGTCATCCGATATTGCGACACCTTAAGTAAACGAAACTAAACATTGCGAGAGGATCTGGATCTTCAGCGTGACGAACATTCCCTGTGGGAGCGAGCCTGCTCGCGAAGGCGGTGTATCAGCCGATGCAGATATCCACTGACACGACACCTTCGCGAGCAGGCTCGCTCCCACAAGGGTCCGCAGTGTTGGCTGGAATGAAAAAGCCCCCGCTACCGTGAGGTAGCGAGGGCTTTTTTTTGGGCGGGCCTCAGATCACTCCTGAGCCGTCTCGCCCTTGGCTTGCCGTTTCTCGATGATATCCACCAACCGCTGGGCCAGAGCCGGATAGTTCTCGTCGAAGTGATGACCACCAGGCAGTTTCATCGCTTCACCCACCGCGGTCTTGTCGGTGCAGCCGCTCTCGTCGACTTCTTCTTCACCGTAGATGCACACCACTTTCTCCGGCGGCAGCTTGGCCATTTCCGGGCCGGTGGCGGCTTCTTTGCCGGCGTTGCCGAGCCAGCCTTCGACTTCGATTTCGAAGCTGCCGGTGCGGGCGAAGGCCAGCAGGATGATCGCGTCCACCCGTTGCTGTTCCGATGGCTCCAGGCGGTTGTAGATCGCCGGCAGGACGTCGGCGCCGAACGAATAACCGGTCAGGATGAAGCGCTTGGTGCCCCATTTCTGCCGGTAGTGCTGCATCAGTTCGGCCAGGTCCAGGGCGCTTTGCTCGGGGCTCTTGTGCTGCCAGTAGTAACGCAAGGTGTCGATGCCGACCACCGGGTAGCCGATTTTGGCCATCTCGCCCGCGACGTCGCGGTCAAGGTCGCGCCAGCCGCCGTCACCGGACAGGAACAGGGTCACGGTGTCCTTGGCTTGGCCGGCGGGCACTTCGACTACCGGAATCTGCAGACCGCCAGAAGCTTTATCGCCGCCAACGAGGATCTTGCGCAGCTCGTTGTTCAGCACTTGCGGCAGGTTGATGTCGTAGTCACTGATGCTGGTTTCGGCGTTGGGTTGGTCGCGCACGAAGCCGGCGCTGGTGTCATCCGGGTTGTCGTTCCACGCCACCAGCCAGTGACCGTGAGCGGCGCTTTTCGGCAGCAGGTGAGTGCAGCCGGGTTTTTCCAGGGCCAGGTCCACCGAAACGGCCTGGGCCTTGTCACTCTTCTGCTCTGACAACCAGCGCCACGCCAGCACGGCGCCAGGGCCGATGCCGCTGACCAGGGTTGCCGGGCCTTTGAGTTCTCTCAGGGCCGATTGCAGGGCGCGACTTTGCAGCAGGCAGTCTTTGGGCAGGATCACCTGAACAATCTGCGCCGAGCCGGCGCGGCTCAGGGTCATCAACTGTTTGTTGCTGAGCTTCTGGTCTTCATTGACCGCCACCAGCACCTGCGCGCGTGGCGTGTTGCCGGGGATGACACGGGTCATCGCGGCGCCATCGGCCGGCGTCAGCTGTTCGAGGGTCGGTTCGGGTGCCGGGCGTTTCAGGTACCAGTAACCGCCACCGAGAATCAGGGCCAGCACTACCAGTGTGGCCAGTACGTACCGCAAGGAGCGTTGAATCATCAGCGTTTCACCAATCCAGTCAAGCCACCCGCAATCAGGGCAGCAGTGTCGGCCAGGGCAACCAGCGGATCGAGTCCGGCGGGCACGGCCATATAACGGGGTTCCCAGTCAGGCTGGAATTTGTCTTTGAAACGGCGCAAGCCTTGAAAGTTGTAGAGCTGCTCACCACGGCGGAAAACCATCGAGCCCAGACGCTGGGTCAGTGGTGCACCACGACGGGGTTGCAATCCCGACAACGGCACCATGCCCAGGCTGAAGCGCGCGTATCCATGATTTTTATAATGTTGAATCAGGCCGACCATCATGAACTCCATGGTCAGCTTGGGGGCATCCGGGTGCGCGCGCATCAGGTCGAGGCTGGCCAGTTCATGACCATAAGTCTCAAGCAGGTTGGCGAATGCCACTGGACGCCCTTCGAAACGAATCACCGCGACGCGGAAATGTTTGAGGTAATCATCGCTGAAACGACCGAGGGAGAAGCCTTTCTCGCGCACGTTCTTGCCGGTCAGCCAGGCATCGGAAATTACCTTGAGTTCTTCCATCGGTGCTTGCCCTGGATCAAAGATCTCCAGCGACAGGCCATCGCGAGTGCCGCGGTTCCAGGTGTAGCGCAGGTCTTTCATCTCTTTGCCTTTGGCCTCGAGATCAAAGCGCAGCAGATCGACCCGGGCTTCTTCGCCGAGCTTGATCGCGGTCAGGCCGATGTCCATGTAGTACGGCAGGTTCTCGGCGCGCACTTGATAGAACACAGGACGGGCGTGGTGGATGTCGCAAAGGTCGCGGAACTGCCAGATCATTTCCGCCCGTTGCTGGGTCGGGCCGATCGGGTCATACAAGGCCACCAGGCTGCGACCACGGCGTGCGTACATCAGGAACGCCTCGTCGTTGGGGTGAAACAGCAGCGCCTTGTCACCGGTCAGGGCGAGGCCGCCATCCGGTTGTGCGGAGGCCATGAGGATCTTTACCGCGCGTCCCAGTTCATCGGGTGTTGGCAGATGGATTACCGGGCGTGCGGTGCGCAGCAGCCAGGTCAGGGACACCACCACCAGCAACACCGCGGCGCCGAGCAGCGAGCGCAAGCCGCGCGGGGCATCGGCGTCGAGGGTGAACTGCCACCAGAGCTGATGGCTGTACGGGACGTCCTGATAGGCGAACAGCAGCAGCCAGATCGACGCACCGAGTACGCACAGGCTGGCCACCAGATACAGCGGCGAGAACGGCACCTCGGTCAGACGGCTCGGGCGATAGAACGAGGTGCGGAAAACCCCCAGCAGGCTCGCAGTCAGGGTCAGCAGGCAGGCTTCTTCCCAGTCGAAACCCTTGAGCAGAGAGAGCAGGGCAGCGACCAGCAACAAGATGGTGGTCAGCATCCAGGCGGCCGACAGTCGGCGGCGCAGCCCTTGAGCCAGCAGTAAGCAAAGCACACCGATCAGGCTGGCACCGAAGTGCGAGGCGTCGACCAGTCGATGCGGGATCAGAAAGCCGATGTGTTCCAGGCGTGTGTCGATTTCCGGGGTGGCACCGGAGAACAACAGCACTACGCCGGACAGAAAGACCAGCACCGCCAGAATCGGCGCGGCCAGGCCGGACGCTACCCTTAAGGACTGACGCGATTGAAACAGGCGCTGACCTTCATTGATCAGCAGGAATACACAGGCCACCAGCAACGGCAGCACCACGTAGATCAGGCGATAGAGCAGCAGGGCGGCAGCGAGTGGCGCGGCGCCGAGAGTGTCGGAGAAGGCGGCCAGCAGAATCGCTTCGAACACCCCGACCCCGCCGGGAACATGGCTGAGTACACCCGCAGCCAGGGCTAACAGGTACACCAGCAGGAAGGCGCCGAAGGGCGGTGCTTCAGGCAGCAGCAGATAGAGCACGGTAGCCGCGGCGACTACGTCCAGGGCCGTGATGATCAGTTGCAGAAACGTCAGGCGACGTCCCGGCAGGCGCAAGGTGCGGCGTCCGACCTTGACGAGCAGGTTGTCCGGGTAAGGTTGTTCTGGCAGGCGGCGGCGGTAAATGCCGATGGCCAGTACGCTGAAGAGCAGCAAAACGGCCGCGGCGATTGCCCCTAGCAATGCCTCGGACAAACCCAGGGCGGCAGAGGCGCCAGGCAGGTTGCTGAGGGTGGCGAGGGCGGCCAGAGGGGGCAGGGCGCAGCCGAGCGAGAGGCTGGCGAACAGCGTCATGTGAGCGACTTCAGAAGCGCCCAGACCATGACGTGCATATAAACGGTAGCGAACCGAGCCCCCCGACAGCATCGAAAGGCCGATGGCATTGCCGATGGCGAATGCGGTGAACCCGCCCAGGGCCAGGATTCGCGGCGCCAGGTTCACGCCCGCGTAGCGGCTGGCTGACCATTCGTAGCCCAGCAGGATGATGAAGCCGACCACGGTCGCGCCCAGCGCGCCCAATAATGCCGGTTTCGGAACGTCGAGAATCGAGTCGTGCAGAGCGTACAGATCGAGTTCGCTCAGCAGGTGGCGACAGGCAATCAGCGCGATAGCGAACAACAGCAAAGTGACTGCCAGGCCGATGGGCTGGCGGTATTTGCTGATTAGATCAAGCAAGCGCAGACGCTCGACCTTGATCGGTTGTGTCGCTGTGACGGTGTCTTGTGGATCAGACGAGTTGGCGCGCATCAATCACCTCTTGGATTGTGCGCGACAGGATGGGGGTATCCAGCCAAGTTACCAATCCCTGTAGAAAAAAATAATCACAAATATTAACGCCTCTCACCGGGTATCGGCGATGGTACGTCATCAGTCGTAGAGGGTTCTGTCTGAGGTTCAGCATAGTCTGGGCTCAGAGCATCGGTGATCCCGAACGGCTCGCTACACGGTGGCAGATCATTGTTGCGAAAGGACTTTTTCAACAGATACAAAAAAGGCCACTCTTTCGAGTAGCCTTTTTTGATGTTTGGTTGCGGGAGCCGGATTTGAACCGACGACCTTCGGGTTATGAGCCCGACGAGCTACCAGACTGCTCCATCCCGCGTCTGTGTGGCGGCATTCTACAGGCGAACGCCGGAGTGTCAACCGTTAATCCTGAATAGGGTCAAATAAGCGTAAATGAGTGGTGAGCGGTCGTGGGGGAGACTTAAGTTTCGGAATCAGAACGATTTCTCATTTCCGTGCCGTCAGACGTAACCCGCTTGTTGCTGTGCGTATTTTTACAAAAGAGACGCGCACAAAAAAGGCCACTCTTTCGAGTAGCCTTTTTTGATGTTTGGTTGCGGGAGCCGGATTTGAACCGACGACCTTCGGGTTATGAGCCCGACGAGCTACCAGACTGCTCCATCCCGCGTCTGTGTGTCGGCATTCTACAGAGGATCGGCGGGCTGTCAACCTTCATTCCTGAGAAAACCTCTTCTTGTTCAATCGCTTAGCTTGAAAAGAGGGCTGGGTGATTGGCTGAAAGGCTGGTGTGGCAAGGCTTTCAGCTCTATCGGGTGAGGCTTTTCGATTGAGAAAATAAATTCATCTGGCACTTTTCCTACGAGTGTAAAAGAACATTCGGAGTACTGGTGCTATATACAGGTGTCAGTGAGATACTGCCGATCTGACTCGCCAATACGCCATTTCTTCACCATGAACACCGCTTTTATATGACGCAGCGAAAAATCATCCACGTCGATTGTGACTGCTTCTACGCCGCCATCGAGATGCGTGACGACCCGCGCCTGGCCGGTAAACCTCTGGCTGTGGGTGGTTCTGCGGATCGACGTGGTGTCATTGCTACCTGCAATTATGAAGCGCGGGCGTATGGGGTACGCTCGGCCATGTCTTCCGGACATGCCTTGAAACTGTGCCCGGACCTGACCATCGTCAAGCCGCGCATGGAGGCCTATAGAGAAGCCTCCAAGGAAATTCACACGATCTTTCGCGATTACACCGACTTGATCGAGCCGCTTTCCCTGGATGAGGCCTACCTCGACGTATCGGACAGTGCGCATTTCGGTGGTAGTGCCACGCGGATTGCCCAAGACATTCGCCGTCGCGTCTCTAATCAACTGCACATCACCGTTTCGGCTGGCGTTGCGCCGAACAAGTTTCTGGCCAAGATCGCCAGCGACTGGAGGAAGCCCAATGGCTTGTTCGTCATTACGCCGGATCAGGTCGAGGATTTTGTCAGTGGTTTGCCGGTGAGCAAGCTGCACGGCGTTGGCAAAGTGACCGCAGACAAATTAGGCAGGCTTGGCATCGTCGATTGTTCTCATCTGCGCGAATGGGACAAGTTGGCGCTTGTGCGCGAATTCGGCAGTTTCGGCGAGCGACTCTGGAGCCTGGCCCGTGGGATCGATGACCGATTGGTGCACAACGACAGTCGTCGACAGTCGATCAGTGTCGAAAATACCTACGACGTCGACCTGCCGGATCTGGTGGGCTGCCTCGATAAATTACCCGAGTTGCTGGAAACACTGGCCGGCCGCATGGCGCGTATCGACAGCAGCTATCGACCGGGCAAGCCGTTCGTCAAAGTGAAATTCCATGACTTCACCCAGACCACTCTGGAGCAGGCCGGGGCAGGGCGGGATTTGGGGAGCTATCAGTTGTTGCTGACCCAGGCGTTTAATCGCGGCGGGAAACCGGTGCGGTTGTTGGGGATTGGGATGCGGCTGGAGGATTTGCGGGGTGGGTTTGAGCAGATGGAGTTGTTTGAGCGGTAGATTTGCAGTGAATGTAAGGGCCTCATCGCGAGCAGGCTCGCTCCCACATTGGATCTGCTGTGAACACATAATTTGTGAGCACCTCAAATCCCCTGTGGGAGCGAGCCTGCTCGCGATGCCTTCAGGCCTTAATTCGGTCCCGGATCCGCTACCAGTCGCCCGGCATCCTTGGTCAATGACTTGAGGAATTCGGTCTGCAACTCGGGATCGTTGCGTGTCAGTTCGATCAGGCTTTGTTCCAGCTCGCTGGCTTCTTCTTCCAGACCCAGTTCCGACAGGCGTTTGACTCGGTGTACCCACTGGCTCACTTCGTCGTCTTCGAGGTCGTCGTAAATCAGCCCGTGAGCTTCGAGCAATTTGCCACGCAAGGAGCTACTGACCGCCAGAGACGAATCGGTGTGAACATCGTCCTGAGCATCCTGGACACTAATCAGCAGCCGGCTCAAATGATTGATGTCATGTTCGGCGAACGGGCTGTCCAGCAGGTTCACGCGCAATACACCGTTTTTATCGGTGCTCAGCTCGAACGTTTCCTTGCCGGCCTTGACCTCAACCGGGCGCTCGCTCCATGGCAGGCTCGAGTACTCGGTGCGCTTGTCGAGCTGGACCTCGTCGATTCCCGCCAGGTTCTGCTGCGCGCGACCATGAGACTGCGTGTTCATGAACGGGTTGAGCCCGGCGAAACCGTAGCTCAGCCAATCCTTGGTCACGCTGTCCGGCAGATTGCCAAGAGCGAACAGGTTGACCACGTTCGCACCGACGCCGGCCACCACGGCCACGGCGCCCAGCGGAATCTCGTAAACCTCCCGCCAGGGTTGGTAAGGCGTGTAGCGGTCGTAGTGACGCGTAACTTCGAACTCGGTGACTTCGAACGTCTTCTGCTCGTGGATCTTCACCCGACGTTGCGGCAGCTCAAGCACCTTCGGCTCGCCGACATCGATCTGCAGGCTGTGATCGAGCAATTTGCGCTCGACACGTTCCTCGTGCTCGCTGCGTTGTGACATGTGATTGGCACAGCCGCTGACCAGCAGGGTGCCGCACAGAGCGGCACCACCGAGGCCTAAGGTGTTTCGCTTGAACATGACTTCTCTATCTGGTGTCAGCGGCGGATACGGGACTGAAGGAAGGACAGCACGTCAGCGACCGGCAGCGCTTGCGCTTCGGGCTCGGTGCGGCTCTTGTATTCCAGATTGCCTTCGGCAAGGCCGCGGTCACTGACCACGATCCGGTGAGGAATGCCGATCAGCTCCATGTCCGCGAACTTGATGCCCGGGCTGGTTTTCTTGTCGCGGTCGTCCAGCAGTACTTCGAAGCCGGCGGCAGTCAATTCTGCATACAGCTTGTCGGTGGCTTCGCGAACCTGTTCGGTTTCGTAGCGCAGCGGTACCAGAGCGATCTGGAACGGGGCCAGCGTGTCACTCCAGATGATCCCGTTGGCGTCGTTGTTCTGCTCGATGGCCGCCGCCACCACGCGGGAAACGCCGATGCCGTAGCAACCCATTTCCAGGGTGACTGGCTTGCCATTCTCGCCCAGTACTTCGCACTTCATCGCTTTGCTGTACTTGTTGCCCAGCTGGAAGATGTGCCCGACTTCGATGCCACGCTTGATTTCCAAGGTGCCCTTGCCATCCGGGCTCGGGTCGCCGGCGACCACGTTGCGCAGGTCGGCAACGGTCGGAACTGGCAGATCACGCTCCCAGTTCACGCCGAAATAGTGTTTGTCGTCGATGTTGGCGCCGATGCCGAAGTCGCTCATCAATTCGACGGAACGGTCGATGATGATTGGCAGTGGCAGGTTCAACGGGCCGAGGGAGCCGGCGCCGGCACCAATGGCATCGCGCAGTTCGGCTTCGGACGCCATGACCAGCGGGCTGGCCACGCCAGGCTGATTGCCGGCCTTGATTTCGTTCAGCTCGTGGTCGCCACGGATGATCAGGGCAATCAGCTTGCCTTTCTCTTCAGCGTGAACCACGAGGGTCTTGATGGTCTTTTCAATCGGCAGGTTGAAGCCTTCGACCAGTTGCGCGATGGTCTTGGCGTTCGGCGTGTCGACCAGGCGCAGCTCTTCGGCAGGTGCGGCGCGGGAGGTCTCGCGTGGCACGGCTTCGGCTTTCTCGATGTTCGCGGCGTAGTCGGAACCGTTGCTGAAGACGATATCGTCTTCGCCGGATTCGGCCAGTACGTGGAATTCGTGGGAGCCGGCACCACCGATCGAGCCGTTGTCGGCTTCAACCGGGCGGAATTTCAGGCCCAGACGGGTGAACACGTTGCAATACGCCTGATGCATGCGGTCGTAGGTGACTTGCAGCGATGGCTGGTCGGCGTGGAAGGAGTAGGCGTCCTTCATGATGAATTCGCGACCGCGCATCAAACCGAAGCGTGGACGGATTTCGTCACGGAATTTGGTCTGGATCTGGTACAGGTTGATCGGCAGCTGTTTGTAGCTGCTCAACTCGTTGCGCATCAGGTCAGTGATGACTTCTTCGTGAGTCGGGCCGGCGCAGAAGTCGCGACCGTGGCGATCCTTGAAGCGCAACAGTTCAGGGCCGTATTCTTCCCAGCGACCGGATTCCTGCCACAGCTCAGCCGGTTGGGTACTCGGCATCAACACTTCGAGAGAGCCCGCGGCGTTCATTTCTTCACGAACGACGGCTTCGACCTTGCGCATCACTCGCAAGCCCATCGGCAGCCAGGTGTACAGGCCCGAGGCGAGTTTGCGGATCATGCCGGCGCGCAGCATCAGTTGATGGCTGATCACGACCGCGTCGGAAGGCGTTTCTTTCTGTGTGGCGAGCAAAAATTGACTGGTGCGCATGGTTGGCCGTTGTCGGTTACTGATGACGAGAAATGACGGAGCATTGTACGGGCGAGATCTGCTGACGTACAGGCGTGCGGTCGGAGGTGTGGCGCGAGGGCGAGAATCCTCGCGCCCTCTGCGCTGCTTCCTGCTTGGGAACCTACGATTCTTCCGCGACCTGGGTCGGAACCGGTTCTGGTGTCGGCGTTGGCGTCGGACCTTCGCGACGGCTCTCCTGGAACCAGTGCAAGGCGATCAACAGCAGGGTCGGAACGCCCAGCAGGGCGGTGATCAGGAAGAAATTGTGATAACCGAATTTCTCCACCATGACCCCCGAGTAGCCGCCGATCAGGCGTGGCAGCAAGAGCATGATCGAGCTGAGCAGGGCGTACTGGGTCGCGGAGAACTTCAAGTTGGTCAGGCTCGACAGGTAGGCGACAAACGCCGAGGTCGCCAGGCCCGAACTGAAGTTATCCAGGGAAATGGTGAGGATCAGCATGTTCAGGTTGGCGCCCATGTCGGCGAGCATCAGGAACAGCAGGTTGGTGCCGGCTGATGCAATGCCGCCGATGAGCAGAATCGGCAAGATGCCGAAGCGCACGATCAGCAGGCCGCCCATGCCGGCACCGACCAGGGTCATGATCAGGCCAAAGATCTTGCTGACACTGGCAATCTGATCCTTGGTGAAGCCTTGGTCGATATAGAACACGTTGGCCATCACGCCCATGACCGTATCGGACATCCGATAGGTGGCAATCAGGCCAAGCAGCAGGAACGCTTGCCAGCGGTAGCGCAGAATGAAGTCGTTGATCGGCGTCAGCACCGGCGCCAGGCCACGGCGTCCAATGGCTGACAGGCACAGGGCTGTGAGCGTGGTGTAGAGGATTGCCCGCAGGAACGCGCGGTCTTCGAGCAGCAGGTCGAGCAGGCTCACGCCTTGGAAAAGCACGCTGGCGAAATCGGTGTTGTACAGCTGGGTGAACATGGCCGGCACGGAAACCAGCAGCACGATTAGCACAAACACCGATGTCAGTTGATGCACAAAGCTGTAGCGCCCGGCCTGAAGCTGCGTGCGCAGCGGCACCGGCGGTTCGCGCATGAAAAAGGAGGTCAGCAGTGCCGGAACCATCAAGGCGCCGAACAGGATGTAGGTGCCAGCCCATGCCGAATGCTTATAGTTGAAACCGGTGGAGCCGAAGCCTTCGGCGAAGAACAGGGCGCCGGCGGTGGCCAGGAGCGCGGCGATCCGATAACCCGACATGTAGCTGGCGGCGAGCGCGGCCTGACGACTGTCTTCAGCGATTTCCAGGCGATAGGCGTCGACGGCGATGTCTTGCGTCGCCGAGGCGAAAGCAACGACCACGGCAATAGCGATCAACCAGGACAAATGCTTTTGCGGGTCGCAGAAACCCATCCCGATCAGGCCGAGGATGACCAGTGCCTGGGAAAGCACCAGCCAGGAACGTCGTCGACCGAGCTTGCCGAGAAATGGCAGGCGCCATTGATCGAGCAGCGGTGACCAGACCCATTTAAAGGCGTAGGCCAGGCCGATCAGGCTTGCATAGCCGATGGTTTCGCGAGCCACACCGGCTTCGCGCAGCCAGACCGAAAGTGTCGAAAACACCAGCATGTAGGGCAGGCCGGCGGCGAAACCAAGCAGCAACAGTACAAGCGTCGAGGGGCTGGCATAGGCGGCGAGCGCGGCGCGCCAGGTTTTACGGGGCATGGGCTGGAGTCTGCCTCAAGAAATACGGAAACAAAGCGCGCACTCTAACCGCTGTGCTCTACCGGGCGCCAGCCATGGCGCTGAATATCAACACGATTGTTCAGGATACTGATGCCCTCCATGCGCAAACGCGCGCGTTGTTCATCCCCCGACGGGCTGCCCACGGGCAGGCTGATACGCCCGCCGGCGGCGAGCACGCGGTGCCAGGGTAATTTGCTGTCGCCCGGCAGTTGGCTCAATGTCCGTCCGACGAAGCGGGCAGCGCGACCCAGTCCCGCCAGCTCGGCAAGTTGGCCGTAGCTCACGACTTTTCCCTCTGGGACTTGCGCCAGTGTCAGGTACAGCGCCGTGCGTCGGATTTGCGCCGGACTATCGGTTTCAGTGGTTGAGTCGGTCACGTCGGCAGTTCCTGAAAAAGTTCGCCTTACCGTCTGTAGAGTAAATCCTGGATCACCCATTGAGAAATGAACTGAATAGAAATAGTCGGGTCAGTCCTTGTTCGGGCCTTATTCGTATGGATAATGCCGACTTTTTTTCGCAAACTTGAGCCTGTATTTGCTTATGTTGTCCAGAACCCTGCTGTGCCTCGCTGTCGTCAGTGCTTCCACGCCCTTGCTCGCCGATACCGTCTGGTTGAAGAACGGTGACAAGCTGAGCGGCAAGATCACCGTTTTCGATGGCGGCAAGCTGTTGATCCAGACCGAGTACGCCGGTGCTGTCCCGATCGACTGGAAGCAGGTTAAAACCCTGGAAAGCGATCAGCAGTTGCTGGTCAAGCAGGATGCTTACACCGGCGAAAAGGCCAAGGCGCTGCATGCGGCAGAAGACGGCAAGGTCACCCTGGCCAACGGCGACGCTCCCAAGACCGTCGAACTGGCCAGTATCCAACAGATTCTAAAGCCCAAGCCGGTGGTTGAAGATTTGGTGTGGAAGGGGAATGTCGACATGGCGCTGGATTACCAGCGGGCGGAAAAAGACACTGATGACTATGACGTCGGCTTCAAGACCAGTGCGCGTCATGGCAGATGGCGGCACACCGCTGAAGGCGAGTACAACCGCGAATTCCAGGATGACGTGGTCACCACGGACAACTGGGGCGGCGAGTACTCCCTTGATCGTTTTTTGACTGACAAATGGTTCTGGCAGGGTCGCTTGCTCTACAAGCGCGACAAGGTCGAGGACCTTGCCCGTCAGCGCACCGTCGGTACCGGCCCTGGTTATCAGTTCTGGGATGACGAGTTGGGTGCATTCTCCCTGGGCTCGCTGATCAACCGCACCGATTACGAATTCAGCGATGGCGGCAAGGAAAACTTCTACTCCGTCGCCATGAAGTGGGACTACAACCGTTACCTGATTGGCAAGAAGGTGGAGTTCTTCACCAACGGCGAAGTAGGCAAGCCACTGTCGGGCGTGGCCGACTACAACCTCGATGCCGAGGTCGGGCTGCGGTACAAGGTGACGGATTGGGCGTCGCTGAACCTGAAGGCAGAGAAAGACATCATTACCGGCAACGATGAGGCTGACCTGAGCAAGACCCGATATACCGCAGGGTTCGGCGTAGCCTGGTAAGACGCAAAAAATCGCAGCCTGGGGCTGCGATTTTTTTTGCCTGCAAAGCAGACAGGCACAAAAAAGCCCCGCTTTTGAGGGCGGGGCTTTTTACTAAAGCAAGTACAAGTTAGATAACTTGAACTTCTTCAGCTTGCATGCCTTTCTGACCGCGGGTAGCGATGAAAGAAACCTGTTGGCCTTCTTTCAGGCTTTTGAAGCCGTCGGATTGGATAGCTTTGAAGTGAACGAACAGGTCGTCACCGGATTGTGGAGTGATGAAGCCGAAGCCTTTTTCATCGTTGAACCACTTAACGGTACCAGTTTGGCGATTAGACATGGTGTAACTCCTTGAACAAAGATAACTGCGACGCAGGAAGAACCCTGGCCGAGACTGAGTGCAAAGAGCAGGAAAAATTCTTGTAGATGGTTGGATCGAAATTCAACATATCGTGTAGAGATTCTCAGTGACACAAGCAGCACAGTGGCGCCACCTTAACCCTTTTTCCGGAACGTGCCAATGTTTCCTGCGAAGGTTTCTCTGTTTTCATGACTGACGGTCCGCCGGTTTACCCGCAAGGCCCGGAAATTACGGGGGATCGGCAAGATTTGTGCCCCGGACTTTGAACCCGAAGCGCGCGCCCGGTAAGATGCCGGACAGATTTTTTCCACCTCGCTATTCAGGACACCCGCCATGAGCATCAAATCGGACAAGTGGATTCGCCGCATGGCGCAAGAGCACGGCATGATCGAGCCCTTCGTAGAGCGCCAGATGCGCGGCGAAGGCGCCGACCGAGTGATTTCCTATGGCGTGTCGAGCTATGGCTACGACGTACGCTGCGCCGATGAATTCAAAGTGTTCACCAACATCAATTCGGCGACCGTTGATCCAAAGAACTTCGACGAGAAGAGCTTCGTCGACGTCAAGAGCGATGTCTGCATCATCCCGCCGAACTCCTTTGCCCTGGCACGCACCGTGGAATTCTTCCGTATTCCGCGCAATGTGCTGACGATCTGCCTGGGTAAAAGCACCTACGCCCGTTGCGGCATCATCGTCAACGTGACGCCGCTTGAGCCCGAGTGGGAAGGCCACGTGACCCTGGAATTCTCCAACACCACGACATTGCCGGCAAAAATCTACGCCAACGAAGGCGTGGCTCAGATGCTGTTCTTCGAATCCGACGAAGAGTGCGAAGTGTCCTACAAGGACCGTGGCGGCAAGTATCAGGGTCAGCGCGGCGTCACCTTGCCACGCACCTGATCCGTTCGTCTGGCAAGTCTTTGGAATTCTTGAGCGGGTAGACACTCTATTGGGTGTACTGCCCGGTTCGCGCAACGCGGACGGGGCCATCGCTCAGGAGTGCCCTATGAAGATCGATCCGCGAATAAGTGCCGAACTGGCAAGGCTTGAGCCCAATCAGGTTGGCGTTTTGGCCTGGTCCTTGTTGGCACATCCACCCATCAGCATGGCAGGGGGCATTCCCGGTCAGCCTGATCCCGATACCCCCAACGAACAACCTACCGAGCCCGGTGAGCCTACGCTGCCGGATGAGCCGCCTCCCGCGCCCGTTGCCTGATACCAAAACGCGTGTAGGAACAAAGCTTGCTCGCGATGAACGATAACGCGGTCGTTAATGGACCGAGTCGCCTTCATCGCGAGCAAGCTTTGCTCCTACGGGTGGAGGGGTTACTTGAGGTTACCGCTCAGGAACTGCTTCAACCGCTCACTCTTCGGATTGCCCAGCACGTCGTCCGGTGCACCTTCTTCCTCCACCAATCCTTGGTGCAGGAACAACACCTGGCTCGATACTTTGCGGGCGAAGCTCATTTCGTGCGTCACCATGATCATGGTCCGACCTTCTTCGGCCAGGCCCTGGATCACTCTGAGCACTTCACCGACCAGCTCCGGGTCAAGTGCCGAGGTCGGTTCGTCGAACAGCATGACTTCCGGTTCCATGGCCAACGCGCGAGCAATGGCGACCCGTTGCTGCTGGCCGCCGGACAGAAACGCCGGGTACTGATCCGCCACACGAGCGGCCAGCCCGACCTTGTCGAGATAACGCCGCGCGCGGTCTTCGGCTTCCTCTTTGCTGCAACCCAGCACCCGGCGCGGGGCCATGGTGATGTTTTCCAGCACCGTCATGTGGCTCCACAGGTTGAAGTGCTGGAACACCATGGCCAGGCGCGTGCGGATCTTTTGCAGTTCATCGGCGTCGGCCACGTGCATGCCGTGGCGATCCTTGATCATGCGGATGTTCTGGCCGTCCAGGCTCATGGCGCCGTCGTTGGGCTGTTCGAGAAAGTTGATGCAACGCAGGAAGGTACTTTTGCCCGAGCCGCTAGCGCCGATCAGGCTGATGACGTCGCCGGTGTTGGCCTTGAGCGAAACGCCTTTGAGTACTTGATGATCGCCATAGCTTTTATGCAGGCCTTCAATGGTCAGTTTGTACATGGGGCATGCATCCTCAAGGCGAAAGTAGGTAACCGCTGCGATAGGCTTCGGTGCCCGCGACGTGGGCGATCACCATGCCGGCAGTGGCCATGCGTCGTAGCGAGCGGGCGTACAACAACCCGGCGACGGAGCAATGAACGGGGGTGACGCGGTCAAAGATCGGGTCGATGATTTCAGCGATCAGTTGCCCGGCTTCGACGTATTCCCCTGGTAGCGCGGTGAACACCAGCAGCCCGCCGACCGGTGTTGCCACCGGTTCAACGCCGGCCAGCGGCGTGGCCGGGTAGGGCAGCTCAGGCAGCGAGGCGGGTTCGCCAGCAATGGCGCCGAAGTGAATCAGGTAATCGATCACCGCCTGGCAATCGAGGCTGGCCAACGGGTGATTGACGTCGCCCTGACCGCGCAATTCAACGGTGACCGAAAAACTGCCCAGCGGAATGTCGAAGTGTTCGCCGAAGCGCTCCTTCAACTGCCACCAGAGCAGGGTGAAGCATTCATCGAACGACTGACCGCCGGAATCGGTGGCCAGCAGGCTGGCTCCGGCACCGATGTACCGCGCCAGCGGCTCGACCTGCGGCCACGCCTCAGGCGTGGTGTAAAGGTGGGCGACCGCTTCGAAATCGCAATGCAGGTCCAGCACCATGTCCGCATCGCAGGCCAGCCGTTGCAGGGTGAGGCGCTGGGATTGCAGTTGCGTGCTGGCCGCCTGCTGAGCGAGGGCATTGCGCAGGGTGCTGCGAATCAGTTCAAGGTTGAACTGCGGATCGTCGCCGAGCAGGCCTTCGATCTCGTTGCCGACGGCTTCGCTCAGATCGACGAACCAGCGGTTGAAATTCTGCCCGCTTTCGAGGTCGTAACGGCCCAGCGGCACATCCATCAGCACTTGTTCCAGGCCGACCGGGTTGGCTACCGGCACTAGCACGATTTCGCTGCGCAGACGGCCGGCGGCTTCGAGCTCCGCCAGACGCTGCTTGAGGTGCCAGGCAACCAGCATGCCCGGCATCTCGTCGGCATGCAGTGATGACTGAATGTAGATCTTGCCTTTGGCCGATGATGGGCCGAAGTGAAAACTGTGAATCTGTCGAGCGGTCCCCGGCAGCGGGGCCAGCAGGTCATGAATCTGGTGGCGCATGTCTCTTTATCCCTAAAGCGGGTCCTAGTGGGTCGGCCCGAGGAAGGCCAGCCATCGGCGTTCGGCGAGGCGG
Organism: Pseudomonas sp. LB3P25; assembly: GCF_054897985.1. Classification (NCBI taxonomy): domain Bacteria; kingdom Pseudomonadati; phylum Pseudomonadota; class Gammaproteobacteria; order Pseudomonadales; family Pseudomonadaceae; genus Pseudomonas; species Pseudomonas sp. LB3P25. The sequence goes on along the minus strand of NZ_CM142711.1, from coordinate 5,832,636 downwards.
AACAGGCCGACCAGCGCAAAGGTAACGGTCAGGTAGATCAGCGCAGCGATGCCGAACGACTGGAACGTCAGGAAGGTCGCCGAGTTGGCGTCCCGCGCGACTTTCAAGATGTCCGGGATGGTTGCGGTGAATGCCACGGTGGTTGAGTGCAGCATCAAAATCACTTCGTTGCTGTAATAAGGCAACGAACGACGCAGGGCCGAAGGCATGATCACGTAGGCATAGAGCTTCCAGCCTGTCAGACCGTAAGCCTTGGCTGCTTCGACTTCACCATGAGCCATGCTGCGAATCGCCCCGGCGAAAATCTCCGTGGTGTAGGCGCAGGTGTTCAGGGCGAAGGCCAGGATCGTGCAGTTCATCGCATCGCGAAAGAAGCTGTCGAGCACCGGTTGGGCGCGCACGGCGGCCAGACTGTAAATCCCGGTGTAGCAGATCAGCAGCTGAATATAGAGGGGCGTACCGCGGAACAGGTAGGTGTAGAACTGCACTGGCCAGCGGATGTAGAAGTGCGGCGAGACCCGGGCGATAGACAGCGGAATCGACACCAGAAACCCAATGAAGATCGACGCACTGAGCAGCCACATGGTCATGGCCAGGCCGGTGATGTTGTAGCCGTCGGTATAAAGGAAAGCTTTCCAGTATTCCTGCAAGAGTTCGATCATCGTACGGCCTCCCGGGAACCGGCAGCGTAGCGGCGTTCGAGCCAGCGCAGGACGAAGTTGGAGGCGCTGGTGATCAGCAGGTAAATCAGCGCTGCAAGCACCAGGAAGTAGAACAGCTGATAGGTGCTTTTGCCGGCATCCTGCGCAGCCTTGACCAGGTCGGCCAAGCCGATGATCGAGACCAGTGCGGTGGCTTTGAGCATCACCATCCAGTTGTTACCGATACCCGGCAGGGCAAAACGCATCATCTGTGGGAACACCACGATCCAGAAACGCTGGCCGCGCTTGAGGCCATACGCGGTAGCCGCTTCGACCTGGCCCCGTGGGACCGCGAGAATCGCGCCACGGAAGGTTTCGGTGAAATACGCGCCATAAATAAAACCCAGGGTGATGACCCCGGCACTGAATGGGTTGATCTCGATGTATTCCCATTCCATGAAGTCGGTAAACGACGTCAACCAGGTTTGCAGGCTGTAGAAGATCAACAGCATCAGCACCAGGTCCGGCACGCCGCGAATCAGCGTGGTGTAGAGCTGGGCCGGAACCCGCACCAGTTTGACTTTTGACAGTTTGGCACTGGCGCCGAGCAAGCCGAGCAAAACGGCCACCAACAGCGACAGCACCGATAATTTGATGGTCATCCAGGTGCCTTCCATCAGCAACGGACCGAAGCCCTGGAGGCTGAAGGCTGAGAGCCCCAGGTTTTGTAGTAGGTTTTCGAACATAAATCAGCAACCTGATCGGATAAAAAAAGCGCCCATCGCGAGATGGGCGCCGGGCATTATTTGCCGCTGTACAGATTCAGATCGCCAAAGTGTTTCTTCTGAATGGTGGCGTAGGTGCCATCGTCGTGTAACGCTTTGATACCTTTATCCAAAAGTGCCTTGAGGTCTTTGTTACCTTTCGAGATACCGACAGCCGTTTTGGCTGGCAGCAATTCGCTGTCCACTGGCTTGCTGATTTCGTAACCGGCGCCATTTGGCGATTTCAAAAAGCCCAGTTCGGCTTGCAGCATGTCCTGGATCGCTGCGTCGAGGCGACCGGAAGTCAGGTCGGAATACACCTGATCCTGGTTCTGATAGGCCTGGGTCTTCACACCAGCCTTGTCCAGAACGGCTTTGGCATAGGCTTCCTGGATGGTGCCTTGCTCGTAGCCGACGGTTTTGCCCTTCAGCGAAGCGACGTCTTCGGTCAGGCCAGAACCTTTCTTGAATACGTAAGCGGTTGGACCGGAGAACAGCTCGCTGGAGAAGTCGATGACTTTTTCGCGGGCCGGGGTGACGGTCATCGAAGAGATTACACCGTCGAATTTATTGGCCTTGAGGCCCGGAATCATGCCGTCGAAATCGCTTTCGACCCATTTGCACTTGACCTTCAACTCGGCGCAGATCGCGTTACCCAGATCGATGTCGAAGCCTACCAGGCTACCGTCAGCCGCTTTCGACTCAAACGGGGCGTACGAAGGGTCAACGCCAAAACGCAATTCCTTGTATTCCTTGGCCAGCGCGGAGCCTGCAGCCATGCACAACGCCAGTGCAGAAAGGGTCAGCAATGCTTTTTTCATTATTCAATCCCTAAAAACCAATATGAGCGCTTATGGCGCAGAATTATTGTTACTGGAAAGCGTAAGACCCTATGAAAGTAGCAATTTCCGAACCAGAGTCCCGAACAAGTGTTTTAAAAGGTGATTCAAGAAATGGCAAGGAGGGATTTGTGCACGAAAACGGGCGTCGGAAAATAGCTGCACCAACTTGGTTCGCAATCGCACAAATCACTGTGGGAGCGAGCCTGTGTGGCGAGGGGATTTATCCCCGTCCGGCTGCGAAGCAGTCGTAAAACCATCATGTATGGTGTACCTGACATACTGCGGTTTTCGATTTCGGGGCCGCTTCGCAGCCCAACGGGGATAAATCCCCTCGCCACACAGCTCGCTCCCACAAGGGAATTGGATCAACCCAACAAATCCTGCAGCGATCCCAGGTTGTCCGCTTCTTCGACGGTTTTATCCTGCCGCCAGCGCAGCATCCTCGGAAACCGCACCGCAATCCCGCTCTTGTGTCGCTTGGACAGGGCGATGCCCTCAAATCCCAGTTCAAACACCAGGCTGGGCGTCACACTGCTCACCGGTCCGAATTTCTCTACGGTGGTCTTGCGCACGATGCTGTCGACCTGGCGCATTTCTTCATCGGTCAGCCCTGAATAGGCCTTGGCGAACGGCACCAGTGCGCGTTCGCTCGCGTCAGGCGGCCCGTCCCACACGGCGAAGGTGTAATCGCTGTAGAGGCTGGCGCGGCGACCATGGCCGCGTTGCGCATAAATCAGCACCGCGTCGACGCTGAACGGGTCAACTTTCCATTTCCACCAGACGCCCATGTCCTTGGTCCGCCCGACGCCATACAGCGCATCCCGGGCCTTGAGCATCATGCCTTCGACACCGAGCCTGCGGGAGGCTTGCCGTTGTCGGGCGAGGTCGAACCAGTCTTCGCCGGTGAGCATGGGTGAGAGAAGTAACACCGGGTTGTTGCCGCGGGCGACGACGTGCTCCAGTTGAGTGCGACGCTTGGCCTGAGGCTGGTTGCGCCAGTCTTCGCCCTGCCATTCCAGCAGGTCGTAGGCGAGGACCACCACCGGCACTTCTTCGAGGATTTTTTTGTCCAGGGTTTTACGGCCGATCCGTTGTTGCAGCAGCGAGAAAGGCTTTACGGCGGGTGAAGCCGGGGAATGAGGGTTGAAGGCGTCCTCGGTAGTGGGTTGTTCGGTTTTCCAGGCGACGATTTCACCGTCGATCACCGTACCCTCGGGCAAGCAGTGAACCAGGCTATCGAGTTCGGGGAAGCGCTCGGTGACCAGCTCTTCACCTCGCGACCAGATCCAAAGTCGCCCGTCGCGTTTGACCACCTGCGCGCGGATGCCGTCCCACTTCCATTCCACTTGCCAATCGCTGGCCGGGCCGAGCAGGGCTTCGAATTGTTCAACGGGTTGTGATAGCGCGTGGGCCAGGAAAAACGGGTAGGGCTGACCGCCCCGTTGGGCATGTTCGTCAGACGATTCAGTGGCAATCAGCTTCAAGTAACTGGACGCGCTCGGGCGGTTGGACAGGTCGGTGTAACCCACCAGTCGCTGGGCGACGCGTTTGCTGTCGAGCCCGGCCATGGCCGCCAAGGCGCGGGTGACCAGCAACTTGGAGACGCCAACACGAAAACTGCCGGTGATCAGTTTGATGCAGAGCATCAGACTCTGGCGGTCCAGTTGCGACCACAGGGCAGGCAGTCGCTCGGCGAGGACTTGCGGGGTTTCACCGCGCAGCGGCAGCAGTTTGTCTTCAATACACACTGCCAGCCCATCGGTAGAGCTGTGAAGCGCTTCGGGCAGCACCAGCGAAATGGTTTCCGCCAGATCACCAACCGCCTGATAACTCTCTTCGAACAGCCACGGCGAGAGGCCGGAGATCTCCACCGCCAGCTCTCGCAGGATGCGCACCGGCACCAGTTGCCGAGGCCGCCCGCCGGACAAAAAGTAAACAGCCCATGCGGCATCTTCCGGCGCGGCCTCGGCGAAGTAGTGTTGCATCGCCGCCAGTTTGGCGTTGCTCGACGTCGTGGCATCGAGTTCGGCATACAGCTCGGCGAACGCCTTCATGGCAGCACCTCGGCGCTCTCGGGTTCGACGGCTGCGTTTTCTTCCTCATCGTCGCCGTACTCGGTGCTGAAACTCATGGCATCGAGACCCTGTTCGCGCAGATGGCGCACCAGTACCCCGACCGAACCGTGGGTAACCATCACCCGCTCAGCACCGGTCTGTTCGATGGCCCAGAGCAGGCCGGGCCAATCGGCGTGGTCAGACAGTACGAAGCCACGGTCCACGCCACGTCGCCGCCGTGTGCCACGCAAACGCATCCAGCCGCTGGCGAAACCATCGCTGTACTCACCGAAGCGACGCATCCAGGTGCTGCCGCCAGCCGAAGGCGGGGCCAGGACCAACGCCTTGCGCATCATGGGGTCGCTCTTTTTTACCTCGCCGGCATAGATCGTGGGCGGTAAATAAACACCACCTTCGCGATAAACCTGATTGAGCGGTTCCACGGCGCCATGCACCAAAATGGGGCCGAGGCTGGCATCGATGCCGTGAAGAATTCGCTGCGCCTTGCCGAAGGCATAGCAGAACAACACGCTGGTTTTGTCGGCGGCGGCGTTGGTTTGCCACCACTGATTGATCTCGGCAAAGACGTGCGCCTGGGGTGGCCAGCGATAAATCGGCAGACCGAAGGTCGATTCAGTGATGAAGGTATCGCAGCGCACGGGTTCGAACGGCGCGCAGGTGCCGTCGGGCTCGATCTTGTAGTCGCCCGAGGCGACCCAGACTTCGCCGCCGTATTCCAGACGCACCTGAGCCGAGCCGAGGACATGCCCGGCGGGGTGAAAACTCAAGGTGACGCCATGATGGGGCAGGGGTTGACCGTAGGGCAGGGTTTGCAGGTTGATGTCCTGGCCCAATCGAGCACGCAAAATCCCTTCGCCGGGAGCGGCGGCCAGGTAATGCTGATTGCCGGTGCGGGCATGGTCGCCATGAGCGTGGGTGATGACTGAGCGCTCAACCGGCCGCCACGGGTCGATGTAGAAATCCCCGGCCGGGCAGTACAAACCTTCAGGACGAGCGATAACAAGATCCATATTGTTACCAACATGGAGGGACTTGTTAGCTATGAGGTTTGAGTGGGGCTGGAAGTTCTATTGTTTTTTCGCAGGGGGGAATATTTGCGGCGAGTTGAAAATCCACCCCTCACCCCAGCCCTCCCGAAACGTCGGACCGCCCCAGAGGGGAGAGGGGAGAGGGGAAAGGGGAAAGGGGAAAGGGGAAAGGGGAAAGGGGAAAGGGGAAAGGGGGCCGATTTGTATCGTTTCCAGAACCTGAGTTCGACTCGATTTTTCAGGTCGATGTAGCTCTAAAAAACTACTCGGTCAGTCCCCTCTACCCCCTGGGGAGAGGGTTAGGGTGAGGGGTGGATCTAAATGACACTAAATTATTTGCCAGGCGTCAGCGTCAACCGCGTCTTCCCATACACCTTGTCAAAGTTCTGCGGCTGCATCGGCAGACTCATGTATTGCCCCTTCAGCCAAGGATCAATGCTGTCGAGGTAGTTCGGACTCGCCGGATTACCGGATTGCCCCGTACCGTTCTGCCCCATCAGCGGTTCGGCCTGGCCGAAGTCGACGATAAAGCGCATGGCCGGTGCCAGCGTAGTGTTGAAATCCTGCCCCCAAGCGAACGCTGCGGTATTCAGCGTGGTGTGGTCGCCACCGGCCGCAAGCGGACCGCGCACAGTTTGGCCGCTGGCGTTTTTCCATTCGTAGCGGTGCAGTTTGCCCCACTGCCAGGCTTTGTGATCGCCGCCCAATTGACTGTCGCCCGCGCTGATCGCCGCTGCCAGGCTGCGAGCGAGGATCGCCGGTTTATCTTCTTTCTGCGGTGTGCGAGCGTCATCCCAGAACGGACTGTCCTCACGCCCCAGCAGGTGATCAGCCTGGGCCGCGTAGGACAACTTGCCGTTGGCGATAAAGGCTTTCCACGCCGGGCTGCTTTCCGGGCCCAGTTCGTCGAGGAAGATGTGTTGGGTACTTTGCTGCAGGAACAGCTCATATATCGCCGCATCAGCGGACGTCGGGCTGAGTTTGCCGTCGAAGGCCATCAGGCGGGTATACGCCTCGCGAGCCTTGCTGCGATCCGCCTCAGGCAACGCTTCGATGGCCTGCTTGAGCGGCTGGGACATGCCCGGTGCTTCGAACATTTTCTTCAGCTTGGCAGCGAAAGTGGTGGTCTGGTCGTATTGCATGGTGATCAGGCTGCGCGTGTCGTGTTTGCCCACGCCTGCCAGTTCGGCCAGGCGTTCGCCACGCTCCGGCGCCGACCATGAGTTGGACAACTGCATGCCGTAGCCATGGGGAATGACGCGCTGGTTGGCGGTGCCGAGCCAGCCTTGGGCCGGATCCTGGTCATAGGGATGGAGCATCGGGTCGGCGTAACCATCCCAGTCATAACGACCTTCCCAGCCCGGCGACGGCAGCAGGCCTTCGCCTTCGCGACGGTTCGGGAAGCGACCGGTGACTTGCCAGCCGATGTTGCTGGCGTCGGCAAATACCAGGTTCAGCGCGATGGCGCGGATTTCACGGCTGGCGTCCGAGGCTTTCTCGACGGTCTGGGCGCGGGACAGGTCGAAAAACGCATCCAGAGTTTTGTCATCGGTGAAGTTCGGCGTCTGCAAGGCCAGGCCAAAACCGTTAGCCAGCGTCGTGCCTTGGGCACTGTTGAGCAGCGGGCCATGGCGGGTTTCGTACACCACCTCGCGAATCGGCCGCTGGCCTTTGACGAAGTAGGTTTCGTTACGCACGATTGCCGGCTGCCATTTGCCGCTCACCTCGTAGGAAAGACCATTGCCCTGACGTTTGATTTTTTCCAGGAACAGGTCTTGGTTGTCGCCCATGACGGTGGTCATGCTCCACGCCACTTTGCCGTTGAAACCGCCGAGCACCATGGGCAATCCGGCAATCGTCACACCAGAGGCCTGGTACTTCGGCGCGCGAATCTGCACGTAACTGAACAACGACGGCACGCCCAGTGGTCCATGGTTGTCGCTGGCCAGCAGGCTTTTGCCGCTGCGGCTGCGTTGCGGGCCGATCGCCCAGTTGTTCGACGAGGTGGCGCCCAGCAAATTCAGATCGGACAGTTGGCTCGTGGCTTTGCTGATCTCGGCCAGGCCCGGGATTTGCCCGTTGAGCTTGATGCCCTGAAGTTTTTCAGCTTCGGCCAGCGGCAGCTTTTCATCGGGAGCGGACGGTGTCAGCCACGGGAGTTTGTCGGTGCTGACGGTTTGGGCCAGCATCAACGAGGCAATTTCTTCCGGCAGGTTCGCCGATTGGCTGAAGTTCAGCAGGCAGAAAATCAGCGCCGAGTCTTCCGGCTTCCAGTATTCAGGCTTGTAGCCGGTGGCCGCGAGGTCCGCCGGCAACTTGTCGCGGTAGCGGAACAGGTAGGCGTTGACACCACGGGCATAGACTTCGAAGAAGCGTTTGAGGCGCGGAGAAGACGCTTTGTATAGCTCGCCGGCGCTTTTCTTCAGATTGACGGCCCGCATGTAGCGGTCAGCGTCCAGCAGGTCCGAACCGGACATCTCCGACAAACGGCCCTGAGCCAACAGGCGCAGGGTGACCATCTGCGTGATGCGGTCGCTGGCGTGCACGTAACCGAGGGTGAACAGCGCGTCGTGGAAGGTGTTGCTTTCGATCAACGGCATGCCCATGGCATTGCGGCGTACCGAAACGTTCTGCGCCAGGCCCTTGAGCGGCTGCACACCGGTGGTCGGCGGGAGGGTGTCCTGGGTGTTCCAGGTCTGACAACCGGTCAGGCTCAAAACACCGGCCACTGCAGCGGCAACGCCGAACCGGGGAAGAAAATGTGTAAGGGCTGGCGAGGCCATGGCAAAGCTCCTGCGGGGGTAGAGGCGCAATAAAGGCGCTACGTTAGTGAGCAGGAGGTGGCCGCGCAAGCGGGGTATCAGGTTATTTCAGGATTTGTCTGTGGAACACAAAAAGATCGCAGCCTCGTTTCACTCGACAGCTCCTACACGGTTTTGCATTCCCTGTAGGCGCTGTCGAGTGAAACGAGGCTGCGATCTTTTGATCTTCTATCAGGATTTAGGCGGATTGACCTTGGCCGCGAGGGCATATGCCTTCACCGTCGCCGGACGACTCTGGATGTGGTTGAACCAGCGCAGCACGTTGGGGAAGTCTTCCAGATTCTGGCTCTGCCACTTGTGGGAAACGATCCACGGGTAGATCGCCATGTCGGCAATGCTGTATTCGCTGCCAGCGACGAAGTCTTTATCGGCCAGCTGCTTGTCGAGCACGCCATAGAGGCGGGCGGTCTCGTCGATGTAGCGCTTGATCGCGTAGGGGATTTTCTCCGGCGCGAACTGGCTGAAGTGATGATTCTGCCCCGCCATTGGCCCCAAGCCGCCCATTTGCCAGAACAACCATTGCAGCGCTTGTTGGCGGCCGCGCAGGTCTTTGGGCAGGAACTTGCCGGTTTTCTCTGCCAGGTACAACAGAATCGCCCCGGACTCGAACAGTGCCATCGGCTCACCGCCATCGGCCGGTTCGGGATCGACGATGGCCGGAATTTTGTTGTTCGGGGAAATTTTCAGAAATTCGGGTTTGAACTGGTCGTTCTGGCTGATGTTGATCGGGTGCACGTTGTAGGGCAGGCCGGCTTCTTCCAGGAAAATCGAGATTTTGTGGCCGTTGGGGGTGGTCCAGTAATACAGGTCAATCATGGAGTACTCCAAATCAAGAGACGTCGTTACTTGGGGACAGCAAACGCCGGCATCAGTCGTCCTGTTTGCGTTCGATAGCTTGCCTGTAGGAAGAGGTGATGCTGAAGTGCGTGAAATTCAATGACCCCGCATGAGAAAAACCGGCATGGAGCTCAAAACAAACGCGGTACTGATCATCATCGATCAACAAAAAGGCATCCTGCATCCCAAACTCGGTCGCCGAAATAATTCTCAGGCCGAGCAGCGAATGCTCGATTTGCTAGGGCATTGGCGCCGAACCGGGCGACCGATCATTCATGTGCAGCACTTGTCCCGGTCGCCGGAATCGGTGTTCTGGCCGGAGCAATCGGGGGTGGAATTTCAGGAGCGGTTTCAGCCACAGACCGGTGAACAGCTTGTAAAAAAGCAGGTGCCGGATGCGTTTTGTGCGACGGGGCTTGAGAAAAGTTTGCGAGAGGCGGGGATCGATCAGTTGGTCATCGTTGGCGTAGCGACCAACAACTCGGTGGAATCCACGGCGCGAACGGCCGGGAATCTAGGGTTTGATGCGTGGGTCGTGGAGGATGCGTGTTTTACCTTCGACAAGGCTGATTATTTTGGCAACGCCCATTCAGCCGAAGAAGTGCATGCGATGTCGTTGGGGAATTTGCAGGGCGAGTATGCGACGGTCGTCAGCACCGTGCAGATCCTGAATTGATGGTGACTAACCGTCCGTCTTCGCGAGCAGGCTCGCTCCCACAGGGCCTCACCGGTCCAATGTGGGAGCGAGCCTGCTCGCGAAGGCGATTCAACAGGCGAAGAAGTTCTTCGCCCGAAGCATCAAGCGCCGTGGCACTTCTTGAATTTTTTGCCGTTGCCGCAAGGGCAAGGGTCGTTGCGGCCGACGTCTTTCAGGGCGTTGCGCACCGGTTCCTGGTGGGCGTGGCCGCAGTTCGGGCCGTGGACATGGCCATGGTCGTGATCATGGTGGTCGTGATGGTCATGATCGTGGTTGCAGTCAGGGCCATGGACATGGGGTTGCTGGGTCATCGGTTTTGCTCCGGAATTAAATCGGCGGGGATTATCACGCCATTGCGCGCCAGGTGCACGTAGTGCGCGATGAATAAACCGGTTTCCAGTTCACCTTCCAGACGATAGGGAATGGGCTGCTCGGGTTTTTTCAGCAGTTTCACCAGATCCCGCACCTTGGGCCACAGGTTGGTGCGGATCGGCACTTTAAAGTAGGCACTGCGCTTGGGACCGACCGTGAACCAGTGTTCGTGCTCACCTTCGGTCAGCAGCATGTCGCCCAAGTGAATGCGGTACTCGATGCCTCGCACCGTCAGATCGCTGTCGTTGGGGTTGTCGACGCGAAAGTGCAGCAGGAATTTTTGCTGCATCAGTTTGGCCTGGACGACTTCGACCTTGACCAGATGCACTTGAGGTTCCGGTTCATCGTCGCCGAACCAGGACACACAGCCGCCGAGCCCCAGAAACAGGAGCAGGGTGAGGGTTTGAAAAACGCGCCGCTGACTGAGCATGGAGTGATCCTTCCCTTGTAGCAGCTGCCGAAGGCTGCGTTCGGCTGCGAAGCAGTCGTAAACCTGCCGACTCGGTCTACCTGAAACACCGCGCTGCCTGACTTCACGACAGCTTCGCAGCCGAACGCAGGCTTCGCCAGCTGCTACAGGTCACTCACTTCAACCGCTGAAATACCCCGCACAACACTTCTTGAATTTCTGCCCGCTCGCGCAAGGGCACGCATCATTGCGCCCGGCCTTGAGTTGTACGGTGGGGTCGATGAAGTACCAGTGGCCGGCGTTCTGCACGAACGACGAGCGCTCGCGGTGGCTGTGTTCGCCGCTGCCGTCGTGCCAGCGCGCGGTGAAGGTCACGAAGGCATGTTCCGGCTGACCGCCGAAGACCTCGGAGCTTTCCACTTCAAGGCCCAGCCAGGTGCTTTGGGCGCTCCAGTCGCTGATGGACTGTCGATCCAGGCCTGCCTGTTGTGCGGGCAGAGTGGTCGCCACCAGATAATCGATCAGCCCCAGTACGTACGCGCTGTAGCGCGAACGCATCAAGGCTTCGGCACACGGCGCCGGATGGCCGGCATGGTAATGACCGCAGCAGGCATCCAGCAGGGTGCCGCTGCCGCAGGGGCAAATGGATGTACTCATTTCGTTACCACCAATATTTCCCGAAGTTTTCCGGATTGGCCCAGAACCGTGAGTTGAGCCAGTCGGGTACTTGTTTGTAGTCAAGCAGATCATAGGTGAACAGCGTCAGCACTTGGTCGTCGCGCTGGAAGCGTTCGCTGGCTTGCAGGGCCAGGGAGAAAAAGTCGGTCTCCTGCCAGCCGCTGGCCGACAAGTCCGCCAGTACCGCGATGCGACTGGCGTTGAGGTTACGGATCCCGCCCAGCAGGTTCAGGCCATCGCGTTTGGGCAAATGTTCGAGGCAATCGACCACCAGCGCCAGGTCAAACCGGCGCGCCGCCAGTTCGGCAGGCAACGGTCCAGGTGCCGCATGGGCCACAAAAGTATCCGGGTGGGCGAGCTTGAAGGCCTCAAGCGCGGGAAACTCGCTGGCGCCAATCAGCAACAGGCGCGCGGGGGCATAACGATCAAGCAAAGCGGCCAACGCCTGCTGGGGCGTGCGCGAAGAAATACCTGCAATCATCGAAGATCCTCAATCAGAGCTGCCAAGACTAGCCTGCTCAAAGGGCCGGGCCTAGAGGTGGTTTGTCGCAAAAGCGCCGATCTACCGTGAACACGGAAGAAAACAGCAATGGCCTATTGCTGGCGGAGATTAAAACTCGGGTCTTTACTACCTGAATCGGTTCTAAGCCGATCCCCTCAGGAGAAAACTAGATGAGCATAGTTCGCACAGCATTACCCTTGGTTCTGCTAACCAGTGTGTTGACTGGTTGCGCAGGTTTGCAGAAAACCGACTGGCCGACCTGTGCGGCGGTCGGTGGTGTCGTGGGTGCAGGTCTCGGCGCGACCGAGAGCTCGGCATGGGCGGGGTATGGCGCGCTGCTCGTCGGCGGCACGGCTGCGGCCTATTGCTGGGTTCACGGTGATGGCGACGAAGACGGCGATGGCGTGCCGGATAGCCGCGACAAGTGCCCGGGAACACCTAGAGGCGTGCGGGTCGATGCCGACGGTTGCCCTCCACCGGTGCCTGCGCCAGTGGTCGAAGAAGCGGCCGTGGTTAAAGAAGAAGTCATCGTCATTCGCGATGTTCACTTCCAGTTTGACAAGGCCACACTGACCCCGGCCGACAAATTGGTACTCGATAAAATCGCCACTCGCTTGAAAGGGGAAGCGCCTAATGCCCAACTGACTGTAACCGGTCACACCGACAGTGTTGGCAGCGATACCTATAACCAGAAACTGTCGGATCGTCGTGCGCACTCGGTGGTTGAATACCTGATTTCCCAAGGTGTGCCCCGCAGCGAATTCGTGTCTGTTACCGGTGCCGGTGAAAGCCAGCCGGTTGCCGATAACAAAACCGCTGACGGCCGCTCGATGAACCGTCGCACGGAAATCAAAATCAACCGCTAAACCCCTCGTACTCCGCGGCTTGTGCAGTCGCGGATGCGGGTCTTTACTCCTGTGTAACCGGCATTGGCCGGTAACACAGGAGCTTTCACCATGAGCGTTCTCACACGGACCGTCTTGCCGGTTGTGCTGCTTGGCAGCCTGTTGACCGGTTGCGCTACTCACAGCGATGGCACCGCCCCCCTCAATCAACGAACCTGGCCAATCTGCAGCGTTATCGGCGGCCTGGTCGGAGGCGGTCTGGGCGCTCTCCAAAGTAGCGGTTGGGCGGCCGGTGGAGCGGCGCTTGGTATATTGACCGGTGGCTTGATCTGTTACGCCCAGGATGGCGACGAAGACGACGATGGTGTCTTCGATCGACGTGATCGCTGCCCTGATACCCCGGCCAATACCCCCGTCGAACATCATGGTTGCCCATTGCCGCAGTACCCGGCCAGCGTGAATCCTGAACCTGCGCAATCGGAGGTCATCACCCTGAACGACGCTGGCGACGTACTGTTTGCCTACAATCAAGCCGACCTGACCCCTGCCGCGAAGAGTCAGCTGGATTCGTTGATGCCCAAACTGCAAAGCGCCGATGTGGTGAGCATCAAGGTGATCGGTCATACCGACAGCGAAGGCACGGACGCCTATAACCAGGCACTCTCGGAACGTCGCGCCAGTAGCGTGGCGGCCTACCTGTTGAGTCAGGGTCTGGCGCCGAACAAGCTCACCAGCGAGGGCAAGGGCGAAAGTCAGCCGGTGGCCGATAACGAAACGGAAGAAGGACGGGCGAAAAACCGTCGGGTGGAGTTGTACATCAATCGCTGAGCCCCGTGATAGAGCCGTCGGACGACAATTGAGATCGGTCCGGCGGCCATTCGGCGGCCTTCACGAAGAATTTTCCGTTGCCCTCTGGCTTATCCCGCGTGGAAGCCGGTACTGTGCGCGCAAAGAATAATTCTAAACGGGGGAGCGTATGAACGTGTTTTGGGGGCTGGGGAAGTTGTTGACCCTGCTGTTCTGGCTGGTGGTGCTGGTCAACCAGCTCATGCCGTTCGTCAATCCTCTGCATCTATTGGTCGATCTGGTCGCAAGCCTGTTGGCGCTGATCCATCTTCTGGAGGCGGTGTTCTGCTACCGCAGCCTCAGAGGTCGCGCTCACCCTTGGCGTGATCGCCTGAAGGTCCTCTTTTTCGGCGTTTTCCACCTGCAAACCATCCCGGCTCCCACCGTACCGAAGGCTTCCCATGCGTAAACTCTGTCTGCTCGCCGCCCTCATCAGCCCATTGGCCTGCGCTCAGGTGGTGAGCGTCGAAACCAACTCCTTGATGCGCTTGCCCAACACCGCCAGCACCTTGCAACTGGAACGCCTGGAAGTGGCCGACTACGGCACGTTGTTGATTCCCTCGAATGTGACCGAGGTCACCGTCGGCGAATTGCATCTGGGTCGTGAAGCGCGGATCGCCATCGTGCCCAGCGAACAGCCGCTTGAGCTGAAGGTCAGTCGTGCGCAGTTGTCCGAAGGCAGCCAGATCACGTCTCGCGGCGCGCCGGGGACTTACCTCAAGGCCGCCCGCTCCGGGCGTAACCTGAACGTGCAGATCAAGACACTGAGTGCGCCGCTATTGTTGGTGGACGCTCGCGGTGGCGCGGGCGCACCGGGTTTCGTCGGTCTCGATGGGGCCAACGGTCAGGCACCGGGTTGTACCTGGGGCCAGGCCGGTCGCGGTGCCGATGGCAGTGATGGCAGCGACGGTCAGCCGGGCGCGCCGGGGGCGCTGGTTCGGTTGGAAGTGCCGCGTGATTACCCGGCGCAACAGATCAAGGTTCAGGTGGCGGGCGGTGCCGGCGGTGTTGCGGGGCCTGGCGGTAAACCGGGCGCGGGCGGCAAGGCCAAGGGCTGTTTCGTTTACAAGGCTGATGGCGGCAAGAATGGTCGTCCAGGTGCTGATGGCCAGCCGGGGCCTGTGGGTGCGGCGGGTTCGGTGACTGTTCAGCGGTTGTAGGACCGACCGAGAACCCCTGTGGTGAAGGGGTCTGTGGCGAGGGGATTTATCCCCGTTCGGCTGCGAAGCAGTCGCAAAATCAGGCAACTCTGAGTCTGAATTGGGGCCGCTTCGCAGCCCAACGGGGATAAATCCCCTCGCCACAAATTCCCCTCACCACAAAGTCTGCGAAGCTTTAAAACATCGGCCTCACCGCAGCAATCGCCACCAGCACCAACCCGACCATCAGATTAATCCCCACCAACTGTCGAATTTTCCCAAGCGTTGCAGCCCCGGTCGGCCAATCCTGCGCCGCCACCGCCGTGCGCAACGCTGGCAACAACAACGCCTGAATCCGGATAAACAGCGCCGTCATCACCACGTACAACCCCATCATCACCTGTACATACCGCGGTGCCGTTTCGAAGCCGCTGTACTGCAGATGCATCATGCCCACACCGCTGATTGCCAAAAGCACCACCGCGACCCAGACCCAGCGGAAAAAACCCTGAAACACTTCTACCCACAGCTTCAAACGGGCAGGGCCTTCCAAAGCCTTCATCGCCGCGGGGCGCAAGACCATCCACGCGAAAAACATGCCGCCAACCCACACCAGGGCTGACAGTACATGCAGGGTATAAACAAGGCTAAAGGGTGTCATTGGGGTACTCCGTTCTGCGCGGGATTAATTAGCGGGGTATGATAGCGGCCGATCCGAACCACTGAAAATTTATCCAGCGTTTTTTGCGCCCGACAATCCATGATCAGCACCGAACTCAAAACCACGATCCAGGGCGCCTACTCGCGTTTTCTCGAAGCCAAGAGCCTCAAGCCGCGCTACGGCCAACGCCTGATGATCGCCGAAATTGCCAAGGTCCTCGGTGACATCGACACCGACGACGAAGGCCGGCGCAGTGGCGACCCCGCGATTGTCGCGGTGGAAGCCGGCACCGGTACCGGTAAAACCGTGGCCTACAGCCTGGCCGCCATCCCCACGGCCAAGGCCGCCGGCAAACGCCTGGTGATCGCCACGGCCACGGTGGCCCTGCAAGAGCAGATCGTCTACAAGGATTTGCCCGACCTGATGCGCAACAGCGGGCTGAACTTCAGTTTCGCCCTGGCCAAGGGGCGCGGGCGCTACATGTGCCTGTCCAAGCTCGACATGTTGCTCCAGGAAGGTCACGCGCAAACCGCCACCGCTCAGCTGTTTGAAGAGGAGGGTTTCAAGATCGAGGTCGACGAGGCCAGTCAGAAGCTGTTCACCAGCATGATCGAGAAACTCGCCGGCAATAAGTGGGACGGCGACCGCGACAGTTGGTCCACCGCACTGGAAGACGCCGACTGGGCGCGCCTGACCACCGATCACAGCCAATGCACCAACCGCCATTGCCCGAACTTCGGCCAGTGCGCCTTTTATAAGGCCCGCGAAGGCATGGGCAAGGTCGACGTGATCGTCACCAACCACGACATGGTCCTGGCCGACCTGGCGCTGGGCGGCGGCGCCGTGCTGCCGGACCCGCGTGACACCATCTACGTGTTCGACGAAGGCCACCACCTGCCGGACAAGGCCATCGGCCATTTTGCCCATTACACGCGTCTGCGTTCCACCGCCGACTGGCTGGAAACCACCGCCAAGAACCTCACCAAATTGCTGGCCCAGCATCCGCTGCCGGGCGATCTGGGCAAGTTGATCGAACAGGTGCCGGAACTGGCACGGGAGATCAAAACCCAGCAGCAATTCATGTTCACCGCCTGCGAGCAGGTCGCCGATTTCAAACCCGGCGAAGACGTCGAAGGTCGCGAGCGGCCGCGTCATCGTTTCGTCGGCGGGGTTATTCCCGAGCACATGCGCGAAATGGGCATCGAGCTGAAGAAGGGCTTTGCCCGTCTCACCGACCTGTTCACCCGCCTCACCGAACTGCTCAAGGAAGGCATGGACGGCGAGGTCAACATCGGCATCGCCAGTAACCAGGCCGAAGAGTGGTATCCGCTGTTCGGCAGCCTGTTGTCCCGCTCTTCGGGCAACTGGGAGTTGTGGACTGCGTTCACCGTCGAAGACCCGGAAGACAACCCGCCGATGGCCCGCTGGCTGACCCTGGCCGAAAGCGGTTCGCTGTTCGACATCGAGGTCAACGCCAGCCCGATCCTCGCGGCGGAAATGCTCCGTCGTAATTTGTGGAACGTGGCTTACGGGGCGTTGGTGACCTCCGCGACCCTGACCGCGCTCGGCACCTTCGACCGCTTCCGTATGCGCGCCGGTTTGCCGAAAAAAGCCGTGACCGCGGTGGTCCCGAGCCCGTTTCATCATGCCGACGCTGGCGTGCTGCGAGTGCCGGACCTGAAGGCCGATCCGCGTGATGCGCCGGCCCACACCGCGGCGATCATTCGCGACTTGCCAGCCTTGGTAGAAGGTTCGCGCGGCACGCTGGTGCTGTTTTCCTCGCGCAAACAGATGCAGGACGTGTTCGACGGCCTCGACCGCGACTGGCGCAAGCAAGTGTTCATTCAAGGCAACCTGTCGAAACAGGAAACCCTGAACAAGCACAAGGCGCGGGTCGATGGCGGCGATTCCAGCGTGTTGTTCGGCCTGGCAAGTTTCGCCGAAGGGGTCGACTTGCCCGGCGCTTACTGCGAGCACGTGGTGATCGCGAAGATTCCATTCTCGGTGCCCGATGATCCGGTCGAAGCCGCCCTGGCCGAGTGGATCGAGGCTCGAGGCGGTAATCCGTTCATGGAAATCTCGGTGCCGGACGCTTCGCTGAAGCTGGTCCAGGCCTGCGGTCGCTTGCTGCGCACCGAAGAAGACCGCGGCACCATCACCTTGCTCGATCGACGTCTTGTGACCCAGCGTTACGGCAAGGCAATCCTCAATGCGTTACCACCCTTCCGTCGTGAAATTTCCTGATACACCAGTGGGCAATTTTGCCCACTGCGTTGTCTATCTCTCTACCATCGCTTTTCCACTGGCCCATCTGGGTCGTTAGGGAGAATTTCGTTCTCATGATTCGCCGTTCGTTACCTGCCGTTTTCGCTCTGATGTTCGCAGCCCCTTTGCTGGCGGCCCCTGCCGGCCAACAGACGCTGTTCAACTTTGTGCGCCCCGCCGATGTGGTCCAGGTGGCGACTCAGGACGCCAGCCTGCCGCAATCCAACGCCGAGCAAACGGCTGAAGGCGAAGTACTGCGTCGGGTGACGTTCAACCCGGTCGCCCAGCCGACCTTGCGTCTAACCCCGCAAACCGGCGCCTGGGACTGGTCGCAGTCGGGATTCATGAGTTTGCGGATTCAAAGCGCAATGGACTGGGCTGTGACCCTGTACGTGAAAATCCAGAGCAACGACGGCAAGACGCTGGTTAGCCGCGTCGACTTGCCGGCCGGCCCTGCGCAAACTTTATGGGTGCCGTTGCAGCCATTTACGCCATTGAGCCTTGGCCTGAAAGCCGGCCCGCCGATGCCGATGACGTTTGAGGGGCAGCGCGTATTGCTGGCCAGCAGCGCCGGTGAGCTGGAGCGTAGCCAGGTGGTGTCGGTGACCTTGTCGATGGATCAGCCGAAAGTCGCCCAGAGCATCCTGCTGGAACGCTTTGGCGTGCAGGACGGCGATGCGCTCAGCCAAGCGGCTTTTGGCGGCCTTGTAGACGCTTACGGCCAGTCGACCCGGGCCAAATGGCCAGAGAAAGTCAGCAGCGACGAGCAACTGAAAAGCGCCGCCGCCAAGGAACATCAGCAACTGAAAACCTGGCTGGCCGAGCGCGAGAAGTCGTCCCTGGACAAGTTCGGAGGCTGGAACAAAGGCCCGGCATTCAAGGCCAGCGGCTTTTTCCGCACTGAGAAGCGCGACGGTCGCTGGTACCTGGTGACGCCGGAAGGGCATCCGTTCTATTCGCTCGGGGTCAACACCGTCACCCCGGACGTCGACCAGACCTACGTCGCCGGTCGCGAGTGGATGTTCGAGTCCCTGCCCAAACCCGACGAGCCGCTGGCCAGCCATTATGGCGAAGGCGACAACCGTGGCGGCAACGGCGTAGATCAGGGCCGAGGCTACAATGCCGGTCGCTGGTACGATTTCTATGGTGCCAACTTGCAGCGTCTGTATGGCGCACCTTGCGTCCTGGGCAGCGAATCCAAGGCGGGTGTCGCCGAGGCCGCCAAGGCCGACGCCGTTGAGGCAACGGCCGAGAAGGCCGCTGAGCAACCTATTGCGCCTACGACGGCTGAAGCCGGTGTCGCCGAAGCCGCCAAGACCGGCGCAGTCGAAGCGACCGCCGCGAAAGCAGCTGAGCAAACACCTGCAGAACCCTGCAAAAACGTTGTTGATGAACAGCGCTGGGCCAGCCACACCCTTGATCGCCTGCAAGCCTGGGGCTTCAACACTATCGGCAACTGGAGCGCCCCGGCGCTGGCCAACGCTGACCGCGTGCCGTATACCTTGCCGCTGTCGATCGTCGGCGATTACGCCAGCATCAGCACCGGCACCGACTGGTGGGGCGGCATGCCCGACCCGTTCGACCCACGTTTCGCCATGGCCACGGAGCGTGCCGTGGCTATCGCCGCGCGCGACCATCGCGACGATCCATGGCTGATCGGTTATTTCGCCGATAACGAACTGGCGTGGGCCGGCCCTGGCGACGACCCGAAAGCCCGTTACGCCTTGGCCTACGGCACCTTGAAAATGACCACCGACGTGCCGGCCAAGCGCGCATTCCTCAAGCAATTGCGGGACAAATACCGTAATCAGGCGGGCCTTTCCAAAGCCTGGGGCATTGATTTGCCGGCCTGGGAATTGATGGAAGACCCAGGCTTCGTGCCGCCGCTGCCAAGCGCCGAACACCCGGAAATCGAAGCCGACTTCAAATACTTCCAGAAGGTTTTCGCCGACACGTACTTCAAGACCCTCTCCGACTCACTCAAGTGGCATGCGCCGAATCAGCTGTTGCTGGGCGGCCGGTTTGCCATCAGCACTCCTGAAGCCGTTGAGTCCTGCGCCCAGTATTGCGACGTGCTGAGCTTCAACATGTACACCCTGCAACCGCAGGGCGGATATGACTTCGCCAAGTTGCGCAGCCTGGACAAACCGGTGCTGATCACCGAGTTCAACTTCGGCTCGGCCGATCGTGGCCCGTTCTGGGGTGGCGTGACGCAATTGGCCAAGGAAGAAGACCGTGGCCCGGCTTACGCCAATTTCCTCAAACAGGCGATGAGTGAACCGTCGATCGTCGGCGTGCACTGGTTCCAATACCTTGACCAACCGGTTACCGGTCGTCTGCTGGATGGCGAGAACGGTCACTTTGGTCTGGTGGGCATTACCGATCTGCCGTTCCAGGGTTTCGTCGACAGCGTACGCAAGAGCAATTTGCAGACCGTCGATCAGCTCGGTAAAGAAGCCGAGAAGGCCAGGGCAGAGGCGGATAAAGCCAGCCATTCCGCCGAGGGCGGCCGCAAAGGCGACGCCGGCAAAGGCCCGGGGCAGGGCGCTGGCCATGCGGGTGGGCATTCCGGCAATGGCCACTGAGTCCTGTTAGACCGCGTTATCGTTCTTCGCGAGCAGGCTCGCTCCCACAATGGTCCAGCGTGAACCCTGTGGGAGTGAGCCTGCTCGCGATGGAGCCCGCCAAGGCACCATAAAATTCTGATCCAATCCATGGGCAACCGACCGCCCAGCCCGCCATAGTTCCCAAAACCCTCTAGGGCTGGAACAATGCGGGCCACTTATAGAGTGTTTATTCAGGGAGTTGCGGGTGCAGATTCAGGGTTTTTACGAGCTGAAGTTCGAAGCGGTGCGTGAAGCTTTCGCGGCGCTGTTCGATGATCCTCAGGAACGTGGCGCAGCGTTGTGCATCCAGATCGGCGGTGAAACCGTGGTCGACCTTTGGGCCGGCAGCGCTGACAAGGACGGCACCGAAGCCTGGCACAGCGATACCATCGCCAACCTGTTTTCCTGCACCAAGACCTTTACCGCCGTGACCGCCCTGCAACTGGTGTCTGAAGGCAAACTGCAACTGGATGCCCCGGTTGCCCGCTACTGGCCCGAGTTCGCCGCCGCCGGCAAAGAGTCCGTGACCTTGCGTCAATTGCTCTGCCATCAGGCCGGTCTGCCGGCGTTGCGCGAGTTGCTGGCACCTGAAGCCCTTTATGACTGGCAAACCATGGTTGACGCCCTGGCCGCCGAAGAACCGTGGTGGACGCCGGGGGTTGGTCACGGTTATGCGGCTATCACCTACGGCTGGCTGGTCGGTGAGTTGTTGCGTCGTGCCGACGGTCGTGGGCCGGGTGAGTCCATCGTGGCCCGGGTCGCGAAGCCTTTGGGCCTGGATTTCCACGTCGGCCTGGCGGACCAAGAGTTCCATCGCGTGGCGCACATCGCTCGTGGCAAGGGCAATGTCGGCGATGCCGCCGCCCAGCGCTTGCTGCAGGTGACCATGCGCGAGCCGAATGCCATGACTACGAGGGCGTTCACTAATCCGCCGTCGATCATGACCAGCACCAACAAACCCGAGTGGCGACGCATGCAGCAGCCGGCCGCCAATGGCCACGGCAATGCCCGCAGTCTGGCCGGGTTCTATGCCGGTCTGCTCGACGGCAGCTTGCTGGAAAGCGAAATGCTCGAGGAACTGACGCGCGAGCACAGCCTCGGCGAGGACAAGACTTTACTGACCCGGACCCGTTTCGGCCTGGGTTGCATGCTCGATCAACCGGACGTCCCCAACGCCACCTACGGCCTCGGCCCTCGGGCGTTCGGCCATCCGGGTGCCGGCGGTTCCACCGGTTTTGCTGACCCGGAGCACGATGTGGCCTTCGGCTTTGTGACAAATACCCTAGGGCCGTACGTCTTGATGGATCCGCGCGCGCAAAAGCTTGTGCGGGCACTGGCCACTTGTCTGTAAAACGCGCTCAGGGGTTCCAGGGCCGGAACCCCAAGGCCTTTATGCTTTCCAAGCGTCTGTTTATCCGGGTCAATCCGGCCTGATTTTTCATTACTTATTTTGTGGATATCCAATGTCATTCAATAAAACTCTCGCTTTGGCCCTGTGCTTCGCTATCACCGGTTGCGCACAAACTCCACAAAATGACTCCGATGGCAGCAGCTGGTGGCCGTTCGGTTCCTCCGACAAAGTCGCGGCTAAAAACCCGGCTCCGGCCCCGGCACCTCTGAAGCCTGCGGCAACCGCTCCGGTGGCCAAGACTGAAAGCTCCAACCCTTGGTACTGGCCATTCGGTTCCGATGAAGTTCTCGACAAGAAGCCAGAGGTAAAAGCTGAAGCCAAGCCTGAAGCCAAACCGGTCGAAGTGGCCAAGGCTGAAGCCGATGCAGGTGGAAAGTGGTACTGGCCGTTCGGCGGCAAAGAACAAAGCACCGCCAAAGCTGTGCCGATGCCTGACCCTAAAGTCACTCAAGCCTGGCTCGACGACTACGAACCGCGCCTGCGCGAAGCGATCAAGGGCAGCAATCTGCAACTCGAACGCCGTGATAACGTATTGGTGGTTACCGCGCCGGTAGAAGGCTCGTTCAACCCTGACCGTCCGGCCATGCTGCTGCCGGTGACACTCGGTCCGTTCACTCGCGTCGCGAAAATCCTTGAAGTTGATCCGAAAACTGCCGTGCTGATTCTCGGCCACAGTGATACATCGGGTGCCGCACCGGCCAACGTGAAACTGAGCCAGGAGCGTGCCCAGGCCGTGGCAGCGATTTTCCGCCTCAGCGGTTTGCAGCGTGATCGTCTGATGCTGCGCGGTATGGGTGGCGAAGCCCCGCGTGCTGCCAACGACAGTAATGAAGGGCGTGCCTTGAACCGTCGCGTGGAACTGCTGGTGACCCCGCAAAACACCATGGTCGCGTTGCTGAGCAAGTACAACATGCCGGCCCCGGCGCCAGTGAAGTTGGTCGCTGCCCAGGACGTCAAGCCAGTGGTCAAACCGGTTACCCCTGCGCCAGCCGCGAAGAAGGCCGATGTGCCTGCTGCGAAAAAAGCCCCGGCCAAGAAAGCCGCCGCCAAGAAGGCACCGGCTAAAACTGCGACGCCGGCGAAAAAGACTGCTCCGGCCAAAGCCGCTGCCGACCCGAAGAAAGTCGCCGACGCCGCCGATACTGTAAAAAAGTGATTCGTTAACCAAAAGGAATGCGCCATGACCCAGGGCCTGGCTGATATGCGTCGCGACTACACCCGTGATGGCCTGACCGAGGCGCAAGCCCCGACCGAGCCGTTCGCGCTGTTCCATCAGTGGTTCGCCGACGCGGTCAAAACCGAGCAGGTGCCGGTGGAAGCCAACGCCATGACCCTGGCCACCGTCGATCAGGACGGTCGGCCGCATTGCCGCATTCTGCTGCTCAAGGGGCTGGACGAGCAGGGCTTCACCTTCTTCACCAACTACGACAGCGCCAAGGGCCAGCATCTGGCCGCGAACCCGTTCGCGGCCATGACCTTTTTCTGGCCGGCCCTTGAGCGCCAAGTGCGCATCGAAGGGCGGGTGGTGAAAGTTGCGCCTGAAGAGTCCGACGCCTACTTCCAGGTTCGCCCACTGGGCAGTCGTCTCGGTGCCTGGGCTTCGCCCCAGAGCCGGGTAATCGCCGATCGCGCCGAACTGGAAGCGCTGCTCAAGAACACCGAGCAACGCTTCAGCGACACGCAACCTCATTGCCCTGAGCACTGGGGTGGTTACCGTTTGTTACCGGAGCGCATCGAGTTTTGGCAAGGCCGTCCGAGCCGCCTGCACGATCGCCTCAACTATCGTTTGCAGGGCGCCGACTGGATTCTTGAGCGTCTGGCACCTTAAGCCGTCTACCGATCGAGATAGCCTGCCGCAGCGGCTTCAAGCCACTGGGGCAGGTCTCGGCGCTTGATCTTCTGCGCTTGAGCGTTCGCCAGTTGCTGGAGCATGAACGCCTTTTTCTGCTCGTCTTTACCCGCCAGTGCCAACGCCAGATCGCGGTCCATCCATTGTTTGATCCGCACGTATAGCCACCAATGGAAATACAAACCGGCGACGGTAGTGGCGACAATGATGAAGTAATCCATGACAATCCTTGGGTCAGCGGCGCAGATTCCGGAATTTGCCGCTACTGTGTGGTGAGTTCGTGGAGGCGTCTGTACCGGGCCTGAATCAAACCAATTTTATCCGGGCAATGTCGTGACAGGCGTCAAGCTGCGGAGTTTAATGAATACCTGTCCTTTGGAGTTGATGCTATGCGTAAGTCTGTTCTGCTGGTTGCTTCCTTTTCCACGATGGCGATGTTGCTCACCGGCTGCCAATCGAGCCTGACCGGTGACTCCTACTCCCGTGACGAAGCGCGTCGCGTTCAGACCGTTCGCATGGGCACTATCGAGTCCCTGCGACCGGTCAAAATCGAAGGCACCAAAACCCCGATCGGCGGCCTTGCCGGTGCGGCGGTGGGCGGTGTTGGCGGCAGCGCTGTCGGTGGCGGTCGCGGCAGCATCGTTGCTGCGGTTATCGGCGCCGTCGCTGGCGGCCTGATCGGCTCGGCCACTGAAGAGGGCCTGACCCGCGCCCAAGGCGTCGAAATCACCGTTCGCGAAGACGACGGCAGCATGCGCGCCTACGTGCAACAGGTTCAGGAAAACGAAGTGTTCCGTGTTGGCGAGCGGGTGCGGATTGCTACTGTTGATGGGACTAGCCGCGTTTCGCACTAAGCGGGAATACGGGTAAAAGAAAACCCCTATCAGGTGACTGGTCGGGGTTTTGTTTGTTAAGGATTGTCACGGTGCGGCGCGGGGGCCTATAAAATATTCCAGCCCCTCGGGGAAGTCGATTTCTAATAGTTCTGCAACCTGTAGGATTTGAGTACCTGTCAGCTCTAGCTCTCCAGGCTCTATTTCTTCCAGTTTTTTTGACTCGGTCAATTGAGCCAATGCCTGGTTCATCTCATAGTCTTTGATGATCAGTTGGAACTGCAATGAATTGTCTTGTTTTTCATCAGGGTAAAAGCCGGTGATGGATAGATAGCGCACGTTTTTTATCTTCAGTCATTTTGAGGTCCTTCTACCTGGCTTCGCAGCCCTCGAAAAGGGGCCGCGCGACGTTAACGAAATTGGCTGACCATCCGGTCAGCGGTAAGTCGAGGGTCTCGGCGGGGTTACCAGTTCTCGCGGTAATCGAAAGATAGTTGGTGATCGTAGGCGGCCAGGTCAATTAGGTGGCGAAAGTAGGGTTGAATAATGGCAACCCAATGGCTGCCAACATCAAAGCCTCCATTGTTAATATTGTTTTCGACGGGGATGCCGAGAGCATCAAGTATTGACTCATCGTCACCTAAATCTTTGGAGGACTCTTCCCCCTCACAAATTTCAGTATGCTTGTCATACCATTCCAACCTTAGTTTCAGTCCCATCGTCGTCTCACAAGTATTTTTTGGGGATGTTGCGTTTAGATTGAGCATCGTCACGTTGCTCACCTGTTATGGGGTCAAATGCTCCCAAGTGACTCCCATTACTTGCGCGATAAGCTTCCAGCTCCCCATGCATAGAGTCCCACTCGTAGATGGTTTTGCCCTTTGCATCAATCCAGCGCTCTCTAAGTCCTCCGCCTCCTACGATGGGATTCTTTTTCTTGGCCTTTCTGTCGGCGGATAAACCCAAATATGCGGCGCTTGCGGAGCTGCTTCCAGCGCTGGAATACCAAGGATGTCGGAACCATCCACAGCCGGTGTCCAGATCAGCTCAACACCATCCCCTAGATCCGCCACCTGCTGGCTGCCGCGCAAGCTGAACTGCACGACATCAACCATTTCCCAATCGCGGTTCCTGCCGGTGTAGAAACCGTATCCCTTGAGACTGCCGTCAGCCTGTTGCTCGACTCTTAGCCGAACACGAGTTCGAGCCTGTTTCAGGGCGCGCAACTGATCTTCGGTGTAGAGCGCGCTGTCGCCCAGGCTCGGTGTCCAGAAAAACGCGACCAGGCCGGCCAATATGGCGGTTCCTGCAGCGCCGAGTGCTGCGGTGGGAACGGCGGAAGTCGGGGCGCGAAGAGCAATTCGACCGATACCGAGCGAGACGGTACTGCCACTGATCGTTTCAAGATTCAGCAGACCGGCATCGTCTACCTCGCGAGCACCGAGCCAGGCGACTTCTCCGTAGTCCTTGAGGCTGTCGGTAGGCACCATCCCCGAAGGATTCGAGTAATCGATGATGGCGTCGGGAAGCTTGCAGGACTTGGCAAAAACGCAGCCGGCGCGAATTGATTCCTGCTTTTTCGCGACAACCTCACGACTCCGTTCGAAGGCGTCTTGCCTCGCAAGCATGGCGTCGTAAGCGTTTTGTCTGGCCTCCCGCGCGGCCAGTTCGGTGGCCGTCATGAAGCGGTGAGTGACGTGATGCCCGTCGCCTGACGGTGGGTTCTGAACCCGGGGAATGTCCTTATTGCCAGCCACTGATCTTCCTTGCGTTCGTACGTCGACAGCCCCCAAAAAAGGGGCTGTGCGACGTTAACGAACGAGGCTGATTGTGGCTGTAGGACGAGTCTTGAATGACTCTAAGAGTTGTCTCTGATTATCAGGATGGCAACGCAGTGTTCTTGCGACTCGCTGCCGCCGTCACCGCATAACCAATCAACGCCGCCAATATCGACCCGGTCAAAATCCCCATCCGATCCATCCCGGCGTATTCACTGACTCCCGGCTCAAACGCCAGGGAGCCGACAAACAGGCTCATGGTGAAGCCGATGCCGCAGAGGATTGCCACGCCCAGCACTTGGCCCCAATTGGCGCCTTGGGGCAGGGCGGCGATGCCGATTTTCACGGCCAGCCAGGTCAGGCCGAAGACGCCGAGGGTCTTGCCCAGCAGCAGGCCGACCGCGATGCCCATCGGCACGTGGTGGGTGAAGCTTTCGACGGTCACGCCGCTCAGGGACAGGCCGGCGTTGGCGAAGGCGAACAGCGGCAGGATGCCGTAGGCCACCCATGGATGCAGGGCGTGTTCGAGGGTCAGCAGCGGCGACGGTTCGGCGTTTTTTGTGCGCAGGGGAATGCAGAAGGCCAGGGTCACACCGGCCAGTGTCGCGTGGACGCCGCTCTTGAGCACACAGACCCAGAGGATCAAACCGATGATCATGTACGGCCCGAGCTTGACCACGCCGAGCCGGTTCATCGCGATCAGTGCCACGATGCACGTCGCGGCCAGAGCCAGCGAAAGGGTCGAAAGCGTACCCGAGTAGAAGATCGCAATGACGATGATTGCGCCGAGGTCGTCAATGATCGCCAAAGTCATCAGGAAAAGCTTCAGCGATACCGGCACCCGCTTACCCAGCAGGGCCAGTACGCCGAGGGCGAAGGCGATGTCGGTGGCCATCGGGATGGCCCAGCCACCCAGGGCTGCCGGGTCATCGCGGTTCAAAAACCAGTAGATCAGCGCTGGCACCACCATGCCGCCAATCGCCGCCGCGCCGGGCAGGACGATTTGCGACGGTTTCGACAGTTGGCCGTCGAGGACTTCGCGCTTCACTTCCAGGCCGATCAGCAGGAAGAACAGGGCCATCAGGCCGTCGTTGATCCACAGCAGCGCCGGTTTGGCGATTTGCAACGCGCCGACCTGCGCCACTACCGGAGTGTCCAGAAAGCTGCTGTAAAGCCACGACAGCGAAGAGTTGTTGATGATCAAAGCCAGGGCAGCAGCGGCGATCAATAACAGTCCGCTGGCAGCTTCCAACTGGAAGAAACGCGTGAAAGTGCTACGCAGAGGCAAGGTTGCTCTCCATCGATGAATTCAAAAGGTGGCACACCCTAACCCGTACCGTTAGTTGTTAAAACAAAAGTTATATTCTTTTTTGTTATATGCCGTTACAACGCGAACGGCCGGCAGGGACCTGAGCCTAGCAGTTGCCGGGCGTATTGAACCTCAGCTGTACCTGTGCGTGATGTAGGTTTTTTCCTAAGCTTGTTAGCTGAGCCTTGCAACAAGGCCGACTCAACGAGAAAACCATCATGAGCGACAACCGACAGTGGGCCCGCGAAGCCATCCGGATCATCGAAGCCGACTTCCAGCGCAGCGCCGACACTCACCTGATCCCCTTGCCGCTGCCAGGTTTTCCGGGCATCGAGTTGTATTTCAAGGATGAGTCCAGTCATCCCACCGGCAGCCTGAAGCACCGATTGGCGCGCTCGTTGTTTCTGTATGCGCTGTGTAACGGCTGGCTCAAACCCGGTGCGCCGGTGATTGAAGCGTCCAGCGGTTCGACGGCGATTTCCGAAGCGTACTTCGCCAGTTTGCTGGGCTTGCCGTTCATTGCGGTGATGCCGGCAACCACCTCCAAGGAGAAGATCGCGCAGATCGCTTTCTACGGCGGCAAGAGTCACTTGGTCGACGATCCGACGCAGATCTACGCCGAATCCGAGCGTCTGGCTCGCGAACACGATGGGCATTTCATCGACCAGTTCACCTATGCCGAGCGCGCTACCGACTGGCGGGCGAACAACAACATTGCCGAGTCGATCTTCCAGCAAATGCGCTTCGAGCTGCACCCCGAGCCGAGCTGGCTGATTTCCAGCCCCGGCACCGGCGGCACCACCGCGACGCTGGGCCGTTACGTGCGTTACCGCCAACATTGCACCCGCGTTCTCTGCGCCGATGCCGAGCGCTCGGTGTTCTTCGATTACTACCAGACCGGCGACGCCAGTCTGCGCCTGGATTGCGGTTCGCGGATTGAAGGCATTGGCCGGCCTCGGGTGGAGGCGTCGTTCCTGCCCAAAGTGATCGATGCGATGGTCAAAGTACCGGACGCGTTGTCTCTGGCGGCCATGCATTACCTGGCACAGCGTTTGGGACGTCGGGTCGGCGGGTCGAGCGGGACCAACCTGATCGGCGCCTTGATGGCGGCCCAGCAGATGGCGGCGGCGGGGGAGTCGGGGTCAATCGTGGCGATTCTGTGTGATGGCGGCGAGCGCTATGCCACCACCTATTACGATCAGGCTTGGCTCAAGACCCAAGGGTATGAGTTGAGTGGTTTGATGGATGCCGTGGCGGGGAGTGTCGAGCGCGGTGAGCCGCTGCCGGCCACCGTTCTACGCGCAAACATCTGAGATTGTTCAAACACTGAAGAACCAATGTGGGAGTGAGCCTGCTCGCGATAGCGGTAGATCAGTCAACATCTCTGCTGACTGTTGATCCGTCATCGCGAGCAGGCTCGCTCCCACAGGTTTTGTGCTGTGGCAAAGAATGCGTATCAGGCCTCTAGGCCGAGGATGTCGCGGGCAACCGCTTCTGCAATCCGAATCCCATCGACACCCGCCGACAGAATCCCGCCTGCATAACCCGCGCCTTCACCCGCCGGGAACAAGCCTTTCACGTTCAGGCTCTGCATCGACTCGTCACGGGTAATCCGCAGCGGCGATGACGTACGTGTCTCGATCCCGGTCAACACGGCGTCGTGCAGCGAGTAACCGCGAATCTGCTTCTCGAACGCCGGCAAGGCTTCGCGAATGGCTTCGATGGCGAACGCCGGCAGGGCCAGCGCCAAATCACCCAAGGCAACCCCCGGTTTGTAGGAAGGTTCTACGCTGCCCAGCTCGGTGGACGGCTTGCCGGCAATGAAGTCGCCGACCAGTTGCGCCGGCGCTTCATAGTTGCTGCCGCCCAGCACAAAGGCGTGGGATTCCAGGCGTTCCTGCAACTCGATCCCCGCCAGCGGGCCGCCCGGATAATCGACTTCCGGGGTGATCCCGACGACGATCCCGGAGTTGGCGTTGCGTTCGTTACGCGAGTACTGGCTCATGCCATTGGTGACCACGCGGCCGGGCTCGGACGTCGCCGCCACCACCGTGCCACCCGGGCACATGCAGAAGCTGTAGACCGAACGTCCGTTGCTGGCGTGGTGCACCAGTTTGTAGTCGGCAGCCCCGAGTTTCGGGTGGCCGGCGTACTTGCCCAGGCGTGCGCGGTCGATCAGTGATTGCGGGTGTTCGATGCGAAAACCCACCGAGAACGGCTTGGCTTCCATGAACACGCCACGGCCGTGGAGCATGCGGAAGGTGTCGCGGGCGCTGTGGCCGAGGGCCAGGATTACGTGTTTCGAATGGATCTGCTCGCCACCGTTGAGCTCGACGCCGACCAGTTGGCCGTCCTCGATCAACACGTCGGTCACCCGCTGCTGGAAGCGCACTTCGCCACCCAACGCGCGAATCTGCTCACGCATGTTTTCCACAACGCCGGTCAGACGGAACGTACCGATGTGCGGTTTGCTGACGTAGAGGATTTCTTCCGGCGCACCCGCCTTGACGAACTCGTGCAGGACTTTGCGACCGATGAATTTCGGGTCCTTGATCTGGCTGTAAAGCTTGCCGTCAGAGAACGTCCCCGCGCCACCTTCACCGAATTGCACGTTGGATTCCGGGTTAAGCACGCTTTTACGCCACAGACCCCAAGTGTCCTTGGTGCGCTGACGCACTTCGGTGCCGCGCTCGAGGATGATCGGCTTGAAGCCCATTTGCGCCAGCAGCAGCCCGGCGAAAATCCCGCACGGACCGAAGCCCACGACGACAGGACGTTGCTCAAGATCAGCCGGCGCATGGCCGACCGCTTTGTAGCTGACATCCGGCGCCACGTTGACGTTACGGTCATCGGCGAACGTGTGCAGCACCGCCGCCTCATCGCGAACGTTGAGGTCGATGGTGTAGATGAAGCACAGTTCGGAGGATTTTTTGCGCGCATCGTAGCTGCGCTTGAACAAGGTGAAATCGAGCAGGTCATCACTGGTGATGCCCAGGCGCTGCACGATGGCAGGGCGCAGGTCTTCTTCGGGATGGTCGATCGGCAGCTTGAGTTCGGTGATTCGTAACATGACAGGATCCGGTTCGCGGGGCGCACAACTGCGCCAAGGCGTTTGAAGCCCGCGATTATAAGCCTCAAAGAATGATTCCCGTAAGGCTAAAACGATCAGTCGTTACGCGATCCGCCGAAATACCCGCACCCACGCTGAACCTGGCCGTCGACGCGCAGTTCGGCACTCATGTGCTGGACGCTGCCGGTGGTGCTGTCGACGCAACGTTGCGGTGCAACCCACAGTTCGATGTGCTGGTTATTGGCTTCGGTGCTGAGGTTGAAACGGCCATCGCCCAGTTGCTCTTCAACGTAGGGCAAGGCCAATGGCGGCTGACCGGCGCGGTCGATGACCATGCCTTTGCCGCTGACTTTCACGTTCCATTCCGGCCCATGGCCGGCAGCGCGCAGAATCAGCAGTTTGAAATTCGGATCGTCGCACGCGGTGCCCGAGCGCTCGACGCGGTACAGCTGTTCCAGATCGAGGCGGCTGTCGACGATTCGCCCGCGCACGTCGGCGAACAGCTTGCCCCGGGCATCGGCCAGGGTCGCGGCCTCTTGCAGGACGCTGGTGCCGCCGGTGTCGTTGACCACATAACTGCGCTGCTCATTGCACGGCTGGAACAACAGCTTGCCGTCGGCCGCCGTCAACTGGCCCTGCATGCGGGTCTGGCCCACGTGGGAGGCACTTTCATGCGAGCCATCGAGCAACTGGCAAGCGGCGAACAGCGGAAGCAGGGCAACAAGGACTAAGGAACGGGCAACACGCATCTTTGAGTCTCCAGACAAGTGCCGCCACGTTACTCAGCCTGACCGTTCATCACAACCCCGCCGACTTTTGATGTCCTGTTGTCGATCACCCTGCAGCAAAGCTTGCTCGCGATGGCGATCTCAAGAACGCCATCGCCGGCAAGCCGTGCTCCTACGGATTGCGTCGGGCTCAACCTACGTGAAAGCGTAGGAGCCAAGCTTGCTTGCGATGGCGATCTCAAGGACGCCATCGCCGGCAAGCCGTGCTCCTACGGATTGCGTCGGGCTCAGCCTACGTGAAAGCGTAGGAGCCAAGCTTGCTCGCGATGGCGATCTCAAGGACGCCATCGCCGGCAAGCCGTGCTCCTACGGATTGCGTCGGGCTCAACCTACATGAAAGGTCTGACCTGTTTGCAGGCCTTCCACACTTTTGGCGTAGGCCTGAGCCACATCCGCTGCCGGAACCGGTTTGTAACCACGGAAATATGGCGCGTATTTGCCCATGGCTTCGACCAGTACGTTCGGGCTCACCGAGTTCACCCGCAGACCACGAGGCAGTTCGATCGCGGCGGCGCGGACGAAACTGTCCAGAGCACCATTGACCAGCGCAGCCGAGGCGCCGCTGCGAATCGGGTCGTGGCTGAGTACGCCAGTGGTGAAGGTGAACGAGGCGCCGTCGTTGGCGTACTCGCGGCCGATCAGCAGCAGGTTGACCTGGCCCATCAGCTTGTCTTTAAGGCCCAGCGCGAAGCTTTCTTCGGTCATTTCGCCGAGGGGCGCGAAGGTCACGTTGCCGGCAGCGCAGACCAGTGCATCAAACTTGCCGGTCTGTTCGAACAGCTGGCGAATCGAGGCGCTGTCGCTGATATCCACATGAAAGTCACCGCTGTTGCGACCGATGCGGATGATCTCGTGACGCTCGGACAGCTCCTTGTCGACCGCCGAACCGATGGTGCCGCCTGCGCCTATCAAAAGAATTTTCATCGTGCTGTTCCTCGAAGTGGTTAAACGAGGTTGAAGTCTAGAGTGGTTTTTTCCATTGATAAGCGCGCTAATAGGCAACCTTTGGTTTTCTAATGGAAACAATCCATGAGCGAGATGGATGATCTGGCGGCGTTCGCGGTGTTGATCGAAGCGGGGAGTTTTACCCTGGCGGCACAGCAATTGGGCTGCGGCAAGGGGCAGTTATCGAAGCGCATCAGCCTGCTGGAAGCGCGGTTTTCCGTGGTCCTGCTGCAACGCACCACCCGCCGCTTGAGCCTGACGGCCGCGGGTGCGGCGCTGTTGCCGCAAGCCCAAGCGCTTGTGGTCCAGGTCGAGAGAGCGCGTCAGGCATTGGCGCGGTTGAAGGATGACATGGCCGGGCCGGTGCGTATGACGGTTCCGGTATCGCTGGGGGAAACCTTCTTCGATGGCTTGTTGCTGGAGTTTTCCGGCAAGTACCCCGAGGTGCAGATCGAGCTGGACCTGAGCAACAGCTATCGTGATTTGTCCCGCGACGGGTTTGATCTGGCGGTTCGCTCCGAGGTGGGCAATGACGAGCGCCTGGTGGCCCGACCGCTATTAGCCTGGCACGAAATGACCTGCGCCAGCCCGGCTTACCTTGAGCAATACGGCGAACCGTTGACGCCTCAAGCACTCGCTGAACACCGCTGTCTGCTCAACAGTCATTACAGCGGCCGCGAAGAGTGGCTCTATCACCAGCAACACGAGTTGCTGCGGGTTCGCGTGTCGGGGCCGTTCGCCAGCAACCACTACAGCCTGCTGAAGAAAGCGGCACTGGCCGGTGCCGGCATTGCGCGGTTGCCGTCCTACTTGCTGCAAGCGGAATTGGCTGACGGACGTTTGCGCTGGCTCCTGCGTAACTATCAGACACGCCGCATGCCGATGTACCTGGTGCATCCGTATCAGGGCGGTTTGCCGAAGCGCACCCAGGTGTTGGCGGATTACCTGATTGGCTGGTTCAAGCGCAGCGGTGAAGCGCTGGATCGGCTCCAGCACACCACATAGATCCCTGTGGGAGCGAGCCTGCTCGCGAAAGCGGTAGGGCAGACAACATTTCTATTGAATGCGAAATTGCATTCGCGAGCAGGCTCGCTCCCACATTGGATTTTCGTTGTTTTGGGGTTTGAGTCAGGCATAAAAAAACGGCCCGAAGGCCGTTTTTTGTTTACCGCAAAGACTCAACCACCCAAGTACGCTTCACGCACTTTCGGATCAGTCAACAGCGCTTCACCCGTGCCTGTCATCACCACCCGGCCGTTCTCCAGAACGTACGCACGGTCAGCAATTTTCAGCGCCTGGTTGGCGTTCTGCTCCACCAAAAACACCGTCACACCGTCCTTGCGCAGCTGTTCGATGATGTCGAAGATCTGCTGAATGATGATCGGTGCCAGGCCCAACGAAGGTTCGTCGAGCAGCAACAGCTTGGGTTTGCTCATCAGCGCACGGCCGATGGCGAGCATTTGCTGTTCGCCGCCGGACATGGTGCCGCCGCGTTGGGCGAAACGCTCTTTCAGGCGTGGGAAAAGTCCGAGAACCTTGTCCATCTGTTCCTGATAATCGCCCTTGTCGGTGAAGAATCCGCCCATGGCGAGGTTTTCTTCCACGGTCAGTCGGGCAAACACCCGACGACCTTCCGGCACGACTGCGATGCTCTTGCGCATGATCTGCGAGGAACTCTGACCGACCAATTCCTCACCCATGTAGCGGATGCTGCCGCTGTGGGCTTGCGGCGAACCGCAGAGCGTCATCAGCAGGGTCGACTTGCCGGCACCGTTGGCGCCGATCAGGGTCACGATCTCGCCCTGGCGGACTTCGACGTTGACGCTGTGCAGGGCCTGGATCTTGCCGTAGAAGGTGGAAACGTTTTCGAACTGCAGCATTTACGCTTCCCCCAGGTAGGCTTTGATCACTTCAGGATTGTCGCGGATCTGTTCCGGCGTGCCGTTGGCCAGAGGCGTGCCCTGGTTGATCACGACGATGTGGTCGGAAATGCTCATGACCAGTTTCATGTCGTGTTCGATCAGCAGCACGGTGACATTGTGCTCTTCACGCAACATGCTGATCAGCGCCTTCAGGTCTTCGGTTTCCTTCGGGTTCAGGCCGGCGGCCGGTTCGTCGAGCATGAGGATCCGCGGACGGGTCATCATGCAGCGAGCGATTTCCAGACGACGTTGCTGACCGTAGGCCAGGGTGCCGGCCGGACGGTTGGCGAACGCCTTGAGGTTGACCTTGTCCAGCCAGAACTCGGCGAACTCCATGGCCTCGCGCTCGCTTTTGCGGAACGCAGGGGTCTTGAACAGACCGGCCAGGAAGTTAGTGTTCAGGTGACGGTGCTGGGCGATCAAGAGGTTCTCGACCGCCGTCATGTCCTTGAACAAACGCACGTTCTGAAAGGTGCGCACCACGCCTTTGAGGGCAATCTTGTGGCCGGGCAAGCCTTCGATCGGCTCGCCGTCCAGCAGGATGCTGCCGCCACTCGGCTGGTAGAAACCGGTCAGGCAGTTGAACACGGTGGTCTTGCCGGCGCCGTTGGGGCCGATCAGTGCCACCACCTGTTTTTCTTTCACGCTCAGGGCTACGCCGTTGACCGCCAGCAAGCCGCCGAAGCGCATGCTCAGATTTTCGACTTTAAGGATCTCGCGGCTCATTTGCGCAGCTCCATGTGGGGGCGTTGCATAGGCAGCAGACCTTGAGGACGCCAGATCATCATCAGCACCATCAAGGCGCCGAACATCAACATGCGGTATTCACTGAACTCTCGCATCATTTCCGGCAACAGGATCATCACCGTGGCAGCGAGCACGACGCCCAGTTGCGAGCCCATGCCACCCAGCACGACGATGGCGAGGATGGTCGCCGACTCGATGAAGGTGAACGACTCCGGTGTCACCAGGCCCTGACGCGCGGCGAAGAAGCTGCCGGCGAAACCGGCGAAGCACGCACCTAGAGTAAAGGCTGAGAGCTTGATGACTGTAGGATTAAGACCCAACGCACGGCAGGCGATTTCGTCTTCACGCAGCGCTTCCCAGGCACGGCCCAGCGGCATACGCAGCAAGCGGTTGATGACGAACAGCGCGAACAACGACAACAACACCGCGATCAGGTAAAGGAAGATCACCTTGTTGATCGAGTTGTATTCCAGGCCGAAGTACTCGTGGAAGGTCTGCAGACCTTCTGCGGCAGTTTTATCGAAGCTCAGCCCGAAAAGCGTGGGCTTGGGAATGTTGCTGATGCCATTCGGACCGCCCGTGAGGCCGGTCAGGTTACGCAGGAACAGACGGATGATTTCACCGAAGCCCAGCGTCACGATCGCCAGATAGTCACCGCGCAGACGCAGTACCGGGAAGCCGAGCAGGAAGCCGAAGGTGGCCGACATCATCCCGGCGATTGGCAGGCAGATCCAGAAGCTCAGACCGTAGTAGTGCGACAGCAGCGCATAGCTGTAGGCGCCGACGGCATAGAAGCCGACGTAACCGAGGTCGAGCAGGCCGGCCAGACCGACCACGATGTTCAGGCCGAGGCCGAGCATCACGTAGATCAGCACCAGGGTGGCGATATCCACCGCACCGCGGGAGCCGAAGAACGGCCAGACCAGAGAACCGATGATCAACGCGATGATGATCCAGCGCTGAGTGCTCGGCAGGGTCAGGAACGTACTGGCCTTGGCCGGCATCACCGGCAGGTTGGGCGAGGATTTCCAGGCTGCACTGATCTGATGGTCGAACAGCACCCGCAGGAACATCAACACCGAGCACACGGCGATGGTGATCAGCGTTGCAGTGCTGGTGCCATGGACTTCGAGGTTGATGCCGACAATGGTCAGTTTCAGACCGAGTACCGGGTAGGCAACGGCCCACACCAGCAAGGCGCTGAATAACGCCTGTTTAAGATTCCTAGTCATACTTTTTCAACCTCCGGACGGCCCAACAGGCCGGTTGGCCGGAACAACAACACCAGAACCAATAAGCCGAACGCCACAACGTCCTTGTACTGGTCGCCGAAGATATCGGCACCAAAGGCTTCCGCCACCCCAAGCACGATCCCGCCGAGCATGGCGCCGGGGATGCTGCCGATGCCGCCCAGTACCGCTGCGGTGAAGGCCTTGAGACCGACCAGGAAGCCGGCGTTCGGGTTGATCACGCCGTATTGCATGCTCAGCAACACAGCCGCGATGGCCGCCAGTGCGGCACCGATGACGAAGGTCAGGGCGATGATGTTGTTGGTGTTGATACCCAGGAGGTTGGCCATCTTGATGTCTTCGGCACAGGCACGGCAGGCGCGACCCAGGCGAGAGCGGGAGATGAACAGCGTCAGGCCGAGCATGGCGACAAAGGTCACCACGAACACCACGATTTGCATGTAGGAAATCAGCACTTCTTGTGCGCCACCTGGCCCTATGGCGAAGTTGCCAGGGATCAGGTTGGAGATGGATTTGTCCTTGGAGTCTTGCGCCAGCAGAACCGTGTTCTGCAGGAAGATCGACATGCCGATGGCGGAAATCAGCGGGATCAGACGGTTGCTGCCGCGCAATGGGCGGTAGGCGATCCGTTCGATGCTGTAACCGTAGGCACTGGTCACGACAATGGTCGCGAGAAAAGCGGCGGTCATCAACAGTGGAACACTGTCGAGTCCCATCATGGACAGGCCCGCAATGGCGATGAACGCCACGTAGGAACCAATCATGTACACCTCGCCGTGGGCGAAGTTGATCATTCCAATGATGCCGTAAACCATCGTATAGCCGATGGCGATCAGGGCATACGTGCTGCCAATGGTCAGACCATTAACCAGCTGTTGGAAGAAGTGATAGATGTCAGGCATTACAGCGCTCCTAAAAACCTGATACGCATTTCACTGGTGGAGTCATTTTCCCGCTCGAGCCCCGTGGATCTGCATCCACTTCGAACGCGAGGTTTGCCAGCGAACCGCTGATGACGGTTTTGAGATTTTCAGGTGGGGAGACTGGCGGATCACGCCAGCGCGGCCCAATACGTTCGTAAAACAAAGCCCACGGCACGCCGTGGGCTTTATTGGCAGTCAGTCAGGCAACGCCTTACTGAGGCTTGGCTTCAGTTTTAGGTTTGCCGAAGTGCCACTCGTAAACCACAAATTTGAAGTCTTTCAGGTCGCCCTTGGCGTCGAAGCTCAGGTCGCCAGTCGGGGTTTTGAACGTGCCGGCGTGGATAGCTTCAGCCACTTTGGCAGCGTCTTCGCTCTTGGCAGCCTTGATGCCGTCGGCAATCACGGTCACAGCCGAGTAGGCCGGGAACACGAACGGACCGCTTGGGTCTTCTTTCTTGGCTTTGAACGCATCAGCCAGGGCGATGTTGGCCGGATCCTGGTCGAAGGATTTCGGCAGGGTTACCAGCAGACCTTCGGAAGCGTCTTTGGCAATCTGCGAAATGGAGTCGTTACCCACGCCTTCCGGACCCATGAACTTGGCTTTCAGGCCTTTTTCCTGTGCTTGACGCAGGATCAGACCCAGCTCCGGGTGGTAGCCGCCGTAGTAGACGAAGTCGACGTTGGCTTGCTTGAGCTTGGAGATCATCGAAGAGAAGTCTTTGTCGCCGGCGTTGATGCCTTCGAACACGGCAACCTTGACGTTTTTACCTTCCAGGGTTTTCTTCACGGCGGTGGCGATGCCTTCACCGTATTGCTGTTTGTCGTGCAGAACAGCAACGATCTTCGGCTTTACGAAGTCGGCAATGTAGTTACCGGCGGCAGGGCCTTGGGCGCTGTCCAGACCGATAGTACGGAAGATCATTTTGTAACCGCGATTGGTGATGTCCGGGCTGGTGGCAGCCGGGGTGATCATGATCACGCCTTCGTCTTCGTAGATGTCCGAAGCCGGTTGGGTGGAGCTGGAGCACAGGTGACCGACCACGAACTTGACGCCGTCGTTGACGACTTTGTTCGCGACCGCTACCGCTTGTTTTGGATCACAGGCGTCATCGTATTCAACGGCTTCGAGTTTCTTGCCGTCTACGCCGCCTTTGGCGTTGATCTGTTCGATGGCCATTTTGGCGCCACTGAACTGCATGTCGCCGTATTGAGCTACAGGACCGGTTTTAGGGCCGGCGATGCCGATCTTGATGGTGTCAGCTGCGAACGAATGGCTGGCAACCCCGGCCAGAACCATAGCGGCAAACAGTTTGGAAATCTGCTTAGTAGCCTTAGTCATAGTGCTCCACTCTTACTGTTGTAGTTTTTATAGTCCTGGCGCCGTAGCAGCAGAACCGGGTCAGATATCTTCGATATCCTCCGGAAAATGCCCCCGGCAACTGTACCGGTACAGTGTAGAGCGCCAATTGTTAGCCTGGGAAGCTGGCGCCAGGGGGCAAAATCAGAGGGTGTCGCTTTTTTGAAAGAAAAAGACAGAATGGCGGCGGGGGTTCAGGCTGAATTAACAGCAATCCTTGGCTTTCCTGCACTTTTCAATCAGTGACTCAATTGCATCCGGGTTTTTCTGCCAGACCACCGACGTTATGATTGCGTCAATTTATTTTCCGGACAGGACCCATGACTCAAGAACCTAGCACCCTCTATGCCAAGCTGCTTGGTGAAACCGCATCTATTACCTGGAAGGAGCTGGAGCCGTTCTTCGCCAAGGGTGCCCTATTGTGGGTCGACCCCGGTCTGGATTTGATTGCTGCAGCGCAGGCAGTGGCGACCGATGAAGGCGAGAAAGTGGCTGCCTGGCTGGCCGCCGACAAGGTCGCCAAGCTGTCTGAAACGCGGGCGCTGGATCTTTTCGAACGCGATCCAGAGCTGTGGGCAGTGGTCGTTTCGCCGTGGATTCTGATCCAGGAAAGGGCGACGAGCTGAATAGGCGCACTTAATTGGTGCGTGGCTTTGCCGGGCAAAAGTGTGTAGCCGAGTAGCGTGATGGCATGTTGCCGTAGAGAAAGGCCACAGAAGGGTCTGGCGAGGGTGACGTAAACGTAACGGGAACAGTTTAATGAGCAGCCTTCGGGTTGCTTAATTGTTTCTGAATGTTGGGATTTGTAGTGAGTCTGAGGCCGCCATCGCGAGCAGGCTCACTCCCACAATGGGATCGCATCCTTTCAGGAAGAATGTGGTCCCCTGTGGGAGCGAGCCTGCTCGCGAATTGGCCGCGACGCGGTCTCGCGCCGGTCTTAGAAGCTCTTGCCAGTATGGTTATTCAGCGAAATAACCTTGGTCTTGCCAATGCGATGACGGTAGATCTCGCGCAAGTACTTGATCGACTTCTTCACGCAATCCCGGGACAGACGAATGTCATTGATCGAGACGAACTTGTCTTTGTCGTTGATCAGCTCGCGGTACTTCTTCTCGTACATCGGTTTGATCGCGTACCAGTTGGTGTCTAGGATCTTCGCCGGGTTCTCGAATTCATTCAGCAGCTCGTCGATCCGGTCTTCGTCGAACTCTTCATTAATGATGAAGTCCAGGATCGAGTTATCCAGGGTCTCGTCAAAGCGGTACGGGTTTTTGGCAAAGCAACGCTTGATAAAGGCCACGATCAGCGTCAGGAAGTCGTCCGACAGGCACGGGCTCTTGGCGATCAGGGTGGTCAGCGACAGGTTGGCCGAAGCGCCGATAACCAGCGCATAACGCTTGAGCGTGGTGTTCGGGAACAGGCTGTTGAGGTGAGTCTTCAACCGGTTCAAGTCCATGTAGGACAGCTTGTAGTCTTTGGGCAACGAAACAATCGAGACCACCGACGAGCAGTTCTTGAAGAAGTGCAGGTCGTGCAATGCGGCCGCGTCGTACCCCGAATTCTTGTACTGTTCCAGCGAGGCGCGATAGCGCTTGGATTCGATCGGCAACAGGCTGATGCCTTCGATTGCCTGGGTCACTTTGTTGAAGTGCGGCAAGTCGATGGAGCGGAAGAACAGGTCGTCGATGTTCAGGCGCTGCGGCTCTTTCTCGAACACTTTGAACTTGTCGCTGCTCGGCGGCGGGGTTTCCGGCACCACGGACTCGGCGTAGGCAATCGCTACGGGGCCGGCCAGACTCATGAACAGGTCGTTGGCGTCGAGGCGAATGGTTTCGCCAATGTCGATGCCAGCACGACGGAAATAGTTTTGGTCGTAGTCGGTGGTGACCGCTTGCGCCGTCAGAATGTTGAAGATCTGCTGTGAGATGTATTGGTTAGCGTGCTTTTCCATCGCGTTGACGTCGATGTTCTGGATATTGCCGTCATCGCTTTCTTCGGCGTAACGCATGATGTCGTTGGAGATCAGCATCATGGCGTTCCATGGGCGGATACGGCCCATGACACTGGCTTCGCTGCTGTCTTCGTTGGCGAAGTTGTAAGAGAAGTCCCACTCTTCCGACAGGTATTTACACAGCAGACGACCAGCGTTGATGTGCAGCGCCTCGGACATTTCGCTGCGGTGATCGGAAATGTTCGGCAACACGCAGATGCCGCTGGTGAAGATCGGCTCGAAGACGAAGGAATGACCGCTCTTGCCGTCGTGCTCGTCCATCGGTTTGGTATCGAACGTCTTGTTCATGTACGAGTGCTGCTGGGCCAGGCCGAATTCCGAGGCCATGCCCGAACCGGTACCGCCGCCGGCACTGAAGATCGAGAAGTACAGGCGCGACTGGTTGGCCTTGATCCCGCAGCTGTCGATCAGGTACGAGTGAATCATCTTCCAGTCAGGGCTGGAGAAACGCTGGGTGTCTTTGTTCAGGATGATCTTGGCCAGGTATTGGCCGAGAATCGGCGCGTTACCGGCGCCTCCGGCGTGGACTTCCGACAAGTCCATGATTTTCATTTTGCTGTAGTCGCGCAGAAAACCGCTTTTTTCGCCCTTGCGCGAGAAACGGATGCGGCCGGCGATGTCTTTGTCCAGGTCGCCGAGCATGACCAGCGGTTCTACCAGGAACACCGGTTTGGTGGCCTTGTTCGGCCCCAGGCGCAAGTTGTTGCGAATCCACTGTGCCGGGCTGTAGCCCTTTTCGGCGAAGCGCTTGTCCGGCGACAGGCGATCTTCGTTATTGAATTCGTTGAGGTAGAACTTGCGGGCGTTGTACACCAGCTCCGCGACGTCCAGCGCGATGTTCGAACCGCAGCGGCCCAGGCCGATCAGGCACACCGACGGAAATTCCTGATCGTTGTGCTGTTCGCTGTCGCCTTCCAGATGCGGTGGGCGCGGGAACACCATGTCGCGCAGGCCGTCGAGATTATCGAGGATGCGGTCGGTATTGGTTTCGGTGAAGTACAGGTATTGCTGAGTCGATAACGGGCGCGATGGCGTCAATGGCTTCGACGGTGCAGGGCTGTTCGCCGCGGGGCTCAACGTCAGATCGGATATCGCAGTGGCCGGATTGTTTTTAGAAGTCATTGTGCGCCATGTACCTGGGCTGGTTGGTTGAGCGACACGATGTCGTCGAACCATCACGGATGGGATCTCGCGTCTTTTTTCAGCGCGTATTTGGCCCAAGCGTCAGGGTCTTGGCCTGAGCATCACTCGGGGGAATCCTTTCCTAAGTCATGATGAATCGGCCAATATTCACCGATCTTTAATCAAAAGGAGGCCAGATGATGGCATCGTTACCTTCGCTCGGGTTTGCCGGGGTCGGCCTGATGGGCTTGCCGATGTGCCGGCGCCTGCTGGCAGCGGGCTATCCGCTGACTGTGTGGAACCGCAATCCAGTCAAGTGCGCGCCGCTGGTCGAGGCCGGTGCACGACAGGTCGCCACGCCGGCTGAGCTGTGCCAGCACGCCGACGTGGTGATGTTGTGCCTGGCGGATACGTCGGTGGTTCGTGAGGTGGTGTTTGGCGCGGCAGGGATTGCGCAAGCTGCGAAAAGCGGTCAATTGCTGGTGGATTTTTCCAGCCTGGAACCGACCGCGACGCGGGAAATGGCGACAGCGCTGGTCAACCAAACCGGCATGAGCTGGCTGGATGCACCGGTGTCCGGCGGAGTGGTCGGTGCCGAGGCCGGCAGCCTGGCGATCATGGTGGGTGGTGAAGCGCAGGACCTCGAGCGAGTCCGATCTGTTCTGCTCAACCTCGGCCAGCGCGTGACCCACATGGGCGCAATCGGGGCCGGGCAGGTGACCAAGGCTTGTAATCAGATGATCGTCGCCTGCAACGCGCTGGTCATCGCCGAAGTGGTGGCGTTGGCCGAGCGGTCCGGGGTCGACGCCCGTCTGATCGCCGAGGCGCTGGCCGGTGGTTTCGCCGATTCAAAGCCGTTGCAGATCCTTGCCCCGCAAATGGCCGACAGCCGTTTCGAACCCGTGAAGTGGCACGTCCGGACGTTGCTCAAAGATCTCGATAGCGCGGTGAAATTCTCCCGCGAACAGGGTTCGGCCACACCGATCAGCGGATTGGCTGCACAACTGATGCGCCTGCATGGAGGCCAGGGTTTTCTGGAAAAAGATCCGTCGACGTTAGTGCAGTTGT
This sequence comes from Pseudomonas sp. LB3P25, assembly GCF_054897985.1. Taxonomy (NCBI): domain Bacteria; kingdom Pseudomonadati; phylum Pseudomonadota; class Gammaproteobacteria; order Pseudomonadales; family Pseudomonadaceae; genus Pseudomonas; species Pseudomonas sp. LB3P25. The sequence continues at coordinate 5,790,224 of NZ_CM142711.1, read as the reverse complement.
ACCGCGAACCAGACTCAGAGAACTGACGATGGAGGAGTGTCTGCGCTGGTTGATTTCGTTCAGCACCGGGCGTAATTCCTCCAGCGGCACCGGACGGCTGAGCAGGTAACCCTGAACAAAGTCGCAACCGTTGCGCTCTAGAAATTCGTATTGCTCGAAGGTTTCGACACCTTCGGTGACCACCTGCAAATGCAGGGTGTGCGCCATAACAATAATGGCCTGGACGATCTCCATGTCCTGGGTGGCCTTGGGAATGTCCTGGATGAACGAGCGGTCGATCTTTAGTGTGTTGAGTGGCAACCGCTTGAGATAGGCCAGTGATGAGTAACCGGTGCCGAAGTCATCAATCGACAGCGACACGCCGAGGGCACGAATCTGGCGCAGCAACACCAGCGTATCGGCGATGTTGCCCATCAGCGCATTTTCGGTCACTTCCAGTTCCAGCCGCCACGGCGCCACGCCGGAGATCCGCAGCGCGTGTTCGATTTCATCGGCCAGTTCTTCTCGCGCCAGGTTCAGGGGTGAGCAGTTCACGGCGATGTGGAGTTCTTCGCAACCCTGACGCGACAACTCGCCCAGATCCTCACAGGCTTTGCGCAGGACCCAGTTGTCCAGTTCGGCGATCAGGCCGTTGGCCTCGGCGATGGCAATGAACCGGTCCGGTGCCAGCAGTCCGTGAACCGGATGTTGCCAGCGGACCAGCGCTTCAAGTTTGCTGACCTGAGCGTTTTTCAGGTCGTAGATCGGTTGGTAATAGAGCATCAGTCCGGTGTTTTCGCGCAGGGCGTGGCGCAGTTCTTCTTCCAGTTGCAGTTCCAGCGTCGCGCGGGTTTTCAGGTCTTCGCTGAAGAAATTCAGGCCATTGCGCCCGCTGTCCTTGGACTGATACAGCGCCAGGTCAGCGTTTTTCAGCAACTCTTCACAGGTCTTGCCATCTTCCGGAAACAAGCTGATGCCGATACTGGTGGTCATGACCATGCGCCGCCCGGACAGCTCGATGGGCTCCTTCATTTTCGCCATGATGCGCTGGGCCATGTGTCGCGCTTCATCACGATCATGCAGGCCGATGAGGATGCAAAACTCGTCGCCTCCGAAGCGCGCAACCACATCTTCGTGGCTGCGTACCGAACACTTTATGTGGTTGGCCAGGACTTTGAGCAATTCGTCGCCGGCATCATGGCCGAGGCTGTCGTTGATCCGCTTGAAATGGTCGATGTCCAGGAACAGCACCGCCAGCATTCCGCCTTCGTTGGTTTTCTCGATGAGTTTCTCGGCAAAAATCTGGTTGAAGCCACGACGGTTGATCAGGTTGGTCAGGGGGTCGTAGTGCGCCACCTGTTGTAACGACATCCTCGCCTGGTCCAGTTGACTGAGCAGGGCGTTGACCCGCTGCAAGTCGCACTCCTTGATTTGCAACTTCTTGTCGGCCAGTGCTGCGCTGATGCTGCTGCCAATGATCAGCAATGTCATCACCGCCACCGTCAGCCCCAATTGCAGGTGGTTGTTATCACCGGGCAGCGGCTGGAGGCTGTTGTCGGGCAGCACCAGACTGAGCGCCGCCATGCCGGTGAAGTGCATGCTGACGATACCGGCCCCGAGCACCAGGCTGGCGGTGTATTTGAGCAGTTGATGAAACACACCGCTGCCTTCGCGCAGGTGACTGGAAATCAACAATGCGGCCAGGCTTGCGCCAATCGCGATCACGATGGAGAGGGTAAACAGGACGGGTTGGTAATAGGCCGTCGCCTCCGAACGCATGGCGGCCATGCCCACGTAGTGCATGGTCGCGATGCCTAGGCCTATCCACACGGCGGCCCGCAAGTATTGCCAGAAATTCAGATGAGGATGGCTGAGGGTATGCATCGCCAGCCACGAGGCCGTCAGCGCGAACAACAGTGAGATCAGAGTGATGGGCAGCTGGTAATGGATTTCGATCGGCGCCTGGAACGCCAGCATGCTGATGAAGTGCATGGCCCAGATACCGCCCGCCAGACACCCGGCACCGACCCAGCACCAGAGACGTTGGGACGCTGATTTTTCTGCATGGCCAACCCGTTCGGTTATGTCCAGCGTGGCAAAGCCGGCCACACAGGCGACCACATAGGCCAGTAACACCAGAAAGGGGTTATGAGCGCAATTGAGTATGACCTGCCCGGTCTCTGGTAGTTGGGTAGTGAAATATAAAGCAGGCCACTCCATTGTACGCCCCGCATCTATCATTCTGGCCGACACCATGAACCTGGTGAATGCGTTGGAGTATAGGTGTCATGCACAGAGTGCAAGCGGTAGTGGCATATTGATTCTAATGATTTTGGAATGAGCCGCTGAATGTTTAGAAATAAAATGTTGCATGGGCGGTACCTCATTACATGGGGCGCTATCACCTTTACGAATAATGACAGACAGCTCCGGCGGGCCTGACTAGATTGCAGGTTCCGGGCTCGGATGCGCTGGCAGTGAAGCCCCAATAACAATAAAAGAGACGGACCCATGCAGAACTCGACCCAAGCGGCGAATGCCTGGCGCATTCTGTTCCTGCTGTTCCTGGCCAACCTGTTCAACTTCTTCGACCGCACCATTCCGGCCATCATCATCGAACCGATCCGCATGGAATGGCACCTCAGCGACTTTCAGTTGGGGATCATCGGTACCGCCTTCACGATCGTCTACGCGATCGCGGGCCTGCCTCTGGGACGGATGGCCGATACCGGTTCACGCAGCAAATTGATGGGCTGGGGCCTGGCGGCGTGGAGCGGGTTGACAGCGGTGAACGGCCTGGTGGGGAGTTTCTGGAGTTTCCTGATCGTGCGCATGGGCATCGGCATCGGTGAAGCCAGTTACGCGCCGGCCGCCAACTCGCTGATCGGCGATCTGTTCCCGGCCCACCGCCGAGCGCGGGCGATGGGTATCTTCATGCTGGGGCTGCCGTTGGGCCTGCTGCTGGCGTTCTTCACCATCGGCGCGATGGTCAAGGCTTTCGACAGTTGGCGCGCGCCGTTCTTTATCGCGGCAGTGCCGGGGCTGATCCTGGCGATCTTCATGTTTTTCATCAAAGAACCCAAACGCGGTGCCGCGGAGAGTGTGCAAGTCTCGCAGGAGCGCGTAGACCGGCCGATCCGTCGGGTGTTGGCGGTGCCGACTTTCCTGTGGCTGGTGATGGCGGGGCTGTGCTTCAACTTCGCCACGTATGCCTGCAACTCGTTTCTGGTGCCGATGCTGCAGCGCTATTTCCTGATGCCGTTACAGGAAGCGGCGGTGGCGACCGGGGTGATCGTCGGCGTGACCGGGTTGTTCGGCCTGACACTGGGCGGTTGGGTCGCGGACAAGATTCACCAGCGGGTGGCCAATGGTCGCCTGCTGTTTGCGGCGTTCAGCTTGATCATCTCGACCTTGTGCACCGCTTGGGCGCTGCATTCCGGGCGGATCGAGATCGGAGTATTTGTGGCGGTGTTCAGTGTGGGCTGGTTGTTTGCCTACAACTTCTACACCTGCGTTTACACCGCCATACAGGACGTCGTCGAGCCGCGCTTGCGGGCCACGGCCATGGCGCTGTTCTTTGCCGGGTTGTATTTGCTGGGTGGCGGTTTGGGGCCGGTGGTGGTGGGTGGGCTGTCCGATCACTTTGCGCATACGGCGATGCTCTCGGCGGGTGCTGAACAGATGACCGAGGCGTTCAAGGCTGTCGGGTTGCATGACGCGATGTACTTGATCCCGGTGGCGCTGTTTTTCACCATGGTGTTTCTGTTCCTGGCTTCACGGTGTTTTGTGCGCGATACCAAGCGGATGAAGGACGGGTTGGTGGCGGTGGTTGAGCCTGTGGGTTCTGCGGTGACTGCATGATCGCCATCGCGAGCAGGCTCGCTCCCACAGTTGATTAATGGTGTTCATAAATAGTGTGGCCACATCAGTTCCCCTGTGGGAGCGAGCCTGCTCGCGATGAGGCCATCAGCAACACCTTAACAATCAAGCAGACAAAAAAAGGCCCGCATCGCTGCGGGCCTTTTGTTTCAGCGGTGGAGCTGGGGGGTTAACCCGCCACCAACACCCGAATCGCTTCCAGTCGCAACGCAGCCTTATCGAGCATGGCCAGGCCTTGCTCGCGTTGTTTGCGCAGGGCAACCAGTTCGCTGTCGCGCACCGTCGGGTTGACCGCTTGCAAGGCGGTCAGGCGCGCCAGTTCTTCGTCGGTGTCGGCGGCCAGACGACGTTGCGCCTCAGCCACGCGCTCGGCGTGACGCGGGAAGATCTTCTCTTCGCCGGCGTTGATCCGCGGCGTCAGCTGATCGCGCTGGGCCTGGATGAACTTGTTGGCGCTGGCGCGGGGCACGCTTTCCAGCTGATCGTTAAGGGTTTCGAACGACACCCGAGCCGACAGGTCATTACCGTTGGCATCAAGCAGGCAGCGCAGGGCGGCCGGTGGCAGGTAACGGCCCAGTTGCAGCGAGCGCGGGGCAACCACTTCACTGACGTAAAGCAGTTCCAGCAACACGGTGCCAGGTTTCAGCGCCTTGTTCTTGATCAGCGCCACGGCGGTGTTGCCCATGGAACCGGACAAGACCAGGTCCATACCGCCCTGAACCATCGGGTGTTCCCAGGTAATGAACTGCATGTCTTCGCGAGACAGCGCCTGGTTGCGGTCGTAAGTGATGGTCACGCCTTCGTCGTCGCCCAGCGGGAAGCTGGCGTCGAGCATTTTTTCGCTCGGCTTGAGGATCAACGCGTTTTCCGAGTGGTCTTCGCTGTCGATGCCGAACGCGTCGAACAGGGTTTCCATATAGATCGGCAGGGCGAACTGATCGTCTTGCTCGAGGATGTCCTCGACCAGCGCATCACCTTCGCCAGCGCCGCCGGAATTGAGTTCCAGCAAACGGTCGCGGCCGGTGTGCAGCTCGGCTTCCAGACGTTCGCGCTCGGCGCGGGCTTCGTCGATCAGTGCTTGCCACTCGCCGTCATCGGCGTTTTCCAGCAGCGGGAGCAGGCGCGGGCCGAACTGATGCTGCAAGGCGTTGCCGGTTGGGCAAGTGTTGAGGAACGCGTTCAGCGCTTCGTGGTACCACTGGAACAGGCGCTCTTGCGGGCTGGTTTCCAGGTACGGCACGTGCAGTTCGATGATGTGCTTCTGGCCGATCCGGTCCAGACGACCGATACGCTGCTCCAGCAGGTCCGGGTGCGAGGGCAGATCGAACAGCACCAGGTGGTGCGAGAACTGGAAGTTACGACCTTCACTGCCGATTTCCGAGCAGATCAGCACTTGCGCGCCAAATTCTTCGTCGGCGAAGTAAGCGGCGGCGCGGTCACGCTCAAGGATGTTCATGCCTTCGTGGAACACCGTGGCCGGGATGCCGGAACGCACGCGCAGGGCGTCTTCCAGGTCCATGGCGGTTTCGGCGTGGGCGCAGATCACCAGCACTTTGGTGCGCTTGAGCATCTTCAGCTGATCGATCAGCCACTCGACACGCGGGTCGAATTTCCACCAGCGCTCTTCTTCATTGGCGTCCGGTTGGGCCTGGAAGCTGACTTCCGGGTACAGCTCGGCGTGATCGCCCAATGGCAGTTCGAGGTATTCATCCGGGCATGGCAGCGGGTACGGATGCAGCTTGCGCTCCGGGAAACCCTGCACGGCGGCGCGGGTGTTGCGGAACAGCACGCGGCCGGTGCCGTGGCGGTCGAGCAGTTCGCGGACCAGACGGGCGCTGGCTTCGATGTCGCCATCATTGACCGCGGTCAGCAAGGCTTCGCCTTCGTTGCCAAGGAAACCGTGAATGGTCTTGTGGGCTTCAGGCGACAGGCGCCCTTTGTCCAGCAGCTCCTGGACGGCTTCGGCTACCGGGCGATAGTTTTCGCTCTCGGCACGGAAGGCGTGCAGGTCATGGAAACGGTTCGGGTCGAGCAGGCGCAGACGCGCAAAGTGGCTGTCCTGGCCCAATTGTTCCGGGGTCGCGGTCAGCAGCAGGACGCCGGGAATGACTTCGGCCAGTTGTTCAACCAGCGAGTATTGCGGGCTGGCGTTGTCTTCATGCCACACAAGGTGGTGCGCTTCGTCGACGACCATCAGGTCCCAACCGGCGGCGAACAGCGCGTCCTGGGCCTTCTCGTCTTCCACCAGCCACTCGAGTGCAACCAGTGCAAGCTGGGTGTCTTCGAACGGGTTGGCGGCATCGCTTTCGATGAAGCGTTCTTCGTCGAACAGCGCGACTTGCAGGTTGAAGCGGCGGCGCATCTCGACCAGCCACTGGTGCTGAAGGTTCTCCGGAACCAGGATCAGCACGCGGTTGGCGCGGCCCGAGAGCAGTTGGCGATGGATCACCAGACCGGCTTCGATGGTTTTACCCAGACCTACTTCGTCCGCCAGCAGAACCCGCGGCGCAATGCGGTCGGCGACTTCACGGGCGATGTGCAGCTGGTGCGCGATCGGTTGCGCACGCACGCCACCGAGGCCCCAAAGCGAGGACTGCAATTGGCGGCTGGTGTGTTCCAGGGTGTGGTAACGCAGGGAGAACCAGGCCAGCGGGTCGATCTGCCCGGCGAACAAACGATCGCTGGCCAGACGGAACTGAATGAAGTTCGACAGTTGGGTTTCCGGCAGGGTAACCACTTCGTTATGCCCGTTGAGGCCGTGGTAAACCAGCAGGCCGTCGACGTCGTCGACTTCTTGTACGGTCAGTTTCCAGCCTTCGAAGTGAGTGATCGAGTCACCCGGCGAAAACCGCACGCGGGTGAGGGGCGCATTCCGTAGCGCGTACTGGCGAGTGTCGCCAGTGGCCGGGTAGAGCACGGTCAACAAGCGGCCGTCCTGTGCCAGAACGGTGCCTAAACCCAGCTCGGCTTCGCTGTCACTGATCCAGCGTTGCCCCGGTTGATACTGCTGCGCCATGCTGCCTGACTCCCACCTTGAAAAAGCGGGCTATCTTAACGGAATCAGGCCTCCAGACCAAAAGGTTTACGGCGTAGGAACTGCCGAAGGCTGCGATCTTTTGATCTTGGGGAACGCTTGAGTTCTATGTTGTCCGATAAAGATCGCAGCCTGCGGCAGCTCCTACAGTGCCAAACGGGTCACAGTTTGCGACCGATGGCTCAAGTCGCCATCCCCGCAGCCGACAGCCTGCTGACAGGAGACTAATAATTATGCTGCCACCGATGCTCCCCTTGAGTGCCGTGCCGATTACCTCACAGCAGGATCCGATTCGCCAGCGCCCGGATATTCCGCCCGTGGTGCCGGTGCAGGAAAGCTCCAGCGAAAGCACCATTGATTTGCAACAGCGCGATCCGGAAGAGGCGGCGTTTCAGCTGCGCGAGGAACAGCGCCGCAAGCAGGAACAGCAACGGCGCCGCCGTGAAGCCGATGAAGATCCTGAAGAACACCTGGCGATTCCCGGTGACGAGCTCAACGCCGACAATACCGTGCCGGTGGCGCCATTGATGGAAGATCTGCCGCGGCAGGGTTTGTGGGTCGATATCCAGATTTGAGGTCATGACTGGTCAGCGCTGTCATCAGACCGCATTATTGACACATCCTTGCCTGCAGATGCGGCAGCTGAACTTCATTACAAGCGATGCACTGAACACCATGAGCCAAGACGACAAACTGATCGACCTCAACGCCGAACGCGCCAAGCGGGTTCATGACCTTAATGAAAAGCGCCTGAACGAAGTACGCCAGGCGTTCGAGCACGCCATGCCGTTGGGTAAAGCGAAGAAGAAGCCGAAGAACAAACCGAAAAAGCGTTGAAACACCCTGCATCGGTTGATGCAGGTCAGTTATTTCCCCTCCTTTACGCCCAGTCTCGGGCGACATTGATCCCGGTCAATTTTTTCTCCTGCCTGATTGGTTAACTTAGCCCCATCGCAACAGGGCAAGTGCAGGAGGCCAGTCATGTTTTTAGACAACGTGGTGATCGCCGGAGTGCTGACAGTCGGCCTCATGGTTCTGTTTTTTGCAGGTTTTGGATTTTTTATCTGGAAGGATTCGCATAAGCGCAAACCGTAGGTCTTTCTGGAAGCAATGAGCACGCAAGGCATTTTGGGCAACTTCGGTTGCCCTTTTTTTTTGCCCACGATAACCCGACTGACAATAAAGCCCCACTTGTAGGAGCTGTCGAGTGAAACGAGGCTGCGATCTTTTGATCTTTATTTTTCTGGGCGACTGAAAAGCAAGATCAAAAGATCGCAGTCTCGTTTCACTCGACAGCTCCTACAAGGAACCGGTTCGGCATGAGTACTCGGCCATAAAAAAGGCGCGAACCTCACGGAACGCGCCTTTTTTAGCAGCGATACATCAACTGCCCAGTGCCTTCGACGCCAGCCAGAACAGGCCGGCCGACAGGGCCACTGTGGCTGGCAGGGTCAGAACCCAGGCCAGCAGGATGGTTTTGACGGTGCCTCCCTGGAGGCCGCTTTTATTGGCGACCATGGTGCCGGCCACGCCCGAGGACAGGACGTGGGTGGTGGACACCGGCAGGCTGAAGACGTTGGCCAGGCCGATCATGCACGCGGTGGTGATCTGTGCAGACATGCCTTGAGCGTAGGTCATGCCTTGCTTGCCGATCTTCTCGCCGATGGTTAGAACCACGCGTTTCCAGCCGACCATGGTGCCCAGGCCGAGTGCCAGAGCGACCGCCAGAATCACCCAGAACGGGGCATATTCGGTGGTGGTGGTCAGGTCTTTGCGCAGCTTGTCCAGGTCAGCCTTTTCACGGGCGTCGAGGCCAGGCAGCTTGCCGACTTTCTTCGCTGTGTCGTCCAGGCAGAGCAGATAACGACGCACTTCGATGCGGCTTTCCGACGGCAGCGAGTGGTAGTCGGCTACACCTTTAAGGGTGCCGAGTAGAGCGGTGATGGTCGGTTCGGTCTGTTGCGGGTTGCAACGGAATTTCTCCGGCAGATCGCCTTCCACGCTTTTGCCCAGGGCCAGGTAGTCACCCAGCGTTTCGGCATTGCGCTTATAAAACTGACTCAGGTGCAGGGTCGCATCGCGGGTCCGCTCGATCTGGTAAGTCGTGCTGCTCAGGTCGAGTACGAACTGCGCCGGTACGATACCGATCAACACCAGCATGATCAGGCCGATACCTTTCTGGCCATCGTTGGAACCGTGCACGAAGCTCACGGCCATGGCCGAGATCACCAATACCAGACGGTTCCAGAACGGTGGGTGCTTCTTGTCGTCGAGCTTGCGGCGCTGGTCCGGCGTCTTGTGCATCTTCGACAATGGGCGCCACCATTTCAGTCCGATCAGGACCAGAGCGGCAACGATGAAACCGGCCATTGGCGAGAACACCAGGGACGCACCGATATCAATTGCTTTCTGCCAGTTCACGCCATCAGCCAACGGAATATCGTTGATCAAAGCGTTGGCAAGGCCGACACCGAGGATCGACCCGATCAACGTATGGGAGCTGGAAGCCGGAATACCGAAGTACCAGGTGCCCAGGTTCCAGGTGATGGCGGCGGCGAGCAGCGAGAACACCATGGCCAGCCCGTGACCGGTGTTCACATTGATGAGCAGCTCTACCGGCAGCAGGTGGACGATGGCATACGCCACGCCGACACCGCCCAGCAGCACGCCGAGAAAGTTGAACACACCGGAAAAGAACACCGCCAGATGAGGCGGCATGGCTTTGGTGTAGATAACAGTGGCCACCGCGTTAGCGGTGTCATGAAAGCCGTTGATGAACTCGAAGGCGAGGACAAAGGCCAGGGCGAGCAAGAGGCTCACAAGCACCCAAGCATCTAGTCCGCTGAATAAATCGATCATGAAGGTTTTCTGACCCGGTCGTAAGGGGGCGCGATTATGCCAGAAAAGACTGCTAATCGATGCACTAGGTGCTCATCGGTTACATTCTTCAACGAATTAGTTTGCAGCGGTAGCCTAAGCCCCAGGTTTTTGCTGGGTTTTGCAAGTCATTGAATTTCTATGAAAAGGCCGCAGCCACAAGGGTTCCTCTCATAGGGCAAGAGGTTTGGACGCTTGTGTGAAATATCTGAAAAGAGGGCCAGACATGAGCCATTTGCCTCATCCGGTGGGTGAGGTGGCCGCTGCCCGCTGGTAGCGGGCGCGAAAGGCATCATCGATACATCCCGCTTTTAACGGGTGCAGACGCAGACCCATAAAAGGATTCAGGCCGAGGCGATTATGGCTCTTCGGCTTTGAGTTCCTTTTCCATTTTCTGCAATTCCTGAGTGAAAGCCTGATCCTGAACGGTGGCGCGTTTACGCCAGGGCTTGCGTTCCGGTTCGGGCTGAGCGGCGTAGGTGGTGACTTCCCCGCCGTAAACTTCCTTGTAACGTTGTTCCTGGCGCTCAAGTTCCGCGCGCAGTTCGTCTTTCGTCACAGTGCTACCTGATTGAGTTGAGATGAATTCTGGTGAAACGCGCGCATCAAATGTATTTGACCACGCTCGCCGAAAGGACAAGGCCCGCAAAGGCTTCATTTTTTACGGCATGCGATCAATTACTTCCATGTTGCAGGCGGCCACGGCACCAGAGATAAACAGCTGACGTAGCATCAGTTTCCTGTTTCAGCGAACGCCTTGGTGAAGCATATGAAATGAGTGTCAGGCGCTTGCTGCGGATAGCGGCGATGGAACATCGCGCTACCGGGTGGCGGAATCGGCAATTAAAAACCGGTCACCACTGAGTTGCATTATAGCGGTCGATTCAAAGAACACTATCGCCAAAGAGTTAAAAGTGGGTCTTGATGTGTGATTGTTTTGTTACTCGCAACTTTATACGGCTAACTAGGTCGTTCGGCGGCACGACGTTACAGTGATGTCTTTCTGGCGCCATTCAATCGAACAAGTTAGGACAGTTACATCGACCCTTCTAGTCTGCGTCGGAGCCAGTGTAAAAAGAGGTGCAGCCCGTTCAATAGTCTGCTGACCGCTGATCCTGGTGGGAGTCCATTGCGATTATCGGTCGATGGTTCGATAATCGCACGGTCTTGGCTGCTCGGGCTTGTGTGAGGGACCGGCTGCCGCTTGTAATAGCCGCTGATCCGTGTGGAAAAGGACCTTATATGAACGATCAAATGCGCAATTCCTTCGCTTCAGTGGCGCCGCCGATCGTTGCCTCGCCCGCCAAGCGGATCCAGGCACTGACCGGCGACCCGGATTTCATGACCTCCCTGGCCCGTGGCCTGGCCGTGGTGCAAGCGTTCCAGGAGCGTAAACGTCACCTCACCATCGCCCAGATCAGTCACCGCACGGAAATTCCCCGCGCCGCTGTGCGACGTTGCCTGCACACGCTGATCAAACTCGGCTACGCCACCACCGACGGCCGCACGTATTCGCTGCTGCCTAAAGTACTAACACTTGGCCATGCCTATGTGTCCTCGACGCCGCTGGCGGTTTCCGCCCAGCCCTACCTGGACCGCATGAGCGAACAACTTCATGAAGCCTGCAACATGGCCACGCTGGAAGGCGATGACATTTTGTACATCGCTCGTTCGGCCACCACCCAGCGACTGATTTCCGTCGACCTGTCGGTGGGTGGTCGTCTGCCCGCCTATTGCACCTCGATGGGCCGGATTCTTCTCGCGGCGCTGGACGATACATCACTGCGCGAGTACCTCGACCATGCAGAGTTGCAAGCCAAGACCAGCCGAACCCTGCACACCCCCGAGGCGTTACTCGAATGCCTGCAAGAGGTGCGGCAGCAAGGTTGGTGCATCGTCGATCAGGAACTGGAGCAGGGCCTGCGCTCGATTGCCGTTCCGGTGTACGACGCTTCCGGCCAGGTGGTCGCGGCGCTAAACGTCAGTACCCACGCCGGCCGAGTCAGCCGCAACGAGCTGGAACAACGTTTCCTGCCTGGTCTTTTGAGCGCGAGCCGTGACCTCAGCGCGCAACTCTTTGCGTAAGCCATTCGCCTAAGCTGTTCGATAAACGCACAGAGTCGCGTTTATCGAATTGACGCTCTTTCCCCAAGATCACTAATGTCGCGGCAGCGCCAGCCTTGGCTGGCTCCTGTCCGACTGCGTTCTTGCGTGGAATAAAAATAATGAACCAGCCCCAGTCTGCTGTAGGAAACTGCCTCGACGTGCAGTCCTTCATCAATGCTCAACCCATTTCGCGCTACCAATGGCGAGTGGTGATCCTGTGTTTCCTGATTGTTTTCCTCGATGGCCTCGACACGGCGGCCATGGGCTTCATCGCGCCCGCCCTGTCACAGGATTGGGGCATCGACCGCGCCAGTCTCGGCCCGGTGATGAGCGCGGCGTTGATCGGCATGGTCTTCGGCGCACTGGGTTCTGGCCCATTGGCTGACCGCTTCGGGCGAAAAGTCGTACTGGTGGGCGCGGTGCTGTTGTTCGGCGCGTTCAGTCTGGCTTCGGCTTACAGCACCAACGTCGATCAACTGCTGATGCTGCGTTTCCTCACCGGCCTGGGCCTTGGCGCCGGCATGCCGAACGCCACGACGCTACTGTCCGAATACACCCCGGAGCGCAAGAAATCCCTGCTGGTGACCAGTATGTTCTGCGGCTTCAACCTCGGCATGGCCGGTGGCGGGTTTATCTCGGCCAAGCTGATCCCGGCGTTTGGCTGGCACAGTCTGCTGATGATCGGCGGGATTTTGCCGCTGATCCTCGCCGTCGTATTGCTGTTCTGGCTGCCGGAATCGGCGCGCTACCTCGTCGTCCGCAATCGCGGCACTGACAAAGTGCGCAAGACCCTGGCGCCCATCGATCCAACCGTCGTCGCTCAGGCTTCCAGCTTCAGCGTGCCGGAACAGAAAACGGTGAAGGCCCGCAACGTATTTGCGGTGATCTTCTCCGGCACCTACAGCACCGGCACTTTGCTGCTGTGGCTGACCTACTTCATGGGGCTGGTGATCGTTTATCTGCTGACCAGTTGGTTGCCGACGCTGATGCGTGACAGTGGCGCGAGTATGGAGCAGGCGGCGTTCATTGGCGCGTTGTTCCAGTTTGGTGGGGTATTGAGCGCGGTGGGCGTGGGCTGGGCGATGGACCGGTTCAATCCGCACAAGGTTATCGGCGTTTTCTATCTACTTGCCGGGGTGTTTGCCTACGCGGTAGGGCAGAGCCTGGGCAACATCACGCTCTTGGCAACGTTGGTGCTGGTGGCCGGGATGTGCGTCAACGGCGCGCAATCGGCGATGCCTTCACTGGCGGCGCGGTTTTATCCGACGCAGGGGCGGGCGACCGGGGTGTCGTGGATGCTTGGGATTGGCCGCTTTGGCGCGATCCTTGGTGCGTGGATGGGGGCAACGTTACTGGGCCTGGGCTGGAACTTCGAGCAGGTACTGACAGCGCTGGTGATTCCAGCAGCATTGGCGACCACGGCGGTGGTGATCAAGGGCATGGTCAGCCATGCGGATGCGACCTGACGGCCTGATCCGGAACCTTAAGTGGTTTTGATGGCCTCTTCGCGAGCAGGCTCGCTCCCACAGTTGATCGCGTTCCCCTGTGGGAGCGAGCCGGCTCCGGGCGGCGTTCCGACGAAGCTTTTAAGGATCGGTAGCCAGACAACAATATGTTCGATAACCGAACACTTAGTCGATTATCGGATTGTTTGGCGTTTTTCAGGGGCTTACTCTTCAGTCATTCCGGCGCTGCGCATCGCGCCTTTTTCTTCCACTGTCGGTTCATAACAAAACGGGAGCCTGCCCCATGGCTGAAATCCTTTCGCTGCACGACGCGGTGAAGCAATTCGTTAACGACGGCGATACGGTCGCGCTCGAAGGCTTCACTCACCTGATCCCTACGGCGGCGGGTCACGAAATCATTCGTCAGGGCAAGAAAGACCTGACCCTGGTGCGAATGACGCCTGACCTGATCTACGACCAGTTGATCGGCGCCGGTTGTGCTCGCAAGCTGATTTTCTCCTGGGGCGGCAACCCGGGTGTCGGTTCGCTGCATCGCCTGCGTGACGCCGTCGAAAAGCAATGGCCGCACGCGCTGGAAATCGAAGAGCACAGCCACGCCGACCTGGCCAATGCCTACGTCGCTGGCGCTTCCGGCCTACCGTTCGCGGTGCTGCGTGCCTACGCCGGCTCCGACCTGCCGAAGGTCAACCCGCTGATCAAAACCGTCACCTGCCCATTCACCGGCGAAGTATTGGCGGCCGTGCCTTCGGTGCGCCCGGACATCACCGTGATTCACGCGCAGAAAGCCGACCGCAAAGGCAACGTGTTGCTGTGGGGCATACTCGGCGTGCAGAAAGAAGCGGCGTTGGCGGCCAAACGCTGCATCGTCACCGTCGAAGAAATCGTCGACGACCTCAATGCACCGATGAACTCTTGTGTCCTGCCGACGTGGGCGTTGAGCGCGGTCTGCCACGTTCCCGGCGGCGCACATCCGTCCTACGCTCACGGCTACAACGAGCGTGATAACCGTTTCTACCAGGCCTGGGACCCGATTGCCCGCGACCGTGAAACCTTCACCGCGTGGATCAACGAGTACATCCACGGCTGCGCTGACTTCAGCGAGTTCCAGGCCAAACTGGCCGCTGCTTCGGAGGCCAAGTAATGACTTACACCACCAATGAAATGATGACCGTCGCCGCTGCCCGCCGCCTGAAAAACGGTTCGGTGTGCTTCGTCGGCATCGGCCTGCCGTCGAAAGCCGCCAACCTGGCGCGTCTGACCTCCTCGCCGGATGTGGTCCTGATCTACGAATCGGGTCCAATCGGTGCCAAACCGAGCGTACTGCCGCTGTCGATCGGTGACGGTGAACTGGCGGAAACCGCCGACACCGTCGTGCCGACCGGTGAGATTTTTCGCTACTGGTTGCAGGGCGGGCGCATCGACGTCGGTTTCCTCGGCGCCGCGCAAGTCGACCGCTTCGGCAATATCAACACCACCGTGGTGGGCGACTACCATCAGCCGAAAGTCCGTCTGCCGGGTGCCGGCGGTGCGCCGGAGATCGCTGGCTCGGCCAAAAGCGTGCTGATCATCCTCAAGCAGTCGGCGCGTTCCTTTGTCGACAAACTCGACTTCATTACCTCGGTCGGCCATGGCGAGGGCGGTGATTCGCGCAAGCGCCTCGGCCTGCCGGGCGCCGGTCCGGTCGGCATCATTACCGACCTGTGCATCATGGAGCCGGAAGCCGGCACCCATGAATTCGTGGTCACCGCGCTGCACCCAGGCGTGACCCGCGAGCAAGTCATCGCGGCGACCGGTTGGGCGATTCGTTTTGCCGAGACGGTTGAAAACACCGCCGAGCCGACCGAAGTCGAGCTTAAGGCACTGCGTGATCTGGAAGCCCGCACTGCCGCGGCCCACGGCCAAGCCCCCGGAGAAGCCTGATGCGTGACGTTTATATCTGCGATGCGATTCGCACCCCCATCGGCCGTTTCGGCGGTGGCCTGTCGGCGGTTCGCGCCGACGACCTGGCCGCCGTGCCGATCAAGGCGCTGATGGCGCGCAACCCGTCGGTGGACTGGAACGCGGTGGACGAGGTGTTCCTCGGTTGCGCCAACCAGGCCGGCGAAGACAACCGCAACGTGGCGCGCATGGCGTTGTTGCTGGCGGGCCTGCCGGAAACCATTCCGGGCGTGACCCTCAATCGCCTCTGCGCCTCGGGTATGGATGCCATCGGCACCGCTTTCCGGGCGATCGCCAGTGGCGAGATGGAGCTGGCAATTGCCGGCGGCGTCGAGTCGATGTCCCGCGCACCGTTCGTGATGGGCAAAGCTGATGCGGCGTTCTCGCGCAACATGAAGCTGGAAGACACCACCATCGGCTGGCGCTTCATCAACCCGTTGATGAAAGCCCAGTACGGTGTGGATGCGATGCCGCAGACCGGCGATAACGTGGCTGACGATTTCGAAATTTCCCGGATCGATCAGGACGCTTTCGCACTGCGCAGTCAGCAGCGCACAGCAGCCGCACAAGCCGCAGGATTTTTCGCTGAAGAAATCGTCGAAGTGCGGATTACCCACAAGAAGGGTGAAAGTGTCGTCAGCCAGGATGAGCATCCGCGCGGCGACACCTCGCTGGAAGTTCTGGCCAAACTCAAACCGGTCAATGGTCCGGACAAGACCGTCACCGCCGGCAACTCCTCGGGTGTGAACGACGGTGCGGCGGCGTTGATCCTGGCGTCGGCCGAAGCAGTGAAGAAACACGGCCTGACCGCCCGCGCCAAGGTGCTGGGCATGTCCAGTGCCGGTGTCGCACCACGGGTCATGGGCATCGGCCCGGTTCCGGCGGTGCGCAAATTGACCGAGCGCCTCGGCCTGGCCGTCAGCGATTTCGACGTGATCGAACTCAACGAAGCGTTCGCCAGCCAGGGGTTAGCGGTGCTGCGTGAACTGGGGCTGGCGGACGACGCGGCCCAGGTCAACCCGAACGGTGGCGCCATTGCCTTGGGCCATCCGTTGGGCATGAGCGGCGCCCGTCTGGTACTGACCGCGCTGCATCAGCTGGAAAAGACCGGTGGCAAGAAAGGTCTGGCGACCATGTGCGTCGGCGTGGGCCAGGGTCTGGCCTTGGCGATCGAACGGGTCTGACGCGCAGCGTTGATGAATAAGAACTGAGGAATGCTTCATGACTGACAAGCCTGGTTACCGCCGCCCGCAAGAGGGCACCCAGCCGGAATACCTGCACCCGGCCTATCAATCCACCAACCGCCGCTCGCCGTCCAAGCCGTTGGTGTTTTTGCCCCATTCGCTGTCTGAAATTACCGGTCCGACCATCGGCGCCGAGCGTGTGCACGAGAAGGACAACGACCTGACCGCCCAGCACAAGGGCGAGCCACTGGGCGAACGCATCATCATTCACGGCCGCGTGCTGGATGAAGACGGTTTGCCGGTGCCGGGCATTCTGGTGGAGATCTGGCAAGCCAACGCCGCCGGTCGCTACAACCATGACCGTGACCTGCACGATGCGCCGCTGGACCCGAATTTCACCGGCACTGGCCGCACCGTGACCGACGCCGATGGTGGGTACCAGTTCCAGACCATCAAGCCCGGCGCCTATCCGTGGGGCAACCACCACAACGCGTGGCGCCCGGCGCACATCCATTTCTCACTGTTCGGGCCGAGCATTCTGACGCGCCTGGTCACTCAGATGTATTTCCCCGGCGATCCGCTGCTGGCCTATGACCCGATCTACAACTGCGTACCGGACACCAGCGCCAAAGAGCGTTTGATCGCCACTTTTGATCTGGAAAAAACCATCCCTTCCTATGCCCTCGGTTATCGTTGGGACATCGTCTTGCGCGGCCGCGAAGCCACGCCGATGGAGAAATAAGATGACGCTGAACGCGACCACATCCCACACCGTCGGGCCGTATTACCACATCGGTTTGACCTGGCTGAACCGCGAAGACCTGACGGTCGAACACACCCTGGGCGAGCGCGTGGCGATCACCGGGCAAGTCATCGATGGCAACGGCGACGTCGTCAACGACGCAATGCTGGAAGTCTGGCAAGCCAACGCCGCCGGCAAGTATGACCACCCCGAAGACGATCAGGACAAACCCCTGGACCCGAACTTCGAAGGGTTTGGCCGGGTGCCGGTGGATGCAGAAGGGCGCTTCCGCTTCACCACGATCAAACCGGGCACGGTGGAAGGCTTGATAGGCACGACTCAGGCGCCCCATCTGGTGGTGCTGGTGTTTGCTCGTGGGCTGGTGAAACACTTGCTGACGCGGATTTACTTTGATGGCGAACCGGCCAACGTGGCAGATCCGCTGCTGGAATGTGTGCCGGCTGAACGTCGCAATACCTTGCTGGCGAAGAAGGATGCGTCCGGTGTGTACCAGTGGAATGTGATCTTGCAAGGCACCGATGCCGAGACAGTGTTCTTCGATTATTGAGAACACCGCAGTCCCTGTGGGAGCGAGCCTGCTCGCGAAAGCGGTGTATCAGTGCCGTCAATGCTGAATGACACACCGCAATCGCGAGCAGGCTCGCTCCCACGGGGGGATCTGTGTGTTATGCATCTGTGGAACGGGGCTGTTGCGAAGTGTGTCTAGACTCTCACTGTCCCCATTGAGTGAAAAACAATGACAACTAACACCGCTACTACAGCGCACTACACCGGCGAAGAGCGCAGTAAACGGATCTTCGCGATTGTTGGCGCCTCGTCCGGCAACCTCGTCGAATGGTTCGACTTCTACGTCTACGCTTTTTCCGCGATCTATTTTGCCCCAGCCTTTTTCCCTTCAGATAACCCGACTGTGCAACTGGTCAATACCGCGGGTGTGTTCGCCGCCGGGTTCCTGATGCGGCCCATCGGCGGCTGGATCTTCGGCCGGGTGGCGGACAAGCACGGGCGCAAGAATTCGATGATGATTTCGATTCTGATGATGTGTTTCGGTTCGTTGCTCATCGCCTGCCTGCCGACCTACAACAGCATCGGCGTCTGGGCGCCGATCATGTTGTTGTTCGCCCGCTTGATCCAGGGCCTGTCGGTGGGCGGTGAGTACGGCACCACCGCGACCTACATGAGCGAAGTGGCCCTCAAGGGCCAGCGCGGTTTCTTCGCCTCGTTCCAGTACGTGACGCTGATCGGCGGGCAGTTGCTGGCGGTGTTGCTGGTGGTGATTCTGCAACAGTTCCTCACTGAGGACGATTTGCGCGCCTATGGCTGGCGGATCCCGTTTGTCGTTGGTGCGATGGCGGCGTTGATTTCGCTGTTCCTGCGTCGTTCGCTCAAGGAAACCACCAGCAAGGAAATGCGCGAAAACAAGGACGCCGGCAGCATCCGTGCGCTGTTTCGCGACCACAAAGCGGCGTTCATCACCGTGCTCGGTTACACCGCCGGTGGCTCGCTGATTTTCTATACGTTCACCACGTACATGCAGAAGTACCTGGTGAACACCGCCGGCATGCAGGCCAAGACCGCCAGCTACATCATGACCGGCGCGCTTTTCCTTTATATGTGCATGCAGCCGCTGTTCGGCATGCTCGCGGACAAGATCGGCCGACGTAATTCGATGCTCTGGTTCGGCGCCCTCGGTACGCTGTTCACTGTGCCGATTCTGTTGAGCCTGAAAAGCGTCAGCAGTCCGTTCCTGGCCTTCGTGCTGATTACCGTGGCGCTGGCGATCGTCAGTTTTTACACTTCCATCAGCGGCCTGGTAAAAGCCGAAATGTTCCCGCCGGAGGTGCGCGCCTTGGGCGTCGGCCTGGCGTATGCGGTGGCGAATGCAATCTTCGGCGGTTCGGCGGAATACGTGGCCCTGAGCCTCAAAGCCGGGGGCATGGAAAACTCCTTCTACTGGTACGTGACGGTGATGATGGCGGTGGCGTTCCTGTTCAGCCTGCGCTTGCCGAAACAGGCGAAGTATTTGGAAAACGACCTTTGATCTTTACCCGTGGGCCTGACCGGCCCACGCCTCCAGGGACTGTTTATGAACGAGCGACCGGGCAATCAATTGTTCGATGCCTATTTCACTGCCCGCGACATGCGTGAGGTGTTCTGCGATCAGGGTCGGGTTCAAGCGATGCTTGATTTCGAAGCGGCACTGGCCCGGGCCGAGGCGCGGGTCGGGCTGATTCCGCAGACGGCTGTCGCGCCGATTGAAGCGGCCTGTCAGGCCGGGCATTACGACTTCGCCGCCCTCGGCGAGGCGATTGCCACGGCGGGCAATTCGGCGATTCCGTTGGTCAAGGCGCTGGGTAAACAGATCGCGGCCAACAACGCCGAAGCCGAGCGCTATGTGCATCTGGGCGCGACCAGCCAGGACGTGATGGACACCGGTCTGGTGTTGCAACTGCGTGGCGCGCTGGAGCTGATTGAAAGCGATCTGGCGCAACTGGGCGAAACCCTCTCGACCCAAGCCTTGCGTTACGTCGCCACGCCGCTGGCCGGCCGGACCTGGTTGCAGCACGCGACACCCGTCACCCTCGGCATGAAAATCGCCGGTTGGTTGGGCGCTGTCACTCGCAGCCGTCAGCGTCTGCGCGAACTCAAACCGCGACTGTTGGTGCTGCAATTCGGCGGCGCCTCCGGAACCCTCGCGGCCCTCGGCGAGCAGGCGATGCCAATTGCCCAAGCGCTGGCTGAAGAATTGAAACTGACACTGCCGGATCAACCTTGGCACACCCAGCGAGATCGCTTGGTGGAGTTCGGCTCGGTACTGGGATTGATCGCCGGCAGCCTCGGCAAACTGGGCCGTGACATCAGCCTGCTGATGCAGACCGAAGCCGCTGAAGTGTTCGAACCTTCTGCGCCGGGCAAGGGCGGTTCTTCGACCATGCCGCACAAACGCAATCCGGTGGGCGCGGCGGTGCTGATCAGTGCTGCGACTCGCGTACCCGGTTTGCTCTCGACCCTGTTCAGCGCCATGCCTCAAGAACACGAGCGCAGCCTCGGCCTGTGGCATGCCGAGTGGGAAACCCTGCCGGAGATTTGCTGCCTGGTGTCCGGCAGTCTGAAGCAAGCGTTGCTGGTGGCGGATGGACTGGAAGTGGACGCCGAGCGCATGGCCCGCAACCTCGATCTGACCCAAGGCCTGGTGCTCGCCGAAGCGGTGAGCATCGTCCTCGCTCAACGAGTGGGGCGCGACACTGCGCACCATTTGCTGGAGCAATGCTGTAAGCGCGCAGTGACTGAACAACGTCATTTACGAGTGGTGCTCGGCGACGAGCCACAAGTGACTGCCGAACTCTCGCCTGCTGAACTCGATCATCTGCTGGACCCCGCCCATTACCTCGGCCAGGCCCATACCTGGGTCGAGCGAGCGGCGGCTGAACATTCTGCGTTGACTGCCTGAAGGAGACTGCTGTGGCATTCGTACAACTCGCCGAGGGCGAACTGCACTACCAAATTCAAGGGCCGCAACTCGATGGACCGGCCAATGCGCCGGTACTGGTGTTGTCCAACTCGCTGGGCACCGACCTGCACATGTGGGACGCGCAGATTGCGGCGTTCACCGAGCATTTCCGCGTGCTGCGTTTCGACACCCGTGGCCATGGCAAATCGCTGGTCACGCCGGGGCCGTACAGCATCGAGCAACTGGGCCATGACGTGCTGGCGCTGCTGGATGCCTTGCACATCGAACGCGCGCATTTCTGCGGTCTGTCCATGGGCGGGCTGATTGGCCAGTGGCTGGGGATCAACGCTGGTGATCGCCTGAACACACTGGTGGTGTGCAACACCGCAGCGAAAATCGGCGATCCGTCGGTGTGGAACCCGCGGATCGAAACCGTGCTGCGTGACGGTCCGGCCGCCATGGTCGCCTTGCGTGATGCGTCGATTGCGCGCTGGTTCACCGCGGATTTTGCTCAAGGCAATCCTGCTGCCGCGAAGAAGATTACTGACATGCTTGCGGCCACCTCGCCTGAAGGTTATGCCGCGAACTGTGCCGCCGTGCGCGATGCCGATTTCCGCGATCAGCTGTCCTCGATCAAGGTTCCGCTGCTGGTCATCGCCGGCACCGAAGACGCAGTCACGCCGCCGTCCGGCGGGCACTTCATTCAGGAACATGTGCAGGGCGCCGAGTACGCCGAGTTCTATGCTGCGCACCTGTCCAACGTTCAGGCCGGTGCTGCGTTTAGCGATCGGGTGTTGGCGTTTTTGTCAGGTCATTGAGGATTTTTTTGTGGACGAGAAACAACGCTACGACGAGGGCCTGAAAGTCCGCCGTGCAGTACTCGGCGACGCCCATGTCGACCGTAGCCTGAACGCGCTGACCGAGTTCAACTCGGAGTTTCAGGAAATGATCACCCGCCATGCCTGGGGCGACATCTGGACCCGTCCGGGGCTGCCACGCCATACCCGCAGCCTGATCACGATCGCCATGCTGATCGGCATGAACCGCAATGAAGAACTCAAACTGCACCTGCGCGCCGCCGCCAACAACGGCGTGACCCGCGGCGAGATCAAGGAGGTGATCATGCAGAGCGCGATCTACTGCGGTATTCCGGCGGCGAATGCGACCTTTCACCTGGCGGAGTCGGTGTGGGATGAGTTGGGGGTTGAATCGCGGGAGTGATGAATACCTGTGGGAGCGAGCCTGCTCGCGAAAGCGGTAGCAGCCTTGATACACGTGTTGGCTGAGAACACGCCTTCGCGAGCAGGCTCGCTCCCACAGGTTTAAACCGTGGTGACAATGAAGATCCGCTTGAATGGAAACAACGTGTGCCCGTCGCTCTCCGGCGGGTAATACGCATGCACGCGCATCAGGTAGTGGTAGATGAACCGCGCCTGTTCATCATCCTTCAGTCCCTGCATCACCGGCCGCAGCGCCGTGACTTTGACCCAGTCATAAATCGGCGACTTGCCGTCGACAACCTGGAGCTGCTCAGTCTCCCAGATATCCAGTGTCTGGGTGATCGGTGAGAGCAACCGGTAGTAACTTTCCAAAGACAACAGCGGCCGCACCGCCATGGCCTCGCGCAACTGCGGGGTGCCGAGTGGTTTGCCACCGGGGCCTGCCTCTTCAAGGGTGTCGAGCATCAGTTGATAGCACAGCGCATCCCGTCAGTCGGGCATGTGCGCTGCCAGGCATCCATCCGGATTGAGGCGCTTGAGCAAACGCGGCAGTTGCTGTTCGTGGTCTTGCGGACCTACATCAACAGATAACGGAAGTGGGGAGGGCTGAATATCGCCTGAGTCCTGTCAGGTTTTTTCACTGTATTGAAGGTCGGCAAAGCGCCAGCCAGCCTGACGGGCGACGCAGATCCAGTGTGGGAGCGAGCCTGCTCGCGAAAGCGGTCTGTCAGGCACACCTGTGCTGGATGTGCCGCCGCCTTCGCGAGCAGGCTCGCTCCCACATTTGATCTGATGTTTAAAGCAAGCTGATCGGATAGCTGACGATCAACCGGTTCTCATCGAACTCGTTGTTGCTGAAGTCGCGGCGAATGGTCGAGTTGCGCCATTTGACGTTGAGGTCTTTGAGCGCGCCGCTCTGCACGGTGTAGCCCAGTTCGCTTTCGCGGCCCCATTCCTTGCCGTCGGTGATGGTGCCGGTGTGGACGTTGTCGCCGCTGATGTAGCGGTTCATCAGGGTCAGGCCGGGAATTCCGAGGGCGACGAAGTTGTAGTCATGACGTACCTGCCAGGATTTTTCCTGAGCGTTGTCATAGCTTGAGTTATAGCTGTCGTTGGCCAAGGTGCCGCCGCTGGTGCCGTTGACCCGCATCCAGGCGTTGTCGCCGGTGAGTTTTTGCAGGCCGACATAGAAGGTGTTGCCGCCGTATTTGGCCGAGAACAGGCCCGACCAGGTCTTGTTGTCCAGCTCGCCGGCCCGGGCGCTGCCGTCATCCTTGCCATAGAAGAAACCAAGGTTGGCGCCCAGGGTCCAGTCGCCGATGGGTTGGCTGTGGATCAGATTCACGTACTGCTGGCTGTAAATGTCCTTGAGTTCGGCGTTCCACACACCGATCTGGGTGCGCTTCTCGTTGAAGACGTATTCGCCGCCCTGAAAGTTGAAGCGGTCCGAGGTGAACGCTGGTTTGCCGGTCATCGACATGTCGTTCATGCTGCTGTCGTCGCGCGGGCTGTTGGCGCGGAACTGGCCGCCGTAGAGCATCAGGCCGTTGATTTCCTTCGAGGTGATCTGGCCGCCACGGAAGGTTTGTGGCAGTGAACGACCGTCGTCCGAACGCAGGATCGGCAGCACCGGCATCCATTCGCCCACCTTCACTTCGGTCTGCGACAGCTTGGCCTTGAACGCCACGTTGGTGCGCCCGAAGTTGTCTGCCGGGCGACCGTCGTGATCCAGCGGCAGCAACTGCGTACCGCCCGTGCCTTTACCGCCGTCGAGTTTCACCGAGTACAGCCCCAGCACATCCATGCCGAACCCGACGGTGCCCTGAGTGAACCCGGATTTGGCGTCGAGGATGAAGCTTTGCGTCCACTCTTCTGCCTTGCCCTGAGCTTTGGTCGGGTTGGTGAAATTGCGGTTGATGTAGAAGTTGCGCAGGTTCAGGTTGACCTTGGAACCTTCGACAAAGCCTGACTCCTCGGCCATGGCGGGCAGAGCCGTACTGGCCAGTGCAACGGCGATGAGGCTGGAGAACAAGTATTGAGTATTGGAAGGTGTCATGTGCTCGGGTCTCTCTAATTTTTAGGTGTGAAACGAGGTGCTGCCGCAACTTGGGGGGGCAGACAAAAATTTGAAATCAGGACAAAAACTAACGGGATCAGCCGGACAGGGCAGGGCGCGGGGGCATGGTGTCGAACCTGTTGTTATTGGTCTTGTGCGACGAATGGTGCGGGGGATGTACCAGATGGTTCAATCGGGGAAAGCGGGTTTTGGGCGATTATCGAACGCAAGATTGGGCAAGGGTTTGTATTGTCTGGGCCGGCCTCTTCGCGAGCAGGCTCGCTCCCACAAGGGATGGTGTCTGGCCCAATGACATGTACACCGGTCGTTCTCAGTGGGAGCGAGCCTGCTCGCGAAGAGGCCAGTCCAGACACCACCGCTTTATCTGTGACCAACAAGAAGCCCACCAAAAGGTGGGCTTCTTGTTTTACAGCGCTATCAGAACAACTTCAGCTTCGGCGCTTCTTCTTTCAACGGCTCGTTCTTCGCCGTCTGCTCGTTCCAGCCACCGCCCAGTGCTTTATACAAATTGACGGCACTGACCAGTTGCGCCAGACGGTCGGTGATCAGTACCTGTTGGGCACTGAACAGCTGACGCTGGGCATCGAGGAAGGTCAGGTTGCTGTCGACACCAATGCGATAACGACGCTCGGCCAGACGGTAGTAGTCCTGGTTCGCGGTGACGAAATCACGCTGGGCCTGCAACTGATCGGTGTAGGTCTGGCGGGCAGCCAGGCCGTCGGCGACTTCCTGGAAGGCCGTTTGAATGGATTTCTCGTAGTTCGCCACGCCGATGTCTTTCTGGATTTTTGAATAATCCAGGCTGGCGCGCAGACTGCCGGCGTTGAAGATCGGCAGGTTGATCTGCGGCTGGAACAACCAGGTGCCCGAACCGCCCTTGAACAGGCCGGACAGGTCCGGGCTCAGGGTCCCGGCATTGGCCGTCAGGCTGATGCTCGGGAAGAACGCAGCCCGTGCCGCGCCGATGTTGGCGTTGGCGGCTTTCAGGTTGTATTCGGCCTGGAGGATGTCCGGGCGGCGTTGCAGCAAGTCCGATGGCAGACCGGCCGGCACGTCGCTCAGCAGGTCGTCAGCCAATGGCTTGGCGGCTTGCAGGTTGGCCGGGACGCCGGTGCCGAGCAGCAGCACCAGGCTGTTTTCATCCTGGGCAACCTGACGGGTGTACCTGGCCTTTTGTGCGCGGGCGTTTTCCACCGAGGTACGTGACTGGGCCAGGTCCAGCGCCGAGGCCACACCCACTTCGTTGCTGCGGGCGGTGAGCTTGTAGCTCTCCTCGAACGCACCCAGGGTCTCCTGGGTCAGTTTCAGCAGCTCCTTGTCGGCCTGCCAGGTCAGGTAGGCATTGGCCACGCTGGCCACCAGGCTGATCTGGGTGGTGCGGCGCGCTTCTTCAGTGGCGAAGTACTTCTGCAGCGCTTCTTCGCTCAGGCTGCGAACCCGACCGAACAGGTCGAGTTCATAAGCGCTGATGCCGACCGTGGCCGAGTAGGAACTGGTGATGTCCGTTTCACCGGTCTGCGAGGCCCGAGCCGGGACCCGCTGACGGCTGCCGGTGCCATTGGCCGACACGGCCGGGAACAGATCGGCACGCTGGATGCGGTATTGAGCCGCGAAGGCGTCGATGTTCAACGCCGCGACACGCAGATCACGGTTGTTTTCCAGGGCGACCTGGATCAGCTGTTGCAGCGCCGGGTCATGGAAAAACTGCTTCCAGCCCTGTTCGGCGGCAGCCTGCGCAGGCGCCTGGGCCGACGAATACGCCGGACCTTGCGGGTACTGGCCCGCCACCGGTGCTTCAGGCTGCTGATAATCGGGTATCAGCGAGCAGCCGCCGAGCACGAAGGCGGCAACAGCCAGGGACAGTAGCGACTTGCTCATAAGCCAGCCTCTTTAGAAGGTTCAAGAGCGTCGTCCTGGTCAGCGGTTTTGCGCTGCCCCATGGCCGACACGGTGACGAAAAACAGCGGGACCCAGAAGATCGCCAGGATCGTGGCCGTGAGCATACCGCCAATCACCCCGGTACCGATCGCATGCTGGCTACCCGAACCCGCACCCGTGGAAATTGCCAGTGGTACCACACCGAGGACGAAGGCGAGCGATGTCATGATGATCGGTCGCAAACGCATCCGGCAGGCTTCGATCGCGGCATCGCGCAGGCTACGCCCTTGTTCATGCAGTTCCTTGGCAAATTCGACAATCAAAATGGCGTTTTTCGCCGCCAGACCGATAGTCGTCAACAGGCCCACCTGGAAATACACGTCGTTGGACAGGCCGCGCAGGCTGGTCGCCATCAGCGCACCGATGATCCCCAGCGGCACCACCAACATCACCGCGATCGGGATCGACCAGCTTTCGTACAGCGCCGCCAGACACAGGAACACCATCAGCAGCGACAGGGCGTACAGCGCTGGCGCTTGCGAACCGGACAACCGTTCCTCGTACGACAGACCCGTCCAGGAAATACCGACACCGGCCGGCAGTTTCTTGGCCAGGGCTTCGACTTCGAGCATGGCTTCACCGGTGGAATAACCGGGTGCCGGGGCACCGAGGATTTCCATCGCTTCGACGCCGTTGTAACGCGACAGCTTCGGTGCACCGTAAATCCACTCACCCTTGGCGAACGCCGAGAACGGAACCATGGTGCCGGCGCTGTTGCGCACATACCATTTCTTCACGTCTTCAGGACTCATGCGCGCACCCGGCTGGCCTTGCACGTAAACCTTCTTCACCCGACCGCGGTCGATGAAGTCGTTGACGTAGCTACTGCCCAGGGCAATCGACAGGGTGTTGTTGATGTCAGTGAGGGTGATGCCCAGGGCACTGGCCTTCTCGTCATCGATTTCCAGTTGGTATTGCGGTTCGTCGTTCAGACCGTTCGGGCGCACCTGATAGAGCACTTTGCTCTGCGCGGCCATACCGAGGAACTGGTTACGTGCCTCCATCAACTTGGCGTGACCGATACCGGCGCGGTCCTGCAGGAACACGTCGAAACCGGTGGCGTTACCCAATTCCAGGACCGCCGGTGGTGCGAAGGCAAACACCATGGCGTCGCGGAAGGTGAAGAAGTGCTGCTGGGCGCGGGCGGCGAGTTTGAACACGCTGTTTTCCGCATCCCGTTCATGCCACGGCTTGAGCATGATGAAGGCCAGACCGGAGCTTTGACCGCGACCGGCGAAGTTGAATCCGTTGACGGTAAACACCGAGGCCACGGCGCTGGACTCTTTATCCAGCAGGTAGGAGCGCATCTGGTCGATCACCACCTGGGTCCGTTGGGCACTGGAACCGGCCGGGGTCTGCACCTGAGCAAACAGTACGCCCTGGTCTTCTTCCGGAAGGAACGCCGTTGGAATGCGGGTGAACAGCCAGATCATGCCGACCAGGATGATGATATAGGCCAGCAGGTACGGGGCCTTGTTCGAGAGCATGTTGCCCACGCCACGCTCGTAGCTTTTGACGCCACGGTCGAAGCTGCGGTTGAACCAGCCGAAGAAGCCGCGTTTCGGCGTGCCGTGCTCACCTTTCGGAATCGCCTTGAGCATGGTCGCGCAGAGCGCCGGGGTGAAGATCAGCGCAACCATGACCGACAGGGCCATGGCCGAGACGATGGTGATCGAGAACTGCTTGTAGATCACACCGGTGGAACCGCTGAAGAACGCCATCGGCAGCAGTACCGCCGACAGCACCAGGGCAATACCGACCAGTGCACCCTGGATCTGCCCCATGGATTTCTTGGTGGCCTCCTTGGGTGACAGGCCTTCTTCGCTCATGACCCGTTCGACGTTTTCCACCACGACGATGGCGTCGTCCACCAGCAAACCGATGGCCAGCACCATACCGAACATGGTCAGGGTGTTGATGCTGAAACCGAACGCCGCGAGGATCCCGAAGGTACCCAGCAGTACCACAGGCACGGTCATCGTGGTGATGACTGTGGCGCGGAAGTTTTGCAGGAACAGGAACATCACCAGGAACACCAGTACGATCGCTTCGACCAGGGTTTCAACCACACCCTTGATCGACTCGGTCACCACCGGCGTGGTGTCGTACGGGAACACCACTTCCATCCCTTCCGGGAAGAACGGCTTGAGGGTTTCGATGGTCTTGCGCAGGGCTTTTGCAGTGTCGAGGGCGTTGGCACCGTTGGCCAGTTTCACTGCCAGACCGGAAGCCGGTGCGCCATTGAACTGGGCGTTGATGCTGTAGTTCTCGCCACCCAGGCCAACGTCGGCGACGTCGGACAGGCGCACTTGCGATCCGTCCTTGTTGACCTTGAGCAGGATCTTGTTGAACTGCTCGGCGGTCTGCAGGCGGGTTTTGCCGATAATCGTGGCGTTCAATTGCTGGCCGGGTGCAGCCGGCAGGCCGCCCAGTTGGCCAGAGGACACCTGGATGTTCTGTGCGGCGATGGCAGCCTTGACGTCCACCGGGGTCAGGCTGAAGTTGTTCAACTTGGCCGGGTCGAGCCAGACCCGCATGGCGTACTGCGAACCGAAGACCTGGAAGTCACCGACACCAGCGGTCCGAGAGATCGGGTCCTGCATGTTCGACACGATGTAGTTGGACAGGTCGTCCTTGGTCATGCTGCCGTCGCGCGACACCACGCCGATCACCATCAGGAAGTTTTTCACTGCCTTGGTCACGCGGATCCCCTGTTGCTGCACTTCTTGCGGTAGCAGCGGGGTAGCCAGGTTCAGTTTGTTCTGGACCTGAACCTGCGCGGTATCGGAGTTGGTGCCCTGCTCGAAGGTCGCGGTAATGGTCATGCTGCCGTCGGAGTTACTTTCCGAGGACACATAACGCAAATTATCGATACCGTTGAGCTGTTGCTCGATCACTTGCACCACGGTGTCCTGCACGGTTTGTGCGGACGCGCCTGGGTAAGTCACCTGGATTGCAATGGCCGGAGGCGCAATGCTCGGGTATTGGTTGATCGGCAGTTTGAGGATCGATAGTGCCCCGACTAGCATGATCACCAGGGCAATTACCCAGGCGAAAATCGGACGGTCGATAAAAAATCTGGACATGGTTTACTCCCCTTTGCCGCTGGAAGCCTTGTCAGCTACTTTTGCGGGGGCCGGGTTCTTTGCGCCAACGTTAGTCGCTTCACTGGCTTTTACTTCAATGCCAGGTTTGACGAATTGCAGCCCTTCGGTGATCAGTCGATCGCCGGCCTTCAGACCGTCTTCGATCAGCCACTGACTACCGACAGTGCGGCTGGCCTTGAGTTGACGCAGCTCGACCTTGTTGTCCGCACCGACGACCAGCGCGGTCGGGGTGCCTTTGAGGTCACGGGTCACGCCTTGTTGAGGGGCGAGGATCGCCGCGCTGTTCACACCGGCCTGCAGTTGAGCATGTACAAACATGCCGGGCAGCAGGGTGTGGTCAGGGTTCGGGAATACCGCACGCAAGGTCACGGAACCGGTGGTCTGATCTACCGAGACTTCCGAGAACTCGAGCTTGCCTTCCTGTTTGTACTGGCTGCCGTCTTCGAGGGTCAGCTTGACCGCAGCCGCGTTGTCGCCAGATTTTTGCAGACGACCGCTTTCCAGTTCGCGGCGCAGTTCCAGCAGCTCTACGGAGGACTGGGTCACGTCGACATAGATCGGGTCCAGTTGCTGGATCACCGCCATCGCGTCGGCCTGGCCGCTGGTGACCAGCGCGCCTTCAGTCACGGTCGAGCGGCCGATGCGGCCGGAGAGTGGTGCGTAAACCTTGGTGTAGCGCACATTGATCTGGGCGCTTTGCAGGGCGGCTTCCGATTGCAACCGGTTGGCCAGGGCCGTGTCGTATTCCTGACGGCTCACAGCCTGCTCGTTGACCAGTTGCTTGTAGCGATCCGAAATCGATTTGGTCTGCTGCAGGTTGGCTTCGGCGCTTTTCAGGGTGGCTTCATAAACCGCTGGATCAATCTGATACAGCTGCTGGCCGGCCTTGACGTCGCCGCCTTCCTTGAACAGGCGCTTGAGAATGATGCCGTTCACCTGAGGGCGAACTTCGGCGATGCGGTACGCGCTGGTACGGCCCGGAAGCTCGGAGGTCAGGGTGAAGGCTTGAGATTGCAGAGTAACGACGCCGACCTGAGGGGGTGGTGCGGCAGGTGCCGCCTCTTCCTTTTTGCATCCGCTGAGCAGCGATGCCAAGGCGAGGGCAGTGACCAGAGCGGTAACAGCTGGCTTGAATTGCATGAAAATCCTCGGGTCAGGCGCGCAAATTGCGCACTCGAAATGTGGAAAGGTAAAAAATGTGCGCTGAGTGGATAAGTAGCTTGCTAAGTAATATACTTACGTTCATGGTTGTTTGTAAACACCTTGACTGTGTATCCACACCGTTACGAAAGCTGTTCAAAGATCCGAATTGTAGGCCTGGGACGACGCCCAAGAGCGCTCGAACCACTTTTATTCAGCGGATGTTCAGACATCGCTGAAGCATCCTGATTGAGGTTGTACTGCCATGGTCCGTCGTACCAAAGAGGAAGCTCAAGAAACCCGTAGCCAGATACTCGAAGCGGCTGAAAAAGCCTTTTTTGAGCGGGGCGTGGCACGCACGACACTGGCGGATATCGCTACCCTGGCCGGGGTCACGCGCGGGGCCATCTACTGGCATTTCAGCAACAAGGCGGATCTGGTGCAGGCCATGCTTGATACGTTGCAAGAACCGCTGGATGAAATGGCCAAGGCCAGTGAAAGCGAAGATGAACCCGACCCCTTGGGCTGCATGCGCAAGCTGCTGATTCATTTGTTTCATCAAGTTGCCCTGGACCCGAAAACCCGACGCATCAATGAGATTCTGTTTCATAAGTGCGAATTCACCGATGAAATGTGCGACCTGCGCCAGCAGCGCCGAGAGGTCAGTCTTGATTGCAATGAGCGGATCGCCCTGGCCCTGAGTAATGCGGTGAATCGAGGGCAGTTGCCGGAAAACCTCGACACTGCGCGAGCGGCCATCAGCATTCATGCTTATATCGATGGCATCCTGTATCAGTGGCTCTTGGCACCCGACAGTTTTCAGCTGCACATCGACGCCGAGCGTTGGGTCGATACAGGGTTGGACATGCTGCGCTTGAGCCCCAGCCTGCGCAAATGAAAAAAAATACGTAATGGGGTGCTTTTATATACGCACGCTCGCCAGGTTGATAGGTAGTGAGCTACCTGATTTGTAGGGATTTTGTGAGTAACCCGGCGCAAAAAAAAAAGCCCCGGCTCTTTCGAGTCGGGGCTTTTTGTTGTTCGTAGGAGCATGGCTTGCCCGCGATGAACGCTAACACGGTCAGTCAGGCAGACCGCTCTGTCTGAATCGCGAGCAAGCTTTGCTCCTACGGGCTTACAACGTCGGGTAGTCGATGTAGCCGACCGGGCCTTGGGAGTAGAACAGTTCCGGACGCGCTTCATTCAACGGCGCATCGGCCTTCAAACGTGCCGGCAGGTCCGGGTTGGCAATGAACGGCACACCGAAGGCGACCGCATCGGCCTTGCCGCTGGTCAGCCAGGCGTTGGCGCTGTCCTTGGTGAAGCGTTCGTTGATGATGTACGGGCCGCCGAAGGCTTCTTTCAATTGTGGGCCGAGGCTGTCGCCGGCTTCTTGCTCGCGTGAGCAGATGAACGCGATGCCACGTTTGCCCAGTTCGCGAGCAACGTAGGTGAAGGTCTCGGACAGGTTGTCGTCACCCATGTCATGGGAATCGGCGCGGGGTGACAGGTGCACACCGACGCGGCCGGCGCCCCAGATTTCGATCGCGGCGTCGGTCACTTCCAGCAACAGGCGCGCACGGTTTTCCAGGGAGCCGCCGTAGTGGTCGGTGCGCTGATTGGTGCTGCTTTGCAGGAACTGATCGAGCAGGTAACCGTTGGCGCCGTGGATTTCCACGCCATCGAAACCGGCGGCCTTGGCGTTTTCGGCGCCTACGCGGTAAGCCTCAACGATGTCTGCGATTTCAGCGGTTTCCAGGGCGCGTGGGGTTGGATAGTCGGACAGCGGACGCACCAGGCTGACGTGACCCTTTGGCTGGATGGCGCTCGGGGCCACCGGCACTTCGCCGTTCAGGTACGACTCATGGGAAACCCGGCCGACGTGCCACAGTTGCAGGAAAATCTTGCCGCCCGCGCCGTGGATCGCTTTGGTCACATTGGCCCAGCCACGCACCTGATCGTTGGACCAGATACCCGGGGTGTCTGGGTAGCCGACGCCCATCGGCGTGACCGAAGTGGCCTCGCTGAGGATCAGGCCGGCCGAGGCGCGTTGTACGTAGTACTCGGCCATCAGCGCGTTTGGCACGCGGCCTTCGTCGGCGCGGCAGCGGGTCAGCGGCGCCATGATGATGCGGTT
Source organism: Pseudomonas sp. LB3P25 (assembly GCF_054897985.1). Classification (NCBI taxonomy): domain Bacteria; kingdom Pseudomonadati; phylum Pseudomonadota; class Gammaproteobacteria; order Pseudomonadales; family Pseudomonadaceae; genus Pseudomonas; species Pseudomonas sp. LB3P25. The sequence continues at coordinate 5,757,928 of NZ_CM142711.1, read as the reverse complement.
GGCCAACTCAAGGTCGCCCAGTTTGATCGGATCGAAAATAGTCGTCATGAAATAGCTCTCTTGTAGAGATCAGTTGGTAGCAGGGGCCAGTTCGGGATTGCCGCTCTGACGGAAAGTAATCAGGGTCACCAGCAGGGCGAGTACCGCCAGGGCTGCTGCCGCGAGAGGAACGCTGGTCAAGCCGAAACCGTGGGCGATGACGCTGCCACCGACCCAGGCACCCAGTGCGTTGCCGATATTGAAAGCGCCGATGTTCAGGGTCGACACCAGGTTCGGTGCGGCTTTGCCGTAGGTCACGACGTTCACTTGCAGGGCGGGCACGGCGGCAAAGCACGCGGTGGCCCAGAGGAACAAGGTGATTTCGGTCGGAATCAGCGCGACGCTGGTCCAGGTCAGTACGGTCGAGATCACGGCCATCGAGATAAAGACGCCGATCAACGTTGCGGCCATGCCTTTGTCAGCCAGCTTGCCGCCGATGATGTTGCCGACCGTCAGGCCCAGTCCGATGAGCATCAGGGTCCAGGTCACGCCTTTGGGCGAGACGCCGGTGACATCGCCGAGCAGCGGGGCGACATAGGTGAACAGGGTGAATACGGAAGCCGCGAACAACGCGGTCATGCTCAGGGACAACCAGATCCCGGCGCCTTTGAGGGCGCGCAGTTCGGCGCGCATGTCGAGTTTCTCTTCATCACGCTTGGCCGGCAGGAAGCGGATCAGGCCGATCAACGCGATTACACCAATCACGGTCACCGCCCAGAAGGTCGAACGCCAGCCAGCTTCCTGACCGAGCGCGGTGCCCAGTGGAACGCCGAGGACGTTGGCCAGGGTCAGGCCGGTGAACATCAGGGCCACGGCCGAAGCACGTTTGTTCGCCGGAACCAGACCCGCCGCCACCACCGAGCCGATGCCGAAGAACGCACCGTGGCAGAGGGCGGTAACCACACGGGCAAACATCAGCACGTTGTAGTCGGTCGCCATTGCACAGAGCAGGTTGCCGACGATGAAAATCCCCATCAACGCTACCAGCGCGGCCTTGCGCGGCAATCGAGAGGTGGCCAGTGCCATGAACGGCGCACCGATGGCCACGCCCAGGGCGTAACCGGTCACCAGCCAGCCGGCGCCGGGAATCGACACACCGAGGTCGGCCGCCACATCGGGCAGCAAGCCCATGATGACGAACTCGGTGGTGCCGATGGCGAAAGCGCTCAAGGCCAGAATGAGTAGCGAGAGGGGCATTGTTGATTCCTTATCGGCGTACTGACGTTAGGGGGCGTTCTCAATTAGTTTCCCCGCCGCGTTGTTCCTTAAAGCGGGCCAGGCAAGGCGCAGGCCGCTGGGAATGGTTGTTCCCTTTCCAAGGCCTGCAACGCAGCATGGCCCGCTTTAAGGCTCAACCCGAAGGGCCGGGCCTGCTGTTGTGCAGGGCTGTGTTGCTCGAAGCTTATTTGGAACGACCAAACCACGCTTCTCGCGCCTTGCCCTGCACAACAGCAGACCCGGCGCGGTGTGGAAACTAATTGAGAACGCCCCCTAAGGGTCAGAGCTCTTTGCTGAAGGTGCTGAGGAACTCCTGAATGGTTTCCTCATTGCGTTTGAAAAAGTGCCACTGGCCGACTTTGCGGCTGCTGATCAGGCCGGCGCGTTGCAGGGTTGCCAGGTGTGCAGACACCGTGGACTGCGACAAACCGCAACGTTGATCGATCTGCCCGGCGCAGACGCCGTGCTCGTTGCTGTGGGACTGGTCGGGGAATTCGACGGTCGGGTCTTTGAGCCAGTGCAGGATTTCTCGCCGTACTGGGTGTGCCAGGGCTTTTATTATTTCGTCGAGATTGATAGTCATGGTGTGGGCTCGTGATGAGTAAAACGCTATATCGCGATGAGGCGAACTTTAAATCGTTACTTCGCGATATACCAATATGATTTTGGTCTGATGACCGAGTAATTCGTTATATCGAGTTATAACGATATATTGGGTGTAACGATACAAAGCCGCAGTGCTAAGCTGCGCCCATGAACTATCTCGCACATCTGCACCTCGGTGGCCAGCGCCCCGGTCAATTGCTCGGCAGTCTGTATGGCGATTTCGTCAAAGGGCGGCTGCAAGGGCAGTTCGATCCAGAGATCGAAGCGGCTATCCAGCTGCATCGCAGCATCGATGTCTTTACCGACCGCCATCCGTTGGTGGACGTTTCGTTGTCACGGTTTTCCATGACCCGCCGGCGTTACGCCGGGATTGTGCTCGATGTGTTTTTCGACCATTGCCTGGCCCGGGACTGGACGCTGTACTCGGATCAACCACTGGATCAATTCACCTCGGATGTATACCGGGTGCTGTCTACGGAGCCGCAATTGCCGGAACGGTTGGCGAGGATCGCGCCGCACATGGTCGCGAATGATTGGTTGGGTTCTTACCGGGAGTTCGCTGTGCTGGAGCAGGTGCTGCGAGGGATTTCACGGAGGCTGACGCGGCCGGAGGAGCTGGCCGCAGCGATGCAGGAATTGCGGGTGTTGTATGAACCGTTGAGCGATGACTTTCGGTTGTTTTATCCGCAGCTTCAGGACTTCGCCCAAAATTACCCAACAACATAGACCCCCTGTAGGAGTGAGCCTGCTCGCGATAGCGGTTTATCATCCAACACCTATGTCGATAGATATACCGCTATCGCGAGCAGGCTCACTCCTACAGGGAATATGTGTTCAGGCAGCGATTGCGGGGCGCATAGGCTCCCGCTGTTTCTCTGGAATCGCCCCAAACAACGCCTTCTGCACTGCCTGCTGCGCCTCGAACGCCAGCGCCGCACGCTCCCGACCTTCACAAGCGATCGGCTTGAGCAAATGAATCTCCACCTCACCCCGATCATGGGCAAACAAGCGCATCAAGTGCGAGAGCAAATCATCATCGCCAATGAATGGAGCCAGCGAATCGAGCTCTCCGTCGCGCAGATAACGAATCGCCACCGGCTGCAACTTCACGTCGGAGTCGATCGCTGCAGACAGCAGGCGACCATGAAAAGTACGCAACGAGCGGCCATCCGTGGTGGTGCCTTCCGGGAACATCAGCAGCGGATGTTCCTGCTCCAGATGACGGGTCATCTGTTTGCGAATCAACTGGCTGTCGCCCGACCCTCGACGAATGAACAAGCTGCCGGCCTTGGCTGCCAGCCAGCCCGCCACCGGCCAGGTGCGCACTTCGGCCTTGGACAGGAACGACAGCGGCGTGAGCATGCCCAGCAGCGGAATGTCAGTCCAGGACACATGGTTGCTGACCCAGAGCATCGGCGCCTTCGGCAATTCACCGTGCATGGTCACGCGAAAGGGCAGGGCATTGCTCAAACGTGCCATGAAAAATCGCGACCAGCGTTGGCGACGGACCATCGAATGAGCAATCCCCAGGCGTTCGAACAACCCGAACACACCGGCCATGCTCAACCCCAGCGCCACCACCACCAACACTCGCGCAATCCGCGCGTACACCCGTAACCGACTCATCACACGGCCGCCTTGAAGTGTTTGGCATAACGCGGGCAGAGTTCGTCGCGCTTGAGCAGGATGAACACGTCGGCGACCTGAAAGTCTTCGTCCCAGCACGGCTCGCCGCAGATCTTCGCGCCAAGACGCATGTAGGCCTTGAGTAGCGGTGGCATTTCGGCGATGACGTTGGACGGGATGTCGAGGCTCGGCAGCGGCTTTTTCGGTTCCGCCCGCAGGTGTTCAGTGCACAGGTAGCGTTCGCGCAGGCGCTGCATGATCGCGTGGGCCTGAATGCCGCCGTCCTGCATCGGGATGCTCGCGCAACCCATTAAGTAGCTATAGCCGCCCTGGTTCAGCACTTCGGCCAGTTCGCCCCAGAGTACGGCGATGGTGCCGCCGTTGCGGTAGGCCGGGTCGACGCACGTGCGGCCGATTTCCAGAATCGGGCCTTTGAGATGGACCAGGCCATGCAGGCTGAATTCTTCTTCACTGTAGAACTTGCCCAGGCTGCTGGCGGCCGTGTGGTCGAGCAAACGGGTAGTCGCCACCAGTCGCCCGGTGTTCAAGTCACGCACGCCGATGTGGGCGCAATGAACATCATAGTCATCCATGTCCAGACCCAGCTCCGCGCCTTTCAGCTTGGCGTTGAATTCGCCGCTGAACACGTTGAAGCGCAAGGCCTGGGCTTCCTGCAAGGCCTCGGCGCCCACCAGGCGTTCGGCTTGCAGGCGGCGTTCATTGCCGGTGTCGCTGATGCGGGCGATCTGAGTCATTGCGAATCTCCGTACGGGCCGTTCACCCGTCGTGGGTTGCAGCCGATCGACTTTCTTTATGCAGCCGTGTTGTGCAAAGTCAGGCTATGTAGCCCCGGTGTCATCGCCATGAAGCTTTGGTGATGCTTATATGACAGCCCACGAGGAGCCTCTTATGCCCTGGCAAAACCTGCTGCACCGCCGCGATCGTCTGCCCGCCAACCCGGACCTGGGCGAGGGGTTCGCGACCTTGTTGCACCAGTTGGGCAATGTCACGCCGTTCGAACTGGCGGTGGCCGGCGGGCGTTTGATGTCGACGCCGGGGCTGGCGTTTCTGGTGGGCTATCAGGCGGCGTTGCGCATGCTCTGGCCGAGCGCGCCGCTGAGCCTCGGCGCCTTGTGCGCGACCGAACAGCGCAGCCTGCGGGTGGCGGACATGCAGACCCGTCTGCACGATTTGCGTCTGAGCGGGCGCAAGGATTTTGTCACCGCAGGCGATGCCGCCGATTGGCTGCTGATTGCTGCTCGCAGTGAAGCCCCCGACGAAAAACCGCGCCTGAGTCTGGCGGTGGTCTATCCCGATGAACCGGGTGTGCGTCTGGAGAAACTACCGGCGATCCCGTTGATGCCAGACATCAGCCATGGTCGGCTGTTTCTCGATAACGCTCAGTGCGAATTGTTGGCGGGGGATGGCTGGGATGCTTACATCAAACCGTTCCGCACCCTTGAAGACATCTACGTTCTGAGCGCCATGACCGCCTGGCTGTACGGCATCGGTCAGGACAGCGACTGGCCGCAAGCCTTGCAACTGCGTTTGCTGGCGCTGCTGGCCGGGTGTGCGGAAGTCAGCCGGCAGGCGCCGAATAACCCGTCCGGGCACGTGTTGCTCGGTGGTTTGTTTGCGCAGTTCGATGGGCTCAAGGCTGAGGTGGCTCAGGCACTGGCCGATGGCCCGCAGCATTGGGCGGCGATGTGGCAGCGCGATCAGGCGGTGATGGATTTGGCGGCGGGTGCGCGGGGCAAGCGGTTGGCCAAGGCACTCGCGGGATCTTCAGTGGGCTGACTGGCCTCATCGCGAGCAGGCTCGCTCCCACAGGGGGAATGCATTTCAAATGTGGGAGCGAGCCTGCTCGCGAAGGCGGCCGCATTAATGACACAAATCCCGGAACTGTCATCAACCGCGACTAGGCTCAGCAGCTCCACCCCTCCGAGCACCCACCATGTTCAAAGGCTTGTCCCTGGTTTTCGGGCTGCTGCTCAGCCTCACGGCCCACGCCGAACACTGGCCTGCCGAGCAATGGTCGAGCGGTCCGACAGTCACCGGGCCGGCGCTTCAAGCCCTGGAGACTTACGCCTTTCCATCCCGTGATGAGGCCACCCGAAAAGGTATCCGCACCGATGCCTTGCTGGTGATCCGCGACGGCCAGTTGATCTACGAACGCTACGCCGGCCCGACCACCGCCGACACCCCGCACCTGACCTGGTCCATCAGCAAAAGCCTGATGGCTACGGTCCTCGGCGTGGCCTATGGCGAAGGCCTGTTCAAGCTCACGGATCCAGTGCTGAAGTTTTATCCACCGCTGGAAAAGCACCCGACGATGACCATGGCCGATCTGCTGCACTGGGCCTCGGGCCTGGACTGGCAGGAAGACTATGAATACGCGCCGTTGAAATCCTCGGTGGTCGCGATGCTCTACACCCGCGGCCACCCGGACATGGCTGCATTCACTACCGATCACGCTGAATACGCCAAGCCCGGTCAGGCATTCCGTTACTCCAGTGGCGACAGCAATCTGTTGTCCGCTGCGCTGAAAACCATCGTCGGCCCGAGCCGGTATCCGGACTATCCATGGACGGCATTGTTCGAGCCTTTGGGGATTCGTCACGCCGTCTGGGAAACCGACGGCACGGGGGCGTTCGTTGCTTCATCCTATGCCTACCTCACCGCCAGGGATCTGGCTCGAGTCGGGCTGTTGATGGCCCGCGACGGCCGTTGGGGCGAGCGGCAATTGCTGCCCAGGGACTGGGTCACTTTCAGCCGCGAACCGTTCGCCCACTATCAAGCCAATCAGGACGACGCCGTGCCCGGCGGCCATTGGTGGCTCAATCGGGCAGCGGATGGCGCGGTAAAACCCTGGCCCGCTGCCCCCGACGATACCTTCGCGGCGCTGGGCCATTGGGGTCAGGCGATGTACGTGATTCCCGGCGAAAACCTGGTGATCGTGCGCTACGGCGATGACCGCGACGGCAGCTACCGGCACAACGATTTGCTCAACCTCGCGCTCAAGGCATTTGCCGCGAAGAGGCAGCCATGAAGCGTCGCAGTTTTGTTCGACGCCGACCGTTCAGCACGCTGTTGTTGATCCTGCTGATCGCCTTGCTCGGCTGGATCTGGCAGGAGCGCGTGGCGCTGTGGGCATTCCCGGACATCATCAGTGCCTACACCGCCAAGGAGTATTGTTCGTGCCGTTACGTGATGAACAACCCAACCGAGTATTGCCACAGCTATGTGAAACAGTGGCTGCCGACCAGTGGCTTTACCGATGACGCCGCCAGCAAGCGCGTGACGGTCAGCGGCATGGGCCGCAGCAACAGCGCGCAATGGATCGGCGAACGCCAAGGCTGCCGCCTGCAACCTTGAATGCCCGAAGTTTTGTTTGTATTGAAGAGGCTCTTGTGGCGAGGGAGCTTGCTCCCGCTCGGCTGCGCAGCAGTCGTAAACCCTGCGAATGAGTTCTACCTGAAGAAATCCATTTGCCGTTTTTGGGAGTGCTTCGCCCACCAGCGGGAGCAAGCTCCCTCGCCACAAAAGCCCCTCGCCATAGGGATTTGCATGAATCCGGAAGTTGCAACACACCCTCAGGTTCCACGTGGTGGAACCACATTCGATTGTCCTCGCGTCTTACTCGCGGTTATCTGGCGGTGAGCGCGACCTGCCTTGAAGTGTCGCGAAATCACTGCGAACAAAAAGAACGGGAATACACCCGGCCCGAGGACAATCGTCATGACCCGACATCAGCACATTCTTGCCTGGCTCAGCAAGGCGCTGGCGACACCCGTGGCGCCGGCCTTCTATGTCCTGTTCGCTTGCGTGCTGACGCTGTTGGGCACTTACTGCATGCACGAAGCGCCACGCGCTAAAAAATCCGAAGCACTTAATCTTGAGGTGAAGCCTTGAGCATCAATCCGATTGTTGAAATGGACGCCGATGCGTTGTCCCGAGCGATTCACGCCCGTCGGGTTTCCTGCCGTGAAGTGATGCAGGCCTACCTGGTGCAGATCGAGCGCTTCAACCCACAGGTCAACGCGCTGGTGTCGCTGCGCCCGGCCGAGGCGTTGCTGGCAGAGGCCGACGCCTGCGACCGGCAGTTGGACCAGGGCCAGTCCCGTGGCTGGATGCACGGCATGCCGCAAGCCATCAAAGACCTGGCGGCCACCGCCGGTTTGCGCACCACCCTGGGCTCGCCGCTGTTCGCCGAGCAGGTCCCGCAACACGACGCCATCAGCGTGGCGCGGGTCCGCGACTGTGGCGCGATCATCATCGGCAAGACCAACGTCCCGGAATTCGGCCTCGGCTCGCAGACTTACAACAGCGTGTTCGGCACCACCACCAACGCCTACGACCTGACGTTGACCGCCGGCGGCAGCAGCGGCGGGGCGGCGGTGGCGCTGGCGTTACGCATGCTGCCGGTGGCAGACGGCAGCGACATGATGGGCTCGCTGCGCAACCCGGCGGCGTTCAACAATGTATTTGGCTTTCGTCCGTCACAAGGCCGCGTGCCCCACGGCCCGGTGCCGGAGGTGTTCGTTCAGCAACTGGCCACCGAAGGGCCGATGGGCCGTAGCGTGACCGATGTCGCCCGCTTGCTCGGTACTCAGGCCGGTTATGACCCGCGCGTGCCGCTGTCGCTCACGCAAAGTCCGGATATTTTTGGCGACACGCTGGTGCAGGACTTCAGTGATGTGAGGCTGGGTTGGCTGGGGGACTACAACGGCTATCTGCCGATGGATGACGGCGTGTTGAGCCTGTGCGAATCGGCCCTCGAGGATTTCGAGGCACTGGGTTGCCGGGTCCAGGCCTGCCAACCGGACTTTTCCATGGAACGCCTGTGGCAAACCTGGCTGGTGCACCGGCACTGGCTGGTGCAGGGCAGCCTCGGCGCGTTGTATGCCGACCCACACAAACGCGACCTGCTCAAACCCGAAGCTCAATGGGAAATCGAGGGTGGCCTGCGCCTGACGGCGGCGGATGTCTACCAGGCGTCGGTCAGTCGCAGCGATTGGTATCGGGCCTTGAGCGAGTTGTTCGAACGTTACGATTTTCTGCTGTTGCCCACCGCGCAAGTGTTCCCTTTTGATGCACAAACCCTGTGGCCGCGCGTCGTCGGCGGGCAGAGCATGGACACCTATCACCGCTGGATGGAGGTGGTGATCGGGCCGACCCTGGCCGGTTTGCCAAGCATGAATGTGCCGGTGGGTTTCAACTCGGCCGGGTTGCCGATGGGCCTGCAAATCATCGGCCCGGCCCAGGCCGATCGGGCGGTGCTGCAACTGGCTTACGCCCATGAGCAACTGACGCAATGGGTCAAGCGCCGGCCGCCGGGTTGTCTGCAAGACGCCTGAATTCACCGAGCAGGCCCGCATCTTGCTGCATAAAGCGATCACCCATCCGGGCTATTCCATCAGGGCTTAGGGAGATCGAAACCATGGACAGCGAGGCAGAAACCGGCAGCGTACGTTCCGTCGAACGGGCCCTGGCCATCGTCGAACTGCTGGGCGAACATCAGGCATTGGGGCTGGAGGAGTTGCACTACCTGACGACCCTGCCCCAGGCCACGGTGTCGCGCATGTTGCTGACCTTGCAGGAGCAGGGCTGGATTTATCGCGGCTTGAGCGACCGGCGTTATCGGCTGTGCGCCAAGCGTCTGTTCGGCGACAGTCAGCAGCGTTTCAAACGGCGACTGGTGGAAAGCGCCGCGCCGCTGTTGCTGGAGTTGAGCGAGCGCACCGGGCTGGTGGCGGACCTGTCGAGTTTCGACGGCGAGCGGGTGGAAGTCATGGAAAGCGCGGTCCCCACGGTGCTGCGCAAGCGCTACCCGAACAACTGCCAGATCGTCGGCCAGCATGCCAGCCTGTTTCATTCGGCCATGGGCCGGGCATGCCTGGGCGAACTGGACACCCAAGAAGTGGAGCGACTGGCCGGTCGTGAACGGCTGACCGATGAGAGCCTGTTCAGCGCCAGCGAACAGGCGTTGCATCAGGGGTTCGGCCAGCGCACCGAAGGTTACTGGGAATACCCGGTGCGCCTGCCGTTTCTGATTCGGGCGGTGGCCTTGCCGCTCCATGCCGACGGTCGACTGGTCGGCAGCATGGCGCTGCACTGGCCGATGGATCAGGCGCCGGTAGAGCGGGTGTTGAGCCTGCACCTGAGCAGTTTGGCCGCGACCATCGGCGATGTGCAGCACGCGTTGGCGTGACGTGTCCCGAGACCTGTAGCAGCTGGCGAAGCCTGCGTTCGGCGGCGAAGCCGTCGTGAAATCAGGCACCGCGTTGTTTCAGGTTGTCCCTGTTGGCAGGATTTGGCGACTGCTGCGTCCGAACGCGGCCCGAACCGAACGCAGGCTTCGCCAGCTGCTCCACAGGTTTGCAATTGATCCACGGGCGGTTAAGGTTCGTGCAGGTTTATCTGCCCCACGAGTCTCTATGTTCAACCGCTTCCTCTGCAAAACCCTCGCTTTCCTGCTGCTGGCCGGTGCCGCCCTGTCGGCCCATGCCGATTGGTATCTGGATGGCGAATCCTCGCGCCTGTCGTTCATCAGCACCAAAAACGCCAACATTTCCGAAGTGCAACGCTTTCTGGTGCTGCACGGCAAGGTCGATCCCAAAGGCCTGGCCGAGGTCGAAGTCGAGCTGGAGTCGGTCAACAGTGGCATTCCGTTGCGCGATGAACGCATGCGCAAGGAGCTGTTCGAGATCCAGACCTTTCCCGAAGCACTGATCACTGCACAGATTGATCTGCGGCCGATCAACGACCTGGCGCCCGGCGCGCAACTTGAATTGCGCCTGCCGCTGACCGTCAACCTTCATGGCAAACAACACGAATACAACGCCGAACTGCTGGCGACCCGTCTCGATGACCGGCGCTTCCAGGTGGTGACCCTCGAACCGCTGATCATCAATGCCGCGGATTTCGACCTGGCTCCCGGCCTGGAAAGTTTGCGCAAGGTCGCCGGTTTGTCGGCCATCAGTCTGTCGGTGCCGGTGGGTGCGGTACTGATTTTCACGGCGCGCTGACATGGCCGGCGCGATTTTCCCCTGGCGTGAAGGCAACCGTTTTGAACTGTTGATCGACGGTCCGCAGTTTTTTCCACGGATGTTGGTCGCGATTGCCCGCGCCGAAGAGCAGGTCGAGCTGGAGCTGTACCTGGTGGAGGCGGGTGCTTGCGCCGAGGCGATGGTTCAGGCGTTGGTCCAGGCGGCCGAACGTGGTGTGCGTGTGCGCTGTCTATTCGATGATTACGGCAGCCTCGCGTTCACCCTGACCTTGCGCCAGCGATTGATGGCGGCGGGTGTGGAGCTGCGTTTCTACAATCGCCTGAGCTGGCGGCGCTGGGTCGGCAACTTCTACCGCGATCACCGCAAGCTGTTGCTGGTCGATCAGAGCATGGCCGTGGTGGGCGGCACCGGGGTGACCGATGAGTTCTGGACGCCGGGCGAAGACACCAGCGAATGGCATGAAGTGATGGTGGAAATCACCGGTCCCTTGGTCATCGACTGGCAGTTGCTGTTCGACCGCCAATGGATCGCCAACCGCCATCGGCGCGCCTGGAAACCCGCTTCGCATTTCGGCTTGCCGCGTCTGCCACGCGTGCCGTCCATGGGCGAGGGCATGGGCCGGGTCGCCTATGCCGACGCCCGCCAGCACCGGGACATCCTGCAATCGTTGACGCGCGCGTTGAACAGCGGCCAGCGGCGGATCTGGCTGGCGACGCCGTATTTCCTGCCGACCTGGAAAGTCCGTCGTTCATTGCGCCGGGCTGCTGGCCGGGGTGTCGATGTGCGTCTGCTGCTGACCGGGCCGCGCACCGATCATCCGTCGGTGCGCTACGCCGGGCATCGCTACTACCCGCGACTGCTCAGGGCCGGCGTCAAGATCTTTGAATACCAGCCGTGTTTCCTGCACTTGAAAATGGTCCTGATCGACGACTGGGTGAGCATCGGCTCGTGCAATTTCGATCACTGGAATTTGCGCTTCAACCTGGAAGCCAACCTTGAGGCGCTGGACCCTGGGTTGACGCGGGCGGTGGCGGCGAGTTTCGAGACGGACTTTGCGCAGAGCCAGGAAGTCAGCCTGGAGGCATGGAAACGCCGACCGCTGTGGCGGCGGGTGAAGCAACGGGTATGGGGATGGGTGGATCGACTGGTGGTGAATCTGCTGGATCGTAGGGGTTAACCCAACTTTCGCAACACCCCAGAACCACTGTGGGAGCGAGCCTGCTCGCGAAGGCGGAGTGTCATACAACATCAATGTTGAATGACAAAATGCTTTCGCGAGCAGGCTCGCTCCCACAGGTTTTTGCAGTGTTTGGACGATTACAGCAATTCGAAACTCTGCTGCGTCACGTCCTGTGAATCCAGGCCGATCTCCACGTTGAACTTGCCCGGTTCTGCCGCGTACTTGAGCTGTGCATTGAAGAACTTCAGGTCATCCTCGGTGATGGTGAAGTGCACGACTTTCTGTTCGCCGGCCTTGAGCATGATTTTCTGGAAGTTCTTCAGTTCCTTGAGCGGACGGATCATCGAGCCAGTCACGTCCTGGATGTACAACTGCACCACGGTTTCGCCGTCGCGCTTGCCGGTGTTTTTCACCATGACGCTGGCGTCGAGCTTGCCGGTTTTGTTCAGCGTGGTCGACGACAGCGCCATGTCACTCAGGCTGAAATCGGTGTAGCTCAGGCCGAAACCGAACGGGAACAGTGGCCCGGTGGTGTCATCGAAATACTGTGAGGTGTAGTTGCCCGGTTTGCCCGGCGTGAACGGCCGGCCAATGCTCAGGTGGTTGTAGTAAGTCGGAATCTGACCCACTGAGCGCGGGAAGGTGATCGGCAACTTGCCCGACGGGTTGTAGTCGCCGAACAGCACGTCGGCGATGGCGTTGCCGCCTTCGGTGCCGGTGAACCAGGTTTCCAGAATCGCGTCAGCCTGATCCTTCTCTTCGAGAATCGACAGCGGACGGCCGTTCATCAACACCAGCACCAGCGGTTTGCCGGTGGCCTTCAGGGCTTTGATCAAATCGCGCTGGTTGGCCGGGATGTTCAGGTCGGTGCGGCTCGACGATTCGTGGGACATGCCACGGGACTCACCCACCGCTGCCACCACCACATCAGCATCCTTGGCGGCTTTCACCGCTTCGTCGATCAGCACTTGGGCCGAACGCGGATCGTCCACCACTTCCGGTGCGTCGAAGTTGAGGAAGTTCAGGTAATCGAGCACTTTCTTGTCGCTGGTGATGTTCGCGCCACGGGCGTAGATCAGCGTCGATTGCGCGCCCAGTGCGTTGGTCATGCCGTCGAGCAGCGTCACCGATTGCGCGGGTTTACCGGCGGCGGCCCAGCTGCCCATCATGTCGATCGGTGCCTTGGCCAGCGGGCCGACCAGGGCAATTTTTGCAGTCTTTTTCAACGGCAGGGTTTCGCCCTGGTTCTTCAGCAACACCATGCTGCGGCGCGCAACATCACGGGCCTCGGCGCGGTGCAGACGGCTTTCGGCGTACGTGTCGGCCGGATCATCCTCAGCCTTGCCGATCCGCAGGTACGGGTCCTTGAACAGGCCCATGTCGTACTTGGCGGCGAGCACTTCACGCACCGCGTTATCGATGTCGCTTTGCTGGATCTCACCCGCCTTCAACAGCCCCGGCAGTTCTTTGCCATACAGGGTGTCGTTCATGCTCATGTCGATGCCGGCCTTGATCGCCAGCTTCGCGGCTTCGCGACCGTCACGGGCGACGCCGTGTTTGATCAGCTCGAAAATCGCCCCGTGGTCGCTGACGGCCAGGCCCTTGAAGCCCCATTGCTTGCGCAACAGGTCGTTCATCAGCCAAGTGTTCGCGGTGGCCGGCACGCCGTTGATCGAGTTCAGCGCGACCATCACCCCGCCAGCACCGGCGTCGATAGCCGCACGGTACGGTGGCAGGTAGTCCTGGAACATCTTGACCGGGCTCATGTCGACGACGTTGTAGTCGCGACCGCCCTCGACCGCGCCGTACAGGGCAAAGTGCTTCACGCTGGCCATGATGCTGTCGGCTGCGTTCGCGCCTGTGCCCTGGAAGGCTTTGACCATCACGCCGGCGATGCGCGACACCAAATACGTGTCTTCACCGAAGCCTTCGGAAGTCCGGCCCCAGCGCGGGTCGCGGGAGATGTCGACCATCGGTGCGAAGGTGATGTCGAGGCTGTCCGCCGCGGCTTCCTTGGCGGCGATGCGCCCGGACAGGCCGATGGCGTCCATGTCCCAGCTCGAAGCCAGGGCTATCGGGATCGGGAAAATGGTGCGGTGGCCGTGGATCACGTCATAGGCGAAGAACATCGGGATCTTCAACCGGCTGCGCATGGCCGCGTCCTGCATCGGACGGTTTTCCGGGCGAGTGATCGAGTTGAACGTGCCACCGATATTGCCGGCTGCGATTTCCTTGCGGATCAGCTCCCGAGGCATTTCCGGGCCGATGCTGATCAGGCGCAACTGGCCGATTTTTTCATCGAGGGTCATTTGCTTCATCAGGTTACTGATGAACGCGTCCTTGTTTTCCAGAGGTGCGGGCGTCGTGGCGGCCAATACGTTATGACTGGCCAGGCTGACGAACAGGCCCAGCAAACACAGCTTCTTCATGAATAGTTTTCTCAAAAGCCTAAACGGCAGTGAATACGCGCCGGTCAGCCAAAATTTAGGGAGCGACTATTGTTGTTCAGGTAAATGCAGCACACTTCTGCGTGTTTTTTGCGCTGGGGCATCTTTTAGCCCATTGGCTCGATGCAATCCAGTGGTGGCGGCAGATTATGTCCCAAGAGCCGGGTTCAAAGTTCGTAGGTTGTTTTTCAACGGAATGTGCAAGGGAGCGTCAACCAGATGAATGTACGACACCATTATCGGTCGAGCCTGCAGGTTGCAGCCTTGATGTTGCTGACCACGCTGCTGGCCGGCTGCGGCATCAACACGATCCCGACCCTCGACGAACAAGCCAAGGCTGCCTGGGGCCAGGTTCAGAATCAGTACCAGCGCCGCGCCGACCTGATTCCCAACCTGGTGGAAACCGTCAAGGGCTACGCCAAGCACGAAGAAGAAACCCTGACCGCCGTGATTGAAGCCCGGGCCAAGGCCACTTCGATCCAGGTCGATGCCAAGACCCTGGATAACCCGGAAAAACTCAAACAGTTCCAGCAGGCCCAGGATCAACTGACCGGCGCCTTGAGCCGTTTGATGGTGGTGTCCGAGCGTTACCCGGACCTCAAGGCCAACCAGAATTTCCTGGCCCTGCAATCGCAACTTGAAGGCACCGAGAACCGCATTGCCGTGGCGCGTCGGGACTTCATCCTCGCGGTGCAGAAATACAACACGGAAATCCGTACCTTCCCCGGTCGCCTGTGGCACACCGTGATGTACAGCGATTTGCCGATCCGCGAAACCTTCGAGGCCACCAGCCCCGATGCGGAAAAAGCGCCTCAAGTGAAGTTCCAGTAAGCGCCGGGACGGGTTTGAAGCATCACCACGGATGAGGTTGCCAATGCGTGTGTTGAAAGTTGGCCTGATGCTGTTGCTCTGGGTGTTTGCCCTGACGGCCCAGGCTGCGTTGAAGTTTCCGGAACTGACCGGGCGGGTGGTCGATAACGCCCAGATGATCGAACCTGCGGTGCGTGAGCAGTTGACGCAACAGCTTCAGGCCCATGAAAAAGCCACCGGCGAGCAGCTGGTGGTGGTTACGTTGCCGGATTTACAGGGCACCGACATTGCGGACTTCGGTTATCAACTGGGGCGCTACTGGGGCATCGGCCAGAAGGACAAGAACACTGGCGCGCTGCTGATCGTTGCGCGTGACGATCGCAAGTTGCGGATTGAAGTCGGCTATGGCCTGGAAGATCGGCTGACCGATGCACAGAGTTCGGTGATCATCAATCAGGTGATCACCCCGGCGTTCAAGACCGGCAACTTCAGCAAGGGCATCAGCGACGGGGTCGCGGCGATGCTCGTGGTATTGGGCGGCAATCCGCTGGATGAGCCGTCCACGGTGTATGACTCCGGCGGCAATCAGGAAGGCGACTTCGTTTCGCGGCATCCGGGGATCTTCGTGTTTCTGGTGATGCTGTTCATCCTGACGATGTTTGTCTGCCAGATGCTCGGGATCTTGCCCAGCGGTGGTGGCGGCCGAGGCGGTTCGAGCGGCGGTTTCGGCGGTGGAGGTTTTGGTGGCGGCGGTGGAGGCGGGGGCTTCAGCGGCGGCGGGGGCAGTTTCGGGGGCGGCGGTTCCTCGGGCGGCTGGTAATAAAACTGCAGGTCAAAACAATAGCGAGCGGGCATTCATAAACATGGCATTACTCACTGAACACGAACAACGCAAAGTTGCCGAGGCGATTGCCCGGGTCGAGCGCGATACGGACGCCGAACTGGTGACCGTGCTCGCGGCCCGGGCTGACGACTATGCGTACATCCCGCTGCTCTGGGCCAGCCTGCTGGCGCTGGTGGTGCCGGGTATCGTGCATTACCTCACGGGCTGGCTGACGCTGCACAGTTTGTTGCTGGTGCAATGGATCACGTTCATCGTGCTGTGCCTGGTGTTCCGGATTCCGAAAGTCACCACGCACCTGATTCCGCGCTCGGTGCGTCATTGGCGCGCCTCGAACCTGGCGCGCCGGCAGTTTCTGGAGCAAAACCTGCACCACACGGTGGGCAGCACCGGCATGCTGATATTTGTCTGCGAAGCCGAGCGCTATGTGGAAATCCTGGTGGATGAAGGGATTTCCAAACGGTTGGACAACAAGAACTGGGATGGGATTGTGGCGGCGTTTACTGAGCAGGTGAAGCAGGGGCAGACGTTGCAGGGGTTTGTGACGTGTGTAGAGGCGTGTGGCGAGTTGCTCAAGGTGCATGTGCCGGTGACGCATGTGAGGAATGAGTTGCCGAATCGGTTGGTGGTGTTGGGGTAGGCTTCTGGATTCTTGTTCGACTTGAGATCCACCCCTCACCCCAGCCCTCTCCCCAGGGGGTAGAGGGAGCCTACCGAGTTGGATGTTCGAGATACTGCGACCTGAAAATTTTGAGTCGAACTCAGGTTATGAAAAGCCCCCGATCGGCTCTCTTTCCCCCTCTCCCCAGGGGGTAGAGGGAGCCTGCCGAGTTGGATGTTCGAGATACTGCGACCTGAAAATTTTGAGTCGAACTCAGGTTATTAAAAGCCCCCGATCGGCTCCCTTTCCCCTTCTCCCCCATGGGGAGAGGGCTGGGGTGAGGGGTGGTTTTCAAACCGTTCGGTAAATAACTGCGTGTCCCCAACCCCCATCCCCCCTAAAATACCCGCCATTCCCCGATCCGCACCGCCCGAGGCCGCTTTTCCCATGTCTGTCACCGCCACTCCCGCCAGCCTCGTGCCGGATCACCACGCCCAGTTCGTCGACCTGCTGCAAACCAGTCTCGACGACAACGCCTTCATCAAACTGGTGCTGGCCAAGTACGTCGGCACTGAAATGGACTTGCAGCGGCTGATCATCAAGCAGCTGACGGTCAAGGATCAGCCCTGCCTGTCCTTCGTCTACCGCTACAAAACCCGCGACATCACCAAGAATTTGCCGATTGCCGAGGGCGTAGCGACCATCGCCGCACTTTTGCCGGCATCGTTCAAAAATGCGCATTTGCTGTCGCTGACGGATGAAGCCCAGCTGGAATACAGCAAAAAGGGCAAGTCTTCACTGTTCAAGAGCAAACCTCAGCAATTGCGTGAAGTGCCATCCGCTGAGCATAACCGCGAGAAAAACCGCTTTCTCGACCTGAGCCGGCCGTTCCTCGCCGACCTCGGCGTGACCAACAAGCAACATGAGCTGATCCCGGCGATGTCGCGCAAGTGGAAGCAGATCAACAAGTTCATCGAGGTCTTCAGCCACGCGCTGACCACCTCGCCACTGGCGCTGGACAAGCCGGTTCAGGTGGCGGATTTCGGCTCGGGCAAGGGTTACCTGACGTTCGCGATCCACGACTACCTGCGCAACACCTTGAAGGCCGAAGGCGTGGTGACCGGCGTCGAGTTGCGCGAAGAAATGGTCAACCTGTGCAACGCCGCGGCCGCAAAGCTCGAGCATCCGGGGCTGGTGTTCAAGTGCGGTGATGTGCGCAGCGTGGCGCCGAGCGAGCTGGACGTGATGATCGCGCTGCATGCCTGCGACATCGCCACCGACTACGCGATTCACACCGGCATCCGCTCCGGCGCCTCGATCATCATGTGCTCGCCATGCTGCCACAAGCAGATCCGCCTGCAAATCCAGAGCCCGGCGCTGCTCAAGCCGATGCTGCAATACGGTCTGCATTTGGGCCAGCAGGCAGAAATGGTCACCGACAGTTTGCGCGCGTTGTTCCTGGAGGCCTGCGGTTATGAGACCAAGGTGTTCGAGTTCATCTCACTGGACCACACCAACAAGAACAAGATGATCCTGGCGGTCAAACGTGCCGAGCCGGTTGATCCAGCCCAGCTGTTGGTGAGGATTCAGGAACTGAAGGACTTCTACCACATCAGCGAACATTGCCTCGAAACCCTGCTGCGGGCTGACGGCTACCTCTGACCCCTGTGGGAGCGGGCTTGCTCGCGAAGGCGGTGTGTCAGTCAACCTGGATGTTGAATGTTACGGCCCCTTCGCGAGCAAGCCCGCTCCCACATGGGGCTTGACCGCGGTCTTGCGTCCCAACATCACGGTCACGATCACCCCGGCGGCAAACAGCCAAGTGATCGGCTCGATGTGTTCGCCGAAGAACAGCGCCGAAAAGGCGATGGTGAAGAAGATCTGCAACAGCTGGATCTGACTGACCCGGGCAATACCGCCCATCGCCAGCCCGGCATACCAGGCAAAGAAACCGATGAACTGCGAGAACAGCGAGACGTAACCGAAGGCCCACCAGGTCTTGGCTGAAATCTCGCCCTGATGTTGCAGCGCCAGGTACACCACCGGCCCGATCAGCAACGGCGTCGACAACACCAACGCCCAGCAGATCACCTGCCAACCGCCCATTTCCTTGGCTAATCGGCCACCCTCGGCGTATCCCAAGCCGCCCACGGCAATCGCCCCGAGCATTAGCAAATCACCGGCCTGAATGCTGCCGGCCCCGCTGATCAGCGCATAACCCAACACCAGCGTACTGCCCAGCGCGGCGCAGGCCCAGAAGGCTTTCGACGGTCGTTCGTGGGACAACCACGCGGCGTACAGCGCAACGCAAAGCGGTTGCAGGCCGTTGACCAGCGCACCGTGAGACGCCGGCAAGGTTTGCATGGCCCAGGCCGACAACACCGGGAAGCCGAGGATCACCCCGGCAATCACCAGGGTCAGGCCTTTGACCTGTTTCCAGGTCGGCCACTTCTCCCGGCGCCACAGCAACAGCAACGCCGCCGGAACCGCCGCGAACAGCGCACGGCCCAGGCCGTTGAGCAGCGGATGGAGTTCCTGCACGACGATTCGTGTGAAGGGCAGGGTGAGGCTGAAGATCACAACGCCGAGCAGGCCGAGGGCCATGCCGGTGTTTTCGCGCGAGGACATGATGGCAACCAGAATCTAGGGTGGCGGGAAGACCTTCATCTAGCCATAAACGCTGGGTATGCCGCTGTTACAGCTAGGCACAAAGATAGGCGTACAGTTTGGTGACGCCTTCGCGAGCAGGCTCGCTCCCACAGGAGGAATGCGTTCCCATGTGGGAGCGAGCCTGCTCGCGAAGAACGATAACGCCGTAGTAGCTGGTTATTACCCGACCCCGCAGATAAGGACTACCTTGAATACTCCTGCAGGCCCACGTATTTCCCAGAGGAGTCCTCCCCATGGCGGCTAAAAAAATTCTGATGCTGGTCGGCGATTACGTCGAAGACTACGAAGTGATGGTGCCGTTTCAGGCGCTGCTGATGGTCGGCCACACGGTGCACGCGGTGTGCCCGGACAAAACCGCCGGTCAGACCGTGCGCACGGCCATCCATGACTTCGAAGGCGACCAGACCTACAGCGAAAAACCCGGTCACCTGTTTGCCCTGAACTTCGACTTCGCCAAGGTCAAGTCCGAGGACTACGACGCCCTGCTGGTACCGGGCGGTCGTGCGCCGGAGTACCTGCGCCTGAACGAAAAAGTCCTGGAACTGGTGCGAGCGTTCGACAAGGCCGGCAAACCGATCGCCGCTGTGTGTCACGGTGCACAATTGCTGGCGGCAGCGGGGATTCTCGAAGGTCGCGAGTGCAGCGCTTACCCGGCCTGTGCCCCGGAAGTGCGCCTGGCCGGCGGTACGTTCATCGATATCCCGGTGACGGAAGGTCACGTTCAGGGCAATCTGGCCACTGCGCCAGCCTGGCCGGCGCACCCGAGCTGGCTCGCCGGTTTCCTCGGGCTGCTGGGCACCAAAATCACGCTGTAACGAGGGACCTTTCCATGTGCGAGCTCTACGTCAAAGCCGATCCGATTCTCTACGAATCGCGCTCCCGCTCGCTGCGCATCTGCGGGGTGGTCACCACCCTGCGACTGGAGAATCAGTTCTGGGACATCCTCAGCGAAATCGCCGAGGTCGACGGCATGACCACCAACCAGTTGATCGCCAAGCTGTATGAAGAGGTGATGGACTACCGCGGCGAGGTGGTGAATTTCGCCTCGTTTTTGCGGGTCAGCTGTACGCGGTACCTGAGTCAGCGACGGGTGCAGATGCCGGAGTTATCGGTGGTGCGCGCGGTGGTGAAGTAGGGTGGTTTTGCGATGAGCTGGTGGGCCCCTTCGCGAGCAGGCTCGCTCCCACAATGGAGTGATGTACACAAATCCACTGTGGGAGCGAGCCTGCTCGCGAAGGCGCCGGTACAGGCGACAGAAATCCCGACGTGGTCTTTACTCTGAAGCGCGAAACCTCTCAATTGCCAAGGAGAAAGAGCATGTCTGGATGGTATGAAGTGAGCAAAAGCAGCAATGGTCAGTTCAAGTTTGTACTGAAGGCCGCTAACGCGGAAATCATTCTGACCAGCGAGCTGTACACCACTCGCGGCGCTGCCGACAAAGGCATCGTGTCGGTTCAGAGCAATAGCCCGCTGGATGAACGCTACGAGAAGAAAACCACCAAGGATGGCCATCCTTACTTCAACCTCAAGGCCGGTAACCACGAGATCATCGGCAGCAGCGAAGCTTACGCCTCCGCTGCCGCGCTGGAGAAAGGCATCGCCAGCGTAAAGGCCAACGGGCCGACCACGGTGATCAAGGACAAGACCTTGCCGGTGCTTTGAACACACCGTTTGAAGCTTGAATGCAAATCCCCTGTGGGAGCGAGCCTGCTCGCGATGAGGCCATCACATTCAGCATCTTTTTTGAATGTGATAACGCCATCGCGAGCAGGCTCGCTCCCACATTGGTTTTGTGTGTGTTTTGAGATCAGCGCAATGCGGTCAACAAGTCTTGCAGCTGACTGCAACCCGCCTCGCCGAGTGGAAACACCGGCAACCGTGGATCGCCCACTTCCAGCCCGGTGGCGCGCAAGCCGGCCCGCGAGCAAGCTCGCTCCCACAGGGATTTGTGTACACCGCAGATCCAATGTGGGAGCGAGCTTGCTCCGGGCGGCGTTCCGACGATGGCGTCAGCCGCGTCGCCGCTAAACCTCGACTGGAACTGTGAGCTTTGGGCTGCCCAACGCATGGGTCTTGGAATCAAAAAACCGCAACGCCACACCCGTGCCCTCAAACACCTTCGCGTAATGCCGCTTCTGGTGCTGAATGAACGCCTTGCTGCGCGGGTAAATCGAGATCGCCACCACCTGCGGTTTCGTCTGGCGCAAGGCGTGGATGATGTGGCTGTCCTGCTCACCCAGGGCATGACCGAAGAGGCACAACCCGTCGCCATGACCGAGTAACTGGTCGTAGCAGAACGACAGATAGTCCGAGCTGCGAATGGTTTTGAGCTTGTCCTGCGCCGGACCTTCATTGACGAACAGCGGCACGTCGTCGAGGGTCTTGATCGTGTTGTTGATCGCGAAACTGCCCAGCAACGTGCCCTCGGTCGACATCAGTTTGCGCGCCGTGCCGTCCTGATTACGCACCAGATGCAAACCGCCGTGCAGATACAGAAGGCGGGTTTTATCGGTCGCCGTGGCGCTCAGATCAAAGCTTGGCTCTGCACCCTGGAACAGGTCGCTGATCGCATCAGGCTGGTGCTGGATCGCCCAGTAATTGAGCAGGTCATAGTTGGTGGTGAAGACGGTCCGGTAGTGGCACAGTTCCTGATTGATCGTCGCCAGTGTCGAAGGCACCACCAGCCGCCACGGGATGTGCACCGCGTGCACGGTGTTGATCAGCGCTTCCTTGATCGCGTAGTAACGATTGCGTGGTGCGGCGGAACTCACGGCCAGGGCCTTGTTGACCCGGCTGGTGGTTTTCAGCGCGCTGAGCACTTGCTCAAAGCTGCGCGTCTGCATGGCGTCGAACACGCTCAGCTCGGACTGGCTCAGGGGTTTTTCTTCGACGGTGCGGGCGTTTTCGAACAGCGAGTCGTAGCCGAAGTCGTCCCACACGGCGCGGCTGGCGCCGTTGCCCACCAGCAGGCCGCTGAACGAGGCGGTGGCGCGCAAGGCGTTCCAGTCTTCAAGTTGGGCATCAACATCCTGGAAATCGGTCATTGCGGGCAAAGTCTCAAAGCAAAAGGTCTGATGGGCAGCGACTTTATCACGACCAAGACTTGAGCCAGATCAAGTTACTGCGTGACCGATAGGTCGATCCTGTGGGTACCCGCTGGATCGGCGCTGCCGATTCGGCTTCAGCCAGGAGACTCGCTCATGAGCAGCACGTTTTTCATCCCCTCCGTGAACATCATGGGCATCGGTTGCCTCGACGAAGCCATGGACGCCATTAGCAAGTACGGTTTTCGCAAGGCGCTGATCGTCACCGACGCCGGACTGGCCAAGGCGGGCGTAGCGAAAATGATTGCCGAGAAACTGGCGATGCAGGACATCGATTCGGTGATTTTCGACGGCGCCAAACCTAACCCGAGCATCGCCAACGTCGAGAGCGGTCTGGGTCTACTGAAGGAAACCCGCTGTGACTTCGTGGTGTCCCTGGGCGGCGGTTCGCCCCATGACTGCGCCAAAGGCATCGCGTTATGCGCGACCAACGGTGGGCACATTCGCGATTACGAAGGCGTCGATCAATCCACCCATCCGCAACTGCCGCTGATCGCTATCAACACCACGGCGGGCACTGCCAGCGAGATGACCCGTTTCTGCATCATCACCGACGAATCCCGTCACGTAAAAATGGCCATTGTCGATCGCAACGTCACGCCGCTGTTGTCGGTCAACGACCCGGCGCTGATGGTCGCCATGCCCAAGGGCCTGACGGCCGCCACCGGCATGGACGCGTTGACTCACGCTATCGAAGCCTACGTTTCCACGGCCGCCAATCCGATTACCGATGCCTGCGCACTGAAGGCGATCACGTTGATCAGCAACAACCTGCGCCTGGTCGTCCGCGACGGCAGTGACATGGCTGCGCGGGAAAACATGGCTTACGCGCAGTTCCTCGCTGGCATGGCGTTCAATAACGCATCCCTTGGTTATGTCCATGCCATGGCTCACCAGTTGGGCGGGTTCTACGACTTGCCTCATGGTGTGTGCAACGCGGTACTGCTGCCCCACGTACAAAGCTTTAACGCCCTGGTTTGCGCCGATCGACTTACCGATGTCGCCCTTGCGATGGGCGTCGATGTTCACGGTTTCACCCCGGAAGCGGGCGCCCAGGCGGCCATCGTGGCGATCCGCAGCCTGTCTAAAGACGTGGAAATCCCCGCCGGTTTGCGTGAGCTTGGCGCCAAGCTCAACGACATCCCGATCCTCGCCACCAATGCCTTGAAAGATGCGTGTGGCCTGACCAATCCCCGCGTGGCGGATCAGCGCCAGATCGAGGAGATTTTCCGCGGCGCCTTTTAGGAAGTCTTGCGACCGGGCGCGAGCATGACGCAAAGCATCGCGCCCAACGCCAGCAAGGTACACAACAGCGACAACGGCCATGCCTGCCGGCTTGCTATCAGGCTGGCAACCCCACCAATGGCAGCGGCCATCAGTTGATGAATGAAACCGCTCAACGCCATCGCATACGCACCGCCGACCGGCGAACCGTCGTTGGCCAGGGACAGGCTGATCGGGTAATTCAACGACTGGCCGAACACCGCAACGCAATAGGGCAACCAGAACAGCAGCGCCACTGAAGTACCCGCCATACTCCCCAGCAACATCACTGCGCTGCCGGCCAGCATCAGCCCCACACCTGCCGTCATCAACCCGCGTTGACCGGTGCGAAGTACAAAGCCATTCACCGCCAAAGCCCCCAGAAAATACGCCGCGCTGATCGGCCAGCCCAACAACCCGTATTCCACGGCCGACCAGTTGAACGGTCCTTGCAGAATCAGCGGCGCTGCGGTGTTGAACGCCACAATCACCCCGTACCCAAGACCGGCGGTGAGGGCCGGCAACAGAAAGGCTCGATGACGCAAAATGCGCCAATAGCTCGGCCAGGCGGATGACGGGGTATTTTCCTCGGCCAGCATCGGGAACGTAACCCGGGCCACGACCAGCCCCATCATCAGACTCACACCCCCCAACAGGTAGAAAATCGCTGGCCACCCCAGCGCCACCTGGATGATCGACCCCAGGTATTGACCGATACCCAGCGCTACCACAAAGGAAATTGAAATCCAGGACAACGCCTTGGCCAGAAGACCACCGCGGAAACTGTCGCGGATCAGTACCCGAGCCATGACCGAAATTCCGCTGGCGCCAATGCCCTGAATCAGCCGAAACGCCAGGAACGATTCAAGCGTCTGGCTCAGGGGCAGGGCCAGATTGCCCAGCCCGTAGATGCCCAGCGCGGCGAGCAACACCGGTTTGCGGCCGATGCGCTGGCCCAGGCTGCCCCAGAACAACATTGGCAGCGCCATGCCAATCAAATACACCGCCAGCCCCCAGGAAACCTGCGAGGCGTCGGCGGACAGATCCCGGGCCATGACCGGCAGCGCCGGCAGGTAAATGCTCATGCCCAATTGGGCGAGGAAAACCGTGCAGCAGGTGACGAGGAGGGTGGTGCTGCTTTTCATTGAATCTTCCCTGATTTTAGTTCAACAGCCGATTTCCCGGCCTCGAGTGCGTAAAAGCTCGGTAATGAGTTCACAAAAGTGGCGGATCAGCGTCGGCTCCATGTCGGCGCGCAGGGTGATTCTAATGGCAGCCTTGCCTTGTGCGACCACCGGGAAAAAGACGGCCGAGGTGAAGTAACCGTGATTGGCCAGCTCCATGGCGATGTTGTTGGCCAGCACGGCTTCGCCGCAGTTGACCAGTCGAATCGCCATGTTGCTGTTATGTTGATCGGTTCGTATGAGGCTGTCGAACAGCCGGATATTAACCTGAAGTTTTTCCTGCAACGCGGCAAATTCCGGCGTGCGATGAAGCTGGATGGACGCTCTGCCCGCGCCAATGGCTGCACTGTTCAGGCTTTGCGACCAATTACTGGGGCCCCCGTAACGCGCAATGAGCTTCTTCTGCCGTTCATTGCCCAGCATCACCAGACCACCGCTGGCGCCAAACGACTTGGCCAGCGAGGCGACGATCAGGCAGTCATTCTCCAGGGTATGCATCCTGGGGCGCACGAGGCCGGCGCCCATTGTTCCGACGGCGGACAGCGCGTGGGAATCGTCCAGATAGAGAAACAACCCATAGCGGTCCTTGAGATACAAAAGACTGTCGAGGTCTGCGACCCCGCCCATGCTGTAGGCACCGTCGGCAACATACGCGACTGTGCGGTACTGCTGGCACTGCTTCTCGAGAAAATCCATGTCGTTATGCGGACAGGTCACGACCGTGGTTTCATCCGCGCAGGCAGCTTTGAGGTGATTCATTGAGTAATGCGCCAACCGGTCAAAGACCATCACGGGAGGGCGGTTTTCCGTAAACACGCCGCTGGCCAGCAAGGGCAGAATCCCGGCACTCGCCGCACTGCACGACAAGGTGCTCAGGCAGCTGGCGCCGAACAACTCGGACAGTTCGGTTTCGTACTGTTCCAAAATTGCCAGCTTGCAACGATTCTTTGAATTGGCGACGCGCAGGGTGCCGGTTTCCCACAATGTGTTCATGGCGCCGTCGAGAATGTCGGGGTGATGATCCAGGCCCAGGTAAGACGTCGTACAGAAATGATGAAAGGCGCGCCCGTGCTGATCGAGCATCCGGTTGGCACTTTTGATTTCGACGTTGAGCCCTGAAATTTTCCCGGCTTCAGCGCTCTCCCAATCGTGATCGGCCAACGCGATGACTTTGCGGTAGTTGGTGTAGCGGTTTGCCGCGTGTGCTGTCTGGTCCATGTGAAGATGACTTTCCTTGAGTGAAACGATCCATGGGTTTGTTGCAGTTCGTGTGTGTTTCCAGACTTTACAGAGCGGGGCAGAGGCTTTGAATCGGCTGTTTCCGATACGGATGAGTGTTACAAGAGATTTATGTGTAGGGCGATGCCTCGTGATGTTGTGGGCCAATTGCTTTGCCGAGTCGCGTGGAAACCGGGCTATCCTGCCGATTCAGCCGAACAGAAGTCATCGAGCCCTCCATGCTGCAAAAAAGCCTGATCCGCCGCCTCGACCTGATCACTCTCCAGCTGTTTGTCGCCGTTCATGAGGAAGGCACGCTGACCCGTGCCGCCGCGCGTGAAGCCATCGCCGTGTCGGCGGCCAGCAAGCGGCTGATGGAGTTGGAGGAAGCGCTGGGCATCAGCCTGTTCGTGCGCCAAGCCAAGGGCATGACCCTGACGCCGGCCGGTGAAACCTTGTTGCACCATGCTCGGCAGATGCTGTTCAACGTCGAGAAAATGGGGCTCGAACTGGGCGAACACAGCCACGGTATCCGCGGCTATGTGCGGATGCTCGCCAACTTGTCGGCGATCATTCAGTTTCTGCCCGAGGACCTGCGGGACTTTTCCGAGCGTCATCCTCAGGTCAAGACCGATCTTGAAGAGCGCCCCAGCAGCGGGGTGATTCAGGGTGTGCTGGATGGCGTGGCGGACCTGGGGATCTGCTCCAGTGACAGCGACGTCAAGGGTCTGCACAGCGTGCTTTATCGACAGGACAAACTGGTGGTGTTGATGTTGCCCGATCATCCGTTGGCGAGTCGTTCCAGCCTGGCTTTCGCCGATACGCTGGGCAGCGATTACGTCGGTCTGCATTCCGCCAGTTCGATCAACATGCGTACCCACGCAGCCGCGCGCCAGGCCGGCAAAGTGCTGCGGCTACGGATTCATGTACCGGGTTTCGACGCCATGTGCCGGATGGTCCAGGCCAACATGGGCATCGGCATCCTGCCGCAAAAAGCCTATGAGCTGTTTGGCCGGGCGTTGGGCTTGCACGCGGTGCCGTTGACGGATGACTGGTCGGATCGCGCGTTGGTTCTGGTCGTGCGCGATGAAGCGGCGCTGTCACCGGTGAGCCGGATGTTGTTTGAGCAGTTGCGCGGGCAGGTCTGATAGATCTCGATTGGATGGGCGAGCCTCTTCGCGAGCAGGCTCGCTCCCACAGTTGATCTGTGGCGTTCATAAGTCCCTTGTGGGAGCGAGCCTGCTCGCGAAGGCGGACTCAAGGTAAATCCTCAAGGCGTTCGCGTTTCGCGAACGCTCGTTGCCAACTGAAGGTTGGATTCCAGCCCCCGTGGTCCTCTAGCCTTGGCTCATATTCCAAGAACAACATGAGGTACCCCGCGATGACTGCCCCCTTAAGTGCAATCAAAGTGATTGAGATCGGCACGCTGATCGCCGCGCCGTTCGCCGCGCGCATGCTCGCCGAGTTCGGCGCCGAAGTGATCAAGATCGAAGCCATGGGTCAGGGCGACCCGCTGCGCAAATGGCGCAAGCTGCACGAAGGCACGTCGCTGTGGTGGTACCTGCAATCGCGAAACAAGAAGTCCCTGGCGCTGAACCTGAAATCCCCCGAAGGCATTGAACTGGTCAAGCAACTGGCGACCAGCGCCGACGTGTTGATCGAAAACCTGCGTCCCGGCGCTCTGGAGAAACTCGGCTTGGGCTGGGACGTGTTGCACGCCCTCAATCCCAACCTGACGCTGGTGCGCATTTCCGGTTATGGCCAGACCGGCCCCTACCGTGATCGCCCGGGGTTCGGCGCCATCGGCGAGGCCATGGGCGGAATTCGCTACACCACCGGCACCCCCGGTTCACCCCCGGCTCGGGTGGGCGTCAGCCTCGGCGATTCCCTGGCTTCGCTGCACGCGGTGATCGGTGCCTTGATGTCGCTGCTGCGGGTCAAGACCGGGCAGGGCGGGGGGCAAGTGGTCGATGTGTCGCTGGCTGAAAGTGTGTTCAACGTGATGGAAAGCCTGGTGCCGGAATACGACATGCTCGGCCATGTTCGTGAGCGCAGCGGCGGGGCCTTGCCGGGCATCGCGCCGTCCAACACTTACTTGACTGCCGATGGCGCCTACGTGGTGATCGCCGGCAACAGCGACCCCATCTACAAGCGCTTGATGGACGTGATCGGTCGCCGTGATCTGGCCGATGCGCTGGAGTTTGCCCATAACGACGGGCGTGCCGCCAAGAGCAACGTGCTCGATGCGGCGATCACTCACTGGACCAGCAGCCTGCCGATCGACGATGTGTTGTCGGCACTGGAAGCTGCCGAAGTCCCGGCCGGGCGCATCTATTCAGTCGCCGACATCGTCGCCGATCCGCACTATCAGGCGCGGGACATGCTACTCAACGCCGACCTGCCCGGCGGCGCTACGGTGAAGATGCCCGGCATTGTGCCGAAAATGTCCGAGACGCCCGGTGGCGTGAACTGGTCCGGACCTACGTTGGGCCAGCACACCGACGGCATTCTCGCGGGGCTGGGCCTTACAGGTTCGGACATCGAACGGCTGAAAGCTGAAGGGGTGGTGCAATGATCACTGATTTTTCCGAGACCCTGATCGTTCAGGAAGTCTCCCCCCGCGACGGCTTGCAGATCGAGCCGACCTGGGTCGAAACCGTCGACAAGATTGCCTTGATCGATCAGCTGTCGCTGGCTGGTTTCAGCCGCATCGAAGCAGGCTCGTTCGTTTCCCCCAAGGCGATTCCGGCGCTGCGCGATGGTGAGCGGGTGTTCAAGGGCATCGCCCGGCAACCGGGGGTGATTTACGTCGCGTTGATCCCCAACCTGAAAGGCGCGCAACGGGCGCTGGCGACCAGAGCCGATGAGTTGAATCTGGTGATGTCCGCCAGCCAGACCCACAACCTGGCGAACATGCGCATGCGTTGCGAAGCCTCATTGGCCGCGTTCGGCGAGATCGTGCAATACGTGGACGGCACGAAAGTGCGGCTCAACGGCAGCATCGCCACCACCTTCGGCTGCCCGTTTGAGGGCAAGATCGATGAGGATCGCGTGCTGCAAATCGTCGAGGCTTATCAGGAACTCGGGATCCAGGGCATTACCCTGGCCGACACCACCGGCATGGCCAATCCGCGGCAGGTTGATCGTCTGGTGCGGCGGGTCTTGCAGCGAGTTTCACCCACTGACTTGACCCTGCATTTCCACAACACTCGCGGGCTCGGTCTGTGCAACGTACTGGCCGCCTATGAGGCCGGTGCCCGGCGCTTCGACGCGGCCCTCGGCGGGCTCGGCGGTTGCCCGTTCGCGCCGGGCGCCTCGGGCAATATTTGCACCGAAGATTTGGTCAATCTGTGCGATGAAATCGGCATTCATACCGGCATCGATCTGCCGCTGTTGCTGCAATTGTCGCGAGGATTACCCGCGCTGCTGGGTCACGAAGTGCCCGGTCAGCTGGCCAAGGCCGGACGCAATTGCGATTTGCATCCGACGCCTTCCTGATAACACCGAACAAACCCTGTGGGAGCGAGCCTGCTCGCGAAAGCGGTCTGACATCCAACATTGCCGGTGACTGATACACCGCCTTCGCGAGCAGGCTCACTCCCACAGTAAAAGCTTTCCGAGCATCTCAACCAGACAACAAAAACAATCGGACACCCACGGGCAGTCCGCCTGGAGACACATCATGAGCCTTAATGTACTGGAGGCGGGCGCGAGCCCGTCCGTTAGCCACGACGAAGAAAAAGCCCTGGTCAGCAAAGTCGCCTGGCGCCTGATGCCGTTGATCATGGTTTGCTACTTGTTCGCGTTTTTCGACCGCATCAACATCAGCTTCGCCAAGTTCCAGCTGCAGACCGACCTGAGCCTGAGCGACACCGCTTACGGCCTCGGCGCCGGGTTGTTCGTGGTCGGTTACGTGATCTTCGAAGTGCCGAGCAACATGATGCTCTACAAGGTCGGCGCCCGGCGCTGGATCGCCCGGATCATGATGTCCTGGGGCCTAGCCACCGCGGCCATGGTCTTCGTCAATAGCGAATGGCAGTTCTACGCGCTGCGCTTTGTGATTGGCGCGATGGAGGCCGGTTTTGCGCCGGGTGTCCTGTATTACTTGACGCTGTGGTTCCCGCAGCACTATCGCGGACGCATCACTTCGATGTTGTTTCTGTCGTCGGCGTTTGCCGGCCTGGTCGGCGCACCGTTCTCCGGGCTGGTGTTGCAACACCTCGACGGTTTTATGGATATGCGCGGCTGGCATTGGCTGTTCCTGCTGGGCGGCGTGCCCTGCATCGGCCTTGGCTTGCTGGTGCTGACCTTGCTCAAGGACCGCATCGAAGACGCGCATTGGCTGACGCCGTCGGAGAAAGCCCTGCTGGCCAGCCGCATTGCGCACCATGAACCGCACAAGAGTGGCGGCTCGTTGCTCGCCGCGCTGCGGATTCCGGGCTTCCTGACGCTCGGGCTGATCTACTTCCTGATTCAGGTGGCGTCCTACGGCTTGAACTTCTGGGCCCCGCAACTGATTCGCAGCGCCGGCACCGAGAGCCCGGTAATGATCGGTTTGCTGACCGCCATCCCTTACATCTGCGGCGCCATCAGCATGGTGGTGATCGGGCGGTTGTCCGACTCGACCGGTGAGCGACGCAAGTTTGTCGCAGGCTTAGTCGCGGTGGGCGCGGTAGGGTTCTTCTGTGCGGGGATCTTCGCTAACCACACGACCTTCCTGATTGTCGCGCTGGGCTTGCTCGGTGCCGGGATCATCGCGTCCATCCCGAGCTTCTGGACCCTGCCGCCCAAACTGCTGGCGGGTGCTGGCGCAGGGGCTGCGGGCGGGATCGCAGTGATCAACACCCTTGGCCAGTTCGGCGGCATCGTCAGCCCGGTGATGGTGGGGCGGATCAAAGACCTGACCGGCAGCACCACGCCAGCGCTGTATGTCATCGGCGTCGCTGCGCTGATCGCCGTGGCGCTGTTGATGTGGGGGCTGCCGCAGAAGCTGCGCACGCTCGACAAGTACTGAAAACAAGAGTTAAAGGATCGCAGGCTGCCCCAGCCCCTACATGGACCACGCATCCCTGTAGGAGCTGGCGCAGCCTGCGATCTTTTGATTTTCAAGACATCGCCATACTTGCCTCTGCCTGCGAAGCACCTTAAGCGAACAGCATTGCTGTTGAGCATTTTGGCTTTGAAAACTTTGCATCAGCTGATAATCGTCACCCATTTGCTTACAACCGCTTTCATTTCTTTGGGGCTTGCGAAATCACCGCTATCCGCTTCACTCAGCGCTTGCTGCTTTTACGTTCCAGATGGCGTTGGTTCAGAACTTACCCGTGAGGAAATAAAATTGCTAACAGGCCTCAACCACCTGACCCTCGCCGTCACCGACTTGAACCGCAGCGTGGCGTTCTATCGCGATCTGCTGCAACTTCAGCTTGAAACCACGTGGGACACCGGCGCCTATCTCTCGCTGCCGGGCCTGTGGTTGTGCCTTTCCCTTGATCCGCTGCGCAACTCCAAGCCCGCCGCCGATTACACCCATTACGCCTTCAGCATCAGCGCAACAGACTTCCCGCTCTTCGTCGAACGCCTGCGATCCGCCGACGTCCAGGAATGGCGCGACAATCGCAGCGAAGGCGCATCCTTCTATTTCCTCGACCCGGACGGGCACAAGCTCGAAGCCCATGTTGGCGATCTGGCATCACGACTGACGGCCTGTCGACAGCGGCCTTATGCCGGGATGAAGTTCTTCGACGATCAGTCAGTCGGGTCTCGGGGACCTGAGATAGACTTGCGTGCATTCACCCCGGCTCAACAGGACCTCCAATGACCCCATCGCTGCTAATGGCTGTTCTCGCCTCTGGCTTTGTCTACGGCATCACGCCGGGGCCGGGTGTGTTGGCGGTGTTCGGCATCGGTGCGGCGCGTGGCCGGAGGGCAGGGGCGGGGTTTCTCTGCGGGCATCTGCTGGGGGATGTGGTCTGGTGCAGCACCGCGCTGATCGCGATTGTCGGTGCGCGGGAAATCGGCAGCACCGCGTTCGATGTGTTGGGCGTGTTCAGCGGGCTGTACCTGTTCTGGCTCGGTCTGCGCGCGGTTCGCGCTCGTCGCAGCAGTGTCGAAGCCCATCAAGGCCCGGCGCGGCAGCCGTTCTGGCACGGCATTCTGTTTGGCCTGACCAATCCGAAGGCTTACCCGGTGGCGGTAGCGACTTTTACGGCGCTGCTGTCCAGCCGTGCCGAATTGCTGCACTGGTCGATGCTGCCGTGGCTGATTGTCCTGAGTTTCGTTGGCGGCCTCATGGCCTACGCTATCCTCATTGGCATTGTTGGTGCGCGGCAGGTGCGCACCGTGTACCAGCGCCATGAGCTGTTGATCACCCGGCTGTGTGGGGTGATGTTTATCGGTTTCGCCATCAACGCCCTGGCGCATGCATTGCCGGGGCTGGTGACGAACAAGGCGTGAGGCTGATCGCAAGGAGGCGTCAGTTGTACTGATGGGGCAAGGAGGGTTCTTTATTGCTGCATTGGCCGGACACGCTCACCGCACTATGGCAACCAGAAATTCCGCGCCGTTGGCGAGCTTCATCGATCTCTTGCTGGATGCCGTTTGTGCGGTCGACAGACAAGGTCGCTTCGTATTTGTCAGCGCGGCCTGCGAGCGTATTTTCGGTTATACCCCCGAAGAGCTGATCGGCCAGCCGATGATCGATCTGGTACATCCCGCCGATCGTCAGCGCACCCTCGACGCCGCGCGGGAGATCATGGGCGGCGAACCCAAGCTCAATTTCGAAAACCGCTACCTGCGCAAGGATGGCCGAGTGGCGCACATCCTCTGGTCGGCACGCTGGTCGGAGGTCGACCAATTGCGCATCGCCGTGGCGCGCGACATCACCGAGCGCAAGCAGGCTGAATCCCGGCAAGCGGCGTTGTATGCGATCTCCGAAGCGGCCCACGCGGCGGAAGATTTACTGGCGCTGTTCAAGCGCATCCATTTGATCATCGGGGAATGGCTGCCGGCGCTGAATTTTTCCGTGGCGCTGTATGACGAACATTGTGCACAGCTGAATTTCCCCTATCACGTTGACGACCTGGAGCTGCAACCCGAGCAGCCGGGAACGATCACCGGGCGCCTCTGCACTGAAGTGATTCGCAGTGGTCAGCCGATTCTGCTGACCCCGGATCAGGACAATCCACCGACGGGGTTTGAGGCGCTTGTCGCGGGCCAGCATTCACCTTGCTGGCTGGGTGTGCCATTGAACTCGCAAAATGGCACCATCGGCGCGCTGATCGTCAAAAGCGTACCGGGTGGCGAGCGCTATACCGAGCAGGACAAGGAACTGCTGCAGTACGTTTGCGCCCAGATCGCCACAGCGATCGAGCGCAAGCAATTGCATGCCCGTCTGCAGCGCATGGCCCAGTACGATCCACTGACTCAACTGGCCAACCGCGAGTTACTCCGTGACCGGCTCAAAGCCTCGTTGACGCTGGCCCGGGCCGACTCCGGCCGAATGGCACTGCTGTACGTCGACCTCGACCGCTTCAAGCAAGTCAACGACACCTACGGCCATGCGGTCGGCGACATGCTGCTGCAAGCGGTCGCCAATCGGCTCAAAGGCTGCGTGCGCGAAACTGACACGGTGGCGCGCATTGGCGGTGACGAGTTTGTGGTGTTGTTGCACAGCATCCACGCGTCGGAAGACGCCAACAACGTGGCGGGAAAAATCCATCAGGTCCTGGCTCAACCGCTGCGCCTGGATGGGCACAGCGTGAACATCCAGCCGAGTATCGGCGTCGCTCAATATCCCGAGCACGGCACCGAGGAAAAGCAGTTGTTCAGGCATGCCGATGAGGCCATGTATGCCGCCAAGCGCCAACATCATCAGTGCCTCGGGGCCTGAAAAATTTGCCACCGTTCGTCGCGGCGATTTCAACTTTTCTAAACCTTTGCGGTGATCGAAATTCTGATCCTATGCGGGCTCCTGCTCGCCGCGATCATCACCAAGAGGTAGAGAATCATGCCTAATTCAAGAAACTCGAACTCGGGAAACACCCCCAGCGATCGAACGAAGGCGTCTGAAGCCGGTCGCAAAGGTGGGAAAACTACCACCACGACTGTCGATAAAGAGCCTGCGAAACCCGATATGGGCCGCAAAGGTGGTCAGAAGTCGAAGTAGTGGTGTAGGTAGTTTTGATTGAGAGGCGGGAGCGTAAGCTCCCGTTTGAATTTTTTACGAGGAGGGCGCGACCATGAGCCGGATGGCCACCCGATTACGCAATGCCAGTTTTGCTACGTTACTGGGCCTGTGTGCCAGCAGTGCCTTTGCCCAGTCCCCCGCCGAATTCATCAACGATGCGTCGGCCAAAGGCATGGCCGATATCGAAGCCAGCCGCCTGGCGCACCAGAAAACCGAATCCAAAGAGGTCAAGGACTACACCATCGTTGTTATCAACGACCGCACCACCGCCAACCAGCATCTGGCGAAAATCGCCAAGCAACTGGATTTACCGGTGGCCCCGCGCGAAGAAGTAGTCGATAAAGCCAAAGCCTTGATGCCGGACGTGAAGGACGGCGCGAGCTTCGACCAGGCCTACGCGGCCAGTCAGGTGAAAACCACCCAGGAAGCCATCGAGCAGCTTCAACAGGAAGCGCAGACCACCGACGTGCCTGAAATCAAAGCGTTCGCCGAAGAAACACTGCCCAAACTGCAGAACCATCTGCAAATGGCCAAGGCGCTGCAAGCCAGTCGCTAGCCATCGGAGTGCGCGGGTGGCCTCGGGCCACCCGCGACTTCCCGATCAGCATTCATTCAAATCCGGTTTGCCTTTTTCCTCGACGACGGTCCCGTCCACGGAAATCGTTTCGCCCTCACCAAGTTGCCGATACTGCTTTCTCAGCGCTTCCAACTGCTTGAGGTCCAGCGCCTCGAGCCCCAGCATCGCGTTCTGCGCATCCTTCGTCACCCGCAGCAACTCATCGACCTTCAAGTGCAAAATGTCCGTGTCGCGGTTCTGGGTGTTCTGGATCAGGAACACCATCAGGAACGTGATGATGGTGGTCGACGTATTGATGATCAGCTGCCAGGTGTCGTTGAAGTGAAAAATCGGCCCACTCAGCCCCCACAGAAAAATCAGAATGATCGCCCCCATGAACGTCTTGGGGCTGCCCGCCCACAGGGCAAGTTTCTGAGCGACTTTTGCGAATTTCATTGCCGTGTTCCTTCTAGGAATGCGCCTGATTTTCAGACAGCAACGGCGTGATGAAAATTCTGATTAAATTCTGCATTCGATGAAAAGCCGGTAGCTCGTATCTCGTTAGGTCGGAGGAGCTGCCGAAGGCAGAATTCGTCGGAGCGCCCCAGCCTCTGATGCTGCCTTCAGATCTTGACGCCTCCTTCTCCGCATGCTAACGGGTGCTATACTTCTTTCGGATTGCATGAAGTGTGCAACGTTCCCCACGGGTACAGATACCGACTGCAAATCTCAGTTAAAGGCTGCAGGACAGAGGAGGTCTACAGCAAACGCGGGATGGGAGGTGTGGCATGAATCGACACTATTACATCAGCAACAATCTCGACGATCTTGAAGCCGTTGAAAATGAACTGGAAGCCAGCGGCATCAATTCCGAACAAATTCATGTGCTCAGTGAACACGTTGCCGATGTTGAACAACATCACCTTCACGAGGTTAACTCGTTAATGGAACAGGATGTTGTCCACTCTGGCGAAATTGGTGCAGTGATCGGTGTGCCACTCGCGGCGCTGGTTCTAGGCGGCGCCTATTGGCTGGGCTGGACCGAATCCGTCGCAGGCTGGATGCCTTTTATCTTTCTTGCCGTTGTTGTATTTGGCTTCTGCATCTGGGAAGGCGGTTTTTTTGGTATCCAGGTACCAAACACTCACTTTCGCAGTTTTAAACAGGTGGTAGCAGAGGGAAAACATATTTTCTTCGTAGATGTCGAGCCGAATCAGGAGTCGGTATTGGACGGGGTTATCGAACATCATCCAATGCTGGAGATCGCCGGTACGGGAACGGCAGCCCCCCACTGGACAGTAGCCTGGCAGCACAAATGGCATCAGTTCAAACGAGTGATATCGGGTTAGCCCCTGGAGACTGAAGGCCATCCGGACGCTGCTTATTGGCCGAAGGAAATGACCCGGCTGAGGAAAACATAGTCTGCCTCGGTGGCCATCAGTCCGACGAGCACCAGCAAACACAAAGGTGGCACCAATATGGCGTAGACCATGGCCAACCGCTCCCAGGCCATATGCATGAAGATGGAGACAATTAAACCTGCCTTCAACAACATGAAAGTGATAATCAGGGACCACCGAAGGTAACCATGGAAGTGGAAATAGTCGACAAGGTACGACAGCGTGCTGAGGACGAATAACAGCCCCCAAATTTTAAGGTACAAACTGATTGGATGTTGCTGACCCTGAGCATGTGCCATCACCTGTGCTCCTCTACCATAAATAGAAGAAAGCAAAAATAAACACCCACACCAAATCCACGAAGTGCCAGTAAAGCCCGGCTATCTCGACGTTCTGATAGTTTCCGGAGCGCTCATAATCTCCCCGCAATACTTTCCGCGCCACAATGCTGAGGTAGATGGCGCCGATTGACACATGCAGTCCGTGGAAACCGGTAATCATGAAAAAGCTGGCACCAAATTGCGCCGCCCCCATGGGGTTCCCCCAGGGACGCACCCCTTCTGCGATGAGCTTGCTCCATTCAAATGCCTGCATGCTGACGAACGTCACACCCAAGGCAGCGGTCGCCAGCATCAGGGCAGTGGTTTTCGCGCGATCACGGCGATAGGCGAAATTAACGGCCATGGCCATGGTGCCGCTGCTACTGATCAGCACAAAGGTCATGATGGCGATCAGAATAAGTGGGATTTCTCTACCGCCGATCGTCAATGCGAACACTTCACTGGGGTTCGGCCAAGCGGTGGTGATGGTCATGCGTACCGACATGTAGCCGGTTAAAAAACAGGTGAATATAAAAGTATCGCTGAGCAGGAATATCCACATCATCGCCTTGCCCCAAGGGACCTGCTTGAAGGCCTCTCTATCCGAGGACCAGTCGCTGGCGATGCCCTGCCATCCCGGTGCAGGCGGTGAGTCTGGTGGATTGGATGAACTGGTCTCGCCTGGGGCTTGTGGGTGCGATGCCATGGCTTTTCACCTCAGGCCGCAGAATCTGGCGATCGCTTCATAGGTGTCTGGCGTGCTGGCCAGCAAAGCGAATAGCACGAACCAAAGACCCAGTAAGTAGTGCCAATAGGTGGTACAGAGCTCTACGCTGACGCTGAGTTGCGGCAACGGCACGCGATGCAGGAATTTAGCAACGATTATGCCCCAGGCTATCAGCCCGCCCAGCAGGTGGAGCCCATGCATGCCGGTCAACAGGTAGAAGAAACTGTTGGCCGGGTTGCTGGCGACAAAGTAGCCCCAGGCGACAAACTGCTGCCAGACCCAGAGTTGCCCCACAAGAAAGGCAATGGCAAATACGCCGCCCAATGCAAAGCCAATAACCGTTGCGCCCAGTCGCGCCTGTCGGGCGGCCATGCGCGAGCACTGCAGTGCGATGCAACTGAGTACCAGAAAAGCCGAATTCAGCCATAACTGCCAGAGATTGGCTAACGGCGCCAAGGGCTCTGTCAGGGGCAGCCAGTCGGCCATTTGTGAACGGGCAATAAAGGCGATCAGGAAGAGAAAGAATAACGAACTCACCACGGCCAGAAACAAGCGCAGGCCCATTCTTGCGATTTGGCCTCTATTGGCACCCTCGGTGGACTGAGCATCCCCAGGATCGCGACTCCAACTGCCGCCAGGGTCAGCGTCGTCCGCGTTTCTCAATAGCAGTCTGTTCATGTTTTAACGTCCGCTATCTTGGTTCCGGCACTCAGTTGCCGCATGTGCTCCAGCTCCTCGGCGGAGACCGTTTGCGGAACGAAATCCTGTTCTATCCCCGGCACACTGTAGTCATAGGCCCAGCGATGCACGACCGGCAGCTTCGCTCCCCAGTTACCGTGTATCGGCGGGGTGTTCGGCGTTTGCCATTCCAGACTGGCCGCGCCCCAGGGATTACTGCCTGCGGGCTTGCCCTTAAATGCACTCCAGGCCAGGTTGAACAGGAACAGCAGCTGGGAAACGCCAACGGTCAATGCGATCACCGTAATGAAGGCGTTCAAATCTTGCGCCGACTGCGGGATGAAGGCGTAGTTTTCATAGGCGTAGTAGCGGCGTGGCATGCCCTGGAAACCCAGGTAGTGCATGGGGAAGAAGATGGCGTAGGTGCCCAGAAAGGTAATCCAGAAATGCAGCTTGCCCAGGGTGTCGTTTAACATGCGCCCGGTTACTTTCGGGAACCAATGATAAATGCCGCCGAACACCACCAGTACCGGTGCGACCCCCATGACCATATGAAAATGGGCTACGACGAAATAGGTGTCCGAGAGCGGGATATCTACGATCACATTGCCGAGAAACAACCCGGTCAGACCGCCGACCAGGAAGGTGACGATAAAGGCCAGGGCAAACAGCATCGGCACGGTCAGATGGATGTCGCCCCGCCACAGGGTCAGCACCCAGTTGTAGACTTTCAGTGCGGTCGGTACCGCGATGATCAAGGTGGTGGTCGCGAAGAAAAAGCCAAAGTACGGGTTCATTCCGCTGACATACATATGGTGTGCCCAGACCACAAAGCTGAGTACGCCAATCGCAATAATGGCCCACACCATCATTCGGTAGCCGAAGATATTTTTACGCGCATGCGTGCTGATCAAGTCGGAGACCAAACCAAACGCCGGGAGCGCAACGATGTAGACCTCCGGGTGGCCGAAGAACCAGAACAGGTGCTGGAATAATATTGGGCTGCCACCCTGGTGATCGAGCTGCTGCCCCAGCGAGACCATCGCCGGCATAAAGAAGCTGGTGCCCAACAGCTTGTCAAACAGCATCATGACCGCACTGACGAACAACGCCGGGAAAGCCAACAAGGCCATAATCGAGGCCATGAAAATTCCCCATACGGAGAGCGGCATGCGAAACAATGTCATGCCGTGCGTGCGCGCCTGCAATACCGTGGTTACATAGTTCAACCCGCCCATGGTGGCTGCGACAATGAAAATCGCCAGTGAGACGAGCATCAGGACAATGCCCCACTCGACCCCCGGTGTCCCCTGAGAAATGGACTGTGGCGGATAGAGCGTCCAGCCCGCACCAGTGGGCCCGCCAGGGACAAAGAAACTGGAGAGCAACACGAGTACCGCTAGCAGGTAGAACCAGTAACTCAGCATGTTGACATAGGGGAAGACCATGTCGCGGGCGCCCACCATCAGCGGGATCAGATAGTTGCCGAAGCCACCCAGGAACAAGGCCGTCAGCAAGTAAATGACCATGATCATGCCGTGCATGGTCATCGCCTGATAGTAAGTACTGGCGTCCATGAACGCCAAAGCGCCGGGGAAGCCAATCTGAATGCGCATCAAGCCGGACAACACCACGGCGATAACGCCCACGAATAAAGCCGTCAAGGAATATTGAATGGCGATGACCTTGTGGTCCTGACTCCAGATATATTTGGTCAGGAAACTTTTGGGTTCGTGCAGTGCTTCTGTTTCGGCTTGCTCCGCATAGGCCATCACGTCATCCTCCTGTCGAAGTTTCGGTGCATTCCTGGCTGCTTTACGGCTACTTCCCTGGCTCCGCCTTGCTCGCATCAGCGTCGGCATTCGCTTTGGATTTGATAAAAGCGATCAGTGCGTTCAACTCCTTATCACTCGGAGTAAAGGCTGGCATGACGGCTGCGTAGCCTTTGACGATTTTGGCGCCGGGATTAAGAACCGAATCCTTTATATAGCCCTCATCGGCCTTGATACTCGTACCGTCGGCAAGGGGTTCTGTCTTGCCATACAGGCCCTGCCAGCTGGGGCCGACGCCCTTACTGCCATCGACACTGTGGCAGGCCAGACAGCCGAGCGACTGAGCCAGCCGCTGTCCCTGCGCCGCCAAGTCATCACCTGGGCCCGACGCTTCGCTGGCAGAAGGTTCATTGTCTTGCTGCGCGGCACCCAGTGATTTGATCAGGGCGACGAGTGCGCCCAGTTCATCGTCATTGAGAGTATAGGCCACCATTACCGGCGGGTAGCCCTGTACTAATCGGGCCTTCGGATCGAGGATCGACTCTTTCAGGTGGGCCTCATCGACCTGCACACTGGTGCCATCGGCAAGCTGTTCAGTGCGGCCGTACAGCCCCTTCCATCCCGGGCCGAGACTGGCGCTGCCATCCTGGCTATGGCAGGCACTGCAGCCGAGCTTTTCGACCAACTGGCGACCTTTTTCCAGCACGCTGTCCCGACTGGGCTTGGCCGCTGTCGTTAATGTCTGCGCAAAAGTCGGTTGGCTGTTCAGCCATTGATCGAAGGCGTCCTGTTCTTCCACGATCATATGGCCGCGCATGTTGTAATGACCCACGCCACAATATTCAGCGCAAAGGACTTCATAATTCCCGGTTTTAGTCGGTGTAAACCAAAAGTACGACACCATCCCAGGCACCATATCCATCTTGCTGCGCATTTGTGGTACATAGAAATCGTGCAGCACATCTTTAGAGCGTAGTAAAACTTTCACTGGCTGATCGAGCGGAAGGCGAACTTCATTGTTTTTTATAAGCACATCGTCTTGCCCAACAGGATCCTTGGGGTCAAGGCCGAAGGGATTGGTGGAGTCAACAAACTTAATATCCGACTTGCCCAGCTTTCCGTCCCTGCCGGGAAAACGAAAGGCCCACTGCCACTGCTGGGCGACCACTTCAAGTTCATAAGCATTTTTCGGCACCTGGATGAAATCACTGTAAACAACCAGACCTGGCGCCAACATCGCGGCAATACCTACCGAGGTCACGATAATCAGCCATGTTTCCAACTTTTTACTTTCTGGCTGGTAGTGCGCCCTGGCACCCTCCTTGTGACGATAACGCATCACGGCTACTGCCATAAATACCGTGACGGCGATGAAAAATATTCCACTAATGATCAGGGTGATGAATAGGGTGGTGTCTATGGACCCCCAGTTGGAAGCTGCCGGTGCCGCATGCCAAGGCGCTAAGATATGGAACAGCACTGATGCAATAACGATTAGTACAAGAATAATTGCCATTGCCATTTTGCTTTCATCCTATTCCTGTTACTCATCGGTATGCATAAGCATCGCCACAGAACAACATCGTCAAATCAATACTAATCTGACGCCAAAACAGGCTAGACAAATACCACCTATCTTCGTGGCAAAGTCCGCAGGAAGTATAGTTCATGGCCAGAACAAGCGCTTTTCCTGAAAAGCCTTGTTGTCTGGATATTCCAACTTCAGCATCAACTTGATCACTTGAAACCTATTCGCTATATATAACTGTAAATATTCAGCAACACCTCTCGCCTGGACGACACGTCGAGCAAGCGAGGCCCGGTTGCCAGCTATAATTAAAGTCTGTTTACGCAAGGCAACGATCGGCTAAAAGCGCCCGCGAAGATCCTTGCCTATGCATAGCGGTCAGACAAGTGACGGCCAAGAGCGATAGCGTCCAGCCGTCCACAACGGAGATTTCGTCATGAGTGCCTTGACGATCGAAGGCTGGTGCAAAGTCAACGGACAACAAAAGTCGACCCCGATGGGTGAAATCCATTTTTACGTCGATGGCCCCCTCCATAAGGGTCTGGAGGACGCTGAAGAACGCCTGCAGAGGACTCATGAGCGTGAAGCCATGGTCGATGTCGACATGGACACACTGGAGTTGAAATTGCCAGAGGGATACGACCCTTTGTCCGACTGCCAAATGCGCGTCTATATACACAACGAGCGCGGTCAGTTCCATTTGGTCGGGCATCGAGCGAGTGATGGAAGCTTGATCTATAGCAACGCGGTTTTGATTGATCAGCTGATTGATGCTTGAGTAGCTACTACGTGATTCTCGACATCGGTTTTTCCCTATGGGGGGAGTGTGCGGTGCTGAAAATTCACCTTTTAAACAGAATCAACGTAGCTGCGTCATTTGCGCCACCAATGGGTTAGGACTCAGGTTCGATTCCCTTCATCCGCGCCACTGAGTCTCACGTCATGATGGTTTTGACGGGGACGCAGAAACCAAAAAACCGGCCCTTGAGGCCAATGCCGGTCAGTTAAGCCGTAACGCGATCTGTAGCAGCTGGCGAAGCCTGCGTTCGGCTGCGAAGCAGTCGTGAAATCTGACAATGCGGTGTATCAGGAAAGCCGCGTACTCAGCATTTACGACTGCTTCGCAGCCGAACGCAGGCTTCGCCAGCTGCTACAA
Source organism: Pseudomonas sp. LB3P25 (assembly GCF_054897985.1). Lineage (NCBI taxonomy): Bacteria > Pseudomonadati > Pseudomonadota > Gammaproteobacteria > Pseudomonadales > Pseudomonadaceae > Pseudomonas > Pseudomonas sp. LB3P25. The sequence goes on along the minus strand of NZ_CM142711.1, from coordinate 5,715,786 downwards.
AGAGTGAGTCGTTGCACAAATTGGTTAACTGACTGGCATTAGCCCTTGAGGCCGGTTTTTCTTGATTTCTGTTCACTCCGCCAACTTCACGTCCACCGCCCAACTGAAGTACCCCAATATCTCGCAGCTTTTATTGATCAGCATGAATTTCAGTTCGCACGCCTCAACCCCAGCAGCCAATTGCGTGCAGTGCCAATAATGATCATTTGCCGTGTGGCTGCCCGGTTGGGTCGGGTTTTCGGGATCGGGTGCGGGAACTGTCAGGTTTGCATGGACCACCCATTCAGGCGATGAAAGTACCCCGGCATCACCTACAGACATCTCGTAGAACACCACGCTGTGTTCGGCGAGCAAGCTGACGGTCCTGCCGCGAATATGGAAGTTCTTTCCGTTACTGGCGAGAAGCGTCATAAAGCTGTCATTTGTTGTGGTTTGCGTTGTATCTGTATCGCTGATGGCGACGATGAAACCTTGCGCAATCTCGGTCGGTTTTTTCGGCTCAAGACTGGGCTGCGAATAACGTAAAAGATTTGGCGATAAGGAAATGACCATTGAGAACTGAATTTTCTGGCCCGGACTTCGCTCTGTCATTGCCATCTACCTCTTCAGGGGAGTGCAGATCGACATGGGCGCTGTATCTTAACGGCTGGAGCTTTTTGCCCGTTTTGAAGAAAACGCACCGACAGGAGAACGCAATGAGTTGGTCCGCCAAACAATACGTCGCTTTTGAAGATGAACGCACCCGTCCTGCCCGTGACTTGCTGGCAGCCATTCCTGACACAGACGTGCGCTCGGTCATCGACATCGGCTGTGGCCCGGGTAACTCGACCGAGTTGCTGGTGGAGCGCTTCACCAACGCCGCGGTGCGTGGGCTGGACAGTTCGACCGATATGATCGAAGCCGCCCGCAAGCGCTTGCCGCAGGTGCAATTCGACACAGCTGACATCGATACCTGGAGCGATACCGGCCCGTTCGATGTGATTTTCGCCAACGCGGTGTTGCAGTGGGTTCCTGATCACGCGACGTTGCTGCCTGCACTGGCAAGCAAGCTGGCACCCGGTGGCAGCCTGGCCATTCAGATGCCCGACAACCTCAATGAACCGTCGCACCGCTTGATGCGCGAAGTCGCAGCCGATGGTCCCTGGATCGGTAAACTTGCTGGCGCCGCAGGGCAGCGAACAGAGATGGCGGATGCCAGCGGTTATTACTCGATGCTGCGCGCTCACTGTTCTCGTGTCGATGTATGGCGCACGACTTACCATCACCCGCTCGCGGGCGGCGCATCGGGCGTGGTCGAGTGGTTCAAGGGCAGCGGTTTGCGACCTTTCCTTGATCCACTTGATGAAACGGAACGGGCGCAATACCTCAAGCAGTATCAAGCAGCGATCGAGCGGGCGTATCCAGTGCTGAGCGATGGTTCGGTACTGCTGCCGTTCCCGCGCTTGTTCATCGTCGCAACTCGCTAGTGCAAAAAGGTCGAGCGCTGGCCCAACGTCAGCGCTGAATCTTTGGGTCACCCGTTGTATTCGTGGCCTTTGCTCCCTTGTGTGCCGGCAAGTTTGCTACTGCAGGAGAAAGTATGAGGGCCGTGAGCGTCGTGGCACGGCACGCCAATTGGAGCTACGCTTGAGCAGCAGGTTGGATCCTACGAGAGCAATTACAAGATGAAAAACTCAGCCAATATTATTGATTGCTCATTAAAAGTATTAAAAGCAGAATGGCCGAATTTAGTGTTGTGGTTGTATTTGCTGTCGCCGTTGTTAATTAGATTAATAACAAACTATCAATACTCGAAAATTGATTTGTTGGCCATTTATACTCTGGGTATTTCAGTGTTATGGCTTTTGGCAATCAGATTTGTTTCATTCAATCAATTCAAACTTCATGTCATTCTACTGCCGTTCTATTTGGCGGCTGCTGTTGATCTGTTTCTGGTTTTGAATTTCAACTCGAGATTAACGGCTGCGTATGTATTTATTGGCTTAACCAACTACAAGGAGGCAAGCGATTTTCTACCGACGTATTGGCAGCCCATCAGTATCGTTTTGGTGGTTTTCACAATTTGCTATGGAGTTGGATTAATAGGCCTGCATAAGCGAAAGTTGTATAAAAGCAAGAGTATTTTTCTTCTGGCTGTTAGCGCTTTGCTGGTGGGGTATGGGGCGTATTTTTATAAAACCGTCAAAGTTAATTCTTTCGGGAGGTATGCAGTCCTGGATCTCGTTGCAAAAGATCAAAGCACACCAATGGGTTATTTGTCGCAAATCGGCCTGACTGCAAACTTGTATTTGGAGTCGAAGAAATTTATTAAACAGCGTCAGGAATCTGATGTAAAAATAACGAGTATATCGGATCAATCAAATATAGAGATCATTGTTTTTGTGATCGGTGAGTCATCACGGCCGCAAAATTGGTCTCTCTACGGTTATGACAAGGAAACAACCCCGAATCTCGAGAGGCAGGCGGGGATTTTCAAGTTTAATCATATGTGTACGACGGCCCCCTATACGTCTGTCGCCGTTCCTTCAATGCTCAGCCTTGAGCCCATATCGGATTGGGATTCCATTGCGTCCACAAAATCATTGGTGGGTATATATCGTGCAGCCGGGTACATGACCTATTGGTTGTCTGTACAGGAAGTCGATAGCTTTGGCGGAATAATTCCACAAATAGCTGCAGAGGCACAACACCGTCAATATTTCGAGAGAAGCTATGACGGAGCATTGATTCCAGAATATGAAAAAATCCTGCAAAAAAGCGGTACAGAAAAACAAGCCATATTTATTCACGTCAAGGGTAGTCATTTCGAGTATTCACGCCGATACCCAGATGATTTCAATAAATTCAAACCTTCAACAAACAGCGCAAAAGACAGAATTACCGCCGAATATGACAATGCCATTTTATATACGGACTGGCTATTGGGTACAATTATTGATCAGCTGAAATCAAGCCAAAAACCATCTGTCTTGTTTTATTCATCGGATCATGGTGAAAACATCATGGATGACAGTCGAGGGCTATTGGGTCATGGGATTGGCAATAAATATGACCTCCCGGTTTCGGCATTTATCTGGGCGTCCAATAATGTTTCAAGCGAGCAATCACTCAAGCTTTCAAAGTTGAAGGAAAGAGAGAATCAGAAAATTAGCATTTCATCTTTGTCGCATACTCTTTTAGGCGTTACAGGGGTTTTAACGAGCCAGTATAAAAGCTCGAATGATTTATTGAGTAATGATTTTGTATCCTCGAAATGTCCATATTTGCTCGGCGCAGGATATGTTCCAGAGTTTGATTTTGATGCCCGTTAAATAGACTGAACAACCCGCAAAGCGTTGACCCTTCAGGGGGATTTTCTGATTTTGGGTTGCTGAATTTCCAGTCACAGCGACTGGATTGATTGGTTGACAAGCCCAGTCGCGACCGCAAGTTGCCGCTGCCCACCGAGACCGTTCGCCGTGTTCTGGAACAGGTCACCCAACCTCGCATTGGCGAACCTCGCTGGCGCTGTAAAAGCATTACCGGACACCCATTTAAGCGGCATGCTACAGCTTTCACGCTGAGTAGATCTTTGGAGTGAGTAGATACGTGGATTTCTCTTTGCCCCCAGATGGACGCAATAGCGAGCCGGGACAGTGACGCGAAGGACATAGATTCCGCTCGAACGGCGGTAGAGGTTGTTGCGTTGCGTCACGTGTAGGAGCCCTTTGTAGGAGGACTACGCGACTATCTCGCTTCCTGCTCGGTAGATTTCAGGGAAATCGACGAGTCAGGAGAGAAGTGGAGCGGGTGAAGGGAATCGAACCCTCGTTATCAGCTTGGGAAGCTGGAGTAATGCCATTATACGACACCCGCTCAGAGCGGCTGACTTTGTACCAGATGTTCGCGTGGAAATGAAGTTTTTCTTTGTGTGGGACCGCTTTAGCACAGGTGAAACAAAAGCATGGACCGTGTGACGGTCGTTCGCGGGCAAGCCTCGCTCCTACAGAATTGCGTTAGTGCTGTAGGGCGGGGCTTGCTCGCGATGACGCTGTTTCAGATGGCCAATGCATGTTGGTCCTGGACGTAGTGATAACGCGGTCGGCTTTCGTGTTGCGAAGGTTTCAAGAAGCCCAGCAAAGCGTTACGGCTATCTCGGCAAGCGCCTTTGTGTTCCATGTCGAGAAAGTGGCCGGTGGCCTGCAGGGTGGTGAAAGTAGCGTGTTGCACGTGGTTGGCGAACAGTTGAGCGCCGTCGGCAGCGGTGTACTCGTCCCATTCACCGTTCATGAACAGTACTGGCACGTTGATTTTCTCCGCAGCCTTGAAAAAGCACTGGCGATCACTGTGCAGCAGATCGCTGATGTGGAAGTGCATCTGCCCGTATTCATGCTCGGCCAGGGAACTGACGTGCCGATAGTTGAAGCGCTTGAACAGCGTCGGCAGGTGTTTGCCGATGGTGCTGTTCACCAGGTTGCCGACCCGGTCACCGTCCCGGCTGCCGAGGTAATCGATGCCGCGCTCGAGGTAGTCGAGCATGTGCGAGTTGATCTCTGGAGAGAACGAGCTGATCACTGCTTTTTCGATGCGTCGTGGCTGGTGGGCCAGGGCGACCAGGGTCGCGGCGCCACCCCAGGAAAACGACAGCACGTGTTCGGCAGCGAAGTGGTCGATCAGCTCCAGGAGGATCTGCCCTTCGATTTCCTTGGTCAGCAATTTCTCGTGCAGGTTATGGGCTTTCGACTTGCCCGCGTAGGGCTGGTCGTAGCAGACCACATTGAACTGCGGATGAAGGTTTTTCACGGTTTGTGCAAACGACGCAGTCGTGGCCATCGAGCCGTTGACCAAAATAATGGTCTTCTCAGCGGCGTCTGCGCGATAGAACTCCGTGTAAACCCGGTACTGACCCTGTATATCCAGCACAGCGATTTCTGGCCTCATGTCATAAGACTCCAAGCAAGCGGGTATGCGCGCAAATGAGATTGCACGAGCTTTGTGACAGGTAGGCATACGCCTGGAATTTTGGGGCCCATGTCGATCCATTGCAGTCCGGTCGACGGGTATTATTATTGGCGGGCAGTCTGCCGGGGGAATGCGGAACCTGAGGGTTCTCTACCGGCAAAAAGTTTCTTAGAAGTATGTTGTGACTCGTCGGTCACATTTCGGCCGACGTCCTGATTCAAGCAGGGGTCACGTCATCGCGCAAGTATCTTTCGTAAATTGTTCGACAACTTCTGCTGAGCGGTCGCCTGCTTAGATCAATTGAATCTCTTCGGTGCGTAATGCGCGGTACTCGCCCGGTTTCAGCGCACTGTCGAGCACCAGCGGGCCCATGCTTTCGCGGTGCAGGCGCAGCACCTTGTTGTCGAAATGGCCGAACATCCGCTTCACCTGGTGATAACGACCTTCGACGATGCTCAGCCGCGCCGACTTTGCCCCGAGTAGCACCAGCTCGGCGGGTTGGGTGGTGAGATCTTCAAAGGCGAAGTACAACCCCTCGGTGAACGCGACTGCATACTCCGGGCCGATGTCCCGTTCGGTCTCGACGTAATAAACCTTGGGCAGTTTGGTCTGCGGTTGGGTCAGGCGTCGCGACCAGCTGCCGTCGTTGGTGATCAGCATCAGGCCGGTGGTGTTGAAATCCAGCCGGCCGGCGATGTGCAGCTCATCCTTGTCCGGTTCATGGATCAGGTCGAGCACGGTCGGATGCTCCGGGTCGCGGGTGGCACTGACGCAACCGGGTGGCTTGTGCAGCATGAAGTGGCGCACCGGTTTGCCGACTTGCAGCACATCATCGTCGACTTCGATACGACTGAACTCGCGTACTTCGGTGTGAGGGTCGCTGACGATTTTTCCGTCGATCCTGACGCGCTTTTCCACCAGCAACAGACGTACCTGCTTACGGTTGAAGCGCGGCAGGTTGCTGAGGAAACGGTCAACACGCATGGCTAGAGGTCGGTGGGAAAAGGGCCGCGCATCTTACGTGATCGGCAGGGCGGATGCTTGCAACTGCGCCTCGACCTGAGCGCAGCCGGGGCACAAACAGGCTATGTCGCGCAGTCCGGCCGGCAGCGCTTCGAGCACGGCCGGGTCGATGCTGACGCCGTAGCACCAGCAGGCCCTATCGGCGGTTCGCGGGTCAGCCAGGGTACAGTCGTTGGCGGCGCCGCACGCCGGGCAGAGGTCGGGTTTACTCATGTAGGGTTATGCATAACTGGAGTGAGGCATTTCCACGCAGGTGCGGTTACGGCCGGCTTGCTTGGCCCGGTACATCGCATGATCAGCCCTCGAGAGCAGCGTGTGCAAGGTGTCATCGGTCTGCAGGGTGGTAACGCCGATGCTTACGGTCAGCTGCAAGGCCTTATCGTTGTAGGCATAACACTGTTGCTGGACATGCTGACGAATTTTCTCGGCGATCATCAGACCGGTCTCACCGTCAGTGTCCTTGAGCAACACGATAAATTCCTCCCCGCCCCAACGGCAGACAATGTCGGAGTGCCGCAGGCAGCTCTCCAGATCCCGTGCAAAGCCGATCAGCACCTGATCGCCGGCAAGGTGACCGTAGGTGTCGTTCAAGGCCTTGAAGTGGTCCAGATCCAGCAGCAAAGCGGACAGCGGTTTGGGCTCGCGCTGGGCTTCGTGCATGGCTTGCGCCGCCAACAGATCGAAACCGCGGCGGTTCGGCAATTCGGTCAGGCTGTCCAAAGTTGCCTGGGCCTGGATTTTGCCCTGATAACGCTTGATCACCCGGTTGAGCAGGGCCAGCACAATCAGCGTGACGATCAGGCAGATCAGCAGGTTGAGATACAGCGACTGGCGGATTTCACTGAGGGCGCCGTCTTCACGCTTGTCGACAAACAGGTACCAGTTCAGTTCCGGGATGAACCGTACGTTGAGGAAATGTCCCTGGCCCTGAACGGAATATTCGTAGCTGCCGCTGTGGGGCTTGGGCAGCTGACTGACGAGGCTTTTCATGCTGTCGAGTTCGCCGAGGCTCTGCCCGATCTTCGCGCCTTGCGGGCCGCCCTCGGCGCCGGTGAGCACCAGGCGTCCGAAGTTGTCGACGAAGTACACACTGCGCTGGTAGCGCTGCTGGTACTTGTCGATCAGCTTGATCACCGCATCGACCGTCAGACCGACCCCGGCAGCGCCGATGAAACGGTTGTTGTAGTCGTAGACTTTGTAGTTGATGAAGAAGGTCTGGTTGTCCTTGTTGGCAAGGTCCGGGTCGACATTGATCTCGTAGGGATCGGCCATGTCTCGTACGCGGAAATACCACGCATCGCGGGATTCAGTGGTTTTGACCTGTTTGAGTACGCCCTTGGCGTGGTAGTAGGTGAGGCTGGTGTTGGAGACGAAAAATGCGGTGTAGGCGCCGTAGTGGGTCATGACCTCGTTGAGGTAGCGGGTCATTTTTTCGGGATCTTGTTCGCCGTTTACCACCCAGTCACGCATGAAGGTGTCGCGGGACATCATCGAGGAAATCAGGATCGGTCTGACAAGGTCTTTCTGGATTTCCGAGTAGACCGTGTCCGACGTCAGCGGCAGTTCGGTGTTGACGATGCTGTCGCGGATTGACGCTCGCGAGGCGTAGTAACTGAGGAAAGAGGTAGCGAGAAAGCCTGCGCCCAGCAACGCGATCAGCGTGAGGACCAACGAACGTTGCGAATACAGCGGCGAGCGAAGCGGCATGACAATTCCGTTGGCAGTGATCCGATGGCAGGCATTCTAATGGCACAGCGGGGAAATAACTGCTGCATTTGTGGGGGGAATGGCTGGCGATTTGAATGTCTTGATGTAGAGCTGTGTTGTTGAGCAGATCGACCCCTCACCCCAGCCCTCTCCCCAGAGGGGAGAGGGGGAAAGGGGGTCGATCTTCATGCTTCTCAAACCTGAGTTCGACTCGATATTTCAGGTCGATGTAACTCGAAAGAACACCTCGGTCAGTCCCCTCTCCCCCCGGGAGAGGGTTAGGGTGAGGGCGGATTCCGGATCAGACACGAGTCTCTAGATAAGCACGCCACCCCCCCAAATGACTGATATCCACCGCCCCCTCCAACCCATACGCCTCACAAATAAACCCGCTCTCCCAACGCCCATCCGCCAATTGCACCTTGCCCAACCCCAGCGGCGCCGGAATCCCGGTCAAAAACGAACCCAACTCACGGCTCGGCAGTTCCCAAACCTCCACCGCAATCGCCACACCACCGTCCTTCACGCGAACCATCCCGGGACGAAACGGCGGGCCGCCGGCCAAGGCATACAATTGATAGTCCGGCGAGCTGAACGTCGTCTCGACCAGTCGAGCCCCGCGCTGCTTGAGCTGCCAGTTCAGCGCCAGCCCATCCAGATGCGCGCCACACACCACCAATCGCGCCCGGTCATTGCGTGCGACAGCCGTCGGCGCAGGCGCGGCGGAACCTTGCTGACGCTGCATGGCATCCGCCACACCCAACAAATACTGATCAGTAAACGCCCGGCCAAACAGCGTTACACCCCAAGGCAAACCATTACCCATGAAACCGCTGGGCACGGCGACGGCGGCGTAATCGAGCAGGTTCATGAAATTGGTGTAGTAGCCCAGTTCCGAATTGCGCAGCACCGGTTCGGCGTCCAGTTCCGCCAGCGTGACGGGGCGGCCGATGGTGGGTGTGAGCACGCAGTCGAGGCCGTCCAGCGCCTTGTCGCACAGCGCTTTCAACGCTTGCAGCCGGTACTGGGCGCGGAACGTTTGCACACCGCTCACCGCCGGCGCCTTGGCCAGCACCGCGCGAATCACCGGCAGTACGGCTTCAGGGTTTTTCTCCATCAACTCGCCGGCCACGCTGTAGCGCTCAGCCACCCACGGGCCTTCATAGAGCAAACGCGCCGCTTCAAGGAACGGCGACAAATCCAGTTCCACGGCTTCACCGCCCAACGCTTTGAGGTGGTCGATGGCATCACCAAACAACAGTGGGCCTTCAGGGCAACCGAAAAACTCCAGATCCTGCGCACGAGGTACGCCGAAACGGAAAGGACGCGGAGTGCCGAACGCCGAGCCGTCATTCCACAACGGGTTGCTGCGGCTGTATTCATCGCGAGGATCAAGGTGCGCAGTGAGTGCGAGCAACTGACTGGCTTCCCGAGCAGTCGCAGTGAACGTGGTCACGCAATCGAGCGTGCGACACGCCGGCATCACACCGGCCGTGGAGATTAACCCTTTGGTGGCTTTCAGCCCTACCAGGTTATTCAGCGCCGCCGGCACGCGCCCGGAGCCTGCTGTATCAGTGCCCAGGGAAAAACTCGCCACGCCGAGCGCCACCGACAGTGAAGAGCCGGCACTGGAACCGCCCGACGGATACTCCGGCAACACGCTGTTCGGGCACGCGCCATAGGGTGAGCGACTGCCATTTAGCCCCGTGGCGAACTGGTCGAGGTTGGTCTTGCCCAACGGAATAGCCCCCAGCGCCAGCAATTGCTCGACGATGGTCGCCGAACGTTCGGGCACGTAGGCAAACGCCGGGCACGCTGCGGTGGTGGGAATGCCCGCCAGGTCGATGTTGTCCTTGATCGCAAAGGGCACACCAAACAGCGGCAGGCTGTCGACGTCGCGACCGTCGAGTGCGGCGAGGTACGGTTCCAGTTCTTCAACGCTGAGCAAGTGGATGAACAGGTGATAATCCGGGTTCAGTGCTGCGGCTTTATCGCGCAGGTTCAGCAGCAGTTGCCGAGGTGTGGTGCTGCCGTCGCGGTAAGCGCTGCGCAGGGCGTCGAGTTGCAGATTGATGTTCATGGCGTTAATCCTTTTCAAAATGGGTTCACTCAAGTTCCAGCACCACGACGCGCTGTCCGGCGCGCACGGCCGAACCCGGTTGCACACGAATCTCGCGTACCACCCCGGCCACGGGCGCGAGTAATGGGATTTCCATCTTCATCGACTCCAGAATCACCAGCACATCACCGGCGGCAACCCGGCTGCCGGTTTCAACCTGAACCTGCCAGAGGTTGCCGGCGATGTGGCTGTCGACGCTCTGTTGACCGCTGGCCAGCGGTGCGTCTTCGGTCACCTCCGCGGCCAGTTCTTCGCTGTCGAAATGCGCCTGACCACTGGCAATCCAGCGCTCGCGTTCGGCGTTGAACGCGCCTTTTTGCTGATCGCGAAATGCGGCAATGCTCTCGGCTTCCTTCGTCAGGAAGGCCTGGTAGTCCGCCAGATTCAGCTGACCGTGCTCGATGTTCAGATCGAAGCGTCCGAGGGGGAAATCCCGTCGAATGCGCAGCAGTTCATCGGCACTGACCGGGTAGAAACGGATCTGATCGAAGAAGCGCAGCAACCACGGTTTGCCATCGAATGCGGCGACCTCTCGATAGCGATTCCACATCTGCAAGGTGCGGCCGACGAACTGATAACCGCCTGGGCCTTCCATGCCGTAGACGCACATGTAAGCGCCACCGATGCCCACCGAGTTTTCTGCGGTCCAGGTGCGGGCCGGGTTGTACTTGGTTGTCACCAGACGGTGACGCGGATCGAGTGGCGTGGCGACCGGCGCACCGAGGTAGACGTCGCCCAGGCCCATCACCAGGTAGCTGGCGTCGAACACCGTGCGCTGCACTTCGTCGAGGTTTGGCAGGTCGTTGATGCGGCGGATGAACTCCAGATTGCTCGGGCACCACGGGGCGTCCTTGCGCACGGTGGTCATGTATTTTTCGATTGCCAACTGACAGGCCGGGTCGTCCCAGGACAACGGCAAATGGACGATGCGCGAAGGCACTTGCAGGTCCTTGGCGGCGCACACGGCGTCCCATTCGCCGGCAACGATGCCGAGCAGATCTGCCAGCGGCAGTTGTTCGGGTTGGTAGTGCACTTGCAGCGAGCGGATGCCCGGTGTCAGGTCGATGACGCCGTGCAGGTTTTGGCTTTCCAGCGCCTGCATCAATGCGTGGGCGCGAAAGCGCAGGACCAGGTCAAGTTCCGGAGCGCCGATTTCCAGCAGCAGATGAGTGTCCCCCGACAATCTCGCGACCAGCCGCGTATCGTCCTGCCCAATATCCAACACCACAGGCGACACAACCCCCTGTGGGAGCGAGCCTGCTCGCGAAGGGGCCAGAACAGGCACCGCATCAACTTCTTCGCGAGCAGGCTCGCTCCCACAGTGATTCCATTTCAAGGCGAGGTTGCGGGCGGTCTTGAGATCGACTGGGAGGAACTGCACTTTATCCCCCGCCTTGAGCTGCCCCAGCTGCCAAAGATCCGCCTCGATCACCGTCACCGGGCAAACAAACCCACCCAGACTCGGGCCATCCGGCCCCAGAATCACCGGCATGTCCCCGGTAAAATCCACCGCCCCAATGGCGTACGGATTGTCATGAATATTCGACGGATGCAGACCCGCCTCACCCCCATCGGCACGCACCCATTCAGGCTTCGGCCCGATCAACCGCACACCGGTTCGACTGGAGTTGAAATGCACTTCCCACTGAGTGGCGAAGAAGGTGCCGATGTAGTTTTCGGTGAAGTATTCTGGTGCGCCGTGAGGGCCGTAGATCACCCGGATCTGCCGCAGGTCGGGTAACTCGGTGACCTGTTCTTCAGCCAATTGTTGACCCGCGCTGCGGTCGCTCAAGGCCGGGATATGCAGCACGTCGCCGGCACGCAACGCACGACCGCCGTGACCACCAAACTGGCCAAGGGTGAAGGTGCTTTTGCTACCCAGATAATCTGGAACTTGAAGGCCACCGCGCAGGCACAGATAGCTGCGGACGCCTGCACCGGCAATCGTCCCGAGGCTCAATGTCGCCCCCGCCGGAACCCGCAGCGCAGTGTTCATCGGCACGGCTTCACCGTTTAGCGCCAATGGAATCATCGCGCCTGTGACCGCCACAACGGCATCGCAATTGAAGCGCAGCAATGGCCCGCTCATGGTGATTTCAAGCGCCGCGACACCTTCATCGTTGGCCAGCAGACTGTTGCCCAAACGCAACGCGCGACTGTCCATCGGCCCCGACGGTGGCACGCCCACGGCCCAATACCCAAGACGACCCGGATAGTCCTGAACGCTGGTCTGAGTGCCGGCGCTGAGTACTTCAAACGTGTTGGCCTGATACACCAAGCCTTCCAGGCAACGCGTCCACGGCTGACCGTTGGCGAAGGGCGCATCCAGCAGAATCTGCCGCAGATAATCGCGGTTGGTTTCCACTCCGTAGAGCAGGCTGTCGCCCAACGCCTGATGCAGATCGGCAGCGGCCTCTTCGCGGGTCGGCGCCCAACTGATGACCTTGGCGATCATCGGATCGAAATACGGGGGAATCTCGCAACCGGCCTCGACCCACGTGTCGATGCGCAGGCGTTTGCCATCGGCGGCAGGGAAGTTCACGGCGGTCAGCAAGCCTGGGCTTGGCTGAAAATCGCGACCCGGATCTTCGGCATAGAGCCGTGCCTGAATCGCATGGCCGCAGGCTTTCAAGCCTTGGCTCAACGTGCTCAACGGCGGCAAATCACCGGCTGCCAGTTCGACCATCCAGCGCACCAGATCCACACCCCAGACCTGCTCGGTGACGCCGTGCTCCACCTGCAAACGGGTGTTCACTTCGAGAAAATAAAAACGCTGAGCCTCGCTGTCGAAGACGAATTCCACTGTACCGGCGCTACGGTAATTCACCGCTTTGGCCAGTTTGATCGCCGCCGCACACAGCTCCTCAGCCATGCCCTCGGGCAGGTTCGGCGCCGGAGTTTCTTCGAGGACTTTCTGGTTGCGGCGCTGCACCGAGCAGTCGCGCACGCCGAGGGCAATCACTTCACCCTGGCCGTCGCCGAACACCTGGACTTCCAGATGGCGGGCGCGCTGGATGTATTTCTCGATGAACACCCCGGCGTCGCTGAAGTTGTTCTGGCCGAGGCGCTTGACGGCTTCAAAGGATTCGCTCAATTCGCCAGCGCTGCGGCACACGCGCATGCCGATGCCGCCACCGCCGGCGGTGCTTTTGAGCATCACTGGGTAGCCGACCTGTTCGCCGGCAATCAGCGCTGCGTCGAGGCTGTCGAGCAACTCGGTGCCTTCGAGCATCGGTATGCCATGTTGCTTGGCCAATGCACGCGCGGTGTGTTTGAGACCGAACACTCGCAGCTGCTCTGGCGTCGGGCCGATGAAGGCGATGTCGGCGGCTTCGCAGGCTTCGGCGAACGCGGCGTTTTCCGAGAGAAAACCGTAGCCCGGATGGATCGCCGTAGCGCCGCTGGATTGGGCGATGGCAAGAATTTTGTCGACCGCCAGATAAGTGCAGGCGGCTGCGCCTTCACCGAGGCTGTGGGCTTCATCGGCTTGCAGGATATGCAGGCTCGCGGCATCGGCTTCGGAGTAAACGGCAACGCCCTGGACCTGCAACTCGCGCAGGGTACGCAGGATGCGACAGGCAATGGCGCCACGGTTGGCAATCAGGACTTTTTCGAACATGGCATAACCCCTGGAGGCGATAACGCATCAGCCTCGACCTGGGATGCGGGCCGTCCCGCAGTTTTTCGATAAGCGCCGGGGTCGTCCCCGACGGCAAAAACACTTCACTCAAAACCACCACCGAACCCTGTGGGAGCGAGCTGTGGCGAGGGGATTTATCCCCGTTGGGGCGCGAAGCGCCCCTAAAAAACGGGACTGCTGCGCAGCCCAACGGGGATAAATCCCCTCGCCACAGCTCGCTCCCACATTTGGATTTTGGTGTTTTTACTTTTTTAGGCACTGCCCGGAACGGGCCTGGCACAGGGCAAACAGCCAAAGACGCAACCGCACGAATTTCAGTTCCATACCAGCAGCTCCGCAGGGGTGGGGTTGTAGGCGTTGCACGGGTTATTCAGTTGCGGACAGTTGGAGATCAACACGATCACGTCCATCTCGGCCCGCAGGTCGACGTATTTGCCCGGCGCCGAGATGCCGTCTTCAAACGTCAGCCCGCCATCCGCCGTGACCGGCACGTTCATGAAGAAGTTGATGTTCGGCCCGATGTCGCCCTTGCCCAGCCGCCCGTCGTGGACGCAGGCCCGCAGGTAGTTGTCGCGGCAGCTGTGCATGTAGCGTTTCTCCAGCGCGTAACGCACGGTGTTGCTCTCTTGCGCGCAGGCACCGCCGAGGGTGTCGTGTCGACCGCAGGTGTCGGCGACGATGGTCAGCATCGGTTTGCCGAGGTTGGAATAGAGCACGCTGCCGGTGCTCAGGTAGACGCTGTTCTGTCGGCGCAACGTGCGCTGCACGTCGTAGCGTTCCTTGGGATTGGCAACGCTGTAGAACAACGTGTCGACGGCCTGATTGCCTTCCAGATCGAGGATGCGCAAAGTCTGGCCAGCCTTGACCTCCATCAGCCACGGTTCGCCGGCCGGGATGGTGGCGCGGTAGATCGCGGTTTCGGGCAGCTGTTGAGCGGTAGCGATTGCGAGTGACATGGCAGCGATCCTCAGGCGAACAGACGGTCGGTGTTGATGAAGCCGCGCTCGTTTTCCGGGCGCGAGGTGCGGCAGTGTTCGGCGACGCTAGCGTCGGCGTTCATCCAGCTAAGCTTCAGCGGTTTCGGTGCGTACTCAGGCGAAGGGTCCATCGGATGTTGCAGCGCGGTGAGCACCACCAGCGTGTCCATCGGCGCATACAACTCGATGTAGTCACCGGCCCTGGAATTGCCTTCGACGAAGTGGAAACGCCCGGCCTCATCGACGTTCACCCGGCTGAACAAATTGAGCGTCATCAGCAAATCGGACAGGCCCAACCCCCACTTGCCCAGCTCCACCAACAGGTTGTCGGTGCCGTTGCGAAAAAAGCCGTTGCGCAGTTCCTGATAGCGGCCCTGGCCGTATTTTTCCGCAACCTCTTCAGCGCACAGCACACCACCGAGGCTGTCGCTCCAGCCGCAGGTGTCAGCAGTGATGGCGGCCAGCACGCGGCCCATGTCCGAGTACAAACAGTGACCAGCGGTGAGCTTGGCCGTGTGTTGGCATTTGAGGCTGTCGGGCAGGTTCAGGCGTTCGGTTTTCTCATTGGCGTTGAGCAGCGTCAGGCTGACGTTGGCACCGCCGCGCAGGTCGGTCAGGCGCAGCAGTTGGCCGCGTTTCAATACGAACGAACGATGGCCGCCGCCGGGGAGCATTTCTTCGGCGAAGGGTGGGAACAGTTGGATCGAATCAGTCATGTGCAAAGTCCTCTTAAGCGGTGCGAAGCGCGCCTGCCAGCTCAGCCGGCAAGGCGTCGACAGCGGCACGGGTAGTGCGGCGGTCGCTGTTCAAAGGGATGTCGTAAGTGATACGCGCGCCATAGGCGCCGGGGGCGTGCGGGTCTACGCGGACTTTGTCGAACACCAACAGGCGAGTGCCGAGGCTGAAGCCTTCGGACAGGTCGTGGGTGACCATGAACACCGTCAGTTGCGTCTCGCGCCACAGCTCCAGCAGTAAACCGTGCATATCCTTGCGGATGCCGGGATCGAGGGCGCCGAACGGTTCGTCGAGCAGCAATACCCGAGGCTTCATGATCAACGCCTGAGCGATGGCCAGTCGTTGCTGCATGCCGCCGGAGAGTTGCGCCGGGTACTTGTCCAGCGAGTGGCCGAGGCCGACTTTGTGCAGCAGCACTGAGGCTTGTTCGCGTGCGTCTTTTTTAGCGCTGCCGAACAAGCGTCCGAGCAGCGGCGAACGTGGCAGTTCGAGGCCCAGGGCGACGTTGTCCAGAACCGTCAGGTGCGGGAACACCGAGTAGCGCTGGAACACCACGCCACGGCTGGCATCCGGTTCACCGGCCAAGGCGTGGCCATCCAACAGAATCTCGCCGCGACTGGCGCGTTCCTGGCCGAGCAGCAGGCGCAGAAAGGTCGATTTACCGCAGCCGGAAGCGCCGACCAGCGTGCAGAACTCACCCTCGTTGACATTCAGGTTCAGCCCTTCGAGCACCACCTGATCGGCGTATTGCTGCCAGACGTTTTTCACGGTGATGAAGCTCATGCGCGGGCCCCCTCATACCAAGGGAACGCCCGTTGGGTCAGGCGCTTGAGGCCCCAATCCATCAGCCAGGCGAGCAGGGTGATCCACACCACGTAGGGCAAAATCACGTCCATCGCCAGGTAACGGCGCACCAGAAAAATCCGGTAACCGAGTCCGTCGGTAGACGCGATGGCTTCGGCGGCGATCAGGAACAACCATGCCGAGCCGAGCATCAGCCGCAGCGAGATCAGCAGGCGCGGGAGCAATTGCGGCAACACTACCCGCAGCATCAGCGTCCAGGTCGAAGCGCCGAGGGTCTGGGCCTTGATCAGCAACTCGACCGGAATCTCCCGGGCGCGTTGCTCCAGATCGCGAGCCAGGCACGGGGTGATGCCGATCACGATCAGCATCACTTTCGACAACTCCCCCAAGCCGAACACGATGAACAGAATCGGCAGAATCGCCAGCGGCGGCACCATCGACAGCACCGTCAGCAACGGCGACAACGGCGCGCCGAACAGCGGCAGCGTACCGGCGGCAATCCCCAGGCACAGCCCGGCCAGCGCGCTGATGCCGAGGCCGATGGCCAGGCGACGCAGGCTTGAAGCGGTGTCTTGCCACAACACGTACTCACCGGTGCGGCTGTCGGCGGTGAACGCCAGGCGTTTGACCGCGTCGGTCATCTGCACCGCGCTCGGCAATAGCTTGTCATTGGGGTTGTCCGTCAGCCGCTCGGCCGAGCCCATGAAGTAGGCGAGCAGCACCAGGGCGAACGGCAGGATCACCAACAACAGGCGACTCGGGCGATCCGGGTGGCGATTGATCAGGCGCATGGCCAGGTCCTCCTGATTACAGCTTGGCGTCGGCGGCCATCTGCACGTAGGTCGGGTCGAAGCGCAGTTTGAGGTTGGCCTTGTCGCCGCTGGTCACGCCATTGGCGAACGCCATGCCGACCGCGCTGGTGTCCTTGGCGCCTTCACCCAGCAAGCCATGCTGGAACGAAAACTCGGCCACCTTGCGCATCGTTTCCGGCAATTGCTTGCTGGTGGAGAACGCCAGGGCTTCTTTGGGTGTGGCAAACAATTTGGTGGTGTCCAGTTGCGACTGGAAACCGGCCAGATCGGTGCCGGAAGCCTTGGCCATGTGTTCGAGCGCGACTTTGCTGGCGGCGTTTTTCGCGTTCATCAACTCCACCACTTCAAACCAGGCACCGGTCAGCGCTTTGCCCAGTGCCGGGTTGTCTTTGAGGGTCGATGAGTTGACCACCATCATGTCCATGATTTCGCCGGGGACTTGGCTGGAGTTGAACACTTCAGTCACCCCAGGCTTGGCCTTGATGTCCGAAAGCATCGGGTTCCAGGTGGTAACGGCGTTGACTTGATCGGTGTTGAAGGCGGCCGAGATGTCGGCGTCGGAGGTGTTGACCACTTTCAGGTCTTTCTCGGTGAGGTCCACCGAATCCAGCGCCCGGGCCAGCAGGTAGTGGGAAACCGAGAGCTCCACCAGATTGACGTCCATGCCTTTGAGGTCGGTGACTTTCTTGCCGTCGCCTTTGAGCACAATGCCGTCGTTGCCGTTGGAGAAGTCGCTGACGATCAGCGCGGTGCTGTCGACGCCACCGGCCGCCGGAATGGTCAGTGCATCCATGTTGGTCATGGTGCAACCGTCGAACTGGCCGGCGGTGTATTGGTTGATGGATTCGACGTAGTCATTGAGCTGCACGACATCGATCTTGATGCCGTACTTCTTCGCCCATTTATCGACGATGCCTTGGCTGCCAGCGTATTCCCAGGGCATCCAGCCGGCGTAGATGGTCCAGCAGACGCTGAAGTGGTCTTTCTGGGCGGCCTGGGACGAGACGCTCACGAAGGCTGCGAATGCAGCGGCGAGCAGGGCGGGTAAACGAAGCTGGGACATGGGTGGTTCTCCAGTTGGTCAAGGGCGGGCAGGAGTCAACGCGGCACCGCGAACGGTGGCTTGTCTCCCGGGCTTTTATCCCGCCGTGTAACCTCAACTGGAGGTCGCCAACTCTCGGACCAGCCACTCGCCTTAGCGAGCCGGAACCCTAGTCAGCCATTGCAAATTGTGGTGCCGCGAACCTGTGATGACTCCTGCACGTCTTTGCTAAAGCGAGAGCCGTGCCAAGTCGGCTTGAGCCGTCTGGCCTGCGGCATTGCGTGATTGGCGCGTAGGGAAGGGGAGGAGATGTTGCCTTGTGATGGTGCGCGGGCGCACCGCAATGGGACGTGTTGGCCGCTGATCCGAAGGTGTTTGTTGCGCAGCACTCGATTCAGGTTTTCCAGTCAAAACAGATGTCAGTCGGCCTGTGCTGACTGCTGTCGCTGGTCTTCCCGGAGGCCGTCATGTTGCGTCGAATCTTGCTCAGTGTGATTTTTGGGGTGGGGCTGTCTTCCTGCTACTACTACGCAGGGCCCGCTGATGTGTACACGGCCCCTTATTACTACCCCGGTTATTACTCGCCTTATTACTATGGCGGCTATTACGGCCCGCGTTATTACGGCGGCTATCGCTACTATTACTACGGCGGGCACGGGCCACGTTATTACGGCGGTGGATACCACCGCCGGCGCCATTAATCAGCGTATGAATATTGCGGCGCGTCCGGTCCATGGAGGCGCCGTTTTTTATGGGGAAGATGAAAAACCTTTCATCGGCGACTTGTTTCAATGTGTTTCAAGAACGCACCAGATTTCGAATTCGATGTCTGATCTTTCGACAGTCACCGAATAATTGACTGTCGCCTGCCAGCGTCGCTGGTGTGGCTCACTCGCGGTCCAGGAGGCCGCCATGTATCTGCGAATTCTTCTGATTGCTGTATTGGGATTGACTCTTGGTGCATGCGTGCCTTATTCCGATGGAGGAGCCAGCTACTACAGTTCCGAGGTCTATACCTCGCCAGCCTATTATGATGGCGGACCTTACTATTCAGGCGGCGGCGGTTATTACACGCAACCACGCCGGTACTACGCACCGCCAGCGCGGTATTACCAGCCAACACCGCGGTATTATCACCAGCCGCGGGTTTATCAACCGGCACCACGCGATTACCAGTCGCAACGAGGCGACTATCGGGCCCAACAGAATCACCGTTGGGATGGCCGTAACCGCGGCGGTTGGGACAACGACTATCGCGGACATGGCGGGCGGGACAATCGTGGCGGACGAGGCGATCACAACGGTCGCGGCGATCACGATGGCCGAGGCGGCCATCGTTAAACACTCATAAAAAAGCGGCGCATGAAGCGCCGCTTTTTTTATGCCCGGATTTCAGTATTCCTACAGATCGGCCAGAGGATGCCGGCCTTCCCAGGCCTTGTGGAAATGCGCTTCTACCACCGCATCCGGCAGGTTATTGATGTCTGGCCAGTGCCAATGGGGTTTTTGATCCTTGTCGATCAACCGTGCGCGCACGCCTTCGATGAACTCAGGATGACGGCAGCAGTTGAGGCTCATGGTGTATTCCATCTGAAAGACTTGAGCCAGGGACATGTGCCGGGCGCGGGCGATCTGTTCCCACACCAGATGAGCGGTCAGGGGTGAGCCTTCACTCATGGTTTTCGCGGCACGGCTGAGCAGCAGATCCGTGCTGTCACGCAGCTGGCTGATGGCCTTCCAGGCGCAGCGCACGTCACTGACATCCAGCAGTTCGTCGATGTGCTGGCGTCGTGGCAGCCACTGGGCTTCGGGCATTTGCGTGAGCGCTTCCTGCTGCAAGGCCTTGAGCAGGCTGTTGAGCTGCATCGGCGTCTGTTCCTGCCAGTTCAACTGTAGCAGGCCTTCGATCAGCTCTTCCTGCTGTTCATCGAGCAGGAAACGGTCGGCCAGGTCGAGATCGATCGCATCGCGACCGTTCATATGGGCACCGGTCAGACCGAGAAACAATCCGAGCTTGCCGGGCAGGCGCGACAGAAACCAACTGGCCCCGACATCCGGGTACAAACCGATACTGATCTCCGGCATCGCCAGGCGACTGCTCGGCGTGACAATCCGGATGCTCGCCCCTTGCAACAGCCCCATGCCGCCGCCGAGCACATAGCCATGCCCCCAGCAGATCAGCGGTTTAGGGAAGGTGTGCAGATTGAAGTCCAGGCGATATTCCGCCGCAAAGAAATGCGCGGCCAAGGGCGGCACTTCGCCGGGATGAGTGCGACAGGCTTCCACCAGGCTGCGGACTTCACCACCGGCGCAAAAGGCCTTGGCGCCCTTGCCACGCAACACTACGCAGACGATTTGCGGCTCTTTGGCCCAGGCGTCCAGTTGATCGCGCAAGGCATTGATCATCGGCAAGGACAGGGCATTGAGGGATTTTTCGGCATCCAGGCTGGCGATGCCGATGCGTGCGCCGTCGGTGCCGGTGAGTTCTTCGAAGTGCAGATTCATCGTGACCTCGATCGGGAATTTGAGCGTTCAGTATGATCGCTATGTAGGAAAGTGCCGGATCTGCGTCAGATCAATTGACAAGCGTGATGGGCTTTCCTAGGGTTCGCTCCATTGTTTTTGCCGGATGTAACCATGACTGCTGACGACCGTATCAAACTCGAACCGAGCTGGAAGGAGGCACTGCGTGCCGAATTCGACCAGCCCTACATGGCAGAGTTGCGCAACTTTCTGCAAGAGGAGCGCGCGGCAGGCAAGGAAATCTACCCGCCTGGACCGATGATTTTCAATGCGCTCAATTCGACGCCGCTGGATAAAGTCAAAGTCGTCATCCTCGGCCAGGACCCGTACCACGGTCCGGGACAGGCCCATGGCTTGTGCTTTTCGGTGCAACCGGGCGTACCGGCGCCGCCGTCGCTGGTGAACATCTATAAAGAGTTGAAACGCGACCTGAACATCGACATCCCGAGCCACGGTTGCCTGCAAAGCTGGGCCGACCAAGGCGTGCTGATGATCAACACCACCATGACCGTGGAGCGTGCCAATGCCAACGCCCACGCGGGCAAAGGCTGGCAACACTTTACCGATCGGGTTATCGAAGTGGTCAGCGAACACCAGCCACATCTGGTGTTCCTGCTGTGGGGCGCGCATGCCCAGAGCAAGCAGAAACTGATCGATGCCACCAAGCATCTGGTGCTGACGTCGGTGCATCCGTCACCGTTGTCCGCCTATCGCGGCTTCCTCGGGTGCGGGCACTTCAGCCGAACCAATAAGTTTCTTGAGCAGAATGGCGAAACGCCGATCGAGTGGCGATTGCCGCCGGTTGCGTGACGAATATCACTAGTGAGATAACCGTTCATCCGATACCCGTGGATACCTGTTATTTCTGACAGTAGACGGGTCGACGGGGTTTCTGTTCAATCAATAACCAGCAAGCGTGAAGTGTTCAAGCTTTGCCTGGTTATTAATTCTAGAACAGGAGTTCATTATGAAAGAGTTAAGCATTGAAGACATTAAAGCTTTGCCTAAGGCGACGGGAGAATTTTCCGCTGTAGTAACAAGCAGACCTGATGAAGGGTTTGTTACTACAGACGTCATTTTCAGAGAAAGCATGGTCGACAAGGATTATTACCGGGTTGGTGGGAGGATTGAGACACCTGACCGATTCACCACGGTCATTTTTGACATACCAAAGAACGTTCAGGATGGGAAGCATTCGGTTGGTTTGGGACACATTGTTCAGGCGATCTATGCGGATGATCGGGATTTCGATGGTCAGGCGGTATGGGCGAAAAGCGGAGAAATAACCCTCACCTTTGATCGCACTAACAATACGATCGACGCTTCAGATTTTTACGTTCGGACAGCAGGGACGCCTGGAGTAGAAGTTTACTTGGGAAAATTTAAAATTACTGAGTGAGAGATTTAAAAAATCCCACCCCAAGACGCTCTTGGGGTGGGATTAAAAATCAAAGCATAAATAAAACAGCCATTGGTTACTGCTCGGGCACTCTGTTCCAATACTTGAACAACGGCTCCGCCAAAAACAACACAAACAACAGCCGCATCACTTGCATCGCCGTCACCAGCGGCACCGACAACTGCAACGTCTCTGCGGTCAGGCTCATTTCCGCAATCCCGCCGGGCATCATGCCGAGCGTCAACGAACGCAAATCCAGGTGGGTCAGTGCACTCAACCCCAATGCCGCCAGTGTGGCGATCAACATGGTCAACACCGTGCCGATCAACGTCCGGCCCATGAACGATGGCGCACGCCGAAAAAACTGTCGGTTGAAGTGACACCCCAGCCCGCTGCCAATCAGCCATTGGCCGATCTGGCTGCCGCCGTTGGGCAAACCGATGTGCAGATCCCAACCGATACTCACCGCTGCACTCACCAGCAACGGCCCGAACAGCCACGGATTGGGTTGACGCAGACGCTCCCAGAGCCAGGCGGCGAGGGCGCCCGTCGGGAACAGAAGCGCCAGCCAGCGCCAGTCAACGGAAGTGGCATGGGACAGCGGCGCACCGTCACCCAGCCAATACTTGAACGCCGCCGGCACACACAGCACCACCACCAACACCCGCAGACTTTGCCCCGCCGCAACACGACTGAGCACCGCGCCGTTACGCGCGCCGAGGTTGACCATCTCCCCGGAGCCGCCCGGCATGCTGGAAAAGAACGCGGTCGCGCGATCTTCACCCGTGCGCCGCATCAACCAGACCCCGACCACGGCCGAGAGGCTGGTGACCAATGCACCGAAGAAGATCAGACCGAAGTGGCTCAGGACCTGCTCCATCACCACCGGGGTGAAGTGCAGGCCGATACCGATGCCGACAACCCACTGGCCGCACTTGCGGCCGCCAGGGATTTCCGCCAATTGCCAGGGTGTCAGGCAGCGCACCAGGATGATCGCCAGCAACGAACCGACCATCCACGGTAGCGGCCAGCCGATCTGGCTGGCCAGGTAACCGCCCAGCAGACCGACCAGCGGAGTTCCCCACCAGGCTTTGAAGGGTGTTCGATCAGACATCGGCGATAACGCGCCGGGCGACCGAACGTTTGCGCCAGATTCGCAGGATCGGCATGAGCAGCATGATTGCGGTCAGTACCCAGACACCAAAGGTGATCGGGCTCGACCAGAGGATTTCCAGCGCGCCATTGGAAATCGACAGGGCGCGACGCAAGTTCTGCTCCATCAGGCCACCAAGGATGAAGCCCAACAGGACCGGCGACAGCGGGAAATCCAGCTTGCGCAGGATGTAACCGAAGATGCCGATGCCGATCATCAAGAACAAGTCGAAGGTAGTGGCATGCACCGCGTAGACGCCGATCCCGGTGATGATCGCAATCACTGGCACCAGCGCCCAGTTCGGCACGGCAAGGATGCGAGTGAAGATGCGGATCATCGGAATGTTGAGGATCACCAGCATCACGTTGGCGACGAACAACGACGCGATCAGGCCCCAGACGATGTCCGGTTGCTGTTGGAACAACAGCGGGCCCGGGGTGATGTTGTACAGCGACAGTGCGCCGATCATCACCGCCGTGGTGCCCGAACCTGGAACGCCGAGGGTCAGCATGGGCACCAGGGCACCGCAAGCAGCGCCACCGATAGCGGTTTCCGGAGCCGCGAGGCCACGCATGTCGCCTTGTCCGAAAGTGCCGTTGGCGCCGGCGATACGTTTCTCGGTCATGTAGGCCACAGCGCTGGCCAAGGTCGCGCCGGCACCCGGCAACACGCCCATGATGAAGCCCAGCAAACCGCAACGGATGTTCACCACGAACACCGCCGAGGCTTCCTTGAAGTTGAACATCATGCGCCCGGTGGCTTTCACCGCTTCCTGGCCGCGATGGGTTTTTTCCAGCAGCAGAAGGATTTCACTGATGGAGAACAGGCCCAGCACCAGCACAACGAACTGAATGCCGTCCGTCAAATGGATGTTATCCCCGGTGAAACGGTACACGCCGCTGTTGGCATCGATCCCGACGGTCGATAGAAACAAACCGATCAGCGCGGCGATAAAGGTCTTTAGTGGTCGGTCGCCGGCCATGCCGCCGAGACAGATAATCGCAAACACCATCAGTACGAAGTATTCCGCGGGTCCGAAGGCAATCGCCCATTTCGCCAGCAGCGGGGCGAACAGCACCATGCCGCACGTCGCGATGAACGCACCGATGAACGAGCTCCACGCCGACAGCGACAGCGCTACACCGGCCAGGCCTTTGCGGGCCATCGGGTAACCGTCGAGGGTGGTCATGACGGTGGAAGCTTCACCCGGGATGTTCAGCAGGATCGAACTGATCCGGCCGCCGTATTCGCAACCCAGGTACACCGCCGCCAGCAGAATCAGCGCCGACTCCGGTGGCAGGCCGAGGGCGAATGCGATCGGAATCAACAATGCTACGCCGTTGATCGGGCCCAGGCCTGGCAACAGCCCGACGACGGTGCCAATCAGGGTGCCGCACAGCGCGGTCACCAGGTTGTACGGGCTCAGCGCGACGCCGAAGCCCTGACCCAAATAGCCAAGAGTATCCATATCAGTTCTCCAGAACGTCGAGCACGCCCAGCGGCAGTGGCACGTCCATCACCTTGTCGAACAGCAGATAAAGACCGATAGCCATCAGGCTGATGATCACCGTACTGGGCAGCCAGCGACCGCCATACAGGCGTGCCATAGGGATTCCAATCAGAATGCTGGCGACGATGAAACCAAGGGGTTCGAAGGCCCCGGCGAACACCAGCAACAGCAGCACGCAGATGCCGATTTTGATCAGGGTTTCGCGGTCCAGTTTCGGGTCGTCGTCGCTGTGCACGATCGGCGTCGGCCGAAACGCCATGTACAGCAAAGCCAGCCCCATCAGGCCGAGCATCAACAGTGGAAAGGCGCGCGGCCCCACCGGTTCGTAGGAAAAAGACGCTTGATACGGCCACGCCATCAGCGCCAGGCCAACACAGGCCAGTAACAGCACCGAAGCAAAAATGCGTTGTAAGAGCATGGGAAACTCCTGTGCCACGACCCCGCAGAACGGGGGCCGCAGCCGCTAGACAGAGGCGATCACTGAATCAGGCCGAACTCTTTGGCCAGCACTTTGTAGTCCGCGACCTGCTTCTTCACGTAGGTGTCCAGCTCCGGGCCGGTCATGGCGAACGGGAACAGTTCACGCTGATCGCGCAGCTTGGCGAACTCTTCAGAAGCCAGCAGCTTGTCGAAAGCGTCTTTCCACCAGGCGTAGTCTTCGTCGCTGACTTTTGGCCCGAGGTAGAAACCGCGAACCACTGGCCAGACGATGTCGTAGCCTTGCTCTTTGGCGGTCGGAATGTCTTTCATTTCCGGCTCGTCCAGACGCTTCTCGGAGAACACGGCCAGCAGGCGCATGTCACCGCTCTGGATGTGCGGCATGGAGTCGGAGATGTCGGTGCTGCCGACCTGGATGTGGCCGCCGAGCAGGGCGGTGGCGATTTCACCGCCGCCTTCAAGGGCGACGTAACGCAGGTCACGCGGGTTGATCCCGGCAGCCTTGGCGATCAGCGCGGTTTGCATCCAGTCCTGGCTGCCGACGGTGCCGCCGGAGCCGATCACCACTTTGCTTGGATCTTTTTTCAGTGCCTGAACCAGATCGTCCAGGTTCTTGTAAGGCGAATCGCTTTTCACCGCGATGGCGCCGTAGCTTGTTCCAACGGCGGCCAGCCAGCGCACGGCATTTTCATCGAAACGACCAAACTTGCCTTGGGCGAGGTTCAACAGTGAACCGCTGGACCACGCCACCAGCGTGCCGGCGTCGGCCGGACGCTGAGCGACCACCGCGTTGTATGCCACCGCGCCGACACCGCCGGGCATGTAGGTCACGCGCATCGGTTTGGTCAGCAGTTTTTCGTTCACCAACGCGCTTTGCGCCAGCTTGCAGGTCAAGTCGAAACCGCCGCCTGGCGAGGCCGGGGCAATGCATTCCGGGCGTTTTGGTTCGGCGAGCAATTGGCCGGCGAACAGCAGGGCGCTGGCGGTGAGAGCAACTTTACGCAGTGATAAGTTCATTCAAGTCTCCTTAGGAGTTGTTGTTATAGGTGTACTGAATTACCAAAGGGCAACGCTATAGCTCACCAGCAGACGCACTTCATCGGCATCGCGAGCGGAGTAGTTGGAACGGTAAGTGGCATTACGCAGGCGCACGGCGACATCCTTGAGCGCGCCGCTTTGTACGACGTATTTGATTTCGGTGTTGCGTTCCCACTCTTTGCCTTCGTCACCGTTCTTGAGCTTGATGTTGTCACCGCTCACGTAACGGCTCATGAAACTCAGACCGGGAACCCCAAGCCTGGCGAAGTCAAAGTCGTAACGTGCCTGCCAGGAGTGTTCTTCGGCGCCGGCAAAGTCGTTGATCTGAACGAAGTTGACCAGGTACGGGTCACTGCCATCGACATAAGGGAACGCGCTGTCGCCGGACATGTGCTGATAGCCGGCGCTGAATTTATGCCCGCTCAAGGCGTAGCTCACCAAGCCGTTGAGGGATTTGTTGTCGATCTTGCCGCCACGGGCCGCGCCCTGGTCATCACTGATGGCCAGGCGCAGATCGGTGCCGAAAGTGCCGGGGCCGAACGGTTGCGAAGCGACAACACCGAGGAAGTGCTGGTTGTAGACTTCATCAAGTTGCGCGAAGTGGTAGCTGCCGGTGATTTTGTCGGTGAACTTGTAGTCCACGCCGCCAAAGTCGAAATGCTTGCCGGCTGCGGTACCAGCGAAGCGGCTGTTCTTGTTGTTGAGGGCGATGTCCTCGAAGTCGGTGCTGTCGCGGTCCTTGGCTTTCTCCAGACGCCCGCCGGTGAAGGTCAGGTTCTTGATCTCTTTGGAGGTCAGCATTCCGCCTTCAAAGGTCTGCGGCAGGATGCGCCCGTCGTTGGGCTTGAGGATCGGCAGTTCCGGAATCAGGCTGCCGATTTTAAGTTCGGTGGCGGAGATCTTCACTTTGCCGGTCAGGCCCAGCTTGGAGTACTCATCGGCGGCGCGGCCGTCATCATGGGTTGGTAACAGGCCGGTGCCAGTACGGTCGGGACTCGAATCGAGTTTGACCCCCAGCATGCCCAGCGCATCGACACCGAACCCCACGGCGCCGTCGGTGTAACCCGATTGCAGATTGAGCATGAACCCCTGAGCCCATTCGTCCCGCTTGGATTGCTGGGCGCTGGTACCGTCGCGAAAGTCGCGGTTGAAATACATGTTGCGGGTTTCGAGGGTTGCCGTACTGTCTTCGAAGAAGGCAGCCTGACTCAACGGCGAAAAGCCGGCGAGGGCGGCGGCACTGGCAAGGGCGGTCTGGCTGAGGCGGGAAAAGCGAGCAGGCGGGCAAGCCTGAAGCTGCATGGACAGCATCTTGAAGTACTCCGTTTATTGTTCTTATTGGCGAAAACGCTTCGAGGCGTTTTTCGTATCGCTATGTGCTCTAGTACCCTGTCTCACAAGTACTGTTCCTTTTTGACGGCGTCTGTTGCCGTCATGCTGTGTTGCCGCTCCTCGCCATAGCGGGCTATGACTCGTCGCGGCGCCTTGCCTGACGACAACGGCCACTCGTCAAAAAAGGAACGTACTTGCGAGACAGGGCACTCACGTCGGGCAGTCGAAACTGTCCGTAGCTGGACTCTAACGGGCCAACCTTTCGCTAACCTTTCAGAAGACTTTCACGGTTTTCGGGCTTCACAGCGGCGGTTGCGGCTGTAAACTCCGCGCCAAAGAATGGCGTCGACCATCCCTGAATGAGGTAAAGATCCATGCGTGTTCTGCTCGTCGAAGACCATCTGCAGCTCGCCGAAAGTGTCGCCCAGGCGCTCAAGAGCACCGGGCTGACCGTGGATGTGCTGCACGACGGTGTGGCGGCGGACCTGGCGTTGAGCAGCGAGGAATACGCCATGGCGATCCTTGACGTCGGCCTGCCGCGCATGGATGGCTTCGAAGTGCTGGCGCGCCTGCGGGCGCGGGGCAAGAACCTGCCAGTGTTGATGTTGACCGCCCGCAGCGACGTCAAGGATCGGGTCCACGGCCTGAACCTCGGCGCTGACGATTACCTGGCCAAACCTTTCGAACTGACCGAACTCGAAGCCCGGGTCAAAGCCTTGCTGCGCCGCAGTGTGCTCGGCGGTGAACGCCTGCAGCGCTGTGGCGTGCTGGCCTATGACCTGGACACTCGGCGCTTCACCCTCGGTGAAGAATTGCTGACCCTGACCTCCCGCGAGCAGGCAGTGCTCGAAGCCCTGATCGCCCGTCCCGGTCGGGTGATGAGCAAGGAGCAACTGGCCTCGCAGGTATTCGGTCTGGACGAAGAGGCCAGCCCCGACGCCATCGAGATCTATGTCCATCGCCTGCGCAAGAAGCTTGACGGCCAACCGGTGGTCATCGTGACCTTCCGCGGTCTCGGCTACTTGCTGGAAAGCCGCGATGCATAAGCCCAGCAGCCTGCGCTGGCGGTTGCTGTGGAACCTGGCGCTGTTGCTGGTGGTGTTGATGTTGGCCAGTGGTTTGAGCGCTTACTGGAACGGTCGCGAAGCTGCCGACACCGCCTATGACCGGACCTTGCTGGCCTCGGCGCGGACCATCGCGGCGGGCATCTCCCAGCGCGACGGCACGCTGAGCGCCAACGTGCCGTACGTGGCCCTCGACACCTTCGCCTACGACAGTGCGGGACGGATTTTTTACTTGGTCAACGACATCAATCAAAAACTGATCTCGGGCTACGAAAACCTGCCGCCACCGCCGCCGGGAACCCCGCGAACGGACGATTATCCGGCACTGGCGCGTTTCTATAACGCCAAATACCAAGGACAGAACGTACGCGTGGTGAGCCTGCTCAAACCCGTGAGCGAGCCGAACATGAACGGCATGGCGGAAATCCGCGTAGCGGAAACCGATGAGGCGCGGGTCAGCATGGCCCGCAGCCTGGCAGCGGACACGTTGCTGCGTCTGGGCATGCTGGCGGTCGGTGCGTTGTTGTTGGTGTGGTTTGCGGTCAGCGCCGCGTTGCGTCCGCTGGAACGCTTGCGCACCGCGGTGGAAGAGCGTCAGTCGGACGATCTGCGGCCATTGCCGTTGGTGGAAGTGCAGCACGAATTGTGGCCACTGGTGCGCGCGCTCAATCACTTTACCGAGCGCTTGCGCGGGCAGTTCGAGCGTCAGGCGCAGTTCATCGCCGATGCCGCCCATGAGCTGCGTACTCCCCTGGCGGCGCTTAAGGCGCGACTGGAGCTGGGCTTACGCTCGGCCGAACCGGAAACCTGGCGCAGTACATTGGAAACCGCCGCCCAAGGCACGGATCGTTTGACCCACCTTGCCAATCAATTGCTCTCGCTGGCACGGGTCGAAAATGGTGCCCGGGCCATCGCCGAGGGCGGCGCGCAGTTGCTTGACCTCAGTCAGCTGGCTCGCGAACTCGGCATGGCCATGGCGCCGCTGGCCCACGCACGCGGTGTGGCGCTGGCGCTGGAAGCGGACGAGCCCGTGTGGTTGCGGGGCGAGCCAACGCTGTTGAACGAACTGTTGAGCAATTTGGTGGATAACGCGCTGGCCCATACGCCGTCAGGTGGCAACGTGATTCTTCGGGTCACGGCACCGGCCGTGTTGGAGGTCGAGGATGACGGCCCGGGCATTCCTCTTGAAGAGCGTGATCGGGTGTTCGAGCGGTTTTATCGGCGTAACCAGCAGGTGGCCGGTTCGGGGTTGGGGCTGGCGATTGTCGGCGAGATCTGCCGCGCACACCTGGCTCAAATCAGCCTGCACGATGGCGAGCAGGCTGGCTTGAAGGTGCGGGTGAGTTTTATTGCTGGAGAGTGAACACAACCCTGTGGCGAGGGAGCTTGCTCCCGTTGGACTGCGCAGCAGTCCCTTTTTGGGGCCGCTTCGCAGCCCAGCGGGAGCAAGCTCCCTCGCCACAGAAATCAGTAAAACATCGACCGCGACTCTTCCAGATCGCGGCACGTCGCCTCGTTCTCCGGATCAATCCCCAGCTTTTTGAACGCCGGCACGCTGAATGCGTCGATACGGGCGAGGGGATGGTCGGTGTCCTTGTGGCAATACAGGCTGGCCACTTGCACCAGATCGACATAATCGACCCGCTCGGACTGTCGCTTGAAGTCCAGATAAAGTCCCGGCAGCTGTACCAGCATTTCCGGAAACTCCCAGACCCTGAGCAGTTTATCGCCGAGCAGTGGATGAATGTGATCGATCACATGGTTGAGGCTGACCGGGTCAGCCAGCAGTTCATAGTGATCTTCGGCGTAAGTCAGGATCGGCAGCACACCGATCTGGTGCACCAATCCGCCAAGGGCTGCCTGATCGGGCTTGAGTTGGGTGTACCTGCGGCACAGTGCATAGCTGATCCCGGCGATTTCCAGACTTTTGCGCCAGACATCGCGCATTTTCTGTTCCACCACCTCTGAGCGGGCATGGAAGATCTGTTCCATGACCAGACCAATGGCCAGGTTGCTGCTGTAATTGACACCCAGTCGAGTGATTGCCGTGTGCAGGTCAGTGACTTCCTGGGTCGCACGCAACAGTGGACTATTGACCACTTTGATCAGGCGCGCCGACAACGCGGTATCGCGGCCGATCACTTTGCTCAGGGTGCTGACGCTGATTTCCGGGTCTTCAGCGGCCTTGCGAATCTGCAGGGCCACTTCCGGTAACGTTGGCAGAACCAGGTCATCATTATCGATGGCCTCAACCAAATCCTGTTGGACCTTTTCCGCCAGCTCGCTCATTTCGTTTCTCTAGGTGTTGCGATAAATGCTGCTGTTAACGCTGGATTTCGCGATCGCGATCCAGTTGGTAAGGCAGGTCGAGCAGGTGCAGGGCTGGCCCTTCGAGCGCGCCCAGATGAATTTCACCCCCTTGCGCTGCTTCGGCTTGCAGCACGGCCAGGAGTTCAATGTTTTGCTCGGCGCGGGCGGCCAGCACCACTTCACCGATGGAACTGCCGTGGGTTGGGGAGAACAGGGGGGTGCCGGGTTCAGGTAACTCGCTGGCATCCAGTGTCAGGCGATACAAGCGGCGCTTGAGTTTGCCCAGGTACTGCATGCGCGCGACGATTTCCTGGCCGGTGTAGCAGCCTTTCTTGAAGCTCACGCCACCCACGGCTTGCAGATTGAGCATCTGCGGGATGAACAACTCGCGAGTGCTCGGCATGACCTGACCGATCCCTGCGCGGATCTGGCCCAACAGCCATTGATTCAGATCGCCTTCGGCCAATACGGCGGACAGTTTGCCCTTGATGAGGTCGGCCTGGTCGGCGGTGACCCAGAGTTCGGCGCGGTCCGGCGAGACGCGAATGGCGATCAAGCCGTCGTTGCGCGCGACGCTGTCGGTGTCGGCCGGCAGCTCAAGACCGAGGCTGATCAGTGCTGCATCGCCTTGGTTGATGCCGAAGCGGACCCAGGCCGCGCTTTCGTCGGTCAGTTTGGATTTGGAAAACACCGCGTACTTTTTCAGGTCCGCCAGTTGCGGTTCCAGCAGTTCGCTGGCCATGGCCATCAGAACGCCGTCACCTTCCAGCAGGATGCGGAAACTCGACTGCATCCGGCCCTTCTGCGTGCAGCGGGCGCCGAGGCTGGCCTGGGTGTCACTCAGGTAATTGAGGTTGCAGGTCAATTGGCCTTGCAGGAATTTACTGGCATCCGCACCGCGTACTGCGAGAACGCCTTCATGAGACAGGGTGCAGAAAAAAGCAGAATCGGCCATGGGTCATCGCAGGGTAAAGAGTCTGGGGGACATCATAAGGGGGCGCTCTCGAAATGGGTAGTTTCCAAAGGATCGTTGGTGGCCGACCAAAGCCGAGTGTCCGACTCAGCCTGGGGCTGTATACTTGCCGCCTATTTGAGGAGCGCTCCATGGTCGAAGATGTTGAACTGAATCGCCTCTACTGGCACAGCCGCCGCGGCATGCTTGAGCTTGACGTGTTGCTGGTACCGTTCGTGAAAGAGGTCTATCCGCATCTCAATGATGTCGACCGCGATTGCTACCGCAAGCTGCTCGAATGCGAAGATCAGGACATGTTCGGCTGGTTCATGGAACGCGCCGAATCGGAAGATCCGGAGCTTCAACGCATGGTTCGCATGATCCTGGATCGTGTCCAGCCCAAGTAATGCGTTCGAATGCCGCTGGCATGCCTCACGGCAATTGCTGGCGGCGTATCTTCTGGCCCAGCTGTTCGCGCTGGGTTCGCTGTTCCTTCTCTCTATGCCGGTCTGGGCCAGCCTGCTCGGCGTTGTGCTGTGTATGGCTCACGGCTGTTGGGCATTGCCGAGGCAGATTCTGCTGGCACACCCTCAGGCATTTCGCGGCTTGCGTCGCAATGCCGATGGCTGGCAATTATGGAATCAGGAGGAGGGTTGGCAATCGGTGCAGCTACGACCGGACAGCCTGGCGCTACCTTTGCTCGTTGTGCTGCGTTTTCGTCTGCGGGGCGAACGGCGGGTCAGGGCGGTTTGTGTGCCCCGTGACTCGCAGGCGTCTGATCTGCACCGGCGCCTGCGGGTTCGACTCACGTTCAGTCGACGTAGGTGGGCGGCACCAGAATAGTGTCCAGGGCAACCGGCAGCATGTTCGGATAGTCGAGGGTGTAATGCAGGCCGCGACTTTCCTTGCGCTCCATGGCTGACTGAATCATCAGCTCGGCCACTTGGGCCAGGTTACGCAATTCGATCAAGTCCCGACTGACCTTGTAGTTGCTGTAGAACTCGTCGATTTCGTCCAGCAACAGCCGCACGCGGTGCTGTGCCCGTTGCAAGCGCTTGTTGGTGCGCACGATGCCGACGTAGTCCCACATGAATCGGCGCAGTTCGTCCCAGTTGTGCGCAATGATCACGTCCTCATCGGAGTCGGTGACCTGGCTCGCATCCCAGACGGGCAGGGCGATCGGAACCGAAACCTGCGGCAGCTGCTCAAGAATGTCCGCCGCCGCCGAACGCGCGTAGACGAAACACTCCAGCAATGAGTTGCTGGCCATGCGGTTGGCACCATGCAGGCCGGTGAAACTGGTTTCGCCAATGGCATATAGCCCCGGCACGTCGGTGCGACCTTGCTGATCGACCATCACGCCGCCGCAGGTGTAGTGCGCCGCTGGCACTACCGGAATCGGTTGCTTGGTGATGTCGATGGCGAATTCGAGGCAGCGTTCGTACACCGTCGGGAAGTGAGTCTTGATGAACGCTTCCGGCTTGTGGCTGATGTCCAGATAGACACAATCGACACCCAGGCGCTTCATTTCATGGTCGATGGCCCGGGCGACGATGTCGCGCGGGGCCAGTTCGGCGCGAGGGTCAAAGCGTTGCATGAAACGTTCGCCGTTGGGCAGCTTCAGGTGTGCACCTTCGCCGCGCAGGGCTTCGGTGATCAGGAAGCTCTTGGCTTGCGGGTGATACAGGCAAGTGGGGTGGAACTGGTTGAACTCCAGATTCGCCACCCGGCAGCCCGAACGCCAGGCCATGGCAATGCCGTCACCGCAAGCGCCGTCGGGGTTGCTGGTATAGAGATAGACCTTTGCTGCGCCGCCGGATGCGAGGATCACGAAACGTGCGCCGTAGGTGTCGACTTCGCCGGTCCCGCGATTGAGGACGTAGGCGCCGAGGCAGCGATCGCCTTCAAGGCCCAGGCGCTTTTCGGTGATCAGGTCGACCGCGACCCGCTGTTCCAGCAGTTCGATGTTCGGTCGTTGCCTGGCCTTGTCGAGCAAGGTTCTGAAAATCGCCGCGCCCGTGGCATCGGCGGCATGGATGATGCGCCGATGGCTGTGACCGCCTTCGCGGGTCAGATGGAACTCGAATCCGCCATCTTCGGTGCCGGACTGTTCATCGCGGGTGAAGGGCACACCTTGGTCGATCAGCCATTGAATCGCTTCTTTACTGTGCTCGACGGTAAAGCGCACGGCGTCTTCGTGGCACAGGCCGCCGCCGGCATTGAGGGTGTCATCGACATGTGATTCAACGGTGTCGGTGTCATCCAGGACGGCAGCGACGCCACCCTGGGCCCAGAAAGTCGAGCCATTGGCGAGGTCGCCTTTGCTCAGTACGGCGATGCGCAAATGACCGGGCAAGGTCAGCGCAAGACTCAAACCGGCAGCGCCGCTGCCAATGACCAGAACATCGTGTTGAAACTGTTGGCTCATTTCAGGATTCCGCTCAAAGCGACCCGGGTCGGGGTTGGCGCAAGACACCTGGATCGGCGAGTCAAGACAGCCACACAGCCCACTAGTATATAGAGGGGGGGAGCGGCACAATAGCCGAGCACACATGGCATTGTGAAACTACTGTGACGGAAAATACCTGACGCTTCGTCGGATGGTTTTTCGGCCGGTTCGGCGACAAGACGACTGTATCAAGGATTTAACAGTCTTTTTCTATTCGCGGTTGCACAATGTCGGTCTTGCGCAGCTATAAATATTTGGAACTTTTGCCAAAGGCCCAAGATCAATAGACCGTTGCCTGATTCAAGGGACAGTGTCGGCTTCAACGCGGGATCTGTGGTTTGATCCTTGCCGGCGAATCCGATGACAAAGATTATTCGCGCAGCCGGGTTAACCCGCGCTGCGCTTTTCGTGCGTGCCAAATCAGAGCCCGCAGGAAACTTGCTTGGAGGGGGAGAACTTTTGCGAAAAGCCCGAGTCTATGTTTGCAAGTCTGGTTGTTTAGTTATGCAAGCCTCCTCCGAGCTTATCGAGGAGTGTTCATGCTAACCCAGGAAGAGGATCAGCAGCTGGTCGAACGCGTTCAGCGCGGCGACAAGCGAGCTTTCGATCTGCTAGTGCTGAAATACCAGCACAAAATTCTCGGGTTGATCGTGCGTTTTGTGCACGACACCCATGAAGCCCAGGATGTGGCGCAGGAAGCCTTTATCAAGGCGTACCGTGCACTTGGAAATTTTCGCGGAGACAGCGCGTTTTATACGTGGCTTTACCGCATCGCCATCAACACGGCGAAAAACTATCTGGTTTCACGCGGCCGTCGGCCGCCGGATAGCGATGTCAGTTCCGAGGATGCAGAGTTCTACGATGGCGATCATGGCCTCAAGGATCTCGAGTCGCCAGAGCGTGCATTGCTGCGGGATGAGATCGAAGGCACCGTCCATCGAACCATTCAGCAACTGCCAGAAGATTTACGTACGGCCTTAACTTTACGTGAATTCGATGGTCTGAGTTACGAGGACATTGCGGCCGTCATGCAATGTCCGGTGGGTACCGTGCGCTCCCGGATTTTCCGCGCTCGGGAAGCCATCGATAAAGCCCTGCAGCCGTTGTTGCAGGAAAACTGAGACAGCGGCGACAGCCAAGAGAGGAACGCCATGAGTCGTGAAGCCCTGCAGGAATCGCTGTCCGCAGTGATGGATAACGAAGCGGACGAATTGGAATTGCGTCGGGTATTGAATGCCTTTGACGATGTTGAAACCCGTGATACCTGGGCTCGTTATCAAATCGCTCGGGCAGTTATGCACAAGGATTTGCTGCTTCCACGTCTGGATATCGCTGCGGCAGTCTCTGCTGCGCTGGCTGACGAAGCTGTACCGGCAAAAGCCTCCCGTGGTCCATGGCGCAGCCTGGGTCGTCTGGCGGTCGCTGCTTCGGTAACCCTCGCCGTACTGGCAGGTGTTCGTCTGTATAACCAGGACGAGATCGCTGGGGTCGAACTGGCTCAACAATCCAGTCAACCGGGTCTGGCTATTCCTCAGGTCAAGGGTCCAGCTGTATTGGCAGGCTATAATGAGAGTTCGGAAGCCACTGGCCCTATGGCCAACGGCGTATTGCAAGGTCAGCCAGGCTGGCACGATCAGCGTCTGCCAGGCTACTTGCGCCAACATGCTCAACAGGCTGCACTGAAAGGTACTGAGAGCGCTCTGCCTTACGCTCGTGCAGCAAGTATGGAAAACCGTTAAGGAGGATCATGCGCGCCATACCTCTACTTACGCTTCTGCTCGGTGGCTGGTTTGTTGTTCCAGCCCATGCTGATGAAGCCCAGGACTGGTTGACCCGTCTGGGCCAAGCCGAGCAACAGCAAAGCTTTCACGGTACATTCGTCTACGAGCGTAACGGTAGTTTTTCTACCCACAACATCTGGCACCGCGTCCAGGATGGCAAGGTCCGCGAGCGTATACTCCAGCTCGACGGCTCGGCACAGGAAGTCGTGCGCATTGATGGGCGTACTCAATGCGTCAGTGGCATTCTGATAGCAGGGCTTGGGGATTCCCCCAACTCCGCTGCTCGTCCACTCGATCCACAAAAGCTGAAGAATTGGTACGACCTTGCCGTCATAGGCAAGTCGCGTGTGGCCGGGCGTGCGGCAGTGATCGTTTCACTGACGCCTCGCGATCAACACCGTTACGGTTTTGAATTGCATCTGGATAAAGAAACCGGCCTGCCTCTCAAATCATTGCTTCTGAATGAACGAGGGCAGTTGCTGGAGCGATTCCAGTTCACGCAACTGGATACCGCCGATGTTCCGTCCGACAGCGACTTGCAGCCTGGCGCCGATTGCAAAACTGTTGCCCTCGACAGTGACAAGGCTTCTGCAATCAAGGCCGCGCAAGTATGGCGTTCGGACTGGTTACCGCCTGGTTTCGAGTTGACCAGCAGTACCTCCCGCAAGGATCCAGAGACCAAAACTCAAGTCAACAGTCTGATGTATGACGATGGTCTGGCCCGTTTCTCGGTTTTCCTTGAACCGTTGAATGGCGCAACAGTTACTGACACCCGCACCCAGTTGGGGCCAACCGTCGCAGTTTCCCGACGCTTGACCACCCCGCAAGGCGAGATGATGGTGACCGTGGTCGGTGAGATTCCGATTGGCACCGCTGAACGGATTGCGCTATCCATGCGCAGCGACGCCACTGCAACCAAGTAGTGAGCTGATATCGAAATGTTTGGTGAGCATTTCAACTTGCAAATATCCTCGAATTTTTCTATAGGTCAGAGCCCCTCGGCTCTGGCCTTGTTTGTTGTTCCCGGAACAAAAATACCGGCGTATTGTTCCCGGTGTTCCTTGCTCCATATCGCTTAACCATGCTCGTCGTAACGGGAGCCGTATGTCGATACCACGCTTGAAGTCTTATCTCTCTATTTTTGCCACCGTGCTGGTG
Source organism: Pseudomonas sp. LB3P25 (assembly GCF_054897985.1). Taxonomy (NCBI): domain Bacteria; kingdom Pseudomonadati; phylum Pseudomonadota; class Gammaproteobacteria; order Pseudomonadales; family Pseudomonadaceae; genus Pseudomonas; species Pseudomonas sp. LB3P25. Next base: position 5,678,879 of record NZ_CM142711.1, on the reverse strand, counting down.
CTTGGTCAGGCGGTCGCTGTTCAGGCGGCCGAGTTGCCTGACTTCACGCAGTTGGTCGAGCAGGCCTCGCCCGCGGTGGTGAATATCAGTACCACACAGAAACTGCCGGACCGCAAAGTGTCGAGCCAGCAGATGCCTGACCTTGATGACTTGCCGCCGATGCTGCGTGAGTTCTTCGAACACGGTATGCCACAGCCGCGTGTGCCTCGTGGTGATCGTCAGCGTGAAGCCCAATCCTTGGGTTCGGGCTTCATTATCTCGCCTGATGGCTACATCCTGACCAACAACCATGTGATTGCCGATGCCGACGAAATTCTCGTTCGTCTCGCCGACCGCAGCGAATTGAAGGCCAAGCTGATCGGCACCGATCCACGTTCCGACGTGGCGCTGTTGAAAATCGAAGGCAAGGATCTGCCGGTCCTGAAACTGGGCAAATCCCAGGATCTGAAAGCCGGCCAATGGGTCGTGGCCATTGGCTCGCCATTCGGTTTCGACCATACCGTGACTCAAGGTATCGTCAGTGCCATCGGTCGCAGTCTGCCGAACGAAAACTATGTGCCGTTCATCCAGACCGACGTGCCGATCAACCCGGGTAACTCCGGTGGCCCGCTGTTCAACCTGGCCGGTGAAGTGGTTGGCATCAACTCGCAGATCTACACCCGTTCCGGCGGCTTCATGGGCGTGTCGTTCGCGATCCCTATCGACGTAGCCATGGACGTTTCCAATCAGCTCAAAAGCGGCGGCAAAGTCAGCCGTGGCTGGTTGGGTGTAGTCATCCAGGAAGTGAACAAGGACCTGGCCGAGTCGTTCGGTCTGGAGAAACCGGCCGGTGCGCTGGTGGCTCAGATCCAGGATGACGGCCCGGCTGCCAAGGGTGGCCTGCAAGTAGGTGACGTGATCCTGAGCATGAACGGCCAGCCGATCGTCATGTCCGCCGATCTGCCACACTTGGTGGGCGCGCTGAAGGCCGGCTCGAAAGCCGATCTGGAAGTGATTCGTGAAGGCAAGCGCAAGAATGTCGAGCTGACTGTCGGCGCTATCCCGGAAGAAGGCAAAGAGCTGGATGCGTTGCCGAAATCTACCACCGAGCGCAGCAGCAATCGCCTGGGTGTTTCCGTGGCCGAGCTGACTGATGAACAGAAGAAAACCTACGACCTCAAAGGCGGCGTCGTCATCAAGGAAGTCCAGGACGGTCCTGCTTCCCTGATCGGTTTGCAGCCGGGCGATGTGATCACTCACCTGAATAATCAGGCAATCGGTTCCACCAAGGAGTTCACGGATATCGCCAAGGCGTTGCCGAAGAACCGCTCGGTGTCGATGCGGGTTCTGCGTCAAAATCGCGCCAGCTTCATCACCTTCAAACTGGCTGAATAATCCAGTTGTTGGCTGAATAAAAAACCGCCTCGAAAGAGGCGGTTTTTTTGTGCCTGTCTTTTAGTTTGAGAAGCAGATCAGCCCATCATGTCCTTGATCATGCGCTCCTGTTCCATCAGCTCGCGTTGCCGTGCGTCGATCCGCGACGACAGCGGGAAGTTGGTGCCTGCCTTGCGCTTGGCGAAGTCCAGTTGCTGAATGGCCTGACGGTAATCGCCAACCAAGGCGAAATACTCGGCACGGGCCTGATGCAGGCCGATGATGTTGCCTGATAGACCGCGAGTCTCGGCCACCATGTACCAGACGTCCGGATCGTCCGGACGGCTCTTGAGCAGACTCTCCAGCGCTTTTTCCGCTTCGGGCGCACGGTTCTGCTTGAGCAGCAGATCGACTCGCACCGAATTCAGCGGATAGTTGCCGGGATACTGCGTCAACATCCGGTCAACCCGGGACTGGGCGTCGGGCAGGCGATTGTTGGTGATGTCCAGATCGACCTGAGCCAGGTTGTAGATGATCTCGTTCGGCGACTTGGCCAGCAGCGACTTGAGGTTTTCCCGTGCTTCATTCAGCTGGCCGCCCTTGATCTGGGCAATGGCCAGACCATAGCGAGCGACGTCGTTTTTCGGGTTTTCATCAAGCTGGGCGCGAAAGCGTTTGGCGCCCAGACCTGGGGTTTCTTCATAGATCAGCTGGACCCGTGCACGAATCAGCTGATATCGCAGGGTGTCTTCGATACCGCCTGCTTTGGACTGTTCGGCGCGGTTGCGGGTGTCGGCGATCCGCGATTCTGTAACCGGGTGAGTCAGCAGAAACTCTGGTGGCTTGGCGTCAAAGCGGTATTGGCGCGCCAATCGCTCAAACATGGTCGGCATCGAGCGCGGGTCGTAACCGGCCTTTTCCAGATTGAGGATGCCGATGCGGTCGGCTTCCTGTTCGTTCTGGCGAGAGAAGCGCCGTTGTTCCTGAACGGCTGCCGCCTGCGTGCCCGCAATGGCTGCAATCCCGGCATCGCCGGCGCCGGATGCGGCAATCACGATCCCGGCCAGCAGCGCGGCCATCATCGGCACCTGCATGCGCTGTTGGGCTTCGACACCACGGGCGAAGTGGCGTTGCGACAAGTGAGCCAATTCGTGAGCGAGTACCGAGGCGTACTCGCCTTCGGTCTGGGCATTGAGGAATAAACCGCCGTTGACCCCGACAATGCCGCCCGGTGCCGCGAAGGCGTTGAGTTGCGGGCTGTTGATCAGGATGAACTCCAGGCGCCGGTCATTGACCTGGCTGGTTTCCACCAGTCGGTAGACGCTGGATTCGACGTAGTCCTTGAGCTGCGGATCGTTGAGCTGGGAAACCTGGCTGCGCAACAGCGCGAGCCACGCGCGACCCAACTGGTATTCCTGTTGCGGCGAGACAATGGCAGAACTGGCGTCGCCGAGTGACGGCAGGTCGTCGGCGAAGCCCGGTGAGGCGAGCAGGCAAGCGAGCGTCAGCAGGGTAGGGCGCAAAAAAGTCATGCACAAAGCCTTAGTCGACAAAGACCTTACTGTAGCCGGACACTACGCTTGGGACCAGATATTCTAGCCACTCAACCACCTGACTCCGGAGTGATGCAATGACCGACGCTGTAGCCCATGACGCCGAACTCGACGCCAGCGGCCTGAATTGCCCCTTGCCGTTGCTCAAGGCCAAGCTGGAACTCAATCGACTGACCAGCGGCGCGGTACTCAAGGTGATCGCTACCGATGCCGGCTCGCAGCGCGACTTTCGCACCTTTGCCCGATTGGCCGGTCATACGCTGCTTCGTGAAGAAGATGAAGCGGGTGTTTACCGCTACTGGTTGAAAAAAGCCTGAATTCTGCTGCGTTCGTTTCTAAGGATTATTGATGTTCAAGGTGTTACGCGACTGGATTCAGCGCTACTTCTCCGATGAAGAAGCCGTGGTGCTGGCGGTCCTGCTGTTTCTGGCGTTTACCGCCGTGCTAACGCTGGGCGGCATGCTCGCACCCGTGCTGGCCGGGATGGTGCTGGCGTACCTGATGCAAGGGTTGGTCGTCACTCTCGAACGCCTGCGCATGCCGGGCGGGGTAGCGGTGGGGCTGGTCTTCGCCTTGTTTATGGGCGTTTTGCTGGTATTCATTATTGTCGTGGTGCCGTTGCTCTGGCATCAGCTGATCACGCTGTTCAACGAACTGCCCGGCATGCTCGCCAAGTGGCAATCGCTGTTATTGCTGCTGCCCGAGCGCTATCCGCATCTGGTATCCGACGAGCAGGTGCTGCAAGCCATCGAAGTGGCACGGGGCGAGATCGGCAAGTTCGGTCAGTGGGCGCTGACGTTCTCGCTGTCGAGTCTGCCGTTGCTGGTGAACATCATGATCTACCTGGTGCTGGTGCCGATCCTGGTGTTCTTCTTCCTCAAGGACCGGGAGATGATCGGTCAGTGGGTGCGGGGTTACTTGCCTCGTGAGCGCGCGCTGATCACCCGCGTCGCCCACGAGATGAACCGGCAGATCGCCAACTACATTCGCGGCAAGGTCATCGAGATTTTCATTTGCGGTGGCGTGACCTACATCGGTTTCGTTGTTCTGGGGCTCAACTACGCGGCGCTGCTGGCGTTGCTGGTGGGTGTGTCGGTGGTAGTGCCCTATGTCGGGGCTGTGGTGGTGACCGTGCCGGTCATGCTGATTGCGCTGTTCCAGTGGGGTTGGAGCGATCAGTTCATCTATTTGATGGCGGTCTACGGAATCATCCAGACGCTGGACGGCAACGTGTTGGTGCCGCTGTTGTTCTCGGAAGCGGTCAATCTGCATCCGGTGGCGATCATCTGCGCGGTGTTGTTGTTTGGCGGGCTGTGGGGCTTTTGGGGCGTGTTCTTTGCGATTCCGCTCGCAACCCTGTTCAAGGCTGTGCTGGACGCGTGGCCGCGCAAAGAACCGGTGGTGGCGCCACTGCTTTAACTGCCCGGCGTGATTCTTGAGTAAGGCATAGGGCCTCTTCGCGAGCAGGCTCGCTCCCACATTAAATCGCGTCTGTCCGGACAACCCGGCCTACTGTGGGAGCGAGCCTGCTCGCGAAAGCGTCCGAAAGGACGCTAAAAAATCAGGCCTTGTTCAACGCCTGTGCCGCCGCCAGAACAGCATCCACATGTCCCGGCACCTTCACACCACGCCATTCCTGACGCAGCACACCGTCCTTGTCGATCAGGAACGTGCTGCGATCAACGCCCATGTATTCCTTGCCGTAGAGCTTTTTCAGCTTGATCACGTCGAACAACTGGCAGAGTGCTTCTTCCTTGTCGCTGATCAGCTCGAAGGTGAACGCCTGCTTGGCCTTGAAGTTTTCGTGGGATTTGAGGCTGTCGCGGGACACGCCGAAGACTTCGGTGTTGGCGGCTTTAAAGGCGTCAAGCTGATCGCGAAAGCCCTGACCCTGGGTGGTGCAGCCTGGTGTGCTGTCCTTCGGGTAGAAGTAAATCACCACTTGCTTGCCTTTGAGGCTCGCGAGGTTAACGGTCTGCCCGCTGGTGGCGGGTGCTTCGAAGTCGGCAACCGGTTGGTCGATGGCAACGGCCATGAAAGCTTCCTTACATTGGGTTTTGTGGGCGCCACGGTTCGATCAGGGCATCCAGGTTCAGCGCGTCGGCGAAATCCAGGAACTGATCGCGCAACCAGCTGATCTGCACACCGGCCGGCAAGGTCACGGTAAACGTGGCATTGAGCATGGTGCCGCCGGTTTGCGGGGCCTGATAGGTGTCGCAGGTCAGGTTTTCCAGCTCGACATTGTGGTCCATGAAGAACTGACACAGCTCGTTAATGATGTCCGAGCGGTAAGCCGAGCTGACATAAGCGACGTATGGCAGGGCTTGAGGACGATTCTCCAGCGCCGCGCTGCGCACCACATTGACCGTAAAGGCGTGCTTCTTGGCGAGGCTCGGCAGGCTGCCTTCGAGGCGCGCCAGGGCGTCCCAGCTGCCGGAGATCTCGAGGATCAACGCGCTGCACTCGCCGTGGCGCGTCAGGCGAGAAGTGACCACGGCGCAGCGGTTTTCATGGCTGGCGCGGCACAGGACGTTAGTCAGCTCCATGGGGTTGGCGCCGAGGGCACTGATGACAAGGAATTGTTCGCGAACTGTGGGGGTGGACATGCAGCATTCCTAAAGCGATGAGCGGTCGATACTTCTACGGGCTTTTTTTACCGGGAGCGAGCCTGCGGATGCGAATTCAGAAAACCCGAGCCGCAAGGTTGCAACGTGCTCCAGAGTGGCAAGAGCGAGGGGTGGCAACGCTGGATCGGGGCTTGTGATGCCGAAAATGGAGGCTGGAACCCGGCGTACGAGCTTATCAGTACCGATCAAAGTCTGAAGGGTAGCGAAAAGCAGCGCCAAGGGGAATGGCAGCAGCGCAGTACTTCGCTTGTACAAGCATCTTGGCGCCAGTACCATTACCGCTCTCTTTTTCCGGCAGGAGCGGTTGCATGATTGCGGGCAGTATGGTGGCACTGGTCACACCCATGGATGCACAAGGTCGTCTCGACTGGGACAGCCTGAGCAAACTGGTGGACTTTCACCTGCAAAACGGCACCCACGCCATCGTGGCGGTCGGCACCACAGGTGAATCGGCCACCCTTGACGTGAACGAGCACATCGAAGTGATTCGTTACGTGGTGAAGCAGGTTGCAGGGCGCATTCCGGTGATCGCCGGTACCGGCGCCAACTCGACGCGCGAAGCCATCGAGCTGACCACCAATGCGAAGACCGCCGGCGCCGATGCGTGCCTGCTGGTGACTCCGTATTACAACAAGCCGACCCAGGAAGGCTTGTACCAGCACTTCAAGGCAATCGCCGAAGCCGTCGACATCCCGCAGATCCTTTATAACGTGCCCGGCCGTACGGCGTGCGACATGCTGGCCGAAACCGTGATCCGCCTGTCGACCGTGAAAAACATCATTGGCATCAAGGAAGCCACCGGCGACCTGACCCGTGCCAAGGCCATCATCGACGGCGTGAGCAAAGACTTCCTGGTGATCTCCGGTGACGACGCCACCGCAGTCGAGCTGATCCTGCTCGGCGGCAAGGGCAACATCTCGGTGACCGCCAACGTTGCTCCGCGTGAAATGAGTGACCTGTGCAACGCTGCTCTGAAAGGCGACGCCGTGACGGCCCGCGCGATCCACGAAAAGCTGATGCCACTCAATAAAACCCTGTTTATCGAATCCAACCCTATCCCCGTGAAATGGGCACTGCATGAAATGGGCTTGATGCCGGACGGTATCCGTCTGCCGCTCACCTGGCTCAGCGCTGCCTGTCACGAACCGCTGCGGCAGGCCATGCGCCAGTCCGGCGTCCTGGTTTAATTGAGGAAGTACTACGCATGAAGCGAATGGCCGGACTTTCCGCACTTGCCTTGATCATCTCCAGCACCAGTGGCTGCGGATGGGTCTGGGGCCCGGAAGGTTATTTCCGTGACCGTGGTAGCGATTACCTGGAAGCGCAACAAACTGCACCCATGCAATTGCCGCCGGATGTCAGCACCGCCAAGCATCTGGATCCGCTGTTGCCGATCCCGCGCAACGTGGCCGATGACACCGCAAAGGGCGAGTACATCGTTCCCCGTCCGCAGCCGTTGTCGGCAGCGGCTGACGCCAGCGCCTACTCCCTGCAAAAGACCGGTGATTCGCGTTGGATCGTCGCCCAGAACCCGCCGGCCGAAGTCTGGCCAGTGGCCGTGCAGTTCTTCCAGGACAACGGTTTCCGTCTGGACGAACAGCGTCCGCAAACCGGCGAATTCACCACCACCTGGCAGCATTCCGACGAACTGTCCGCCGCGATGGCCAAGCGCCTGAGCGCAGCCGGTGTCGGCGCCGACAGCGAAACCCGTGTGCGGGTCCGCATCGAGCCAGGTGTGCAGCGCAACACCAGTGAAGTCTACGTGGTCAGCGCCGAGCGTCCTGCCGGTAGCACCTCCGACGTGGCCTTCACCAACCGTTCGGTCAACACGGGCCTGGACGCGGCACTGGTCGACGACATGCTCGCGAGCATGAGCCGTACCTCGGAGAAGGGCGGTTCGGTCTCCATGCTGGCTTCGCGTGATACCGATACGCCAAGCCGTGTCAGCCTGAGCGAAGACGGCAGCGGCAACCCGGTTCTGAACGTCGGCACTGACCTGGATCGTGCCTGGTCGAGCGTCGGTCGTGCGTTGGAACAGGGTGAATGGCGCGTTGAAGACATCAACCGCAGCCTGGGCCTGTACTACATCAACCTGTCTGAAAAAGCCGAGAAGAAAGACGAGAAGCCTGGCTTCTTCAGCAGCCTGTTCGGCAGCGCGCCGAGCAAGGAAGAAGTTGAAGCCCGTGCCGAGCGTTATCAGGTTCGCCTGAGCAAGGTTGGCGACAACGTCCAGGTCACCGTCGAGAAAAACATCAATACCGTGGCGCCGGCTGACGTGGCGCGCAAAGTGTTGAGCGTGATTCAGGACAACCTGGGCTGATCACATGCGTTTTGCCGTTCTCGGCAGCGGTAGCCAAGGGAACGGCACGCTGATAGCCAGCGCTGACACGTATGTGCTGGTGGATTGTGGTTTCTCCCTGCGGGAAACCGAAAAACGCCTGCTGCGCCTGGGTGTGAACCCTGCGCAGTTGAGTGCGATACTCGTGACCCACGAACATGCCGACCACGTGCATGGCGTGGGTTTGCTGTCTCGGCGCTACAATCTGCCTGTCTACCTCAGTCGCGGCACCCTGCGCGGGATGCGCAAACCAATTGAACCGGCTGGCCTTCTGGCCGGCGGCGAGCAACTGCAGATCGGCGCACTGAGCATCGGCGTCATTGCCGTGGCCCATGATGCACAGGAGCCGACGCAATACGTCTTCAGTGACGGTGAACGGCGCTTCGGCCTGTTGACCGACCTGGGCTCGTATTGCAACAAGGTGCTGGACGGCTATCGGGACCTCGATGCGTTGATGATCGAGGCCAACCATTGCCGTGACATGCTGGCTCGCGGTCACTACCCCTACTTTCTCAAGCAGCGGGTAGGCGGTGAACTGGGGCATTTGAACAACCATCAGGCGGCATTCCTGGTGTCCGAGTTGGGCTGGCAAGGCCTGCAACACCTGGTCCTGGCCCATCTGAGCAGCAAGAACAACCTGCCGCAGCTGGCCCGGCAATGTTTTGTCGACACCCTCGGGTGCGACCCGGACTGGCTGCAACTGGCCGATCAAGATTCAGGGCTCGACTGGCGACACATCGCCTAGCCCACCTACTTAGCAAGCGGAGCCCATCATGGAAAAACGTGAAGAACTCTACCGCGGCAAAGCCAAATCGGTTTTCAAGACCGACGACGCTGACCGCTTGATCCTGCTGTTTCGCAACGACACTTCGGCGTTCGACGGCAAGCGCATCGAGCAGCTCGACCGCAAAGGCATGGTGAACAACAAGTTCAACGCCTTCATCATGCAGAAACTCGAAGCAGCCGGCGTGCCGACCCAATTCGACAAACTGCTGGGCGACAATGAATGCCTGGTGAAGAAGCTCGACATGATCCCGGTCGAGTGCGTCGTGCGCAACTACGCCGCCGGCAGCCTGGTCAAGCGTCTGGGCGTCGAAGAAGGCATGAAGCTCAACCCTTACACCTTCGAACTGTTCCTGAAGGACGACGCCAAGGGCGACCCGTTCATCAACGAATCCCACGTCGTGGCATTCGGTTGGGGCACCGCCGAGCAACTGGTTCGCATGAAAGAACTGTCGCTCAAGGTTAACGAAGTCCTGAGCAAGCTGTTCGACGACGCCGGCCTGCTGCTGGTCGACTTCAAACTGGAATTCGGCGTGTTCTCCGACGGCTCCATCGTCCTGGGCGACGAATTCAGTCCGGACGGCTGCCGCCTGTGGGACAAGGCTACCGGCAAGAAAATGGACAAAGACCGCTTCCGTCAGGGCCTCGGTGACGTCATCGAAGCCTACGAAGAAGTCGCCAATCGTCTGGGCGTACCGCTTTAATCGACGCAAGCATCTGATAGCACGGAAAAATTTCGCCTAGGGGGTTCGCTTCCGGCAAAAGTGTTGTTATGATGCGCGCCGTTGGAGAGATGCCAGAGTGGCCGAATGGGACGGATTCGAAATCCGTTGTACCTTCACCGGTACCTAGGGTTCGAATCCCTATCTCTCCGCCATTATTGAATAAGACTAAGCCCCTGTAATCGTCAGTGATTACAGGGGCTTTTTCGTTTCTGGCATTTCGTTTAGGGCAAATTTGCCGCCTGTTTTCTCGGCGAGCGGTACGACTGTCTCGCGAAACATAGGCGGTATCGCGCTTTGCTATCGAACCTGAACTCTCGCCTGGATCACCCACAATCCCAGCAAAGACAGAACAGCAAAGCCCCCTCCCATCAAGAAAGTGCCTTGGAAGCCAACCGTGTCCCACAACGCCCCAGCGGTGACACTGGCCAGCAGCAAGGCCAACCCAGTCAACAGATTGAACATGCCAAATGCCGTCCCGCGCAGTTCAGCCGGCGCGCAATCGGCGATCAGGGCGACGAATATCCCTTGGGTAGACCCCATGTGCAGTCCCCATAGAATGACGCCGACGACCAGGCCATCGATACCCGGCGCGAACGCCAGAGTCAGGTCGGCAGCAATCAGCAAAAGCAGACCTACGCCGAGCACCGCCACGCGGCTGACACGATCAGACAAGGCCCCGGCGGGATAGGCTGACAGTGAATACGCCACCCCCATCAGCACAAGTACTGCTGGCGCCCACATCGGCGCCAGCCCGACGGCTTGGCCGCGCAGAATCAGAAAGGCTTCGCTGAAACGCGCCAGGGTGAACACCGCAGCGACACCCACCACCCACCAGTAGCCGGCGCCCAGTCGGGCCAATTCCCGCCGGCTCAAAGGCGCGCGCACCCGGCGCGTCCCTTCCAATTGTTTGGGCTCATGAACGAACACCAGCAGCACCGCGACGGCCAGGAAGGCCGGGATGACGGCCACCCAGAACACAGTCTGGAAGTGGTTCGCGGTTAGCCACATCAATCCGATCGCCAGCAACGGTCCCAGGAATGCACCCACGGTATCCAGAGTTTGCCGCAGGCCGAAAGCGGCGCCCCGTATTTCGGGCGGCGTGATGTCGGCCACCAACGCATCGCGCGGGGCGCCGCGAATACCTTTGCCAATACGGTCGATAAAGCGAGCCCCGGTCAGCCAATCCAGCGACCCCGCCAAAGGAAAGATCGGTTTGGACAGCGCCCCCAGCCCATACCCCAGCGCCGCGAGCAGTTTGCGCTTGCCCAATCGATCACTGAGTGCTCCGGAGAATACCTTGGTGATCGAGGCCGTAGCCTCGGCTATGCCTTCGATGAGACCCACCGCCAGAACGGAGGTACCCAGCACTGTCACCATATAGAGCGGCAACAACGCATGGATCATCTCTGAGGAGATGTCCATCAGCATCGAGACCAAGCCCAACGCCCAGATGCCGCCAGGCATGCTGCGCCAGACGTTGCCGGTTGACGCCTTCTTGATTGGCGCAGTAATCGAAGTGTCACCCGACTTGTCAGTGGTTTTCATCATGAGCCTCGAAAACCTGTTTTGGCGTAGGCATCTAATAGCGCCTCGCACACCTGCTGCCACGTTGCCGCTACCTGCGCCAAGATACGCTGTATCGATGAGTGATTTCGATCAAACAGTTGCGCAATCTGCTGAAGAGATTCGCCTTTCTGCCAGCGATCCCACGTCAGCTTTTTCTGGCTTTCGGTGTAACCCTGGTCATTAGCTATCATGCAATACAGAGCAAATCACCGGATGACGGGGGAATGCATGAACAGATGGCGAAAGCTTTGGGTGTTTGTGAAGCTGGTGGCCGCATTTGCGGCCTGCCTGGCCGTTGCTGTTCAGGCTTTTAGCTACATGTTGGAAAGTCCCGACGCAGCGCAAATGCACCCTTTGAGCATTGTGGTGGTTGGACTGATCTTTGGCTTCTTCACCTATGGAATCCTTTCACTCATTGAAAGGGCTATACGGGGTTTGCTGCCCCGTACTGACCCAGTCTCCAGCACGGTAGCGGCTCAACCTCAAACAGCGCTTGAGGAAGAGGCCGTGCTGATGGAGGAACAGCCTTTGGCCGTGTCAGCTGACGATTCGACTCAGCAGAAAAATCAGTGAGCAGCCTGTATGGCATGGATTGCTGGACGATCATCAAAGGCTCGAAACATGTCGATCAAACCAAGCATTGTTGCGTGATCCTACTTTCAGTGTGCTGAGTATTTGCGTCGGAACAGGCAGCGCCGCAGCGTAAGAAAAATATGCCTCTTCAAGGGAAAAGTTACTCAGCCCAGTCACTCTATTTACCGCCCCCCGAATCTATTGGTTGTCCCGCCAATCAAGGCTGTATCTGCGAAACATCCCCTGACATTGAAAGACCCTGCTGCAAAAAATCCTCATCTACTCTCGTTTCGCAGATCACTGATCTGCCGTCATCAGCAATCGCAAGGAGCGAGCAATGTATTTTGAGATTTACAGGCAAACCCGTGGCATCGTACAGACCGGCAAAGGTCAATGGCGGTGGCGTTTGAGGGCGGGAAACCATGAAACGATTGCCAGCGGGGAGGCTTACGTCAACAAGTCTGATTGTGTGCATGCCATCAGTTTGATCAAAGGGACCCACGATCAGACGCCGGTCAAGGAAATCTAGGCTTCGTGTGGTGAAGCTGCTCAGTCAGAGCAGCTTCGTTCCAACGGGCGGTCTTACGGTTGTGAGTGGCCCAGTTTTCGTTTGATCAGGTCGTAGACGTCCTTGTGGGTAGAGTTGCGCAGGGTATTATCCTTGCAGGCCGATTTGAGGAGCGTTTTAACCTCTTCTTTGGCGTGAGGGTAAAGGCCGGCGACGTAGTCGGCTTCATGGTCCTGAGTGCAGTTGAAGTGTTTGTCGTCTTTCGCTTTATCTCTAGCCATTGATGGGCTCCTTTGAGTTCAAATGGTTGGGTGGTCAGGGCTGTTTTGCCCTAAACGTTGCTCAGCTTAGAGACGCAATCGCTTCCCGCCAGATGAACAAAGAAATCAGGAAGAGGATGTAAGACCAAGCCGCTGCCTGAATCTGGATTAAACGCAAACGGCTTGAGTCGCATAGACGCCGATTGCGACACCTACCTAAACTGTCAGCAGATTTGGGAGCGGGGTCAGTGGATGAATCGTAACGAACTACGCAAGGCCGACATCAACCTGATGGTGGTGTTTGAAACGCTGATGCTCGAACGCAACGTCACCCGGGTGGCGGAGAAATTGTTTCTCGGCCAGCCGACCATCAGTTCGGCGCTCAATCGCTTGCGCACGATGTTCAACGATCCGCTGTTCATACGCGTCGGGCATCGTATGGAGCCGACGGCGCGGGCCGAGGAAATCATTCTGCACCTGTCGCCGGCGCTGGATTCGTTGTCGGTGGCGTTGAGCCTGACCCATGATTTCGACCCTGCCAGCAGCACTATGAGCTTTCGTATCGGGCTGTCGGACGATGTCGAGTTTGGCCTGCTGCCGCCGTTGCTGCGTGCCTTGCGCCAGGAAGCCCCGAAGGTGGTGTTCGTGGTGCAGCATGTCGATTACTGGCGGATTCCGGATTTGTTGGCGTCCGGCGATATCACCGTTGGTATCAGCCAGACTCGCGGGCTTCCGGCCAACGCCAAGCGCAAGTTGTTGCGGCACATCCTGCCCAACATTTTGCGCGCCGACGCATCGGACACACCGTTGACGCTCGATGAATATTGCGCGCGACCGCATGTGCTGGTTTCCCACACCGCCAATGTCAGTGGTTACGCCGATGAGTGGCTGGCGGAGATTGGTCGTACGCGCCACGTCGTCCTTTCCGTGCCGCAATACAGTTCGTTGCCGGCCTTGCTAGCCGGGACTGATTTGATCGCCAGCCTGCCGGATTACGCCGCCGAAGCGATGGCCGCGTCCGGCCAGTTGTTCAAGGAGCCGTTTCCGTTCAAGACGCCGACCCTGGATCTGTCCATGGTCTGGCTCAGTCATGTCGATACCGACCCCGCCGAGCGCTGGTTGAGGTCGAGGCTGGAGGCGTTCATGAGTGAACGCGCGGTGTTACCGCAGCCCGAGTGAATAGGGCAGTGCTGTGATATATGTACGACCTTTCTGCCCACCTTCAGGAGCTTAGTCATGCCTCACCTGCACATGGAATACACCGCCAACCTGCCCGAGCTCAATGCTGACGTGGCGTTGATCCGGCTTAATAATACGTTGGTGGCTTCCGGTCAGTTTGCTGCCGAATACGACATCAAGAGCCGAGCGGTGAAGGTCGAGACGTTCAAGGTCGGCACGGCGTTAGGTGAACGGGCCTTCGTGCATGTGAAACTGGCACTATTGAGCGGTCGCTCACCTCAGATCAAGAAGCAGTTGTCCGAGAGCTTGCTGGCGGTGGTTCAGGACTTGTGTGAATGGCCAGCGGATGTTGAAGTCCAGATGGCCGTGGAAATCCTCGACATTGATCGAGAGTCCTACACCAAGGTCGCCATCAGCCACTGAGTTTCAGGCCATTTCCTGCTCGGCGCAGGCCTTGACCACTTGCTCACGCAACCAGGTGTTGGCGCTGTCCTGATCGGCGCTTTGAGTCCATTGCATGTCCAAGGTGAATCCCGGCAAGCCGTTGGGCGCTTCGCAATGATTGAAGATCACCTCGTTGGCCAGCAATTGCTGGACGCGCCGAGGCAGGGTCAGGATGAAGTCGGTACCGGTGATCATCTTCAGTGCTGCACTGTAACTATTGGAACGCGCGACGATCTGGCGTTTTTGCGCCTGCTGCGCCAGCCAGCCGTCGACCATGTTGGTGGTGGACGTCCAGGGTGTCGGGAACACATGTCGGCGTTCGACGAAGGCTTGCAGGCTTAAACGCGGTTCCGGCGGTGTGGCGCGTTTATCGAAGACGCAGACCAGGTCGTCCTCCAGCAGCATCCGGGATTTGAAATCGCCGTGACTGCGATGAAAGTTCGGGCCGAAACAAATCACCAGGTCGAGGCTGCCGTCGCGCAGTTCTTCGGCCGGGATGTCGGTTTCGAACTTGTGCATGTTGACCATCACCGGCAGGTCGGCGAAATCGAAATTCTTCAACAGACGCGGCAGGATCAACTGCTCGAAGTATTCAGGTGCGCAAATATTGAAGGTGACCGGTTGCAGGGTCGGGTCGAACGCCTGCAGACCTGCGTGACACAGGTTGATGCTTTCGAGGATCTTCAGCACGTGGGTGTACATGGTGCTGGCTTTGTAGGTGGGGCGCATACCCGCACGGGTATTGATGAACAGCTCGTCTTCGAAACTGGTGCGCAGCTTTTTCAGGCAGTAACTCACGGTGGACTGGCTGACGCAGAGCGCCTCGGATACACCGGTGACGCTGCTTTGCTCATACACGGCGATAAACACCATGAGGTCCTGCATATCGAGCTTTCTAAGCAAGTTACTGTTCAACATCCGTTTCGTCTCGCTGTGCTCCTTGCGCTGACTGTGCGCAAATTTGTGCGAGTGATCCTAACGGAACGATGGTGCCAGGAGAATGCCCTGTAGGATTTTTCATAGAAAGTTGTGGGGCAGTTACAGAGGCCGTCAGCTTTGAACGGCTGCTGGCAGCGCGCTGCGACTGGACATCAGCAATGCCAACATACCGATGCCCACCAGCAGCGCCCCGAAGATTTCCAGCGGCAGCGGCGACTGACGTAACCAGAACCAGTGAAACAACGTGAGGAACAGTGTGCTCAGGTAAATGTAGGAGATGACCGAGGAAGGAGCGATGACGGCAATTGCCCGATGCAGCAGCCAGAAGGTCGCCAGCGTGGCGAACACCGCCAGGTAGATCAGCCACCCAACATCGCCCACGGTCAGCAATGACGCCGATCGCCAGCCGCCGTTGAACCCGCAGAATGCCAGCAGAAACAGCGCGCCGAATAGCATGTTCCAGAAGGTCATGCCCACCGGGCCGCGACCCTTGAGACTGCTGGCCTTGAGCCGTTGACTCAGGGGCGAGTAGAGCGCCATCGCCAGGCAACCGACGCCATACACTGCCACCGCATACAGCGATGGCAGCTCACCAGGGCCTGCGCCTTTCAAAACCAGCAATACGGCCCCGGCAGCGGCCATCAGCATCGGCAGCACCCGCTGTTTCAGGTTGCTGTCGGGCATCAATACGGCTTCGAACAGCATTGTCAGCAGAGGCACCAAGGTGAACATCGTTCCGGTATTGACGGCCGAGGTGTAGCGCAATGCCTCGAACAGCGAGCCGAAATACACCGCCAGCAGCAAGCCGAGCGCGGCATGGCCGAACAGTCCGCGGGCGGTCATGGCGGTATCGCCCTTGAACAGCAGCAGCGGCAAAAATACCAGGGCGCAGAACAGCAGGCGCAAACCGGTCAGCAGGATCGGGTCGATGACCTGACTGACCTGTGCTGCCGCAGAAAACGATGCAGCGATCAACAGTGCCCAGAGCAGCATGCCGACGTGAGCGGCGACGAAACTGGTGTGTTTCATGATGTGGGTTCCGGGGTCAGCGAATGTGGTGGGCGTAATGCCGTGGATCGAAGCGCAAGACCATCAGGATCATCAGTGCCATGACGCCGGTCAGTGACCACCAGGCCCATTTGAAGCTGCCGAGCTGATCGCGGATCAACCCGGCAATCAGCGGCGAGAGACCGGCGATCAGGTAGCCGATGCCTTGCACGAACGCAGTCAGGCCGCCGGCACGCTGGGGATTGTCCAGATGATCCAGGGACACGATCAGGCTCATCGGGAACAGTCCGCCGATGCCGAGCCCCAACAGGCATGGCCACAACAGACTCAGGCGTTGCGGGCTGAGAATAAGCCCACAGAAACCGGCCATGATCAGCGCCAGCAACACTACCAGCACCACGCGCCGGTCACGGCTGCGGTTGGCAATGGCCGGTGTCAGCAGGCCGGACAACACTTCCATGGCGGTCAAGAAACCCAGCAGCAACCCGGCGTTTTGTTCGCTCCAACCCTTTTCGACGTAGTACGGCGCCAGCCAGGCCAGCACACAGGTGTAGGACGCCGTACCCAAGCCGAAGAAGATGGCGAGTAACCAGGCGCGGGAATTGCCGAAGAAGGACCCATTGCGTTGCGCCTGAGCAGGCTGCGCCGGCATTCTTTCACGCTGCAGGCACCAAAACAGCAGCGCCACCAGCGCCAGCGCGGCCCAGATCGCCAGGCCCACGCGCCAGCTGCCGGTGCGGACCATCACCAGCGGTGCAAACGACGCCGCAATCGCTGCGCCGCCCATGATCGACGTGACGTAGAGCCCCGTGCACACGGCAACGTGTTCGCTGAAGCGGGATTTGATCAGTGCCGGCATCAACGCCTGGATCAGCGCGATACCGATACCCGCCAGCACGGCGCTGAGGATCAGTTCGGCCGCCGAATCGAGGACTAATCGCGACACCGTAGCCACGCCAATGACCAGCAGCGAGAGCACCACAGTGCGTTGTTCGCCGATTCGTTGGCTGATGCTCAGCCCAAAGAACATCGCCAGCCCCATCGCCATCACTGGCAGCATGGTCAGCAGCGAGGCCAGGCTGAAACTCAGCCCAATGTCGCCGCGAATCGCCGACAGCAAAGGACCGACGGCGGCCATGGAAGGCCTCAGGTTCAGGGCGACCAGGATGATGCTAACCATCAGCCAGAGGGCGGGGCGGGAGGTTGCGCGAACGTTTTCCATCGATCGGACCTTGAATGACAAGGAGCCGATTAGGCGCGCGAGGCCTGGAGGCCGCAAATCAGAAAGTCCGGAGCAGTATTTAGAAATTAAATACCTCTGCCGAGACACAGATCCCCTGTGGGAGCGAGCCTGCTCGCGAAGACGGAGTGTCAGTTACCATAAATATCGACTGTCACGCCGCCTTCGCGAGCAGGCTCGCTCCTACATTGGATCTAGGATGGTTATAGAATGTTTAGTCATATCGCAACCAAAGTTCTTCAAATCCCGATTTAACGACTTAACCTCTCCGTGTGACGCTGCTGCTCATCTGTTCTCTGCGGTTTTCTCTATGGACGATTGTCCAGTCGCACTCCCCTCCGAATTAGCCTTCTGGGCGCTGTGGCACTGCCGTCACGCGCGCCCACCGGATTTCTGCCTTTCCCGTTGATTGTTCTTACAGGTCCCGCACTGCGTGCCGGGATCAAAACGGCGGCGCCTGTGCGTTTGCCTGACGCGGAAATAAGAGAATTCCCATGAGTGTTGCCACAACATCCTTCGCCTCCAAGCAAGAAGCCCTGACCTTTCTTGAACAGAACCCGGATATAGAGATGTTCGAGTTGTTCATCCTCGACAACAACGGTGTACCTCGGGGCAAGTTGCTGCACCGCGATGAATTGCTGGCGGTGTACGAAAGCGGGCGGCCATTGCCGAGCACCATTCTTGGCCTGACCATTAATGGCGATGACGTGGAAAACTCCGGCCTGGTCTGGGATGTTGGCGATATCGACTGCCGGGCGTACCCGATCAGCGGCAGTTTGACGCGCATGCCCTGGCGGCTGATGCCTACGGCGGCGGTGCAGGTCAGCATGCACCCGAAGGAGGGCATGCCCGCGACGATTGCCGATCCACGGCATCTGCTGGCGAAAGTCATCGAAGGCTTGCAGGCCGATGGTTATTACCCGGTGATGGCGGCGGAGCTGGAGTTCTACCTGCTGGATCAGCAGCGCGACAGCAACGGTCGGCCGCAACCGGCGCGGGATGTCGATGGTGGACGACCGCGAGGGACTCAGGTCTATGGCTTGCGTGAACTGGAGCAGATCGAGCCGTTTCTGGCCGATCTCTACAGCGCCTGCAAACTCCAGGGTATTCCGGCGCGCACGGCAATTTCCGAATACGCGCCCGGACAAGTGGAAATCACCCTCGAACACCGCACCGACGCCTTGCAGGCGATGGACGAAGCGGTGCGCTACAAACGGCTGGTCAAGGGCGTGGCCCACAAGCACGGGATGACCGCGTGCTTCATGGCGAAACCGTTTGATGACTTGGCGGGCACTGGCATGCACATGCACGTCAGCCTGGCGGACAAGGAGGGCAACAACCTGTTCGCCAGTGAAGCTCTGGACGGTACGCCACTGCTCAAACAGGCAGTCGGCGGGATGCTCAGCACCTTGCTCGATTCGTTGCTGCTGTTCTGTCCGAACGCCAACTCTTACCGTCGCTTTCAGACCAACAGTTATGCGCCGTTAGCGGCCACTTGGGGCGTGGACAACCGCACCGTAAGTTTGCGCGTACCCGGCGGGCCGGCGTTCTCCCGGCATATCGAACACCGCATCTGTGGCGCCGACGCCAACCCGTATCTGGCGGCTGCGGCGATTCTGGCCGGTATCCATCGCGGTATTCGCGAACAACTCAATCCTGGTGCGCCGGTGGAGGGCAATGGCTACGCTCAGGCCACGGAACTGTTGCCGACTGACTGGCTGACCACGTTGCGGGCGCTGGAAGGTTCGAGTTGGGCACGGGACGCGTTCGGCGGTGAATTCCTCGGCGTGTACCTGGCAGTAAAACGTGCCGAGTATCGACAGTTCATGGGCGAGGTCGGCGAGCAGGACTGGCGTTGGTATTTGAATCAAGCCTGAACAGAACCTGAACCATTCTCAAATAAGTTGAGCGTTTTGGCCTCGTACCATGAGCCAACTAATCGTTGGCTTCTTTTTCACAAAAAATTGATGGTTGGCAGCCTAAAATTAGTGATGTTGCGGCCAATGAAATTTTCACATTTGGCGAAGGCACATTTATTCAGGAACAGCCGATCTCATGTTGAAGATTAAAGCCGTGCGCCCCGAGTGGGTGACACTGATTGCCAGCACCTTTCTATTGGCAGGATTCAATTTAGTTCTCTGGCAACACCTGTTTGAAATCACGGGCTCTGACGGTCAAGGCATCGTCATGCGTGTGGCATTCGGAGCGATGATCCTTGCTGCTTTCAACATTGTGCTGACCCTGCTGGCGTTCCGGCCGGTAATGAAGCCTGTTTTGACGCTGATCTTTATGGTCAGTGCCGGCGTAGCGTACTTCATGGGTCAATATGGCGTGCTGATTGACACCGGCATGTTGCGTAACTTTGCGCAAACTAATGCGACGGAAGTGCGTGACTTGCTGTCGTTGAAGTTGCTTGTTTATATCCTTCTGCTGGGTGTCTTGCCGTCGTTGTTGTTGTGGCAGATCCCGGTTAATTACCGCCGCTGGCACCGTGAGCTATTAAGTAAAGCGCTGGTAAGTGTCGCGTCAGTTGCCGTGATTGGTGGCGTTGCACTGGTTAACTATCAGGGCCTGTCTTCGTTGTTTCGCAATCATCATGAATTGCGCCTGATGGTCGTGCCAAGCAACTACATCGGTGCCTCTTTCGGCTTTCTGCGTGAGCAGGTCGCGTCTGCGCAGCAGCCCTTTATGAAACTGGGTGAAGATGCCCAGCGAAATCCCGCCTGGCAAACCCATGAGCGCAAATCCCTGACCGTGCTGGTGGTGGGCGAAAGTGCTCGCGCCGAGAACTTCGGCATCCTGGGGTATAACCGTGACACCACACCCAAACTGAGTAAAGAGGCCGGCCTGATCGCGTTCACAGACGTGCATTCCTGCGGGACGGAAACAGCGGTGTCGGTGCCGTGCATGTTCTCCGACATGGGCCGCAAGGATTACAACGCCAGCAAGGCAAAGAACCAGGAAGGCCTGCTGGACGTACTCAAACGCGCGGGTCTCGACGTGATCTGGCGCGATAACCAATCGGGCTGCAAAGGCACTTGCGATCGGGTGACCGTCGACGACGTCAGTAACCTGAAAGACCCGGTGCTGTGTGCCAATAGCGAATGCCGCGATGAAATCCTGCTGCAGGGTTTGCAGCACTTCATCGATACCCTGGATAAAGACACGGTACTGGTGTTGCACCAGATGGGCAGTCACGGTCCGGAATACTTCAAGCGCTACCCGAAAGAGTACGAGCGCTTCACCCCGGTTTGTGAAAGTAACGCCCTGAACAATTGCAGTCGCGAAAGTATCGTCAATGGCTACGACAACACCCTGGTGTATACCGATCACGTGCTGTCCACCCTGATCGATCTGTTGCGTAACAATCAGGACAAAGTCGATACCGCGATGCTCTATCTGTCGGATCACGGCGAATCCTTGGGCGAGTACAACTTGTTTCTGCATGGCACGCCTTACATGCTGGCACCGGAACAACAAAAGCATGTCGCGATGCTGGCCTGGTTTTCCGACAGCTATCAAAAGTCGTTCTCGGTGGACGCCCATTGCCTGCAACTGAGTCGCGAAAAGCCCTTGAGTCAGGACAACCTGTTCCATTCGATGCTCGGTTTGCTGGAGGTCCAGAGCAAGGTGTACAACCAGAATCTGGATATGTTTGCCGGATGTCGTGGTGCGGTGAACGACGGCGTGTTGGTCAAAAAGTGAGTACCTCAACCTTTTTTCATGCACCGGCCGCTAACCTGTGGCCGGTAGAGTATCCCCCGAGAGCCATTGCACATGTCCGCTCAACCCCCATCTGCCATCGAGCTTGAGATCGCCCGGCGCTACGATCAGGAGCACGCCCGCGTCTGTCTTCAGCCGCGGCCGCGTGGCCTGGCCGGGCGGTTGACGTTCTGGCGTGACGAGCAACTGGTGCGCAACGCGCTCAAGGCTGCCGGCGAACCGGGTCTGGTTCTTGATTTGGCTTGCGGTGTCGGGCGCTTCTGGCCAGTACTGGCCGAGCATGCAAACCGGGTGATCCTCGCGGCTGACCCGTCGCAGGACATACTCGATCATGCCCGCACCCACCATCCGCAGAGCTTGCTGAAACGGGTCAAAACCTTTCAGAGTTCAGCGTTTACCATCGGCTTGTCGGCGAATGCGGTTGACTGCATTTTTTGCATGCAACTGTTTCAACACCTCACCTGCTCCGAGCATCGCTTGGCCATGCTTAAGGAGTTCCATCGGGTCAGTCGCGATACGGTGATTGTGGGGGTTCGGGTCGATGCTCATTTCAAAGGTCGGCGCACGGATGCACAGGGCGCTCCGGCCCGACCGTTGGCCAGCAAGGCCGACGTGGAAGCCGAGTTCAAGCGCGCAGGTTTGCGCGTGCTCAGTCATCAGGACTTCCTGCCCGGCTGTGCGCGGATGCGCGTCTACGTACTGCGTAAGGCCGGTTAGTCTCCGCTTGTCAGACATTTCTTGCCGTCTGGCAGGCATTTTCGCTAAAGCTCTTGTTCAGTGGAGGCGCGGAAATCGCCGGGGGCGATATATACTGCGCGCCATTCTTCAAGGGAGAGCCGTGTGGCCATCGATATTCACTGGATTCGCGACAACGATAGCCTCGGTCAGTTTTGCGCCGAGTGGCAGCTGCTGCCATTCGTTGCCCTCGACACCGAATTCATGCGGGTCGACACCTTTTACCCGATCGCAGGTCTGCTGCAGATCGGCGATGGCGTACGCGCTTACCTGATTGACCCACTGACCATCGACAACTGGCAGCCTCTGGCCGCATTGCTGGAAAACCCGGCCGTGGTCAAAGTCGTCCATGCGTGCAGCGAAGACCTTGAAGTCCTGCTGCGCCTGACCGGCAGCCTGCCGGCGCCGCTGTTTGACACTCAATTGGCCGCCGCTTACCTGAACCTGGGTTTCTCCATGGGGTATTCGCGGCTGGTGCGGGAAGTGCTCGGCATCGACCTGCCCAAGGGCGAGACCCGTTCCGACTGGCTGCAACGCCCACTGTCGGACACCCAAATCAGCTACGCCGCCGAAGATGCGTTGCACTTGGCGGAAGTTTTCGTACAGCTTCGTCCGAAGCTTTCTGACGACAAGTACGCCTGGGTCCTGGAAGACGGCGCCGAGCTGGTGGCCAACTTGCGTCGTGAGGTTGATCCGTATGAGGTCTATCGCGAAGCCAAGCTGGCCTGGAAGCTCTCCCGCGCCCAACTCGCCGTGTTGCGTGAACTGTGCGCCTGGCGCGAGCGCGAAGCCCGCGCCCGTGATCTGCCGCGCAACCGCATCGTGCGTGAGCATTCCCTGTGGCCGCTGGCGCGGACTCAGCCGGACAACCTCGGCGCGTTGGCGAAGATCGAAGACATGCACCCGCGTACCGTGCGTCAGGACGGCGAATTTCTGCTTGATCTGATCAAACGCTCTGGCAGTGTGTCGCCTGATCAATGGCCGCCAGCAGTGCCGGAGCCTTTGCCGGTGGACGCCGCCACGCTGGTCAAACAGCTGCGTGCGATCGGCCAGGCCGAAGCCGAACGGCTGAACATCGCGCCAGAGCTGATGCTGCGCAAGAAAACCCTGGAAGCGCTGCTCAAGAGCGGCTTCCCCAATGGTCCTTACCAATTGCCTGATTCGCTGCGTGGCTGGCGCCGCGAATTGATGGGCCAGGCGCTGCTCGACAGCCTGGCCACCGCCGGAGAACAGCCTTGAAACGTATTTGCTCCATTTATCGAAGCCTGAAGAAAAACGAGATGTACCTCTATGTGCTCAAAAGCGATGCACTGGAGCGCGTCCCGGAAAGCCTGATGGCCGCCTTCGGCAAACCGCATCACGCCTTCGACCTGGTGCTGACCCCCGAGCGCAAACTGTCGCGCGAGGACATCACCGTGGTACTGGAAAACCTTGAGAAACAGGGTTACCACTTGCAAATGCCGCCGGCTGAAGACGAGTACATCGAACACTTGCCGGAAGAATTGCTGCGCCGCAACGACCCGATGTGATCGGCAGACAGGCTCTGTTCAGAGCCTTTATGAAACACTGGAACGATTTTGGCGATGGCCAGGGCGATGGAGCGATACTCCGTCGGCGGCCGTCTGCACTGTTTTTGAAAGGTTTGAACCATGCGCGTTCTGATTGCTGAACACGACCACCCGGTGTACGCCCAGCTGCTGCGTCAAGCAGCGCCCGACCTGGAAGTGCTGACCAGCGGCGACTCCGCTGAACTGGCCAGCCAGGCCGCTGATTGTCCGATCTGGCTCGGTCAGCCGGACCTGCTGGCGACCTTGCTGCGTCAGGGCCACGAGCCACAATGGCTGCAATCGACTTGGGCGGGCATTACGCCGCTGCTGGCCGACGGCTTGCCTCGGCACTATCGCCTGACCCGAGCGGTGGGAATTTTCGGTCAGGTCATGGCCGAATACGTGCTGACCTACATGCTCGGCCACGAGCGCGAAGTGCTGCCGCGGCTGGTCAGCCAGGTCGAGCGCAAATGGGACAGTCGCCAGGGCCAAAGTCTGGCCGGGCGCAAGGTGTTGATCGTCGGCACCGGCGACATCGGGCAGGCCGTGGCGCAATTCCTCGTGCCGTTTGGCGTCGAGTTGTATGGCATCGCCAGCGAAGCCCGCGAGCAGGCGCCGTTTGTCGAAGTCGGGGCGCTGGCTGATCTGCCGCGTCTGGTCGGTGAAGTGGATTACGTGGTCAATCTGCTGCCGAATACGCCGAACACCCATGACCTGTACGACGCGGCGCTGTTCAAGCAGTTCAAGCCGACCGGGTTGTTCATCAACGTCGGGCGTGGCGTGGCAGTGGTCGATGCGGACCTGGTGGAGGCCTTGAAAGAAGGGCATCTGGCCGGTGCCGTGATCGACGTCTGCCGTCAGGAGCCGCTGCCGCAACGACATCCGTTCTGGACCGCGTGGGGCCTGCTGCTGACCGGCCACAGTTCGGCACCGACCTCGCCATCGATGATGGTGAATCTGTTTGTCGAGAATCTGCGGGCGTATCAGGCGGGTGAGGCATTACGTGGGGAAGTGGATTTCAATCGCGGCTACTGAGTACACCCCCGATCAAATTGTGGGAGCGAGCCTGCTCGCGAAAGCGGTCTCACACTCAACATTGATGTTGGGTGTGACGGCCCCTTCGCGAGCAGGCTCGCTCCCACATTTTTTGCGGTATGGCTTAGAGGGTGAAGTCTCCTTCAGCAGCGAGTTCGCTCAGCGGACGACGCGGGCTCGGTTCTTCACGTGCTTGCAGGTAATCCGCCAGCGTCGCCTTGTCGCCCAGTTTGCCCACCGCCACCGCCGCGTGCAGCGCATAACCCTCTGGAATGTTCAGCTCCTTGCGAGTCAGGTCCTGGTCGAAACCGGCCATGCCGTGGGTGTGCCAGCCGCTGATGCTCGCTTGCAGCGCCAGATGACCCCAAGCCGAGCCCGTGTCGAAGGTGTGCCACAACGCCGGGGTTTCTTCGGTGGCGCCAGGCACCGCGAAGGTGGTTTTCGAAATCACGATCACCAGCGCCGAGGCGTGTTGCGCCCAGCCGCGGTTGAACTCATTCAGCAGACCCAGGAAACGCTCCCAGTTCGGCGTGTCACGGCGCGCGTACAGAAACCGCCAAGGCTGCGAGTTGTAAGCCGATGG
This sequence comes from Pseudomonas sp. LB3P25, assembly GCF_054897985.1. Lineage (NCBI taxonomy): Bacteria > Pseudomonadati > Pseudomonadota > Gammaproteobacteria > Pseudomonadales > Pseudomonadaceae > Pseudomonas > Pseudomonas sp. LB3P25. The sequence goes on along the minus strand of NZ_CM142711.1, from coordinate 5,654,160 downwards.
CGCCCAGCGTGCAGCTTCGAAGAAGCTCAGCAGGGTTTCTTCCGGAATCGCTTCACCGGTGAAGGCGCGGGGCGACCAGCGGTCGGTGAACTGAGGGTGGATGGCATAGTCGGCAACGCGTGGATTAGCACTCATCAGGAGATTCCTTGCTACGTTTGAAAGTGAGGGTCGTCTGAAACCTGCGGGCACAGTTGAGCTGAGCGATAAGGTTTTCGAGAGCCTGGGCCGTTCACCTGAATGCAACGCGGTTGAGCGTTAATGGCACGCAGGTCCGGCTCCTTGCGACTGGCAAAGCTACATTGGCGGCGCAATAACTGACAAGCTCGTTCTACCGGCAGTCGCCAACGCTTGGCCCGCAAGGGCCTTGGCACTAGACTGGCGGCCTTTTCACCACCTGATGTTGATGCTTGAGCCATGGCCGCCAAAGTCGAACCGTTCTGGATACGCAAAACCCTCGATCAACTCGATCAAGAGGAATGGGAATCGCTGTGCGACGGCTGCGGCCTGTGCTGCCTGCAAAAGCTCGAAGATGAAGACGACAACAGCGTCTACTACACGCGCATCGCCTGCAAATTGCTGGACCTGAAAACCTGTCAATGCACCGATTACACCAACCGTCGTGACTTCGTGCCGGACTGCATCCAGCTCACGCCGGGCAAGGCCGATGAGTTCAAATGGCTGCCGCCGACTTGCGGCTATCGACTGGTCAGCGAAGGCAAGGACCTGCCGCTCTGGCATCATCTGGTGTGCGGGGATCGCGATGCGGTGCACCACGAGCGTATTTCCCAGTCCGGGCGCATGCTCGCCGAAGGCAGCGTGGCCGAAGACGATTGGGAAGACCATCTGATTTTCCGGGCGGGTTAATTCCCACTCACAAAATCGGCAGTGATTACAAGAATTTGGGGCTGCTACGCAGCCCAGCGCGAGCAAGCTCGCTCGCCACAAGGAGTGTGTATGGCTGTGGGATTGCGGCTGGCGTTGACCCTTGGACTATTAGTCCTGGGTTCCCCCGTGTGGGCGGCGAAGAAGGTTGATCTGGATTACCACGTGCGCCTGTTGCCGCAAAGCGATCAGGCCGAAGTGCGACTGACCCTGGCTCAGGGTTCGGCGGTGCGCAGTCTGGATTTCGACCTGGGCGATGGCAGCCACTACAGCGATTTCAAGGCCGACGGCCAATGGCAGATCACGCCGGGCAAACAGGCCCGTGGTGTCTGGCGTCCGGCCGCCGACAAGGCCAGCCTGACCTACCGCGTACGCATCAGCCACGGGCGCAAGAGCGGCAGCTTCGACTCCCGCATGACCCCGACCTGGGCGCTGATGCGCGGCGACGATCTGGTGCCGGCGGCCAAACTCGATCAGCAGGACGGCATTGAGCTGGTTTCACGCCTTGAATTCGAATTGCCCACCGGCTGGAAAAGCGTTGAAACCGCCTGGCCACGGATCGGCAAGAACAAGTTCCGGGTCGATAACGTCTCTCGCTTGTTCGACCGGCCCACGGGCTGGATGCTTGCCGGCCACCTCGGCAGCCGTCGCACGCGGTTGGGGGAGACCGAAGTCACCGTCGCCTCGCCCCAAGGCCAGGGCATGCGCCGCATGGATGTACTGACACTGCTGACCTTTGTCTGGCCGCAAGTGCAGGCGGTGTATCCCCGTCATCCCGTCAAACTGCTGATCGTCGGTGCCAACGACCCGATGTGGCGCGGCAGTCTGGGCGCGCACGAATCGATCTATCTGAACACGCGTCTGCCGATGGTCAGCGAAAACGGTACCAGTGCGCTGGTGCGGGAATTGGCGCAGGTGTTCGGACGGATCAACGACCAGCAGCGCAGTGACTGGATCAGCGAAGGGTTTGCCGAGTATTACGCCATTGAACTGGTGCGTCGCGCTGGCGGCATGAGTGATGAGCGGTATGAGAGTTTGCAGAAGAAGTTGGCCAAGGACAGCCAGAAAGTCACGACCTTGCGCGCTGAGCAGGTCAGCCCGGCGCAGGTGGCCAAAGCGGTGGTGTTGCTGCAGGAACTGGATCGCGAGATTCGCCTGAAGACCCGCAACAAACGTTCGCTGGATGATGTGTTGCAGGGGGCGATGCATTTGGAGAGCGTGGATACCAAGGAGTTTGTTCAGCTTGCGGAAAGCATCATTGGTGAATCTTCGAAGGTCCTCGATACCGAGTTGCTTCAGTAATACCGCCTTCGCGAGCAGGCTCGCTCCCACAGGTAACCGCATTCCAATGTGGGAGCGAGCCTGCTCGCGAAGGGGCCCTAACCCGCAATGAAAATCTCGGGTTAAACCCCGGTTTTCGGCGATGTCAAAGAATCATTACCGGTTACGGTAGCGGTATTGGTCGCCGCTTCAGCATTTGCCTTCAACCGGTTCAATTCTTCACCCGCCCGCTGAATCTTCGCCCGCACGTTGTTCATGTCCTGACGGCTTTTCTCCAGCAGGCTTTTCGCCGAACTGTGCCCGGTAATACCACGCGCCAGCGCCACACCGCCGATCGCCACTTGAATCAACCCGAACACGCCACCGCGACGCAGGCCCTTGCCGACCATCACCACGCCGCCGACCAGGGAACCGATACGTTCCCAACCCTGCACGTTCTGGTCAGGGTGAGTCTGGAACGGGGTGGATTCGATGCGTTCTACGTGTTTGAGTTCGCTCATGATCTGTCTCCAGTGGGAAATAGCTGCTTCAGGAATAGATACTTAAGCTGACTGCCGAGGCGGACGGCTTGTTCCATTGGATGTGCGGTGAATCAGCGAAATTTCGCCCCGGAGCGGGTGTTGAGTCCCTTGGACATACGGTCATAGAGCACGACGTTGACGGTGGCCGCCAGGTTCATGCACCCGGTGGTCGGGATGTAGACGACGTCTTCGCACCAGTCGCGAATCTCTTTATCCAGCGAGCCGTCTTCCGGGCCGAAGATGTACAGGGCGCGGTCCGGGTGTGTGTATTCCGGCAGCGAACGGGCGCCGTCCACCAGTTCCACAGCGACCGGAACGCAGCCCAGCGGCAGGATTTTTTTCAGGTCGTCGATGCCGATCAGCGGAATGTCGTAGTGGACGCGCTTGGTGTCGGTGACGAAGTCGGCGGCGCGCTCATAACGTTTGCCGGTGTAGAACACGGACGCCACGCCATAACAGCCAGCGGCGCGCATCACCGAACCGACGTTCTCCGGTGATTTGGGGTTATACAAACCAATGCAGCTGTACCGTTTGTCTGCCACGAGCGGGTGCCTTCGGGTAAAAAACGGCGATTATACGGGGATTGGGGGAGGGGTGTTCGGTTTGGAGATTGGTGGTGTCTGGTCAGCCGCCTTCGCGAGCAGGCTCGCTCCCACAATGATCCTGAGTGTTCACAAATGTTGTGTTCACAGAAGATCCCCTGTGGGAGCGAGCCTGCTCGCGAAGGGGCCGGTCGAGGCGCTGAAGATATTACTCGTCTTTCTTCATCAGGCCGGCCAGCGCCGCAAACGGGTTATGCGTGGCCTTGGCGATTTTCGGCGAGCTCAGCGAGCCTTCACCAAAATACTGCTGGTCGGTGTACCGCGAGTGTTCGTTGTCGTGGCAATACAGGCACAACAGCTCCCAGTTCGAGCCGTCCTGCGGGTTGTTGTCGTGGTTGTGGTCGCGGTGGTGCACGGTCAGTTCGCTCAGGCGCTTGCCGGAAAACTCACGGGCGCAGCGGCCGCACACGTGCGGGTACATTTTCAGGGCCTTGTCGCGGTAACCCATTTCCTTGTCGCGCTGGTTGTCAGCAAGGATGCGGTCCAGCTTTGACGTGTTGGACGGAGGCGTTGACGAACTCATGGGTTCACCTTTGTAAAAAGACTAATGACGGTATTAATCGCAGTTTAGCTCAGCCCTTGAGCTTCTCGGCAATCCAGATGGTGTGGCGAGTGCCTTTGTTGCCGTGGGCGAAGACTTGGACTTCCTCGGCCTTGAAGCCGGCCTTCTTCAGTTTGTCGGAAAATTGTCGGTCAGCGCTCGCGGACCAGACGGCCAGCACGCCTTTGGGCCGCAGGGCCTTGGCGCAGGCGCTCAGGCCTCCAGCGGAGTAGAGCCAGCTGTTGGCCTTCTGGGTCAGGCCTTCGGGGCCGTTGTCGACGTCGAGCATGATCGCGTCAAAACCTTGCGGCTCGGCCTGCAGGACTTTGGCCACGTCTTCCATGCGAATGACCGTGCGCGGGTCGAGCAGCGGGTTCCCGGCTTTCTCGCCCAGCGGTCCACGGTTCCACTCCACCACCCCCGGCACCAGTTCTGCGACGACCACTTCAGCGGTCTTGCCCAGGTTCTTGAGGGCCGAGGCGAGGGTGAAGCCCATGCCGAGGCCGCCGATCAGCACGCGCGAGTTCGGCCGGCCAGCCACTTTACGGCACGGGATCTCGGCCAACGCATCTTCCGAGCCATGCATGCGGGTGTTCATCAGTTGCCCGCCGTCGCCGCCCTGGATCTTGATGACAAAATCCTCGCCGTATTCGAACAGGCACAAGGCACCGCCATTTTCAGGAATTGGAGTGGTGTCGAGCAGAACGAAACGTTTCATGGGACTCACTTGAGGAGAAATTGGCATAAGAGGGGGAAGGCAAACACGCGCCGTTGGGAGTAGCCTGCAAAAAGACAACAAGGCCAACGGAGCCATTGATGAAGCGCACCATTCTAACGGTCATTGCCTTGGCCGCGCTCTCGATAACTGCAGTGCAGGCCCAGGAGCTGCAAACCATCCCCACCAGTCCCGCGCCGCGGCCCGGTTCGCCCGGCACCGCGACCCCGACACCGTACCCGCAAATCACCCCGACCAGCGTGCCCAAGGTCGGGCCCGGCAGTGGCGGCCCGCCGTTGGTGCCCATGGAAATGCCCAGCCCACCCACCAAGGACCAGCCACTGCCGGGGCTGGAGCAAAACCCGTCGAAAGCCAAATCACCCGGCGGTTAAACCTGCTGTGAGAGCAGTTGCCCATCGGCCATGCGCAAGCGTTTGGAGAGGGAGACGGCGAGGGCCCGGATGATTTTGGCGGCGATTTTCGGCGCATCGTTGAGCATCTTTTCCAACGAGTCCTTGCCCAGATTGAGCAACTGGCAATTGCTCGCGGCCACGCAACTGGCCGAGCGCCGTTCGCCGTCGAGTACGGCCATTTCGCCGAACGCCCGACCGCTGCGCAGCGTTGCCATGGTCACCAGGTGCCCATCGCTGTTGGTTTTCTGCACCGCCACCTGGCCGGTGTGGATGATGCACATGAAGCTGCCGGCATCGCCCTCATGGAAAATCTCTTCGCCCGAAGCAACGGTGCTGATGCTGAAGTAGCCCGAGGCCGCGGCGAAGTCCGCCGGCAGCAGTTGATCGAACAGGCCACAGTCCATCAGCCAGTCGCGGATTTCGTTGTTCAGTAAGGTCGGTTCTGACATGTCGTCACGGTCTTTTTCTTGTGTCTGTTGCTGTTCCGGGCCTTGGGGCTCACTGCTGATCCCTTGTGGGAGCGAGCCTGCTCGCGAAGAGGCCAGCACATTCAATATCAATGTTGAATGACACACCGCTTTCGCGAGCAGGCTCGCTCCCACAGGGCATATATGTTGTAGCCGGCCCGGTGTCTGGTGTTAAGACCGACACGCCGGGCCAAGTTCCTCAGACGATGCCCAAAACCTTGAAAACAAATGCGTATTCGAGTGCTACGTCACGCAATCCCTGATAACGACCGCTCATCCCGCCGTGCCCGGCACCCAATTCGGTCTTGAGTAGCAGCGGATTGGTGTCGGTTTTGGTCGCGCGTAATTTCGCCACCCACTTGGCCGCTTCCCAGTATTGCACGCGACTGTCGTTGTAGCCGGCGATCACCAGGGTCGCCGGATAGGCTTGTGCGGTGACGTTTTCGTACGGGGCGTAGGCCTTGATTCGCTCATAGACGTCCGGTTCTTCAGGATTGCCCCACTCGTCGTATTCGGTGACGGTCAACGGTAGATCCGGGTCGAGCATGGTGTTCAGCACGTCGACGAACGGCACTTCAGCAATCGCCGCACCGAACAGCTCCGGCCGCTGATTGAGCACCGCGCCGATCAGCAGACCACCGGCGCTGCCGCCGCTGATCGCCAATTGCTGAGGTGTGGTGAAGCCATTGGCAATCAGGTGTTCGGCGCAGGCGATGAAGTCGCTGAAGGTGTTGTGTTTGTGTTCCTGCTTGCCGGCGCGATACCAGGCTTCGCCCAGTTCTCCGCCGCCACGCACGTGAGCGATGGCGAACGCCACGCCGCGATCCAGCAGACTCAAGCGGGCGTGGGAGAACCACGGGTCGAGGCTTTCACCGTAGGCGCCATAGCCATATAGATAAAGCGGCGTCGGCTTGCCGAGTGCTTCGCGTTTGACGACGAGGCTGATCGGCACTTTCGTGCCGTCCGGTGCGGTCGCCCACAGACGCTGACTGACATAGGCATCGGCGTCGAACGGACCGAGTACTGGCGTTTCCTTGAGGACTTTCTGCTCGCCGCTGCCCAATACCAGTTGGCGGATTTGCGCCGGACGGTTCAACGCTTCGTAGCGCAGGCGGATCCTGTCACTGACGAACTCCAGACTGTTTTGCACATGAAGGCTGTAGGCCGCATCCGGTAATTGCACGCGGTAGCTCGGCAGGTCTTGCGGATGAACTTCGATGATCGGCAAGCCACCTTCACGCAGGCTCAGGGTCATGACCCCGACATTCAGGCTCATGCCTTCGATCATCACCGTGTCACTGTGCGGGATCAGGTTCTGCCAGTCGGCTTCGGTCGGCGCCACGCCGGTATCTACGGCGTGGTACAGGGCAAAGTTGATGCCGTCGCGATTGGTGCGAATGAACCAGGTCCATTGACCGTCGAGCGCGCCGTGGTCGACGTCGTACTCATGGTCTTCAACCCTCGGTGCGATGCAGGTAAAGGCTTGCTGCGGCTGGAACGCGTCGAGTACCCAGACTTCGCTGGTGGTTTTGCTGCCCAGAGACAGCAGCAATTGCTGCTCGGAACTGGAGCGGTAGCAATGCATGAAGAATCGACCGTCCGGCTCATGGAACACTTCTTCGGCCGCCGTACCGTCCAGCCGATAGCGGAACAGTTTGTGCGGGCGATGGGTCTCGTCCAGCTCGCCGAAGAACAGCGTCAGGCTGTCATTGGCCCAGGTCATGCTGCCGTCGCAGTCCTGGAACTCCAGTTCGCTGACACGGCCGTTGGACAATTCCTTCACGAACAGCGTGAAAATCTCATCGCCCGTGGCGTCGATGCTGTAGGCCAGACGCTGGTGGTCCGGGCTGATACTGAACGCGCCCAGGGAAAAGAAACCGCCTTTGGCCAATGCATTCGGGTCCAGCAGCAGCTGTTCCTGGCTTTCGTCGAGCTGCAGGCTGTCATCGGCAGGGCGCGGGCAGCGGTAGTGACGGGCGTATTCATCACCGGCCGTGGTGCGCGTGTAATACAGGTACGGACCCCAAGGGGAGGGGAGGGACAGGTCGGTTTCGAGAATCCGGGCCTTGATCTCTTCGAACAGGGTTTCACGCAGTCCGGCCTGACCGGCGGTTTGCGCCTCTTGGTAGCGGTTTTCCGCTTTCAGGTAGTCGAGCACCGCGTCGGTGTCGCGCTCCTGCAGCCAGGCATACGGGTCGTCGCCTTCGGCCTTGTGGGCAATGGGAGCGTCGGAAACGTTGACGGATAGGGGCATGAAGGACTCTCGGACGATGAACGGAAATGGGGCTTCGCAGACGGCAGTGTAGGAGCCGAGCTTGCTCGCGATGGCGTAGGGGCAGGGCAACATCGATGTCGACTGTTATGGCCTCTTCGCGAGCAAGCTCGGCTCCTACACTGGCATTGGGGCAAGCCTGATGTGCGAAAAGTCGTTACTATAAGCGCCTCTTTGCCTGCCTTGCCATGGACACCATGACCGAGAACGACTATCTGATCGCTTGGGGCCTCTACGCCTTCGCCGCTTTGGGCTGCCTGTTGGTGTGGATGCGCTTGACCCGCTGGATGTGGCGCTGGCTGCGTGAGCCTCTACGGCTGCTGGTTGCCGTGTTGCTGTTCAGCCCCACCATCATCGACCCGGTGAAGGAAAAGGTCGCTCCGGCCATTGCCATCACGGCGCTCGATCTGCTGTTCAAGGTCGGCAACAACGCCTGGCGCGCGATTTCCGACCTGTTCATGTACGGCATGATCGTCTTCGGCATTTACCTGGTGTTCGTGGCGATCCGTTTCCCTATCGAACGGGCGTCCAACGCTCGCAAGGAACAGGCTGCCGCTGCCAAGGCCGCGGCGAGGGCCGATGAACCTGAAGAGGATCATCCTTTCGGCGGTGCGGGCGATGATCGTTACGGTCGTCCACCGGTGCCGAGCAATCCTCAGCGTATGCGGGTTGAACCGCGTCTGTAACCTTGCCCCTGCCTTTCAGCGAGAATCCGAGCATGTGTGAGTTATTGGGCATGAGCGCCAATGTGCCGACCGATATCGTGTTCAGCTTCACCGGGCTGATGCAGCGCGGCGGCCGCACCGGTCCGCACCGTGACGGCTGGGGCATCGCCTTTTACGAGGGCCGTGGCCTGCGCCTGTTTCAGGACCCGGCGGCGAGCAGTGAGTCCGAAGTCGCGAACCTGGTGCAACGCTATCCGATCAAGAGCGAAGTGGTGATCGGGCACATCCGTCAGGCCAACGTCGGCAAGGTCTGCCTGTCCAATACCCATCCGTTTGTGCGTGAGCTGTGGGGGCGCAACTGGTGTTTCGCCCACAATGGCCAGCTCGCCGACTTTCAACCGATCAAGCGTTTTTACCGCCCCGTCGGCGATACCGACAGCGAAGCGGCGTTCTGCGATTTGCTCAACCGCGTGCGCGCAGCGTTCCCGGAACCGGTGGACGTTGAAGAACTGCTGCCAGACCTGGTGGCCGCCTGCGCTGAATACCGCAGCAAAGGCGTGTTCAACTGCCTGCTCAGCGATGGCGACTGGTTGTTCTGCTATTGCTCGACCAAACTGGCGCAAATCACCCGTCGCGCGCCATTCGGCCCGGCGCGCTTGAAGGACGTCGATGTGATCGTCGACTTCCAGGCCGAAACCACGCCCAACGACGTGGTCACGGTGATCGCCACCGAGCCCTTGACCGAAAACGAAACCTGGACCCGCTACGAACCGGGCCAATGGAGCCTCTGGCGACGCGGTGAATGCGTCAGCCAGGGCAAGACCGAATAAGGATTTCCCCTCATGTTGCTCAGTTATCTACGGCTGGTGTTGTTCGCGGCGGGCCTGTTGATCGGTGTCCAGGTGCCGGGGTTCATCAGCGATTACGCCAAACGGGTCGAAGCGCATCTGATTGAGGCGCAGACCGGTTTGAGTGGTTTTCAGGGCACGGCGAATCAGTTTTTCAAGGGTGACATTCAGGCGTTGGTGGCCCATTACCGTACGAGCGAAGACCCGATCTTTCGCAGCGATGCCGACAGCCTGAGCACCTTGCTGACCCGACAACTGGCTCTCGATAAGCAGTTCCAGGCCATGCAGGGCCCGTGGTACATCCGTTTCCTGCAAGTGGTATTGGCCGCTGACCCGGATATTCGCAAGGAAACCTGGAACGGCTACAGCTACCAGATCCTGCTGACGCCGGAAGCGATGATCTGGGGCATGAGCGGGGCGTTGCTGTTGTCGTTCGGCATTGAATGCCTGTTCCGGCTGATCGACTGGGTGGTGCTGGGCGGCAAACGCCTGCGCCAGAGCCGGCCGATCGAAGATCGGGATGTGCGCGGACTGTAACCCTGGAGCCGGCTTGTCGGCGATTGCCGCGACACGGTATGCCCGGCAGATCGCATCGCTGGCAAGCCGGCTCCTGTTTTTACCAGTCGACCGAGTAGCTCATGCTCAACGTCCGACCTTCGGCATTGGCGTACGGCGCTCTGGCGTTGGCCTGGGTGAACAGGTTCTGGTAGGTGCGGTTGGTCAGGTTGTACACCCCGCCTTCAAGACGACCGACCGGCAGTTGCACGGAACCGAGCAGGTCCACCAGCGTATAGCCCTCGATGTCGCGTCCGTTATTGTCCTTGGCGGCGGCGTCGTAACTGGACAAATGCATGCCTTGCAGGCGAAGGGTGTAGTCGTCTTCGGTGTAGCCGACGAACAGTGTGGTCTTGGCGGGTGAGATGCGCGTAGCCGGCAGATCGATCCATTTGCCGTTCTGCTCGGTCTCGCCTTTGGCCCAGGCGTAAGTGCCACCCACCGACCAGTGATCGGTCGCGCGGTAGGTCAGGCTGTTTTCGATGCCGCGAACTCGCTCTTTCTGGTTGATCAGGCGCAATACGCGATCATTGGCATCGTAGAACTGGGTCACGTCCGAGGTGTTTTCGTACACGGTGACGTCGGCCTGCCACTGGTCCCAGTTACCGCGCCAGCCCAACTCGTAACTGTCGACCTTGATGGCCTGGGCGTTGAGGCTCTGAATGTCGAAGGTGCTGCTGACGTCACGCATGAAGCGCTGGATATCCGGCAGCGAAAACCCCTGGCTGTAATTGGCGAAGACGTCCTGGTTTTCACTCAGATGGTAGACCGCCCCCAGGTTATACAGCGTGGCATCGTATTTGAGGGTGTCACCGGGCAGCGTTGCGCGTATGCCGGTCTGGACGATCTGACCATAAGCGATGCTGTCGGAGACGTCGCTTTCGATCCATTCACGGCGCACACCGCCACGCAAGGTCCAGTCACCGATGTCCCAGGACATCTGCCCGAACAGCGATTTGGTGGTGGTTTCGATGTCCGGGCCCAGCTCGTAGGTGGTGCCGGTCTTGGTGTAGGTCAGGCCCTTGAGCGTGTATTGATCACCTCGTTGGCGGGAGCGCTCATGATCATAGTCGGCGCCCCAGACCAGGTTGCCCGTGGCGCTGCCGATGGCCGGCAGCGGCGTGTCGATGGCCGCGCGCAGGCCGTAGACATCCTGCACGCTGTTGTTGTCGGAGATCCCGGCCTTGCCCCGCGACAGGTCCGGGAAGAACAGTGCATCGGCGCGACGCCAGTAGCTTTCCAGTTGCAGGCCCTGACCGTAGAAGTCCTTGTCGGTGTAATTGAGGTTGACCGACTGGTTATGGGTATAGGGTTGGTCGTCGAGTTTCAGCCCTTTGACTGCCACGGCTTGCTGCCGGTTTGTCGGGTCTTTGGTATAGCCAGTGTCCTGTTGATCCTTGTAGTCCTGCAGCGACAGGCTGAGTTTTTTGTCGACATCCAGTTCGTAACCGAAACGACCTTGCAGGTCATAGGTTTCGGTGTCCATGTTGCTACCTTGGGAGGTGTCCTGAGGGATGCGGTTGCCGTTGCCGTCGTACTGATCATTACGTTGGGTCAGGTCGGCGGAGACGTACCAGTCCAGGGCATCCTTACGGCCGGTTGCACTCTGGAAGGCTTCGTAGGCGAAGCCTTTGCGGTTGAGGTTGTTGCCGCTGGTCAGACCCAGTTTGCTGCTGTAGGCAATTTCCTGGCCCTGATTGCGCTTGGTGATGATGTTGATGATGCCGCCTGAAGCACCGGCACCGTAGATGCTGCTGGCGCCGGAAATCACTTCGATACGTTCGATGCTGGCCGGGGCGATGCTGTTGAGCTGGCGGAAGTTGTCGCGCGTGGCGTTCTGCGATACGCCGTCGATCAACACCAGCATGTTGCGTCCGCGCAGGGTCTGACCGAAGTTGCTCATCCCGCCACTGGACGGCGCGAGACCGGGGACCAGTTGCCCGAGGATATCGGCGACCCGGCGACCGGCGCCGCTCTGTTCACGGACCTGCTGTTCGTCGATCACCTGGACCGAGCCCGGAATCGAAGCAATGCTCGCTTCGCTGCGAGTAGCGGAGACAACGGTGGCTTGCATGTTCAAGGTACCGGGCTGCTGCTCGGTATCCTCGGCCCAGGTCTGGGCGCTGAAGGTCCCGAGCAACGGAATCAGCAGAGAGAGTTTGGTTCGGGTCATGACGTAGTCTTTTTTAGTTGTGATAAGTGTGTGGCGATAAGGTCGAGCGGTCAGGCGCGGAGTTGAACGACCGCACCCAGCGGATCCCGATGGCGGCTATGGCGTAGGTCAGCGCCACCAGCCAGAAACTGTGAGCCAGGCCGACCAGACCCATGCCGATCCCGCCAAGGACGACACCGAGCAGAGCACCAGCCTTTGCCGCGCTGTTGCCGAGGCCGAGCGCAAAGCCCTGCTGGGTTATGGAAATGGTGTTGGCGATCAGTGCATAGGTGACGGGCAGCAGGGCGCCTTGCCAGATGCCCCAGACGAGTCGACTGACGAGAAACCCCAGCCATTCGTTGGCCAATGCCGTGGCCGCCAGCGTCAGGGCACACAGCCAGGCCACGCCTTCAATGACGCGCAAGGTGTAGGCCGGCTGCCAGCGGTCGAACAGGCGTCCCCACAGTGGTGCGGAAATGGCCAGGGTCGCGGCGCTCGCCGCATAGGTGGCGCCGATCAGCCAGCTTGGAGCATGCAGAATGTTCGCGACGTACAGCGCGTAGAACGACTGCGGCATCATCTTCGCGGCCTGAATCAACACGATCACCAACAGGATTCCACCGAGCCAGCCTTTGGGCAGAGCCACTGGTTCAACAGCTTTTTTCTTCGAGGCCCGAGCCTTGTCGGCCGGCAGGAAAAAACTCCCCAGTGCGCACAGCAGGCAAATCGCCGTCGCGCCATAACAGAGCAGGGCAAACCCCGAGACGTCCATCAGCCAGCCGCCCAGTACCGGGCCGATCAACGAGCCGACGGCAGTCGCCGATTGCAGGCGGGCCAAGGTGTGACCACGTCTGGAACTGTCGCAGCAGGCCAAGGCATAGGCTTGCGCGGCAGCGAGAAAACCGGCCAATGCGCCTTGCATCACGCGAATACCCACCAGCAGCCACGGGTCGAGGGTGACGGCCGCCAACCCTTGGCACAGCGCGAGTGCCAGCAACGCCCGAACAATCATCGGTTTGTGTCCGGTGCGATCCCCCAACCGCCCCCACATGGGAGTCAGGAGCATGGCGGCCAGCATCGGACCGGCATAGACCATCGCCGATAACAGCGCGGTGTAGCCAGCGCCCTCCGGCCCGAGCAGATGCTGGATCTGCAAAGGCCAGAACGGGCCGCTCATTTCCATTGCGCCCATGGAGACAAACTGGATGACGATCAGCAGTCGCAAGGCGCGACCGTCAGCGAGCATGGGCGATTGGTTGCAGCGGGTTACTCAGGCGTCCGACGATGTCGGCATGACTGTCGAGCAAGCGCATGCGCATGAACGATTTGGCGGGCCAATCCTGTTCCAGCAAGGCCTGGCGCTCGCTTTCCCAACGTGCCGGTTCAACGCGCTCGCGCAAGGTCTCGAAGCACTGCGCAACGTGCGTTGCCAAGCGCTCCCAAAGGATATTTTCCGGCACATTCCAGTGGCGGGCGCAGAGCAAAGTCAGCTCACCGAGGTGGCACATGAATGTGGTGTGCAGGAGTTTGTCGCGGACAAAACCGGACTCGTCATACAGGGTCATTTTCGGATCGTGCAACTGGATATCCAGGCCCTTGGCGTGCAGGGTTTTGCGATCGATACGAACGTCGCCGAAGTCACGCAACAGCAGCCGATTCAACTGACCGTCAGCACCCATCACCATGAAACTGTTTTGCTGATGTGCTTCGAACGCCACGCCATACATCAGGTAAATGCCCAACAGACTCGGTACGGCAATCGACAGGTAATCGTCGAAGAACGCCAACATGGCCTCGCTGTCGTCACGGCCCTGAGCCAGTCTTACCCAATCACGCAGTAACGGTTGTTCGAATTCGTTGACGGCGAACAGACTGCCGACCGGCACCGCCAACTCGCCTTCTTGCAGAAGGGTAAGCGGGTTGTCGCGATACAGCACGGCAGCATGACGGGAGCGCTCGTCATCGGCCGGTAGTGGTGCGTAGTGCACGCCGATGCGTTCTGGAACGATGTTCAGCAGACGCTGAATCTGCGGCTCCTGAGCGAGAATATTCAGTATCAGTTGGCTGATGCGCGGCCCCATCCGGGCCGAGCGCGGCGACACGGTGCGCTGCACGCTGGTCAGTCGCAGAGCCACCGGCAGTTTGACCATCGGCGCAACGCGACTGGCCTCCGGCAGCACTGTGCGGAAGGACATGGTCGGGTGACCGGTAAAAGCGACGATGTCAGTGACGATCAGCAGGTTGTCGGCGATCTCGTTGGCGAACGAATGTGGCAGCTCTTCATGGGCTTGCCATGGGTGCGACGGGAGCGGGAGGTAGTCCTTTTCGTCCAGACCCCGTTGCTGCAAATGGCGCTGCAATTGTTCGGCGGCCTCTGGGAAGTGACCTTGCCACCAGTCCCGGTAATCGGCGGTACCCGCCAGCGTCTCGACGTGTGCGTGCTGGCGGTGCAGGGCGCACAGTACAATCGGAAAACTCGCTTCGAATTCTGGCGAGAAAGCGATGACCTGAGCGGCGCTCAAACCCAGTTTGGTCTTGTAATTCGGGTGCCACGGATGGCCGAGAGTGCCCCACTGTTCGAGCAATGACGTAGGGTTCTGGTGGCTGGTGCCGGCTTTGAGCCAAGCGAGCAGGTTGTCGTCGTACTCGGTGTCGATCTGCTCTCTCAGGCGCTCGGTCCATCCATGGTGAAACGCCAGGCACAGGGTGTCGTTGCTGAAGCTGTCATCCAGTTCCAGGGCCAGACGTTCCAGTACCTGCGCAGAGGCTGGCGGGTTGAGCTGAGTGCTGAGGTGAGCGAGCAATTCGCTGGGCAGCTGGATTTTGTGGGGCAGTCTGTCGGGGGTGTGCAGGACGATGCTGCCGCGCACGTCCCAGCTGTTCATTCTTCCGCCGAACAAGTGCTCGAAGCAAAGATGCGCGCCATCGCCAAGTGGCAGCCAGCAATGGTTATTGTCGTCGTATTCGCAAGCGTCAGGGTTGATCAGACCTTCACGAAACAGCGCCTGGATCAGGCGTTGGAAGCAGCGCTGGGCGGCGGGCTCGAGCGCATTGCTCAAATGATCGAGGGTGATGCGGTGGGACTGGAAAGCCTCAGTGCCGAGGGCTTCGCTCCAGTGAGCGAGTAATTGCTGCTGTTTTTGCGTGTAGGCGCGCATCAAGTCCGATTCCTTCTGGACAGTTGGTTAGCTGAAAGCGCGCAGAGAATACCGTCCTGAAAAAATAATGCAAATGATAGTGGTTCAGATTTAAAACTTGGGAAATGTCCTTCAGATTCTGGCCATAGGTTTGCTCAAAACGATGTAGTGCTCGCCCACTTTCTGCGCATAGCGCTCCACGACTTGCTGACACAACATCACGATTTCTTCGACCCACTCCACGCCAACCCGCCACGACACCACCACTTGCAAATTCGGTGGCCGTTGATCGATGGCCAGCAAGGTCAATTCCCCCCGCGCCAGTTCCTCGGCTACCAGCACCGGCGGCAGCGCGCCAATACCGAAACCGTCCCGCAGCAACCGGGTGATCGCCGATACCGAGTTCACGCAGTTCAACCGTGGCGTCATGATGCCGTTGGCCTGCATCAGGGCGAGAATCTCCTGATGCGGATGTGAGTTTTTCGAATAGGTAATGATCCGTTCCCGCGCCAGATCGGCAATCCCTGAATACTCGCGGTTGTAGATCGAGTTAGTCGCCACAATCCAGCCCATCGGGTGACTGGCCAGCTCAAGGCTGCGCACGCTTTCCTGACGCAACAGGTCGGTTTGCAGGATCAGATCGAGAAAGCCTTTTTGCAGCTGATCGCAGAGGTTGAGCGCGGTATCGGCCACTAACTCGATTTCCACCAGCGGATAGTGATCCATCATTTGCGCCACCAACGGGCTCAGCCAGGTATGGATGACCGTGTCCATCACGCCGATGCGAACCCGTCCGACCTTGCTCGAGCGGGTTTCGATCGACTGCTTGAGGGCTTGCATGGTGTCCATCATTTGCTCGGCGTACTCGAGCACTTTCAAGCCTTCGGGCGTCAGGCTCACGCCACGTGAATCGCGCAGGAACAGCTTCACCCCGAGCTCGCCTTCGAGTACGGCAATGCGGCTGGAAATCGACGCCTGGGTGGTGAAGAGCTTGTCTGCCGTCAGGCGAAAACTCTTGAGTCGGGCGACCCAGACAAAGGTCTCGAGAAACTTCAGGTTCATGGGATCTGCTCGGGGATAAAGAATTCTTATGTCTAGAGCGGGTTTTTATTAGTTGGACGTAACAGGGTAAAGCGCCCAAAAATCAGGCCATCCGGTTCCCACGATAGGCGTCGTCGGGGCTCAGAACAATACCAATAAAAATTAGCGCGGAGATTTGCCATGAGTGCGCCCGACACGCTCGACATCCCCAAAGCCACGGTTCGCCCGGGACCTTTCGACTGGTACCGCAACATCAACAAACAGGAACGCCGCACCTTCTGGAGCTGCAAGATCGGCTATGGCCTGGACGGCATGGACACCCAGATGCTCAGCTTCGTGGTGCCGACCCTGATTGCGATGTGGGGCATCACCACCGGCGAGGCCGGGCTGATTCACACCAGCACCTTGATCGCCTCAGCCATCGGCGGTTGGGTGGCGGGGATTCTCTCCGACCGCATCGGTCGCGTACGAACCTTGCAGCTGACGGTACTGTGGTTCGCCTTTTTCACCTTCCTCTGCGGCTTCGCCCAAAACTACGAACAACTGCTGATCAGCCGCACGCTGATGGGCTTCGGTTTCGGCGGCGAATGGACCGCCGGCGCAGTGCTGATGGGTGAAGTGATTCGCGCCAAGGACCGCGGCAAGGCTGTTGGCATGGTGCAATCCGGCTGGGCATTGGGTTGGGGACTGACGGCGATTTTGTATGCACTGCTGTTCTCGGTGCTGCCGCCGGAAGACGCCTGGCGCGCACTGTTCATCCTTGGCATCGTGCCGGCGATTTTTGTGATCTTCGTCCGCCGACTGGTCAAGGACCCGGAAATCTATCGCGAAGCCAAGGCTAAGCAAGAACCCAGTAATCCGGCAAAGTTCTACGAGATATTCGCGCCCGGCATACTGTTCACCACGATTCGCGCTTCGGTGCTGACCACAGGTGCTTTGGGCGGTTACTACGCGATCACCTCCTGGTTGCCGACGTTTCTGAAGAACGAACGGGGTTTGAGCGTACTCGGTACGGGTGGTTATCTGGCGATGGTGATCGTCGGTTCCTACGTCGGTTACGTCATCAGCGCGTATTTGACTGACATCCTCGGGCGTAAAAAGAACTTCATTCTGTTCGCGGTCGGCTCGTTCACCATTGTTCTGCTCTACACCCAATTGCCAGTGAGCAATGGCGTGATGCTCTGGCTGGGCTTTCCTTTGGGCTTCTTCGCCTCGGGGATCTTCAGTGGCATGGGCGCGTTTTTGACCGAGCTGTTTCCAACGCGGATTCGCGGTTCGGGTCAGGGCTTTTGCTACAACATCGGCCGGGCGCTGGCGGCGTTGTTCCCGCTGTTGATCGGCTTGATGAGCCAGAAGGTGCCATTGAGTGTGGGAATCGGTGCTTTTGCGGCGGTGTCCTACGGGGTGGTGATCCTTGCGGCCCTGAGCCTGCCGGAAACCCGTGGCAAGCAACTCGAAGCCCAATAACTTAATGCCCGGCAACTGCTAATCTGCGGGCAAATGCCTACAGCTAAAAGAATAAAACCTACAGGAGTGTTCACCGTGAGCCGCCTGCTATTGAATTGCGACATCGGCGAGAGTTTCGGCAACTGGACCATGGGTCTGGACGCCGAAGTCATGCCCTTCATCGATTGCGCCAACATCGCCTGCGGTTTCCATGCCGGCGACCCGAGCATCATGCGCAAGACCGTCAGCCTGGCCTTGAGCAACGGGGTGCAGATCGGCGCTCATCCGGCCTATCAGGACCTTGTGGGGTTCGGCCGCCGTTCCATGGCCTACACCGCCCAGGAACTTCAGGACATTGTGCATTATCAGATCGGCGCCCTCGACGGCATTTGCCGGGCTCAGGGCGGGCGGGTGAGTTACGTCAAGCCGCACGGCGCGATGTACAACGACATGATGGCCAACCCGGCGCAATTGCGCGCGGTGCTTCAGGCCGTGGCGTCCTATGATCGTGAGTTACCGCTGATGTTGATGGCCACTCGCGACAACAGCGCAGCCCAGCAATTGGGCGATGAATACGGCGTGACCCTGTGGTTTGAAGCCTTCGCCGATCGCGCTTACGACAGCGCCGGCATGCTGGTCTCGCGGCAACTGCCAGGCGCGGTGCATCACGATCCCGAGACCATCATCGAGCAGGCGCTGATCATCGCCCGCGGTGGCAACCTCACGGCCAGCGATGGCAGTGCCTTGCACTTGCAGGCCAACACCCTCTGCGTACACGGCGACAATGCCAGCTCGGTAGCCGCCGTGCGGCGTATTCGCGAAGCACTTGATCAGCAGAGCGCGCCATGAACCTGCGGGTAGAAGTGGTGGCGCTGGATTGCTTGATGGTCCGTCTGTTTGATGAGATCAGCGAGGCCAACATGCCATGGATGCTCGCCGCCAGTGAAAGTCTGCGTGCTGCATTCGCCGGGCATCTGATCGATCTGGTGCCGTCTTATACGACGTTGATGGTGCATTACGAACTGACCGCACTGAGTCCGGCTCAGGCTCGGGAGCTGATCGCTGAGGCCTTGATCGATCTGTCGCCCAACGCCTGCACCCGCGGCAAATGTCATGTGTTGCCTGTCTGGTATGACTTGAGCGTTGGCCCGGAGTTGAGCCTGTTGTCCCAGCGCAGCGGATTGGCAGTGGATGAAGTGATCCGCCGCCACAGCGAGCGCGAATATCAGGTATTCGCCTTGGGTTTCGCGCCGGGTTTCGCCTTCATGGGGCTGGTGGAAGAAGCGCTGGCCGCGCCGCGTCTGAACACTCCGCGTAAAAAAGTAGCCGCCGGCAGTGTCGGCATCGCCGAACGCCAAACGGCCGCTTACCCGGTGGTGTCCCCCGGTGGCTGGAATCTCATCGGCCGCACCCCGGCCAAATTGTTCGACCGCGAACGCGACGGCTACAGCCTGATGCAACCAGGCGACACGGTGCGCTTCGAAGCCGTCAGCCATGCCGAATTCATTAATCTGGGCGGTGATGACACGCCGTTGGAGGCGCAGGCATGAGCCGTCTATCAATAGAAGCGAGTACACCGCTGTGCCTGTTGCAGGACGCTGGCCGTTTTGGCGTGCGGCATCTGGGCGTGACCCAAGGGGGAGCGCTGGATTGGCGATCGATGTCGTGGGCTAATTGGTTGTTGGGAAATGGCCTGGATGCACCGGTGATTGAAATCACCCTTGGCGGGTTCACCGTCGTTGCCCAAGAGGATTGTGTGCTGGCGTTGGCCGGGGCGGATTTGGGAGCGCAGGTGGATGGCGAGGCGTTGGCACCGTGGCGCAGTTTCAGGCTGAACAAAGGTCAGCAATTGCGATTCACCCAGCCGCTGCTTGGCGCTCGGGCTTATTTGGCGGCCCCGGGCGGATTTGATGCGCCAAAGGTGTTGGGCAGCAGCGCAACGGTGGTCCGTGAGGAACTCGGCGGGCTGGATGGCATGGGCCGGGCGTTGGCCAAAGATGCGCAGTTGAGCTACTCGGGGAGCTCGCTGCTCCTGCTGCGGGCGTTGGCGCCCGAACAGGTGCCGGATTTCAAACTCAACGCACCGCTGGACCTGGTGCTCGGTGCCCAGATCGGTGAGTTCAGTGGACAGAGTTCGTTCGACGCGTTCAACAGCGTCTGGACCCTCGACAGCCGTGCCGACCGGATGGGCATCCGCTTGCTGGGAACGGCGTTGCAGTACCAGGGCAAACCGATGATTTCCGAAGGCATCCCGCTGGGTGCGGTTCAGGTGCCGCCGGATGGGCAACCGATTGTGCTGCTCAATGATCGACAGACCATTGGTGGCTATCCGCGATTGGGGGCTTTGACGCCGTTGGCACTGGCGCGACTGGCGCAGTGTCTGCCGGGGGCAACGGTGCGATTGCGGCCGGTGGTGCAGGATGTCGCGCATCGGGAGCAGGTCGAGTACCTGCGGCGGTTTTTAGAAAGTTAAAAGCTTCGCGAGCAGGCTCGCTCCCACATTGGTCTTGTGCACGACATAGATCAACTGTGGGAGCGAGCCTGCTCGCGAAGGGGCCCTGACAGGCAGCGAAGATTACTTGGAAAGAAACCGCATCCCTTCTTCAAGCCCCCGCAACGTCAACGGATACATCTGGTCATCAATCAAGTCCCGCACGATGTTGGTCGAAGACGTATAGCCCCACGTATCTTTCGGATACGGGTTGATCCAGATGACCTTCTTGTACTTCTCCATGAACCGCTGCATCCACACATAACCCGCTTCTTCGTTCCAGTGCTCGACGCTGCCGCCGGCCTGGGTGATTTCATACGGCGCCATGGCGGCGTCACCGATGAAGATCACTTTGTAGTCCGCGCCGTACTTGTGCAGCAGGTCCTGGGTCGAGGTGCGCTCGGAGGTGCGGCGCATGTTGTTCTTCCACACCGATTCATAAATGAAGTTGTGGAAGTAGAAGTACTCCAGGTGCTTGAACTCGGTCTTGCACGCCGAGAACAGCTCTTCGCAGATCTTCACGTGGGCGTCCATCGAGCCGCCGATGTCGAACAGCAGCAACAGCTTGATGGTGTTGCGCCGCTCCGGACGCATCTGGATATTCAGCAACCCGGCATCGCGCGCGGTGTGATCGATGGTGCCATCAATGTCCAATTCTTCCGCCGCGCCCTGGCGCGCGAATTTACGCAACCGGCGCAGGGCGACCTTGATGTTGCGCGTGCCCAGCTCCACCGAATCGTCGAGGTTCTTGTACTCGCGCTGATCCCAGACCTTGACCGCTTTGCCCTGGCGCTTGCCGGCATCGCCGACCCGAATGCCTTCCGGATTGAAGCCCCCTGAGCCGAACGGGCTGGTGCCGCCCGTGCCGATCCACTTGTTACCGCCGGCATGACGTTCTTTCTGTTCTTCGAGGCGTTTCTTGAACTCCTCGATCAGCTTGTCCAGGCCGCCGAGGGACTGGATCGCCGCCCGCTCTTCGTCGCTCAGTGACCGCTCGAATTCCTTGCGCAACCAGTCTTCCGGGATCAATGCCTGAAGGTGATCGTCAAGTTTTTCCAGGCCATTGAAATAGGCGCTGAACGCCCGGTCGAACTTGTCGAAATGCTTTTCGTCTTTCACCAGAATCGCCCGGGACAGGTAATAAAACTCGTCCATGTCGGCGAAGGTCACGCGCTGCTTCAGCGCGTTGATCAGGTCCAGCAGCTCCCGTACCGAGACCGGTACTTTGGCTGCGCGCATTTCATTGAACAGGTTAAGCAGCATGGCTATCGCCCTCTATCTTGTTAAAAAGAGGGATCAGCGAGTGCCGCGACGGCTCATGAACGCCAGACGCTCAAGCAATTGCACGTCCTGTTCGTTCTTTACCAGGGCGCCGGCCAGCGGCGGAATGGCCTTGGTCGGATCGCGTTCGCGCAGCACCGCTTCGCCGATGTTGTCGGCCATCAGCAGCTTCAGCCAGTCCACCAGTTCGGAGGTCGATGGCTTCTTCTTCAGGCCCGGCACTTTGCGCACGTCGAAGAACACGTCCAGCGCTTCGCTGACCAGATCCTTCTTAATGTTTGGGTAGTGCACGTCGACGATCCTCTGCATCGTGATGCGATCCGGGAAGGCGATGTAGTGGAAGAAGCAGCGGCGCAGGAAGGCGTCCGGCAGTTCTTTCTCGTTGTTGGAAGTAATGATGATGATCGGGCGTTTCTTGGCCTTGATGGTCTCGTCGATCTCGTAAACGTAGAACTCCATCTTGTCGAGTTCTTGCAGCAAGTCGTTCGGGAACTCGATGTCGGCCTTGTCGATTTCGTCGATCAGCAGGATCACCCGCTCTTCGGACTCAAAGGCTTCCCAGAGCTTGCCCTTTTTCAGGTAGTTGCGAACGTCATGGACTTTTTCCGTGCCCAGTTGCGAGTCACGCAGACGGCTGACCGCGTCGTACTCGTACAGGCCTTGATGCGCCTTGGTGGTGGATTTGATGTGCCAAGTGATCAGTTTGGCGCCAAAGGACTCGGCCAGTTGCTCGGCGAGCATGGTTTTACCCGTGCCCGGCTCGCCCTTGACCAGCAGCGGACGCTCCAGGGTGATGGCGGCGTTGACCGCCAGCTTCAGGTCATCGGTGGCGACGTAGGCCTGGGTGCCTTCGAACTTCATCTGCTAATCCTCGAACGGTAACGCCGACCTGAACGAGACAGGGCGGGGCGCAATAATTGTAGTACCCGACTATAACGCGGTGTCCGGTCGACTGTGAACGCAGACGGCTTATTCAGTCTCTGAATGGGGCGTCACATCTTGACTCAGTCTCGGCTGCTGGCCAGTATTGAGCTATCGCCATTTTGGCGATAGCTTGCCGGGCATGTCTACTAAGTACCGATTTCGCGATACGTACCGCATTCAGTTGCGCGAGAAGGATCATCCGCCGCCCCATGTCCACCTGACCGGTGGCGGGCTGGACGTCATGCTCAGCCTTGAAACCGTCGAAGTGATGGTCGGCAAGGCACCGCCGCTGATTATCAAGGAAGCGCTGGCGTGGGTCAGGGCCCATCAGGTGCAATTGCTGGAGGATTGGAAACGATGTTACCCATGAAACGACCACGGTTGTCGGCCGTGCAGGCGTTGCCGGATCACCACCTGACGCTGACCTTTATCGACGGTCAGCAACTGAACCTCGATTTGAGTCGGGACCTGCGCGCCTATCCGGGGTTGCTGCCGTTGCTGGAGGTTGGCGCTTTCGAAGGAGCAACCCTGGGCGATGAAGGCTGGAGCGTTGAGTGGCCCGAACTGGACATCCAGATCGGCGCAGACACCCTTTATCTGGATGCTCTCGCACAAAATGCATCGGACGAAAACACCCGGATCTTCATCGACTGGCGCGCTCGTACCGGGCTGCCACTCAATCAGGCGGCCGAAGCGTTGGGGGTCAGTGCCCGCAGCATCACGCGCTACAGCAGTGGACGTGAAGCCGTACCGCGATCGCTGGCATTGGCTTGCCTGGGCTGGGACTTCTTGCAGCAGCAATCGAACCCGGCGCGGGCGGCCGAAGAAACCGGTCGCTACATCGTCACCCGAAAACCTTAGCCCGCATCCGGCTTGGGCCGTTCGTATTGGGCATTGAACGCCTGAATGAATCCATTGCGTAAAATCTGCAAAAACGCCTGGAACGCGCTGATATCTCGGCGATGCACATTGCCGCTCAGTTCGACGCGAGTCGCAAACTGGTTCTTGCCCTGATTTTTCAGCACCGTTTCGGAGCCCCCGACGATGGCCTCCCAAATGGAGCGGAAAATCCCTTTGTCCTTGTTCTCGACGTCCTGCTGCCAATTGAACACGTCGACGTCCTTCAGCAGCGGTTTGATGTAACCCGTTAATTGCGCTTTTTTAGCCTCGGCTTCAATGACCACATCACCGTGACCGGCATTGAAGTCGAACTTGCCATAGGCCGAGGCGAAGTCGTTCATGCGTTTGAGTTCGATGTCTTTGGCCCGCAGGCGGAAGTCGAAATCTTCAAAGTTGCTTAAAGGGTCGAAGGTGACGGTGGTTTCCAATGGTGCGTGCCCGAGTAGCAGCGCTTTGCCTTCGAAGCGAGCGTCGCGTTTACCTTTGGTGTCGACCACGTTGGTCAGGTTGTAAATGCTGGCATTGACCTGAGTGGCATTCATGTTCACGGGAGGCTTGGAGTTGAAGTTGCGGAAACTGATCTTGCCATCGCTGATCTGCACTTCGTTCAGGGTGATGGGGGCCAGTTTGCTCAACTGCGCACGCCAGTCGGTGCCCTGACCGGTCTGAGAGTTTTGCTTGTTGGCGCCGCCATCGACGAAGTTCACCTCGGGGTTGAAGAACTTCACCTCGGCCACAACGGCGTGGTCGTACCAGAGCGAGTGCCAACTGACGGAAAGGTCGATCAGCGGCGCGTTGACGAACGGCACCGGGACCTTGCCGTCAACCTTGACGATTTTCAGCCCGTTGATTTTGTACGCACCACGCCACAGGGCCAGGTCCACATCGGTGATCTGGCCACGGTAGTCACCCATGTCAGCCAGCTTGTCATTCAGGTAGTCGCGCACCATGTAGGGCAGGGCGATGTGCAGGGCAATCAGCAGTACAACGAGGCCAGCGAGGGTCCACAGAGGCCAACTGTATCTGCGTTTCATGATGACAAATCTCTGGCGATGTAAAGACATTGACTGCTGTGGTTACGGGACGTTCGACTGACTGGACGACCAAGGGCAACAGGCATACCTTGGACAACTAATTCAACGCTGTATAAGGACCCAGCCATGAGCCGTATTTATGCTGACAACGCCCATTCCATTGGCAATACGCCGCTGGTGCAGATCAACCGTATTGCTCCGCGCGGTGTCACCATCCTTGCCAAGATCGAAGGGCGCAACCCCGGTTATTCGGTCAAGTGCCGGATCGGCGCGAACATGATCTGGGAGGCTGAAAGCAGCGGTAAACTCAAGCCCGGCATGACCATCATCGAACCGACTTCAGGCAATACCGGCATCGGCCTGGCGTTCGTTGCCGCCGCCCGCGGTTACCGGCTGGTGCTGACCATGCCGGCGTCCATGAGCATCGAACGACGCAAGGTGCTCAAAGCTCTTGGCGCCGAACTGGTGTTGACGGAACCGGCCAAAGGCATGAAAGGCGCGATCGAGAAGGCCGCCGAAATCCTCGCCAGTGATCCATCGACCTACTTCATGCCGGCGCAGTTCGAAAACCCGGCCAACCCGGCCATCCACGAAAAAACCACCGGGCCGGAAATCTGGAACGACACCGACGGCGCAGTCGACGTACTGGTGGCGGGCGTCGGAACGGGTGGAACCATTACCGGGGTTTCGCGGTATATCAAGAATACCCAGGGCAAACCGATTATTTCGGTGGCGGTGGAGCCAGCGGTGTCGCCGGTCATCACCCAGGCAATGGCCGGTGAAGAAATCAAGCCGAGCCCTCACAAGATCCAGGGTATTGGTGCCGGTTTTGTGCCAAAGAATCTTGATCTGTCGATGGTCGATCGGGTTGAGTTGGTCAGCGATGAAGAATCCAAGGCCATGGCCCTGCGCCTGATGCAGGAAGAAGGGATTTTGAGCGGCATTTCCTGCGGCGCCGCCATGGCCGTGGCCGTCCGGCTGGCGGAAACCCCGGAAATGCAGGGCAAGACCATCGTGGTGATCCTGCCGGACTCCGGTGAACGCTACCTGTCGAGCATGCTGTTCAGTGATCTGTTTACCGAGCAGGAGAATCAGCAGTAGGAGCTGCCGCAGGCCGCGATCTTTTGATCTTGTTTTTGATCTTGTGTAAGGGGGGGGGATTCAGGTCAGCCCTCGTTCAGGAACCTTATGTTAAGAAGTGCTTTATTGCGCAATCTTTAACACTGAATGTTCAGTTACACGGGTTTTTCCCGAGGCCGGTAGTGTTTATCATGGCCGGCTGCCAGGTCGGTTAAATGGCGTTGCGCAGAGTTGTCTACTATCAAGGAGTTGTTGATGACCTTTTCCCTTGCCGCGAAAGCGTCGCTGTTGCTGCTGTTCCTCGGCAGCACTCTCTATGTGCATTTGCGCGGCAAGGCACGATTGCCGGTCCTGCGTCAGTTCGTCAACCATTCAGCTTTGTTTGCGCCCTATAACGCCTTGATGTACCTGTTCTCCGGTGTGCCGTCCAAACCCTATCTGGACCGCAGCAAGTTCCCGGAACTGGACGTGCTCAAGGACAACTGGGAAGTCATCCGCGACGAAGCGATGCACCTGTTCGACGAGGGCTACATTCGCGCCGCCGAAAGGAACAACGACGCCGGTTTCGGATCGTTCTTCAAAAAAGGCTGGAAGCGTTTCTACCTCAAGTGGTACGACAAACCACTGCCATCGGCTGAAGCCTTGTGCCCGAAAACCGTGGCCTTGGTCAGCAGCATTCCCAACGTCAAAGGCGCCATGTTCGCGTTGCTGCCAGGCGGCAGCCACCTCAACCCGCATCGCGATCCGTTCGCCGGTTCCCTGCGTTATCACCTGGGGCTGTCGACGCCGAACTCCGACGATTGCCGGATCTTCGTTGACGGACAGGTCTATGCCTGGCGTGACGGTGAGGACGTGATGTTCGACGAAACCTACGTGCATTGGGTCAAGAACGAAACCGACAAGACTCGGGTCATCCTTTTTTGCGACATCGAACGACCGCTGAGCAATCGCCTGATGACCCGCATCAACCGTTGGATCAGCGGCCTGCTCGGTCGCGCGACTGCACCGCAGAACCTTGATGATGAACGTGTTGGCGGGATTAACCAGGCTTACGCCTGGAGCAAGAACTCCAGCGACAAGTTCAGTGGTGTGGTCAAGCGGTGGAAGCGTCGCAATCCCAAGGCCTACCGCGTGCTGCGACCGGTGTTGGCGGTGGTGGTGTTGACGTTGTTGGGGTATTGGTTGTTTGGGTAATCTCGATCACAAAGTAAAAAACCGCTCCTTTTAAGAGCGGTTTTTTTTGGCCATGATGTTCATCGGCGTCCGGCAAGCACGTTAGGTTCTTCACCTTCGATGCCCGTCGCAAGTATTTGTAGAATTCGCCGCTGACTGTCTGTGAGCACTAGGGCGGTCTGTTTTCTTACCAGTGCGGATGAGCTTTTTTTTGTAGGAGATTTCTTACTGGATTTACCCATTTTTCCTCCGCTATTGATCATTATTTGAGCAGTTTTCACGATACTAGGCTTTCCACCGCTTTGACAAGTTGCCGTTCAGCATCGAAATAAAAGCCATGCTGTTGATAGATCGGAATCGCACCTTTCAGAGGTTCCTGAACTTCGATGAATCTACTCCCGATAATTGTGGCGTAGTGCTCAATGACCAATATGGACAACGTGACGATACGTTTTTTCAAAGGATGGACCTCTCCTGGCCGTCCTTCCAGTCGCACGATGCGAAGTCGTTGCCGACTTTTGTTTGGATTTGCGAAGCAAAGTCCGCACAGTTGTTCATCGAACCAGATGGATAGATCCAGCGCCAAAGGCTCCTTCGCTTTCCATCCAACAACTTCATGCCATGAAAAATACGGATCATCCCAGCACGCACAAGCATTCAATGCTTGTACGTCGATCGGTTCAAATCGCACCTTCGATAAATCGAGGACGGTAGGGCCGAACCGTTCCTTCTCCTCTTGCAGCTTGGCAATGCTAACGGCTGCAAGCTTTCTAGCCCTCGATCTATACAACTGATACCGCAGATGTGTCCGTTCCCTTGGCATTCGATCTCTTGCATTCCATGTCCCCAGAACGGGCGATTCCGTTTCACCCAGAGTAAGCAACGCCTCTACCGCTGTCGTTACTGGCCCTTTGTCCAAGTCATTGCAATCCATGTCAGACGCTGGTTATAGTCGGCGCTCGGTGGTTCTCTTACCCACCGTCCAATCCATCAAAAAAGATCAGCCCATGCCAGCTTCCCTCATCAACGCGGTAGTCGATTCAGCGGTCAACGCTGGCGTCGTGCCGTGCGGGAATCAGCAGCCTGCGCAGATCAGTCATTACCCCCCACCTGTCAGTAGCACGCCGGTGTGCGCAGTCGTATCACCGCCGGGCGTTGGCTTTTCGGGCTGATCAGCTTTTTTCTGCTGTTCCCTCTGCCCGCCTGAAAAAAACTACTGAATTTCAGCTTCGGCTGAGTTGGCTTTTTTTTGCCTGACTACAGGTGGTATTCATGTTTGTCCTTTCAAAAAACACCGCGCTCGCGGCGGCGTCCACGAGCCTGTTCGTTTTGTTGTGGAGCAGCGGGGCGATCTTTTCCAAATGGGGCCTGGCCCACGCATCACCCTTTGCCTTTTTGCTGTTTCGTTTTGCCATCGCACTGTGCGGTCTAGTGCTGCTGGTGCCGTTGCTCAAGCTCAAGCTGCCCAAGGGCGGCAAGCCGATGGTGTATGCGATGGCCACAGGCGTGGTGTTGCTGGGGGCTTATCAGATTTTCTATCTGCTGGCCCTGGAGCTAAAAGTCACACCCGGCGTCATGGCCACGATCATGGGTGTGCAGCCCATTCTTACCGTGGTCATCATCGAGCGGCAGCGATCAATCAGCAGAATGTTCGGTCTGGCACTGGGTTTGACCGGCTTAATCATGGTGGTTTACCAAGGCATCGGTCTGGCCGGTATGTCGATGGCCGGGATGCTCTTCGGTTTGCTGGCGCTGGCGAGCATGACGTTCGGCTCGCTCATGCAGAAGCGCATCACCGAAAATCCACTCGGCACGCTGCCAGTGCAGTACCTGGCCGGGCTGTTGCTCTGCGGGATTTTCGTGCCATTCCAACCCTTTCATTTCGAGCAAGGCACCGGTTTCATCGTGCCGGTGTTGTGGATGGGATTGGTGGTGTCGGTGCTGGCGACCTTGCTGCTGTATCGCTTGATCGCCCGGGGCAACCTGGTCAATGTCACCAGTCTGTTTTACCTGGTGCCGGCGGTGACGGCGGTCATGGACTACCTGATTTTCGGCAACCGGCTGGCGGCATTGAGCATGCTCGGCATGTTGCTGATCATCGTCGGTCTGGTGTTTGTTTTCCGTAAAAACGCTTGAAGCAAAACAAGGCCTGGGGCATGAGCTCCAGGCCTTGTTTTATTTGGCCAGCGCATGCTCGGCCCGCACCGAATTCATGAACGCCTGCATCGCTGACGATTGAATGCGATGGCGCCGGGTAATCAGCCCATACGGCGGCAGGCGCGCTTCGAACTTGATCGGTAGAACTGCCAGCAAATCACGGCCGGGATAATCCTCGACCACCGACACCGGCGTCACTCCAAGCATGTCGGTCTGCTGGATCAATGACAGCAACGTCATGATCGAGGTGGTTTCAACGATGCTGCTGGGAATGTCGACCCGCGCGTTGTGGAACACCTGATTGATGATCGCGCGCATCGGGCTTGGATGCTGTTGCAGCACCCAGGTCATGTGCTGCAATTGCGCCCAGCTCAGCTGCGTCTCCTGCGCCAAAGGGTTTTGTGCTCCGGCGATCACGCACAAGGCTTCTTCACCGAGGCTGTCGAAGAGCAATTCTTCGGCCCGCGCACCGGCCGGAATCCGGCCCAATACGATGTCCAGTTGATCCTGCAAAAGCGCCTGCACCAGCACGTCGCTGGTATCGACCTGGATGCTCATCGACAAGCGTGGATGGCTTTGTTTCAAGGTCGCGATGGTTCGGGTCAACAGCCCCGAAGCCAGCGCCGGAATCGCGCCAACTGCAACCCGCCCGAGGTTGCCGGATTCGAGCGCGACCAGTTCTTCACGCATGCCGCTAAGTTCGGCAAACACCATGCGCGCGTAGTAGATGACGGTTTCCCCGAACGGGGTAGAGCGCATGCCCCGAGGCAGGCGTTCGAAGAGTTCGACGCCGAGCAAGTCCTCGGCTTCGTGCAGCATTTTGGTCGCTGCTGGTTGAGTCATGCCGATGTGGTCGGCGGCGCGGCGCAACGAGCCGAATTCCTGCAACGCCAGCATCAGCCGCAGTTGGCGCAGACGCAGTCGACTGTGGATCACATTGGCATCAGGAATTCGGGTCATGGGCCGCACTCGCAAAAAAGACTGCGGCAAGCCTGACAACAAATGTCAGGCGTTGCCAGCATTGCTGTGTCACAGCACCGATTTTGGCTGGGCGACGCGGGGTTTGCGCAGGCTCATCAGGGTTTGCAGCACCTTGGAAATCAACGGCCAGAACAGCATCAATAGCGCCGCTGTGGTCAGGCTGCCCACCAGCGGGTTGGACCAGAAGATCCCCAGGTGACCGTCGGAAAACAACATCGACTGACGGAACGCATCTTCCGCCTTGTCCCCCAACACGGCGGCCAGCACTAGCGGCGCGATCGGGTAACCGAGTTTCTTGAACAGATAACCCAACGCACCGAAACCCAGCATCAGCACCACATCGAAGAACGAGTTGTGTACCGAGTACGCCCCGATGGCGCAGACCATGATGATGATCGGCGCAATGATCGAGAACGGAATCCGCAGGATCGAAGCGAACAGCGGCACAGTGGCCAACACCACGATCAGACTGACGACGTTGCCCAAGTACATGCTGGCGATCAGGCCCCAGACGAAATCGTGCTGCTCGACGAACAGCGTCGGGCCGGGGTGCAGGCCCCAGATCATCAAGCCGCCGAGCATCACCGCTGCGGTGGCTGAACCGGGAATGCCCAGGGTCAACATCGGCAGCAGGGCACTGGTGCCGGCGGCGTGGTCGGCGGTTTCCGGGGCGATCACGCCTTCAAGTTCACCCTTGCCGAAGTTCTCGCGGTTCTTCGAAAAGCGCCGCGCCAGGCTGTAGCTCATGAACGATGCCGCCGTAGGGCCGCCCGGCGTAATGCCCATCCAGCAACCCACCAACGTGCTGCGCACAATGGTCCACCAGTAACGTGGCAACTTGGCCCAGGTGCGCAGGATGATCATCGGTGTAATGCGCGCATGCTCGCCTCGAAACACCAGGCCTTCCTCGACGGTGCAGAGAATTTCGCCAATGCCAAACAGACCGATCACCGCCACTTCGAAGCTGATGCCGGTCATCAGCGTCGGCTGGTCGAAGGTCAGGCGCAGGTTGCCCGATACGGTGTCCATGCCGACGGCGGCCATGGCAAAACCGATCATCATCGCGACCACGGTTTTCAGCGGCGGGTTTTTGCTCATGCCGATGAAGGTGCAGAACGCCAACAGGTACACCGCAAAGAACTCCGGTGAACTGAACGACATGGCAAACGCGGCAATCCGCGTCGACAGGAACGTCAGCAACAACACCCCGGCCAGCGCGCCGATCAGGGCCGAGCTGAACGCGGCGGTCAGGGCTTCGGCGGCGCGGCCTTCGCGGGCCATCGGGTAGCCGTCGAACGTCGTCGCCACCGATGAGGGCTCGCCGGGGATGTTGAACAGAATCGAGGTGATCGAGCCGCCAAACAGCGCGCCCCAGTACATGCATGACAGCAGAATGATCGCCGACACCGGCGACATGGTGAACGTCAGCGGCAGCAACAACGCCACACCATTCGGGGCGCCGAGGCCAGGCAACACGCCGACCAGAATGCCCAGCAGCACGCCGATCACCATCAGGCCGATGTGGCCCGGGGTCAGGATCAGGTTCATGCCTTGCAGCAGGGAATCGAACTCGCTCATTTGAACGTTCTCCCGGCCAGGGCAATCCAGTCGCCCATCGGGCCGGCATCCAGCGGGACCTTGAACCACAGCGCGAAAATCAGGTAGCTGGCGAGCACCGCGCCAAGCGATACGCTGCCGATCATCCACTTGCCGTAAGGCTTGGCGCGGACCTTGTCACGCCACATGAACCAGGCGATGAAACAGGCCGAGGCCACGTAGATGCCGGTGAATGGCATGGCGCCGACGAATAGCGCAATCGGGATGAACACCGACAACACTTGCTTGAACGCACTGCGGCTGACGAATGAAAGGCTCAGGGCGTGCCAGCGCACCACGGTCAAAACCCCGTTGGCTACGCTCGCGGCACTCAACATCAGGCCGATGTAAAAGGGGAAGTAACCCGGCTCGGGGCCGGAATCGCCCCAGCCGATACCTTGCTCGAGACTGCCGAACATCACCACCGCGCCGATCAGCGTGGTGAAGAGTGCCAGGCCGAGTTCGACCCAGCGGGTGCCGACCAGCGCCGGTGAATCCGAAGAATGGGACATGAAAGCACCTCCAGAGGTGACGGCCGTGCGCAGGCGGACGGCCGTGAACAACTCAGTTTTTCAGCCAGCCGGCTTCTTTGAACACCGGGGTTACGCGGGCGGTGTCTTTCTCAATGTAGGCGGTCAGCGGCTCGCCTTCGAGGAAGGTTGGCACCAGCGCGTTCTGTTTGACGTAGGCCTTGAACTCCGGGGTCTCGGTGACTTTGCGCATCAGCTCGACATAGAACGCCCGCTGTTCGGCGGTGACTTCGCCGGGCATGAACACGGTGCGCGGGAAGCGGTACTGATCGATGCCCAGGCCTTCTTCGTGGCAGGTCGGCACATCGGCCCAGGATTTATCACCCGCGACTTTTTCGGTGTAGGCCATGCGCTCTTTACTGAACACACAGAGCGGCTCGACCTGATCGCCGCGCCATTGGCTGATGCTTTCGCTGGGGTTGTTGACGTTGGCGGCGATGTGTTTGCCGGCCAGTTGGGTCGCGGCTTCGCTGCCGCTTTTGAACGGGATGTACACCAGTTTGCTGTTAGTGGTCTGGTTCAGTAGCAGGGTCAACGTCTGGTCGACATCCTTGGACTGACTGCCGCCCATGCGCAGGTTCGACGGGTCCGCCTTGACTGCTTCGTATAAGCTTTTGGCATCCTTCCACGGCGCGTCCTTGTAGCTCCAGAGAATGAAGTCATCCTCGGCCACCGCGGCTATGGGAGTCAGTTCCTGCCATTGGTAGCCGAGCTTGGACACCAGCGGCAACAGGTAAATGTTGTTGGTGCCGATCACCAGTTTTTCCGGATCGCCCTTGTTCATTTTCAAGTCGAGGAAGGCTTCGGCGCCGTTGCCGCCGCCCTTGTTCAGGACGATGGTATTCACGTCGAGGAACTTGTGCGTGGTGATAATCGACTGAATCAGCCGACCGAGCTGGTCGGTACCGCCACCGGGGCCGCCGGCAACGACGATTTCGACGTTCTTGTCCGGTTGCCAGGCGTGAGCGAGAGCGGGGAGGGCGCCGGCGGCGACCAGCGTGCAGCCAAGAAACAGACGGGATGTGCGACGGACGAATGCATTTCGCATGGAAGGGCCTCGTTTTTGTGTTTTTTGTAATTGTTATGGGCGACTTGTCGGAGCGGTAAAGCCGCAAGCCTGGAGTGAGTGTGTGAAGCCTCAGCCCCCGCGTCTAGTCAAAACAATACATACACCGATAGCCTGTGGTTATAGGTCATGACGGCCAAAATGGCCGTTATCGCTGAAGGCTTTGCGCCAGAGCCTTTTGCGAGGAAAGTCGGGGTTTGCGTCATGCGGTGAAAGCTCCCTGAAAGCAGGGCATGCCATAACCCGGGGCTATCGCCTTATTTCAAGTTTTGATTAGACGGTTATCACGCAGCCTTCGATAGTGCTCACCAGCTCCGTCATGAAGCGGCAAAGTTGCAATCCACAACAATAATAAAACGAGGTACGCAACATGGTTCGTTCCAGTGCTTCCCTGCATCTGCCTGGCGCAGTTGCCCAGCCAGCGGCGGCAACACCGCTGGCCGGCACAACCAAAGCCAGCAGTGTGCGCTGGCGGATCTTCGCGATTATCTTCGCGTTGACCATGATCAACCTGATCGATCGTGTCTCGCTGTCCATCGCAATGCCGACCATAGCCCATGAATTTTCCCTGTCGCCGAGCCTGCAAGGGCTGATCCTCAGCAGCTTCTTCTGGGCGTATGCGCTGTTGCAGATTCCCGGCGGCTGGATGATCGATCGCTTCGGGCCACGCCGGGTCATCAGTTGGTCCACCGGGTTGTGGGGCACGTTCCAGGTGCTGGCAGCATTCGCGACTGGCGGCCTGTCCTTGTTGTTTGCCAGGGTTGCTCTTGGTGCTGCTGAAGCACCGTTGTTTCCGTCTGGCGGCAAGTTGATTTCCCTGTGGCTGGCACCGAGTGAGCGCAGTCGCGGCGCGGTGCTGATGGACAGCGGCAGTCCGTTGGGCGTGGCGCTGGGCGGGTTGATCATTGCCTACCTGATTGCTTCGCTGGACTCGTGGCGTCTGGCCTTCGTGATTGCCGGCATCGCGACCTTGGTGCTGGCCTGGCTGGCGCGGCGTTATCTGCGTGATGACCCGGCCAGTCACCCGCAGGTGAATGCCGAAGAGCTCGAGAAGATCAACGCCGGGCGCGCGACGCCTGCTGCCGAAGCCGCGCGTGTGCCGGTCAAAGGCTTGGGTATCGCGGCACGCTCCCTGAGTGGTTTGCTGATCGGTCGCGCCAGCTGGGCGATGGTCTATTTCGGTCTGCTGACCTGGGGGCCGAGTTATCTGGCGCAGGCCCGAGGCTTCGATATCAAGGGTATTGGCGCAGCCACTTTCGTGATCTTCGTGTGCGGCGCGTTGGGTTCGTTGACCGGTGGTTTCCTCTGCGACGGGCTGATCCGCAAAGGCGTCAGCCGTGGCGTGGCAGTCAAGAGCCTGCTGGCGTTTTCCGGTCTGGTGGCCCTCGGCGCCTTCCTGTTGCTGCCGACCCTGAGCAATCCTTTTGCGGCCGTGGCGTTGTTGGCCATGACCGCGTTTTTCTTGATGTGGGGCAGCCTCTACTGGAGCTTCCCGGCCTTGCTGGCGGCGCCGGCGCGGGTCGGGTTGATCGGTGGCGTCATGAATATGGCCGGCAGCACCGGCGGTATCGCGGTGCCGATCCTGGTGGGCGTGATTCTGCAAATGGCCGGTGGTTTTGCGCCGGTGCTGGGGTTCTTTGCGGTGTGCTCGGCGGTGTTTGTACTGGCGACGTTGTTCATCAGTCTCGACGAGGTACGTTATGACTAAGTTGTGGGACGGTCCGATTATCGACGCCCATCATCACTTCTGGGATCCGTCGATCAATGACCATCCGTGGCTGGCCCCCGAAGCCAGCATCCCGTTTCGCTACGGTGATTACAGCGCGATCAAGCGTCGCTATTTTCCTGAAGATTATTTCGCTGACGCCGGCCAGCATCAGGTGGTGCAAACGGTGTACGTCGAGACCGAGTGGGACCCGCAAGACCCGATTGGCGAAACCCTTTTCATCGAGGGGCTGGCCGCCCGATACGGCGTGCCGAATGCCGTCGTGGCGCAAGCCTGGCTCGACCATCCGGACGCCATCGCGGTACTGACCGAGCAAGCCAGTTTCAAGTGCGTGCGCAGCGTCCGCCACAAACCCGGCGGAGCGACTTCGCCAGCGCAGGTTGGCCACGTTCGCAGCCTGATGAGCGACGAATGTTGGCGTCGCAGTTTCGCCGCACTGGAAGGGCTGGGGCTGCATTTCGATCTGCAGACACCCTGGTGGAACCTGCACGAGGCCGAACGCCTGGCCCGGGATTTTCCCGGCACCACGCTGATTCTCAACCACGCCGGGTTGCCTAATGACCGCAGTGCCGAAGGCCTGGCGGGTTGGCGTTTGGCGATGGCGCGGCTGGCCGAGTGGCCTAATGTACAGGTGAAAATCTCCGGCCTGGGCCTGGCCGGCCAAGCGTGGCGCGCCAAAGACAACGCCTGGATCGTGCGTGAAGTGATCGCCATGTTCGGCACTGATCGGGCGATGTTCGCCAGCAACTTTCCGGTGGACAGCCTGTGCGGCTCATTCGACGACATCTACAGCGGTTTTAAATCCATCGTTGCTGATCTGCCCAGCGCCGATCAGGAGCGTCTTTTCTACAGCAATGCGCAGCGGGTTTATCGCTGCGAGCCTTGCGCCATTGACCGGACATGGCCTGAACCCTTGAGGAGTGAAGCATGAACAAGACAACCATCGCGATGGTCCTGGGTGACCCGGCGGGCATTGGCCCGGAACTGATTGCACGCCTGCTCGCAGAGCCTTCGGTGCGCAGTCAGGCCAACGTGATCCTGATTGCCGATGAGGCGGAAATGCGCCGTGGCATGCGCATCGCCGGGATGGAGTTTCCTTACCGGCGCGTCGAGTCGCTGGAGCAGCTGTCGTTTGTCGATGACACGCCGCTGTTCTACGACTTCCGCGGCGATACTCTCGGTGAATTTCCCCGCAGTGAAGCCAGTGTTATCGGCGGTCGCTACAGCCTCGATACCTTGGAAAAAGCCCTGCGCCTGACCGAGGCCGGCACCACCGACGCAGTGCTGTTCGGGCCGCTGAACAAGACCTCGCTGCACATGGCCGGCATGGCCCACAGCGATGAGCTGCACTGGTTCGCCGAGCTGCTGGATTTTCATGGGCCGTTCTGCGAATTCAACGTGCTCGACAACCTT
Source organism: Pseudomonas sp. LB3P25 (assembly GCF_054897985.1). Taxonomy (NCBI): domain Bacteria; kingdom Pseudomonadati; phylum Pseudomonadota; class Gammaproteobacteria; order Pseudomonadales; family Pseudomonadaceae; genus Pseudomonas; species Pseudomonas sp. LB3P25. The sequence goes on along the minus strand of NZ_CM142711.1, from coordinate 5,618,270 downwards.
TGGACTTCGCGCGTGACGTCCCATGTGGCCCTGGCCGATGTGCCGGGCATGCTCAGTCAGACGCGGGTCGTGGAAGCGATTCAATTGATCGACACTGCGCTTAAACGCAATGGCCTGGAAAAACCGCGCATTGGTGTGTGTGGACTGAACCCGCACAACGGTGACAATGGCTCGTTCGGTCGCGAAGAACTGGACATTATTGGCCCGGCCGTGCGCTCGGCTCAGGCGCTGGGCATTGCGGCCGAAGGGCCGTATCCGGCCGACACGATCTTCCTCAAGGTTCAGGGCGATGCCAGTGCCTTCGACGCGGTGGTCACGATGTATCACGACCAGGGGCAGATCGCGATCAAGTTGATGGGCTTCTCCCGTGGAGTGACGGTGCAGGGCGGGTTACCGATTCCGATTACTACACCAGCGCATGGGACGGCGTTCGATATTGCAGGCCAGGGCAAGGCCAATGTCGGCGCGATTCGCCAGGCGTTCGAGATTGCGTGTCGGATGGGCACCAACAACTACTGACACCACGCAATACCTAATGTGGGAGCGAGCCTGCTCGCGAATACGGTCTGACTGGCACTGCAAAAGTGTTTGTCGATCGCCTTCGCGAGCAGGCTCGCTCCCACAGTTGTTTGTGTGTGGCTGATAACTCTATCTACCCATTAATCCCTTTATGCGATCACCCCAGGTTATCGCCGGATACGCATAAGTGATTATTCGCAGCCCCCAAGCGCTGGCTAAAGTCGCTCCATCGAATGCCCGGAGCCTGCCACCCGAACGGCTCTGCGCAGCGACTCAACAACTACAAAAAGCCGGCAGCGCAAGGAACTGTATTCATGAAAATCAAAGCGATCCGTACCCGCGTTTTCGAGTGGAAAGGCAAAGTCGTCCCCCCTCAAGCGCACTTCTGCACCAACGCCAGCGACATCCTGTTCGAACGCGGCGACGCCATGGGCTCGTTCCGTTTCCACGGTTGGCTGGTGGTGGAAGTCGAGACTGACACCGGTCTTGTCGGCATCGGTAACTGCGCCTTGGCGCCGCGTGTGGCCAAGGAAATCATCGACACCTACCTGGCGCCGATCGCGATGGGCGAAGACCCGTTCGACAACGAATACATCTGGCAGAAGATGTACCGCCAGAGCCACGCCTGGGGCCGCAAAGGCATCGGCATGGCGGCGATCTCGGCAATCGACATCGCGATTTGGGACATCATGGGCAAAGCGGTCAACAAACCGGTGTTCAAACTGCTCGGCGGCCGTACCAAGGAAAAGATCTGGACCTACGCCTCCAAGCTCTACGCCAACGACAACCTCGACCTGTTCCTCGAAGAAGCCCAGGGCTATCTGAACCAAGGCTTCACCGCGCTGAAAATGCGTTTCGGCTACGGCCCGAAAGACGGCCCGGCGGGCATGCGCAAGAACATCGAACAAGTGCGGGCGCTGCGTAACCTGGCCGGCCCCGACATCGACATCATGCTCGAGTGCTACATGGGCTGGACCCTGGAATACGCCCGCCGCATGTTGCCAAAACTCGCTGAATTCGAACCGCGCTGGCTCGAAGAACCGGTGATCGCCGACGACATCGAAGGCTATATCGAACTGAAAAAAATGGGGATCATGCCGATCTCCGGCGGCGAGCATGAGTTCACTTCTTATGGCTTCAAAGACCTGCTGGAACGCCGCGCCGTCGACGTGATCCAGTACGACACCAACCGCGTCGGCGGCATCACCGCTGCGCGCAAGATCAACGCCATGGCCGAAGCCTGGTCGGTGCCGGTGATCCCCCACGCCGGGCAGATGCACAACTACCACCTGACGATGTCCACCACCGCCTCGCCAATGGCCGAGTTCTTCCCGGTGTTCGACGTCGAGGTCGGCAACGAGCTCTTCTACTACGTGTTCAAGGGCGAGCCACAACCGGTCAACGGCTACATCCAGCTCGACGACGACAAGCCGGGCCTGGGCCTGGAAATCTCCGATGAGTACCTGAGCGACTTCAACATCATCGAGTGACCCTGTGGCGAGGGGATTTATCCCCGTTGGGTTGCGCAGCGACCCCAAAATAGGGACTGCTGCGCAGTCCAACGGGGATAAATCCCCTCACCACAAAACCACGACTTTCTGGAGGCCGACATGCGCCTGATTCAATTTGAAAACACTGCCGGTGGACGCCAGGTTGGCCTCGTCGAGGGCTCACAGGTTCAGGTGCTGAAAGGCACCCGCAGCACCCGCGAACTGGCACTCGCGGCGATCCGCGCCCAACGCAGCCTGCAAGACGAAGTCGCCCAGCGCGGCACCGAGCCAGGCCCCGATTACGCGCAACTGTTGCAGCAAGGCAAAGTCCTGCCGCCCCTGGATCACGAAGACCCGGCGCATTGCCTGATCAGCGGCACCGGCCTGACTCATTTGGGCAGCGCCTCGGCGCGGGACAAAATGCACCATCATGACGGCGAAGTCGAAGCCGGCATAACCGACACCATGCGCATGTTCAAGTGGGGCCTGGAGGGCGGAAAACCAGCGGCCGGGCAGGTCGGTGCGCAACCGGAATGGTTCTACAAAGGTGACGGCAGCATCGTCGTGCGCCCCGGCGCGGACTTCCCGGTGCCGCCGTTTGCCGAAGACGCTGGCGAAGAGCCGGAACTGACCGGGCTCTATGTGATCGGCGACGACGGCCAGCCGTATCGCGTCGGTTACGCCTTGGGTAACGAGTTCTCCGACCATGTGATGGAGCGTCGTAATTATCTGTACCTCGCCCATTCAAAACTGCGTTTCTGCGCCTATGGCCCGGAGCTGCGCGTCGGTGAATTGCCCAAACATCTGGCGGGCACCAGCCGCATCAAACGAAACGGCGAAACAATCTGGGAAAAAGAGTTTCTCAGCGGCGAAGACAACATGTGCCACAGCCTCGCGAACCTTGAATTCCACCACTTCAAATACGCGCAGTTCTTGCGCCCCGGTGATGTCCACGTGCATTACTTCGGCACGGCCACGCTGTCGTTTGCCGACGGGGTGAAAACCCAGCCGGGCGATCGCTTCCAGATCAGCCTCGATGAGTTCGGCGCGCCGCTGGAAAACGGTATAGGCGAAAGCGCCCAGCCGTTGGCCATCGGTCAGGTACGCGCGCTTTAAACCTTTAATTGCCGGCGCTGTTGGCCGGTCAAGGAATCCCTCATGACCACACTACTCGGACACAGCTACATCGGCGGTCGCCGCAGCGCCAACGGCACGTTGCAACTGCAAAGCCTCGACGCGACCACCGGTGAACCGCTGCCCGGCACCTTCTTCCAGGCCACGGAAGCCGAAGTGGATGCCGCCGCCAAAGCCGCCGCCGCTGCATACCCGATCTACCGCAACCTGAGCGCGGAAAAACGTGCGCAGTTCCTCGACGCCATCGCCGATGAAATCGATGCATTGGGCGATGACTTCGTCGCCACCGTCTGCCGCGAAACCGCGTTGCCGGCCGGACGCATTCAAGGCGAACGCGGGCGCACCAGCGGCCAGATGCGTTTGTTCGCCAAGGTTCTGCGTCGCGGTGATTTCTACGGCGCGCGGATTGATCGTGCCCTGCCGGATCGCCAACCGTTGCCGCGTCCGGATTTGCGTCAGTACCGCATCGCCCTCGGGCCGGTTGCGGTGTTCGGCGCCAGCAACTTTCCCTTGGCGTTCTCAACGGCCGGTGGCGATACCGCCTCGGCGCTGGCGGCCGGTTGCCCGGTGGTGTTCAAAGCCCACAGCGGGCACATGGCGACGGCCGAATGGGTGGCAGACGCCATCCTCCGCGCCGCCGAGCGCACCGAGATGCCGGCCGGTGTGTTCAACATGATCTACGGCGGTGGCGTCGGCGAATGGCTGGTCAAACACCCGGCGATTCAGGCCGTGGGCTTCACCGGTTCGCTCAAGGGCGGTAATGCTCTGAGTCATATGGCCGCAACCCGTGCGCAACCGATCCCGGTGTTTGCCGAGATGTCGAGCATCAACCCGGTGTTCCTGCTGCCCGAAGCGCTCGCGGTGCGTGGCGAGCAGATTGCCGTGCAATTGGCCGCATCGGTGACACTGGGTTGCGGTCAGTTCTGCACCAATCCGGGTTTGGTTATTGGCCTGCGGTCGCCGCAGTTCAGTACGTTTCTGGAAACGTTTTGCGCCAGCATGAACCAGCAACCGGCGCAAACCATGCTCAACGCCGGCGCGCTCGTCAGCTACAGCAAAGGCCTGGGGGAGCTGCACGAACACCCCGGGCTGACGCATTTGGCGGGTAAGCCGCAACAGGGTAATCAGGCTCGGCCGCAGGTGTTCAAGGCTGATGTCAGCCTGTTGCTCAAGGGCGATGAACGGCTTCAGGAAGAAGTCTTCGGGCCGACCACCCTCGTCATCGAAGTCGAAGACCGGGCGCAGCTGACGGCGGCGCTGCACGGCCTGCGCGGACAACTGACGGCAACGTTGATTGGCGAGGCCGAGGAGTTGCTGGAATATCGCTGGCTCGCGCAGGCGCTGCAGGAAAAGGTTGGGCGGATTTTGCTTAATGGCTACCCGACTGGCGTCGAGGTGTGTGAGGCGATGGTGCATGGTGGGCCGTACCCAGCCACTTCAGATTCGCGGGGCACATCGGTTGGCACGCTGGCGATCGATCGATTCCTGCGGCCGGTGTGCTTCCAGAATTACCCGGATGCATTGCTGCCCGAGGCGTTGCAGAACGCCAATCCGCTGGGGATTCGGCGGTTGGTGGATGGGGAGCTCAGTCAGTTAGCTCTGTAGTCGTCTGAACCGACGCCATCGTCGGAACGCCGCCCGGACCAAGCCCGCTTCCACAGGATTGGGTATTGATCACAGAATCTGTGTACGACACCAATCACTGTGGGAGCGGCGGTGCGACTTGCCCGCGAAGGCGTCATCAGCCGCACCAAAGCTTTACTTGGCAGCCACCTCAGCCACTTTCACCACCGAAGGCTTCAACACCAACCACAACGCCGCCGCAATCAACACCCCACCATAGAGATGCGCCATCGACAACGGCTCATCCAGCAACAACGCTCCCCACAACACCCCGAACGGCGGGATCAGGAAGGTCGTGGTCATCGACTTCACCGGCCCGACCGAGCTGAGCAGACGGAAGTAAATAATGTACGCAAGCGCGGTGCATACCAGCCCCAACCCAAGCAACGACAACCAGACACTCCAGCCGCCCCAGCTCGCCGGTGGCTGGCTGATCACGCTGTAACCGAACAATGGCAACAAAAACAAGGTCGCCCCGAGCATGCTGCCCACCGCCGAAAGACGACTGTCGAGACCTCCCGCGTGATCGAGCCAGCGACGAGCCAGGAACCCGGCGAAACCGTAGCAGGTCGTGGCGAGCAGGCAGGCGAGGGCGCCCATCAGCAGTTGCATGTCGAACGCCACCGGACCGGCACGGGTCAGGATGCCCACGCCAAACAGCCCGAGAAACACCCCACCAAGCTTGGCGGCGGTGAGCTTTTCATGGAAGAACAGACCGCCGATCAGCACGCCCATTAATGGCGTCGTGGCGTTGAAAATCGCCGAATAGCCGGCCGGTAGCACTTGCGCGGCCACCGAATAAAGGGTCGCCGGAATCCCGGAGTTGATCACCCCGAGCAGCATCACGGTTTTGAGTTTGCCTTTGAAATCCCAACTGATGCGCATCAGCCCGAGGATCAGCAACAGGCCGACCGCGGCAATCGATACGCGGAAAAAAGCAGTGGGGATTGTGCCAATCACCGGGGCAATGATGCGCATGAACAGAAAGCTCGCGCCCCAAATGGCGGCAAGCGACAACAAACGCAGAGTATCGACGGGGTTCACAGCGCTTTCCTTCCTTGATTGGCGCGCAAGTGTCGCGCCAGTCAGGATGCAAGGCAATGGTTGCGTTGCGTAACAAAGGGCCACTAAGCTCAGGCCCCACGATAAGCATCAGCCGCCGAGGTTTTACCTATGCCGCAGCAATGGCCAGCCGCCGACATCGCCCGAATGGTCCTCGATGGCTTTGACGATTATCGCGAGCATTTCCGCCAAATCACCGACGGCGCCCGGGCTCGCTTCGAGCAGGCCAAGTGGCAGGAGACGCAATCGGCGTCGGCCGCGCGGATCAATCTGTACGAAGAAAAAGTCGGCGAAACGGTGGCACGACTGCGCATCGCGTTTGACGCCGACACGCTGGATGTCAGTTGCTGGCCGCTGGTCAAGAGCGCTTACATCACGTTGATCGACCTGCGCTTCGACGATGAACTGTCCGAGACCTGGTACAACTCGATCTTCTGCGGGCTCTTCCGCCACGACCTGATCAGCGACGGCTGTATGTTCATCCACACCACCCGACCCAGTCTGCGCCGGGCCCGCGCCGCACAAACCCGCACGTACAAGCCCCAGGGCCAGTTGTCCGGGATGCTGGCGAGCATTTTTTCCGACTACCGCTTCAGCGAGGATTACGCCAACCTGGCGGGCGACCTGAGTCGTCTCGAAGGGCAATTGCGCGAGAACCTGCCGGACTGGGTCTGCAAGGATCCGGAATTGAGCGTCGAGCTGTTTTCCTCGGTGCTTTACCGCAACAAAGGCGCGTACCTGGTCGGGCGCATCTACACCCAGGACGAACAATGGCCGCTGGTGATTCCGCTGCTGCACCGTGAAGGTCGAGGGATTCAGATCGATGCGCTGATCACCGATGAAGCGGACGTGTCGATCATCTTCTCGTTCACCCGTTCGTATTTCATGGTCGACGTGCCGGTGCCGGCGGAGTTCATCGGTTTCCTCAAACGCATCCTGCCGGGCAAGCACATCGCCGAGCTGTACACCTCGATCGGTTTTTACAAACACGGAAAATCCGAGTTCTACCGGGCGCTGATCAATCACCTGGCCAACACCGACGACCAGTTCATCATGGCCCCGGGCGTGCGTGGCATGGTGATGAGCGTGTTTACCCTGCCGGGCTTCAACACCGTATTCAAAATCATCAAGGACCGCTTCTCGCCGTCAAAGAACGTCGACCGCGCCACGGTGATCGAGAAGTACCGTTTGGTGAAGAGCGTCGACCGCGTCGGGCGCATGGCCGACACCCAGGAATTTTCCGATTTCCGTTTCCCTCTGAGCAAATTCGAGCCAGCCTGCCTTGAAGAACTGCTCGATGTGGCTGCATCCACGGTGTCGGTCGAAGGCGACACCGTGCTGATCCGCCACTGCTGGACCGAACGGCGGATGACGCCGTTGAACCTGTATCTGGAGAACGCCAACGACGCTCAGGTCCGCGAGGCGCTGGAAGATTACGGGCTGGCAATCAAGCAACTGGCGGCGGCGAACATCTTTCCCGGCGACATGCTGCTGAAGAACTTTGGCGTCACGCGTCACGGGCGGGTGGTGTTTTATGACTATGACGAGATCTGCTTCCTGACTGAAGCCAACTTCCGGCATATCCCGCAACCGCGTACGCCGGAAGACGAGATGGCGTCGGAGCCGTGGTATTCGATCGGACCGTTGGATGTGTTTCCTGAAGAGTTTCCGCCGTTTTTGTTTGCTGATGCGGGGCAGCGCAAGTTGTTTGATCAGTTGCATGGTGAGTTGTACAACGCGGATTACTGGAAGAGCCTTCAGGAGGCCATTCGCGCCGGCAAAGTGATTGACGTGTTCCCATATCGACGTAAGGGCCTCGACAACGAGTAGGACCGGAAAACCACCCCTCTCCCCAGAGGGGAGAGGGGGAAAGGGAGCAGATAATCGTGCTTTTCAGATTCTGAGTTCGACTCGATATTTCAGGTCGATGTACCTCGATAAAACACCTCGGTCAGTCCCCTCGCCCTCTGGGAGAGGGCTAGGGTGAGGGGGGGTGGGGCCCCAACTGACACGCCAAACACCCCGCAAATCTGCGACAATCGCCCCCCTGCGCCACCAGACAACTTATTGCGTACCTGATGACTGACGAATCGCCCTCCATCGACAAACTGCTGAAAAACCTCGATCACGCCATGCTCGCCGACCGCCACCGGCTGCGGCGGCAGTTGCTTGAGCTGCGCAAAAAACCTGACGAGGCCAAGCTGGCCCAGTGGGTGACGCGCATGCAGGCGTCCTGTGATCAGGTGTTGGCGCGGCGTGCCAGCTTGCCGGTGATTCGTTACGACGACAGCCTGCCGATCGCCGCCAAGCGCGACGAAATCAAAGAAGCGCTGCTCAAGCATCAGGTGCTGATCATTGCCGGTGAAACCGGTTCGGGTAAAACCACCCAGTTGCCGAAAATCTGCCTGGAAATCGGTCGCGGTCAGCATGGCCTGATCGGTCACACCCAGCCGCGTCGAATCGCCGCCCGCAGCGTGGCGAGCCGGGTCGCCGAAGAACTGGCGACGCCCTTGGGTGCGCTGGTCGGCTATCAGGTGCGGTTCGAAGATCAGAGCGATTCCAACACCCTGATCAAACTGATGACCGACGGCATCCTGCTGGCGGAAACCCAGAACGACCGCTACCTCGAGCGCTACGACACGATCATCGTCGACGAAGCCCACGAGCGCAGCCTCAACATCGATTTCCTGCTCGGCTACTTGAAAACCCTGCTGCCGCGTCGTCCGGACCTGAAAGTCATCATCACCTCGGCGACCATCGACCTGGAGCGCTTTTCCAAGCACTTCGACGATGCGCCGATTGTCGAAGTCTCCGGCCGCACCTTCCCGGTGGACACCTGGTACCGCCCGCTGACCCTGGAACAGGACGAAGAGGGCAACCGCGTCGAGGATGACTTGACGGTGGATCAGGCGATCCTCGCCACCCTCGATGAAATCGCCGCGTTCGAACGCAGCGAGCGCAAAAGCCCCGGCGATGTACTGGTGTTCCTGCCCGGCGAGCGTGAGATTCGCGACGCGGCGGACATGCTGCGCAAGGCCCAGCTCAAACACACCGAAATCCTGCCGTTGTACGCGCGGTTGTCGCCGGCTGAACAGCAGCGGATTTTCCAATCGCATCCAGGGCGCCGCGTCGTATTGGCGACCAACGTCGCGGAAACCTCGCTGACCGTTCCGGGTATTCGTTACGTGATCGACAGCGGCACCGCGCGCATCAGCCGTTACAGCTACCGCGCCAAGGTCCAGCGCCTGCCCATCGAAGCCATTTCCCAGGCCAGCGCCAACCAGCGTAAAGGTCGATGTGGACGGGTCGAACCGGGCATTTGCATCCGCCTCTACGGCGAAGAAGATTTTATCGGTCGCCCGGAATTTACCGACCCGGAAATCCTCCGTACCAACCTTGCGGCGGTAATTTTGCAGATGCTGCATCTGCGCCTCGGCGAGATCACCGATTTCCCGTTTATCGAGCCACCGGATGGCAAGGCCATCAGCGACGGTTTCAACCTGCTGCAAGAACTCTCGGCGGTCGACCGCAATAGCCAGCTGACACCGCTTGGCCGCCAATTGGCGCGGTTGCCGGTGGACCCGCGCATGGGCCGCATGCTGCTGGAAGCGGCGAAACTCGGCAGCTTGCAGGAAGTGCTGATCGTCGCCAGCGCCATGTCGATTCAGGACCCGCGCGAGCGTCCGCCGGAGCGCCAGCAAGCGGCGGATCAGGCTCACGCGCAATGGAAAGATGTGGACTCGGACTTCGCCGGGCTGGTCAATCTGTGGCGTGGTTTCGAAGAACAGCGCCAGGCGCTGACCGCCAGCCCGCTGCGCAATTGGTGCCGCAAGAATTTCCTGAATTACCTGCGTCTGCGCGAATGGCGCGACTCTCACCGTCAACTGAGCCTGATCTGCCGCGACATGCAGTTGAGCCTCAATAAAGAGCCGGCGGATTACCCGAAACTGCACAAAGCCGTGCTCTCGGGGCTGCTCAGCCAGATCGGCCAGAAAACCGAAGACGGCGACTACCTCGGCGCCCGTCAGCGGCGCTTCTGGATTCACCCGTCTTCAGGCCTCGGTAAAAAGCGTCCGCAATGGCTGATGACCGCCGAACTGGTGGAAACCACCAAGCTCTACGCGCGGATGGTCGCCAAGATCGACGCCGACTGGATCGAGCCCTTGGCCGGGCACCTGATCAAGAAAAATCACTTCGAACCCCATTGGGAGAAGAAGCGCGGCCAGGTTGTGGCTTTCGAGCAGATCACGCTGTTCGGGCTGATCGTGGTCGGACGCCGACCGGTTCATTACGGGCCGATCGACCCAGTGGTGTCCCGTGAATTTTTCATTCGTGAAGGCCTGGTGCGTGGCGAGATTCAGTCCAAGGCCAAGTGCCTGACGGCCAATGCGCAACTGCTGGAACAGCTCGATGAACTGGAAGCCAAGGCTCGCCGTCGCGACATTCTAGCCGACGAAGAAACCCTGTTCGCCTTCTACGATGCGCGACTGCCGGCAGAGATCCACCAGACCGCCACGTTCGACAGCTGGTATCGGGTCAACAGCCAGAAAGACCCGCAGCTGCTGATCATGCGCGAAGAAGACGTGCTGGCCCGCGAGGCCAGCGAAGTCACCGCCCTGCATTACCCGGACACCTTGCACATCGGTGATCTGGAGTTGGCGCTGAGCTACCACTTCGAACCTAACCACCCGCGTGACGGCGTGACCCTGCGTGTGCCGGCGCCGTTGTTGCCGATGCTGCCGCCGGAGCGTCTGGAATGGCTGGTGCCGGGCGTGATCGAGGCCAAGTGCATCGCGCTGGTTCGCAACCTGCCCAAAGCGCTGCGCAAGAATTTCGTGCCAGTGCCTGACTTCGTCAAAGCCGCGTTGCAGCGCATGACCTTCGCCGAGGGCTCGTTACCGCAGGCCTTGGGCCGTGAACTGCTGCGCATGACCGGTGCGCGGGTCAGCGATGAAGCCTGGGCCGAAGCGTCGCAGCAGGTCGACAGTCATTTGCGGATGAACCTGGAAATCGTCGACGGCCAGGGCAAGTTCCTTGGCGAAGGGCGTGATTTGGCAGAACTGACCGCACGCTTTGCCGAAGCCAGTCAGGCCGCGTTGGCCGTGCCGCAAACCGCGAAAAATCAGCAACCGGTGGAGCCGAAGGTGTTTGCCGCCGTCGCCGAGAAAACCCAACAGAAGATCGCCGGGCTCTCGATGACGGTGTACCCGGCGCTGGTCGAAGAGAGCGGTACGGTCAAGGAAGGACGTTTTTCGACGCCGGCCGAAGCCGAGTTCCAGCATCGCCGCGCCTTGCAGCGTTTGCTGATGCAGCAACTGGCGGAGCCGGCGAAATTCCTGCGCAGCAAGTTGCCGGGGCTGACCGAGCTGGGGCTGATGTACCGCGAACTGGGGCGCATCGATGCTTTGGTGGAGGACATTCTGCTGGCCAGCCTCGACAACTGCATTCTCGACGGTGAAGACCCGTTGCCACGTGATGGCGCCGGACTGGCGGCGTTGGCCGAGCGCAAGCGCGGTGGCTGGACCGAGCACGCCGAGCGCTTGGCCAAGCTGACGCTGGAGATTCTCAAGCTCTGGCACGGCCTGCAAAAACGCTTCAAGGGCAAGATTGATCTGGCGCAAGCCGTGGCCCTGAACGACATCAAGCAGCAGCTCAGTCATCTGGTGTATCCGGGCTTCGTTCGTGAAACCCCGATGCAGTGGCTCAAGGAGCTGCCGCGTTATCTGAAAGCGGTCGAGCAGCGCTTCGAGAAAATCGGCGCTCAGGTGCAGAGGGACCGGGTCTGGAGCGGCGAATTGTCTGGCCTGTGGACGCAATATCAAACCCGCGCCAACAAACATGCCCAGGAAGGTAAACGCGACCCGCAGCTGGAGCTCTATCGCTGGTGGCTGGAGGAATACCGGGTTTCCCTGTTCGCTCAGCAATTGGGGACCAAGGTGCCGATCTCCGACAAGCGCCTGAACAAACAATGGACCCAAGTTGAACCGTAAACCCTGTGGGGGCGGGCTTGTGTGGCGAGGGGATTTATCCCCGTTGGGTGGCGAAGCCGCCCCAAAACCAGCGAACTCGATGTATCAGTTACACCGAGTGTGCTGGTTTTACGACTGCTTCGCAGCCGAACGGGGATAAATCCCCTCGCCACACAAGCCCGCACAAGTCCACACAGGTTTGTGGTTACTCTCGCAAAAGGCGCCAAACCCCAACGTTTATGGCAAACTTCGCGCCTATAAACGCCGGCCCCGCGGTTTTTAGCCTTCACAGGCCTGGGCGGATCGGAATAAAGCGATGCCAGGTTTGCTTCCCCTGACGGGAGCAGATCCTTTGTGTATTGGTACGTCGGTGCCAATGCTTTCTGCCTGAACGGATTAGAGAAACGACCATGCATAACGTCGTCATCAGCGGCACCGGCCTGTACACCCCGGCCAACAGCATCTCCAACGAAGAGCTGGTGCAGTCTTTCAATGCTTACGTCGCGCAATTCAACGCCGACAATGCCGACGCCATCGCGCGTGGCGAAATAGAAGCGTTGACCGAGTCCAGTGCGGCGTTTATCGAAAAAGCCTCTGGTATCAAAAGCCGTTTTGTCATGGACAAGGACGGCATTCTCGACCCGCAACGCATGGCGCCACGCCTGCCGGAACGCTCTAATGACGAGTGGTCGGTGCTTTGCCAAATGGCTATCGGCGCTGCCGAGCAAGCCTTGCAGCGCGCCGGCAAAACCGCCGCGGACATCGACGGCGTGATTGTCGCCTGCTCCAACCTGCAGCGGGCCTATCCGGCCATCGCCATTGAGGTCCAGGAAGCCTTGGGCATTCAGGGTTTCGGTTTCGACATGAACGTCGCCTGCTCCTCGGCGACCTTCGGCATTCAGGCTGCGGCCAACAGCGTTCAACTGGGCCAGGCCCGGGCGATCCTGATGGTCAACCCGGAAGTCTGCACCGGTCACCTGAACTTCCGCGACCGCGACAGCCACTTCATCTTCGGCGACGCCGCTACCGCGGTGATCATTGAACGTGCTGACCTGGCAACGTCCAAGTACCAGTTCGATATCGTCAGCACCAAGCTGCTGACCAAGTTCTCCAATAACATCCGCAACAACTTCGGCTTCCTCAACCGCGCGGCGGAAGAGGGCGTCGGTGCCAAGGACAAACTGTTCGTGCAGGAAGGCCGCAAGGTGTTCCGCGATGTCTGCCCTATGGTCGCCGAGCTGATCGCTACGCACCTGGAAGAGAACACGCTCAACATCAGCGACGTGAAACGCTTCTGGCTGCATCAGGCCAATCTCAGCATGAACCACCTGATCGTCAAGAAACTGCTGGGCCGCGAAGCCACCGAAGAAGAAGCACCGGTGATTCTCGACACCTACGCCAACACCAGCTCCGCCGGTTCCGTGATTGCGTTTCACAAGAACCAGGACGATCTGGCCGCCGGTTCGCTGGCAGTGCTCAGCTCGTTCGGCGCCGGTTACTCGATTGGCAGCGTGATTCTGCGCAAGCGCTGAGTTCGCCTTAAAAGATCGCAGCCTGCAGCAGCTCCTGCACGGGATTGGATTTCAACGCGATATCGCAGTTGGAATTCGGTCGGTGTAGGAGCGGCCGCAGGCTGCGATCTTTTTTTGCGCCAACAAAAAAACTCGCGCTGCAGTATCGGACGGATGATGGGGACCGATACCACAACGCGAGTTTGTAAAAGCGCCTCGGGCTTCCTTGCCCGAGTCGTGTAGCGGGGGAATCAGAACTTCGCTTCGGCATCCAGTTGCAGGGTGTTGATGTCGGAGTCTTTCTTGTTGAGGCTAGCGTTGGTTTGGTCAGATGTAGCCATGAAGTACGTCGCGCCGAGGTTGAAGTTCTTGTCCAACTCGTAGCTCACTTTCAACTTGCTGCCGCGCGAACCGGTGAAACCGTTGGCAAAGTCGGAGTCGGTGAAGGCGCCGACCACCGCGTTACGCTGTACATCGCGGTAGTTGTAGTCCACTGCGAAGCCGTAGATCTTGGACTTCACACCGGCCAACCAACCAGTGTCCTGATCGTTGCTCGCGTCTTTGTTGTTGACGTACTGACCGTACAACGAGAGCGGTACTGGCAGGTTGCTGAAGTCGAGCTGACCAAAGCCTTCGTACAGTTTGAAGGTTTCGTTCGGGCTGTTGCCGTTGACGGCCAGTGCGCATGGCGCGGTGACGGTGCCGCTGGTAGGGCAGGCGCTGTTCTTGTCGTTGTCGTACGAGTAGATACTGCCGCCCAAGGTCATTTTCATGCTGTCGGTGATGGCGAAGCGCGCACCCAACTGGCCAGCGTACAGACGCAAGTCGTGTTTGAACTGCACACCTTCGCCGTCGACGTTGTCCTTGAGGGTGTAGTGACCGGCGCTACCGAACAGCTCGGTGCTGCCGCCCAGCGGGTATTTGTAAGTCGCTGCCAGGCCTTCCGGGTTGATGTCGCTATCCCAGATGATGTCGCCCATGCTCACCCATTGTTGCGGCATCTTGCCGCCGACGAGGTGCAGGTTCTTGATCGCGTCGGGGTGGTAGTCGACATAGCCCTGGTCCAGCCAGATCGACTTCTTGTCGAAGTAGTTGTTCAGGTCCTGGTTGGTGGAGCGGGCGTCGTCGTTGCTGCCGGTGGCGATACGAATACCGGTGTCGACTTGAGGGTTGATTTCGCTGTAGGCACCCAGGCGGGCACGAATGCGCTGACGATCCTGGTCTTTGCTGTTTGGAACGCCATCGTTGTGGACCGTTTCCTCACGGAAACGCACGTCACCCTTGAATTGGGTCTTGGCGGCCCACGCCAGTTTCTGGTCGAAGGTACTCAGTTCATTGGTTTTCTTCGCGGTCGCTGCGATCTGTTCGTTGGTCTCTTGTTGAGCCTGGCGGGCGATTTGCTGGTCTTTTTGATCCCTGGCCAGCTCGGCTTGCAGTTCGGTGTACTGCGCAGGCGAAATCGAGCCGTTTGCCTTGAGCATGTCGAGCAGTTTGGCGTCGACTGCGGCGCTGGCCGGAACGCTCATGGCCAGCAACAGCCCGCCACACAGGGCCGCCGCAGTTTTCGTGGAAGCAAGACGCATATCAATCTCCGAAGATGAGAGGGGATGACTGAGCCATCCAGGACACAACCGACCGTTACGGGCGGAAAACAGTGGCCGGGCTAGAACCCGACGCTCTAAAAACAGGCGCCAGTATCGCGATGGTTTATGACAGAGCAGTGGCAATGTGATGGCGTCTCGATGACGATACAAAGTCGTCGAGAACTATTGAGCTAGAGCGCTGCCGTCGAATTGCTCGTGTGCAATGCAGAGCGATAAGCGATACTCGCGATGCTTTCACGCCATGAAGAGTGAGGATGGTGATGCCGCTGCAACGTCTGCAAAGTCTGTCCGAAATCGCGTCGCAGACGTGGGATGCCCTGGTGCCTGAGAATCAGCCCTTTCTGCGCCACGCCTTTCTCGGTGCGCTGGAAGACAGCGGCAGCGTCGGTCCTCATTCGGGCTGGCAACCCGAGCATTTGTTGCACATCGAAGGCGATCGCCTGATCGCCGCGCTGCCCAGTTACCGCAAATGGCATTCCTACGGCGAATACGTGTTCGATCACGCCTGGGCTGATGCGTGTGAGCGTGCCGGCATCGACTATTACCCCAAACTGTTGACGGCTGTGCCGTTCAGCCCGGTCAGCGGCCCGCGTTTGCTGGCGGCCACGCTCGAGGACGGTTTCGAACTGTTGAAAAGCCTGCCGGGCTACCTTGAGCTCGAAGAGCTTTCCAGTGCCCACATCAACTTCACCGATCCTTTCACCGACGCGGCCTTGGCCGAGCAGCCGGGCTGGTTGCAGCGAATCGGCTGTCAGTACCACTGGCAGAATCGCGGCTATCGGGATTTTCAGGACTTCCTTGACGTCCTCAGTTCGCGCAAGCGCAAGCAGATGCGCAAGGAACGCGAACAAGTGGCGGGGCAGGGCATTGATTTTGAATGGCTTGAAGGTAGGCAACTCGATCAGGCGCAGTGGGATTTTGTCTATGCCTGCTACGCCAACACCTACGCAGTGCGTCGGCAAGCGCCCTATCTGACACGGGAGTTTTTCAGTTTGCTGGCCGAGCGCATGCCAGAATCGATTCGTGTGGTGTTGGCCAAGCAAGGCTCACGACCGGTGGCCATGGCATTCAGTCTGGTGGGTGGCGACAGTTTTTACGGTCGTTATTGGGGGTGTCTGGCGGAGTTCGACCGTCTGCACTTCGAGACCTGTTTCTATCAAGGCATGGACTACGCGATTGCCAACGGCTTCCAGCGTTTCGATGCCGGTGCCCAGGGCGAGCACAAGTTGATTCGCGGGTTTGAACCCGTGATCACTCATTCATGGCACTACCTGCGCCATCCCGGCCTGAAAGCCGCCGTCAAAGACTTCCTGCAGCAGGAGCGCGTTGGCGTGCTGGCGTATGCGCAGGAAGCTAGGACGGCGCTGCCTTACCGGCAAGACTGAGCCTCGCCCCGAGCTTCAGCTTCCTTCCTTGCCTAGCCATCGATACGTCACAAGTCCATGTAGCAGCTGGCGTAGCCTGCGTTCGGCTCGGCTCGGCTCGGCTCGGCTCGGCTCGGTCCGCGCTCGGGCGAAGCAGTCGTTAATTCAGCAGATGCGTTATGCCTGAAACACCGCGTTATAGGATTTTGCGACTGCTTCGCCCGAGCGCGGACCGAGCCGAACGCAGGCTGCGCCAGCTGCTACATGGATCTCGGCGACCGACAAAATTAGTCGATCCCGACAAACCCACCCGTCTGGTGCTGCCACAACCGCGCATACAACCCGCCATGAGCCAGCAGTTCGGCGTGGCTGCCGGTTTCGGCGATCTTGCCTTTTTCCAGGACCACCAGCCGGTCCATGCGGGCGATGGTCGAGAGCCGGTGGGCGATGGCGATCACGGTTTTTCCCTGCATCAGGGTTTCCAGGCTTTCCTGGATCGCCGCTTCGACCTCCGAGTCCAGCGCTGAGGTGGCCTCGTCCATGATCAGGATCGGCGCGTCCTTGAGCAGCACGCGAGCAATCGCAATGCGCTGACGCTGGCCGCCGGAGAGTTTCACCCCGCGTTCACCGACGTGGGCATCGAAACCGGTGCGGCCTTCGGCGTCCGACAACAACGGGATGAACTCGTCGGCGCGGGCCTTGTGCACCGCTTCCCAGAGTTCGACGTCGGTGGCGTCGGGTTTGCCGTACAGCAAATTGTCGCGGATCGAACGATGCAGCAGGGAAGTGTCCTGGGTGATCATGCCGATACGTTCGCGCAGGCTTTCCTGGCCGACTTCGGCGATGTTCTGCCCGTCGATGAGGATGCGTCCGCCTTCCACGTCATAGAGACGCAGCAGCAGGTTGACCAGGGTCGACTTGCCGGCACCGGACGGGCCGATCAGGCCGATTTTCTCTCCAGGCTTGATGGTCAGGTTGAGGTCGCCAATGATCCCGCTCTTCTTGCCGTAGTGGAAATCCACGTGCTCGAAACGCACTTCGCCACGGGTGACCAGCAACGGTTTGGCCTGCTCGCGATCAGTGACGCTGACCGGTTGAGAAATGGTCTGCAAACCGTCCTGAACCATGCCGATGTTTTCGAAAATCCCGGTGACTACCCACATGATCCAGCCAGACATGTTGACGATACGGATCACCAGGCCGGTGGCCAGGGCAATGGCGCCTACGGTGATCAGCGACTGCGTCCACAGCCACAGGGCCAGGCCGGTGGTGCCGACGATCAGCAAGCCGTTCATGCTGGTGATGACCACGTCCATGCTGGTGACTACCCGGCCGGCCAGTTGGGCTTTTTCGGTTTGTTCCTTGATCGCTTCTCGAGCGTATTGCTGCTCGAAGTTGGTGTGGGCGAACAGCTTCAGGGTGGTGATGTTGGTGTAGCCATCGACAATCCGCCCCATGAGTTTGGAGCGCGCATCGGAGGCCACTACCGAGCGATCCTTCACCCGTGGTACGAAGTAATAGAGGGCGCTGATGAAGGCGACGATCCAGGTCAGCAGCGGGATCATCAGGCGCCAGTCGGCTTCTGCGAACAGCACCAGCGAGCTGATCGCGTAGATCAGCACATGCCACAGCGCGTCCACCGCTTGCACGGCGGAATCGCGCAGCGAGTTGCCGGTTTGCATGATGCGTTGGGCGATGCGCCCGGCGAAGTCGTTCTGGAAAAAATTCAGGCTCTGTTTGAGCACATAACTGTGGTTCTGCCAGCGGATCAGGCTGGTCATGCTGGGGCTCAGGGTCTGGTGCACCAGCAGGTCATGCAGGCCAACAAAAATCGGCCGAAAAATCAGGGCTACCACCGCCATCCAGGCCAGCTCGATGCCGTGCTCCTTGAAAAAGTCGACGTTAGGCGTGCCTTGGGTCAGGTCGATGATGCGACTCAGGTAACTGAACAGCGCCACTTCGATCAGCGCACCGATCAGACCGACGAACAGCAGGACGGCGAAACTCGGCCAGACCTGCTTCAAGTAATAGGTATAAAAAGGGAGAACCCGATCCGGCGGAGCGGCCGTCGGGGCATCGCGGAAAATGTCGATCAGTTTCTCGAAACGGCGATAAAGCATCAGTTCTCCGCCCGCGCACGGGCTCTCCTTTGAACAGTGTGAGCGGCGCACTCCGGCAGCCGCCCAAGACTTCCTGTGTAGCTTAGTCGATGACTTTGGCCGACTTGATGAACACAGGGTCGGCTGGCACATCTTTCATGCCGCTTTTGGTAGTGGTCTGGGAGTTGACGATGACATCTACCACGTCCATCCCTTTGACGACCTTACCGAACACGGCATAGCCGTCACCGCTGTCGAGGAAGTCGTTGTCTTTGACGTTGACGAAGAACTGGCTGGTGGCCGAATCCGGGTCGGAAGTGCGGGCCATGGACAGCGTGCCACGGACGTTATGCAGACCGTTTTTGGACTCGTTCTTGATCGGTGCCTTGGTTTCTTTCTGTTGCATTTGTTGAGTGAAACCGCCGCCCTGGACCATGAAGCCCGGAATCACGCGGTGGAAAATCGTGTTGTTGTAGAAGCCGCTGTTGACGTAATCAAGGAAGTTCTTGGTACTGATCGGTGCCTTGACCGGGTCCAGTTCGATTTCGATCTGGCCGTTAGTGGTTTCCAGCAGCACGTGCGGCGCCTTGGCGGGCGTTGCGGCCATCAGGTTGGCGGCAAACAGAACGGAGCCAGCGACGAGGGCGATTTTTTTCAGCATGGGTCAGTGATCCTGAGTGAGGTGGTGTCGACTGCGGTGAGAAACTCGAGCAGCGTTTGGTTGAACATTTCGGGTTGATCCAGCGGGGTGGCGTGGCGCGAATCGGCGATCACCACCAGCCGCGCATCGGGCAGCAGTTTTACATAGGTCTCTTTCAGCGAGACCGGTGTGTAGTCACGGTCGGCGCTGACGATGAGGGTTGGACAGGCGACCCTCGAAAGTCGTTCCTGAACCCCCCAGCCAACGATCGCATCGAAGCTGGCGAGATAAGCATGTTTGTCGTTTTTTGCCCAGCGCTCGGCCATTTTTTGTCGCAAGTCACCCTGTTCGGGTTTGGGGAACAGCTTGCCGCCCAGGGCCGTGCCGATGGCGCCCAGACTGAGGACGCGCATCAGGCTCCAGCGCTTGAACCACTGCCAGTAATCGTCGCGGCTGCGCAGTTTGACCTCGGGCGCGCTGTTGACGATGCACAGGCTTTTGAGCAATTGCGGCTGGTCCACGGCCAGTTGAAAACCGATCATGCCGCCCATGGACAGGCCCACGTAATGAGTGGGGCCCAGGTTCAAGTGTTCAATGAGGGCGATCAGGTCGGCGCTGAACCCGGCGATGCTGTAGCGCTCGCGGGGTTTGTCGGAGCGGCCATGGCCACGCACATCCGCAACGATAACCCGGTAATGGGCAGACAGCGCCGGGATCTGCTGTTCCCAGTCCAGGGTGCTGGAACCCAGCCCGTGAACCAGCAGCAACGGCGTGCCGTGGCCATACTCCTCATAGTGCAGGTTGCAACCTTCATGTTCGAAATAGGCCATGCGTACACTCCGTGTCAGGCTTGTTCAGGGGCGGCGAAAGGTGCATCCAGCGGCGCAGTGTCGAAAGTGCGCAGCAGTTCGATGAGAATCTGCGTGGCCGGACCCAAGGGTTTGTCCTTGTTCGAGTACAGGTAGAAGCTCGGGTTGCGGCTGCCACCCTGGTCCAACGGTAGCAGCTTGAGCAGACCTTCCTTGAGTTCTCGTTCGATCATGTGCCGAGGCAACCAGGCGAAGCCCAGGCCGCTGCTGACAAAAGTCGCCGCGGTGGCCAGGCTGCCGACGGTCCAGCGCTGTTCCGCGCCGAGCCAGCCAACGTCCCGTGGCTGCTGGCGACCGGAGTCGCGGATGACCACTTGCAGCTGGCTTTCCAGGTCCTGGAAATTCAGTTCGCGATTGAGGCGGTGCAGCGGATGTTCGGGATGGGCGACTGCGACGAACTCGACGTCGCTCAATTCCGCGCCCAGATAACCGGGGATGCTGAAACCACTGATGGCCAGATCGGCCACGCCTTCGAGCAGTACTTCTTCAACGCCCGACAACACCTCTTCACGCAGACGCACCCGGCAGCCACGGCTCTGCGGCATGAACGCGGTCAAGGCGCGGACGAGGCGGGCACTTGGGTACGCAGCATCGACCACCAGCCGCACTTCTGCTTCCCAGCCTTGTTCCATGTGATGGGCCAGATCCTCCAACTGACTGGCCTGTTTCACCAGTTGCCGCGAGCGGCGCAGCAGCACGCCGCCGGCTTCGGTCAGCACCGCTTTGCGGCCGTCGATGCGCAACAGCGGCACGCCGAGCTGGTCCTGCATGCGCGCCACGGTGTAGCTCACCGATGATTGCGAGCGGTGCAGCGCTTCGGCGGCCTGGGCGAAACCGCCGTGGTCGACCACGGCCTGTAACGTTCGCCATTGATCAAGGGTCACGCGGGGCGCTTTCATGAATAGCTCCTCTTGTCCTAAGCTGGCAGTCCTTATTGGAGACTGCTGAATGAAAAAGCTTTGTTGTGTGGTATCGGGTTGTGTGCTGTTGGCGATGCTGCCGCTGACGGCGTTTGCCTATCCGATCGACGTTGAAAAACAGCTGAACGGCTTGAGCATCGACTACAACGCGTATGACACGGATAGCGACATCGCCTCCATTCAGGTGAACAACTACGGCACCACCGATGCGACCTGTAAGGTCGTTTTCAACAATGGCCCGGAAGCGCCACGCACCCGCAATATCGAAGTGGCCGCTGGTAAACACAAAAATGCCACCGCCAAGTTCAACCGGAGCATCATCAAGATGCGTATCAAACTGACCTGCACCCCCAAATGACATCAAGCGGTTGTGGGAGCGAGCCTGTGGTGAGGCGATTTAGCGAAACGTCGCACCGCCCCGTTCGGCTGCGAAGCAGTCGCAAAACCGGTGAATGCGGTTTTTCTGATACACCGTAGTCCCAGGTTTAGGGCCGCTTCGCGACCCAACGGGGATAAATCCCCTCACCACAGCTCGCTCCCACATGTCACGCTCCGCTTATAAACGAATTTATTGATGGTTTATAGCAGTTATTTGCGCTTTTTCATCGATATAACTCTGTTTAACCTTCACTCCATCGACTTACAGCATTCTCAGATGGAGGCTACATCCCATGTCCCGCGTTCTGATCATCGAAAGCAGCGCCCGTCAGCAAGACTCGGTTTCGCGTCAACTGACCCAGACCTTCATCAGCCAGTGGCAAGCCGCGCACCCGAAAGACCCGATCACCGTTCGTGACCTGGCCGTCAACCCGGTGCCGCATCTGGACATCAACCTGCTGGGCGGCTGGATGAAGCCAGCCGAACAGCGCAACGACATCGAACAGGTTTCCCTGGAACGCTCCAACCAGTTGACCGACGAACTGCTGGCCGCCGATGTGCTGGTCATGGCCGCGCCGATGTACAACTTCGCCATCCCGAGCACCCTTAAAGCCTGGCTCGACCATGTGCTGCGTGCCGGCGTGACCTTCAAGTACACCGAGACCGGCCCGCAAGGTTTGCTCAGCGGCAAGCGTGCCTACGTGCTGACCGCCCGCGGCGGGATCTACGCCGGCAGCCCGGCGGATCACCAGGAACCCTACCTGCGTCAGGTGATGGCGTTTATCGGGATCCACGACGTAACGTTCATTCACGCCGAAGGCATGAACCTGGGCGGTGACTTCCAGGAGAAAGGCCTGAGCCAGGCCAACGCCAAGCTTTCCCAGGTCGCCTAGGGCTTTAATCGCCAGATAATCCCTTGATGTTCAA
Source organism: Pseudomonas sp. LB3P25 (assembly GCF_054897985.1). Classification (NCBI taxonomy): domain Bacteria; kingdom Pseudomonadati; phylum Pseudomonadota; class Gammaproteobacteria; order Pseudomonadales; family Pseudomonadaceae; genus Pseudomonas; species Pseudomonas sp. LB3P25. The sequence goes on along the minus strand of NZ_CM142711.1, from coordinate 5,596,161 downwards.
GTGACCTGGCGCAACCTCTTCAAGGCTTTACGCGCATCGAACCTCCCTTTGCACTTGTTGCTCCTGAGTGCTGTAGCCCGATTGAACGCTTTAGCGAGATCGGGCTTTTTTTCGCCCGGGATTTATCGGGCTCGACATGACCCCTGTAGGAGCCGAGCTTGCTCGCGATGGCGGTGCCACATTCAACATTGATGTTGGCTGACACACCGCCATCGCGAGCAAGCTCTGCTCCTACAGGGTTTTGTGTATGGGTGGTGTTCGCGATCACGGGCAAAAACCGCTATCGTCGCCGCCATTCAAAACGAGGCGAGCATGGGCTATCTACTTTTTGTCACGCTGATTCAGGCGTTTTCCTTCAGCTTGATTGGCGAATACCTGGCTGGTCATGTCGACAGTTACTTTGCCGTGCTGGTGCGAGTGGTACTGGCGGGGCTGGTGTTCATTCCGTTGACCCGCTGGCGTTCGGTTGAGCCGGCGTTCATGCGCGGCATGCTGCTGATCGGCGCGTTGCAGTTCGGCGTGACGTACGTCTGCCTGTACCTGAGCTTTCGGGTGCTGACAGTGCCGGAGGTGTTGCTGTTCACCATCCTCACGCCGCTGCACGTCACTCTTATTGAAGACGCGCTGAACCGGCGCTTCAATCCGTGGGCGCTGGTTGCGGCGCTGGTGGCGGTACTCGGTGCGGCGGTGATTCGCTACGACCGGATCAATCCCGATTTCTTCATGGGCTTCCTGCTGTTGCAACTGGCCAACTTCACTTACGCCGCCGGGCAGGTGCTCTATAAGCATCTGGTGGCCCGACATCCGAGCGATTTGCCGCATTACCGGCGCTTTGGTTACTTCTACCTGGGGGCATTGGCGGTGGCGTTGCCGGCGTTTCTGTTGTTCGGCAAACAGAACTTCCTGCCCGAAGCACCGCTGCAATGGGGGGTGCTGGTGTTCCTCGGCCTGGTCTCGACGGCGCTGGGGTTGTACTGGTGGAACAAAGGCGCGTGCCTGGTGAACGGCGGGACGCTCGCGGTGATGAACAACCTGCATGTGCCGGTGGGGTTGCTGATCAATCTGCTGATCTGGAATCAGCATGAAGAACTGGGGCGGTTGTTTCTGGGTGGATCGGTGATTTTGATGGCGGTGTGGATCAGTAGGTTGGGTATACGAAAACCTTTGACCGTCCACTGAACCCTGTGGGAGCGAGCCTGCTCGCGAAGGCGGTGTATCAGTCGACATTACTGTTGCCTGACACTCCGCCTTCGCGAGCAGGCTCGCTCCCACAAGGGAATTGTGGTGTTACATGATGTGTTTTTCTGGCTCAGGGATGTGGCTCGCGCCCAGTATCGCCGGGAGCAGCCCGGCCCTTAAGTCCCCGCCACTGGGCTGCTGATAAAGACTCAACCCGAACTCCGGCAACACCGCCAGCAGGTAATCGAAAATATCCCCCTGAATCCGCTCGTAATCCGCCCACACGGTGGTGCGGGTGAAACAGTAGATTTCCAGCGGAATCCCCTGCGCTGTGGTTTGCATTTGCCGCACCATGCACGTCATGTTTGGCTGGATTTCCGGGTGGCTCTTCAAATACGCCAGCGCATACGCGCGGAAAGTCCCGATATTGGTCATCCGTCGACGGTTGGCCGACATCGCTGCAACGTTGCCCTGCGCTTTGTTCCAGGCCTTGAGCTCGGCCTGCTTGCGGCTGATGTAGTCGGTCAGCAGATGCACCTGGGACAGCTTCTGCTCTTCGTCATCGCGGATGAACCGCACGCCGCTGGCGTCGATGAACAGGCTGCGCTTGATCCGTCGCCCACCGGACTGCTGCATGCCGCGCCAGTTCTTGAATGACTCGGACATCAGGCGCCAGGTCGGAATCGAAACGATGGTCTTGTCGAAGTTCTGCACCTTGACCGTGTGCAACGTGATGTCGACCACGTCGCCATCGGCGCCGACTTGTGGCATCTCGATCCAGTCGCCGACCCGCAGCATGTCGTTGCTGGTCAGCTGCACGCTGGCGACGAACGACAGCAGGGTGTCCTTGTAAACCAACAGAATCACCGCCGACATGGCGCCCAGCCCCGACAGGAGCAATAGCGGCGAACGGTCGATCAACGTGGCGACGATGATGATCGCGCCCAACACGTACAAGACCATTTTCGTCAGTTGCACGTAACCTTTGATCGAGCGGGTGCGGGCGTGTTCGGTACGGGCGTAGATGTCGAGCAGGGCGCTGAGCAGGGCACTGACCGCCAACAGCAGGAACAGAATGGTGAATGCCAGCGCAACGTTACCGAGGAAGATCAGACTGGTCTTGCCCAATTCCGGCACCAGATACAGGCCGAACTGGATCACCAGCGATGGGGTTATCTGCGCCAGGCGATGAAACACTTTGTTGTGCCGCAAGTCGTTGACCCAGTGCAGCGCGGGTTGGCGGCCGAGCATTTTGGTCGCATGCAGAATGAGGTAGCGCGCCACTCGTCCGAGGACCAGCGCAACCACCAGCAATACCACCAATGCCAGGCTGGAATGCAGGAGCGGGTGCTGATCAAGCGCACCCCAAAGGTCTTGGACGTTGAGCCAGAGCTGTTTGATATCCATGGGCGAAAACGGTTCTTCTGTAGGACGCGACGGGGCGATTAGAGCATTTAAGACGCTTTGGATGACGTTTGATGACAAAAGACGCAACAAAAAAACCACTGTTTAGCGCCGTTTGTATAAAGAAACTCGGCCTCGGCGCTCGAAACCGTTACCCTATGCAGCTGTTTTTTTGTATTTCTTCGAGGTAGCACCCGTGTTTTCCCAATTCGCCCTGCACGAACGCCTGCTCAAAGCCGTGGCCGAGCTTAAATTTGTCGAGCCAACGCCTGTGCAAGCAGCGGCTATTCCGCTGGCGCTCCAAGGGCGTGACCTGCGGGTGACAGCGCAAACCGGCAGCGGCAAAACCGCTGCATTCGTTTTGCCGATCCTCAACCGTCTGATCGGCCCGGCTAAAGTCCGCGTCAGCATCAAGACCCTGATCCTGCTGCCGACCCGTGAGCTGGCCCAGCAAACCATCAAGGAAGTTGAGCGTTTCGCTCAGTTCACCTTCATCAAGTCCGGGTTGATCACCGGCGGTGAAGATTTCAAGGTCCAGGCTGCCATGCTGCGCAAGGTGCCGGACATCCTGATCGGTACGCCGGGCCGGATGATCGAGCAACTGAACGCCGGCAACCTCGACCTGAAAGAAGTCGAAGTACTGGTCCTCGACGAAGCCGACCGCATGCTCGACATGGGCTTTGCCGAAGACGTGCAGCGTCTGGTGGAAGAGTGCACCAACCGCCAGCAGACCATGCTGTTCTCCGCCACCACCGGCGGTTCGGGCCTGCGCGAGATGGTCGCGAAGGTGCTGAACAACCCTGAGCACCTGCAGCTCAACAACGTCAGCGATCTGAACGCCACCACCCGTCAGCAGATCATCACCGCTGACCACAACCAGCACAAAGAACAGATCGTGAACTGGCTGCTGGCCAACGAGACCTACCAGAAGGCCATCGTGTTCACCAACACCCGGGCCATGGCCGACCGTATCTACGGCCGTCTGGTGGCGCAGGAATACAAAGCGTTCGTCCTGCACGGTGACAAAGACCAGAAGGATCGCAAGCTGGCCATTGACCGTCTGAAGCAGGGCGGCGTGAAAATCCTGGTTGCCACCGACGTCGCCGCTCGCGGCCTCGACGTGGAAGGCCTGGACCTGGTGATCAACTTCGACATGCCGCGCAGCGGCGACGAATACGTTCACCGCATCGGTCGTACCGGCCGTGCCGGCAACGATGGCCTGGCCATCTCGCTGATCTGCCACGGCGACTGGAACCTGATGTCGAGCGTCGAGCGCTACCTCAAGCAGAGCTTCGAGCGCCGCACCATCAAGGAAGTCAAAGGCACCTACGGCGGACCGAAAAAGGTCAAGGCCTCGGGCAAAGCCGTTGGCGTGAAGAAGAAAAAGGTCGACGCCAAAGGCGACAAGAAGAAAACCGGTGCCAAGGCACCGACCAAACGCAAAATCGCCAACCGCCCGAAGACCGACGCCCTGTCGCTGGTCAGCAAGGACGGCATGGCGCCGCTCAAGCGCCGCAAGCCGGAAGCACCGGCTGCTGAATAAAGCAGCGTTGCGTTCCCATAAAAAAACCGGACCAATGTCCGGTTTTTTTATGCCTGGGATTCCTGAGCCGGATCAACCCTCGGTTTTCTTCTCCGCTGATTCCAGCTCCTTCAATCGCTGATCGATCAACTGGCACTTGTCCGGCAGATCCTTGCTCGCCGTCCCCAAATCCATCTTCTGCAACTCATCGTTGATTTCCTTGGCCTTGGCCGGATTTTGCTCGGTGAGCTTGGTCACTTCCTTGGCCAATTGTTCGCGTTTGGCGGTGGCTTCCTCGGGTGTGCAGGCCCAAGCGGGAAGGGCGCAGGTGAGGGTAGCGGCGAGGGTGAGTTTTAGCAGGGTTTTCATTGGGGTGGGCCTCGGTTCCGTGTCGGGCGGTTAATCGGTTGAGGCCGCGAGGTTGTGAAAGTTCACTCGTGATCAGCCCCTGTAGACGGTCCTCGGAAACGTCCTGCCTATTCCAGACGCTTTCGACATCACTTCAAGACATTTCCCGCTGTTGCGCCGGAACCGTCCGGTTTAGGTGTTTTCGCTCGTCGATTACGCCTTCTGGATCCAATCATTTATTGACGCCAGAATAGTGGCCATCTAGTATCGCGCCACTATTGTGCTACCAGTCTCCATTCGAGGGATCGAACATGTATCCACCCGCCCTCGTGGCGAGGTTGTGCCTGGCTTTGCTGTGCCTTTCTCCGCTAAATCTTGCTCACGCCGCCCCCACCCCCGGTGAAACCGATCTGATCCGCGAACGCCAGGATCGCCTGCTCGAAGAGCAGCGTCGGCGTCTCGAAGAACTCAAGGAATTACCCGGCAAGGAAGTCAAACCCGCAGCACCGGCGGCGCCCGCTGACACCCGTTGTTTCCCGATCAAAGACATCGAGCTCAAAGGCGCCGACAGTCTTTCCGAGAGCGAAAAAAGTCGTCTGCTCAAGCCGTACATCGGCCAATGCCTGGGCGTGACCCAGCTCAATGAACTGCTCAAAGTCATCACCGACCACTACATCGAAAAAGGCCTGGTCACCAGCCGCGCCTACTTGCCGCAGCAGGATTTGTCCGGCGGGCATCTGAAGGTGCTGGTGGTCGAGGGCAGGCTCGAAGGGTTGAAGGGCGCGGAGGGCAGCAAGCTGTCGGATCGTGAATTGGGGATGGCTTTCCCCGGCAAGAGCGGTGATCTGGTCAATCTGCGGGAAGTCGAGCAGATGGTGGATCAGCTCAACCGCTTGCCATCGAATCAGGCGCAGATGGAATTGTCCCCGGGCAAGAACGTCGGCGGCAGTGAAGTGCTGGTCAAGAACACCCCGCAGAAGCCCTGGCGTGCCGGGTTGTCCCGCAGTAATGACGGCCAGCGCAGCACCGGCGAACAGCAGTGGGGCACGACGTTTGATTGGGACAGCCCGCTCGGCCTGGCCGATCAGTTGATGTTGCGCGGCGGTCACGATGCGATGACCGATCACCAGCACACCTCCAATAACGCGCTGCTCAATTACAGCCTGCCGTGGGGCTGGTGGAGTTTCAGTTACACCTACAGCCAGAGCGAGTACCGCTCGCAAGCGCAGGCCAACGGTTTCAATTTCAAGCAGACCGGCGACAGTGAAAACCATCAGCTACGCGCCGAGCGGGTCATCCATCGCGACGCCCTGAGCAAGACCTCCCTCAGCACTGGCCTCTCGTACCTGCGCACCAACAACTTCATCGAAGACAGCAAGCTCAAGCTGAGCAGCAACCGTCTCAGCGAAGCGCAATTCGGCATCAACCACGGTCGGCGGATCGGCAGCGCGTTCGTCAACATTGACCTCGGCATGCAGCAAGGCATCGGCGCGTTCGATGCCCAGGGCAATGGCCATCCTGGCCCCGGTGAGCCGGACGCGCGCTACCGCAAATACACCGCCACCGCGAGCTACCTGCAACCGTTCAAGCTGTGGGGCGAGTCGTTCAGTTTCAGCAGCCTGATGACTGGCCAGCGTAGCGAAGACGTGCTGTTCAGCCCGCAGCGCACCAGCCTCGGCGGACAATCGTCGATCCGCGGTTACAAAGATCAATCCTTGTCCGGCGACAGCGGCGGCTACTGGCGCAACGACCTGCGCTGGAGCCGTCCGGTGACCCTGGAATGGATGCGCCCGGTGTTCGCCGAATACGGCACCAGCCTCGGTTACGACCAGGGCGTGATTCGTGGCGACCGCTACAACGGCGATCAACACGGGCGCATGTCCAGCAACTCGGTGGAGTTGTTTGCTCGCGGTCAGCACCTGGCCGCCAGCGTGACCTTTGCTCATTCCCTGGAACGTCCGGACACCCTGACCGAGCGCGAAGCGCCGATCTATTTCCGTATGGATTTCTTTCTCTAATTTCGCCTCATCGAGACTTTTGACATGGACGCCCGCCAATTCGCCTTCCTGAGCCGTCAGCCTTCTGCTGCTGTGAAAACCCGCGAGTATTTCTGGGGCATGCCCAAGCGCGGATTGGCGTTCCTGTTGGCGAATGTGATGTTCTGGCAACCGATGTGGGCGCAGGCCGAGGGGATCGTTGTGGCCACGCCGGGCACCAGTCTGGGTCAGGCGGGCAACGGCGTGCCGATCGTCAATATCGCCATGCCGAATGGCACCGGGCTTTCGCATAACCAGTTTCACGATTACAACGTCGGCACCCAAGGTGTGATCCTCAACAACGTCGCCGCGCAGACTGGTGCGACACAACTGGGCGGCATCATCGTCGGCAACCCCAACCTCACCAACCGGGTCGCCGCGCAGACCATCCTCAACGAAGTGATCGGCGGCAGCCCGAGCCAGTTGCGCGGTTACACCGAAGTGGCGGGGCAGTCGGCCCGCGTGATCGTCGCCAACCCTTACGGCATCAGCTGCAACGGTTGCGGTTTCATCAACACCCCGCGCGTGACGTTGACCACCGGCAAGCCAGTGCTGGACAACGGTCGACTGGACCGCTTTCAGGTGGATCAGGGCAGCGTCTCCATCGAAGGTGCCGGGTTGAATGCCAACAACGTCGACAGCTTCGAAATCATCACCCGCAGCGCGAAGATCAATGCCGAGATTCAAGCGAAGAACCTGACGATTGTTGCTGGTCGTAACGACGTCAACGCCGACAGCCTCAGCGCCACCGCCCGCGCCGATGATGGCAGCGCCAAACCGCAACTGGCCATCGACTCGTCGGCACTGGGCGGGATGTACGCCGGGGCGATCAAACTGGTGGGTACCGAAGCCGGCGTCGGGGTGAAGCTCGACGGCAACCTGGCGGCTAGTGGTGGAGATATCCAGCTCGATGCCAACGGTCATCTGAGCCTTGCGCAGACTTCTGCGGCGGGCGCGGTGAACGTCAAAGCGGCCAGCTTTGATGCTAGCGGCCCGGTCTACGCCGGCACCGCCGTCAACGTACAAACCCAGGGCAACCTGACCAACCAGCAAACCCTCGCGGCCCGGGACAGCATCACCCTTAGCGCCGGCGGTGTACTGACCAACAACGGCATCATTGAAGCCGGGGTCAACGCCGACACCAGCCGCAACGCCAACGGCGATGTGAGCCTGAGTGCGCAGAACCTCACCAACACTGGCAAAAGCGTTATCGCCAGCCGCAGCCTGACGGTCAATACCGCGCAGACGTTGAATAACCAGGGCGGCACCTTAAGCGGGCAGCAAAAAACCAGCATCACTGCCACTACCCTGGACAACCGGAACACCGGCCGGGTGCTCGGCAGCGGCGCTCTGGAGCTGAAAGCCACGCAGGTGCTCAACACCAAAGGGGTGATCACCAGCAATGGCAGTCTCACGGCGAATCTCGGTCACCTGAACAACCACGATGGCGAAGTCTCCAGTGCAGGCAACACTACTATCACCGCCACGACGCTGGACAACAGTGACGGCCAAGTGACCGGTGACGTTGCCCTGAACATCGGTTTGATTGGCGCCCTGAATAACCAGAACGGTGTGCTGGGTTCCGGCCAGAGCGTGGGCATCAGCGCCGCCAGCCTGGATAACAGCCATGATGGCAGCCTGGTCAGCGATGGCAGTCTCACCGCGCACATCAATAGCCTGTTCGACAACCAGAATGGCGACCTGAGCGCCAAAGGCGTGGTCGACCTTCAGACCGGCAGCCTCGACAACCGCAATGGCAGCCTGACCGGCAAGGATCGGCTGACCCTGCGCAGCGATTCGCTGGACAACCGCACCGGCAAAGTACGCGCTGGCAAAGACCTGCAACTGACCGTCGGACAACTCGATAACCGTCAGCAAGGTCTGCTCAACAGCCAGGCGGCCATCAACTTCAACGGCACTCATCTGGATAACCGCGGCGGTTTGCTCAGCGCGGCGGGGCCAGTGCGCCTGGAGGCCGCCAGCGTCGATAACAGCAGTGGCCGTATCTCCAGCAAAACCGATCTGACGGCCAAGGTTGCGCAGTTCACCAACCAGGGTGGCGAACTGGTCGCCCAAGGGATGTTGACCCTCAATGGCAAAGGGCTCGATAACCGCAACGGCGGACTGGTAGGCGCGACAAAAGCGCTGAAACTCAACGTCGATGAGGTGGACAATCGCGGCGGCGAAATCTCCAGCGCCGTTGATGTGGCCATCGAAGGCCAAAGCCTGAACAACAGTGACAACGGCAAGATTCTGGCCGGCACCGAACTGGGCCTGAAGGTGGCGCAGATCATCAACCAGACCCAGGGGCTGTTGTTCGGCAAGGGCGCCACGACGGTAGCGGGCCAGAGCCTGGACAACAGCGGTGGCAGTCTTGTCACTCAGCTTGGGTTGGATATCCGCCTCGACCAAGCCTTGAGCAACATCGAAGGCCTGATCAGCAGTGAAGGCACTTTGACGATCAATGCGGCCAGCCTCGACAGCACCCGCGGCAGCTTGTCGAGCGCCGGCGCGCTGGCGCTGACGACAACGGGAGCGCTGAACAATCAGGGCGGTTCGATCACCACCGACAGCGGCCTGATCCTCAAAAGCGCAAACCTGAACAACAGCCAGAACGGCCTGATCAGCGGCAAAAACGCGACCACGGTCACGACCGGTACGTTCGACAACACTCAGGGCGGCCAATTGATCAGCGGCGATACGCTTGATCTGACCGCGACCCACGTCAGCAACGGTGTTGCCAGCCGAATCGCCAGCGATAAGACCCTGACTGCCAGTGTCACCGGTTTCGATCAGCAGGGCGGTCAGCTGTTCAGCAAAACCGCCCTGAGCCTGGACTTGAATCACGGCCAACTGAACAACCAGAACGGGCTGATCAACGCGCCGTTGCTGATGTTGAAAAACCTCAAGGACGTCAACAACCAGAACGGTGAAATCTCCAGCGCCCAAGCCTTCACTCTGACCGCGCAGAACCTGGATAACAGCAACGGTAAGTTGATCAGTAATCAGGCTTTGACGCTGCGCATCGACCAACTGCTCGCCAGCCTCAAGGGCCTGATTGCCGCGCAGACCCTGGAGGTGCACAGCGCTCGTCTGGATAACAACGGCGGCTTGATCAGCAGTCGCGGCACCCTCGGGGTGACGGTGGACGGTGAGGTCGTCAATCGGGACGGCACGTTCATCGCTGACAGTGACGTGCACATCAGCGCCGATAGTCTGGACAACACTCGTGGCCAGATCGCCGGCAAAACCGATGTCACAGCCAGCGTCGCGACCCTGAACAACCAGGGCGGTCAGTTGATCGCAACCGGTGGGCTCACCCTGACGGGCATCAGCCTCGATAACCGGTTTGGCGGCCTGGTCGGTGCGACCAACGCCCTGCAACTGAACGTCGAATCGGTCGACAACCGCGGTGGCGAATTGTCGAGCAAGTCAGATGTGACCCTGGTGGGCAACCGTCTGGACAACAGCGATGGCGGCCAGGTATTCGCCGAAGGCGCACTGGCGCTGACAGTTGATCAGGTGATCAACCGCGCCAAGGGCCTGCTCTCGGGCAAGGCCGATCTGACACTGACCGGTCGCGATCTCGACAACAGTGACGGCTCTGTGTTGAGTCAGAAAAACCTGTTGCTCGATCTCACAGGTGACCTGAATAACAGCCAGGGCCTGCTCAGTGCTGAAGGGACGCTCGGGGTCATGGCCGCCAGCCTGACCAACACCTTGGGCAGCGTTTCCGCTGCCGGGCCGCTGACGTTGTCCACCACCGGCGCCGTGCTCAATCAGGGCGGCGAAATCGTGACTGACGCTGGCATCACACTCAAAAGCGACAGCCTGGATAACCGCAACAACGGCAGCATCAGCGGCAAGGGCGCAGTGGTCGTCAACACCGGCGCACTGGATAACAGCCACAGCGGTCGATTGAACAGCGGGGCCAGCCTGGACCTGACGGCCACCCAACTGACTAACCAGGACGGCGGTCGCATCGCCAGTGTCGGTGTGCTGACTGCCAGCGTCACCGGCCTTGATCAGCAAGGTGGGCAAATTTTCAGCAACACGTCCCTGGTGCTGGATCTGAACAAGGGTCAGATGAACAACCAGAATGGCCTGATCAGCGCGCCATTGCTGATGCTCAAGAACCTCACCGACATCAACAACGATGGCGGCGAAATCTCCAGCGCCGAGGCCTTCACGCTCGCCGCAAGCAGCCTGGACAACAGCAATGGCAAACTGCTGAGCAATCAGAATCTGACCCTGCGCATCGATCAGGCACTGACCAACCTCAAAGGCCTGATCGCCGCCGCGGCACTCGACGTCAAAGCCGTCAGCCTGGACAACAGCGGCGGCACGCTGACCAGTCATGCCAATCTCGACCTCAACCTCGACGGGCTATTGAATAATCAGAGCCAGGGGCTGATCAACGCCACCACCGGGCTGACGATCAACAGCAGCGGCCTGAATAACCAGAACGGTTCTTTGCTGGGCAGCGCCATTGCCATCGATTTCGGAGCAGCCACCGGGGACCTGAACAACAGAGCTGGCCTGATCACCACCGCCGGCTTGCTGAGCATCCAGCACCTGCGTGACCTGAACAACCGGAACGGCGAAATCTCCAGCAGCCAAAGCCTCGACCTGAGTGCTCGTGCCCTCGATAACAGCTCCGGCAAACTGATCAGCAACAACCTGCTGACGGTCAACGCCGACACAGTGGTCAACCAAGGTGGTCTGTTTTCCGGCTGGCAAGGCCTGAGCCTCACCAGTAACAGCCTGGACAACCGCAACAAAGGCACGCTGTCGAGTCACGACAGCGATGTGGCCGTCACCGTCAGCGGTGCCATTCTCAACAGCGGCGAAGGTGCGCTGGTCAGCCAGAAAACCCTGAGCGTCAACGCGGCAAGCCTGGACAACAGCAACGGCGGCATCCTCTCCAGTGGCGGCGCCCAGGCCCTGACCCTCAGCGGTCTGCTCAACAACGCCCAAGGCGGTTTGATCGACAGCGGCGCAACCCTGGTCATGCAGGCGATGACCCTGGGTAACGTCGGCGGCACCGTCAACGCAAAACAGGACCTCAGTTTCACTGGCACCACACTGGATAACACCGGCGGTAACCTGATAGGCAACGGTGCCGTGACCCTGGACCTTCTCGGTGCCCTGACCAACACCAACGGCAAACTGGCCAGCGCCGGCCCGCTGCGGGTGCAACGCGCCACGCAAATCAATAATCAGGGCGGCCAACTTGCCAGCCAAGGCTTGATGACCCTGCTCACCGGTGGCCTGGACAACCGCAATCTCGGCACCATCGCGGCCAATGATCTACTGACCATCACCACGGGCGGTACGGTGCAGAACAGCGCCGACGGCCAGATCTACAGCCAGAATGGCGACCTCAAAATTCAGGCCGCCAGCCTCGCCAACGCCAAGGGCACCCTGCAAAGCCAGGGAGCTTTGAACCTCACCATCGGCGGCGATATCGACAACCAGAGCGGCCGGATCGTTGCCAAGGACGGTGACCTGTCCATCAATGCCACCAACCTCGATAACCGCGGCGGCATACTCGCCAGCCTGAAAGCAGCGTTCACGGCCAACCTGACCGGAGTGCTGAAAAACGGCTATGACCTGAACAACAACCGCCGGAGCGGCATCACCCAGGCCGAGCGCCTGAACCTCACCGCTCTGGCCGGCATCGACAACTATGGCGGGCGTATCGCTGCACAAAGCGGCGACGCGATCATCGCCACCGGCAACTTCGATAACCGCAACGGCGGCCTCTATGCCAAAGGCAAGGTCAACGTCACCGGCAACAACTTTGACAACAGCGGCGACAATGACGGCCAGATCGCCGGTCAACAGATCGACCTCAACCTCAGCGGCGCGTTGAACAACCGTCTGGGCATCATCGAGAGCGACAGCACCTTATCGATCAAGGCGGCCAGCCTCGATAACCAGACCGGTCAACTGCGTGCACTTGGCACCAGTGGCAAAACCAACTTCCAGATCGGCGGCCTGTTCGATAACCGCAACGGCACGCTGGAAAGCGCCAACTCCGACCTGACCATGGCGGTGGGCGGCTTCCTCAACGGCGGCGGAAGTTTGCTGCATGTGGGCAACGGCACCTTCGACATTTCCACCGCCAACGTCACTGGCGCCGGCGGCACCATCGTCACCCGTGGCGGCTTGACCCTCAACGCCGACAGCTGGAGCAACAGCAACGTCATCCAGGCCGGACGCCTGAACGTCAACGTCAACAATTTCAGCCAGACGGCCAGCGGCCAACTGCTCGCCTCCACCAGCCTCGTCGGTACCGGTGTCAACTGGTTCAACGAAGGGTTGATAGCGAGTGATGGCAGCCTGGGCCTTAACCTCGGCGGCACGTATTCGGGCAACGGCCGGGTCAGCAGCCTCGGGACGCTCCGTCTGAGCGTTGCGCAACTGAATCTCAACGCAGCTTCCAGCATTGCCGGTGGTGGTGACACCACCGTGTCGGTGGGTGGCCAACTGAACAACGCTGGTCGGCTGACCTCGGCCACCAACCTGACGGTGAACGCTGGTGGTATCAACAACCTGGGGACGCTGGGCAGCGGTCAAGCGCTGACCGTGACCACCGGCTCGCTGGTCAATGATCGCGGGCTGATCTTCAGCGGCGGCGACATGAGCCTGCGGGTCAATGCGCTGAACAACAGCTACGCCAACATCTACAGCCTGGGCAATCTCACGATTGACCGTAATGGGCAAGGCGCCCAGGCCGACAGCATTGTCAACAGTTCGGCGTCGATTCAAAGCGACGGCAGCATGAGCCTGGCGGCGAGCACGATACAAAACATCCGTGCGCTGTTGACCATCAGTAATGGCGGTATCTACACCGCCAGGATTGATGAGGGCGCGTGCAACCGGCCGGGATACAACAATGACTGCGGCGGTGGCAAGGAAACTCATACCTGGGAAATCACCCAGCGTGAAAAACTGGAAGTGACCGCCGCCAGTGCGGCGTCCAGCATCACCGCTGGCGGTAATCTGAACATCAACGGCGGCGACCTGTTCAACCAGAGCAGCACCATCGCCACCAGCGGCAACCTCACCGCCACGCTGAACAACCTGACCAACACGGGCGTAGAGACCAACGATACCGAAACGGTGCGGGTGTACCGCAGCGAACGCACCACCAACGCCAGTTCCTGGCTCAACGCCGCTCACGACTTCACGGAGCAGTACTGGTTTGCCAGCAGCGGTTATGACGCCAACCACCTTACCGGCCTGGAAGCGGCAATGGCCGACTTCATCGGCACCACCGAAGTCGAGATGCCCGAGTTCCGCCAGGTCACCCAGTTGGCCACCGGCGATCAGAGCTATGCCGCCATTATCCAGGCCGCCGGTGCGGTCAACATCAACGCCCAGAACAACATCGATAACAGTGTCGTACGCCCTGGCTACACCTACGTGGGCAGTGGTCCTCGCACGGGCACCGGTGCTGCGGGCAGCCAGTTCTCCACGCGTATCACCGTCAATCAACAATTGCCGCCCAACCTGGCCCAGCAGCAAGTCAACCCGCTGACCTTGCCTGGCTTCAGCCTGCCCAACGGGCAAAACGGTTTGTTCCGCCTGAGCGGACAAGACAGCAGCACTCCAGTGGCCACCGGCCCGCAAAGCTGGACCATGGGCGGCGGCAGCGTCAGCACGACCCAGCGTGAGCAACCGCTGCCCAGCGTCCAGCCACGGAACATTCTACTGGGCAGCAACACGCAGGCCTCGGCCAGCAGCGTTGACCTGAACCCGGCGGATCATCAGGCGTTGAACGTGGGCGTCGGTGCCAGCGCGATCGACGTCAGCACACCGACTGCCAATTCAACCGGCTCGGCACTGCCGGGTCGTTCCACAGCCTTTACCGTCAATCGTGTCCAAGGCTTGCCGGCCAGCAGCGGCCAGTCCAAGCCCCAGAAATACCTGATCGAAACCAATCCGGTACTCACCAACCTCAAGCAGTTCATGAGTTCGGATTACCTGTTGTCGAACCTGGGCTACGACCCCGACCAAAGTGCCAAGCGCCTGGGCGATGGCCTTTATGAACAACGCCTGATCCAGCAAGCGGTAGTGGCTCGTACCGGTCAGCGATTTATCGATGGCCAGACCAGCGACGAAGGCTTGTTCAAATACCTGATGAACAACGCCATCGCCAGCAAAACAGCGCTCAACCTGTCGCTGGGCGTCAGCCTGACCTCAGAGCAAGTCGCGGCGCTGACCCACGACATTGTCTGGATGGAAAACGCCGAAGTGAACGGCGAGCAAGTGCTGGTGCCGGTGGTGTACCTGGCCAACGCCAACAACCGCCTGGCCGCCAACGGCGCCCTGATCCAGGGCAGCGACGTCACCCTGATTGCCGGCAAGGACCTGAACAACGCTGGCACCTTGCGCGCCTCCAACAACCTGTCGGCCACCGCCACCAACGATCTGGTCAATAGCGGCCTGGTGGAAGCCGGCAATCGCCTCGACCTGAAAGCCGGCAACAACATAGTCAACAAGGCCGGCGGCATCATCGCCGGCCGTGACGTCACGCTGACCGCCACCCGGGGCGACGTGATCAACGAACGCACCGTCACCACCCACGAAAGCGGCAGCGGCTATCGCAACGAACGCACCGACTTCGTTGACAACGCCGCCCGCATCGAAGCCGGAAACTCGCTCACCCTCAACGCCGGACGCGATATCAACAACGTTGGCGGGGTGCTGAAAAGCGGTGCAGATACCACCATC
Source organism: Pseudomonas sp. LB3P25 (assembly GCF_054897985.1). Lineage (NCBI taxonomy): Bacteria > Pseudomonadati > Pseudomonadota > Gammaproteobacteria > Pseudomonadales > Pseudomonadaceae > Pseudomonas > Pseudomonas sp. LB3P25. Next base: position 5,580,930 of record NZ_CM142711.1, on the reverse strand, counting down.
ACTGCCGGTCGTGACGTCAACCTCACTTCAGCCGAACAGATCGTCAGCGGCGAGCGGGGTCTGCATCGTGATCAGACCATTACCCAATATGGCTCAGACATTGATGTAGGGCAGGACCTGAAGGTCAATGCCGGACGGGATATCACCGTCATTGCCAGCCAGATCGACGCCAAACGCGATGTGACCATGAGCGCCATCGGCGACTTGACCCTGGCCTCGGCGGCGGATGAACAGCACTCGTACGGCAAGAGTAAGAAAGTTACCAGCCAGGAGGATCATGTCAGTCAGGTGTCTACGACGGTCAATGCGGGGGGCAACATTACCCTCAGCGCGGGCAAGGATCTGGAGCTGATTGCCAGCCGGGTGAGTGCGGGGGATGAGGCCTATTTGTTTGCGGCCAATAACCTGACGCTCCAGAGTGCAGAAGACAGCGATTACAGCTTCTACAGCAAAACCAAGAAAAGCTCCTCGGGCAAGAAGAGTCGACTCGATGAGGTGGCCAGCACCACCAACATCGCCAGCGCAGTGACCTCCGGTGGTAACAGTACGCTGTTGGCCGGCAATGACATGCTGATAAAAGGCAGCGAAATCGCGGCCGATAAAGGCGGTGTGCAACTGGTGGCTGGCAATGACGTGCAGATCGTTGCGGTCACTGATTCGAACAGTGCCCGCCATGAGAGCAGCTCCAGTAAAAGCAGTTGGGGTGGCTTGAAGTCGAGCAAGGTCAAGGATCAGGTTTCCGAGACGCAAACCACTGCTGTCGGAAGCGTGATCTCGGGTAACACCGTGAGTGTGGCGGCCAAGCGTGATGTCACGATCACCGGTTCATCTCTGGTCAGCACCCAGGATCTGACCGTACAGGCTGGTCGCGACCTGACCATCAATGCGGCAGAAAACACCTTCACTCGCGACGAATTCCATAAGGAAAAAAATCGTGATCTGAGCGGCGTACTGACGGCCAATAACCTTGGCGTCGATGACATCACCGGCAACCAGCACCTGTCGGTCAGCAGACAGAACCATACCGGTAAGTCCGCGCAAACCACTTTGACCGGCAGCACCATTGGCTCCAGCGAAGGGAACGTCAGCCTCACCAGTGGCCGTGAACTGAGCGTGATCGCCAGCGACCTCGTCAGCACCAAGAACATGAGCCTGATCGGTTCCAAGGTGACCATCGCTGCCGGCATGGAAAGCGCGAGCCAGAGCAGTACCGACAAGAGCAGCAGTTTGGCGGTGGGACGAGTCGTTGGCGGCGTGATCGTTGATACGGTCAATACGATTCGCAGTTCAGTAAAAGTGGCCAATAACGCGGACGACCCCCGACTCAAAGCGGTGAAGCTGGCTCAAGCGGCAATGGCGTTCAACGATCTGGGAGGTATGGGCGGCGACGCCGATGGCGCGGGCTCGGATTATGGCAACAAACAAGGCTCTGCCAGTAACGGTTCCCTGATCAAGATTGGCACCGAACTGGCGAATACCCACAGCAAAAGCACCAGCGAGTACACCAGCCAGACTGCCAAGCAAAGCACGCTCAATGCTGGCAAAGGCTTGCTGATCATCGCCGATGGCGGTGCGCCGGGAACGGCGGGTGATATTCATGTGATTGGCAGCAGCTTGAAAGCCGCCGACACCGTATTGCTGGCCAAAAACAACGTCACCCTGGAAAGCGCGCAAAACACCGCCAACTGGGCCAACAACAACAGCAACAACAAAACCGCCATTGGCGCCAGCTTCAACTTAGGCGAGCAGAACGGGTTCACCCTCGATCTGGGAGCCTCCATCGCCAAGAGCATGGGGACTGGTAGTTCCGTTACCCAAGTCAACACCACCCTGGATACCGGCTCTCTCTCCCTGCACAGTGGGCAGGACACCACCCTGGCTGGCGCGCAGGTACGGGCCGACAGCATCAACGCGTTGATTGACGGCAACCTCAACATCATCTCGCGCCAGGACACCGAGACCCAGAAGAGCAAGCAGGGCAGTGCCGGTTTCGGTGGCAGCATCTGTATTCCGCCGTTCTGCTACGGTTCTCCCGTGGCCGTGTCTGGAAGCCTGGCCGCTGGCAACATGAACAGCGAGTACAAGGCTATAACAGACCAGAGCGGTCTGTTCGCCGGCAAGGGCGGTTACGACATCACCGTCGGTAAAAACACCACCTTGCAAGGTGCGGTGATTGCCAGTGAGGCGTCTGCCGACAAGAACCTGCTCAGCACTGATCGTCTGATCGTCAGCGACATTAAAAACACCAGCGAGATCAGTGCCCAGTCGGCAGGCTTTTCGGCCTCCTATGGCAGCAATGCCGGCTCAAGTGTGGGCGGCAGCGTTCCGCTGTCGCTGAGCGATTCGGACCACAGCAGCACCCGCAGTGCCGTCAGCGAAGGCACCATCATCGTGCGCAACGCCGCGGGTGCGAATGATCTGGTTGGGCTGAATCGCGATACCGCAAACGCCAATCAGACGCTGGATAGGCCTGATGAAAAAGCGATTCAGGAGCGCATAGACCTTATACAGAGCACGGTCACGCTGGCGAAAAACATCATCAACAAAATAGCTGAGGCCCAGCAGCAAGCGGCCAGCGCCAAAGTCAATTCAGCGACGACTGAGAAGGAACGACAGGCTGCTATTGATGATTACAACAGTTGGGGTGTTGGTGGTGACAAACGAATCATGGCCGACGTTGCAGCTGGCTTGATCGCTGTGGGTCTGGGAGAGGTTGGCGGTACTACCGCAATCGGTATCGTCGCCAACACCACCTCAAGCGATACCTTCAAAAAAATTGGGGATTACGCCAACAAGCAATCACACGACGCCACCGACAGCGTAACTCGAGCGGCATGGGCCGAAGGCGGGGCTGCACGAGTAATGCTGCATGCATTGGCTGGCGCAGCGATGGGATTGTCGAGCGGTAGTGCCGTAAGCGGCGCATTGGGAGCGGGGGCCTCCGCGGCCCTGATGCCAACTATTGCTAATGCGCTACGCAATAGCGAATTGACGGAAGCCCAGCAGGATTCCTTGGGCACGTTGATCGCGTCCGGCCTGGGGGCGATGGCGGGATCAGCTGGTGGCACATCCGGTGCGATTACTGCAGTGAGCAGTGCGGCCGGCGTTGACATGTTTAACCGCCAGTTGCACAAGCAGCAGGAAATTCCACTGCTGAAGAAAAAGGCTGAGGACCTTGAGAAGACGCAAGGACAACCGGAGTCGAGCGCTCGTTGGGAAGATCTGCTGCTGATCGCTAGCGGCGCCGAAGTGGATGCCGTCGACTTGGCGCGTTTGACAAGTCTTATGAAGCAAGCCATTGGTGATGATCCTGAATCTGCCGCCTTCGTTCGAGACATGGGAGTTGCATATGAAGCAGTCGCCCAGTTATCGGCACAGAAAATCCCGCTGACCTGGAGCGATGGTCGGCAGATCATAGCTAATGGCGCGCCGGTATACGCGTTCAATGCCACCAAGGGACAATTCAACGACTCCACCTTGTTCAATGCTGCAGGGATCTATGGCCCCGGTGCCGTCTATGAGCAGTGGAGGCAATTTGGCCCAACCCAGACAAGTCAGTATTCAAATGAGTTATCGAATATCTCGACTTACGATTCCGGCGTGGCGGACGCCGCTGAGCGATTGTCTGCATTGGCGGGCAAAGGCGTGCTGTCGGTCAGCATTATTGATGATGCGATCCTTTCGCTGACAGGGCTTCGAAGCGGTAAGGTCGTTTTCGATACTGTTTTGGCGGGGCTGGCGAGGAGGGAGGCCGCGAAGAACGCGGCTGCGGATGCTGCAAGAGGCGTATCGACTAATCCAAGTGAGGCGTTTTTTTGGTCTGGCCGAACGGAAGGGGTTGGTGGTGCAGATATAGCCCAGCAGATTGCAATGCAACAAGGAGGGACAACCCTCGAAGCATTGATGGCTCAACGTGGTATACAAATGCCTGCATGGGATGCAACAAATCCGGCTGTTGTGAAGGCATGGCAAGACATCTCTGCTGAGTATGCAAGTGGAGTATCTGGTACGGTGCGTGCAGTAATCGGACAGAGTTTGCGACCTGGAAATGTTTGGGAAACAGCAGAGTTACCTGCGTTGATAAAAAACCCTAACGTAGATAAGATCATTGCTATTGATCCTGTAACAATGAGAGAGAAAGTTGTTTTCGTAAGGGGAGATATATGATTCTTGAGATTTCTCGAGGGTATATCCAAGTGAAAATTGGAGATAGAGTTGCGACTGCTCAAGGTGAGATGTTCTTTCCTGGTAACGATAAAATTGGTTTTGTATTGTACAGGGGGTCTTTGAAGTTTTGGGATGCTCCTGACAGAAATCAGATTTTGACTGCGGATGATATCAATATGGTTATTGATGATATCCAGGCTGATTTCTCCAAGGGGGGGCATACCTTGGAGGTTGAGAGCTAATAAGCTGCAAAAGATGAAGTTAAAAGTGGCGTTAGTAGTGAGGGGTGGATTGATTTATTGCTTGCTTGCTTGCTTGCTTGCTTGCTTGCTTGCTTGCTTGGTTTGGTGATTAAATAAATTTGTCCCGAATGGCATAGCGGTGTGACTTAGTTAATAGCGATGTAGTAGTCGGTGCTGGAACTATCTTGGCAAACCCACAATTCGGGGTAGGTGGGGTCGGTCAAATGTTTATTCAATATTTCGAAAATGTCTTAGTATCGTTATATTTAATTCCATCTAAGAGATAGTGCTATGTCAAAATTACAAGATCTAAAAGACGGATACATTTACCTTGATGATTGCATATTGATTAAGCAAGATTTCTCAGCAGTTGCCGTTAGTGATCAGGGAGTGAAATTTGATCATGAGATCGATATGGGCAATGGTTGGGTGCTGCGATCCAGTCGGCTTCATTTTATTCTGGGTCATGAGGTTAATGTGACTTTTAACTTTTTTATTAGATAGTCTGAAAATGTTCGGTTTCGCATTGGTGAATGAAAATTGGCGTGACCTCGAAGAGCTCAAGAAAAAACATGACGATTTACTGAAGAGCCTGCTTGGTGAGCCTCAGATAAAAAATGAAGTTGTGGTGGCTTATGAGTTTACATGGGGGTCTATAACCTCTCAGAAGGATCCAAGAGGAGGCTCATGTAGCATAGAGGTTTATTGGGTGTAAAGGTATACGTGGACGGGGCAGGCTCTAACCAGTAGCAAAAAGGGGACGGATTTATTAGTGTGGGTGCGAGAGGTGTTTTATCCTGAAATAGGTGTACACCTGTTTCAGGACCAGATAGGGACGGGACTCCAGAAAATAAATCCGTCCCCTTTGTCCCTGAATAAGTATCAGGTGTCTCCGTATAGTGTTTATCATCCAGATGTTATTAATGCAATCAACGCTATTGAGCCTGGCTCTTTTAATCAAAATTGGTTGAAGTTTTGGAGTCGTCAGTAATGATGAGTGGTTGCGTTGGACAATTAGGAGAGCTTCGGATTTGGTGTAACGAGCCTCATGTGGCTTTCTGCGGTGTTTTCGACGTTGAAGAAAGTGTTTTATCTTTTTCAAATGATCGATTTAATAATTCCGTGGAACGCTCCTTGGTTCTTGAGATTATGCTCCCTAGAGGGGGGGCGTACAATATATGGCTTATTGGGTTTGCATTACTTTCCGTCGTATGGCGGTTCCATGATTAGTATTAAAGTCACAAGGCAGGCTTGTGCTAGTAAGGTGTGCCAGGATTCTTTAATTAGTGATTTCGAAACAATTAATGTTGGTTTGCCTACCATGTACGCCAATGCTTCAGTTGCAGGCTTTAAACGCGCTTTTTCTGATGGTTTGGACGTTGGTCCTGGACTGATTGAGATATGCTATGCAGCCTTTGGAGATGTTTCTTCAAATGAGCAGATATTTGAAAAGATGGGCTATTCGTTGGCTAATTTATTGTCGCTACAATTAGATGAGATTTCAATAGATGCAGTAGGCACCCTGTTGTTAGGGTAGTAAGTGAGCGAAAAAGAGCGGATCTGTTTGTTTGGTGTCCCGTCCTGAATAAAGGTTGCACCTTCTGATCTATTTTCAGGAAGGCGTAATGGAAGCAGGAAAAAAGGTATAGTCTGAATGGGATAAAAGTGGCGAATTCATTTGTTTTGATGCAGGGGCCAGAAAATAAATTCGTCTCTTTGTTAACAGGATTTTAAAAGTGAAAAGACAAGAATTGTTATCTGGTCTTTATGCAATAGGCGTTAATAGTAATAGCTACTCTTTGGGGGAGATTCGTCGCGGCGATTGTATGTGTGTCGTTTTGGAGAGTGGCAAATGGAAGGTTTATTACGTGGAGCGTGATCTTCCGGATCAACTTGCAGTGCTAGACACCGAAGAGCAAGCTTATAACTATGTTTATGAAACGTTTTGTAAGTGGCTTGGTCTGCACAGATCGCATTAGTTAGACTTTGCGCAGAAAAAATAAAAAGTGGACGATTTATTATAGTAAACGGGTACAGAGTGCGGTTTTCTATGTCGTGGAAAAATGTGGTCTTTTCCCATTTTGCTCATGACAAAAATACCGATCCGATACCCTCGTCCACTAGGTAGCTGAAAGGGATAGATATGGCATTTTATATAGAGATGGATAAGGTTGTAGAAACTGAAGAGTATGTTGAGTGCACATTCGGCCGGAATTTGGAGGTTGGGATAATGCGGCTGGGAAAAAAGGATGAAACTATTCATGTGTTGAAAGAGTGTCCTCTGGATGTAAATGGGGAATGGTCGAAAAGAACTGCTATGAAGCTAATTCGTCTTTGGAAAAATGGAAATTTTCCTGAAAAAACTCAGTGGGCTTCTTGAGGAAAAAATGAAGAGAAAGGGCTGATTTATTTGTTTGGCTATGCGGCGGCCAAAAAATAAATCTATCCTGTTTTTAGGTTGCCGACTTTCTTGGTCCTTATTTTGATATTTTGTAATGGTGGGTTAATGCTTGAGGGTATTCTCGATGGTGAGTTACCGTGCCAGATTTTTAGGGCCTTGATAGAGGCCGATCCTACCGTTGGTAATATACGTCTTAGTGAGATTTTTCATGAGGAGTTTATCGGGGTGGATAGTTTGGCTATGCAGCTTGTTTGGCATTGGAGTGGGCCAGGGAAAACTGGAGGAATTAGTGATGAGTCACTAAACGCTGAGTTGTTGGCAATGTTGAAGAGCGCAGGTTATTTGTAGGGGAAGAAAAGTGTACGTTGCATCGACCGGTTGAGCCCGCCGCCGATTTATTTGTTTGGCTTGTATGGTAGCTAGAAAATAAATCTGTCCGTTTTTCGTTTTCTACACCCGACATACGCTTAATAAGGACATCCAGACGTGAAAAAAAACACACTACTGACACTGACCCTGATTCTCACATTACCAGGCTGCCATTCCAACGTCAGGGACTCTTCCCCCAGTCTGCTGAAAGACGGTATCCAGCTGCGCCAGAACACGGTAACAGTGGATGCGCAGCACGCCAAGGTCATCATGAAAGCGTCGGGTTATACATTTCCAGTAGAGTTTTCGGTCAGGCGTGCGGCAGATCCTGACCAACGATTGGAGGTACTTGGAACCGTGGTGGATTCCGGCCAGGGCAAGGTGTTCGGCTGGATCGCCAAACTCAACGAAGTGGCCAACAGCGCCACGGTTAAACGCTTCCCGCAGTTGGAAGTACAGGCCGATGCCGACAAGCCTTTCGAGGTGTCGGGATATTCGAATGGCAGGGGCGCTGGGGGGGCCTATAGTTGCGGTCCGCTGAAAAGCACCTTTACACCAGAACGAAGCAAGGTCTATCTGGTGGAGTTCCAGTTTGTGGGTGAGCGCTGTGAGCAGCATGTTTACGATGTCACCCAGCCTCAGCAGCGTATTCCCGTGACGAGCGTACCTGCGGTGTGAAAGGGATTTGTCTATTGCTCACAACATGAAACGGGCGACCTACAGGTCGCCCGTTTTCATTCACTCCGCAGCCTGCGCCCGCAACCGCCGACCGATTACATCCATCAAATCACAGCCATCACGCAACGGGATGGCGAGCAATTTTGAGAAGTCGGATAGCACGACCGTGTCGCAGCCGATTTCTGCGCGAAAGGCGATGTTTTCCAGCACTTGGGTGACGGTGCGGATGCGGTAATCGGCCATGGCTTGCAGGACGTCGAGTGGAGCTTGGGTGTCGATTAGCAGGGAGGCCGGGATCAGGTCGATTCCGGTGAGGGGCATGTATCTATCCATGGGTGGAGCCTCTTGTCATTGATGAGGACTCTCTGTGATCAGGTCGCCAAACCCGGTCGCCTTTTGGGCGACGGTTTGACTATAAGGATCAGCCACCCAGCGGTACAGAGCGCCGGTTCTGAACTTGATGTAGGGGAAATGTCCTGATGCGGTCGGACAGTCGCCTGGCAAATTGCTAATGACTAAACACTGCCGACACCTGTGGGAGCGAGCTTGCTCGCGATAGCGGTGTATCAGCCAATATCAGTGTTGAATGTTTGTCAGTCATCGCGAGCAAGCTCGCTCCCACAGTGGATTTGCGGTGTTTGGGGATAGGGTGTTCGGCAGATGCTCTATCCCTCATGGCAGCAGCTGGCCGGGGCCTTGTCGTCATACTTATCGTGAAGCCTTACCCACTCCATGATTTCCTCTTCATTACGGCCCTTGGGCGTCAGGTCGAGGTAGTTATAGGCCCCAACCAACATGTCCAAACCTCGGGCATAGGTGGAATAGGTGTGGAAAATCTCGCCCGCTTCATTGCGATAAAACACGCTGAGGCCGGGGAGTTCTTCTTCGGCGCCGTCGGATTTTTCGTAGTTGTAGGTGGCTTTACCGGCGGTGACGTCTTCTGCTCGGGCCGAGACGCCGAAGTCGTAGTTGAAGTCGCAACCTTCTGACGACACCCAGTCGAATTTCCAGCCCATGCGTCGTTTGAAGGCCTGGAATTCGGCGAACGGTGCGTGGGAAACCGCTACCACGGCGACGTCATGATGGGCCAGGTGTTGGTTGGCGCCGTCGATGTGGTCGGACAGGAACGAGCAGCCGGAACAACCCTCATCCCAGCCTTTGCCAAACATGAAGTGGTAGATGACCAACTGGCTACGGTCGCCGAACAGGTCCGCCAGTTTCAGTTCGCCATTCGGACCCTGAAAGCGATAGCTCTTGTCGATTTTCACCCAGGGCAGGGCGCGGCGTTCGGCGCTGAGTTTGTCTCGTTCTTTGGTGAAGGCTTTTTCGTGGGCCAGGTGTTGCTTGCGGGCGGCGAGCCATTCTTCTCGGGAGACGACGGGATGATTCTGAATGTTCATTGGGATTCTCCTGCGGGATGCGGGGAGGTGACTTACACAGCCTAGTCGTTTGGCCTACGGCCAATTCGACATGCCGCCGGTCGGTACAGGCAAAAACCTCGGCTGAACGGCTACGAACCGCGCCGGTCACAACCAATGAAGGCCATTTCACTCGCGGGTATTGGAGGTTGATCAGGATGACGACTTATAACTGGGATTTGATTGAACGCTTGCTGCACGAGGTGCAGAACAGCGCCGGCCACAGCTTCACACCACGGCCCTACGCCGAGCAGTACGCGGCGGAAAAAGCGGCGAAGGGCGAGACGATTGAGAACCTGGATCACCTGAAAGCGGTGGCCGGTGAGTACGAAAAGTTACTGTTGGCGCGCGGCTATATTGAGCCTCGGCCTGAGGATCAAGGTGGCAATGGTTCAAACTACATTTTGACGCCTCGGGGCTCGAGTTTATTGAGCCTGATCGACAGCAGCATCCCGGGAAATGACCATCCGCGGCAGGTGTTGGATGAGCAGGACGATGCGCTGGATGAGGTGACGTTTGATGGGGTGGCGTCGAAGGCGCAGATTGCCTGACGATCAGCCCCTAACCCATTGTGGGAGCGAGCCTGCTCGCGATTGCGGTACACCAGTAACATCATTGTTTACTGATACACCGCAATCGCGAGCAGGCTCGCTCCCACATTGGATTTGTGTAGAGCTTAGCTCTGCTTTGTCGCCTTCAGGCACTTCAAATCATTGAAGTCCTTGCGCACCCCTTCTATTTTCTTCAGCAACCGCTGGCGTTGTTCTGGCGTGCTTTCGGCCATCAAATCCACAAATAGCCCCCGTGCCTGGGCTTCGGTGCTGGCGTAGGCCTGGCGATAAGCGGACGTCCACAAACTCTCTCGATTCACCAGAAGCGTCTCGATGCGCTGTGGGAATTCTGGACTCTGGCGCTGCGCAACCGCCGCACTGAACTGTTTCTGCCAATGGGCGCGGTTGGCGATCCATTGCGTATTCTGGTCACCCAAGGCGTTGGACCACGCGACAACGCGTAGCTGCTGGGTTGCGCTGAGCGGGCCGAGCCAGTCATTCAGGCGTTTTTCCATACGCTGGCTGCGCGCCTTGACCTGTTGATCGAGAGAGGGCTTGAGGTATTGCTCCTGGCGTTTGCGCTGGTCCTTGGCGAAGGCGTCGTTCATCTCCGCGACTTGCTGGTCATCCAGCCCCTGTAACAGCTCAATGGCCGACGGGGTGATTTCCCGGGCGGTTTGGGCGATGGCCTGTTTGGCTTCCTGGACGCGGGCTTGCAGCGCAGCGTCGGTGACCTGATTGGTCTCGACCATGACCTGCAGGCGATCCAGCCAATCGAGGTAGCCCGGCAGTTGCGTGGTGCAGTGCCAGCTCAGGTGTTCCTTGAGGCGCTCGTTGAACCAGCCTTTCTGCTCGCCGTTCATGTCCAGGTAGTCGCTGAGCGTCCACGGAATAATCACGTCGAGGTTGCGATAGGCCAGGCCCACGCGGCTGCACGCACCGAGGGCGAGACTGAGGGTGATAACGACGGCGAGACACTTCAACCAGCGCGACATGGGCGAATCCTTTGCGAAGGCCTGGCTTTTTTTAATGGGCTTCTCTATGTGAACGCAGGATGAACCTCGCAGTTCAGCCGATCAATAAAAGGCGCGTTCGGCCTTGAGGGTGAGTAGCCCGTCGCATTGGCTGTTGTGCCCGGAATAGGCGGAGCAGCTGTTGCCACTCAAGCTAGAGTCACTGTAGATCAGGTCCAGGTCGACGCCCATGAACGGACGGGAAAGTTGCACGGACCAGTCGGTGAAACTGCCTACATACCCACCGTCGACGGACACCGGCGTGTTGAGCTGGTGGGTGGTGTATTTCATGCTGATCCCGATGCCGAACGGCTGATTGCCACCCAGGTCGGCGAACACGGTGCTGTTCTGTTTGTCCGGGTCGTTGCTGAACGCTGCGCCAAAACGGCTGCCCAGAAAGGTCAGGCCACCGAAAAGCTCTTGGCTGTCGAGGGTGTCCACTTTCGGATAGCTGTAACGGATCATTCCGACTTCGTACCCGAGGGTATTATCGAAAGGCTGTTTAAAGCCCATGTAGGAGTCGACTTCAAGGTTAGCCCCTGGCGTTAAACCCATGCTCGGTGCCCATTGGCCCACGTAAAAACCGCTGTCGTGACTCAGGTCGAGACCACCGTGGAACGAGCCGGTGCTGGAAGGTTTGACCAGCCCTTGGGCCATGCTGCGGCTGGGGGTGGTGCCGAGTTTGAGATCGAAGTCGCCCAGTTCACGCTGAAAGGTTTGCGCATTGGCGATCGAGCACGACAGCAGGGTGCCGAGCAATAGATAGGAGGGTTTGAGCATGCGTCACTCCATGACAGCGAGGTGCAGGCACTAAAAACCTACTGAAACGCTTGATCTAGACGTGTGCAAGCATACCGGCGAATGCTCGGCATCGAGGGCCGTTCGTCTATTTTTGAAATATTGATGTGTTTGGCGGGGTGTTGCGAGGAGGTTCCAGTCCAAGCGCTTCGAAGCTCAAAGCGCTTAGGGACCAGGTGACGCGGCGGATCTTGGGGAAGTTACTTCTTGCCCAGGGTGATCTGCTTGGACGGGCCGAACGTCTGGCCGCTGACGCCTTTGGCAATTTGCTGGATCTCGCCGCCGGACTTGAGGAACGCAGCAATCTGGTTGTTGATCGATTCGCTGGTTTCAACGGCTGGAGCTGGCTTTGCTTTGCTGTTGGATGCTTTTACACGCATGGCGGCCATTAACCTATAGAAAATTAACTTGGCCAGGCATCGTACAGGAAATACTTGACAATTGCTTGGTAAATATCCCCCCGAAATACACGGGGCAGATGAAGAATTAATCACAAGTTATTATTCTGAATAGGCCTCTAAGCTGCTGTTTTAACTAAGAACACTCGTGAAAAAGTACCGTTTTCTGCTTGGCAGGCTGGTGCGCCCATAGCCAGATCGGCCTGACGAGCGGCCAGGCGCGTGCGGTAAAACCCAGGAAAATTAAGCCCTTCAGAGGATTTTCTTGCGCCACCGGGCTGGCCAGCGAACGCAGCCCGCAAAACCGGGTAGAATGCCGCCCACGCAATGAGGGTATTGGAAATGGCTTTAGTCGGGCGCTACAACAGTTTGCAAGTGGTTAAACACACTAACTTCGGTTTATATCTGGACGGTGGCGCGGATGGCGAAATCCTCCTGCCTAATCGTTATATTCCCAAAGATATTCCCAGCGAAGATGAAGACTGGCTCAACGTTTTTATTTATCTGGACAGTGATGACAAACTCATCGCAACTACCGAAAAGCCGAAAGTTCAGGTCGGTGAGTTCGCCAGTTTAAAAGTCGTTGAAGTCAACAGCATCGGTGTTTTCCTGGATTGGGGCTTGCCGAAGGATCTGTTGCTGCCGTACTCCGAAGAAAAGCGCCAAATGACCGCCGGCGAGTATGTGGTGGTGCACGTCTACCTCGACAAGCACACCCGCCGCATCACCGCGACGGCACGTCTGGACCGCTACCTAGACAAGACCCCGGGCAACTACACCCCAGGCCAGGAAGTTGATTTGCTGGTTGCCGAAGCTACCGATATGGGCTTCAAGGCGATCATCAACAACAAGCACTGGGGCCTGATCCACAAGAACGAAATCTTCAAGTTCATGCGCGCCGGTAAAGAAGAGAAGGGCTTTATCAAAGAAGTCCGCGCCGACGGCAAGATCAGCCTGAGCCTGCAACCGGTCGGCGAAGAAGCCGCCACCAGCCTGAATTCGAAGATTCTCGCCAAGTTGCGCGACAACAATGGCAGCCTGCCGGTCAGCGACAAGAGCGACCCGACGGTGATCAGCAGTATGTTTGGCGTGAGCAAGGGCAACTTCAAAAAGGCCATCGGTGCGTTGTACAAGAACGGCCAGATCGTTATTCATTCCGATCGCATCGAGCTGAGCTGAGCTGAGCTGACTGAGCCCCGTGGTGTATTGAGCCACGCGCAACGCGCAATGACGCCTGCAGAGATTTAAAGGTCTCTGGCAGGCTCTTTTTTCTGTCCATCTGGTTAATAATCGACAGCCTGATTTTTCGCCCCGGCGCCGCTTGTTCCGCGAGCAGGCCGGGGCTTTGTTTTTACTGTCGAGTCACTGCCATGTTCTGTTTTGTCGAGAAAGTCCTGTGAGCGCCACCCGGCGCAGTGCCGATGGGTTTGCCCTGCAAGTGATGATAGGGTTGTGCCTGATCTGGGGTATTCAGCAGGTGATGATCAAGTGGGCGGCGCCAGACATCGCGCCGGTCATGCAGGCCGCCGGGCGCTCGGGTATTTCCGCGTTGCTCGTAGGACTGTTGATCTGCTGGAAGGGCGGCTGGGATCAAGTGGACAACACGTGGCGCGGTGGACTACTGGCTGGCGCGCTCTTTGGCCTGGAGTTCTTCTTCATTTCCGAAGGCCTGCAACTGACCACGGCCGCGCACATGTCGGTATTCCTTTACACCGCGCCAATCTTCACCGCGTTGGGCGTTCATTGGCTGTTGCCGAGTGAGCGTTTAAGACCGGTCCAATGGCTGGGGATTTTCCTCGCCTTCGTCGGGATCGCCATCGCCTTTGCCGGTGGGGTGTCGTGGGACAACCTCGATCACCGCATGTTGATGGGCGATGCGCTGGGCGTCCTGGCCGGCGCGTCCTGGGGCGCGACCACGGTGGTGGTGCGCGCTTCGCGCCTGTCGGAAGCGCCGGTGACCCTGACGCTGTTCTATCAATTGATTGTCGGTTTCGTTGGCCTGTTGCTGATCGCGATCCTCAGCGGTCAGGTCACCCACATCAGCCTGACCACCGTGGCGGTGGCCAGTGTGTTGTTCCAGGGATTGGTGGTGTCGTTCTTCAGTTACCTGACCTGGTTCTGGCTGTTGCGCCGTTATCTGGCGGCGAACCTGGCGGTGTTTTCGTTCATGACGCCGCTGTTCGGCGTCACGTTCGGCGTGGTGTTGCTGGGCGAAGAGCTGAGCTTCAACTTCGTCATCGGTGCGGTGCTGGTGCTGCTGGGTATCACGTTTGTCAGCGCTGAGCAGTGGGTGCGCCGTCGTTTGCGCAAAGCCCTTGGGCAGAGCTGACCGGACGCAATAACAGGCCGCCGGCGACCATCAAACCACAACCGGCGAACACCAGCGCGGGCTGCAAACCACCGCTGAAGTGGCTGCTCATTGCGGCCAGCAACGGCCCGCTGAGCTGGCCCACTGCAAAGCACGCTGTCAGCAGCCCGGCGTTGCGCTGGGTAGCATGGGGCGCCAGCTCCCGGGAACGTTGCATCACCAACTGCATGCAGGCCAGGAACGGTGTGCCGCAGAGGATCACGCCCAAGGCCAGGCCTGGGCCGCTGCCCAACAAGCAAGCGAAGACCCCGGCAGCTTGCAGCCACAACGTCGCCATCAACCAATAGCGAGTGCCCTGCGGGTGTTGTCGACGCAGACTCACCAACACCACCCCGATGGCCGAAGCAAGGCCAAAGCAAGGCCAGAACAGGTCGGCCTGCCATTGGCCATGGAACTGCGCGTTGGCCATTTGCGAGAGGAATGTGGCCGGAATGATGTAGCCCAAACCGTACAGCCCATAGACCACGCCTAAACGGCTGATGCCATGATTGCCCGAGCCAGCGACGCTGGGGGCAGCGGCGACGGTCGTGGCCGGTTGTGGCAGGAACGGCAGAATCCCCAGCAGCATCGCCAGCCCGACGCCGGCATACACCAGCCACAAGGCTGCAGAAGTCTGCCCCAGCAGGTTCGACCCCAAGGCCAACAAGCCCGTCAGAAAAATCCCCAGACCCGGTCCGGCAAATACCAGGGCGCCAAGTCGTGGACGACCGGCCGCTGCGGCCAACGGCTGGCTCAACGCGGTGATCATCACCAGCACCCAGGCGCTGGCCACGCCGGTGCCGAACCGCAGCACCAGATGGGACCAAAACCCGTTGGCCCAGAACGACGCCAGGGTCATCAGTACACAGAGCCACAAACCACCCAGCAGCCGCCGACGAACCTGATCGGGACGGCGGGAGAACATCGCGTCCACCGCGCCAACGAAGTAGCCGAGGTAGTTGGCCGCGGCAATCAGACCGGCGGCGGTCAGGTCGATCTGACCCTCGCTGAGCAGGTGCGGCAACTGAGGCGTGAGGGCGAAACGCCCGATGCCCATGGCCATCATCAGGGCGACGAAACTGGCGAGTAAGCGAATCAGAGGCGACATAGTCTGAGTTCCCACAGAGGATCAATGACCGTCAGGCTAGGACTGATTGACTTTCTTTTAAAATGAATAATAGTGAGTAACTTGTTCTGATTTGGAGAATGGCGTGGAATTCAGCCAATTGCGGATTTTCCAGGCGGTAGCGCAGGAGGGTTCCATCACCCGTGCTGCCGAACGCCTGCACCGGGTGCCGTCGAACCTGTCGACCCGGCTCAAACAACTGGAAGAGCAACTCGGTGTAGAACTGTTCGTGCGTGAACGTCAGCGTTTGCAGTTGTCGCCCGCGGGAAAAGTCCTGCTGGACTACACCGCCAAGCTGTTCAATCTGCACGACGAAGCTCAAGCGGCGGTGCAGGGCGGGCAACCGGCGGGAGAGTTCGTGCTCGGCACGATGTACAGCACGGCGGCGATTCATCTGCCGGGGTTGTTGGCGCGTTATCACCGCACTTACCCGGCGGTGAACCTGCAAGTGCAGTCCGGGCCAAGCGGCGAATTGCTTGAAGGTTTGCTCACCGGGCGTCTCGATGCGGCGCTGGTGGACGGTCCGCTGGAACTGGCCGGGCTCGACGGCGTGCCATTGTGCGACGAACGGCTGGTGCTGATCAGCGAGGCCGATCACCCGCCGATCCTCAGCGCGCTGGATGTGGAAGGGCGGTCGGTGTTCACGTTTCGCCAGGGTTGTTCCTACCGGATGCGCCTGGAAGCCTGGTTCGCCCATTACCATGCGGCCATGGGCCGGGCGATGGAAATCGAGTCTTATCCGGGGATGCTTGCTTGTGTGATCGCCGGCTCAGGCGTGGCGCTGATGTCGGAGTCGATGCTCGCCAGCCTGCCGGGCCGCGAAAGCGTGGCGGTGCATCCGTTGGCCGAGCCGTTTGCCAGTGCCACCACGTGGCTGATGTGGCGCAAAGGCATGGTCGGGGCGAATTTGAACGCGTGGCTTGAGCAGCAACAATTGGTCTATCCGTCGGCGCCGAGTCAGGCTCGGGCGATGGCTTGAACTATCGGTCAGGTATTTTGATCAATTCAGTAACAGATCATTGCGACTTTGGGCGAGCATTGCGTAGGACTTCGGACTATTATCAGTGCGAAGTGGCTACAGAATTTTGGCCACTCGGCACTACCCTGAAGGGGGCACCATGAAAGAGAAAATCCAAAACTGGCTGCACGACCTGGGTGTTGCACTCGGTTTGATCGAACCGCCTCTGCAACCTGTGCCTATTCGCACTGACGACGAACAACGCCGACGCCAGCCGCGTCGCCGGTAAGCGCAACGCAGCCGTTGTTGTAGCAGCTGCCGAGCACCGCGAGGCTGCGTTCGGCGGCGAAGCAGTCGCAAGCCGACCGACGCGCTGAGTCTGAAAGAATGAAGTCCCTGGTTCTGCGACAGCTTCGTCCGAACGCGGCCCGCACCGAACGCAGCCTCGCAGGCTCGGCAGCTGCTACAGGAGCGCGCGCGAATTCAAGAAGTGGCAAACTCAATGCCGCCCAATCTCGATTAAAAACCGACTCAAGTCATTCGCCGTCCTGGCGGTCTTGAGCATCTGATCTTCCTGAGCCGTAAACGCCGTCAAACCCAGCTCATCCTCCAGATGGAAGATCAGCTCTTCGATATCTTCTTTATCCAATCCCAATTGCGCCAGGCTCGCGTTGTCGTCGAAGTCATCCTGACCCTCCAGCAGGCGGCGGATGAAACGATGTACGGCAGCACGAACGGCAGCTCTTTTCATGGTGGTTCTTCGAGGGCGTTATTGTTGTTGTCCCTGGGTCTGAGTACAGCAGGCTTCAGGCGTGCAAGCGCTGCCACTCGTCAATCATCGTGCGCAAATGTTCCCCTGAAAAACTCCCGAAATGCCCGCCATGCACCGTGCGGATCGGCAACTCGCGCAAACGCTGCAGGCTGCGGGCGTAGTCGTCGAGGTTGGAATGGTAGGCGTCTTCGATCAACGGCCCGTCGTAGATGATGTCGCCGCTGAACAGGGTCTCGGTCGCGGTTTCATACAGGCTGATACCGCCAGGTGAATGCCCCGGTGTATGCAGCACTTGCAACACGCGATTGCCCAGGTCCAGCACGTCACCTTCTTCGATCAAACCTGTGGCCGGCGCCGCTTTGACCCGGTATTCGGCGTAGCACAACGGGCAATCGGGGTGAGCCTCGAACATGTCGTCGCCGACAAAGGCTTTGCTCAAATCGTTGTCGCCGTCCGGTGCGGCGAGGATGTCCGCCTCAGCCGGGTGCACCAGCCGTTCAGGAAATTCGTGATGCCCGGCGATGTGGTCGAAATGGCAATGACTGGCCACCGCTACCAGTGGCCGTTCGGTGATCCACGGCAGTTGCTCGCGCAGGCTGACCAGCCCGGAACCGCTGTCGAGCAGCAAGTCTTTGTCGCGGCCCTGGATGTGCCAGAGGTTGCAGCGATAGAAGGGGCGGATGTAAGGCTCGTGAATCAAGCGAATACCATCGCTGAGTTGTTTGACCTCGAACCACTGATCGCGGCTGACGATCTTCATAGGCAGTTTCCTTCAGACGAAAAAAAACGGGTGTGGCAACCGACGCCACACCCGTCGAAGAAAGCATCAAGTTGTTATGTTCAGCTTAGGCGGCGTTGGCCACCACTGCGGGGCGAGGGGACATCAGGCTGACCAGCACGAAGCTCACCAGACCAACACCGAGGCTGTAGTAGATCGGGGTGTTGGCATCCAGACCGTCTTTGAACATGAACACCAACGCTGTGGCGAAGCCCATGCCCATGCTGGCGATAGCGCCGGCGGTGTTTGCGCGTTTCCAGAAAATCGCACCGATCAGCGGGATCAGCATGCCGCCCACCAGCAGGTTGTACGCCAGGGTCAGGGCGCTGATCACATCATTCACGACCAGAGCGATGCCGAGTACCACGATGCCGGTCAACAGGGTGAACAGGCGGTTCATGCCCAGGCTCGACTGTTTACCGCCACGCAGTTTCGGCAGCAGGTCTTCGGTCAGGGTGGTGGCAGCGGCGAGCAGGCCGGCGCTGGCGGTGGACATCATGGCCGCCAGGGCAGCGGCGATCACCAGGCCACGGATACCGTCCGGCAGGGACAGTTTGACGATGGCGGCGAAGGCGTTGTTGACGTTGTCCAGGTCCGGGATCAGTACGTGAGCGGCCATGCCGATCAGGGCGCAGGCCAGTCCGTAAAGGATGCAGTAGAAGCCTGCGAATGTACCGGCGACCTGGGCCACTTTGGCGCTCTTGACGGTGAACACACGCTGCCAGATGTCCTGGCCGATCAGGATCCCGAAGAAGTAGATCATGAAGTAGGTGATGATGGTGTCCCAGCCAATCGTGGTGAAGCTGAAGGCGGTGGCCGGCAGTTTCAACACCAACTCATCCCAGCCACCGACGCGGTACAGGCAGATTGGCAACAGGATGAACATCAGGCCCACGGTCTTGATCACGAACTGGACGATATCGGTCAGGGTCAGGGACCACATGCCGCCGATCGCGGAGTAAATCACCACCACGCCACCGCCGAGCAATACCGACAGCCAGAACGGCAGGCCGAACAGTACTTGCAGCACGGTGCCAATGGCCAGGATGGAGACCACGCCGATCATCAGGGCATACGCCAGCATGATCACCGCGCTCGCGGAGCGGGCCATCGGGTTGTAGCGTTTTTCCAGCACCTGGGTAACGGTGTAGATCTTCAGTTTCAGCAGCGGTTTGGCGAGGAACAGGTTCAGCGCCACGATCCCGCAACCGAGGGCCGCGCAGAGCCAGAAACCGGAGATGCCATGAACGTAGCCCAGGCGTACGGTGCCGACGGTGGACGCGCCGCCCAGAACGGTGGCGGCCATGGTGCCCATGTACAGGCTCGGGCCGAGGTTACGACCGGCGACCAAAAAGTCTTCGTTGGTCTTGGCCTTGCGCATGCCGTAGTAGCCCAGTATCAGCATCGCGGCGGCGTAGATGAGTACGACGAATAAATCCAAAGCCATGATGGCGTGTCTCCGATTGTCTTTTTTATGGTGAAACAAAAATATTTCTGTGGGGCATCCCTCTGTGGGAGTGAGCCTGCTCGCGATAGCGGTCTTTCAGTCACATCTATGTTGGATGTGCCGCCGTCTTCGCGAGCAGGCTCGCTCCCACAGGGAGAACGGTGTCAGGCTGGCTGACGCAGTTCATTTTTTGTCGTGTTGCTCGAGCCCTTGCTGCGTGCATCGCTTGGACCGAACACCGCGGCCGGTTCCGGGAACAGGCTCAGCAGCGCCAGGTACACCAGCGAGGCCAGGCCCAGGGTGACTGGCAGGCTGATGTCGATACC
This sequence comes from Pseudomonas sp. LB3P25, assembly GCF_054897985.1. Taxonomy (NCBI): domain Bacteria; kingdom Pseudomonadati; phylum Pseudomonadota; class Gammaproteobacteria; order Pseudomonadales; family Pseudomonadaceae; genus Pseudomonas; species Pseudomonas sp. LB3P25. The sequence goes on along the minus strand of NZ_CM142711.1, from coordinate 5,561,141 downwards.
GCCAGCCAGATCGCCCAGTACACCGACAAACTGCCCCGGCAGGTTCACAAAGCACAAACCCACCAGTGCACTCGGGATCCAGGCACCCAGGCCACGCCAGTTCCAGCCATGCGTGAACCAGTAACGACCACCTTTCTCGCCGCGGGTGAACACTTGCAGATCATCCGGGCAGTAGAAGCCGCGGCGCACCAGCAGACCGATGATCATGATCACCATCCACGGGGTGGTGCAGGTGATGATCAACACAGCGAAGGTCGACACGCTCTGCACCAGGTTCGCCGCAAAGCGCCCGATGAAGATGAAGGCAATCGACATCACACCGATCAGCAACGTGGCTTTGACCCGCGACAGTACCCGTGGGAACACGCTGGACATATCCAGCCCGGTGCCATAGAGCGAGGTGGTGCCGGTGGACATGCCGCCGATCACCGCAATCAGGCATACCGGCAGGAAGAACCAGCTCGGCGAGACGGCCAACAGACCGCCGACGTAGTTGTTGGCGGCGATGTAGTCCGGTGCCTTGATCGCTACGATGGTGGCAGTGGCGAGGCCGAACAGGAACGGGATGAAGGTTGCAATCTGCGAGATCACCACCGCCGCCATGATCCGGCGCTTGGAGGTGTCACGCGGGATGTAACGCGACCAGTCACCGAGGAACGCGCCGAAGGAAATCGGGTTGCTCATGGCCACCAGTGCAGCGCCGATGAAGGCCGCCCAGAAACCCGGTTGACCCATGCTGACGGTACCGGCGTAGTTCACATCGAAAGGGCCGGCGAAGGCGAAGATGCCTAGCAGGAACAGCAGGCTGGCACTCCATACCGCGATCTTGTTGACCCACAGCAGGAAGCGGAAGCCATAGATGCAGACTGTCAGCACCAGAATCGCGAACAGACCGTAGGCCAGGCCCAGGGTCAGGTCGGTTTCCGGAAGACCGATCAAGCGTTTGGCGCCACCGATCAGCGCATCACCCGAACTCCACACCGAGAGCGAGAAGAAGGCGATGGCGGTCAACAACGACAGAAACGAACCGACGATCCGTCCGTGCACGCCGAAGTGCGCACCGGAAGACACGGCGTTGTTGGTGCCATTGATAGGCCCGAACAGGCCCATTGGCGCAAGGATAAGCGAGCCCAGCAACACCCCCAGCACAATCGCCCAGACGCCCGCCTGAAAAGACAGGCCGAACAGGACCGGGAAACTGCCGAGCACGGCGGTGGCAAAGGTGTTGGAACCCCCGAAGATCATCCGGAACAAATCCGTCGGGCCTGCGGTGCGTTCACTGTCCGGGATCTGTTCGACCCCGTAGGTTTCAATGTGCGTAAGGCTTTGGTCTTTGTTGTTGTTATTCATGATCAGCTCCGATCATAAAGGCGCGCTCATCGTGTGTGAGCGTCACCTGTTTGGCTAAGGGGTTGGCAGCCCTTCCGGCATCGCGGACAAATGTTCGTGGCAGGCCAGCCATAGGCCTTGTTGTTCTTGGCCAGACGCTTGTTTCTTGAAAACAATCGTCTCGCGCTCCTGGCTGAAGTGTTGCTCCCCTTGCATGCGCAGCTCGGTGGCCACGTCATGGATGAAAATCGCCACGTCACCTTGCAGGCTGACGAAGGCGTTGCTCGAGGTGCACGAAAGCACCTCGAAGCCATCCTCCGAGCGCCAGGTGTCCCACAACGCCTGATAGGCATCGCGTGACAGCAGGGGCTGCTCGAGGGTGTAGAACACGAAGCTGGCATCGGTGCTGAACGCACCGAAGTAGGCTTCGCGATCATTACGGGCAAAGGCGGTTACCAGATCGGCAGCGGCCTTGAGTACCTGATCACGTTCGTTCATGACCAATCCTCAGCGGTGGACCACGCCAGGCAGTACGCAGAGCATTTCGTACAGCAGGTTGGCGGCCAGCAGCGAGGTGTTGCCGGTGGTGTCATACGCGGGCGAGACTTCTACCAGATCGCAGCCGACCAGGTCGAGGCCTTGGCAGCCGCGAACGATTTCAATTGCCTGAATGGTCGTCAGACCACCGATTTCCGGGGTGCCGGTACCTGGCGCCCACGCTGGATCGATGCCGTCGATGTCGAAACTCAAGTACACCGGACCGCCGCCGACTTTCTCGCGAACTTCGGCCATCAACGGGGCCAGGGATTTGTGCCAGCACTCTTCGGCCTGAACCACACGGAAACCCTGATTACGGCTCCAGTTGAAGTCGTCAGCGGTGTAGCCCTGAGCGCGCAGACCGATTTGCACCACGCGGTCCGGATCCAGAAGGCCTTCTTCGACAGCGCGACGGAAGGTGGTGCCGTGGGCGATTTTCTCGCCGAACATGTGATCGTTCACATCGGCGTGAGCGTCGATGTGCACCAGGCCGACCTTGCCGTGCTTTTTATGAATCGCACGCAGGATTGGCAGGGTGATGGTGTGGTCGCCGCCGAGGGTCAGGGGGATCACATTATGTTCGAGGATTTTGTGGTAGGACTCTTCGATGATCCGTACGGCGTCGAGCAGGTTGAACGTGTTGATCGCCACGTCACCGATGTCGGCAACCGACAGCGAGTCGAACGGTGCAGCGCCGGTGGCCATGTTGTACGGGCGGATCATCACCGATTCAGCGCGGATTTCGCGAGGTCCGAAACGGGTGCCTGGGCGCAGGGACGTGCCGATGTCCAGCGGGACGCCAACAAAGGCAGCATCCAGACCGGCAGCGGTTGGCAAATGGGGAAGTCGCATCATGGTGGCGATGCCGCCGAAGCGCGGCATTTCATTGCCGCCCAGTGGTTGGTGAAGAATCTTGTCCACGGGTAGGGCCTCATCGTCGTTGTTTTATTTATGTCGGTTGCGCAGGTCGGGGAGACGCAGGCACCGCTGTGGGCCGATTCTGCGAAATGCAGTGGCCGGGAAGAATCGCTACGGGCAAATACTTAGTTCATATTTTTCTAAACTAATGGCGGAGGGGGAGATAGACTTCTCCGCATTGAGATTTGCGATCGGCTCAGGATCGACCCCTCACCCTAACCCTCTCCCCAGGGGGGCGAGGGGACTGACCGAGTTGTTCTCGCGAGTTACATCGACCTGAAATATCGAATCGAACTCAGGATTTGAAAGCCATGGAGATCGGCTCCCTTTCCCCTCTCCCCAGGGGGGCGAGGGGACTGACTGAGTTGTTCTCGCGAGTTACATCGACCTGAAATATCGAATCGCACTCAGGATCTGAAAGCCATGGAGATCGGCTCCCTTTCCCTCTCTCCCCAGAGGGTAGAGGGGACTGACCGAGTTGTTCTCGCAAGTTACATCGACCTGAAATATCGAGTCGAACTCAGGATTTGAAGGCCATGGAGATCGGCTCCCTTTCCCCCTCTCCCCCGTGGGGAGAGGGCTGGGGTGAGGGGTGGATTTAACAGACCACACATTTCTAAAGTCCGGAGCCCCCATGGCCAACGCGTTACCCGACCTGAAACTGTTGCGTATCTTCGTCAGCGTGGTTCGCCATCAGGGGTTTGCCAATGCCCAGCAAGAGCTCAATCTCTCGACCTCGGCCATCAGCACCTACATGAGCCAGCTCGAAGCCGCCCTCGGCCTGGTCCTCTGCCATCGCGGCCGGGGAGGTTTCAGCCTGACCAGCAAAGGCGAGTTGTTCCACCAGGAAACCCTGCGCCTGCTCGGCGAACTCGAAGGCTTCGAGCAATACGCTGCGGCCCTCAAAGGCGAACTGCGCGGCACCTTGAACCTTGGCGTCATCGACTCCACCGTCAGCGACAAGGCCTTACCCTTCGCCGAAGCCATCGGTGCTTACAGCCAGGAACACCCGGCCGTGCATTTGCATTTGTCGGTCATGAGCCCTTACGAGCTGCAACTCGGCGTGCAGGACAACCGCCTCGACCTGGCCATCGGTGCGTTCTCCACGCGCATGAGCGGTCTGGTCTACATGCCGCTGTACCGCGAGCAACACTGGTTGTATTGCAGTAGTCGTCATCCGCTGTTCACCGAGCGGCGCATTCCCGAGCAAGTCATCACCCAGCAGCGCATGGTCGGCCGTGGTTACTGGAGCCAGGCGGAACTGGCGCGCCACGGTTTCAAACACAGCGCGGCGACGGTGGAAAGTATGGAGGCGCAGCTGATTCTAGTGCTGTCCGGCGCCTACATCGGTTACCTGCCGGAGCACTACGCTCAGGCCTGGGCGGATAAAGGCGATTTGCGCGTGCTGCTGCCGGCGACCTTCGGTTATCAGGCGCCGTTCTCGATGATCGTGCGTCGTGGCCGTAGCCGCGAGCCGTTGATCCAGACCTTTCGCGATTTGCTCAAAGCGCAACTCAATCAGGCCGCTTAACGGAAAAAGAAGCAATGTCCAGAATCCAATGTCCGCGCTGCCTGCGTCCGCAAACCCATTGCCTGTGCCCGCTGATTCCGAGCCTCGACAGCTGCACCCGGGTGTTGCTGCTGCAACATCCGAGCGAAGTGAACCATGCACTGAACACCGCGCGGTTGGCGGCGTTGGGGTTGAGGAATGCCGAGTTGATAGTTGGCGAGGTGTTCGAGGATTTGCCGGCATTGTTGAATCAGCCGGGTTATCAGGCGCGTCTGCTGTTTCCTGCCGATGATGCGCAGCCGTTGCAGGCTTACACGGCAACTGATCAACCATTGCTGCTGGTCGTCCCGGACGGCACCTGGCGCAAGGCGCGCAAGCTGCTGCACCTCAACCCGCTGCTGGCGGCGTTGCCGAGGGTGACGTTGGCGCAGGGCGCGGTGTCCCGTTATCGATTGCGCAAGGCTCCGGGGCCGGGGGCGTTGTCGACGGTGGAGGCGATTGTTCAGGCGTTGCAGACGCTGGAAGCACCGTCATCGTTTGAGCCGTTGTTAAAGCCGTTTGAGGCACTGATCGAGGGGCAAATTGCGGCGATGGGGGAGGAGACCTTCCAGCGTAATCATGGGCCGAAATAATTGTTGTGTTTGAGGGCCTCTTCGCGAGCAGGCTCGCTCCCACATTCGGCCGAGTTCTTCCAGAAGAAATGCGATCCACTGTGGGAGCGAGCCTGCTCGCGAAAGCGGTGGAACAATCACCAATAAACCTAACCAGAAACTATCTTTCGCGCATCGCCTCAGTCCGGGCTTTGAGCACCGGTTTCAGCAGGTAATCCAACACGCTTTTCTCCCCTGTGATGATGTCCACGGTGGCAACCATCCCCGGAATAATCAGCAACGGTTTCACATCCCCGCCCAAATGGTTTTTATCCGTGCGCACCTGAATCAAATAGAAGCTGTTGCCCTTGTCATCCGTAATCGTGTCTGCCCCAATCAACTCCAGCTTCGCACTCAACCCTCCATAAATCGTGTAGTCGTAGGCACTGAACTTGACCATCGCTTTCTGCCCCGGATGCAGAAATGCCACGTCCTGCGGCCGCACTTTGGCTTCGATCAGCAAGTTGTCTTCAATGGGCACGATTTCCACCATGTCGCTGCCCGGCTGGACCACGCCGCCGATGGTGTTGACCTTCAGCACTTTGATAATCCCGTGAACCGGCGACACCACCGTGGTGCGGGTTACGCGGTCATCGATAGCAATGCTCGATGCCGTGATTTTCGACAGGTCGGTGCGTTTTTCATTCAGCTCTTTCGCCGCGTCGGAGCGGAAGGATTGTTCGGACTCATCAATCTTGCTTTTGATCTCGTTGATCGCCGATTCCGCACGGGGAATCGCCAGCGTCGTGGCATTCAGCGAGCCGCGAATCTCCACCGCGCTGCGTTTGAGTCGCAAGATTTCCACCGGCGAAACAGCCCCGGTGCCCACCAGCGGCGCGGACATGTTCATCTCTTGCTGCAGCAATGCCAGGCTTGAACTGAATTGGCCCTGTTTGGAGCGGAACTCCGCCAGTTCCTGGGTTTTTTGCCGAAGTTGCTCACTCAAGGTGCGCTGTTCGCTGGCCAGTCGACGTTGCCGTTGCTCGTACAGCGAGCGCTCGTCTTCGGCCACTTGCGGCGCCTTGGCGATCACTTCGGGGGACAGGCTGAACGGCCGGCCTTCCGCTTCGGCCGACAGCCGTTCGACCTGTGCGGTCAGCGCATAACGATCCGCCTCGCTTTCGCCCTTGTTCGACAGGAATCGAGTGTCATCGAGGCGCAGCAAGGTGTCGCCCTTGTTCACCATTTGCCCTTCGCGAACGAAGATCTCAGTGACGATGCCGCCCTCCAGGTTCTGGATCACTTGAACCTTGCTCGACGGAATCGCCTTGCCTTCGCCCATGGTCACTTCCTGCAGCACCGCGAACTTGGCCCAGACCAGCGCCGAGATCAGCAACCCTGCCGCCAGCCACACGGTGATCCGCGACAGGCGCGGGGAGTCCTGCAACGAGGCGCCGGCGGTTTCCGGCATGTATTCGTTTTCCGCGCTTTTGCTGAAGCTGCCGAAGTAGCCGCGATCCTTTGAAACGTCGGATGATGAACGGGCCATGGCTAGCTCCTAGACAGCCGCAGAGCCGACACGGCCCTTGCGCAGTGCATCGATGACCACTTCTTTAGGACCGTCGGCGACGATTCGCCCGTTGTCCAGCACCACCAGCCGATCCACCAGGCTGAGCATCGAGGTACGGTGGGTCACCAGCAGCAGGGTTTTGCCCTGGACCCAGCGGTGGAGTTTTTGCCGCAGAACGTCTTCGCTGCTGTTGTCCATGGCACTGGTGGGTTCGTCGAGCAACATGATCGGCGGATCCAGCAACAAGGCGCGGGCCAGCAACACCGCCTGACGTTGCCCGCCGGACAGCAGTTGTCCGCGTTCACCCACCGGCCGGTCGAAGCCTTGCGGATGCTGACGCGCCAGCTCGGTGACGCCGGTCAGTTCGGCGACTTCGAGCATCCGTGCGTCGCTGATGTAGCGCGCGCCGAGGGTCAGGTTGTCGCGCAGGCTGCCGGCCAACAACGGCAGGTCATGGGCGACGTAACCGATTTGCTGGCGCAGGTCGGCGACGTCCAATTGCCGCAAGTCCAGGCCATCGAGCAGCAGTTGGCCTTCTTCCGGTGCGTAGAAACCCATCACCAGCCGCGCCAGCGTACTTTTGCCCGAGCCGCTGCGACCGATGATGCCGATCCGCTCGCCGGGTTTCACGCTGAAGCTGATGTTGGCCAACGCCGCAGCGTTCTGGCCGTTGTAGTGGAACGTCACACTGCTGACGTCCAGCGCACCTTGCAGTTGCGTGCGTTCCAGCGGCCGTTGTTTGGCGTCACGTTCCTGCGGCAAGGACATCAGCGCATCGGTGCTTTTCATGGTCAGTTGCGCTTGCTGATAGCGCGTGATCAAACCGGCAATCTGTCCCAGCGGTGCGAGCACCCGGCTGCCGAGCATGTAGGTCGCCACCAGCGCGCCGACGCTGAGGTTGCCAGCGATGATGCTGTAAACCCCGGCGACGATGGTCGCCATGCCGGAGAATTGCTGGATGAACAGCGTGCCGTTGGTGGCCAGCGCCGAGAGGTTGCGCGCATGGCTGTCGAGGCGGGTGAGGGCGCCGTGGGTGCTTTCCCATTTGTGCTGGCGTTCACTTTCGGCGCTGCAGGCCTTGAGGGTTTCCAGACCACCGAGGGTTTCGATCAGCAGCGCCTGGCGTTCGGCGCCCAGGCTCAGACTTTTCTGCACGGTGTCGCGCAGACGCACCTGGATCACCATCGCGAAGATGATCGTGATCGGAAACGCCAACAACGGAATCACCACCAGCCAGCCGCCGAGCAGGCCGATCACCACCAGCATCAGCACGGCAAAGGGCAGGTCGATCAGGCTGGTGAGGGTCACGGCGGTGAGGAATTCCCGCAGGCCCTGGAAGTCGTGAATGCTTTGGGCAAAACCACCGATGGTTGCCGGTCGCGCTTTCATCGCCATGCCGGTGATGCGTTCGAACAGCGTGGCCGAAAGGATCACGTCGGTTTTCTTCCCGGCGGTGTCCAGCAGGTGCGCGCGAACCACCCGCAACACCAGTTCGAAACCGGTGCCGATCAGCAAGCCGATCGACAACACCCACAAGGTCGACGTGGCCTGGTTCGGCACCACCCGATCATAAGTCTGCATCACGAACAGCGGCACCATCAGCCCCAGCAGGTTGATCAGAAAGCTCGCCAGAATTGCATCGCTGTACAACCACTTCGACAACTTCAAGGTGTCGCGAAACCACGCCTCAACTCGCGGCACCAGCGGCGAGCGCAAGTCTTCGAGTTCATGCCGTGGCCGCGCGAACAAGGCCTGGCCGCTGTAATTCTCGGCCAGCTCATCGCGGCTGACCCATTGTTCACCGCCGTCGGCTTCGCTCGGCAAAATCAGCAACTGCCCGTCATCGCCGAAGCGTCGTAGAACGGCCGTACGGCCGTTGTTGAGGATCAGCATCACAGGCAGGTTGAGGGCGGAAATATCCGCCAGTTCACGGCGCAGCAATCGCGCTTGCAAACTGGCCCGGGCCGCTGCGCGAGGCAGCAGGTCCAGGCTCAAACGTTGCTTGTTCAGGGGAAGCCCGGCACTCAGGCTGGCGCGACTGACCGTCGCGCCGTGAAGTTTGCAGAGGATCAACAGACCGTCCAGAAGCGGGTCATCGAAGCTCAGGCGCGGATCGACACTGATATTGCCGGGTTCCATGCTGGTCACATTGATCGCTCCCGTTGGCATAGGTATCTACACATCTCTCTGTAGGAGCTGCCGCAGGCTGCGATCTTTTGATCTTGTTTTTTTCAGGATCAAGATCAAAAGATCGCAGCCTGCGGCAGCTCCTACAGGGGTTACTTCAGTTCAGGCAAACGGGCTTCGTTTTTTACTTCCGTGGAGGCAATCGCATCGGCGGGCAACACCACCCGTTGTTTGCTCAGCAACTGACCCATGTTCGCCAGCACGCGGTACATCGAGAACTCCTCGGTGTAGCGCACTTCGGTGTAGCGGCGGTTGGCGTTGTAGAGCTCGTTTTCACTGTCCAGCAGGTCGAGCAGGGTGCGTTGACCGAGGCCGAACTGGTCCTGATACGCCACGCGCACGCGTCGGCTGGTATCCGCGTATTCGCGGGCGGTCGGGGTTTGTTTCTTGGCATTGACCATGGCGTTCCAGGCCAGGTGAATGTTCTCGTTGAGTTGGCGCAGGGCATTGTTGCGGATGTCCATTGCCTGGTTGATCTGGTGCGCATCGGAGGCCAGACGAGCCTTGTCACTGCCACCGTGGAACAGGTTGTAGTTCATCACCACACCCACGCGCCATTCGTTGTCGTGGCCTTCATCGCCCTGCACGTTGTTGTTCGCTCCCACGGCGGCTTCGGCGTCGAAACGAGGGTAGAACGGCGACTTGGCAACTTCGTACTGGCTCTCGGCCGATTGCACATCGGCTTGGGCGGATTTCAGGTACGGGTTGTTTTCCACCATGCTTTGCTGGGCTTCCTGCAGGGTGGCGGGCAGTTCGCCGCGGGTCGAGGGCGGCGCTTCGAGTTCATCGGGCAGGCGCCCCACGACGGCGTAGAAGTTCGACTCGGCATCCGCCAGATCGACTTCAGCGGTATCGAGGTTGTTTTGCGCCAGTGCGCGGCGAGCGACGGACTGGTCGGAGTCGGCGTTGCTGCCGATACCGCGCTGGGTGCGCAGACCAATCTGATCGTTGACCCGCATGTGAGCTTGCAGATTGTTCGTGGCCAGGGTCACCAGTTCGCGGCGCTTGAGCACTTCGAGGTAGACCTCGATGGTGCGCAAGGCCAGATCCTGAGCGGTGCCCTGAGCGTAATAGGCCCGCGAATTGACCACGCCTTTGGTGCGCTGGACTTCGTTGGCGGTGTTGAAACCGTCGAAGAGCATCTGCCGCAGGCGCAATTCCGATTGGGTGTAGGTCAGGATTTCGGTGTGGTGATTGCCGAATGCCCGGGTGTTGGTGTTATCGCTGTACCCGCGCCCGTAGGCGGCATTCAGATCAACTGATGGATAAAAGCCCCCCTTGGCGACTTTCACTTGCTCATCGGCCGAGAGCCGGCTGTCTACCCGCGACGCCAACTCCGGGTGGGTCGCGATGGTGCTCTGGATGGCCTCCGTCAATGACATGGCCTGAGCCTGAGAAGTGCAGGCCATCGCCAGCAGAATTGCGCTGCATAGGGGGGTTAATACGCGCATGGGTGCCTCTCCCTGATTCCTAATGGTGCTTATTAGTCGCCAAATATTTGACGGCATTTATAGTGAAAACTGTTTCATGCTTGTAACAACAGAGCTAAGAACATTTTAGAGAGAACCATAGAAGAATTTTTCATAAGTCTTATGCCAAAAAAAACTTATGCGCTCTGCAAAATCCAGCACATTGTTCACTCCGAAAGCCCTTGATTTATGAGCGTTAGGGCGCTCAACAGGGCTTGAGGAAAGTTCAAAACCACATATCGATAAAGGGCGGGGAAGTGCTGGAGGGGAGGGAGGCGGACGGTTTTTTGGTGACGGTTTTTTGTCACCTTGGTGGATCAAAACCGTTACGCATCGCTCAAAGGGCTATTTGTTGCGCAAGTGGATCCCGATGCCATTGATTGCATAGGGTTTTATCCCGCAGCAGACACGTCGCCCGCGAGCGACACGCTTGGCGAGAACGGCGCCAGGGCAGCGGCTTACTTCAGGTAACCGCTGCCAGCAGGCGATTGCGCCAGGCAACCCGTTGGAGCCATGAGCACGATCTTCGCAAAAACAGGATGCCGACAGCGGTTGGCAGCGGAGGAAGTGCACATGGCTACGCTCATCGGTACTGTCAGTAAGGTCATTGGTCAGGTGTTCGCGGTCGCGGGCGATGGCACCCGACGCGCGCTGGTCGAGGGGGATCGATTGTTCGCCGGCGATCAACTGGTCACCGGGGCCGAAGGCGCGGTGGCGGTGCATCTGCAAAATGGCCAGGAACTGACCGTCGGGCGTGACAGCAGCCTGCAAATGACTTCTCAGTTACTTGCCAATCAGGCGCCCCATGTCGACACCGCTGAAGCGGTGACGCCGACTCAGGCGCAACTGACCGATGTTGAGCAATTGCAAAAAGCGATCGCTGCCGGCGACGACCCGACCCAGACCGCTGACGCCACGGCGGCCGGACCGGGTTCCACCGGCGCACCCGGCGGTGCACTGGGCGGCGGCCACACGTTCGTCATGCTCGAAGAGGTGGGGGGACGGGTCGATCCAACCATTGGTTTTCCAACCGCAGGTTTTAACGGCATTCCCGAGTTTCCCCTGGAACGTCTTGCGGGTAACCCGGACAACGGCGACAACGGTGCTGGCGGTGCTGGCGGTGCTGGTGGGGCAGGTGATTCAGGTGATTCAGGCGGCTCAGGAGGTTCAGGTGGTTCAGGAGGGACAGGCGTTGTTCCTGTGGCACCGGTTGTTCCTGATGTGCCGAACAATCCGGTTACCCTCACCGGCCTGTCGGTGGCGGGGGGCGAACTGACCCTCAATGAGGCCAACCTGGCCGACGGTTCGGCCCCCAACCCTGGGGCACTGACCCAGACCGGCACGTTCAGCGTGTCTGCTCCTGACGGGCTGAACAGCCTGAGCATTGGCGGGGTCAACGTGATCAGCGGGGGCGTTGCCGCCGGCTTCCCGCAGACGATCACCACCCCGTTGGGCAACACCCTGACCGTCACCGGCTACAACCCGGCCACGGGGGTTGTGAGTTATAGCTACACCCTCAACGACAATGAAATCCATCCGACCGGTGACGGCGCCAACAGCATCACCGAGAATTTCGACGTCGTCGCCACCGATACGGACGGCAGTACGGCGACCGGGCAAATCAACGTCAACATCGTCGATGACCTACCGACCGCCCACTCCGACTCGACCTCGGTCGCGGAGGGCGGCATCGTCAGTGGCAACGTGCTGTGGAACGATGTCACTGGCGCCGATGGCCCCGCCGCAGGGGGCGCGGTGGTCGGCGTGCGTGCCGGTTCCGACACCTCGACCTCAGCCGTTGGCGGCCTCAACAGCCAGATCAATGGCACTTACGGTTACCTGACGCTGGACGCTAACGGCAACGCCGTGTACCACAGCAACCCGAACGCCGTGAGCGGTCCCGGTGCGACCGACGTGTTCACCTACACCGTGCGCGATGCCGACGGTGACCAAAGCACCGCCACCATCACCATCGACGTGCACAACAGCAGCATCCAAGCGGTCAGCGACAGCGACGTGACCGTCTACGAAAAAGCCCTCGACCTGAACCAGGATGGCCAGGACCTGGCGGCCGGCACCGTCACCGGCAGCGAGCCGGGCCATACCGGCGAAACCGCCACCGGTACCCTGGTCGGTTCGGTCAGCGGCGCGGCCGGCGTGATCACCTACACCCTGGTCGGCAGCGCCACCGGCACCTTCGGCCAAATCCTGCTCAACCCCAACGGCACCTACACCTACACCCTGACCTCGGCGCCAAACACCACGCCGCACACCGACGATGGGGCGAACACCCTCAGCGAAAGCTTCACCTACCAAGCCACCGATGCCCTGGGCAACAGCACCACCAGCACCATCGTGATCAACATCGTCGATGACGTGCCGACCGCCCATGCCGACACGGCCTCGGTAGCGGAGGGCGGCATCGTCAGCGGCAACGTGCTGTGGAATGACGTCGTCGGTGCCGATGGTCCCGCCGCAGGCGGTGGCGTGGTTGGCGTGCGCGCCGGTTCAGACACCTCGACCCCGGTCATCGGCGGCCTCAACAGCCAGATCAATGGCACCTACGGTTACCTGACGCTGGATGCCGCGGGCAACGCCGTGTACCACAGCAACCCGAACGCCGTGAACGGCCCCGGCGCGAGCGACACGTTCACCTACACCTTGCGCGATGCCGACGGTGACCAAAGCACCACCACCATCACCATCGACGTGAACAACAGCTGCATCAAAGCGGTCAGCGACAGCGACGTGACGGTCTACGAAAAAGCCCTCGACCTGAACAAGGATGGCCAGGACCTGGCGGCCGGCACCGTCACCGGCAGCGAGCCGGGCCATACCGGCGAAACCGCCAGCGGTACCCTGGTCGGTTCGGTCAGCGGCGCGGCCGGTGTGATCACCTACACCCTGGTCGGCAGCGCCACCGGCACCTTCGGCCAGATCCTGCTCAACCCCGACGGCAGCTACACCTACACCCTGACGTCGGCGCCAAGCACCACGCCGCACACCGACGATGGGGCGAACACCCTCAGCGAAAGCTTCACCTACCAAGCCACCGATGCCCTGGGCAACAGCACCACCAGCACCATCGTGATCAACATCGTCGATGACGTGCCGACCGCCAAACCTGACACGACCTCGGTCGGTGAGGGCGGGACCGTCAGTGGCAACGTGCTGTGGAATGACGTCGTCGGTGCCGATGGTCCCGCCGCAGGCGGTGGCGTGGTTGGCGTGCGCGCCGGTTCAGACACCTCGACCCCGGCCATCGGCGGCCTCAACAGCCAGATCAATGGCACCTACGGTTACCTGACGCTGGATGCCGCGGGCAACGCCGTGTACCACAGCAACCCGAACGCCGTGAACGGCCCCGGCGCGAGCGACACGTTCACCTACACCTTGCGCGATGCCGACGGTGACCAAAGCACCACCACCATCACCATCGACGTGAACAACAGCTGCATCAAAGCGGTCAGCGACAGCGACGTGACGGTCTACGAAAAAGCCCTCGACCTGAACAAGGATGGCCAGGACCTGGCGGCCGGCACCGTCACCGGCAGCGAGCCGGGCCATACCGGCGAAACCGCCAGCGGTACCCTGGTCGGTTCGGTCAGCGGCGCGGCCGGTGTGATCACCTACACCCTGGTCGGCAGCGCCACCGGCACCTTCGGCCAGATCCTGCTCAACCCCGACGGCAGCTACACCTACACCCTGACGTCGGCGCCAAGCACCACGCCGCACACCGACGATGGGGCGAACACCCTCAGCGAAAGCTTCACCTACCAAGCCACCGATGCCCTGGGCAACAGCACCACCAGCACCATCGTGATCAACATCGTCGATGACGTGCCGACCGCCAAACCTGACACGACCTCGGTCGGTGAGGGCGGGACCGTCAGTGGCAACGTGCTGTGGAATGACGTCGTCGGTGCCGATGGTCCCGCCGCAGGCGGTGGCGTGGTTGGCGTGCGCGCCGGTTCAGACACCTCGACCCCGGCCATCGGCGGCCTCAACAGCCAGATCAATGGCACCTACGGTTACCTGACGCTGGATGCCGCGGGCAACGCCGTGTACCACAGCAACCCGAACGCCGTGAACGGCCCCGGCGCGAGCGACACGTTCACCTACACCTTGCGCGATGCCGACGGTGACCAAAGCACCACCACCATCACCATCGACGTGAACAACAGCTGCATCAAAGCGGTCAGCGACAGCGACGTGACGGTCTACGAAAAAGCCCTCGACCTGAACAAGGATGGCCAGGACCTGGCGGCCGGCACCGTTACCGGCAGCGAGCCGGGCCATACCGGCGAAACCGCCAGCGGTACGCTGGTCGGTTCGGTCAGCGGCGCCAGCGGCGCGATCACCTACACCCTGATCGGCAGCGCCACCGGCACCTTCGGCCAGATCCTGCTCAACCCCAACGGCACCTACACCTACACCCTGACCTCGGCACCCAGCACCACGCCGCACACCGACGATGGCGCGAACACCCTCAGCGAAAGCTTCACCTACCAAGCCACCGATGCTCTGGGCAACAGCACCACCAGCACCATCGTGATCAACATCGTCGATGACCTGCCGACCGCCAAACCTGACACGACCTCGGTCGGTGAGGGCGGGACCGTCAGTGGCAACGTGCTGTGGAATGACGTCGTCGGTGCCGATGGCCCCGCCGCCGGCGGTGGCGTGGTTGGCGTGCGCGCCGGTTCAGACACCTCGACCCCGGTCATCGGCGGCCTCAACACCCAGATCAATGGCACCTACGGTTACCTGACGCTGGACGCCGCGGGCAACGCGGTGTACCACAGCAACCCGAACGCCGTGAGCGGCCCCGGGGCGAGCGACACGTTCGCCTACACCTTGCGCGATGCCGACGGTGACCAAAGCACCACCACCGTCACCATCGACGTGAATAACAGCTGCATCAGCGACAACAACGGCGACCTGGCCAGCTCGACGCTGACGAACGCGCCACCCGTGGCGGTCGATGATCACGTCATCACCAACGTGCTGTCGGGCAGCGTCGTGGTGCCGGGCGAGTTGTTGCTGGTCAACGACACCGACCCCAATGGCGATCCGCTGACCGCTTCGCCGACCACCGTCAACACCGGTTGGATTTCCAAAGGTGCGGACTTCACCGGCACCAATCAAAACTTCAGTTTCATCGGCGGTAATGAGCAGGCGGTAACCATCGCCCGCAATGCATTCGTCGCCAATACGGCAGCCATGACGGCGGTGTTGGTAGTCAGCGGGGCGCTGGGGTCGGTCGGCAGCAACTCCCACGATGAGGACCGCATCACCGTCGACCTCAAACAGGGTGAAACCCTCAACCTGGACCACAACCTGGCGGCCGGTCACATCACCATGGAGTATTCGCTCAACGGCGGCGCATGGATCGCCCTCGCGGACGGGCAAACCCTCACCGCAACGTCGGATGGCACCTACCAGATTCACGTCACCAACATCGACAACGGTGGTCCGGGCAACAGTGGGAAGGGGGCGGAAAACTATCAACTGACCATGACCGTCAACTACGCCGGGGCCCACGACATTGCGCCAGATGCCCACGGCACCTACACCGCCAGTGACAGCCATGGCGGCAGCGACAGCGCCGCCGTGACCATCACCTATCAGGACGGCCACACCCTCACCGGCACGGCGGGCGATGATGTACTGGTGGCGGGCACCGGCAACAACGTGATCAATGCCGGAGACGGTAACGACGTGCTCACCGCCGGTTCCGGCAACAACGAAATGCACGGCGGCGCCGGCAATGACTTGCTGTTCAGCGGCGCGGGCAACGACCTGCTCGACGGTGGCACCGGCGTCGACACCGCGAGCTATGCCCACGCCACAGCCGGCGTCACCGTCGATCTGAGCCTGCTCACCCCGCAGAACACCGTGGGCGCCGGGACCGATACCCTGACGGCGATCGAAAACCTCACCGGCTCCAACTTCAACGATTCCCTGACGGGCGACAACCACAGCAACCTCATCAACGGCGGCCTGGGTAACGACATGCTCAACGGTGGGGGCGGTGATGATTTCCTGATTGGCGGTCTGGGCGACAACACCCTCACTGGCGGCAGCGGCGCCGACACCTTCCAGTGGCTCAAAGGCAACAGCGGCCACGACGTGGTCACCGACTTCACACCGGGCACCGACAAACTCGACCTGTCGCAACTGCTGCAAGGGGAAAACGGCACGGCAGCTTCGCTGGATGATTACCTGCATTTCAAAGTCACCGGCAGCGGTGAGTCACTGGTCACCAGCATCGACGTCAGCGCCATGGCCGGCGCTGCGCCGAATCAGACTATCGACCTGGCGGGTGTGAACCTGGCCAGCCATTACGGCGTCACGCCGGGGGCGGGTGGGGTGGTTGCGGGCGGGCATGACACGGCAACGATCATCAATGGCATGCTCAATGATCATTCGTTGAAGGTGGATACGGTGTGAGCTGACGGCTGAAACGACAAAACCCGCCATTCCTGTGAAGGGAATGGCGGTTTTGTTTGGGGTTGAAAGATCAAAAGATCGCAGCCTCGTTTCACTCGACAGTTCCTACAGGGGATAGCGTTCACCCTGTAGGAGCTGTCGAGTGAAACGAGGCTGCGATCTTTTAATTGCCGCGATTACTGCGGATCGATCCTGTCCAGCATCCGATTCACCGCCAGCTCCCCAAGCATCACCACCTGCTGAATCCCCAGCAACGTGTTGCGATGCGTTCCCTCCATCAATCCCGCGAAATTACTCAGCATTACACTGGCCGACGCCATGGATTCGCAGGCGTTGACCAGCAGGGTTTCGTCATCGGTTTCAGGGGCAATGAAATAGATCGTGCTCGGTTTGCGTGGGGTGTCTTTGGGAATGACCGGTTTGAGGTAGTAGTCGAGGGCGCGGTCGGCGGCGTTGTTGAGCTTTTTGGGATCGCTGGTTTCGTAGGGCGAAACGTCGTCGGTTTCTGGCGGGTTGGGTGTGATCTTGAACATGGATGAATCTCCAAATCAGAAAAGAGAGCCATCACTTTCGCTACCAAACGAAGAGGTGGTGGCCATACGCGGGTTGGTAGACCGGTGACTTGGAAAACCGGCGCGTCCGAAGGCGCCCTGCGCATGGCCACCATAAATATACAGACTGCAAAAGGTCTGCATCAGGCGTGCTATGCACTAAGTCAACCGGGCTACCAAACCCGATCGCTGTTTTTCAGCGACCGGCAAACGATAGAGCCCGGCCCCTAGGCGCACAAGCCGGCGGATTCTGGCGCAGTCGTAGGCGACGACGCAAGGATGCGTAGGCTGAAGGAGTATCCTGAGATGTCCTTTAAACATCGCCGTTTAAGATCAAAAGATCGCAGCCTGCGGCAGCTCAGGTGTACGCGATTCCTGTGGAGCTGCCGAAGGCGGCGATCTTTCGGACACGCGAGATAAATAAATGCGTCCCCTTTTCCCCCCCAGATAAATAAATACGTTCCATTTTCTGACTTTTCTGACTTTTCTGATTACTCAATCTGAATGGCCGTAATAACTGTTTTGTTCTCATAGGCTATATAGAGGCGGGAACCATCAGGGCTGATGGCAAGACTCCTCGGGTTGTCTGCAACATCAAAAGTCGTGATCAATTGAAAGTTTTCGGTTTTGAGAATCCGTACTTTAGCGTCCCCACTGCCAACATAGAGCAATTGACCGTCTGGGCTGATAACTATAGGGCCCGGTTTGAAGCTATCGATCGAGCGAGTTTCGGATAAGTTGGTGGTTTCAAGAGCTTTTATCTTTTGCCTTAAAGCGTTGCTGCAATAGATATGCTTTCCATCCGGGCTGATTACAGCACTTTTTATTTCATCGCTTGTTGACCCCTCCTTAATGAGCGTATCGCTGACGGCGTCGTAACTACGTGTACGTGAAGCCCAAGAGGAGATAGTGAATATACGTCTACCGTCGGGGCTAAGTAGAATCGAGTCTGAATAGTGAGCGCCCGGATGAACCCTCTCTTCACGATTAAGCAAGATATCAAACTTTTCAAGGCCGGGGTTCTTCATGAAATAAACTTTAGTTCCATCCAAGTTCCAAACGCATTGCCCTCGGTTGGTATTCTCCAGCCGAATTACTGTTTTTTCTTCCGTTGCCAAATTGATGATTAACGCTTCGGTTGGTCCAGAAACACTAGTGATAAAGACCTGATTGCTGTCGGGTCCGATGGCCAAGTGGTCTCCATATAGCTGTTTCACATGGCTCCCTTTTACCTGCAAGGTCTGGGCATCTATGACAATGAATTTAGTGCCTGCACCCGGTTCGCTTGCGCAAATTTTAGTACCGTCCGGACTCACCGCGATGGGGTTTGAAACGAAACTAATATCCAACTCCCCGATTTTTCCTCGCGCCGTTACATCCAGTTTCGCAGTAATCTCTTTACCCTCAAGCTCAGCCTTGAGGGTGTAACTTGTTGCCGGTGCGTCAGGCCCTTTCACGTGCTTGATGACAACCTGACCAAACAAATCAGTCTTGAATTCCCGTCGGCCGGTACTGCCATCTGCATAGCTAAAGTTTTCGGGAATAGTCACATGGATCGGCGTCTCTTTGACAAACTCACCGTTCACATCAACCGCTTTCAACTCGATATAGGTGAGAAGCGCGTCCGGCGCGACGACATACGGCGCATTAACGAACTCCAGCGTGGTTCCCGTCTCCGGCGTGACGGTGATCGCCCATTCATCCGATTCCGGCTCATTACCGTACAGCGCTTTCAGGGTGTAACGGTGAGGTCCCAGCGGCTGGTCATTCAGGGTCTGTGTCCAGCCTCCCGTCGGCGTTACAGTGATTGTATGTTTGAAAGCGCCTGTGTCTTTGAGCTCGATCCGGCGATTTGCGGCCGCCTTGCCGCTGAACTCGAACGTGCGCTCCCGGGTAGAGGTTTGGTGGGCAATCTCGTCACCACTGGGCAAACCCTTCACCGACTCGATAGTCGGAGGATCCAGCGCCACCGCTTCACCGACGACAAACTCCAACACATTCGAATAACTGGTTGTGTTCGTTTCGGCCCGCCATATCCGGTAACTCACCGTCACCTTCTTCCCGCGGTTCGGCTCGATGTGCTCGGCAACGAACGCGGTGTTGAGGGTGAAGTCCACGTCCTTGTCCCTGGACAGTTCATTGAGTTTTTTGAAGTCCTCCTTGGTACCGCTGGCCTCGCCGACCCAGGTGTAGGTCACGATGTCCCCGGACTTGCTCGGGTTGGCGACGGGCCGCGGCGCGGTCAGTTTGCCGATGCCGTTGGGCAGGTCTTTGGGCTCCAGCGCACCGTCCTTCTCACCGAGGACGACAGGCTTGACCAACTCGAACTGCGGCTCGCCGATGTTCAGCCGCGCGGCGTGCAGGGACGGCCGGCGGACGATAGTGCCATCTTCGTCGCTGAGCAGGTTGTACGACAGATCCAGGGTGCCGCCTTCGAGGGTCTTGAGGTGACTGCCTTCGACGGTGACGATGAAACCCTCGGGATCATCGGCTTCCTCTTCGCTGGGAGGGAACCACTTCAGTTCCGGGTCGTAGGTGGTGCTGTCGGGCCGGGAGCCGAACCATTTGAGTTCGATCGCATTATCGGACGTGATGAGCGGATCATACGGAATCCGGATGCGGGTGCTGGGCAGGTCGGGATCGATGGCGCCCTGAAGGTCGTCCAGCGCGATGGGCGCCGCCAGGCGAGTGGGTTCGCCGACGATGGTGATGAAGCGGCCCTTGGAGCGCTGGATGACGGTGCCTGCGCGCTCCAGCTCGTAGGAAAACACGGCCTGGGATTTCGCCAGCGCACGGGCGCCGGTGTTGCTCAGCAGCACCTCGACCACGGTCGGCGGTTTTTTCTCGACGCTCTGACGCACCTTGACGTCGATGGTCTCGCCGTCAAGGGTAGTGCCCCTGAGGTTCATGATGATCACGTCATTCTGCTGAAACTCGGCCGACGCGGCCCAGACCTGCAGCAGCAGCTGTTCATCGTTCAGCTTGTCCAGGTCGAGCACGTCCCCGTCGGCCTGATCGAGGATCGGCGCATCCAGTCGCGAGTTGCCGGTGTCGACGACGATGCGCGTTTCCTTGCACCAGTCTTCGGACTGGTTGAGCACCCGGTCGCGGATCATGAACGTAACGGCCAGGCCTTCGGGGCCGGAGTCACTGGCTGCCAGAATGGTGGCTTCGTCGACGTGGATCTTGATGGGATTGGCAGAGGGGGTGTCGATCTGGGCCTGGCTGACCGGATCGGACTGCACCCGTTTGCCACCCCAGCTCACGGTGATCACGTCGTCCACGGCAATGTTGGGGTAGGGCTGGCTGCTGTTGCTGCCCGGTTTGGCCTGGACGATGATGTCCACGCCGTCTTTGGCGCTGTCCTTGTCCACACCATCCTGGACGATTTTCGGGGGGAAGAAGGTCATGTACAGCTCGGAATGCCCGTAGTCCGGATCGATGTCCTGGCCGCCGGGCACTTCGAGTTTGACGTGGAGCTTGAGCGGCGGCGCGAACAGTTCCCACTGCTGACTGAGTCGCTTCACCCGGTAGGCCAGTTCCCACGGACCCGTCAGAAGCCGGTTAGGGGCAATGAACAGGGTTGAGCGTTCGGTCAGTTCGACGGGGTCGGTGATGGTCTGTTGATCGACCATATTGTTGTTGAGCAGCAGCTCAACCTTATCGCCCAGACTCTTGTTCGCCCAGATGGGGATCCGGACCTTCAGGCCCTTGTCGGGGAAGTTGAGCCGCGCGGCCGCGAGGTTGATGCCTTTGCCGTCCGGCAGTTCGATGGCACCGGGGATTTCCGGATCGAGCAAGGCCAGGGGGTAGAGGTTTTTCAGGGCTTGAACGAGCATGACGGGCACTCCTGCCGGGGGATGGGCGACGGAGTGATTTAAGGCCCGGGGTGGGCGGGTTGGCTACTGTCAGAAATAACAGGTAGATGGTTGTTTCCGATGGATGGTAATTCTTGGGCCGCTTTTTTTTTGCAAAACGAAAACCCGGCTGCTCTGTAAAAGAGAGGACGGGTTTTGTTTAGTTAGACAGTCAATCGGAAGACCGGGACCAGCGGCAGCGACATACTCATTTTGCATCGACGCTGCACCGTCCCCCCACTACCGAATACCTACCACGTTCATATGTTGGCCTGCCAGCAGCGCAGCGCCTTCATTGCCCCGGAGCAAATTTTTAGTTCTCCTGGCTTGGAATGGCCAATAGTTATTACTTGGGTCGGTTGACCAGTATTGGTGATCACCCATTGGCCATCGTCCGCCATAGACTGCAAATATTTCACTCAGCTCACCCATGCTGGGGATTCGCGCCCCATTGGCGGCGGCAGCCGCATTCGCCTGATTCCAATCTGATTTCCCTAGCCCGACGCAGTGGATTACCCCCGTCACTGTCACGGTGTAACTCTTGGTCTGGCCAGCCGCATCTCTGGCGGTGATAGTGGTTGCGCCCCGGCCACGGACAGTGACAAGACCCGCTCCGTCGACTGCAGCGACACCCGGATTGCTGGAGGTGTAGGTATAACCCGGCCGACCACCGGAGGCTTGGTACTGCACCGAGTTGCCCGCACCGAACGCCGGCAAAAGCCCAGGATAGGCTGGCAGGATGTACGTCCTGCCACTCAATGTAACCGGGTTGGTATTGAAGTTCAGAGGCGGCAACGGAACCTCTCTCGTGAAGCTCCGTGTATTGGAGTTCTGCCCGGTGGCCAGCGCCTTGGCGTATACCGAGTGTCCGCCAAGGGCGATGGCCAGCGTGGTTGTCCAGAAGCCGTTTGTGCCGCCCGGCACGGTATGTCTGGGACCATTGTTGTCATAGATCTGCACGTCATACAAAGGTGTCACCGCACCCGTCAGGCTGACAGAGGCGTCGGTGGTTTTGCCTCCGTTGATCAGCTCTCCGCCTGAGTGCCTGACTGAGGTCAGCGTCACCGTAAGGTGCAGCTTGGCCGTAAAGACATGCGCTGGAGACTCCAGCTGTTCACCATAAAGCGCTCTGGCTTTAATGGAATAAGCCTTCTGGCTAAGACTGGTCAGCTTGGTGGTTCCGTTGCCGTTGCCATCGAGGGTAATGGGATCACCGATGGCCGTGGCACCATCGTAAAGCTGGACGCGTTGGTTCGGGTCCGCGCTGACGGTCACTGTGACTTCGGTGTCGTAGGTCGTTCCGTTATGGGCGACCGGGCCTTTGGAGTCGTTGAGCGCAGTAATTTTGGGTTCGGTGGCAACGCCGATGGTGAATGTCCTCGGCTTGCTGTTTTTCTCATCGGCATCGTATTGGGCAATGGCTATGACACGTTGCAAGCCCTCGACCAGTTCCACGGGGAGTTCCCATGTACTGCTGGCATCGACGAGCGGCGTGCCTTTTGGCACACCGTTAATCTGAACCTCGACTTTTTCACCTCGTGTAGCGGTGCCGTGGATCGTCACGCGCTTGTCGTAGGTCAGGCCCGCTTCGGGAATGTCGTCGTATTGTGGGTTTTTCACGCTGGTGATAATGGGTGTCACGTAGTCGTAGCGTGTGCGGATGGTCAGTGGCAGGCTCGGGAAGTCGATCGCAGTTGCCTCATCTTTGCTGCTATCGAAGATCACCTTGCACTTCACGGTGGCGGCCGAACTATGGACCAGTTTCAACAACTCCGTTCTGAGCAGCGTTTCATTCAGGCCTTGGGTGGCTTGCGGGTCACTGAGCTCATAGCCCTTGAGCAAATCGATGGTGTAGACGCCGGAGCTGGTACGGCCCTCGACGCTAAGCCAGACAAGCTGCCTGGCAGCGATAAATGGCCAAGCCTTCACCAAAACCCTGGCGTCGCCCGTAAACTCCGTTAGATCCAGTACGTCGTTTTTCGCTAGCGGAACTTCAGGTCTTGGCAGCTCTTTATCAGGGTCCTGGAAGCTCAGTATGTTCAGCGGGAGTTCTTCGGACGGGGTCCACAAGTTATAGCGCCGCACTGCATAGCTGACCGATACCTCACGACGGATATTGGCACCAACCACGGACGCGGGCAGGTGAAACGTGACAGTGCCGGAAGCCTCGGCGGGTTTCTCCAGATCTTCCGAGGTGCCGGCCCCCGGCGTTCCCCGCCATTTCAATCCGAGTGTGTCGAGCGTTGCATCCATAGAGGCGTAACTGCACTCGATATCAACACCATCAAGCGCATCCATCGGATTCAACGTGCCGCTGGGCGCTTGTACAACCGTGGGAGGCAGCAACCGACCCAGCGGCTCCCCGACCAGTACTTCCAGGGGGAACGAGTAGCTATATTTCCCGGTAGCGGCATGCAGCAGGGTATAGATGACGGTAACGTTGTAGCCGATATTGGCGGAGACGAATCTGGCATCTACTCGGAAGCGCACCGGTTTGCCGATAGAAAAGGTCGTAATCGGTACGCTGCCCCTGGTTGTGCCGAAGCCGGTGATACCCATCCAGTGATAGGTCAGGATATCGTCCTTGACCCAATTGACCGGTTTGATAAGTACATGGGCCTGGGTATAAACCTGGGATGGATCGATCACGCCATCCTTGGCTTCTTCGACCTCCGGGGCCGGCAGCGTCGCACGCAGAGACCGCACCTCGACCCTGAGAAAATCGGATTCGCTGACGTCATGCTGGTCGGTGGCATCGTTGGACACTCGGTAATACAGCTTGAGACTGCCGTTGTTCAAGGCCTGAATGTGTTCGCCCCACACATAAACAATGACGTTGCCGTTTTTTTGCTCGTCGTCACTGACGGTATGTTCCTCTTCATGCACATACGGAGTGGTGTCTGATTTTGTGCCCTCCCAGATCAGATTGATGTAGTCCCCGTTAGCAATGGCCGGGTAACGGATCACCACCGATGCCATCATGGCATCGGCGGGTAAAATGGCGCCGATCACTTCATTGACGGTCGGTGCCGGCAGTTGCAAGGGGTTACCGATTACATCGACAAAGGCGCGTCTGGAAGAGAGGGGGTCGCTGCCGTCGCTTTTATGCAGCACATAAAAAGCATCGAGGGTGCCAAGGGCGAAGAGACTGACGAATTCGTAGGGCACAGGCTGATCAAGGATGTAAGGAGGAGCGCCAACAGTGGCTTGTGCGGTAAACGTCCGTGACGGACTTCCTGGAAGCGGCGTGCCGATGACCGTGATTTTGAGCGTGTCGCCCGGCTCGAAAACATCGCCACTCTTGACGAGGATTTGCAGCGTGGCAGGCTGATGATCCAGATCCTTGAGATGGAGTTGCCCATCGACGGCATCTTTGAAAATGGCCTCGTCCAGGCGAGCGGAACCTGCGTCGACTAAAATGGCGTTTTCCTTCGACCATTGTTCACAGTAGTTCCAGACCTCGTCATGTACCTCGTAGCGGATTTTCAATGCGCCACTGTCGCCTGCGGTCAGTATGTCGGCCGGGAGGGCCGTGATGACAATCTCGGCAGTACCCTCCACTTCGGCCTTGGACAGCTCATGCGGCAAAAGAAAGACACTGCCCCACTTAATCTGTATGACGTCGCGCAGCGCAATACCCGGATAGCGCTTGATCGTCATCGGCACCCCCTTGGCAGCCCACTCTTTGGTGACGCCATTGTCGATGACATCTTTGGGCAGCCCGACCATGTCCAGCGCTGAATGCCAGGGAAAATGAGGCTCTTTGTCATCACCGGCCGGTTTGTCCAGTTTGATCAATAGCTTCAATCGGGCCGAGGGGTCGTCGGGTGCTGTTTCTCCCGCCCGGGTCAATTGGTAATAGCATTCGGCCGAGCCCGGCACGATGTCCGTCGTCGGCAGGAAAAAAAACAGGCGATTGTCGACTTGCTCTGGCTTTACCTTCTGCTCGTAAATTGTTGTTGAATCCCAGAAAACCTTTATCTGATCATCAATCGCCATATTGAACCAAGGATCGATAACGCATAACACCCCGCCTTCATGTTCCTCGACTACGGCAATGTTGATTCCGCCATCGCCATCCACGACTGGGTAGGTCATGCCCGCAATGAACAGC
This sequence comes from Pseudomonas sp. LB3P25, assembly GCF_054897985.1. NCBI lineage: Bacteria > Pseudomonadati > Pseudomonadota > Gammaproteobacteria > Pseudomonadales > Pseudomonadaceae > Pseudomonas > Pseudomonas sp. LB3P25. Next base: position 5,536,056 of record NZ_CM142711.1, on the reverse strand, counting down.
GGGTGTAATTGCATTGGCGATATGAGTGCGGGAAGTTCTGCGCGGGGAATAAACAGGAACCGGCTGGAAGAGGGCATGATCAACTCCATCTGAAGGTAAAGGGCGCAACGGAACTGCGAACTTCTCTTCATTTAGGCCAGTTGATCGCCTGACGGCTACTGTCATATCTGACAGGTATCGACAGTTTAAGACGAACGGTCGGAATGCTTACATCGGCTCCGGCGGCCCAATCAATCGTCCCATCACCCCAAACAACCCCAACTCCCGGATCACCTCCAGCTCCCCTTTGGTCTCCACCATCTCCGCAATCAACGGCAAATCAATGCTGTTGGTTGCCCGAAAAACCGCCTCGATGAACAGCTCTTTATCACTCTGTTCATCAATGTGACGGATGTACGCACCGTCGATTTTCAAGTAAGCCAGCCCCAATTGAGTCAGGTTGCCGATCTGGCTGAAGCTGCCACCGAAATGCTGCAGGCCGATGCGGTAACCGGTGTTGAGCAGGCTGTGGCTCAGGCGTTGCAGTTCTTCCTGTGGTGGCAATTGGCGTTCGTCGATTTCCAGAATCAGCAGGGGCGCGAGTTCGGGCAGCGATTCGAGCATGTCGAGGATTTCTTGCAACTGCGCTGGATCGCGCAGGGTGCTGCCGGACAGGCTCAACGCCAGGGGCCAGCGGTTGACGACGAGGTAGTCGAGGGTGGCTTCGAGCATGGCCAGATCGAACCGCGCCGACCAGCCGAGACGCTCGACCCACGGCAGGAAATGCCCGGCGGCTATCGCCACGCCCTGTGGGTCGAGCAGGCGCGCGAGGACTTTGTGATGCAGCACCTGGCTGGTGTCGGCACATTGCACGACGGGTTGGAAATACAGTTGCATCTTGCCTTGGTTCAGGGCGTCGTCGATCCACGTTTGCCAGTCATCTTGGGACGGGTCCGGTTCGGTGTTGGAGTCGGTCAAGTGGACCCACGGGCGCTCGGGATGTTGCTGGGCTTCGGTCAACGCCTGATCCAGTCGCGTCAGCACGTCACTGGCCGGCTCACCGGGGTGGTAAGCGGCGATCCCCAAGTGCGCCACCGGCATGGAGTCGCTGGCGCCGGTCAGGCGCAGGTTTTCCAGGGTGGCGCTGATTTCGCAGGCCAGGCGTGCGGCGTCGGTGCTGTCCAGGCCAGGCGTGAGCAGGCTGAATTCACCGCCACGATTGCGCGCTGCTAGCCAGGTGCGACGTTCCGGTGGCTGGGTCAGACGCTTGAGCAATTCGCCGACGGTGCTGATCAGCGCATCTGTGCGTTGGCCGCCCAAGCGTTGGTTGAGACCGACCAGATCGTTGATTCGCAGCATCAGCAAATGGCCGTCGCTGCTCTGCTCGGAGACCAGCAACTCGTCGGCCAATTCTTCATCCAGCAAACGTCGATTGGCCAAGCCTGTAAGGCTGTCCTGATAGGACTCGATCCGTAATTTTTCGCTGCGCGCGACCTCTTCGGCGAACAGCGCTTTGAGCTTCTCGACCATCTGATTCATGGCCAATACCACGCGTTTCAACTCCGGTGTGCGCGGCAGTTTCGGCAGACTGAGGAACTCGCGTTTGCTGATGGCTTCGGCCTGTTTGACCATGTTGTCGAGCGGACGAAATTGCCGGCGCAGCAACCAGCCACCAAACACCGCGCTGAGCAGGCCACACACCAGCAACCAGATCAGGCTGCCGAGGGTGCTGTCCCAGAGTTTGGCCAGGGCGAACTGCGGATTGCTCAACACTTCGACCCGTGCTTCCTGCGCCCAGCCACGCATGATCAACGCTTCACCACCGGGTGGGTGCAGGTTGACCAGGCTCACAAACCAGGCGGGAACACCTTCGATTTGCCCCGGTGCGCTGCGCTCCACCAGCACCTGTGCATCCTCGATGTTGATGATTCGAATGCTGCTGAAATAACCGCTGTCGAAAATCGAGCTGACCATCAACTCGATCATCGCCGGGTCATCGATTTGCGCCGTCAACGACAAACCCAACGCGGTGGCGGCGTCCTGGGCGTGGGAGCGCAACTGGCCGAGCATCTGTTCGCGAGAGCTTTCCAGGCTGACAAAAAAACTGCCGCTGAACGCCACCAGCAAGAACAGGCAAATGGCGAGAAACAACTGTTTACGCAGTGACATAAAACGCTCCTTGCTGTGGCGGCTAGCCTTCGCCCACGACGAACCCTTCGGCTTGCATCTTTTTCAACACGTCTTGCCAGCGCGACAGCTTTTTCGAGTCGCTGCTGCGTTCGCCACCATTGGCTCCCGGCAAGTACAGGCCTTCGGCATTGAAGGCGTACACCGGCAGCAGGTCTTTGCGTTGGGAGGCGGGGCGGATTTCGCCGATCAGGTTGTCCAGCACCAGCGGTTCGGCCGTGGGGCTGCTGTAGAAGGTCAACACCATGTGCGCCTGGTTCTGGGTCAGGGCTTTGACGTAGGTGATGCGCAGTTTTTCGCTGGGAATCCCGAGGTGACGCAGGCTGAAATATTTCGCCAGGGCGTAGTCTTCGCAGTCGCCAGCGCCCTTGACCAGCGATTCCTCCGGCGTGGCCCAGTAATCGGTCTGACGCCAGATGCGCGTGTCATCCTGAAAGCTCAGTTGTTGATTGAAGAAGCGATTGACCGCGATCAGTTGCTCGCGTTCTGGCTGGTTGAGTTCGCTTTTCAGCATTTGATTCCAGGCCTCGATTCGTCCTTGGGCGGAACCGAGAGGGCCGTAGCGCTTTTCGGCGGTCTGCAGGATTTGCGTAAAGTCCCAGTTGGCGCAGACACTGCCCAGCCCCGCCAGCAGAAAACTCGTCAGCAGCAGCCATCCGCCGAACCGAAGTCGGAGCGTTGACCATCCTGGGCTACGCCGGCGACGGGACATGTCTGGCTGCTCGGGTGCAGATGACTGAAGTCTAGGCGGTGTTTTCAGCGAGGCAGGACAAATTGTCGGGCCGATACGCGGACCTGTAGCAGCTGGCGAAGCCTGCGTCCGGCTGCGCAGCAGTCGTAAATCCTGAATTCCGGATTTAACTGAAAGACTGCGTTGCCTGATTTCACGACTGCTATGCAGCCGAACGCAGGCTTCGCCAGCTGCTACAGGGTTTGTGGTGATTTCAGGATTTGCGCAGGGTTTTTTGTTTGAGGATATAAATCGTGACGAGCACCGCGCTGGTCAGCATGAATCCGCGCGCCCACGGCAGGGGCACCAGATAACAGGAGAGCAGGATGCTCGCCCACATCAGGCCGATGGCGTAGACCTTACCCTTGAGCGGGATGCCGTTGCCGCTCAGGTAATCGCGAACCCACGGCCCAAGCCGCGGATGTTCAACCAGCCAACGATAGAAACGCGGCGAACTGCGGGCGAAGCAGGCGGCCGCCAGCAGCAGGAAGGGCGTGGTGGGCAACACCGGCAGGAAAATCCCGATCACCCCCAGCGCTACGCTTAGCCAGCCGATGGCCAGCAGCACGTAACGCAACATCAGGGAGCGGTTGCCTATGGGGTTGTCCATAGGCAAAACCTTAGTGGTGACGAGGCTTGAGGATCGCCGGTTTTTCGTCTGGTGCGTTGCACAGCAGGTACAGCGCAGTCAGGGCTTCCGGGATCTGCACGATCATGTCGTCCATCAGGTTGGCGTCGGCCGCGATGTCGGAGAACTCGGGTTGTTCGTCGAACAGACCCGAACCGACCATGATCGGCAGCAGCATTTCGCTGACTTCGTCTTCGGCGGTTTCGAACCAGGCCGCTTCGCGCAGGAACACGCCTTCCATGAAACCGATGCACCAGCCGCGCAGGTCGGAGTCATCCGGCTCTTCGCCCAGGTCCAGGTCGCAGGGCAACTCGAACTCTTCATCGGACGCCAGTTGGCGTGCGATGTGAGCCTTGAGGGCCAACAGGGTGGATTCAATCGCTTCACGCTCGGTGTCGTCGGCGTAATGCGGCTCTTCGGCGAAGAGGGCGTCGATCCATTCACGGTCGGGAACGGTTTCGGAACAGACCGACAGCGCAGTGAGGTAGCCGTGGGCGGCCACGTAGTCCAGCGCCTCGTCATGCAGTTCGTCGGCGTCGAGGAAGACTTGCAGGCGGGTTAGTTGCTCAGCGAAGGACATTAAAGGGCTACCTTGGGAATTAAACAGATGCGGGAATTCTAGGCCTTCTTGAGCGCTTGGGCCAGCCGCGCGGCATATTTGCGCCATTGTGGCCTTGCGGAACACCGCAATCCTTGTGGGAGCGAGCCTGCTCGCGAAAGTGGTGTGCCAGCCAGCATTAATGTCGACTGACACTCCGCTTTCGCGAGCAGACTCGCTCCCACAGGTTCTGCAGTGCATTGACCTTCGTGTGTCTTATCAGCGGCACCCTTTGCAGGGGAGGGGTCGGGTATACTCGCGCGTTTTGTGATGCCCTGCCGGCGTGGCGGCTGAAATGTGAAGCGTCATGCAATGCGCACTTACGATTTGTCGGTGCAGCCTTCGTGGTTCTGAACCAGCCTTGCAGGGATGTTTTTGTGATTTTTGGAGTTTCTATGCTCGAACAGGCTCAACGCGTCCTCAAGGACATCTTCGGCTACGACAGTTTCCGTGGCCGTCAGGGTGCAATCATTGAGCGCGTGGCCAGTGGCGGCGACGCCCTGGTGCTGATGCCTACCGGTGGCGGCAAGTCCTTGTGCTTCCAGGTGCCGGCGCTGTTGCGCGAAGGCCTGGCGGTGGTGGTGTCGCCGCTGATTGCACTGATGGACGACCAGGTTGCCACCCTCGAAGAGCTGGGCGTCGCCGCGGCAGCATTGAACTCCACCCTGAGCGCCGAGCAGCAGCGCGATCTGGCCGCACGGATCAAGCGCGGTGAAGTGAAAATGCTTTACCTCGCGCCCGAGCGTCTGGTTCAGCCACGGATGCTGGCTTTCCTGCAAAGTCTTGAAATTTCCCTGTTCGCCATCGACGAGGCCCACTGCGTGTCCCAATGGGGCCACGACTTCCGCCGCGAATACCTGCAATTGGGCCAGTTGGCGGAATTGTTCCCCAACGTTCCGCGTATCGCCCTGACCGCGACCGCCGACAAGCGTACCCGGGAAGAAATCGTCGATCGCCTGCATTTGCAGGACGCCGAGCGCTTCCTCTCGAGTTTCGACCGCCCCAACATTTTCTATCGCATCGTGCCCAAGGAGCAGCCGCGCAAGCAGTTGCTGGCGTTCCTCGCCGAGCGGCGCAGTGATGCCGGCATCGTCTATTGCCTGTCGCGCAAGAAAGTCGACGAAGTGGCGGTGTTCCTCAGCGAACAGGGCTTCCCGGCGCTGCCGTACCACGCCGGTCTGCCCAACGATACCCGGGCTCACCACCAGAAGCGCTTCCTCAACGAGGAAGGCCTGATCATGGTCGCCACCGTGGCGTTCGGCATGGGCATCGACAAGCCCAACGTGCGCTTTGTCGCTCACCTCGACTTGCCAAAATCCCTTGAGGCTTACTACCAGGAAACCGGTCGCGGTGGCCGTGATGGTCTGCCGGCAGACGCCTGGATGGCGTACGGCCTGCAAGACGTGGTGATGCTCAAGCAGATGTTGCAGAACTCCGAGGGCGACGAGCGCCACAAGCGTCTGGAGCAGCACAAGCTCGACGCCATGCTCTCGCTCTGCGAAGAAACCCGCTGCCGTCGCCAGACGCTACTGGCTTATTTCGACGAAGACATGCCCGAACCGTGCGGCCATTGCGATAACTGCGTCGATGGCGTGCAGACCTGGGACGCCACCGAGCCGGCCCGTCAGGCACTTTCGGCGATCTACCGCACCGGCCAGCGTTACGGTGTCGGGCATTTGGTCGATGTGTTGCTGGGCAAGGACAACGAAAAGGTTCGCAACTTCGGCCATCAGCATCTGTCGGTATTTGGTGTGGGCAAGGCGATGGGAGAGAGCGAATGGCGCTCCTTGTTCCGACAACTGGTTGCCCGCGGTCTGGCGGACATCGACCTCGAAGGCTACGGCGGTCTGCGTCTGAGTGACACCTGTCGACCACTGCTCAAGGGCGAAGTGACCCTCGAACTGCGCCGCGACCTCAAGCCGCAAACCACGGCCAAAAGCAGCAAGAGCCAAGCGAGCCAACTGGTTCGCGGCGAAGAACGCGAACAATGGGAAGCTCTGCGCGCCCTGCGTCGCAAACTCGCCGAAGAGCATGGTGTGCCGCCATACGTCATCTTCCCCGATTCGACATTGCTGGAAATGCTCCGCAGCCAGCCGACCTCGCTGTCGGAAATGGCCACGGTCAGCGGCGTTGGCGCACGCAAGCTGGAGCGTTACGGTGAAGCCTTCCTCGAAGTCCTCGGCGGGCAGGTCGAGGCGCCGAAAGTGGTGGCCGACCTGCGCCACGAACTGATCACCCTGGCCCGCGCCGGCATGACGCCGTTGCAGATCGCCGGTCAGCTGCAATGCTCGGAAAAGAACGTCTACACCCTGCTTGCCGAAGCGATTGGCAAGCAGCAGTTGTCGCTGGAGCAAGCGCTGGATCTGCCCGAAGAGTTGATGGGTGAAATCCAGGATGCGTTCCTCGACGGCGAGGGCGAATTGCCGCCCGTGTCGGAGATTGCCGCCCTGTTCGCCGGGAGAGTGCCGGAAGGGGTTTTGTACTGTGTTCGGGCGGCGCTGCAATCCGAATTCGAGATTTAGGTGACCTGCCACATAGATGTAACGATTCAGTACAGAGCAAGCCTTGCCTCCAGCCAAGGGTCATGCTTAGCTGACTAATAATTAGTTTTTCTCTATTTCAGTCTAATCATGAGTGTTTTATGCCGTTAACCGACCAACACCGCTTTGGCATGCAACTGGCCCAGATGTCGCGCGGCTGGCGTGCTGAACTGGACCGCCGTCTGGCTGGCCTGGGTCTGTCCCAGGCGCGCTGGCTGGTGCTGCTGCACCTGGCGCGTTTCGACGATGCCCCGACCCAACGTGAACTGGCGCAAAGCGTCGGCGTTGAAGGGCCGACCCTGGCGCGACTGCTCGACAGCCTCGAAGGCCAGGGACTGGTGCAACGTCAATCGGTGCTGGAAGACCGCCGGGCGAAGAAAATCGTCCTCTGTGCCCCGGCGCTTCCCTTGATCGAACAAATTGAAACCATTGCCACCCAACTGCGCCACGAGTTGTTCGAAGGCGTCGATGAGGCGGACTTGAAGGTCTGTATGCGTGTCCACGGGCACATTCTGGCCAACCTGGAAAAGTCTTGAGGCATAAACGCACCCTGGACTTTTGAGATACTCCGTTGGGCAGACTATAAAGAACTACTTGGCAATATCGTGTTCGTACCGGATGTGCGAACGCGTACAAGATGGTTCTGGTTATCTAAGGGATGCTCATGCTCGAGAGTTGGCACATGGCTTTACGGTGTTGCGCCAGGCTGCTTCTGGTCGGTGGTGCCGTCACTTACTCGGCATTGGCTCCCGCGTTAGGCTTGGGTGATATCACCCTGCATTCGGCGCTGAATCAGCCGTTTCGCGCCGACATCGCACTGCAAGATGCTGCAGGTCTGGAGGAGGGTGAGCTCTCGGTCAGCCTGGCGACAGCGGACGAGTTCAGCCGCGCCGGCATCGATCGGGTGTTCTTTCTCAATAATCTGAAATTCACGCCAATCCTGCGCGGCAACCGCAGCCTGATCCGGGTGAGCTCCAGCAAACCGGTCAATGAACCTTTCCTGAATTTCCTGGTGCAGCTCAATCAGCCCAACGGGCGTGTGCTGCGCGAGTACACGGTCCTGATCGATCCGCCGGGTTCACCCGGGATTGTTCCCGTCACTGACGAACCGGTTACCGACGTTCAGTCCTCTGGATTCCCGACGGTTGAGCCGGCCATTGCGCAGCCACCTGCGGCGAAGGGCAAAAAGCCCCCGGCTCCTCGCGTCGATCAACCTGTCGCCACGCCTGCAAGTGATCCGGTTGCCGAACAACTGGCCGCCAGCGTGCTGCGAAACCAGCAGCTGCAAGCAACCATCGATGAATTGAATGCGAAGCTTCAGGCCCAGGAGGAGCAGGTCGCCGGTCAGAAAAAGCAGGTGACTGAACTGCAAACCCAATTGGCGGAAATCAAGTCAGCAGCGGTGGAGCCGGTTGCACCCGTCGTTGTGGCTCCAGCACCGGCCATTGTTGAAGAGCCTGAGGCCACCCATTGGGGGCTGATTGTCGGGTTGCTGGCGGTGGTGGCTCTGGTGTTGCTGGGGTTGTTCGTTCGGCGTCAACGACAACAGGTTCAGGCATTGCCCGACGCTTTACCTGTTTTGCCGTCACGGCATGAACCGGCGCTCAATCACACCGCAGAACCGGTTGCCCAATCTTCAGAGTTGCAACCGGCAACTGAATCGGGTGAAGAGACGCCCGCGGGCGATGTGCTTGAAGGGGTAGGTATCTACCTGGCCTATGGCCGTTTTTCCGAAGCGGCCGGCTTGTTGCGAGAGGCGCTGATCAAGGCGCCGCAGCGCACGGATCTGGCCGAGCAGCTGTTGGACATATTGGGTAAACAGGGTGACGTACCCGGCTATGAAGCACAGGAAAACAACCTGCGTGACGCCGGATACGATCTGCAAAAACTTCAGAATATTCGCGCCCAACACCCGAAACTGAGCAGTGCGGCACCGTTGGCCGTCGCAGCGTCAATCACTCCCCCCAAGGCTTCGATACCCGAAGCAGCGCCCAACGATGAGTTCCAGTTGAACCTGGATGACCTGTCGATGGATTCGAGTTGGGACCTGATCAGCCCTTTTGAGCACTCGCCGTCCGCCGCGAAGCCATCGAGCGATTCCGCGCCGGTCGAGCCGCCGTTTGTCTCGAACCTGCACGTCTTGCCCGAGGTATTTGAAATGCCCGACGACTCGACGCTGGACGAGCCCGAACTTGAATGGGTCGCCGAGCCTGACTCGCAGTCTCTGGATGACACCTTTCTCAACGAGTTCAGCGATCCCGGCCAGTCGCTGGAACTGGAACCGCTGAACCTGGAACCGGCCGAGCCGAGCAGCGCCGACAAACTGGAACAAGCCCAGACCTGCATTGATGACGGCGATCTGGACAGCGCCATCGAACTGCTCAACGAGTTGCTCAAGGAAGATAACGAGCCGCTTAAGCAGACCGCCAGGAACCTGCTCGCCGGGCTATCATAGCGGCGCCCTCTGGCTCAGGAGTTCGCCGATCATGACTGCACGCAAACCGGAAATCATCATCACGTATTGCACGCAATGCCAGTGGCTGTTGCGTGCGGCCTGGCTGGCCCAGGAACTGCTCAGCACCTTCGGTGACGACCTGGGCAAAGTGTCGCTGGTACCCGGCACCGGTGGGGTATTTCACATTTTCTGTGACGACGTGCAGATCTGGGAGCGCAAGGCTGATGGCGGTTTCCCGGAGGCCAAAGTGCTGAAGCAGCGGGTCCGCGATCAAATTGATCCGGACCGCGATCTGGGACACAACGACCACACTCAGTGAGAGGCGGCTTCTGCTGCAACGGTTTTCTTGCTTGAGCCGCCCGAGAGTCTGCTGGAGACCACGATCGCCACGATGATCAACGCGCCACCGATCAGCATGCGCAGCGTCGGGTTTTCATCAAACAGCAGCCAGGCCATGGTGATGCCGTAAACCGGCTCCAGGGCGAACACCACTGCGGCGGTCCGCGCCTTGATCACTGCCAGGCTGGCGACAAACAGACTGTGAGCGACGCCGGTGCAGAACACCCCGAGCAGACCGATCCACAGCCAGTCGATGACGCGCACTTCGCTCAACTGCGGTGCCGCAATCGGCAACAGGCACAACGCGACCACCACGTTCTGACACAGCGCAGCCTGCACCGCCGGGATTCGCCCGGAGCTGGCGCGGTTGGTCAGCGATAGCAGAGAGAACAGCAAACCTGAGCCCACCGCCCACAACAGGCCCGTGGTGGCGCCGCTGGCCAGATCGAAATCAGGGGTGACCAGCACCAGCCCAATACTGACCAGCACCACCAGCAGGATTTCGTTGGCGCGAATTCGCTCGCGGAAGATCAACCCTTCAAGGATCACGGTAAACGCCGGGAAACTGGCGAAACCCAGGGTCGCGATCGCGACGCCCGCGACCTTCACCGCGATGAAGAAACTCACCCAGTGCCCGGCCAACAGCAAGCCGCTGAGCAACAGTCGGCGCCAGTCCTCGGCCTCGAGTTTCTGCCAGCGAGTATTGCTGGCGAACCGCGCAAAAACGGCTAACGCCAGCACAGCGAACGCGGCACGACCAAAAACGATAATCGCGGGGGAGGCAGCAGCCAGTTTGCCGAACACACCGGTCAAGCCGAACATCAGTGCGCCGATATGCAGGGCGCCAAGGGCGGTACGGGGAGTCATTGCAATCCTTGAAAAACGAATAAAACCAGGCCGGAGACAACGCCGTCCCCTGTAATTGAATGGACTCGCCCAAGCCGAGGCGTCTGTGCGCCACGGTGGCATTCTTATAGAAGCCAACGACAGCGAGGGCGAGGCCATGAAAAAGCATACGACGATCAACCAGTCTTTGTCAGCCGATGCGGCGGCATGCACCACAGTTGCGGTGGATCTTGCCAAAAGGGTCTTTCAAGTGGCCGGGGAGGATGCCCTCGGTCAGGTGATATTCGAGGATCGAATCAAGTCACGCGAGGCCTTTCAGGTATTTCTTCATAAGCTACCAGTGAGCGTGACGGTGTTGGTGGAAACCGGGCCAGGCGCTCAGGCGTGGGCGCGGTTGCTGCAAACGCAGGGTAATCCAGTGCGCATCCTGCCGGCCCAGTTGGTTGCCAATCATCGCAGCGGCCCGAAAAATGATCGCAACGATGCATTGGCTATCTTGCGCGCAGGCCGCGATTGCAAGATCTCATCTGTACCGCTCAAGAGTGCGGCGGCGCTGGCGATGCAGGCTCTGCACAGGGCCCGGCAGGGATATGTACGGCGACGTACTGCGGTCGGCAATCAGATGCGCGGTTTACTGCTGGAACACGGTGTGGCCATGGCGCAGGGCGAAATAGCTATCAGCCAACTCGTGCCTCGGGTACTGGAAGATACCACCCAACCGTTGCCCGATTTGCTGCGCGAACTGATCGCCGAACTGCTGGGCGAATGGAGTCAACTGGGCGAACGCGTCAACGTGCTGACTGGTCGGCTGGAAACAGCCGCGAAGGCGGACGAGACGGCGAAGCGGCTGATGACGGTGCGCGGCGTTGGTCCGATCATCGCCACGGCGTTGTTGGCCAAGCAGACCGAGCCTGAACGCTTCGCCAACGCCCGCTTGTTCGCCGCCTACTTCGGGTTGGTGCCCAGCCAGCACAGCAGCGGCGAGAAGGTCCGGTTGGGCAAGATGAGCAAGCATGGCGATGCTTACTTGCGCAGTCTGACGATCCAGGGTGCCCATGCCGTTTTAAGACAGCTACGACCCGATTCACAGCAGCCGGACGACCAACGTCTCCAGCGTTGGATATCCCGCCTGGGTCGCAAGGAGGCGGCGGTGCGCTTGGCCAACCGCAACCTGCGCATCCTCTGGGTGCTATTGCAAAACGACCAGACTTATCGTCGCCAGCCGGGCACTGGCCAGGAGGCTGCGATGAGTCACTGATAACAGAGTTCTGCCACCGGGGCGTTAAGCCGCTCCAACCCATGCTAAGAACATTGACCCCAGGTCAGACCGTCGCGGATTGATGCCTAAGCTGCTACTGGCCCTTGAGGCCTTACTGTAATCGGCATACCGCGAGCTTACCCAATGTTGGCCAGAAGCCGTTGAAGGCTTCCTCGAACAGGCCTCATACATAGATGCAACCGGGTAGCAGTGTTTAAAAGCGGGTTGAACGTGGGGGCGAGTCCATACATAGCAGCTGGCGAAGCCTGCGTCCGGCTGCGAAGCAGTCGTATTGTCAGGCACCGCGGCCTTTCAGATGTACCGTGCATGCAGTTTTACGGCTGCTTCGCAGCCGGACGCAGGCTTCGCCAGCTGCTACATTTAATCGTGCAATGCCCCGTTACGTCTGTCGCCAGACTATCGTCCTTTGTCGCCAGCCTCTCGGCGCAACTTGCCAGGCGATGCGCCAAACTCCCGCAACACCGCCGCAGCAAATGCACTCTGAGAACTGTAACCCACTCGACTGGCAACCTCGCCGATGGGCAATGGCGAATCCCGCAGCAGTCCAACAGCGATATGGAGCCGTCGACTGCGGATGTAGTCCATCGGCGTCTGCCCGCATTCAGCAACGAACCGCGCATGCAACCGAGCGCTGGACAGACCGGCGATGCGCGCCAGATCGGCAACTTGAAGTGGATAGGCCGCGTACTGATCGATATGCGCATTCAGCGCCGCATAAGGCAGGCGCCGACCGCCGACGATCTCGGGTTTGGCGTTGTTGAGGCTGGCCAGCAACAACACCGCGCCTTGTTGCGCGATCAATGGATCGCTGACCTGACTGCCCGCCAGCCAACTGACTAATTGGCTTTGCCCGGCATCCAGCGGCAGGCGACCGGCGTTGTCGAGCAAACGACGGCTGGCCTCGGCGTGATCACCAAGGGACTGGGAAACCCATTGGTCGCTGGGCACATCCAGCACCAGGCAACGGCTGCCATTGGCGCTACCGCAGGCGTGATGGAAACCGGATGGCACCAGCACGAAACTCTGTTGAACCACCTGACTGCCATGCCCGTCGATCTCGAAATCCAGCGCGCCCGACAGCCCGAACACCAGTTGGGCATGGTCATGGCTGTGGACGATCAGGTCTCGGGTGTATTGGCGAAGCGTGAGGATCGGTCTCATCGCAGGTCTCCTGGTCAAGGTGCGGCCAGTCTACACCGGCCGAGCGCTGTCACAGGACTGACTCGCCACTGTCATGGGCAATTAACCCGACCGGCGCAAAGTTGCAAAAACTTTTGCAGAGGGTTGCCCATGACCAGCGCCGAGCTCGCCAAACCCAGTCGTAAGCAACGTGTGCGGACCTTGTGGATTTCCGACGTGCATCTGGGTACCCGGGATTGCCAGGCCGAACACCTGTCGCAGTTTCTCAAGGGCTACCACGCGGACAAGATCTACCTGGTCGGCGACATCATCGATGGCTGGAAGCTGCGCGGCGGCATGTACTGGCCTCAGGCGCACACGAATGTGATCCGCCGGTTGCTGACCATGAGCAAGCGCGGCACCGAGGTGATCTACGTCACCGGCAACCACGACGAATTCCTGCGCCGCTATTCGAAGCTGATTCTGGGCAATATCCAACTGGTGGATGAAGCGGTGCACGTGACCGCCGATGGTCGGCATCTGTTAGTGATCCACGGCGATCAGTTTGACGTGATCACCCGGTATCACCGCTGGCTGGCCTTTCTCGGTGACTCGGCCTACGAATTCACCCTGACCCTCAACCGCTGGCTCAACCATTGGCGCGCCCGTTATGGCTACGGTTACTGGTCGCTGTCGGCCTACCTCAAGCACAAGGTCAAAACCGCGGTCAGCTTCATCAGCGATTTCGAAGAAGCCATCGCTCACGAGTGCGTCAAGCGCGAGTTGCACGGCGTCGTGTGTGGGCACATTCACCATGCCGAAATTCGCAAGGTCGGCGGGGTGGACTACCTCAATTGCGGGGATTGGGTGGAGTCGTGCACAGCGCTGATCGAGCATTGGGACGGGTCGATCGAGTTGTATCGATTGGCGGATGCTCAGGCGCGGGAGGCCGAGTTGAAGGCCATTAAAATCGCGGAACCGGCTTAAGAACAAGGTGTTTGGGCGGGCCTCTTCGCGAGCAGGCTCGCTCCCACATTTTTAATCGTATTTTCCTGAAAGAACTCGGTCACCTGTGGGAGCGAGCCTGCTCGCGAATGGACTGCGCGGCAGTCCCCAGCAGTTTTCAGGCTGGCGAATGTTCTTCCATCGCCGCCTTGTAAATTGAATACTTCGGCTGCGCAAACAACCGTTCCATCATCGGTTCAAAGAAGCTCAGCGGCAGCGTGTCATACGCCGGATCAAACGCCGCTGCATCATATTTGGCGCAAAACTCAATGGTCGCCTGATACTGCGGATGCCCGCTGAATTGCTCGCGCAAATGCCGGTCCATCCCTAGATGATGGAAGAAGTAATACCCCTGGAAAATCCCGTGCTTCTCGACCATCCACAGGTTCTCGGCGCTGACGAACGGCTTGAGAATCGCTGCGGCGATGTCCGGGTGGTTGTAGGAACCCAAGGTGTCGCCAATGTCGTGAAGCAGCGCGCAGACCACGTATTCTTCATCGCGGCCATCGCGCCAGGCACGGCTGGCGGTTTGCAGGGAATGGGTCAGACGATCCACCGGGAAGCCGCCAAAATCGCCCTCCAGTAATTTCAGGTGCGCCACAATCCGTGTCGGCAATTGCCTCGCATAGGCACTGAAGTCTGCGGCGATGATCGCCCAGTCTTCCTGCGTGCCGTCCTGCATGTGGGTGAAACGGGCGTTGGCATTCATCGCCTATCCTCTTATTCTTTTCGAAAGGGATTTTTTGAGTGTAGGGCCTGGATCCAATATCGCACTGGCTACGCAGGACGCTTTTGTGGCCCATCGGGCCTAGAACGGCACGCGGCCCAGAATCATGTCTCGGTACATAACGAAATCGCCGAGCAGGCTGTAAAACGGATGTTGAAAGGTCGCAGGACGGTTCTTCTCGAAGAAGAAATGCCCGGCCCAGGCGAAGCTGTAACCCGCCAGCGGTAGGGCCAACAATAGTAGCCAGGCGCCTTTGCCAATGGTCAGGGCCAGGATGAAAATAACCAGCGTCGTGCCGATAAAGTGCAATCGTCGGCAGGTACTGTTGCTGTGTTCGCTGAGGTAATACGGGTAGAACTCAGCGAAGCTATTGAAACGTTTGATGTTTTCCACGACTGCGATCTCTGTGGTTATTGTTCTGACTGCAAGTTGTTCTGCGGGTAGCGTATTTGAGTCTAGAGTGATCATTGGCATCAGCCAGTGACAATAAGCGCCACTTTAGTATCCTTCGGAAATTGGCCGCGGTAGACGGCTCACTAAGTAGTAAGTAGACGCCATGAGCGAACGAACGACTTCTGCAAGCTGGGCGATGGGGATTGTCAAAGCACTGGAGATGGACGGCCTGGATTGCCGGGTTCTGTTCAAGCAGTTGGGGCTCGACTACGCGGCACTGGATGATCCGGACGCGCGCTTCCCGCAAGATTCCATGACACGACTGTGGCAGCGCGCGGTTGAGCTGTCCGGCAACCCGGCGATTGGCCTGAACATGGGCAAGGTGGTGCGACCGGCCTCCTTCCATGTGGCGGGCTACGCCTTGATGTCCAGCCAGACCCTGGCCGAAGGCTTTCAACGGCTGGTGCGTTATCAGCGGATCATTGCCGAAAGTGCCGACCTGAGTTTCCGGTTGTTGGAAGAAGGTTACGCGCTGATTCTGACGGTCCACGGCGACCACCTGCCACCGACCCGGCAGAGCGCCGAAGCGTCACTGGCGTGTGCCCTGGCGCTGTGTGGCTGGTTGACCGGGCGCACCCTGCAACCGCGCAAGGTGCTGGTGCAGGGCGATCAACCCGCCGATCTCGAACCCTATAAACAAGCCTTCCATGCGCCTTTGGTGTTCAACGCGCCTTTTGACGCCTTGATCTTCGAGCGCGCTGACATGGAGGCACCGCTGCCTACCGCCAACGAGGCGATGGCGCTGTTGCATGACCGGTTTGCCGGTGAATACCTGGCGCGGTTTTCCGAGAGTCGCGTGACCCACAAGGCGCGACAGGTGCTGTGCCGTTTGCTGCCCCAGGGCGAACCCAAGCGCGACACCGTGGCGCAGACGCTGCACCTGTCGCAACGCACCTTGCAGCGACGCTTGCAGGAGGAGGGCACGAGTTTTCAGACGTTGCTGGACGACACGCGACGTGAACTGGCCGAGCAATACCTGGCCCAGCCAACCATGACCCTGCTGGAAATTGCCTACCTGCTGGGGTTCGCCGATCCGAGTAACTTCTTCCGCGCCTTCCGACGCTGGTTCGACACCACACCCGGCGACTACCGGGCGCGGCTGATCGAAGCACCGAAGCTTGTCAGTGACGCCAGAACGCCGGAATACACAGAACAAACACCGTAATGATCTCGAGTCGGCCCAGTAGCATGCCGAACGAGAGAATCCACTTCGCGGCGCCCGGCAGGGTGGCGAAGTTGCCCGCAGGGCCAATCGTTTCGCCCAGTCCAGGACCGACGCCGGACACTGTGCTGGCCGCGCCGGTAAGGGCGGTCATCCAGTCCACGCCGAGCAGCGACAACAGCAGCGCGATGACGCAGATGGTGATGGCGAAGAAGAACGAAAAGGTCAGAATTGAACGCACGATCTCTTCGTCGAGGCGGTGACCGTTGTACTTCTGCTTGATCACAGCGCGCGGGTGAATCAACTGGTTAAGGTTGGCCTTGAGCAGGATGTAAGCAACCTGGAAGCGGAAAATCTTGATCCCGCCAGCGGTCGAGCCCGAGCACCCGCCGACAAAACCCAGATAGAAGAACAGCATCAGCGAGAAGTTGCCCCACAGGCTGTAGTCCCCGAGTGCGAAACCGGTGGTCGTCACCACCGAGGTCACGTTCAGCGCCACATGCCGCAGCGCCTCCAGCCAATGCAGCTGGGTGGTCCACCAGTACCAGGTGCCAAGCACCAGCCAGGTCACCAGCAACATGCCGAGCAAGCCTTGAACCTGCTGATCCTTGATCAGTGCCCTGCGGTTACCGCGCAAGGTCGCTACATACAGGGTGAACGGCAGGCTGCCGAGGATCATGATGACAATCGCCACCCAGTGCACCGCCGGTTGCGTCCACTTGGCCAGAGACTGGTCGGACGTTGAGAAACCGCCGGTGGAAATCGCCGACATCGCGTGGTTGATCGCATCGAACGGGCTCATACCGGCCCACCAGAACGCCAGGCTGCCGATAATGGTGATGCCGACGTAGGCCGCAACGATCAATCGCGCCACCATGTGCGAACGGGGCATGACTTTTTCGGAACGGTCCGACGACTCGGTCTGAAACAGCCGCATGCCGCCGATGCGCAGCAGTGGCAAAATCGCTACCGCCATGCCGATAAAGCCGATGCCGCCGATCCAGTGCAGCAACGAGCGCCACATCAGAATGCCAGGGGACATGGTGTCCAGGCCCGTGAGCACGGTGGACCCGGTGGCGGTAATACCGGACATGCTTTCGAAGAACGAGTCGGTGTAGCTGATGTGCTGAGTCAGCAGGAACGGCAGCGCGGCGAAGATGCACACCACCAGCCAGCTGCTGACGGTCAGCAGGTACATGTCTCGCGGACGCAGGTGTACATGTTCCGGGCGACCGGGGATGACCAGCGCGAGGCCGGCGAGAAAGGTAATCATGCTCGCCCAGAGGAACGACGGCAGGTCGCTGGTGCGGTCGAAAATCACCAGCGTGGCCATGGGCACGACCATGGCGATGGCCAGTGTGATCAGGAAGATGCCGATGATGAAACCAATAGTCCGTAAGGTCGGCAACGCCATGAAGTCCGCTCGGGCTGAAATAGGGAAGGGCGCCATTCTACCTGCGGGGTCTGCTATGTAAACCGGCACTCCCGCGGTGGTTGCAGGGCCTGCCATCAATTATTGCCTGTGCCGCGCAGGCAATAATTGATGGCAGGCCCTAGAATGGCTTCACATTTTTTTCAGGAGGTGGCCGATGCAGGCTCTCGACGCTTTGCTCAACCGTGTTTCCGTTCCACGACTGATTGAACCGGCACCGACCGCAGAACAACGCGAAGTGCTGTTTGGCGCTGCGATGCGAGCGCCAGACCACGGCCACTTACAGCCTTGGCGCTTCCTGACAGTCGAAGGCGCGGCGCGCGAGCAAATGGGCGAGTTGCTGGCCGAAGCAGCGAAGCTGCAGGACAGTGAGGTGTCCGAGGCGGCGCTGGACAAGGCGCGTAACGGTCCGCTACGTGCGCCGCTGGTGGTTGTGGTGATCGCGCGGTTGCAGGATCACGCTAAATATCCGAAGTCCGAACAACTGCTGGCGGCGGGTTGTGCGGCTCACGGGATTTTGCTGGCGGCTTATGCGCAAGGGATTGGCGCGGTGTGGCGCACGGGTGAACTGGCGTATTCGGCGCATGTGGCCAAGGGGTTGGGGCTGGCTGAAGGGGAAGAGGTGATTGCGTTTCTTTATCTGGGTACGCCGCAGAAAGAGCCGCGTGTTGCGGAGAAGGTTGATCTGGCGGAATTTGTCAGCGTCTGGCCTTCCAAGGGCTGAGAGCGGTCGTTTGTGAGTGAGGGGTGAATCATTGTGATCCAGCCCTCACCCTAACCCTCTCCCGGAGGGAGAGGAGACTGACCGGGTTGTTCTTGGAGCTACATCGACCTGAAAATCCGAGTTGAACTCAGGATATGAAACGCCTCCGATCCAGGCTGTGTGAAAACGCACTGATGGTGGTTCCAAGCAAACGCCCCGACTTGTTCGGGGCGTTTGCTTTTGTGCAGACAGCAGGCGAAAAAGGCTTTTCAGCCCATCAACGCCATCAGTTGGCGCGCGCCGAGCACGTTAATTGCTCGTTTCAGGTTGTAGGCGTTCACTGCCAAGGCCATTTCGGCTCTTGTACCCTCAAGCTGTCGCAGCAGGAAGCGAGCATTGCCAAACAACCACTGCTTAAGGTTGCCGAACGGATGCTCAACGATGGATCTTCGAGCGGTCATCATTTCTGGATGCGCCAGCATTCGCTGCTCCATTCGTTCGAAAGCCTCTTCATGAGCATGGCGTGTGACATAGCGGCGCTGGGCCTCAGTACATTGCGCTTTCAGCGGACAGTTGGCGCAGTCGCTAACCGCCGCCTGATAGATGCGATCCCCCTTACTGATCTGCTTGAGTGTCAGCCATTTGCCGGCAGGACATTGATATCGATCCTGCGCTGCATCGTAGGTAAACACTGTTCGATCGAAGAACGCCTGCTCCTTACCGCAGGAGTTACTTGACCGATTCGGCGGTACATAAACCGTGATGTTCTCATCCTCACAAGCCTGGAACTGCCTGCCATTCGAGTAGCCCGCATCGGCAGTGACCGTCAGTTCATCTTGCTGCAGTTGTTCCTTGGCGGCCTTGGCCATCGGCTCAAGTTGCTTGCGATCATCACTGTCCTGAGTGACTTCATGATGCAGAATCAGGCAATGCTCAGCGTCCGCGGCGGTTTGCACGTTGTACGCAACCCGCGGCCCTTTGTGCGTTCGCATCATTCGGGCATCGCTTTCGTGGGTATTGAATTGCTCAAGCTCCATTGATTTCATCAGTGCCTGGCACGTCAGGTTATTGGAGTGCCTGAGTTCAAGTTGCGCCAAAGCCGTCTTGACCGCACTGCGATCAACCACCTCATTGGCTTCGTTTTTATCCGCCTCATCCAACTCGGCCAAATACTGAGCGATGCGTTTATCCAGCTTCTGCTCCTGGTGCTTGAGCCGCTTCAAATTCATATGACGCCGCGAGGAAGCAACCGCCTGAAACTTGCTGCCATCGATGGCCACCAGCTCGCCGGCGATGAGACCCACCGTGCGGCAAAACTGGACGAAGGCACGACAGGTCGCGATAAAGGCAGCTTTGTTGTTCTTGCGAAAGTCGGCAATGGTCTTGAAGTCGGGTTTGAGCCGGTTGATCAACCACATCACTTCGATGTTGCGCTGGCACTCGGCTTCGAGACGCCGCGATGAGCGAATCCGCTGGAAATAGCCATAGAGGAACAGCTTGAGCTGATCGGCGGGATCGTAAGAGGGGCGCCCGGTACCTTTTGATAAGGCTTTATCAAAACCCAAGCGCACAAGATCAAGCTTGGCGACGTAGGTGTCGATCACACGAACGAGGTGATCCTCGGGGATCAACTCTTCCAGCGAGACCGGGAACAGGCTGGTCTGGCTGCGGGACTGTCCTTGGATGTAGGCCATAACGAAAAATGCTCCGTATCTTTCGATACGGAGCATTTTCTTTGAGCTCCGCGCAGATTGCTAGGTTTTCACACAGTCTGGATCTGCTCCCTTTCCCCCTCTCCCCCATGGGGAGAGGGCTGGGGTGAGGGGTGGGTTTCAGAGCTGCACCACAGCCCCAGGCACCAGAGGCAATTCCAGGCTTGCGATGAACCCACCGTCCGGATGATTGGCCAGCACCAGACTCCCGCCATGCCGCTCCGCCGCCCGGCGCGCAATCGCCAATCCCAAACCATGTCCAGCCGCCGTCTGCCCCGGCGCCCGGTAGAACGGCTCACCCAACTGGTTCAAATGCGTAGCCTCTACGCCTGGCCCGTGGTCACGCACACTGACCACAATCCGCTCACCCTGACGCACCGCCTGCATTTCAATCGATTGCCCTACCGGGTTGAACCGCTGAGCATTGCGCAGCAGATTGTCGACGGCGCGTTCGATCATCGTCGGCCAGCCTTTAAGGTTCAGCTGCGGCTCGGCCTCAAGGTGCACGTTCTGCTCTGGGGAACCTAATTGAGCGTCCTTTTGCAGGGTGTTGAGCAGCGCATTGAGATCAACCTCTTCGGCGCTGGCGTTGTCGGCATCGACCCGCGCCAGTACCAGGATTTCGCTGATCAGCGCTTCCAGCCGGTCGCACTCCCGAGTGAGGCGCGGCCAGAGTTTTTCCCGTTCTTCAGGGTTGGCCCGCTCGGCCAGAGCCAGCGCAATGCGCAGCCGGGCTAGCGGTGAACGCAGCTCATGGGACACATCCCGCAGCAACTGCCGCTGGCTGCCGATCAAACTTTGCAGGCGCGCGCCCATGCGGTTGAAGTCGTTGGCCAGCACGCCAAACTCATCGCGCCGGTTGGCCAGTTTTACCAGGCTGTTTTGTTGGTAGGTGGTTTGCCCCAGATCATGCACCGCACCGCGCAAGCGGTTGAGTGGGCGAGTAATGGACAACGTCACGAACAGACTGAACAAGGTCAGCACCACCAGCGCGATACCCAGCGCACTCAACGGCCAGAGCAGGCTTTCGCGGTGCCAGGCGTCCAGCTCCGGGTGCGGAATGCGGTAGATCAGCAGGTAGGTGTCGCCGGTTTTTTCGCTGGTGTATTCCGCGGTCAGACGACGCCACGGCAGGCGACGGTCGTCGTTGTTCTGCCGCGCTTCGAAGGCCGCCGCCCGGCGTGGAAAGGTACCGCGCACCACCGGATCGCCGCTCTCGTTGAGCACCTGAACGTCGATGTGATACTGGCGCTTGCGCTGTTCCAGAATGTCCTGGGCCGCGTCTTCACCCTGTGACTCGTAGGTTTGCGTCCACTGTTCGGCCAGGGTGTTGAGGCCCGGGTGGCGACTGAGAATCCACGCGTCCTGATTGAGCATGTGCCCGAGCAGAATGGAGAGCCCCGCAACCAGAGAGATGGCCAGCCAGAAGCTGGCCAGGATACGCCAGAACAATGAGCGCACAGAAAATCCTCAAACAAACACAAATCCAATGTGGGAGTGAGCCTGTGTGGCGAGGGGATTTATCCCCGTTCGGCTGCGAAGCAGTCGTCAAACCATTGCTTGCGGTGTATCTGAAACACCGCAATGTTCGATTCGGGGCCGCTTTGCAGCCCAACGGGGCGGTGCGACGTTTCGCTAAATCCCCTCGCCACACAGGCTCGCTCCCACATTGAACTGAGTGGCATCAGACCCAACGGTGTTAGCCGTCGGGTCCGGGGGTTAGCGCATTATTGCGCTTTTTGCGGCTGTTGCGCTTTCCAGGCCTTGAACTCGGCCCATTCGGCGCGACGCTCAGCCTGTTTTTTCTGGATCTCGTCGAATTCCTTCTGTTGATCCGGTTTCAGCAAGGCTCGCACGTCAGCTTCAGCTTTCTTGTGGTTGGCTGCCATTTCATCTTTCATGGCCTTCTGGTCGGCTGGCGAGAGTTTTTCCAGGTACTTGTCGACCACTTGCTGACGCTCATGCATCTGCTCGCCCATGATTTTGCGGATCTGCTCGCGCTGTTCGCGGCTCAGGTCCAGCTGGCTGTACGGGCCTTTGCCGTGCATGCCGTGCATCTGACCGCCATGGCGTGAGCCGTCCATCGGGCCACCCATCGAGCCGGCACCTTCAGGCATGGCCATGGCAACGGTTGGCAGGGCGGCAGCGAACATCAGAGCGATAAGAGTCTTGCGCATGGTGAATCTCCTTGTCTCGTTCCCGGTACGTTCCGGATGAGTACAGATTACGGAGATCAAGGTCAGCGGCGGTCAGCAGAGCGTAAAGCTTGGGTAAAGACGATCTCAGATTGACCTGACAAATCCAACACTTTGCCTACTTCTCTCTGAAGGAACTGACCTGTGTAGCAGCTGCCGAGCCTGCGAGGCTGCGTTCGGCTGCGCAGCAGTCGTGAATTCAGGCGCTGCGGACTTTCAGGTGAACCGAGCGCGCAGGATTTACGACTGCTGCGCAGCCGAACGCAGCCTCGCTGGGGCTCGACAGCTGCTACGAAAGTTCGCGTTAGGGTTCAGAGGCTGTAGTAATAGCCTCGGCTGCGCAGGGCCACGATGCGTGGGCGGCCGTCGGGGTGCGGGCCGATCTTTTTGCGCAGGTTGCTGACGTGCATGTCCAGGCTGCGGTCGTACAGCGTCAGTTTGCGGCCGAGGGCGATTTGCGCCAGTTCCTGTTTGTCCAGCGGCTCGCCGGGTTGCTTGAGCAGGGCTTCGAGCAAACGGCTTTCGGAAACGGTGAGGGTGAATTCCTGTTCATCGATGCTGACCACGCCGCGCACCGGGCTGAAACACAGGTCGCCCAGTTCGAGCTGACTGGAGACTGCTGCCGGATGACTGCGGCGCAACACGGCGCGCAGGCGGGCTGTCAGTTCCCGTGGGTCGCACGGTTTGGCCAGGTAATCGTCGGCACCGAGTTCCAGGCCGAGGATGCGGTCCAGCGGCTCGCCGCGGGCCGAAAGCATCAGCACAGGTAAATCCGGGTGGTCGCTGCGCAATTGCTTGAGCAATTCCAGGCCGCTGCCGTCCGGCAGCATCACATCCAGTACCACGGCGGCCGGCGACGTTTCGGCCAGTGCGCGACGGGCGCTCTGACCATCGTGGCAGGCGCGGACCTGGAAGCCTTCCTGGCTCAACCAACTGCTCAGGAGCTCACACAGCTCCTGGTCATCATCAATTAATAACAGCTCGCTCATGACTCACTCAATTTAGCCATTGCCTACGTTTTCTGGTGGCACCACTGGCGAAGATACCGCAGAGCAGCGCCAATAGCGCTACTCCGGCGCCGATGACGAACCACTGTTGCTGATCGGTCAATAGACGCGGCAGCGGGCTGCTGGCCTGGGCTTCCTTGAGTTGCAGCTTGAGGCGCTGATTCTCTTGGCGCAACCGGCTCAGTTGGGCGCTTTCGCGTTCGGCATCGGTATTTTGCAGTTGTTTGCTCAGTTCTTCTCGTTGCTGTTCGCTTACCTTCAAGCGCTGTTGCAACTCGGTGATCTGGCTGCCGGCGCTCAGGGACAATGGCGTGGAATTACCGCCCTCGGCGCTTTCTTCACCGTGGGCAGCGGCCACAATCGACAACGTCACCAACATCAGACACAACGGACCTTTGCGCATCGCAACTCCTGATTCCAATACGAGTATTGGGCAGGTTGTCGGCCGGTAAACGAGAATAATGAGCGTTGAGCGCGCGATGAACCGATAAGGTTCATCGCGCTGGAGGGATATTACGGCAGGACTTGCTTGAACGGCTTGACCGAAACGTTGGCGTAGACGCCTGCGGCGATATACGGATCAGCATCGGCCCAGGCCTGTGCGGCGCTCAGGGAATCGAACTCGGCGACGATCAGGCTGCCGGTGAAACCCGCAGCGCCCGGATCATTGCTGTCGACCGCCGGGTTGGGGCCGGCCAAGACAATGCGGCCTTCACCTTTGAGCACTTGCAGGCGCTCAAGGTGTGCAGGCCGTGCGGCCAGGCGGGCTTCCAGGGAGTTCGCGACGTCTGTGGCAATGATTGCGTAAAGCATGTCAGTCCTCGGTTTTTGGCGTTGTGGTATCGGCGTCGTGCAGGTGGCGGGACAAATAAATGCCCTGGCCGACCAGGAACAGCAACGTCATGCCCAGGCTGCCGAAGACCTTGAAGTCGACCCAGTAGCTCTGGAACGTGAACGCGACGAACAGGTTGGCGGCGCCGCAAAACAGGAAAAAACCGATCCAGGCGATGTTCAGTCGAGTCCAGATCGGGTCCGGCAGGTTCAGCGCGTGGCCCATGATGCGTTTGATCAGCAGTTGCTCACCGACGAAGTGGCTGCCAATGAATGCCAGGGCGAACAGCCAGTTCACCACCGGGGCTTTCCATTTCAGGAAGGTTTCGCTGTGGAACGCCAGGGTCAGGCTGCCGAAGACCAGGCAGGCGATGAGGGTCAGCCACTGGCTCTTCTCCAGCTTGCGCTGCTTGATGAACAGCGTGCCGTAAACCACCAGCGAGCTGATGATCAGCATGGCGGTGGCGCTGTAAATTCCGCCTACAGTCAACTCATGACCGGCGATGTCAACGACCCGTGGATCGAGTTTGAAGACGATGAAAAACAGCAGAAGCGGGATGAAATCGATGAATTGTTTCACAGTGGCAGCCAGAAGCAGGATGTGGCGGCATAATAACAAACATATGGGCGCGCGATAGCGCCAGCTGATTTGAGGTAAAAAAGTCCCGTGAATGTTGATTTGCACTGCCATAGCACGGCCTCCGATGGCGCTCTCGCGCCTGCAGTACTGGTTGCGCGTGCGTTCGAGAAAGGCGTGCGAGTCCTGGCCCTGACCGATCACGACACCCTCGAAGGCCTCGACGAGGCTCGCAGTACGGCTACCGCGCTGGGGATGCAATTGGTCAACGGCGTCGAATTGTCCTGCACCTGGGGCGGCGCGACCATTCACGTTTTGGGCTACGGATTTGATGTCAATGCCGCGCCGTTGGTCGAGGCCATCGCTAAATTGCACGATGGCCGCTGGCTACGGTCCGAAGAAATAAGCCGAAAACTGGCATTGAAAGGCATGCCGGGCGCGCTCGAAGGGGCCCGGGCCATCCAGCAGGAACTGGGTGACAGCGGCAACGCGCCGGCCCGCCCGCATTTCGCCGACTGGATGGTGCGTGAAGGTTTCGTCAAGGACCGCGCCGAAGCGTTCCGCAAATGGCTGGGCGCCGGCAAGCTGGGCGACGTCAAGCAACACTGGCCGACCCTGGAAGACACCGTCGAAACCCTGCGCGCCGCAAAGGCCTGGGTCAGCCTGGCGCATCCCTGGCACTACGATTTCACTCGCAGCAAACGTCGCCGCCTGATTGCCGACTATATTCAAGCAGGGGGCCACGCTATCGAAGTGGTCAATGGCCATCAGCCCGCCGAGCAAGTGGGCAGCCTGGCGATTCTCGCCCGCGAGTTCGGTCTGCTGGTCAGCGCCGGCAGTGATTTTCATGGCCCTGGAGGCTGGTCCGAGATCGGTGAGTACCGCCCGCTCCCGGAGGATCTGCCACCACTGTGGTGTCGATTCAAACATGACCCAATTATTGCCGCCGTCTGAACAGGTAGAGAATGTGAGTCAATTTTTCCAGATTCATCCGGAAAACCCGCAAGCGCGCCTGATTAAACAGGCTGTCGAGATCATCCGCAGCGGCGGGGTGGTGATTTATCCCACAGACTCGTCCTACGCAATTGGTTGCCAGATCGGCGACAAGAATGCCGTGGAGCGCGTGCGCCGGTTGAGACAGCTGGACGAAAAGCACAACTTCGCGCTGATTTGCAGCGACCTGTCGCAACTGGGGCTGTTTGCCAAGATCGATACCGGCACCTTCCGCCTGCTTAAAGCTCATCTGCCGGGGCCTTACACCTTCATTCTCAACGCCACCCGCGAAGTCCCGAGGCTGTTGTTGCATCCGAAAAAACGTACCATCGGCCTGCGCGTGCCGAGCCATCCGATTGCCTTGGCGCTGCTGGAGGAACTCGGCGAACCGCTGATGAGCGTGACCCTGATCATGCCGGGTGATACTGACCCGCTGACCGACCCGTACGAAATGCGCCAGTTGCTCGAGCATCAGGTCGACCTGATCATCGACGGCGGTTTCGGCGGGATCAAGGCGTCCACCGTGATCAACCTCGCCGACGGCGAGCCGGAAGTGATCCGCGTCGGTTGCGGCGACCCGACGCCGTTCATGGCCGAGGCGTAGATGTCTGCAGTAGAACCCGTTGTCGACAGTCAGGCCGGAGCCCAGCAAGAGCTGCCCTTCGCGATGGTCTATGGCCAGGCGGTCATGGAAATGCCGCTGGATCTCTACATTCCGCCGGACGCGCTTGAGGTCTTTCTCGAAGCCTTCGAAGGCCCCCTGGACCTGCTGCTGTACCTGATCCGCAAACAGAACATCAACATCCTCGATATCCCGGTGGCGGAAATCACCCGGCAGTACATGGGCTATGTCGAGTTGATGCAATCGGTGCGTCTGGAACTGGCCGCCGAGTACCTGGTCATGGCCGCGATGCTGGCCGAGATCAAATCGCGGATGCTGCTGCCGCGTGCCGAAACGATCGAGGCCGAAGAAGACGACCCTCGCGCTGAACTGATCCGCCGATTGCAAGAGTACGAACGCTTCAAGGCTGCCGCTGAAGGCATTGATGGTCTGAGCCGGGTCGGTCGTGACGTGGTGGTGCCCAAGCTGGATGCGCCGGAGGCCCGGGCGCGCAAGCTGTTGCCGGATGTGCGCTTGTCAGAGCTGCTGTTGTCCATGGCCGAGGTCCTGCGCCGTGGTGACATGTTCGAAAGCCACCAGGTCAGCCGCGAGGCGTTGTCCACGCGCGAACGCATGAGCGATGTGCTGGAGCGCCTGAAGGGCGGCGGTTTCGTGCCCTTTGTCGAGCTGTTCACCGCTGAAGAAGGACGTCTGGGGGTGGTGGTAACCTTTATGGCGATTCTCGAACTGGTCAAGGAATCCTTGGTCGAGCTGGTGCAGAATGAGCCGTTCGCAGCCATCCACGTGCGGGCCCGAGCCGAATAACGAGTTGAATCATGAACCTGACTGAACCCCGCGAGCTGGCGCCACTGCTTGAAGCCTTTCTGTTGGCCTCGGGAAAACCGCAATCGCTTGAACGCCTGTTCGAACTCTTCGAAGAGGGCGAGCGGCCGGAGCCGCCGGTCTTCAAGAAAGCCCTGACGATTCTCGCCAAGTCCTGCGACGGCCGCGCCTTTGAGCTGAAGGAAGTGGCCTCCGGGTATCGCTTGCAGATCCGCGAAAAGTTTTCGCCGTGGGTAGGACGTTTGTGGGAAGAGCGACCGCAGCGCTATTCCCGTGCCATGCTCGAAACCATTGCGCTGATCGCCTATCGCCAGCCGATCACCCGGGGCGAGATCGAAGACGTGCGGGGCGTGGCGGTCAACAGTCAGATCGTCAAAACCTTGCTGGAGCGCGAGTGGATCCGCATCGTCGGTTACCGTGACGTGCCCGGTAAGCCGGCGATGTTCGCCACCACCAAGGCTTTTCTCGATCACTTCAACCTGAAAAACCTCGACGATTTGCCGCCGCTGGCCGAGCTGCGCGAGCTTGAGCCTGATCCGGTGCTCGATTTCGACGACGCGCCGGTGCCTGCCGGGTTGCAAGAGTTGGCCGACGCCAGCGCCGAGCCGGAAGAGCCGAAGGAGGAAACCAGTTTCCACACGTTGTTGCTGGAGCTGGACACCATGGAGGAGGGGCTCAAGACCGACTTCGATGATTTGTTGCGCGATGAAGCTGTGACTGAGGCTGAAGAAGGTCTGAATCAGCCCGAGCCTGAGCCTGAGCCTGAGCCTGAAATCGAAGTTGAACTTCAGATCGAGCCCGAAGACACAGTCGAAGAAGAGCAGGAAGATGATGTTCTTGGCGTTGCCGAAGCTCGCGAGAAACTCCTGGCCGCCGTCGCCGCCCTTGAACAACACAAGCCCGACCCCGAGTTGACCGACGAAGAAGCCGAAGCCCAAGCCCTCGCCGAAGCGATCGAGGCCGAACGCCGCGAATTCGACGACTGACCCCATTCTCTGAGCAATGGGGATCCCCTGTGGGAGCGAGCCTGCTCGCGAAGGCGGCGTGTCAGCCAAGATGATGTCGACTGACACTCCCTCTTCGCGAGCAGGCTCGCTCCCACAGTGTTTTGTGTTTCCTGGAGATGGTGATGAGTTCTACCAAAAACCCCTGCATCAGCGTCTGTAAGTTCACCGACGACATCTGCCTCGGCTGCGGCCGCAGCAAACGCGAGATCAAGGCCTGGAAGAAACTCGACAAGGTCGACAAGCGCACAGTCCTCGCCGAAGCCTCGCTGCGATTGATCAAACTCGGCGCCACCGGTCGGCGGAAAAACAAGTAACTCGCCATTCCTCAGCTAGTCTCTGATGCGCGAACGCTCCCATGAGCGTATGATTCGCGACCCTCCGGCGATCCCTTCGCCGGAGTACCAGCTTTCAACTCTTCAGGACCCTCACTTCAGAGCTGCCTGAACAGACCACACCGGGAGGTGCCCAGATGAGTATCAACGACCAGAAAGACGACCAGGAAATCGGCCCAGCAGGCGAAAAACTGCAGAAAGTCCTCGCCCGTATCGGCGTCGGCTCGCGCCGTGACGTAGAAGCCTGGATCAGTCACGGCCGCATCAAGGTCAATGGCAAAGACGCCACCCTTGGCCTGCGCGTCGACCTGCATGACGCCATCACCATCGATGGCAAGGTGATCAAGCGCGAAGAAGCCGCCGAGTCGGTACGCCGCGTGATCATGTACAACAAACCCGACGGTGAAATCTGCACCCGTGACGACCCTGAAGGCCGTCCGACCGTGTTCGACAAGATGCCGCGCCCGAAAGAAGGTCGCTGGATCAACATCGGTCGTCTGGACATCAACACCACCGGTCTGCTGATGTTCACCACCGACGGTGAGCTGGCTAACCGCCTGATGCACCCTTCCTATGAGATGGACCGTGAATACGCGGTACGTGTCCGTGGCGAAGTCGATGACGAGATGATCGAGCGTCTGAAAGCCGGCGTCGTCCTCGAAGACGGCCCGGCCAAGTTCACCGACATCAAGCAGGCGCCAGGTGGTGAAGGTTTCAACCACTGGTACCACTGCGTGGTGATGGAAGGTCGCAACCGCGAAGTCCGTCGTCTGTGGGAATCCCAAGGGCTGGTGGTCAGCCGTCTGAAGCGCGTGCGTTTCGGCCCGGTGTTCCTCAACTCCGACCTGCCGATGGGTCGCTGGCGCGAAATGAGCCAGTACGAAGTCGACATTCTGAGTGCTGAAGTCGGCCTGACCCCGGTGGCCATGCCGCAGATGAACGCCAAGAGCAAAGACAAGCTTGAGCGTATGCAGCGTAAATCGTCCCGTCCGGTCGGCAAGACCGAGCGCGTACGCACGCTGCGTCCAGCGGCGGGTGCTCCGGCTGCTGGTCCACGCGCACCGCGTGAGCCACAGATCGAAGGCGAACGTCCGTCCCGCAAGCCAGCGGCGCCTCGTGCTGATGGCGAGCGCGGTCCACGCACTCCGCGTCCGGCGAACGGTCGCACTGAACGTGGCGAAGGCCGCGGTGCGCCAAGCGGTGGTCGTAGCGATCGCGGTGCTCCAGCCGGTCGCGGTACGCCCGTCGCAGACCGTCCTTCAGACACCAAGCGCCCGGCCAAGCCAGCGCCGAAGAAACGCCCGGGCATCGTTCTGGTCGACAAGGACGCGCCATCGGGCAAACGCCGCGGTGCGCCAGCCGGTTCGGGCCAGCGCCCGGGCTTCGGTCGTCGCAAGCCTGAGTAATCGGTAAGCGCTCCATAAAAAACGCCAACCTTCGGGTTGGCGTTTTTTTTGAGTCTGGCTTAAGTGATGTGATGAATGTGCGGGCCCTTTCGCGAGCAGGCTCGCTCCCACATTTGATCGCATTCCCATGAAACAACTCGTTCCACTGTGGGAGCGAGCCTGCTCGCGAAGGCGTCAGCCGCATCACCACGCAAGCCGGGCTAGAACACAAACCGCCCATCAAACACCGGCTCATCATCCAGCGCCAACACGCCGCTGGAGAAGATCAAATCCAGATGATGGCTACCCTTCGCGCCACCGCCCAATCCGAGGTGCAGGCCACAATGACGCTCCTCGAACCCGGCATTGCGCGCATATAACGTCTTCACGCCTTCGTTGGTGCCGATCCCCAACTCCTCAATCCGCCGATTGGATGGATTGGCCTCCAGGTACTTGTTGAAGTCATGTTCCAGCCCCGGTACCTCCGTGGCGATTTTGCTGATGGTCGAGTTCTCGATCCATAACTCTAGCGGCGACTCCAGCACCCCGTATTTGCGGGCAAACGGAATCGTGCTGAGAAAAGTCCCCATGAACTTGACCCGGCCGTTAATGGCTTCGCTGTGCGTGGCAATTTCACCAGGCGCCAGATCGAAGTTGCCGACACCGTTGATGTTGGTCCACTTCTTGATACTGCTCAACGGTGTTTCGAACCACGAGCCGTGATCATCTTTGAAACTTAACGTGGTGGCGTGGGACATGCGCTGGATCAAGTGGCTGTTCAACCCGGCAATGCGCTGCGGGGTGACACTGAACGTGTCGTAGAAGTAATCGCCGTAATCCTTGAACAGCAGCGACTTCTTCCAGTTCTCGGCCATGACGCCTTGCAGCGCGCGGACAAATTCCGGGCCGTCGGGGCGTGGGTTGGGCAGGGTGGAAGAGTCGTAGAAGAAAATGTACAGATCGCTGTCGGCAATCGCCCGGGCCAGCAATTCCGTGGGTTCCAGATCCAGACGCATCGCGTTGAAACTGAACCGTGGGCTGTCACCGGTCTGTTCGGCGATGGCGCCCGTCAGTGCCTGGTAATCAGCCGTATGGCCGAGCAAGACCTTCGCCGGGTTGATGCCGGCAAGGGCAGGGTGATGTTCGAGGTAGTAAAGGAAATGCGAAATGGCGCGTTGCTTATCCATGTAGTCCTCCCTGACAAACCGAGAAAAAGTGGCAGGCACAACCGGCCGGATCGTGCCTGCAGGGACATCTTACAAAGGCCACATCGCCGTGCCGAACGGAACAATTGCGTCGGCTTGCATCATTTCAACGGCGGCTTCATGGGTCGGTGCTTCAAACCAATCGTCCAGTTGCAGTTCAGTGTCCAAGTCTTTTTCAAGTGCTTGCATTGTGAATCTCCTAGATGACTTTTTCGGTAAGTGCAGCGGCGCGTTTTTCAGTCATTGAATAACCCGCCAACTTGCCGGTCGATGCGTCTCGGCAAGTCGCTGAAAACCTAGTTCAGAGGTTTTTAAATTGCAAAAAAATAATTAAATAAGATTTGTTTAAACTTTTTATTCTGTTTTTGATTAGACAATTTGTTAATAAAAAACAAAAAACTAACTCGACCTTTTCCTTAGGAAGCTTCCTATCGTCAATTTGCAGTCGTCCTGCGTTCTGATCTGATTCGGAAGATTTTCGTTACGCCATGTAAAGAAATGCTGACGAAATCACGTCGCAAAGCCCTTGGATTGACGCATACGGAAGGGGTGTAAGGAAAACCTGCCGAAACCAGACCCGCCAATGGCGTCGCAGGGCTCTGGCCTGCTTGTTTCAGACGCGGTTGAAGGGTGAGATGCGCCCCATGCCTGTCGTGCAGGTGCATAACAAGAAGGAGGCGCAATGTACGCCGTGACTCATCTCCATCTCTCCCCGTGGGGCGATTTTTCCGTCGCTCCCGTCGATGACCCGCAAAGGTCTGACTCTATTTTTGCAGCCGCTCGAGACCCTCGAGGCGGACACAGGCAATCCCGGCAAACGACACGCTAATCCAGCGGTGTCTGGCAGCAGGGGGTTACAGGTGTACAATGCGCCGCGTTTTAACTGTGACCTCCTGCGCATCTGCGCAAACCTCAAGGCTATCCGCCTTGTTCACTCCGCCGCGCCACAAGCGTGTCGGGTTCGATTTCGTCACAGATAAAAACAAACAGGTGACGCATGACCGTTGTAAAAACGCTGTCCTTTTGCCTTCGCTGGGGTTTGATCGGCGCTGCTTGAAATCGCAACCGAGCAGCAACGTCTAACGAACATCATCAAACCTTGCGTGAGACCCTTTTCATGAGTGGACAAAACTCGCATTCAGGCGAGCTGAAACGCGGCCTGAAAAATCGCCATATTCAACTGATCGCCCTCGGTGGCGCGATCGGTACCGGGCTGTTCCTCGGCTCGGCCGGCGTACTGAAATCCGCCGGCCCGTCGATGATCCTCGGCTACGCCATCTGCGGCTTCATTGCTTTCATGATCATGCGCCAGCTCGGTGAAATGATCGTCGAAGAGCCGGTCGCCGGTTCCTTCAGCCACTTCGCCCATAAATACTGGGGCGGTTTCGCCGGCTTCCTGTCGGGCTGGAACTGCTGGATTCTGTACATTCTGGTGGGCATGTCGGAGCTGACCGCGGTCGGCAAATACATCCACTACTGGGCGCCAGACATCCCGACCTGGGTCTCGGCCGCCGGCTTCTTCGTGCTGATCAACTTGATCAACCTGGCCAACGTCAAAGTCTTTGGTGAGGCCGAGTTCTGGTTCGCGATCATCAAGGTCGTCGCCATCGTCGGCATGATTGCGCTGGGCAGCTATTTGCTGGTCAGTGGCAACGGCGGCCCGCAAGCCTCAGTCAGCAACCTGTGGTCCCACGGCGGCTTCTTCCCGAACGGCGTCAGCGGCCTGGTGATGGCCATGGCGATCATCATGTTCTCCTTTGGCGGCCTGGAAATGCTCGGTTTCACCGCAGCAGAAGCGGACAAGCCGAAAACCGTGATCCCGAAAGCCATCAACCAGGTGATCTACCGGATCCTGATTTTCTACATCGGTGCGTTGGTTATCCTGCTTTCGCTGACGCCATGGGACAGCCTGTTGGCGACCCTGAATGCGTCGGGTGATTCCTACAGTGGCAGCCCGTTTGTGCAAGTGTTCTCAATGCTCGGCAGTAACACCGCTGCGCACATCCTCAACTTCGTGGTCCTGACCGCGGCACTGTCTGTGTACAACAGCGGCACCTACTGCAACAGCCGCATGCTGCTGGGCATGGCCGAGCAGGGCGATGCGCCGAAAGCCTTGTCGAAGATCGACAAGCGCGGCGTGCCGGTGCGTTCGATCCTGGCCTCGGCGGCGGTGACGTTGATTGCCGTGTTGCTGAACTACCTGATCCCGCAAAACGCACTGGAACTGTTGATGTCGCTGGTGGTTGCCACCCTGGTGATCAACTGGGCGATGATCAGCTTCTCGCACTTCAAGTTCCGCCAGCACATGAACAAGACCAAACAGACGCCGCTGTTCAAGGCCCTGTGGTACCCGTACGGGAACTACATCTGCCTGGCGTTCGTGGTGTTCATTCTGGGCGTAATGCTGCTGATTCCGGGCATCCAGATCTCGGTGTATGCGATTCCGGTGTGGGTCGCGTTCATGTGGGTTTGCTACGGCATCAAGAACAAGCGCAGCGCCCAGCACGCGTTGCACGCGGCAAACGCGAAGTAAGCGCAGCCTGCAGAAACAACAAACCCGGCCATGTGCCGGGTTTGTTGTTTTCAGGGTTCATGCAAAACCCCTGTGGGAGCGAGCCTGCTCGCGAAAGCGGTGTGTCAGGTGATGTTGATGTCGACTGGTACATCGCTTTCGCGAGCAGGCTCGCTCCCACATTGGTCCGCATCTACCTTCAGGCTATTCGGGTATCCTGATGAACCCCAAATGCGGACCCCATTTTCCATGCTGGTGATTTCCAACAACGTGCATCTGCCGGATGCCGAGATCGAGTTGACCGCCATCCGCGCCCAAGGCGCCGGTGGGCAGAACGTCAACAAGGTCTCCAGTGCCGTGCACCTGCGTTTCGACATTCCGGCCTCGTCCTTGCCCGAGTTCTACAAGGAACGGCTGCTAGCGCTGCGTGACAGTCGCATCACCAGCGAAGGGGTGTTGATCATCAAGGCCCAGCAATACCGCACGCAGGAAGCCAATCGCGCGGATGCGCTGGAGCGGCTGACCGAGTTGATCCTCAGTGCCACCAAGGTCGAAAAGAAACGTCGTCCGACCAAGCCGACCCTCGGTTCGAAGAAGCGTCGGCTCGAATCCAAGACCAAGCGTGGCAGCATCAAGGCTGGACGGGGCAAGGTCGATTTCTAGCGCGCTTGTCTTTCTTCGCGGTACTTTTCATTGAGGTGCTTCGGCGCCTGCCGGTACAAGTAAACACTCAGTGCCAAACCGCTCAGGGCGGCAAGGGCGGCAAACAGGAAGATCGAGGCAAAGCCAAAGCCTGCCGCAACCGCACCCGCCACCGGCCCGGTTATCCCCAGCGACAAATCGATGAACAGCGAATAAGCCCCGACTGCCGCGCCACGACTGGAGGCCGGCACCAGGTTGACCGCTTCCACGCCCAGCGCTGGAAACACCAGTGAGAAACCGAACCCGCTCAGCGCCGCGCCGGCCAGTGCCCAATGAGCATCCGGCGCCAGCCATAGTAGCAACAGCCCCAGTATTTCCACCGACAGGCAGGCAATCGCCACGCGAAAGCCGCCGAGGCGGTTGATCAGGTTGCCGAACAGCAGCCGCGCACCAATGAAACTGGTACCGAACAGGCTCAGGCACAGCACCGCGTTGTCCCAGTGTTGCGTGGCGTAATAGAGGGTGATGAAGGTGGCGATGGTGCCGAAGCCGATCGAGCCCAGCGCCAGACCGCACCCATGTGGCAGCACTCGCCCCAGCACATGCATGAACGGCAAGCGTTCACCGACAACGATCGGCGCGGCGGTTTTTGGCCAGGCCAGCACCAGGCCGAGGACGGCCAGTAGCACGATGCTCACGCCCATGCTCCACAAGCCCAACTGATTAACCAGCAGCACGCCCAGCGGTGCGCCGACGGCCAGTGCGCCGTAACTGGCGATGCCATTCCAGGAGATGACTTTGGCGGTGTTCGCCGCGCCGACCCGTCCGATGCCCCAGCCGATCGAGCCGGAACCCACCAGGCTTTCCGCGCTGCCGAGCACCAGGCGGCCGATCAACAGGCTGATCAGGCTCAAGGTCGGCAGGCTTTGGGTCCAGGCCGAAATCAGCATGAACACTCCGCTCAAGCCGCAGCCGGCGAGGCCGTACATCACGGCGAGTTTGCTGCCCTTGTTGTCGATGATTTTCCCGGCATACGGACGGCTGAGCAGGGTGGCCAGGTATTGCACGCTGATCACCAGGCCGGCGATTACCGCGCCGAAGCCCAGATCGCTGTGGACGTAGCCCGGCAACACGGCCAGGGGAATGCCGATATTCAGATAGCCGATGAAGGTGAACAGGACGATGGAAACGACTTGCAGCGTGACCGCCAGGGGGCGCTGGTTTTCAGACATGGGTAAAGATCCACGGGGAAGCAGGATAGATAGGCTGCTTATGATAGCGGCGCGAGCGGCTGCGGGTCGTGGAAAAAGTAAAACTATTTGCCGGATGGGGATGAATCAGGGTTTGGCGGGAGCGACCAGGTGCGTGGTGACCAGGGCGGCCAGGGCGTTTTCTTCGCTGCCGAAACGGGCGAGCAGCGCGGCTTGTTTCTCGGGGGACAGGCGATTCCAGATCTCGATCATCTTCTCGGTGGTACCGATCAAGACGCTGGCTTGCTGAGCTTCGTCAAAAGTAGGGCTGAAGTCGTCGGTCATGGTGCGGGGCTCAAGGGTTCAGGCGGTGTGGAAAGCGCATGTTAGCGCTTTCCACACGGTCTGGCATTGCAGGTGAATCAGTCTTCGCTGTCGGCCTTGCGGCGTTCAGTGGCTTCTTTCGGCTCGGGCTGTTGGGCACCGGCTTGTTGCGTGGGCGTCTGCTCAGTTTCGTGCAGGCTTGGGAAGGGGAGATTAGGGATCTCGTGCATATCGCGCTCCTCGCAAAGTCTGTTGATAGATCTGGTAGATCCGCGCTTTTAAAAAAAGCCTGGGAAGGATACAGCAGGAGAAATGACAAATAGACTTTTATATCCAATTGTTGCGACGGATGGGGTTGTCTAGACAGGTCTGGAAGAGGAAACAACACAAAAACAATGTGGGAGCGAGCCTGCTCGCGAAAACGTCGGCACATTCGACATCAATGCGACTGAAGAAACGCTTTCGCGAGCAGGCTCGCTCCCACAAGGGATTGGCAGTGTTTGATGGTTATTTGCAAACTTCGGCGATTGCCTCGGCCAGCAGGTCCAGACGCGTTGCATCAATCCCGGCCACGTTGGCCCGGCCTGAGTTGACCATGTAAACGCTGTGATGATCACGCAGCTGTTTGACCTGATTCGGCGTCAAACCGGTGTAGGAAAACATCCCGCGCTGCACGCCGATGTGCGCAAACCGCTCGCGCAAACCATGAGGTTCAAGCGCTTCAACCAAACCGCTGCGCAGTTGGGCGATACGCAAACGCATGGCTTCCACTTCGTCCGCCCAGAGGCTTTTCAGCTCTGGATCAGCGAGGATGGTCGCTACCACAGCAGCGCCGTGATCCGGCGGTGTCGACCACAGGTTGCGGGCGATGTTGGCCAGCTGGCTGCGGATATCCACCAGCTTGTCAGCGGTTTTCGCGCAGACAATCAGCGCGCCGGTGCGGTCGCGGTACAGGCCGAAGTTCTTCGAGCAGGAACTGGTGATCAGCACTTCCGGTAACGCGGCAGCGAACAACCGGGTCGACCAGGCGTCCTGTTCCAGGCCATCGCCGAAGCCCTGGTAGGCAAAGTCAATCAGCGGCAGCAAGTCGCGATTGCGGACTACCTCCAGCACCCGGCGCCAATCGTCATGGGACAAATCGAAACCGGTCGGGTTGTGGCAGCAGGCGTGCAGCAGCACCACATCGCCCTTTGGCGCTTCATTGAGTACTGCAAGCATCGCTTCGACGTCGAGGCGGTTATCGCTGCCGACGTACGGGTAGTGACTGACCTTGACCCCGGCTGCCGCGAAAATGGTTTCGTGGATCGGCCAGGTCGGGTTGCTCAGCCACACGCCACGGCCCGGCAAACACTGGGCGATGAAGTCCGCGCTCAAGCGCAGCGCGCCGGTGCCGCCCGGCGTTTGCGTCGCACCGGCCCGTTGTTCGGCGATTAACGCGGAGTCGGCACCGAGCACAAGCTCGTTGATGGCCTTGCCAAACGCCGGCTCGCCGTGACCGCCGATGTAGGTTTTGGTGGTCTGACGATCCACCAGGCGTTGCTCGGCGAGCTTCACGGACTGGGGAATCGGTGTCAGGCCCTGGGCATCTTTATAGACGCCCACGCCGAGGTCGAATTTGCGCGGGTTGGGGTCCTGCGCATAGGCCTCCATCAGGCCGAGAATCGGGTCGCCGGGTACTCGACCTATGGCGTCGAAATGCATTATTTGCGGCCCTCGGCGTCCTTGGCCACTTCGTCAGTGCGCGCGGCCATGATGAAATCGTTGCGATGCAGACCTTTGATGGAGTGGCTCCACCAGGTCACGGTGACTTTGCCCCACTCGGTCAGCAGGCCTGGGTGGTGGCCTTCAGCCTCGGAGATTTCACCGACGGCGTTGGTGAACGCCAGTGCGTGCTTGAAGTTCTTGAACAGGAAAACTTTTTCCAGCTGCATCACGCTGTCGCGCACTTCAATGTTCCAGTCAGGAATCTGCTTGATCAGTACCGGCAGCTCTTCGTCGCTGACTTGTGGTGCATCGGCGCGGCAGGCTTCGCAATGGGCTTGGTTCAATGTGGACATGATGGGTTCCTGAAATCGAGTGTTTGGGGAAACGGTCGCCAGTGGGACCACGCTAAACCAAAGCGTGGGTCCGTAACAGACTCACCTGATGCCAAAAGGCGCGGATCACGCGGCCTTTGGCGGAAATTTTGGTGTGTGCAGGCCCAGCCGCATGCCTTGCTTGACCATGCCCATGATGTCTTCGTGGGCGAGATCGAACAGGCGCTTGAGGTTCGGCAGGACAAAGTACAGCGGTTGCAGGATGTCGATGCGGTACGGTGTGCGCATGCATTCCAGCGGATCGAAGGCCTGATGCTCAGGTTCGTCCGACAGGCAGTAAACGGTTTCTTTCGGCGAGGAGAGAATGCCGCCGCCGTAGATGCGCTGGCCTTCTGGCGTATCGACCAGACCGAACTCGATGGTCATCCAGTACAGACGCGCGAGGTACACGCGTTCTTCCTTGGAAGCCTGTAGGCCAAGTTTTCCGTAGGTGTGGGTGAATTCGGCGAACCAGGGGTTGGTCAGCAGCGGGCAGTGGCCAAAAATCTCGTGGAAAATGTCCGGCTCTTGCAGGTAATCCAGCTCTTCGCGGGTACGAATAAACGTCGCCACCGGGAACTGCTTGTTGGCGAGCAATTCGAAAAAGGTCTGGAAGGGGATCAGTGCGGGTACCCGGGCAACCTGCCACCCGGTGGTTTCACCGAGGACCTTGTTGATCTCACCGAGTTGCGGAATGCGGTCGTGGGGCAGACCGAGTTTTTCGATACCGTCCAGGTATTCCTGGCACGCACGACCTTCGATCACTTTCAGTTGGCGAGTGATCAGCGTGTTCCACACCGCGTGTTCTTCGGCGGGGTAGTCAATAAAACCTTGCGCATCGGGCTCGCGAGCCACGTATTGCGTCTGCTTCATGCTGCTCTCCTGCTAGGGGATTTCGTTCTTGTTATGTCCTGCTATGGACCTAGAAATACCTCAAGAAATGCGGCGTTGCAGCATGTGAGTCGCGCTGCGTGTAGGAAAAATCATCGTTTTTTGTAAAGTATTCGTTACGGATCGGCCGCTATGGCGCAGGGATTGGGATTTCCGGGTTTGAAATGGCGTGCAGGTGTCACATAATCTTGACGACTATCTGAGCCCCTTGACAGAAAAGTACGATCGAGGGCGAAGTCGACCTGACTTTGAACGCTGCAAAACTTTGTGGGAGCGAGCCTTTGTGGCGAGGGGATTTAGCGAAACGTCGCACCGCCCCGTTGGGCTGGGAAGCGGCCCCGAAATCGAAAACCGCGGTGTGTCAGGTACACCGCATACAATGGTTTACGACTGCTTCGCAGCCGAACGGGGATAAATCCCCTCGCCACAAAGGCTCGCTCCCACAGGTTGCACCTCAGGCATCCAACTCATTCACCGCTTTTCAGGCCTTTATATGCGTATCAAAGTCCACTGCCAGAACCGCATCGGCATCCTGCGCGACATTCTCAACTTGCTGGTGGAGTACGGGATCAACGTCGCTCGCGGCGAGGTCGGCGGCGAGCATGGCAATGCGATCTACCTGCATTGCCCGAACCTGATCAACATTCAGTTTCAGGCATTGCGTCCGAAATTCGAATCGATTGCCGGGGTTTTTGGCGTCAAGCGCGTAGGGCTGATGCCCAGCGAACGTCGGCACATGGAGCTCAATGCGTTGCTCGGCGCCCTGGAGTTTCCGGTGTTGTCGATCGACATGGGCGGCTCGATCGTTGCCGCCAACCGCGCAGCGGCGCAGTTGCTCGGGGTGCGCGTGGATGAGGTGCCGGGGATTCCGCTGTCGCGTTACGCCGAGGATTTCGACTTGCCGGAACTGGTGCGCGCCAACAAGTCGCGGATCAACGGCTTGCGGGTGAAGGTCAAGGGTGACGTGTTTCTCGCCGACATCGCGCCACTGCAATCGGAGCATGACGACAGCGAAGCCATGGCCGGTGCGGTACTCACGCTACACCGCGCCGACCGGGTCGGTGAACGCATCTATAACGTGCGCAAGCAGGAGCTGCGAGGCTTCGACAGCATTTTCCAAAGCTCGAAGGTGATGGCCGCGGTGGTGCGCGAAGCAAGGCGCATGGCGCCGCTGGATGCGCCGCTATTAATAGAAGGCGAAACCGGCACTGGTAAAGAGTTGTTGGCGCGAGCCTGCCACCTGGCGAGTCCGCGGGGGCAGTCACCGTTGATGGCGCTCAACTGCGCCGGCCTGCCGGAATCCATGGCTGAGACGGAGCTGTTCGGCTACGGCCCCGGCGCTTTCGAAGGGGCGCGGGCCGAAGGCAAGCTCGGGCTGCTGGAACTGAC
Organism: Pseudomonas sp. LB3P25; assembly: GCF_054897985.1. Lineage (NCBI taxonomy): Bacteria > Pseudomonadati > Pseudomonadota > Gammaproteobacteria > Pseudomonadales > Pseudomonadaceae > Pseudomonas > Pseudomonas sp. LB3P25. The sequence goes on along the minus strand of NZ_CM142711.1, from coordinate 5,496,163 downwards.
GGCGGGCGGTACGCTGTTTCTCGATGGCGTCGGGGAAATGAGCCCGCGCTTGCAGGTGAAATTACTGCGCTTCCTGCAGGACGGTTGCTTCCGTCGTGTGGGCAGCGATGAAGAGGTTTATCTGGATGTGCGGGTGATCTGCGCGACTCAGGTTGACCTGTCCGAATTGTGCGCGCGCGGTGAGTTCCGCCAGGATTTGTATCACCGCTTGAACGTGCTTTCGCTGCACATCCCGCCACTTCGCGAATGCCTTGATGGTTTGACGCCGCTGGTGGAGCACTTCCTCGATCAGGCCAGTCGGCAGATCGGTTGCCCGCTGCCGAAACTGGCGCCAGCGGCGATGGAACGGCTCAGTCATTACCACTGGCCGGGCAATGTTCGGCAGTTGGAAAACGTGTTGTTCCAGGCGGTTTCCTTGTGCGAGGGCGGGACCGTCAAGGCCGAACATATTCGCCTGCCGGACTACGGCGTGCGTCAGCCGCTTGGCGATTTCTCGCTCGAGGGCGGATTGGACGAGATTGTCGGGCGCTTCGAGAAGGCGGTATTGGAACGCCTGTATTCCGAACATCCAAGCAGTCGCCAGCTGGGCAAGCGATTGGGGGTTTCGCATACAACCATTGCCAACAAACTGCGTGAGTATGAAGTCGGCAAAGAACCCGGCAGCGCCTAAACCCCTGTAGCAGCTGCCGAGCCTGCGAGGCTGCGTTCGGCTGCGAAGCAGTCGTAAAACCTCCACCGCGGTGTATCAGTAAAACCGTGCATACCGGGTTTACGACTGCTTCGCAGCCGAACGCAGCCTCGCAGGCTCGGCAGCTGCTACAAGGACGGTGTTGAGCTGAAGAGGTCGGCACTTGCCGTAAGCGGCATAACACCGCCGGTTTTTCGTCTTTGACACAATCCCCGTTTCCCGCCTGACCCCCTCAAGTCCTTTGTTTGCCGGGCCCTGCGCCGCCAGAAAAAAGTTGGTCTGCAAATTGCTTATGGCTCAGCAGTACAGCAGTGGGCGGCAAACGTCCGGCATGCAGAGGAAAGAGCGTGGACAAGTACCTTTATGTGGCAATGACCGGCGCCAGCCAGAATGCACTGGCGCAGAAGGCTCATGCCAACAACCTGGCGAACATCTCCACCAACGGCTTCCAGAAAGACCTGGAGCAGGCGCGTTCGATGCCGGTGTTCGGTGACAGCTTTCCGGCGCGTGCGTTTGCCCTGTCCGAACGTCCGGCCACTGATTTCTCCCCTGGCGCATTGGTGGAAACCGGTCGTGACCTCGATGTCGCGGTGCAAGGCAATGGCTGGATCGCCGTGCAGAACCCTGACGGCGGCGAAAGCTACGTGCGCACCGGCAGCCTGAACGTCGATGCCCTGGGCGTGCTGCGGGCCGGCAACGGTATGCCGGTGATGGGTAATGGTGGGCCGATTGCCGTGCCGCCCGAGCAGCAAATCGAAGTGGGCGAGGACGGCACCATCAGCATTCGTGCGATGGGCGAAGGTCCGCGCGTGATGGCAGAAGTCGACCGCATCAAACTGGTTAACCCTGACTTCAAGAACATGACCAAAGGCCTGGACGGTTCGATCCACACCAAGGACGGCAAGCCGGCGCAAGCCGATGCTGGCGTCAAACTGGTGTCTGGTTTCCTTGAGTCGAGCAACGTCAATGCCGTGGAAGAAATGACTTCGGTGCTGGCGCTGGCCAAGCAGTTCGAGCTGCACATCAAGATGATGAACACCGCCAAAGACGATGACCAGGCCATGGCTCGGGTCTTGCAGATCAGCTAATTATCAGAACGTCGCGCCGTAAAACAGGCGCACGAGGAGAATCGAATGCTTCCGGCTCTATGGGTTGCCAAAACAGGTCTGTCCGCCCAGGACACCAACCTGACGACCATTTCCAACAACCTGGCCAACGTGTCGACCACGGGTTTCAAACGTGACCGCGCCGAGTTCCAGGACTTGCTCTACCAGATCAAACGCCAGCCAGGCGCCCAGTCGACCCAGGACAGTGAACTGCCGTCGGGTCTGCAATTGGGTACCGGTGTGCGCATCGTCGGCACCCAGAAAAACTTCACCGCCGGTAGCCTGCAAACCACCGAGCAGCCGTTGGACATGGCCATCGACGGTCGCGGTTTCTTCCAGATTCTGCAGCCGGACGGCACGACGTCCTACACCCGTGACGGTACGTTCCACCTGGACTCCAACGGTCAGATCGTGAACGCCAGCGGCTTCGCCCTGGAACCGGCCATTGTCATCCCGAACGATGCCCAGACCTTCACGGTCGGTCGCGACGGCACCGTGTCCATCACCGTTGCCGGTAACCCGGCATCCCAGGTGATCGGCAACCTGCAAACCGCCGACTTCATCAACCCGGCCGGCCTGCAAGCCGTGGGCAACAACCTGTTCCTGGAAACCGCTGCCAGCGGCGCGCCGCAAGTCGGCACCCCGGGCCTGGCCGGTTTCGGCACCACGCTGCAGAACACCTTGGAAACCTCGAACGTCAGCACCGTTGAAGAGATGGTCAACATGATCACCACTCAGCGCGCTTACGAGATGAACTCCAAGGTGATCTCCACCGCCGACCAGATGCTCTCGTTCGTAACGCAGAATCTGTAATCAAGTCTATGAGGCGGCCATCAGGTCGCCTGCAACACCGTGAGGTAGGGTCATGAATCGCTATGTATCTGTTCTGGCACTGAGTGGGATCGCCGCGCTTTCGGGCTGCGTCGGTCCGACGCCCAAGCCCAATGACCCTTACTACGCCCCGGTGTTACCGCGCACGCCGCTGCCGGCTGCGGCCAATAACGGCTCGATCTACCAGGCCGGTTTCGAACAGAACCTGTACAGCGACCGCAAGGCGTTCCGGGTCGGTGACATCATCACCATCACCTTGAACGAGAAGACCCAGGCCAGCAAAAACGCCAATTCCCAGGTCGGCAAGACCAGCAAGACCAGCATTGGCCTGTCCTCATTGTTCGGCAGTACGCCCAGCACGAATAACCCGCTCGGCAGCGGCGACCTGAGTCTGGATGCCAGCTACAGCGGCGACCGCGCGACCAAGGGTGACAGCAAGGCCGGGCAGGGCAACAGCCTGACCGGTTCGATCACCGTGACCGTCGCCGACGTGTTGCCCAACGGCATCATCGCCGTGCGCGGCGAGAAGTGGATGACCCTCAATACCGGTGACGAGCTGGTGCGGATTGCCGGGCTCGTTCGCGCTGACGATATCGCAACGGACAACACCGTTTCGTCGACCCGTATCGCCGATGCACGCATCACCTATTCGGGCACCGGTTCGTTTGCCGATGCGAGTCAGCCAGGCTGGTTCGACCGTTTCTTCCTCAGCCCGCTGTTCCCTTTCTAGGTGGCTACGTTGAATCTTAAACACCTGATGGTGGCTGCGTGCCTGATGTCCGTAGCCTTTGGTGCTCAAGCCGAGCGGCTGAAGGACATCGCCAGTATTTCCGGCGTGCGTTCCAACCAATTGATCGGCTACGGCCTGGTGGTCGGGCTTAATGGCACCGGTGACCAGACGACGCAGACGCCGTTCACCCTGCAGACCTTCAACAACATGCTCTCGCAGTTCGGCATCAAGGTGCCGCCGGGTTCGGGCAACGTACAGTTGAAGAACGTCGCGGCAGTGTCGATCAGTGCTGATTTGCCAGCGTTCGCCAAACCCGGTCAGCAAGTCGACATCACCGTCTCGTCCATCGGTAACTCCAAGAGCCTGCGCGGCGGCACTTTGCTGCTGACGCCGCTCAAGGGTATCGACGGCAACGTCTATGCGGTCGCCCAAGGCAATCTGGTGGTCGGCGGTTTTGATGCTGAAGGTCGTGATGGTTCGAAGATCACCGTCAACGTTCCGTCGGCCGGTCGTATCCCGGGCGGTGCGTCGGTTGAGCGTTCGGTGCCGAGCGGTTTCAACCAGGGCAACAGCCTGACCCTGAACCTCAACCGTTCGGACTTCACCACGGCCAAGCGCATCGTCGACAAGATCAACAGCATGCTCGGCCCTGGCGTTGCCCAGGCTATCGACGGCGGTTCGATTCGTGTCAGCGCGCCGCTCGATCCGAGTCAGCGCGTTGACTATTTGTCGATCATCGAGAACCTTGAAGTCGACCCGGGTCAGGCGGTGGCGAAAGTCATCATCAACTCCCGTACCGGCACCATCGTGATCGGCCAGAACGTCAAGGTTTCCCCGGCTGCCGTGACCCACGGCAGCCTGACCGTGACCATCACCGAAGACCCGATCGTCAGCCAGCCCGGCCCTCTGTCCAATGGTCAGACGGCCGTCGTGCCGCGCTCGCGGGTCAACGCCCAGCAAGAAGCCAAGCCGATGTTCAAGTTCGGCCCGGGCACCACCCTCGACGAAATCGTGCGTGCGGTGAACCAGGTCGGCGCGGCACCGGGTGACTTGATGGCCATCCTCGAAGCGCTGAAGCAGGCCGGCGCGTTGCAAGCCGACCTGATCGTGATCTGAGGACGGCGACCATGGATATGCGCAAGAGCGGTCTGGTCAGCAGCAGCGACTCGGGTTCCTATTCGGACCTCAATCGCCTGAACCAGCTCAAGGTCGGCGACAAGGACAGTGACGGCAACATGCGCAAGGTTGCGCAGGAATTCGAGTCGCTGTTCCTCGGTGAAATGCTCAAGTCCATGCGCTCGGCCACTGAAACGCTGGGCCAGGACAATCCGCTCAACACGCCGGCAGCCAAGCAATACCAGGAAATGTACGACCAGCAGTTGGCCGTTTCCATGTCCCGTGAGGGCGGTGGTATTGGTCTGGCGGACGTGTTGATGCGTCAGATGTCGAAGAACAAAGCGCTGGCGCCGGGCGAGGCCGCTGCCGCGTCAGCCGCCAAGCAAGCGGCCGCGAAAGCGGCCGTGGAAACGCCGATTGCCGCCGGTACGGTCGCCACCCACGGGCCGTTGTCGCGCCTCAATGGCGAGCGTCCGTTGTGGGCTTCGCGCTCGGTGAAGTCGTCGGCCAGTGCGGGCGAGGGCGCTCATCGCAATGATATGGCGCTGATCAATCAGCGACGTCTGGCGCTGCCGCCGAAACTGGCCGACCGCTTGCTCGCAGGGCTGGTGCCGTCGGCATCGACTCCTGCGGCGACCGCCACGGTGGCGCTGAACAAAATCCAGGTACTGCCGAGTACCAAGACCGGTTCCGGCCCCCTGTACAACGGCGATTGGCTGGCCTCGCAAACGGACACGACCTCCAGCGGGCGCCTGCAAATTTATGGCCGTGCCATGGCGCAAATACCGCTGGCACCGGCGAAGAAAGCGTTCAGTTCCGCCGACGAATTCGTCAACACCATGCTGCCGATGGCCAAAGAGGCCGCCGAACGCATTGGCGTCGATCCGCGTTACCTGGTGGCGCAGGCTGCCCTGGAAACCGGTTGGGGCAAATCAGTCATGCGCGCCCAGGATGGCAGCAGTAGTCACAACCTGTTCGGCATCAAGGCCAGCAGCAGTTGGAAGGGCGAATCGGCGCGGGCAATCACCAGCGAATTCAGGAATGGCGAGATGGTCAAGGAGACGGCTGAGTTCCGTTCCTATGACTCGTACAAGGACGGCTTCCACGACCTTGTGACGTTGCTGCAAACCAATAATCGCTATCAAGATGTTGTGAAGTCGGCCGATAACCCAGAACAGTTTGTACGCGAGTTGCAAAAGGCCGGTTACGCAACCGACCCGGACTACGCGAGCAAGATTTCGCAGATAGCCAAGCAGATGACGAGTTACCAGAACTACGCTGCGGCGGGCGTTTCCACCACGCCTTTATAGGCACAAGGTATAAGGTCTGAACCATGAGTTTGCTCAATATCGGGATGTCGGGGCTGTCATCCAGCCAATCGTCGTTGATGACTACGGGTAACAACATCGCCAACGTCGATACCGCGGGTTATTCGCGTCAGCAGACCGTGCAGGGCACCAAGGCTTCGCAGCAGTTCGGCAATGTCTTCATCGGCACCGGCACGACCCTGGCCGATGTTCGTCGGGTGTACAACAGCTACCTCGATGCACAATTGCAGACCAGCACCTCGCTCGACAGCGATTCGTCTGCCTACCTGGGCCAGGTCACCCCACTCGATACCTTGCTCTCGGACAGCGACACCGGCCTGAACGGCGCCCTGACCAAGTTTTTTGCTTCGGTGCAGAACGTCAACGCCAAACCGGGTGACGATGCTTCCCGCCAGTTACTGCTCAGCGATGCCCAGGCCTTGAGCAACCGGTTCAACTCGATGTCCAGTCAGTTGAACTCGCAGAACGCGAGCATCAACGGCAACCTCACGAACATGGCCGATCAGGTCAACAAACTGGCCACTACCGTCGCACAGTTGAACCAGAAGATCTCCGAAATCTCCAGTTCCGGCGGCTCGCCGAACGACCTGCTTGATTCCCGTAACGAAACGGTTCGCCAGCTCTCTACCTTAACCGGAGCGCAGACGGTCGAACGCGATGGCAACATCGACATCTATCTGGGCAGCGGCCAGCCGCTGGTGATGGGCAATACGGTCAACAAGCTTGAAGTGGTCCCGGGCAAAGACGATCCGGGACGTTTATCGCTGCAACTCAATCGTGGTTCAAGCACGATCGATATCACCTCGATCATGACCGGCGGCGAGATCGGTGGCCTGCTGCGTTATCGCAGCACCGTGCTGGATCCGGCCTTGAACGAGCTGGGTCGTGTGGCTCTGGTCGTCGCCGATCAGATGAACAGCCTCCAGTCCCAGGGCATCGACAAGAACGGTGATTTCGGTTCGAACCTGTTCAACAGCGTCAACAGCGCTGCACAAATGTCTCAGCGCAGCGTTGCCTCCACCGGCAACAGCGTTGGCTCGGGCAACTTCGATGTGAGCATCGAGGACACGGGCAAGCTGACCATCAATGATTACAAGGTGACGTTCACCACTCCCACCGACTACACCGTTCAGCGCCTGCCGGACAACACCGCCATGGGCAGCTTCAGCACGCTGACTACACCGCCGCCGGTGATCGATGGTTTCTCGATGACGCTCAGTGGGGGCACTGCAGCCCAGGGTGATACGTTCAGAATCACCCCGACGCGCAACGCTGCGACGAACATCAAGACCGAGATGACCGACTCCAAGCGTCTGGCCATCGCGGCGCCATTGAGTGCGGCCATCGTCCCGGGCGACAGCGGAACGCTGACCATCTCGTCCAGCGGTCAACCGACCCTGACCACACAGTTCGATATCTACGATCCGGTCACCACCCAGGCCATTCAGGACGGTCTGAAGAACTCGACGCCAGTCAAAGTCGTGTTCGGTGCTTCCGGCGGTTCGACCCAGACTTATCAGATGCTCGATGCCAAAGGTAACGTGCTCAGTAGCGGCAGCATCGTGCCGAACCAAAACAATACCCTGAGTCTGAAAATCCCACTGGTCGATGCCAGCGGCGCAGCGATCATGGACCCGGGTCCGCCTGCCGTGCAGCGTACCGCAGCGTTCGACATGACCATCGCGGGCTCTCCGGGCACGGCGGCAGCGATCAACATCACGCTCGCTCAGGCGGGCACCCTGGACAACCGTAACGGTACGGCGTTGGCCGGCTTGCAGACCAAGCAGACCGTGGACACCAGCGCCACCAACAGTGGCGTTTCCCTGAGCGACGCCTACGGCAAACTGGTCGAGGGCGTTGGCTCCAAAGCGGCCCAGGGCAAGCTCGACAGTGCCGCGACCGCCGCCATCCTGGCGAACGCCAAGGGCGCGCGCGACTCGGTGTCGGGCGTTGATCTCGATGAGGAAACCGGCAACCTGGTCAAGTATCAGCAGTACTACACCGCCTCTTCGCAGATCATCAAGGCTGCGCAGGAAATCTTCAGCACACTGATCAACAGTCTTTAAGGAGTCGTAGCCCATGCGCATTTCCACCGGCCAGTTTTACGAGTCCACTGCGGCGAACTATCAGAAGAACTTCGCCAACGCAGTCAAGACTAGCGAAGAGGCGAGCAGCCTGGTTCGCGTCAACACCGCTGCCGATGATCCGGTCGGTGCGTCGCGTTTGCTGCAACTGGGTCAGCAGGCTTCGATGATCGATCAGTACAACGCCAATACCAACACGATCAAGGCGACCCTGGGTCAGACCGAGTCGGTGATGACCAGCATCAACAGCGTGCTGCAGCGCGCCCGGGAATTGGCCATTGGTGTCGGTAACAGTAATTACACCGACGCCGACCGTCAGGCCAACGCGTCGGAGCTAGGCCAGATCGAAGATCAGCTGCTAAGCCTGATGAACTCCAAGGATGAGAATGGCACGTACATTTTCTCCGGATCCAAGGGCGATACTGTGCCGTTCTCGCGCAACAACGACGGCACCTACAGCTACAACGGTGACCAGGTGACCCTCGATCTGCCGGTTGGCGACACCATGTCGATGGCCACCAACAGCACCGGTTGGGACGTGTTCCAGAAGGCGATCAATACCAGCCGCAGCCAAGTCACCATGACCGCCCCGGCCGTGGATGACGGCCGCGTGACACTGTCCAATGGTCAAGTGTCTTCGAACGTTACTTACAACAGCAAATTCCGCAGCGGCGAGCCGTACACCGTGAGTTTCGTCAGCGGCACCCAGCTGAAAATCACTGACTCGGGCGGTACTGATGTCACCGCCGAAGCCACTCAGGGTGGCGTTTTCGATCCGAGTACTGCCGCATCTCAGGGTGTCAGTTTCCGGGGTGTCGAACTGAATCTGAACATCAATTTGCAAGCGGGTGATAGTGCCGCTGCCGTGCTGCCTGGCCACAGTTTTACCCTGGCCGCCAAGCCCGACACCTTCACGGCGACTCGCAGCCCGGGCAACCCGTCCACGACGCAGGTCACTTCGACCAGCATCAGCAACCCGGCGAGTTACCACGCCAGCTTTCCGTCTGGTTCGGCAGTCCTGAAGTTCACCAGCGCCACTGCCTTTGACCTGTACGCGGCGCCTTTGACCGCCAGCAGCAAGCCGGTGTCTAGCGGGACCATGGTCGGCAGCGTGGCTACCGCATCGGGTGTGAGTTTCACCCTGAGCGGGCCACCGGGACCCAGTGCCAACGATCAGTTCAGTGTTGCCGTCAATACTCACGAAACCCAGAACATTCTGGATACCGTGAGCCAGTTGAAGAGCGCATTGAACACGCCTACCAACAACAACCCTATCTTGATTCAGCAGCAGCTAGCCGCAGTCTCTTCGGGTATCGCCAACCTGGCCAGTGGCAACGATCAGTTGTCCAGCGCCTTGAGTTCGGTGGGTGGACGTGGTTCGGCGCTGGATACCCAGGCCGCGATCAACCAGAGCCTGTCCACAGCCAACACACAGACCCAGTCGTCGATTCGCGATTCCGATCCGGCCGAGGTGATGACGCGTTTGACCTTGCAGCAGACGATGTTGCAGGCTTCGCAACTGGCGTTCAGCAAAATCACTCAGCTGGGTCTGTTCAACAAAATCTAACGGGGCCTTGCGCGTCAGCGCACGGCCGTAAACCGCCGAATATCCATCGTCTTTTTTCAGCGGTTTGAGGCGCTCATCCGGCCGGGTGGGCGGCCACCACTTGAGAGCTCTGCCGTGAATCCAGCTTCGCTAGTCAGCCTTGTCATCCCCGCTTTCAATCCGCGCTTTTTTGCCGGGACCCTGCACACCGCCCTTATCCAGCAATATGCCAACCTTGAAATCATCGTGTGCGACGACAGTCGTGGCGATGAAATCCGCCAGGTTGTCGAATCGCTGACGGGCGATGCCGCGCAGCGGGTGCGTTACGTACGAAACCCTGGGACATTGGGTTTTGTCGGCAATCTGCTGGCGTGCCTGGACGAAGCCAAAGGCGAGTACATCAAATTTCTGTGTGATGACGATCAGTTGTCGCCGGCTTGTATCGAGCGTCAGGCGCAAGTGCTGGACCAGCAGGCGGACATCAATCTGGTGCTGGCCCAGCGGACCTTTTGGGATGCTGACGATCATCCGTTGCCGTCACGTCTGGAGAACAACACGCTGTCGCCTGTTTGCGGGATCTTCAAGGGCGATGACTTGCTGGCGATTTTCGAGAGCTTTCCGGTCAACTTCCTCGGTGGTTTCAGTGGCGCGCTGTTCCGCCGCAAGGATCTACAGGAACTAATGCCAGCGTTGACTCAGCCCGGCCATTGTTTTGTTGCGTCACTCGATCTGGCCTTGTACATCTGCCTGCTGCGTCGGGGCAACCTCGCAGTGCTCAACTATGTATTGAGTGTCGAGCGCCTGTATCCGGAGCGCTTGAGCCGTCAGCAGTCGATGAAAGTTGCGGCGGAGCAGGAAAAGCAATGGTTGGTGCAGATGCTCAAGGTTCGCGGTGGCGAAGGCGCACCGGCGGCCGGTTGGGTTCGTTACCTGCCCTTGAGCCGCAGCGACGAGGCGCCACGCGTCTGGGAAGAACTGCCCCTGAGCCGGACTCTGGGTGCCCGCCAGGCCAGCCAGGAATATCGTGTCGGTATCGCCAGCGAGAGTTTTTCTGAGGTTTACGCGCAATGGCTGGCGTGTCGCGCGCTCAGTGAAACCCAGCGCAGTCTCCTGCCGGACACGTTGGCTGGCTGGTCGCGGCAACCCAAAATTCTGCCGATCATTATTGATGATCAGGCCAGTCGCGCCAGTCTGGATCTCACCCTCGACAGCCTTGCCGGGCAGCTCTATGCATCGGAGCTGATCCTGGTGTTGTCCAGCGCCTGCACCGCAGAGCAACTCGACGGCAAGGTTTTCAACCTGCCGTTGCAGGATGACGGCTATGAGCAAATCAACGGCTTGCTGCCACAGCTCGACGGCGTCGACTGGTTTTATGTGCTGCGCGCCGGTGATCGTCTGGTCGAGCCGGCCTTGTTGCTGCTGGCCGAGAGGATCAGCGCGTCGCCAGAGGCGTTGTGTGTCTATGGCGATGAAGGCAGTTTGCGTGACGGTGAGTCGGTGGACCCGATTCTGAAGCCAGACTTCAACCTGGACCTGATGCGCAGTTATCCCTACATCGGGCGCGCCCTGGCATTTCAGCGCGAGCAGTTCCTGGCGCTGGGTGGTTTCAATTCGAACTACGGCGAACTGGCGCCTCACGATGTGCTGTGGCGCATGGTCGAGAAGGACGGCATCAAGGTCGTCGAGCATATTGCCGAGGTGATGCTGGAGTCGACGCTCGGCCTGGCGCAATGGCTGGCACTGCCGGACGTCATTAAACTCAACCCGCAGGTGCTGGAGGCGCATCTTCAACGATTGGGCGTTGCCCATGACATTCGCCAGGGCAGTTTTACCTTGCTCAATCGTGTCGATTACCTGCACGCGGGCCGGCCGCTGGTGTCGATCATCATTGTCTGCAAAGACCAGTTGGCTGCCGTGCAGCGTTGTGTCGAAACGCTCCTGGAGAAAACGGCGTACAGCGAGTACGAGTTGCTGTTGATCGACAATGGCAGTGAGTCGCCGCCGATGCTTGAGTGGTTGAGCGCCATGGCGCAGCTGGGCAGTGACCGATTGCGGGTGAAGGCGTTTGCGCCGCAAGGTAATGTCGCGGCAACGCGCAATTTCGCTGCACAGCAGGCCCGTGGTGAGTATTTGCTGATGCTCGATCCGTATGCGGTGGTCACTCGTGAGGACTGGCTGGATGAGCTGCTCAATCATGCCCAGCGTCCGGAAGTCGGTGTCGTGGGGGCCAAGCTGTTCAATTCAGATGGCCGGGTTCTGCATGCCGGTCTGATTCTCGGGCTGCAAGGGCCGGCAACCTCACCGTTTTTCGGCGACCCCCTTAATGCAGCCGGTTACATGCACCGTTTGCAGGTGGTGCAGGACCTGAGCGCTGTCGGTGCCGATTGCCTGATGGTGCGAAGATCGCTGTTCGAAAGCGTGGGTGGTTTTCAGGCGCAGGACTTTGCCTTGACCCTCAACGAGGTGGATCTGTGTCTGCGGATTCGCCAAAACGGTTACCTGGTGGTCTGGACGCCGTATGCCCAACTGGCCCTTGGCACACCGCCCGCGGCCATGGCGGATGAGGCCGAGATTGCGCTTCGCATTCAAGAGCAGGACACGTTCTACCGCCGTTGGCTGCCCATTGTCGCTCGCGACCCGGCCTACAATCCCAACTTGATGCTCAATACGTGGGGCGGCTCCAGCTACAGTTTGGAGCCAGGCTTGCGCACAGGATGGACCCCGTTCTCCGTTCGCCAGTTGCCGAAGGTTATGGCGCTGCCGGTCAACTCCTCGGCGGTCGGGCACTATCGGGCGATCCAGCCGCTGATCGAGCTGGAGAAGGCCGGCCGGGCAACCGGGCGGGTCTACTACGATTTGCCGTCGATTTTCGAGATCGAGCGCGAGTCACCTGACGTCATCATTTTGCAGGGGCGCTACAGCGAAGGACCGATCAACGAGATCGCCGCGTTCAAGCCCTACACCAATGCCCGTCTGATTTTCGAGCTGGATGACTATGTCATCAAGGCGCCGAAGAAGAACGCGCACATTCGCAATATGCCGGACAACGTCGAGATGGAGCGTCTGGTCCGTCGCGGCATCGGCCTGTGCGATCGCGTGGTGGTTTCGACGCAGTCGCTGGCCGATGCGTTGTCGTCCATGCACCACGACATTCGGGTCGTGCCGAACATGCTCGCCACTCATCTGTGGAGTGATCTGCGCAGCCAGCGTCGCACGTCGAAAAAACCACGGGTTGGCTGGGGGGGTGGTACCAGCCACTCCGGTGACCTGGCGATCATTGCCGACGTGGTTCGTGAACTGGCCAACGAGGTCGATTGGGTGTTCTTCGGCATGTGTCCCGAAGAGTTGAAACCTTACATGCATGAGTTTCACGGGGTGATCGACCTGAGCGTCTACCCGGCGAAGCTGGCCAGTCTGAACCTGGACCTGGCGCTGGCACCGCTGGAGTTTCATATCTTCAACGACTGCAAGAGCAACTTGCGTCTGCTGGAGTATGGCGCGTGCGGCTACCCGGTAGTCTGCACCGATACCGAGGCGTACCGCGGTTACCTGCCTTGCACGCGAGTGGTCAGCAACTCTACCGATGAGTGGCTGCAAGCCATCCGCATGCACCTGGCGGACCCGGAGGCGAGCTACCGCATGGGTGATGAACTGCGCGAGGCGGTACTGCGCGATTTCATGCTGCGCGGCGATAACGTGCGGTACTGGGAAAATGGCTGGCTGGCCGATTGACACACCCCCTGGTGTAGTCGCTGCCCAACGGTAGCGGCTACACAGCGCCGCCGTTCGAGCTGGCGCGTTTCCTGCAAGTCCCCTGAAAATCGCCATAAATCTAGCATGTGCGACGCAGCCAGAAGCTGATGGGTGCCACCTCATGCGATTTATCCAGATGGCCGCAACGCCTTGTCAGGCTTGGGCAGGCCCTGTGACGAACAAAAGGGGGAAAAGATGAAGGCAGTTATTCTGGCGGGTGGTCTGGGCACGCGTATCAGCGAAGAGTCGCACCTCAAGCCCAAGCCAATGATCGAGATCGGTGGCAAGCCAATTCTCTGGCACATCATGAAGCAATATTCCGCTCACGGAATTCACGACTTCGTGATTTGCCTTGGCTACAAGGGCTATGCGATCAAGGACTTCTTCGCCAACTACTTCCTGCACACCTCTGACGTCACCTTCGACATGTCCAACAACCGCATGGACGTCCACCAGAACTACAGCGAGCCGTGGCGCGTGACCCTGATCGACACCGGCGAAGACACCATGACCGGTGGCCGCCTGCGTCGCGCCGCCCGTTACGTTGAAGGCGAACAGGCGTTCTGCTTCACCTATGGCGACGGCGTCTCGGACCTCAACATCGGTGCCCTGGTGGATTTCCACTTAAGCAGCGGCAAGTTGGCGACGGTCACGGCGGTGCAGCCACCCGGGCGTTACGGCGCGCTGGAGCGTGACGGCGATCTGGTGCGTGGTTTCACCGAAAAACCTCGCGGCGATGGGGGCTGGATCAACGGTGGCTTCTTCGTCTTGTCACCCAAAGTGCTGTCGCTGATCACTGCTGACGAAACAGTCTGGGAGTCGCAGCCGTTGATGACCCTGGCTGCCGAAGGGCAACTGAACGCGTTCCAGCACGATGGTTTCTGGCATCCGATGGACACCCTGCGTGACAAGAACCATCTGGAGCATTTGTGGCAGAGCGGGGAGGCCCCATGGAAACAATGGGACTGAGCCCGGAGTTCTGGCGCGGCAAGCGGGTTCTGCTGACCGGCCACACCGGTTTCAAAGGCAGTTGGCTGACGTTGTGGCTGCAAAGCCTCGGTGCCAAGGTCAGCGGGTTTTCCCTTGATCCGTCCACCGAGCCGAGCCTGTTCGAACTGGCGCGTGTTCACGAAGGCATCAACGATCAGCGCGGTGACCTGCGTGACCTGGGCGCCTTGCTGGAATTGATCGCTGACACCCAACCGGAAATCGTCCTGCACCTGGCGGCCCAACCGCTGGTGCGCGAAGGCTATCGCGATCCGCTGGGGACTTACTCCAGCAACGTCATGGGCACGCTCAATCTGCTCGAAGCGATCCGTCAGGTCGGCGGCGTTCGCGCGTGTGTGCTGGTGACCACCGACAAGGTCTACGCCAATCAGGAATGGGTGTGGCCCTACCGTGAAAACGAAGCCCTCGGCGGACATGATCCTTACAGCAGCAGCAAGGCCTGTTGCGAGTTGCTGGCGCAGTCTTATGCGGCGTCATTCTTCGCGGCCGAAAAATATGCCGAGCACGGCCTGGCCCTGGCCACGGCGCGCGCCGGCAACGTGTTGGGCGGTGGTGATTTTGCTCCGGAACGTTTGATTCCCGACGTCTTGAAGGCGTGGTCCGCCGACGAACCCGTGATCCTGCGCTACCCCCACGCCGTGCGCCCGTGGCAGCACGCGCTGGAACCGCTGGCCGGTTACCTGCAACTGGCCGCCGGCCTCTACGAGCAAGGCCCGGAGTTTGCCGGCGCGTGGAACTTCGGCCCGAGCGAAGCGGACATGTGCAGCGTTGGCGAAGTGGTCAAGTTGCTCGCCAACCGCTGGCCGCAAGCGAGTGGCTTGCGCATCGAACCCAGTGATTTGCATGAAGCGGGTCTGTTGCGTCTGGACAGCAGCCGTGCTCGCCAATTGTTGGCCTGGCAGCCGCGCTGGTCGTTGCAGCAGTGCCTGACCCAGACCCTCGATTGGCACCTGGCGTGGCAAAACGGCGACGACATGCGCGCCATCACATTGGGCCAGTTGAACCTGTACCGAGGCGCGCTGTGAGCGAGTTTCTGTTGAAACCGTTGCCGCTGGCCGGCCTGTTCAGCGTGCAACACAAACGCTTCGAAGATGAGCGCGGGCATTTCGCGCGGCTGTTTTGCGAAGGCAGCCTGAGCGCGTTCGGCCAGCCATTTAATATCCGTCAGATCAACCATTCCTGCACCCGTGAACGCGGCAGTGTGCGCGGTCTGCATTATCAGAACGCCAGCGCGCCGGAAGCCAAATTGATCACCTGCCTGCGCGGTGAAATCTGGGATGTGGCGGTGGACTTGCGCCCTGACTCCGAGACGTTCCTGCACTGGCATGCCGAACACCTGCGGGCCGGCGACGGCCGCAGCTTACTGATACCGGCCGGGTTCGCCCACGGTTTCCAGACCCTCACCGACGACGCCGAGTTGCTCTACCTGCACAGCGCGGACTACACGCCTGCGCACGAGGGCGGTTTGAGTGTCAACGATCCACGGCTGGCGATTGCCTGGCCGTTACCTGTCAATAATCTGTCGGCCAGGGACTCCAGCCATCCCTTGCTCGATCAGTACTTCGCTGGAGCGCGTGTATGAACTGCCGTGGTTGCGGGACTTCTCTGGCCTTGCCGCTGATCGATCTCGGCACTTCGCCGCCTTCCAACGCCTATGTGCGCGCCGATCAGCTTGAGCACGCCGAGCAATGGGTGCCGCTGAAAGTGGCGGTGTGTCAGCACTGCTGGCTGGTGCAGACCGAGGACTACACCCGCGCCGACAGCCTGTTTGACGCCGAGTACGCGTATTTCAGTTCGTTCTCCAGCACCTGGCTGGCCCACGCCGAGCGCTATGTGGCCGAGATGGTCGAGCGTTTCGGCCTGACGGCCGACAGCCGCGTGGTGGAAATCGCTGCGAACGACGGTTACCTGTTGCAGTACGTGGCCAGGCGCGGCATTTCTTGCCTGGGCGTTGAGCCGACCCGCAGCACCGCGCAAGCGGCGCGGGAAAAAGGCCTGGACATCCGCGAACTGTTCTTCGGTCGCGACACCGCTTCGCAGCTGAACAGCGAAGGCTGGAGCGCCAACCTGATGGCCGCCAACAACGTGTTGGCCCACGTGCCGGACATCAACGATTTCCTGGGCGGTTTCGCGACCTTGCTCAAGCCGACCGGCGTGGCGACGTTCGAGTTTCCGCAATTGCTGACACTGATGGCTGGCCAGCAGTTCGACACGCTGTATCACGAGCACTATTCCTACCTGTCGTTGACTGCCGTGCAGACGCTGTGCGAGCGCAACGGTCTGGAAGTATTCGACGTCAGTCAGCTGACCACCCATGGCGGATCGCTGCGGGTCTTCGTCCAGCGCGCCGATGGCGTTCGTCGCGACGTGCAGCCGACGGTTCAACAGCAATTGCAGACCGAGCTCGACGCCGGCGTAAAAACCGCCGAGTACTACTCGACCCTCGCGCCTAATGCCGAACGCATCAAACACGAACTGCTGCGTTTCCTGTTGCAGGCCAAGGCTGATGGCAAGCGCGTGGTCGGTTACGGCGCCGCCGCCAAGGGCAACACCTTGCTCAACTATGCCGGAGTCAAATCGGACCTGCTGGCCTGGGTGGCAGACGCCAGCCCGCACAAGCAAGGCAAGTACTTGCCGGGCAGCCGCATTCCGGTGGTTTCTCCCGAGCGGATTGAAATCGAAAAGCCGGATTACGTTCTGGTACTGCCATGGAACCTGCTGGACGAGATCACCCAGCAATTCGCGGTTGTCCGCAGTTGGGGCGCACGTTTTGTCGTTGCCATTCCGGAGTTGAGCTTCAGATGAGTCGAATTCACTACACCAAGCCCAGTGTGGGTGAGCTGGAAGCCAAGTACGTGCTGGATGCTGTGCAGCATGGCTGGGGTGAGCGCTGCTACGAATACATCACACGTTTCGAAAAATCCTTCGCACAGCACATGGACGTGCCGTATGCCATCGCGACGTCCAGTTGCACGGGCGCCTTGCACATGGGAATGGCGGCACTGGACATCGGTCCGGGCGATGAAGTGATTCTGGCGAATACCAACTGGATCGCTTCGGCGGCGCCCATCGATTACCTGGGGGCTACCCCGGTTTTCGTCGACGTGTTGGCGGACAGTTGGTGCCTGGATCCGGAGCAGGTGCGCAAAGCCATTACTGCGCGAACCAAGGCCATCGTGGCAGTGCATTTGTACGGCAATCTGTGTGATTTGGACGCGTTGCTTGAGATCGGCCGGGAGTACGGTATTGCGGTCATCGAAGACGCCGCCGAAGCCATCGGCTCGCAATGGCGCGGTAAAGCCGCCGGCTCGTTGGGGGCCTTTGGCGCATTCTCCTTTCATGGCACCAAGACCATGACCACCGGAGAAGGCGGAATTTTCGTGACCTCGGACAAGGCGCTGTATGAGCGAGTGCTTACGCTCTCCAATCACGGTCGGGTCAACGGCAGCAAACGTCAATTCTGGCCGGACTTCATCGGTTTCAAGTACAAGATGAGTAATCTGCAGGCCGCGATCGGTTGCGCCCAGATCGAACGTGTCGATGAGCTGATCGCCCGTAAACGCGCGATCTTCGATCGTTATGCCCAAGGGCTGCTGGATATCCCGTTGCTGTCCATGAACCCGCAGCCGCATCACTCCAGGAATGGTTACTGGATGCCCACGGTGGTGTTCCATGAAAGCACCGGGATTACCCGGGAGCTGTTGATCGAAGCCTTTCAGGCAGCCGATATCGATGCGCGGGTGTTTTTCTGGCCATTGTCGGCACTGCCGATGTTCGCCGATAAACCGGTGCACACGCCGATGGCGTTTTCGCTGTCGGAGCGGGCCATCAATCTGCCGAGCTATCACGACATGACCGACGCCGATCAGCAGCGGGTGATTGAGGTCATTCGCGCGGTCTGCCAGCAAAGGAATGTGCTGTGATCGTCTACCTGTTGGGGGCGGCGAACCCTGAAGCAGTGCGCATGATCGGCTCCGTCAAACGGGCCGATCCTGCTGTGGAGTTTGCGTTTCTCGACAACGATGCAGCCAAGCACGGCACCTTGTTTTACGGCGTGCCGGTGATCGGTGGAGTCGAGCGTGTGGCCGATTTGAAAGGCCCGGATACGCAGTTTGTGAACCTGATCACCCGCGACACCAAGACCCGTTACGAGACCACACGACAGATCATCGAGGCTGGGGGGACGCTGGGCAACTTCCTGCACCCGGGCATCGATCTGAGCATGACGCGAATGGGCACCGGTAACTATCTTCAGGAAGGCGTGATCATCCAGGCTGAAGTGTCCCTGGGTGATAACAGCAGCATTAGCTACGGCAGCGTGATCGGGCACGAAGGCCGGATCGGGCATTCCGTGTTCATGGCGCCCGGTGTTGCTATCGCCGGCTGCGTCGAAGTGGGTGACGGGGCTTTCATCGGCGTCAACGCCACCATCCTGCCACGTTTGCGCATCGGTCGCTGGGCGACAGTCGGCGCCGGAGCCGTGGTCACCCGGGACGTCCCCGACTACGCAGTCGTTGTGGGCAATCCTGCTCGAATTATCAAGACTCAGGCTGTTCCTTATCAGGACGGCCGGGTTTTCAACTGACAAAACCCCCGTAACGGAGTGTTTGCATGAATCCTCATGAGCAGTTTCGCGAAGAAGTAAGCCAGAACATCGAAGGTTTGCAGCAGGACAAAAAACTTCAGTCCGAGTCGCTGGACTGGGTCGGTGTCACGGCCAAACACAAGTACACCTACAACTTCAGCTGGATGGGCCGGCCAATCATTCAGTTCCCTCAGGACATGGTCGCCATGCAGGAAATCATCTGGGACCTGCGCCCGGATGTGATTGTCGAAACGGGCATCGCCCACGGCGGCTCCCTGGTGTTTTACGCCTCGATGATGGAGCTGATCGGCCACGGCGAAGTGCTGGGTGTGGACATCGATATTCGTCAACACAACCGCGAAGCCATTGAAGCCCACCCGATGGCGCGACGGATCAGCATGATCCAGGGCTCGAGTATCGATACGGCCATTATTGACGAGGTTCGTGCGCGGGTTGCCGGCAAGAAAGTGCTGGTGGTTCTGGACTCCAATCATACCCATGAGCATGTGCTTGAAGAGTTGCGTCTGTATGCACCGCTGGTTTCGGTCGGCAGTTACTGCGTGGTGATGGATACCGTGGTCGAAGACATGCCCGAAGACGCCTTCCCGGATCGTCCTTGGGGCAAGGGTGACAACCCGAAAACTGCCGTATGGGCCTATCTGGAAGAGAATCGCGATTTTGAAATCGATGCCCGGATTCACAGCAAATTGCTGATTACCGTGGCACCGGACGGCTATCTGCGTCGGGTTCGTTAAGCAACGACATCATTGTTGAGTTCATCGGGCGATACGCCGGTTGTGGGGAAAGAATATGCAAGGCAAGTACGTTTCTGAAAGCGGATTACCACTGAACGAGTTGTTGACGGTGGTGCTGATTACCCACAACCGCCCGGCATTTGCGCGCCGGGCCGTGAAGTTTTACAGCGCCTTGCCTTGCAGGATTCTGGTGCTGGATTCTTCGGCTCAGGTTACCGATGGCATCGACGGTGCTTACCCTGGCATCGACTACCGGCATTTGCCGCAGTACGGCTATTGGGGCATTCGGGCCAAGCTCGATTACGGCGTGCAACAAGTCACCACGCCCTACATGGTGTTCGCTGCCGACGATGACTTCATCGTGCATGACGCCCTCGACGCTTCGGTCTCGTTCCTGGAAGCAAACCCGGACTACGGCATGTGCCATGGCTACTGCCTGATGTACCTGGCGCTGGCCGACAGCGTGAGCTATTACCGTCGGGACAAGAAGGTCTGTGAAGACTATTCGTCCGATCGCGCTCAGGATCGCGTGATTGACTTCATGCATCAGTACATTCCCCCGTTCTATGCCGTTCACCGTACCGCGATGTTGCGTGACTGGTACGCGCTCATGCCGCAAGACACCATTTTTGAATGGCAGGAAATCGGTCATGCGTACTACATGTTGGCGAGGGCCAAGGCGCGAATTCTGCCGATCCCTTATGTGGTGCGCGAAGTCAATTACCTGGAGTCGGAGCACAACACCGAGATCTACAGCACCCTGACCCTCGCCGATGCAAAATCGGTGGCGGATCGTGAAACCTACGCCCAATTACTGTCGACGTTGCCAAGTGCCCAGACGGGGCTCGATCCCGCGCAGGGCAAACAGTTGGCACTGGACAGTTTCGAGGCTCTGGCCGACAGCCTGCGCAACCGTCGGGCGCTGACCGCCGAACCGATTTTCGAATCGCGCTGGACTGATGTGCAGAAGGGGCCAAGCCGCCGCTTCGGGCTTTTGCAATACGTAGAAATGCCTTTCTACAATCAGCCGTTTTTCGATCTGTTGAGCCGATTCGAGATGATGCTGCACGGCATGCCGGCTGGCCGTGTTCAGCTCCAGGGGCTCGAAGGTATTTGGGCGCATCAGGAAGACATGATGCGTCCTCGCAACAACGACACGACTGAAAGTGTTGTCGAGCGGCTCTGGCATGCGTATGACAGCAGCCCGTTCAACCGTCGGGTGGTCAAGCGTCTGGCGCAACAGTTGGAGCTGCTAGGCGACGCCGACGAAGCGCGGGACATGTTCGCCTGGGCCGAGCGCCTGGACGCCGTATCGACGCAAGGCAATGACGAGGCGTTCGGTGCCATGCGCTCCGGTCGCCTGCTCAAGTGGCTGGCGGCGCGCGCCCCGGATGCTGATGAAGTCGCCGCGACTTCGCGTTTCCTGGCGGACCACAATGGCGGTCCACAATTTGGCATTTTGGTGCTGGACCTCGAAAACGACGCGGCCAAACTGCAAGTCACCCTCGACAGTTTGCTGGAAGGTCACAACCATGCCTTCAAGATCGTGGTGTTCACCACGGGCGAATTGTTGACGGCAACGACAGAGCGCAACACGCTGCACTTTGTTCGTGTGACCCCGGTCAACTATGTCGACAAGCTCAATCAGATCGCGCGTCAATCGACGTGCGACTGGTTGCTGCTGACCGAGGCAGGCGACGAGTTCACCGCTGGTGGCCTGTTGCGCGCCGGACTGGAACTGCGCGCCGCGCCTGAATGCCGAGCGGTGGCATCCGACGAGATTCACCGCGATGCCAATGGCGCGCTGGTGGATGTGTTCCGTCCAGGCTTTAACCTTGACCTGCTACAAAGCCTGCCCGCGCTGATGGCGCGGCACTGGCTGATTCGCAAGGATGTATTGCTGGACGCGGGCGGTTACCAGGCCGACTTCAGCAAGGCGCTGGAATTCGACCTGCTGCTGCGCATCATTGAACAGGGTGGCCTGGCCTGGCTGGCTCATCTGGACGAGCCGCTGCTGATCGCCCGTGCACCGGTGCTGGAGGAAAACGCCCACGAGCGTCAGGCGTTGATCCGTCACCTCGCGACCCGTGGCTACAAGGCCCAAGTCAGCTCGGACGAACCTGGCACTTACCGTATCGACTACCGTCACACTGAACGTCCGCTGGTGACGATCATTGTGGCGAGCCAGGACAACCTGGCGCAGCTTCAACGTTGCCTGACCGGCATCGTGCAACGTACCCGTTACACCCGTTACGAAGTGCTGATAGCCGATAACGCGAGCCAGTCCCCCGACCTCCTGCAATGGCTGGACGGTCTCGGACAGCCGGGCGACCGGGTTCGTGTCATGCGCGCGCAGGAGCGTCTCAGTGCGTCGGCCTTGTACAACGAAGCCAGTCAGCAGGCCCAGGGTGAATACCTGGTGTTGCTGGCGGCGGACAGTGAAGTGGTCAACCCGAACTGGCTCGAATCCCTGCTCAACCAGGCCCAGCGCCCGGAAGTCGGCGTGGTCGGTGCCAAGTTGCAGGACCGCGACGGCAAGGTTACCCAGGCCGGTCTGATTCTGGGCATGAACGACGGTGTCGGTTCGGCCTTTGTCGGTGAGCCGAAGGATGCCAAGGGCTACCTGAATCGTCTGGTGCTGGAACAAAACTATTCGGCCGTCTCGGCCGTGTGCCTGATGATCCCCAAAGCGTTGTTCGACGAGGTTGGCGGTCTGGACGAAGGCGCCTTCACCGATGCTTTCGCCGATGTCGATCTGTGCCTGAAGGTCGGTCAAGCGGGTTATCTGGTGGTGTGGACGCCGCAAGTACAGGTCATTCACCCAGGCACCTTGCCCGATGCGCCGCATGCCCTTCAGGCCTTGCGTGAAAAGTGGGCGGGGCCGTTCGAGCATGATCTGGCGTACAACAAGAACCTCGCCTTGACCGGCAAGGGTTTCACCCTTGGCAGCGCAACCAGCGTGGATTGGGCGCGGTTGCTAGCTTAAGTCTGGTGCACAGGTAGAAGGATTCGCGGCATGTTCAACGGTAAATCGATTTTCATCTCCGGCGGCACCGGCTCGTTCGGTCGCAACTTCATCCGCCGCCTGCTGGAGCAATATCAGCCCAAGCGGGTGGTGGTGTTTTCGCGTGATGAGCTCAAGCAATACGAGATGCAGCAGACGTTCAACGCGCCGTGCATGCGTTACTTCCTGGGCGATGTGCGCGACGCCGAGCGTTTGCGCCAAGCCATGCGCGGCATTGACTACGTCGTGCACGCCGCCGCCCTGAAGCAAGTGCCGGCCGCTGAGTACAACCCCACCGAATGCATTCGCACCAACGTCAATGGCGCGGAAAACATCATTGCCGCGGCCATCGATAACGGCGTGAAAAAAGTCGTCGCGCTGTCCACCGACAAAGCCGCCAGCCCGATCAACCTGTACGGCGCAACCAAGCTGCTGTCGGACAAGTTGTTCGTCGCCGCGAACAATATTGCCGGGGACCAGAACACCCGTTTTTCGGTGGTCCGTTACGGTAACGTGGCCGGCTCCCGGGGTTCGGTCGTGCCGTTCTTCAGCAAGCTGATTGCCGAGGGCGCGACAGAGCTGCCGATCACCGATGAGCGCATGACGCGCTTTTGGATCACCCTCGATCACGGTGTGCAGTTTGTGCTCGACAGCTTTGCCCGCATGCATGGCGGTGAAGTGTTCGTGCCGAAGATTCCGTCGATCCGCATCGTCGATCTGGCGGTGGGCATGGCCGAGCACTTGCCGCACAAGAACGTGGGCATTCGTCCGGGCGAAAAACTCCATGAGCTGATGGTGCCGCTGGACGATGCGCGCATGACCCTGGAGTTCGACGATCACTACACGATTCAACCGTCGATCCGCTTCACCAGCGTCGACGTGGATTTTGCCGTGGACAAACTGGGCGAGCAGGGCCAACCGGTGAGCGAAGACTTCGAATATCGCTCCGACACCAACCCGCAGTTCCTGACGGTCGGGCAGATTGCTGATCTGCACGCGGAGCTGTCGGCATGATTCCTTACGGTCGGCAGAGTCTCGATCAGGCGGACATCGACGCGGTGGTCGCCGTGTTGCAGTCCGACTGGCTGACTCAAGGGCCGACCATCGAGCGATTCGAACAGGCCATGGCCGACCGTTGCCAGGCCGATTTTGCGGTGGCGGTGTGTAACGCCACCGCGGCGTTGCACATCGCTTGCCTGGCGGCCGGGCTCGGGCCAGGTGATCGTTTGTGGACCACGCCCAATACCTTTCTGGCGTCGGCCAATTGCGGTCGTTATTGCGGTGCCGAGGTGGACTTCGTCGACATCGATCCGCTGACCTGGAACCTCGATGCTTACGCCCTGAAAGCCAGGCTGGAAGCGGCGGAGGACAACGGTACGCTGCCCAAAGTGCTGGTGGCGGTGGCGTTCTCCGGCCAGAGTTGCGACATGCGGATGATCGCCGAGCTGGCCGAGCGTTATGCTTTCACGGTCATCGAGGACGCCTCCCACGCGGTCGGCGCGTCCTATGCCGGTCGACCGGTGGGCTGCGGTGATTTCGCGGCGATGACGGTGTTCAGCTTTCATCCGGTGAAAATCATCACCAGCGCCGAAGGTGGCATGGTGCTGACCAATCGCCGGGACCTCGCCGAGCGCCTGCAACGCTTGCGCAGCCACGGCATGACTCGCGACCCGCAGCACATGACCGAGGCCAGTCATGGCCCCTGGTATTACCAGCAAGTTGAACTGGGCTTCAATTACCGCATCACCGACCTGCAAGCCGCCCTCGGACTGTCGCAACTGAACAAACTGGATGGCTTCATCGAGCGCCGGCGTGAACTGGCGGCGCGTTATGACCGGTTGTTGGCGTCTTTACCGTTGACCTTGCCCAGCCCTCAGTCTGAAGCCGAGTCGGCGTGGCATCTGTATGTGGTGCGCTTGCAGCTTGATCGCATCAACCTCAGCCATCGACAGATGTTTGAAGGGTTGCGGGCCGCCGGGGTCGGTGTGAACCTGCACTATATTCCGGTGCATTTGCAGCCGTACTATCGCGACCAGGGTTTCGCCGAGGGCGACTTTCCACAAGCCGAACGTTACTACGCCGAGGCCATCAGCCTGCCGCTGTTTCCGTTGCTCAGCGATGAACAACAGGATTTCGTGGTCGAGCAGCTGCGTCGGCTGACCGAATAAATACCGCCACGGGCGGCGGATGGGAATGTGCGATGCGTGAATTGAGTGAGCAGGAAAGATTCTGGCAAGGCGACTTCGGTAACCAGTACGTCGACCGCAATGTCGGGCAACCTCTGGTGGCGGCCAACCTGGCGTTGTTTGCCAAGGCTCTGACGCGTGCCGGGCGGATTGACAGCCTGGCTGAGCTGGGCACCAATGCCGGCAATAACTTGCAGGCGCTGCGCCAGCTGTTGCCCCAGTGCGAACTGTTCGGCGTGGAGATCAATGCCAGTGCCTGTGCCCAGGCCCAGGCGCTGGACATCGCGCAGATCTGGCACGGTTCGCTGTTCGATTTCCCCCGCGAGCGCAGCTTTGACCTGACCCTGAGCAAAGGCGTGCTGATTCATCTGGCGCCGGAACTGCTGGCTGCCGCGTATGACCAGCTGTATGCGTTGAGCCAGCGTTATATCCTGATCGCCGAGTACTACAACCCGGCGCCGGTCGAAGTGTCCTATCGCGGTAACAGCGGCAAGTTGTTCAAGCGCGATTTTGCCGGTGAAATGCTTGATCGTTACGACGACCTGCAACTGCTGGATTACGGTTTTGGTTATCACCGCGACCCGCAGTTCCCGGTAGACGACATCACGTGGTTCCTGCTGGAAAAACGCTCGTGAACAACGTCGCAATCATCCCGGCTCGCGGTGGCAGTAAACGCATACCGCGCAAGAACCTCAAGCCGTTCGACGGCGTGCCGATGATTGCCCGCTCGATTCAAACCGCCCTCGATTCAGGGTTGTTCGCTGAGGTGGTGGTCAGCACCGACGATGATGAAATTGCCGAACTGGCCCGCGCCTGCGGTGCGCAAGTGCCGTTCAGGCGGCCGGCGGCATTGGCCGATGATTTCACCGGTACGGCAGCGGTCATTACCCATGCCCTGGAAGCGTTGCTCCGTCAGGGCCACGACTTTGATTTTGCGTGCTGTATCTACGCCACGGCGCCGCTGTTGCAGACCCGGTTTTTGCAGCAGGGATTAAACCTGCTGGCGCAGCATCCAGACAAATCCTTCGCCTTCTCGGTCTGCGATTTCGGCTTTCCGGTGCAGCGTGCCCTGACCCTCGATGAGCAGGGTGCCTTGACGGCGTTGTACCCGCAGTTTCGCGAGACTCGCTCCCAGGACCTGCCGCCGGCCTATCAGGACGCCGGGCAGTTCTACTGGGGCCGTAGCAGTGCCTGGCTGCGGGGCGAGGTGCTGTATTCACCGCAAAGCCTGCCGGTGATCCTGCCGCGCTATCTGGTGCAGGACATCGATACCCTCGAAGACTGGAAGCGCGCCGAATACCTTTACGCGGCGCTGAAGGCGGGTGGGGAGCTGCAATGAGAGTACTGATCCGCGCCGACGCCTCGCCGACCATTGGCAGCGGTCACATTGCCCGTTGCCTGACCCTGGCCAGGGTGTTGCGCCAGCAGGGCGGGCACGTGGCATTTGCCTGTCGCCAGTTGCCGGGCCATCGACTCGACAGCCTCGCCGCCGAAGGTTTTGAAACCTTTGCGTTGCCGGATCGCTATCCCGACGAAGACCCGCAGCAAGCCATCGAAGCCATGTTGCCGTGGCAGGCAGACATTGCCGCGCTGGGGCAAGCGCTGGAACACCACCCGGCCTTCGACTGGATCATCGCCGACCACTATGGCCTCGATCATCACTGGCAGATGGCGGCTCGTCGCTGGGCACCCCGGATTGCGGCGGTGGATGATCTGGCGACGCGCACCTACAGCGTCGACTTGCTGCTGAATCAGAATCTGTCGGGTACGCCTGAGGCGTATGCCGGACGGCTTGCACCCGATTGCCGGACTTTGATCGGTCCACGCTTCGCCATGCTGCGGGATGAGTTCTGCTGCCCGGCGATCAAGATCAAGCGCCAGGCGAAGCGGGTGCTGGTGAACTTCGGCGGCTTCGATGCCGCGATGCAGACTCACCACGCGATGCTGGCGCTGGAGGACTTTCATCAGCTTGAAGTCGATTTTGTTGCAGGTGGCGATAACCCGGCGTGGGAGGAAATGCTGGCTCTGGCGGCGAATCATCCGAACTGGCGCTTGCACCGTTTTGTCGACGACTTTTATCGGTTGATGACCGAAGCCGACCTGTTCGTCGGTGCCGGCGGCGGGACCAGTTGGGAGAGGGCGGCCATGGGGCTGCCGACGATCTGCATTGCGGTCTCGAATAATCAGCAAGCCAACGGCGAGGTGATGGCGACGTCGGGGGCTCATGTGTATCTGGGCACCCGCGAGCAGGTCAGTGTCGAGCAGTTGCGTCAGGCTATCGGTTTTGTCGCCGGCAATCAGGGATTACGCCAGAGTCTGGCCGAACGCTCACGGCAATTAGTCGATGGGCGGGGAGCGCAGCGTGTTGCGGCAGCGCTGGCCGGTGCGGTGTTGCGGGTCCGCCCGGCGACAGTAGGCGATGCACAGTTGTTGTTCGAAGGACGCAATGCCGAGGCGGTGCGGCGCTGGTCGCTGGAAACCAGCGTGATTGAATGGCAGCCGCATCAAAACTGGCTGACAGGCAGTTTGAGCAATGATCAGCGCTTGCTGTTGATCGCCGAAGCCGATGACGGTCCGGTCGGGGTGCTGCGTTATGACTTGCGCGGCTTCGAAGCCGAAGTCTCGATTTACCTGTTCGAGGAGCGATTCGGCCTGGGCTGGGGCAGGGCGTTACTGGCGCGAGGCGAAGTTTTCGTGATGCGGCATTGGCCGCAATTGCAAACCATCACCGCGCAGGTTTTGCCGGCGAATCAGCCGTCACTGAAGGTGTTTCGCGAAGCCGGTTTCACTCAGAGTGCTTGCGCGTTCACGCGCATATTGAAGGATCACCGCATTGACTAGTTTCAAGATTGGCCACCGCTGCATCGGTGCTGATGCGCCGCCGTTCATCATTGCCGAAATGAGTGGCAACCATAACCAGTCCCTGGAAGTGGCGCTGCAGATCGTCGAAGCTGCGGCCAGGGCCGGCGCGCATGCCTTGAAGCTGCAAACCTATACCGCCGACACCATGACGCTGGACCTGTCCGAAGGCGAGTTCTTCATCAAAGACCCGGACAGCCTGTGGGCGGGTACTTCGCTGTACACGCTGTATGAGAAGGCTCATACACCCTGGGAGTGGCATGCACCGATTTTCGCCCGTGCCAGGGAACTGGGTATGCTGGCGTTCTCCACGCCATTTGATGACAGTGCGGTGGACTTCCTGGAAAGCCTCGACGTGCCGGCGTACAAAATCGCCAGTTTCGAGAACACCGACCTGCCGCTGATTCGGCGGGTCGCTGCTACCGGCAAGCCATTGATCATTTCCACGGGCATGGCCAGCCTCGCGGAACTCGACGAAACCGTACGTGCCGCCCGCGAGGCTGGTTGCCAGGACCTGGTGTTACTCAAGTGCACCAGCACCTACCCGGCGACGCCAGCCAATAGCAATGTGCGGACGATTCCTCATCTGCGCGAATTGTTTGGTTGTGAAGTGGGCCTGTCCGATCACTCCATGGGCGTCGGCGTGTCGGTGGCAGCGGTCGCGCTGGGGGCGACGGTGGTGGAAAAACACTTCACCCTCGACCGTGCCGCTGGGGGCGTGGACGCCAGTTTTTCGCTTGAACCGGCTGAGCTCGCCAGCCTGGTGATCGAAACCGAACGCGCCTGGCAGGCCATGGGGCAAGTGCATTACGGTGTGACCGAGGCCGAGCGGAAGTCGCTGGTGTACCGCCGTTCGCTCTACGTCACCGAGGACATGACGGCCGGTGAACCCTTCACCGCCGCTAATTTGCGTGCCATTCGTCCAGGGCTGGGGCTGGCCCCCAAACACGCGCAAACCCTTCTGGGGCGCCGCGCGCGCCACGCTATCAAGCGTGGAACGCCGCTGGACTGGTCATTGGTCGAATAACGCCTTATCGCCCTGATTCGGCAAAATAGCGTGACCTGCGAGTCATAACGCGCATCTTCACTGTATTGTATTAATCGGGAAGGTGGCGCCTGGTCTCTGTTTGGCCCAGTGATAGCCTTTGATTCTTCCCGCTGTCGCCTTTTTTGGGTGGCGTTTTTCTCCGTTTGTCGGCGCCCCTCGATTCCTTGCGAGCGGTGGTATTGGGCTGTTTATTATTGGGAAGTCGTAATGATTGGCATAAAAAGCATTGCGAGCTACGTTCCTGTAGCCGGCTTGGACAATTACGCACAAGGTGCAAAATTCGAAAAGGATGAAGAATTCATCCTGGGCAAGATCGGTTCGGCCTTCCTGCCACGCAAAGACGCCGGGCAGGAAACTTCGGACCTGTGTGTCGAAGCAGTCAACGCGCTGTTCGCCAACAATCCCGGTTTGAAACGTGAAGCTATCGACGTGCTGATCGTCGTCACCCAAAACGGCGACGAAGAAGGCCTGCCGCACACCGCGGCCATCGTTCAGGACAAACTGGGTCTGCCGACCACCGTCGCCGCGTTCGATATCTCCCTGGGCTGCTCTGGCTACGTTTACGGCATTTATGCGATCAAGGGTTTCATGGAGGCCGCGGGCCTGAAGAATGGCCTGCTGGTGACTGCCGATCCGTACTCGAAGATCGTCGATCCGGAAGATCGCAACACGATCATGCTCTTCGGCGACGCCGCCACCGCCACCTGGATGGGCGAAGACGCGCCATGGCAGCTGGGCAAAGCCAAGTTCGGCACCGACGGTTCCGGTGCGCCGCACCTGAAAGTCACCGACGGCGTGTTCTATATGAACGGCCGTCAGGTCTTCAACTTCGCGCTGCTCAAGGTTCCGGGGCATTTGCATGAACTGCTCGCTGACGCGCAACTGACGGCTGACGATATCGATGCCTTCTGCATTCACCAGGGCAGTGCGGCGATTGTCGATGCGGTAGCGCGACGCTTCGAAGGAGAGCCGGAAAAGTTCATCAAGGACATGGTCGAGACCGGTAATACCGTGTCGTCGAGCATTCCGTTGCTGCTGGAAAAACACGTTCTGGATTCCAGCTGGAAGCGCGTTGCGTTGAGCGGTTTTGGCGTTGGGTTGTCCTGGGGTTCGGCGATCATTTATCGTCCTTGAGCTGATGTTGGGGCATAAAAAATAGCGTTCAGGGTGTAACCTTGAGCGCTATTTTTTTGTATGGCGAGCGAGGCGATATGAGCGACAGCTTTGACCACAATGCTCCGGTGATAGAGCGACGCTGGCCGGCGCTGTTTGCACGGTTGATCACCGAAGAGGGCATGGAAGAGCAGGCTGAACTGGTAGAAGGTTTGGGGTCGACCCTGAGCATTGCCGGCATTCAGCTCACCAGTCGCCATGATCGTACGCGTGAAGCACGACTGCAGGCCGCCAGCCTGCCCCCGGCCAGCCCGGTGGTGCATGTCTATGGCACGGGGCTGGGTGACTTGCCGGTTGTCCTGCTTGAAAGCACCGATCTTCAGCGTTTGTACGT
Source organism: Pseudomonas sp. LB3P25 (assembly GCF_054897985.1). Lineage (NCBI taxonomy): Bacteria > Pseudomonadati > Pseudomonadota > Gammaproteobacteria > Pseudomonadales > Pseudomonadaceae > Pseudomonas > Pseudomonas sp. LB3P25. The sequence continues at coordinate 5,466,029 of NZ_CM142711.1, read as the reverse complement.
GCATATCCTCAACGGTGCGATTTTCCTGTTGACGCTGCAGTTGCTCGATCAGCAGCAGTGGCTCAGTGATCCACGGGTCGAGTTGAGGTATGCCGGCGATTCGCCGGACATCCACCTGCCGTTTTTTGCATTGCCCTCCGAGATGCTGCTGGCCGATGATTTCAACGCGAAGATTCGCGACCGGCTGATCAGCGAAGTGCACCTTGCCTTCAATAATCGCGAGTTCGACCCGCAGTCCCCGGAGATTGTTCAGCGGCTGGAAGAGAGTGTTGAACTCGTCAACCAGGATGCCGATGTCGCCCAGTTGTTTGCGACATGCCTGGGTCGGGAAGTGTACGTGATTGCCACGGGGCCGAGCCTGGAGCAGCATTTCGAGCAGCTTCGAGCGGTGCGCGCGCAGGCACAGCGGCCCTTGTTCATCAGTGTCGATACCGCCTATCGCCCCCTGCGCGAGCACGGCATCGCGCCGGACCTGGTGGTCAGTATCGACCAACGCATCAGCTTCAGGCATTTGCCGCCTGAGGACACGGGCGATATCCCTCTGGTCTATCTGCCGCTGAGCGACCCTCAGGTCTTGGCGGCGTGGCAAGGGGCCCGTTACGTCGGGTATTCCGCCAGTCCGGTCTATGCCGCTATCCGCCAACAGATCAGCAAGGCTGAACTGTATGTCGGCGGCAGTGTGATCCATCCAGCGGTGGACCTGGCCGTGAAGATGGGCGCGGACCGCATTACGCTGTTCGGCGCCGATTTCGCGTTCCCCATGAACAAAACCCATGCCGGCTGGAATGATGGCGAGCTGGGTCCAGGGGTGAGCCAGGCCAAGCACTGGGTGCTCGACGGGCATGGGCAGCGCGTGCGCACGCAATTGAATTTTCGCAGTTACCTGTGTGAGTTGGAGCGCTACATCGCCGGGCATCCGCAGGTGCGCTTTTTTAACAGCAGTCGGGCAGGCGCGATGATTGTCGGTACGACGTTCAATCAGGAGTTCGTGCAGTGAGTGGATTTGCACAATGCATCAGTGATTGCCGTCAGTGCGCCGGGCTGTTTCGTCTCGGGCGTGATGTCGAGGCGGCGCTGACCATGGTCGATGTCTTTGAAAAGTCGCAAAACCTGTTCAGTCAAACACCTCCAGCGATCCAGCAGCAGTGGGCGCACTTGCTCATGTCGATGTTCGCGGCTCAAGAGGCACAGAACTGGCTGGGGCTGGCTGATTCGATGGAGTATGAATTGATCGATTTGCTGGAAGCGGCCCAGGCTCACCTCTGAGCGATATTTTGCCGGCCAGCGATCCCCTTGTGTCCCTGTTGCCGGCAACTCTCTGACGTCATTTTTCTCTCGTGGGTCTCGTGCAAGCCTTTGTTTTCGGAGGGGTGGCAGTGTGATGGCAATTTTTTTCAAAAAAGCCCTCAAGCAACCTGCAATCGCGACGATAACTACTACGAAGGTTCTCTAGGCCATACCCGGCGGTTGCCAGGGCCGGAAGCCGCAGCACCCAACCAACGAGGAACTCACCATGTCTTTAGGCGTAAACACTAACGTTACTTCCCTGAACGTCCAGAAGAACCTGGGCCGTGCATCGGACGCCCTGTCTACTTCCATGACTCGCCTGTCTTCCGGCCTGAAAATCAACAGCGCAAAAGACGACGCTGCCGGCCTGCAGATTGCTACCCGCATGAGCAGCCAGATTCGCGGCCAGACCGTAGCGATCAAAAACGCCAACGACGGTATCTCGATGGCTCAGACCGCTGAAGGCGCTCTGCAAGAAACCACCAACATTCTGCAACGTATGCGTGAACTGGCTGTACAAGCACGTAACGGCACCAACGGCACTGCTGACCGTACCGCGACCAACTCTGAATTCACCCAGATGTCGGACGAACTGACTCGTATCGCGAACAGCACCAACCTGAACGGTAAGTACCTGCTGGACGGCTCTGCTGGCAGCATGACTCTGCAAGTAGGTGCCAACACCGGTACTTCGAACCAGATCACCCTGACCCTGAGCAGCAAGTTCGACGCCGCCAGCCTGTCCGTAGGTTCCGGTACTGTTGTTCTGACCGGTGCTACCAGTGCTGCCGCCGGTTCGGCTATCGACGGTGCTATCACCGCGATCGACGCCGCTATCGCTTTGGTAACTGCCAACCGTGCAAACCTCGGTGCTGCGCAAAACCGTCTGACCAGCACCATCTCCAACCTGCAGAACGTCAACGAGAACGCCACCGCTGCAATGGGTCGTGTACAAGACACCGACTTCGCAGCAGAAACTTCTGAGCTGACCAAGCAACAAACGCTGCAACAAGCTTCCACCGCTGTTCTGGCTCAAGCCAACCAGCTGCCTTCCGCTGTACTGAAACTGCTTCAGTAATTTCTGAATGAGTTTTGGCGGGGGGGTGCGCTGGTCGTGCTCTCTCGCTTTTTTGCTTTAGAAGGTGATGGATATGGACATGAGCGTTAAGCTGAATTTGTCTTACCCGGCCGCCCCTGGCACGGCTGCCGATAAACCGGCTACTGTGTCTCGCAGCGATAACGATACCGTTCAACCTGTGGCTGAAAGCAAAAGCTCAGATCCGAGCAAGTTGAAGCAGGCCGTGCAAGAGATCGAAAAATTCGTACAGTCGGTCAAACGCAATCTGGAGTTCTCTATCGACGAGACTTCCGGCAAAGTGGTTGTGAAAGTGATTGCCAGTGAATCGGGTTTGGTGGTGCGGCAGATCCCTTCCGAAGAAGTCCTGAAACTGGCGGAAAGTTTGAATACGGCCAGCAACGTGCTGTTCGACGCGAAAGCCTGAGAAATGGCATGAATCGTGTTTGTACGTTGAGTTGACGGCGCATCCGGTCAAAAGACCGGCGACAGACAGAAAGGGAGATGCACATGGCAAGTCCAATTACACCGGGTACAGGTCTTGGTTCCGGTCTGGATATCGGTTCGATCGTGACAGCGCTGGTCAACAGTGACAAATCGGCCAAGCAGAACCAGATCACCACCCAGGCCACGCTCAATACGTCGAAGATATCGGGTGTGGGCTCGCTCAAAAGTGCACTGGCCGCTTATCAGGCCGCAATGGACAAGCTCAACAGCTCCACAACTCCTGCGTTTGCGGGCTTTGCGGCAACCTCGTCGACTGCGACAACCTTGACGGCGACCTCCGACAACACGGCCGTCAACGGTACGTACAACATCAAGGTCAACAACCTGGCTACCGGTTCGAAAGTGGCGAGTGCTTCTTTTGCGGGCGGTGCTACTAGTGCCATTCCGAGTGGTAATTTGACCATCAGTCAAAATGGCACTGACTACAACGTTACTATTCCGACAAGTGCAACGTTGCAGTCCACTCGTGACGCGATCAACTCCACCCTGAGTGCTCAAGGCATCTCGGCCAACATCGTCACTGACAGCTCCGGCTCACGCCTGGTCATCGGGTCGACTACGACCGGCAAGGGGTCGGACCTGAAGGTCAGCGGTATTGCCGGTCTGGTCATCGACGGCACTCAGGTCATGGGCACCATCCCTGATCCGAACAACCCGGGCCAAACCATTCCTGATCCAAGCAGTGCAGGTACGATTGGCGCGTTGGCTGCCGATGCGAGTCTGACGATTGATGGTCTGGCAGTGACCAGCAAAACCAACACCGTCAATGGTGCAGTGAGCGGTTTGAGCATGACGCTGGTGGCGGCGGGTACTTCGACCGTGACCGTGGCAAATAACACGACCGGGTTGCAGACTTCGTTGCAGTCCTTCGTCGACGCCTATAACACCTTGGTGAAAACGGTCACCGCACTGACCCAGGCCACCGCCGATAGCAATGGCAAACTGACGGTCTCTGCTCCAATGACCGGTGACTCCTTGCCTCGTTCGCTCCTGGCTGATATCCGCAAGGAGCTGGTCACTCCAGGTCCGGGTGGGCAGCTCTCGGTACTGGCGCAACTGGGTATCACGACCGACCAGAAGGCCGGTACGCTGAATTTTGACGCCGCTAAGTTCAATACGGCGATGACCACCAAGTCGTTGGGCAGTCAGATTCAAACACTGTTTACCGGTACCGACAGCAAGAATGGCCTGCTGGCCCGAATGAGTGCGGCGATCAGCCCTTATTCGCAGACCGGCGGCATCCTGGATCAGCGCTCCACCAGCCTGAACCAGCAGAAAAGCGACCTGAGTACCCAGCAGTTGGCGCTGGATCTGCGTGTCACCACGCTGACGGCGACGTTGACCGCCAAGTACAACGCCATGGACCTGTTGGTCGGGCAAATGAAGGCGACGGCGACTAACATCTCCTCGTTCTTCAATAGCCTGGATGCACAACAACGCGGCTAAGTAGCGATGATGTGACAGAAAAAACCCGGCTGTGTTTTAGCGCGCCGGGTTTTTGTCTTTTGATTTAAAGTTTTTTGGCTCGTAGACGATATATTGGTTAAGCGAGCCCATGAGTTGTGATGAGGTAGAAACATGAATCCGATGTTGGCCCTTCGGCAATATCAAAAAGTTGGAGCGCAAGCCCAAGTCTCCGAAGCCAGTCCGCACCGTTTGGTGCAGATGCTGATGGAGGGTGGGCTGGATCGTATTGCTCAGGCAAAAGGCGCCATGGAGCGCAAGGATATTCCGGGTAAAGGTGTATTGATCAGCAAGGCCATCGGTATCATTGGCGGCTTGCGTGAAGGCCTGGATCTCGAGAACAAGGCTGACGAAGTGGGGAGGCTGGATAACCTCTATGTCTACATGATGAAGCGTCTGGCTGAAGCCAACATCAAGACCGACCCAACGATTCTCGACGAAGTCGCTGGTTTGCTTCGCACCGTCAAAGAAGGTTGGGACGCCATCACCGCGCCAGGTCCGCAGTTTTAAGGAGATCACCATGAGTCTTGTATTGCAGCGAATCGAACAGACCCGCGAAGCGTTGGTCGGGGCACTGGCCGAGCGCAACTGGGAAGCCATTGGTGAATTGGACATGGCTTGCCGTTCCTGCATGGAAGACGTTTTGAGTGAGGTAATTCTGGACGAGGCCGCGTTGCGCGATAACCTGGAGGAGTTGCTGGGGGTCTACAGGCAGCTTCTTGAGGTGGCAATGGGGGAGAGACAGGCGATAGTTGACGAGATGTCGCAGATCCACCAAGCACAGAACGCGGCAAAGGTTTACCATCTGTTTGGTTAATTAATCCCCGGTTAATCCAAACATAGTGCGCCATAAATTTGACTGTGCACGGTTTTTTGACTTAACTAGTGGCTGGTTCCAGATTTCAGGCGTCTACAGGCATCAGTTGTCTGCAAGCGTCTAGCTTGCCCCTCATTTTGGGCATTGAGTTGACTAGGGAAGTTGCTATTGCATGTGGCGTGAAACCAAAATTCTGCTGATTGATGACGATAGCGTCCGCCGCCGCGACTTGGCGGTGATTTTAAATTTTCTCGGCGAAGAAAATTTACCCTGCGGTAGCCATGACTGGCAGCAGGCTGTCGGCTCATTGTCATCAAGTCGTGAAGTAATCTGTGTCCTCATCGGGACGGTTAATGCTCCTGGTGCACTTGTGGGCTTGTTAAAGACACTCTCAACCTGGGATGAGTTCCTTCCGGTTTTGTTAATGGGCGATAATTCTTCCGTTGACTTGCCAGAAGACCAGCGTCGCCGAGTGCTTTCGACCCTCGAAATGCCACCCAGCTACAGCAAATTGCTCGACTCCCTGCACCGTGCCCAGGTCTATCGCGAGATGTACGACCAGGCCCGCGAGCGCGGTCGTCACCGTGAACCCAATCTTTTCCGCAGTCTTGTCGGCACCAGTCGGGCGATTCAACACGTCCGTCAGATGATGCAGCAAGTCGCCGACACCGACGCCAGTGTGCTGATCCTTGGTGAGTCCGGGACCGGCAAGGAAGTGGTTGCGCGCAACCTGCACTATCACTCCAAGCGCCGTGACGCGCCGTTCGTACCGGTCAACTGCGGGGCGATCCCGGCCGAGTTGCTGGAAAGCGAACTGTTTGGCCACGAGAAGGGCGCCTTCACCGGGGCAATCACCAGCCGTGCCGGGCGTTTCGAATTGGCCAATGGCGGCACGCTGTTCCTCGACGAAATCGGCGACATGCCGCTGCCGATGCAGGTCAAGCTGCTGCGCGTTCTGCAGGAGCGCACCTTCGAGCGCGTGGGCAGCAACAAGACTCAGAGCGTTGATGTGCGGATCATCGCGGCGACCCACAAGAATCTCGAAAGCATGATCGAGATCGGTACCTTCCGCGAAGACTTGTACTACCGCCTGAACGTGTTCCCGATCGAGATGGCGCCGCTGCGCGAACGTGTCGAAGATATTCCACTGCTGATGAACGAGTTGATCTCGCGCATGGAGCACGAGAAGCGTGGTTCGATCCGTTTCAATTCCGCGGCGATCATGTCGCTGTGCCGTCACGGCTGGCCGGGTAACGTCCGCGAACTCGCCAACCTGGTGGAGCGCATGGCGATCATGCATCCGTACGGGGTGATCGGCGTGGTCGAGTTGCCGAAGAAATTCCGTTACGTCGACGATGAAGACGAGCAACTGGTCGACAGCCTGCGCAGCGATCTTGAAGAGCGGGTGGCCATCAATGGTCATACTCCGGACTTCTCGGCCGGTGCCATGCTGCCGCCGGAAGGCCTGGACCTGAAAGACTACCTCGGTGGTCTGGAACAAGGGCTGATTCAGCAGGCGCTGGATGATGCCAATGGCATCGTGGCGCGCGCGGCAGAGCGGCTGCGTATTCGTCGCACCACACTGGTGGAAAAGATGCGCAAGTACGGCATGAGCCGTCGTGACGGTGATGAACAGGCGGATGATTGACGCCTGTTTTTCAAGTCCTTCATTTGTAGGCGCTTTTTTTTAGGCACGGGTATTGCTACATCCCTCGCAACGTTCCGTTTAACTGACGGTCAGCCAAGCGAGAGAGCACGATGCCCCAAGCCGCCCAGATGTCTCCTGTCCCTGACGCTTCGGGGCAACCGTCGTCCGTAGAGCAGGCGAGCCGGCTTGGCCTTGAGCAGGCGTTTGCACTGTTCAACCAGATGTCGAGCCAATTGACCGACTCCTACAGCATGCTTGAGGCCCGGGTCACCGAGCTCAAGGGCGAGCTGGCGGTGGTCAGCGCGCAACGCATGCAAGAGCTGGCGGAAAAAGAACGCCTGGCCAACCGGCTGCAAAACCTCCTAGATCTGTTGCCCGGCGGCGTCATCGTCATCGACGCGCAAGGCATCGTGCGCGAGGCCAATCCCGCTGCCTGCGAACTGCTCGGTCTGCCCCTCGAAGGCGAGCTGTGGCGTCATGTCATTGCCCGCTGCTTTGCGCCCCGTGAAGACGACGGTCACGAAATCTCGCTCAAGGACGGTCGGCGTTTGTCGATCTCCACTCGCTCGCTGGATGCCGAGCCCGGCCAGTTGGTGTTGCTCAACGACCTGACTGAAACCCGCCATCTGCAAGATCAGCTGGCCCGCCACGAACGTCTGTCGTCCCTCGGCCGAATGGTCGCTTCGCTGGCCCATCAAATTCGTACACCCTTATCCGCCGCCTTGCTCTATGCCAGTCATTTGACTGAGCAGGCGTTGCCGGTCGAGACCCAGCAACGTTTTGCCGGGCGCCTGAAAGAGCGTCTGCATGAGTTGGAGCATCAGGTTCGCGACATGTTGGTGTTTGCTCGCGGCGAGCTGCCGCTGACCGATCGCGTCACGCCCAAAGTGTTGATGCAGTCGCTGCAGGCGGCAGCACTGACCCATGTGCAGGACCTGCCGATTCGCTGGCAGTGCGACAGTCATTCCGGCGAGTTGTTGTGCAATCGCGACACGCTGGTCGGGGCGATCCTGAATCTGATCGAGAACGCCATTCAGGCCAGTGCCGGTGTCGTGCGCTTGAAGGTCCACCTCTATACCCATGACAACAACCTGCGCATCTCTGTCAGTGACAGCGGCAGCGGCATCGACACGCAAGTGCTGGCACGACTCGGCGAGCCGTTTTTTACCACTAAAACCACCGGGACCGGCCTTGGCCTGACCGTGGTCAAGGCTGTGGCCCGTGCCCATCAGGGAGAATTGCAGCTGCGCTCGCGGCTGGGTCGCGGCACTTGCGCGCAGGTCATCCTGCCGCTTTTTTCTGGTGAAAAGCCGAGCGCTCAGGGAGCGGAGTGAAGGACATGGCAATCAAGGTTTTACTGGTCGAGGACGACCGCGCGCTACGCGAAGCACTGGCCGATACGCTGTTGCTCGCCGGGCACGATTTCAAAGCCGTCGGTTCGGCGGAGGAAGCGCTGGCAGCGGTCGGTGCCGAGGCGTTCAACCTGGTGCTGAGTGACGTCAACATGCCGGGCATGGACGGCCATCAACTGCTTGGATTGCTGCGCACTCGTCAGCCGCAGCTACCGGTGTTGTTGATGACGGCTCACGGCGCCGTGGAGCGGGCAGTCGATGCGATGCGTCAGGGCGCGGCGGATTACCTGGTCAAACCGTTCGAGCCCAAGGCGTTACTCGATCTGGTGGCGCGTCATGCGCTGGGCAGTCTCGGTGCGACCGAGGGCGAGGGGCCTGTAGCGTTCGAGCCGGCCAGTGCGCAATTGCTGGAACTGGCCGCGCGGGTAGCGCGCAGTGATTCCACAGTATTGATCTCCGGCGAGTCCGGGACCGGTAAGGAAGTGCTGGCGCGGTACATCCATCAGCATTCCCATCGCGCCAGTCAGCCGTTCATTGCGATCAACTGCGCAGCCATCCCCGACAACATGCTCGAAGCCACGTTATTCGGTCATGAAAAAGGTTCGTTCACCGGCGCCATCGCGGCGCAGGCCGGCAAGTTCGAACAGGCTGATGGCGGGACTATCCTGCTCGACGAAATTTCCGAAATGCCCCTAGGGCTCCAGGCCAAGTTGCTGCGAGTTTTGCAGGAGCGCGAAGTCGAGCGAGTCGGCGCACGCAAGCCGATCACGCTGGACATTCGGGTCGTGGCAACCACCAACCGTGACCTGGCCGGTGAGGTGGCGGCGGGGCGTTTTCGTGAAGACCTCTACTATCGCCTGTCGGTGTTTCCGCTGGCCTGGCGTCCGTTGCGCGAACGTACCGCCGACATCCTGCCACTGGCCGAGCGCCTTCTGGCCAAGTACGTCAATAAAATGAAGCATGCCGCGGCAAGGCTGTCGCCTGAGGCTCAGGCGTGCCTGATTGGTTATCCGTGGCCGGGTAATGTGCGTGAGCTGGATAACGCGATTCAGCGGGCGTTGATTCTGCAGCAGGGCGGTTTGATACAGCCTGAGGATTTCTGTCTGGCCGGGCCGGTCGCTTGTGCGCCGTTGCCGGCATTGGCGCCAACGTCCGTGCGAACCGTGGAGGTCGAATCCGCGTCGGCCGGGGCGCTGGGTGATGACCTGCGTCGCCGCGAATTTCAGATGATCATCGACACCTTGCGCTCCGAGCGCGGCCGTCGCAAAGAGGCCGCCGAGCGTTTGGGCATCAGTCCGCGCACCCTGCGTTACAAGCTGGCGCAAATGCGTGATGCCGGAATGGACGTGGAAGCTTATTTGTTCGCCACCTGATTCGACTTTTGTAGCAGCTGGCGAAGCCTGCGTTCGGCTGCGCAGCAGTCGTAAAACCTGAACACTCGGTCTTTCTGAAACACCGCACTGACTGATTTCACGACTGCTGCGCAGCCGAACGCAGGCTTCGCCAGCTGCTACAGATTGCATTACGGCTTGAAAGACTGGAATGAGGGCCAAGGATGGGCTTTTGTTTAGAGCGGCCACGGAGCTGGCACCCTTGTTGCTAACACCTCACTACCCGCCGAGTGAGTGTCAAAAAATTGCGGGTCGCCAAAGACGTAGCTCGTCAAAGAGAGAAACCATGAGCCAAGGTATTGAATTCAATCGATTGATGCTGGACATGCGTTCCATGCAAATGGATGCCATGTCTGCGTCGAAATCGACTGCCGCCGTTCCTGAAATGGGTGGCAGCAGCTTTTCCGACATGCTCGGTCAGGCCGTCAATAAAGTGAACGACACCCAGCAGGCGTCCAGTCAGTTGGCCAGTGCCTTCGAGATCGGCAAGAGCGGTGTCGACCTGACGGACGTGATGATTTCCTCGCAGAAGGCCAGCGTGTCTTTTCAAGCGTTGACGCAAGTACGCAACAAGCTGGTTCAGGCATACCAAGACATCATGCAGATGCCGGTTTAAGGACGAATTGAGTCATGGCAGAAGCAGTCGCCGATAATGTTCCGGCCAAGGCCACTCCAATAGACGGCAAGCCGCCGCTGTTCGGGTTGTCCTTCCTGGAAAACCTCTCCGAGATGACCATGTTGCGTCAGGTAGGCCTGTTGGTCGGCTTGGCAGCGAGCGTGGCGATTGGCTTTGCCGTGGTGTTGTGGTCCCAGCAGCCGGACTATCGGCCTCTGTACGGCAGCCTTGCCGGTATGGACGCCAAACAGGTCATGGATACGCTGGCCGCAGCCGACATTCCCTATACCGTTGAACCGAACTCCGGTGCCTTGCTGGTCAAGGCCGATGACCTGTCCCGTGCGCGAATCAAGCTCGCGGGCGCTGGTGTCACTCCCAGCGACGGCAACATTGGCTTTGAAATTCTCGACAAGGACCAGGGCCTGGGCACCAGCCAGTTCATGGAAGCGACCCGTTATCGTCGCGGTCTCGAAGGCGAACTGGCCCGCACCATCTCCAGCCTGAACAACGTCAAGGGTGCCCGCGTGCACCTGGCGATTCCGAAAAGTTCGGTGTTCGTGCGCGATGAGCGCAAGCCGAGCGCCTCGGTTTTGGTGGAGCTGTATTCCGGTCGCTCGCTAGAGCCGGGCCAGGTACTGGCGATCATCAACCTGGTGGCCACCAGTGTTCCAGAACTCAGCAAATCCCAGATTACCGTCGTCGACCAGAAGGGCACGCTGCTCTCGGATCAGGCGGAGAACTCCGAACTGACCATGGCCGGCAAGCAATTCGATTACAGCCGCCGCATGGAAAGCATGCTCACCCAACGCGTGCATAACATTCTGCAACCGGTACTGGGCAACGATCGCTATAAAGCCGAAGTCTCGGCCGATGTGGATTTCAGTGCCGTCGAGTCGACCTCCGAGCAGTTCAACCCGGACCAACCGGCGTTGCGCAGCGAGCAGTCGGTCAACGAACAACGTACCGCCAGCAATGGCCCGCAAGGTGTGCCTGGCGCCCTGAGCAACCAGCCGCCGTCGCCTGCCTCCGCACCGCAAACCACCGGTGGCGCTACCGCGTCGGCCGGCATGGTACAGCCAGGCCAGCCATTGCTGGATGCCAACGGTCAGCAAATCATGGACCCGGCCACCGGCCAGCCTATGCTTGCACCGTACCCGGCGGACAAGCGTCAACAATCCACCAAGAACTTCGAACTCGACCGTTCCATCAGCCACACCAAACAGCAGCAGGGCCGTTTGAATCGCCTGTCGGTGTCGGTGGTGGTGGATGACCAGGTCAAGATCAACGCGGCCAACGGTGAAACCACCCGTGCGCCGTGGACCGCCGATGAATTGTCGCGCTTCACTCGCCTGGTACAGGACGCCGTCGGCTTCGACGCCAGCCGTGGCGACAGTGTCAGCGTGATCAACATGCCGTTCTCCGCCGAGCGCGGTGAAGTGATTGCCGATATTCCGTTCTACTCCCAGCCGTGGTTCTGGGACATCGTCAAGCAAGTGCTGGGTGTCTTGTTCATCCTGGTGCTGGTGTTCGGTGTGCTGCGTCCGGTGCTCAACAACATCACCGGTGGCGGCAAAGGCAAGCAGCTTGCAGGCTTGGGTAGCGACGTCGAGTTGGGTGGCATGGGCGGCCTGGACGGCGAACTGGCCAACGACCGCGTCAGTCTCGGCGGCCCGACCAGTATCCTGTTGCCGAGCCCGAGTGAAGGCTATGACGCACAGTTGAATGCAATCAAGAGTCTGGTGGCAGAAGATCCGGGTCGCGTGGCCCAGGTCGTGAAAGAGTGGATTAACGCAGATGAGTGATAACCGAGCCGTTGCCGCCAAACTGTCCAAGGTCGACAAAGCCGCGATTCTGCTGCTGTCCCTGGGTTCAACCGACGCCGCCCAGGTGCTGCGCCACATGGGGCCCAAAGAGGTCCAGCGTGTGGGTGTGGCCATGGCCCAGATGGGTAACGTGCACCGCGAGCAGGTCGAGCAGGTGATGAGCGAGTTCGTCGACATCGTCGGCGACCAGACCAGCCTCGGCGTCGGCTCCGACGACTACGTGCGCAAAATGCTCACGCAGGCCCTGGGCGAAGACAAGGCCAACGGCCTGATCGACCGGATCCTGCTGGGCGGCAACACCAGTGGCCTCGACAGCCTGAAGTGGATGGAACCGCGCGCCGTCGCCGACGTGATCCGTTACGAGCACCCTCAGATCCAGGCGATCGTGGTGGCGTATCTCGATCCGGACCAGGCGGGCGAAGTGTTGGGTAACTTCGACCACAAGGTGCGTTTGGACATCATTCTGCGGGTCTCCTCGCTGAACACCGTGCAGCCTGCTGCCCTGAAAGAACTCAACCAGATTCTCGAGAAGCAGTTCTCCGGCAACTCGAATGCCTCGCGCACCACCCTGGGTGGCATCAAGCGCGCAGCCGATATCATGAACTTCCTCGACAGCTCGATCGAAGGTCAGTTGATGGACTCGATTCGCGAAGTCGACGAAGACCTGTCCGGTCAGATCGAAGACCTCATGTTCGTGTTCAACAACTTGTCCGATGTCGACGATCGCGGCATTCAGGCGCTGCTGCGCGAAGTGTCCTCCGACGTGCTGGTACTGGCGCTCAAGGGGTCGGATGAAGGCGTCAAAGAGAAGATTTTCAAGAACATGTCCAAACGGGCGGCCGAACTACTGCGCGACGACCTCGAGGCCAAAGGCCCGGTGCGCGTCAGCGACGTGGAAACGGCGCAGAAAGAAATCCTCACCATTGCCCGCCGTATGGCCGAAGCCGGAGAAATCGTTCTCGGCGGGAAGGGCGGCGAAGAGATGATCTAAGGTCACTATGTCGTCCAAACATGATGAGTCCAACACCGACCTGATCCGTGGCAAGGACGTCGGTGGTTTCGATGTCTGGTCGCTGCCCAGTTTCGATCCGTTCGTGCCGGAACCCGAGCCAGAACCTGAGCCCGAGCCCCCGGAAATGGAAGAAGTGCCGCTGGAAGAAGTCCAGCCACTGACCCTCGAAGAACTCGAAAGCATTCGCCAGGAGGCCTACAACGAAGGCTTCGCCACCGGTGAGAAAGAAGGTTTTCACAGCACCACGCTCAAGGTCCGTCAGGAAACCGAAGTGGCGCTGGCCGCCAAGGTTGCCGCTCTGGAGCAACTGATGGGGCATCTGTTCGAGCCCATCGCCGAGCAGGACACCCTGATCGAAAAGTCCCTGGTCGACCTCGTGCAGCACATCACCAAACAGGTGATTCAGCGCGAACTCGCCATCGACTCGACGCAAATCGAACACGTCATGCGCGAGGCTCTCAAGCTCTTGCCGCTGGGCGTGGGCAATGTGCGGCTGTACATCAATCCGCAAGATTTCGAACAAGTCAAAGCCCTGCGCGAGCGCCATGAAGAAACCTGGCGCATCGTCGAGGACGAGGCGTTGTTGCCCGGTGGTTGCCGGGTCGAGACTGAACACAGCCGTATCGACGCCACGGTCGAAACCCGCGTTGCGCGGGTCATGGACAAGCTGTTCGATCAGTTGCACGAACAGGCCTTGCACCCGGCCGCGCCGGATCTGAGTCTGGAACTGCCGATCAGCGACAAGCCAGCGGTCACGCCGGTTGAACCCGAACTGGACGATCCCGATGCGCCTTGATCGCACCAGCTTTGCCAAGCGCCTCGGCAGCTACGCCGAGGCCATTACGCTTGCAGGCGCGCCGATCCTGGAAGGCCGCTTGCTGCGCATGGTCGGTCTGACCCTCGAGGCTGAGGGCTTGCGCGCCGCCATGGGCAGCCGCTGCATGGTCATCAATGATGACAGTTATCACCCGGTGCAGGTCGAAGCCGAAGTCATGGGCTTCTCCGGCAGCAAGGTGTTTCTGATGCCGGTCGGCAGCGTTGCCGGCATCGCTCCCGGTGCCCGTGTGGTGCCTCTGGCTGATACCGGTCGTCTGCCGATGGGCATGAGCATGCTCGGGCGGGTGCTCGATGGCGCCGGTCGTGCGCTGGACGGCAAGGGCGGGATGAAGGCCGAGGATTGGGTGCCGATGGACGGCCCGACCATCAACCCGCTCAAGCGCGAACCAATCAGCGAACAGCTGGACGTGGGCATTCGCTGCATCAACGGTTTGTTGACGGTCGGTCGCGGTCAGCGTCTGGGCCTGTTCGCCGGTACTGGCGTGGGCAAGAGTGTGCTGTTGGGCATGATGACCCGCTTCACCGAGGCCGATATCATCGTCGTCGGGCTGATCGGTGAGCGGGGTCGTGAAGTTAAAGAATTCATCGAGCACATCCTCGGTGAAGAAGGGCTCAAGCGTTCGGTGGTGGTGGCGTCCCCGGCGGACGATGCGCCGCTGATGCGTCTGCGCGCGGCGATGTATTGCACGCGTATCGCCGAGTATTTCCGCGACAAGGGCAAGAACGTCCTGCTGCTTATGGATTCCTTGACCCGTTTCGCCCAGGCCCAGCGGGAAATTGCCCTGGCCATTGGCGAACCGCCGGCGACCAAGGGTTATCCGCCATCGGTGTTCGCCAAACTGCCAAAACTGGTGGAGCGGGCCGGTAATGCCGAGAAGGGCGGCGGCTCGATCACCGCGTTCTACACTGTTTTGTCCGAAGGCGATGACCAGCAGGACCCGATTGCCGATGCCGCGCGAGGCGTACTCGACGGGCACATCGTGCTGTCCCGGCGTCTGGCCGAGGAAGGTCATTACCCGGCCATCGATATCGAAGCGTCCATTAGCCGGGTCATGCCGTCGGTGGTCTCGCCGGAGCACATGACGCGCGCCCAGTATTTCAAGCAGCTGTGGTCGCGCTATCAGCAGAGTCGCGACCTGATCAGCGTCGGCGCCTACGTCGCAGGTGGTGATCGGGAGACCGATCTGGCGATTTCCCTGCAACCGCAGCTGGTGAAATACCTGCGTCAGGGCCTGAACGACAGCATCAGCCTGGGCGAAAGCGAGGCCTACCTCGGCTCGATCTTCGCCCCAGCGGCCGGCGGCTAACCGGCCATGGCCCAGAGTCGAGCGGGGCGTCTGGCACCGGTGGTTGAAATGGCCGAAAAGGCCGAGAAAACCGCGGTCCAGCGTCTGGGGCACTTTCAGGGCCAGGTGCGCCTGGCCGAAAGCAAACTCGCCGACCTTGAAGCCTTTCGTCTCGACTATCAAGAGCAATGGATCGTGCGCGGCAGCAGCGGCGTGTCGGGCCAATGGCTGCTGGGTTATCAAGGCTTCCTGGCGCAACTGGGTACTGCCATCGACCAGCAGCGACAAAGCCTCGTATGGCATCAAAACAATCTGAACAAGGCGCGGGAATCCTGGCAACAGGCATTTGCCCGGGTCGAAGGGTTGCGCAAACTGGTGGTGCGCTACATGGATGAGGCGCGGCGACTGGAAGACCGGCGCGAGCAAAAGCTGCTGGATGAGTTGTCCCAGCGGTTGCCGCGTCAGGATTCGTATTGAATCAGCTGGACCGCGTTATCGTTCTTCGCGAGCAGGCTCGCTCCCACAGGGGGCCGCGTTCTTTCGGGTGAATGCGGTCAACCTGTGGGAGCGAGCCTGCTCGCGAAGGCATACTTAAAGACGCCACAGTTTTCCAGCCTTGCTCCGGCCTCCGCCAAGTGCTAAACCTTGTACACGTACGTTCACCCATGACAAGGAAGCCGTTAAATGTCAGTCGTTACAGAAGTATCCCAAGATGGTCAAAAGCTGACGATATCGATCAGGGGACGATTCGATTTCGCCAAGCATCAGGAATTTCGCGAGTCCTACGAAAATCTTCAGCCAAAACCCGAGTCTTTCGAAGTGAATCTGAAAGACGCCACCTACCTCGACAGTTCAGCGCTCGGCATGCTGTTGCTATTGCGTGATCACGCCGGTGGCGAGAATGCCGAAATCACGTTGACCCACGCTAATGCAGATGTGCGCAAGATTCTCGCCATCTCCAACTTCGAACAAATCTTCGACGTGGCGTGACCGCCATGCAGTCTTTGTTCGAACCGCTGACGATCCTGATCGCCGAAGACAGCGCGGCCGATCGCATGCTGCTGTCGACCATCGTCCGTCGTCAGGGGCATGAGGTGCTGACGGCCGCCAACGGTTCCGAAGCCGTTGAAGCGTTTCGCCAGCAGCGACCGCAACTGGTGCTCATGGACGCCATGATGCCGGTGATGGACGGTTTCGAGGCGGCGCGGCAGATCAAGGTATTGGCAGGGGAAACCCTGGTGCCGATCATTTTCCTCACCTCGCTGACCGAAAGCGAAGCGCTGGCCCGCTGTCTGGAGGCCGGAGGCGACGACTTTCTGGCCAAGCCCTACAACCAGGTGATCCTCGCCGCCAAGATCAAGGCGATGGACCGCTTGCGACGGTTGCAGGCCACGGTGTTGCAGCAGCGTGACCAGATCGCCAGGCACCACGACTACCTGATGAACGAGCAGCGCGTGGCCAAGGCCGTGTTTGACAAGGTGGCCCACTCCGGCTGCCTGAATGCACCCAATATCCGCTACCTGCAATCGCCCTATGCGTTGTTCAACGGCGATCTGCTGCTGGCCGCGTTCACCCCGGCCGGGGACATGCACGTGCTG
Source organism: Pseudomonas sp. LB3P25 (assembly GCF_054897985.1). Taxonomy (NCBI): domain Bacteria; kingdom Pseudomonadati; phylum Pseudomonadota; class Gammaproteobacteria; order Pseudomonadales; family Pseudomonadaceae; genus Pseudomonas; species Pseudomonas sp. LB3P25. The sequence continues at coordinate 5,449,316 of NZ_CM142711.1, read as the reverse complement.
CTCGGCGATTTTACCGGCCATGGTTTGCCGGCCGCGGTCGGTGCCATGCCCCTGGCCGAAGTCTTCTATGGCATGACCGCCAAGGGCTACGGCCTGTCCGAAACCCTGCGCGAGATGAATGCCAAGCTCAAGCGCATCCTGCCGGTGGACATGTTCTGTTGTGCAACGCTGCTGTGCCTGAGTTTTCAGCGACGCTCGGTGGAGGTGTGGAACGGCGGGATGCCGGACGGTTACCTGCACAGCATCGCCAGCGGTGAACGAACGCCGCTGACGGCTCGGCATTTACCGCTCGGCGTGCTGAGCCCGCAATCCTTTGATGACCGCACCGAGGTATTTCCGATGGCGGTCGGGGATCGGGTCTTCCTGTTGTCCGACGGGGTGATCGATACCTGCGATGCCAACGAACAGTTGTTTGGTGTGGAGCGATTGCAGCAAGTGTTTGCGGCCAATCGTCAGCCTGATGAGTTGTTCGAAGAGATCGAGCAGGCGTTGCGGGACTTTCGCGGCGAGGCCCGCGATGACGTGAGCATGGTCGAGGTCAGTCTGCTGGAGGCCGCACAACTGAGCCCACCGGCATTGGTGTACTCCGACAGTGGTCAGTCCTGTCCGCTGGACTGGTCAGTGAGTTTCGAATTTCGCGCCGCCACGCTCAAACGTTTCAATCCGCTGCCGTATCTTCTGCAATTGCTGCTTGAGGTCCACGGTCTGCGGGCTCAGAGCGGGGCGCTCTACAGTGTGCTGGCCGAACTGTATTCCAATGCCCTGGAACATGGGGTGCTGGGGCTGGATTCGGCGCTGAAGCGCGATGCCTCGGGTTTTACCCGCTATTATCAACAGCGCAATACGCGCCTGGACGAATTGCAGGACGGCTTCGTGCGGGTGCATTTGCAGGTGACACCCAAGGGTGAGGGCGGTTGCCTGGCGGTTCGGGTCGAAGACAGTGGCAAGGGTTTCGATGTCGCTCGGGTGATGGAGCGGCCCGTTGATGCTGTCCGTCTGTCGGGACGTGGCGTCAGTCTGATCCGTCAGCTGGGGCACAATGCGAGTTGGTCCGACAATGGTCGAAGTGCCCGCGTGGAATTTTTCTGGGAGGCTCTGGCATAATCCACGCATTCTTGATCAAGGAGTGAGCAAGTGGCTGACACACACCTGGACCGCGACGTGCTGAGCGCGTTGCAAGAGGTCATGGAGGATGAGTATCCGACGTTACTGGATACCTTTCTCGCCGATTCCGAAGAGCGTTTGCATCTGCTGCGGCAGGTTGACGATGCCGATCAGTTAGGCGCCGCTGCACACAGCTTCAAGGGCAGTAGCAGTAATATGGGCGCTACCCGGCTGTCCGAGCTGTGTCATGAGCTGGAGCAGCGAGTCCAGAAAAAAGAACTCGCAGGCATCGAAAAGCTGATCGGGGAAATTGACAGCGAATTCGCCATCGTCCGACCTCTCTATGAGGCGGAGCGTCAGCGTTCCCTCTCTGCCAATGAGACCGTCCGGCGCTTTTAGCGCCTGCCACTCAAACCTGGCGCGACCTTTGCAATAATCTCCGTCAACTGTACCTACGATCCCAGTGCAGCGGAGACCGTTCCATGCCCGTTACCCCCAATATGCTTCTTCAGGCCGCCGCGCAGGCCAAGACTCAAGCCGCTTCCGCCAATACACCGGCGCTGGCCGCTGAGCCTGGGGACAAGGCGTCCAGCTTCGCTCAGGTCTATGCCAATCAAGCCCGGAATAAACCCTCTGCAGTGGGTGATGGATCGGCCAAGCCAATAGGCGATAAAACGCCGGACAGCCCCGGCAAAAAGGACGTCAGCAACGACAACTCTGCCGCCCCGGAACCTACGGTTGCCGATAGCGGCAAATCCTTGCCCGCCGATAAACCGGCGCCGACCGACGACAAGACCGCCAGCGATGATGGGTCGGATACTGCGCAGACGCCGGTTGCCGATGCTGCGCCCGTTGATCCGACACTGGATCCTGCGTTGATGCAGGCAGTACAACCTGCGGTGCCAACGCCGGTACCGGCAACGCCGCCCGTTGTAGTCACCCCGCAACCGCAGGTCGAAGCGGCCGTGACGGCGACAACGACTCCGGTCGTTGCAAGCACTGACAGCGATTTCGATCCCGAAGCCGATCCCCTCGATGCACTACCCGCGGTGCGCATGGCCATGGAGCAGAGCGGGCATGTTTCCGCTTCCAGCCAGGCTCAGCCCAAAGCGGCACCGACCTCGGCCCAGGCCCAGGCCGACGGCGAGCCAACCTCGGCGCAGAACTTCGCCACAGGCATGGCGAGCATGTTCGATGTGCAAGCCGACAAGGACAGCACCGGCCAGGGTGGCGACAAGGCCTTCAGTGGTCTTATCGATGACGGCCTCAAGGACCTGAAGTCCGCGAGCAGCGATACCCGGGTCGACGATTTCGCCAACCGCCTGGCGGCGCTGACCCAGGCGGCCACGCCGAAAACCGCCAACGCATTGCCGGTGAACCAACCGATCGCCATGCATCAGAGTGGCTGGACCGAAGAAGTGGTGAACCGGGTCATGTACTTGTCCAGCGCCAATCTCAAGGCCGCCGACATCCAGTTGCAACCGGCCGAACTGGGGCGGTTGGACATTCGGGTGAACATGGTTCCGGATCAGCAGACCCAAGTGACGTTCATGAGCGCCCATCCAAGTGTCCGCGAAGCGCTGGACGGACAAATGCATCGCTTGCGCGACATGTTTGCGCAGCAGGGCATGGGCCAGGTCGACGTCAACGTTTCCGACCAGTCCCGTGGCTGGCAGGGCCAGAGGCAGGAACAGGCTCAACAGGGTCAAGGCCAGGGTGGGCGCACCAACGCCAGCGGTGGTCGCCTCGACTCCATGGATGAGAATCTTGCGCCAACAGTTGCCGAAGTAGCGGCCAGCACCACTAGCGTCATCGGTTCCAGCGCAGTCGACTACTACGCCTGATCAAATCAGGCACCAAACTCTGTGGGAGCGAGCCTGCTCGCGAAAGCGGTGTGTCAGCCTCATTGATGTTGACTGACACGACGCCTTCGCGAGCAGGCTCGCTCCCACAGTGGATTTGCCGTGTTCTTCAATGACAGCCATTCCACCCATCTCCCTCCCGACACTTCTGGCATAACACTTGCTCTTGCCTTGCCGTGCGACTGTGAAAACCCGAATAGTGACGGATTATTGGCATGGCGAAGAGCGAAGCAGCAGTAAAAGACCCCGCAACCAAAGGCAAACTCAAGCTGATCATTGTGATCGTGGTGGCCCTGCTGCTGGCGATCGGCTTGTCCGTGGGGGCGACCTGGTTCTTCATGCACAGCGCCCAGAGCAAGCCTGCCGCCGCGGCTGAAACCGCCCCGGTCGGCAAGCAGCCAGCGATTTTCGAGCCCCTGGCTCCGGCCTTCGTGGCCAACTACAACCAGAACGGTCGTCAGCGCTACATGCAGGTGAGCATCACCATGCAAGGTCGCAATCAAGCTGATCTGGAAGCGCTCAAAGTCCACATGCCCGTCATCCGCAATAACCTGGTCATGCTGTTCTCCGGACAGGACTTCGCCACCCTGGCGTCGCCGGTCGGCCAGGAAATGTTGCGTCAGAAAGCCACGGCCAGCGTCCAGGAAGTGGCGCAGAAAGAACTCGGCAAAGTGGTCATCGAACAGTTGCTTTTCACTAATTTCGTACTGCAGTAGGAACACGACATGGCCGTGCAGGACCTGCTGTCCCAGGATGAGATCGATGCGCTGTTGCATGGCGTCGACGATGGTCTGGTACAGACCGATACCGCTGCCGAACCCGGCAGTGTCAAAAGCTACGACCTGACCAGCCAGGATCGCATCGTCCGTGGACGCATGCCGACCCTGGAAATGATCAACGAGCGTTTCGCCCGATACACCCGCATCAGCATGTTCAACATGCTGCGCCGCTCGGCGGACGTTGCCGTCGGTGGCGTGCAGGTGATGAAGTTCGGCGAATACGTGCACTCGCTGTACGTGCCGACCAGTCTCAACCTGGTCAAGATCAAGCCGTTGCGCGGCACCGCGCTGTTCATCCTCGACGCCAAACTGGTGTTCAAACTGGTGGATAACTTCTTCGGTGGCGACGGCCGTCACGCGAAGATCGAAGGGCGTGAATTCACCCCCACTGAACTGCGTGTGGTGCGCATGGTGCTGGAGCAAGCGTTCGTCGATTTGAAGGAAGCCTGGCAGGCGATCATGGAAGTGAACTTCGAGTACATCAACTCGGAAGTGAACCCGGCCATGGCCAACATCGTCGGCCCGAGCGAAGCCATTGTGGTGTCGACGTTCCACATTGAACTCGATGGCGGTGGTGGCGACCTGCACGTGACCATGCCGTACTCGATGATCGAGCCGGTGCGCGAAATGCTCGATGCCGGCTTCCAGTCGGACCTCGACGACCAGGACGAGCGCTGGATCAACGCCTTGCGTCAGGACGTGCTGGACGTTGACGTCCCGATCGGTGCGACGGTTGCCCGTCGTCAGTTGCGCCTGCGGGACATTCTGCACATGCAGCCGGGGGACATTATCCCGGTCGAGATGCCGGAAGAAATGATCATGCGCGCCAACGGCGTGCCTGCGTTCAAGGTCAAGATGGGCTCGCACAAAGGCAACCTCGCGTTGCAGGTTATCGAGCCGATCGAGCGCCGTTGATTGGCGCTCCAACCCTTTTTGCTAAATGACTGCTTCTAATTGAAGAGTTGCCCGCCGAGGACAAATGATGGCTAACAATATGAATACCCAGGACGACCAGGCGCTGGCTGATGAATGGGCTGCTGCCCTGGAAGAAACCGGTGACGCCGGGCAGGACGACATCGACGCCTTGCTGGCCGCCGATGCCGCCAGTTCGCCGTCCAACCGTCTGCCGATGGAAGAGTTCGGCAGCGTGCCGAAAAACAACGATCCGGTCACCCTGGACGGTCCGAACCTGGACGTGATCCTCGACATTCCGGTGTCGATTTCCATGGAAGTCGGCAGCACCGACATCAACATCCGCAACCTGCTGCAGCTTAACCAGGGGTCGGTGATCGAGCTCGATCGTCTGGCCGGTGAACCGCTGGACGTGCTGGTCAACGGCACGCTCATCGCTCACGGTGAAGTGGTGGTGGTCAACGAGAAGTTCGGCATCCGCCTGACCGACGTGATCAGCCCAAGCGAACGCATCAAGAAGTTGCGCTGAGTGAAAAAGGTTCTGGGAGGGGTGCCAGGGGTGGCGCTGGGGTTAGCGCTGGCCTTGCCGTTCAGCGTTCTGGCTGCCGAGCCGGCGGCGACTGCTGCCACTGCCGCTGCACCCGCAGTCAGCAGCGGTGTGGCCGGGCAATTGACGCAGTTGGTGTTCGGTTTGCTGCTGGTGCTGGGGTTGATCTTCTTCCTCGCCTGGTTGCTGCGTCGGGTCCAACAGGCCGGGCCGGCCGGCAAAGGGCAGGTGATCGAGCTGATCGGTTCCCGCGCGCTGGGCCCTCGCGACCGGTTGATGCTGGTGCAGGTCGGCAACGAGCAGATTCTGCTTGGCTTGAGCCCCGGCACCATCACCGCGTTGCACGTGCTCAAGGAGCCGGTGCAAGTGCCCAGCGGTACTGAAAAAGCGACCCCCGAGTTTGCCCAGCGCCTGATGGAGCTGTTGGGCAAGGATCAGAAGGATAAGAAGTAATGGGTGCGTTTCGCATCGTCTTGACGCTGGCCCTGATGCTGGCTGCGCCGCTGGCATTCGCCGCCGATCCGTTATCGATCCCGGCAATCACCCTGGGCACCAACGCCAACGGCGCTCAGGAATACTCGGTCAGCCTGCAAATCCTGTTGATCATGACTGCGCTGAGTTTCATTCCGGCGTTCGTCATGCTGATGACCAGTTTCACCCGGATCATCATCGTCTTTTCGATCCTGCGTCAGGCCCTGGGCCTGCAGCAGACACCGTCTAACCAGATCCTCACGGGCATGGCGCTGTTCCTCACCCTGTTCATCATGGCGCCGGTATTCGACCGCGTTAATCAGGATGCCTTGCAGCCGTATCTGGCGGAGAAACTCACCGCTCAAGATGCCGTGGCCAAGGCTCAGGTGCCGATCAAGGACTTCATGCTCGCCCAGACCCGCAGCAGCGATCTGGAGTTGTTTATGCGCTTGTCCAAACGCACTGATATCGCATCGCCGGATCAGGCGCCGCTGACGATTTTAGTCCCGGCGTTCGTAACGTCCGAGCTGAAAACCGCGTTCCAGATTGGCTTCATGATCTTCATTCCGTTTCTGATCATCGACCTGGTCGTGGCCAGTGTGCTGATGGCCATGGGTATGATGATGCTCTCGCCGCTGATCATTTCCCTGCCGTTCAAGATCATGTTGTTCGTGCTGGTGGATGGCTGGGCGTTGATCATCGGTACGCTGGCGAGCAGCTTCGGCGGTGTATCGCCATGACGCCAGAAGTTGCGGTAGACATCTTCCGGGAAGCGCTGTGGCTGACCACCATGATGGTTGCCGTGCTGGTGATTCCGAGTTTGCTCGTGGGCCTGTTGGTGGCGATGTTCCAGGCCGCGACCCAGATCAACGAACAGACCCTGAGCTTCCTGCCGCGCCTGCTGGTAATGCTGGTGACGCTGATTGTCGCCGGTCCGTGGTTGGTGCAGACCTTTATGGAATACATCCTGCAGTTGTACGGCAGTATTCCTCAGGTCATCGGCTAAACCATGTCGCTACTCCAGCTGACCGATACCCAGATCAGTACCTGGGTGGCGGCGTTCATGCTGCCGCTGTTTCGCGTCGGTTCGTTGTTGATGGTCATGCCGGTTTTCGGGACGACCCTGGTGCCCAGGCGGGTCCGTCTATTTTTCGCAGTGGCCATTACCGTGGTCATCGCTCCTGGCCTGCCGCCGATGCCGCCGGTCAATGCGCTGGACTTGAGCGGGCTGCTGCTGATTGCCGAGCAGATCCTCGTCGGTGCGGTGCTGGGTTTCTCCTTGCAGTTGTTCTTCCAGGCTTTCGTGGTCGCCGGGCAAATTGTCGCCGTTCAGATGGGCATGGGCTTCGCGTCGATGGTCGATCCCACCAACGGCGTGTCGGTGGCGGTGATCGGGCAGTTCTTCACCATGCTGGTGACGTTGTTGTTCCTGTCGATGAATGGCCATCTGGTGGTGTTCGAAGTCCTCACCGAAAGCTTCACCACGCTGCCGGTCGGTAGCGGGTTTATGGTCAATCATTACTGGGAACTGGCCGGCAAACTCGGTTGGGTCCTGGGGGCTGCTTTAATGCTGGTGCTGCCAGCGATCACCGCGCTGCTGGTGGTCAACATTGCGTTTGGCATCATGACCCGGGCGGCGCCGCAGCTGAACATCTTCTCCATCGGCTTCCCGCTGACCCTGGTGCTCGGGATGTACATCCTCTGGGTGGGGCTTGCGGACATTCTCAATCAGTATCAACCGCTGGCCTCCGAGGCCTTGCAGTTTTTACGCGAACTGGCACAGGCGCGCTGAGTCATGGCTGAGAGCGAAAGCGGTCAGGACAAAACAGAAGACCCCACGGAGAAGCGTAAAACTGATTCCCGTGAGAAGGGCGAGATTGCGCGCTCCAAGGAGCTCAATACGCTGGCGATCATGCTGGCCGGTTCCGGTGCGCTGCTGATTTTCGGCGGGGCGCTGGCGCAGGATCTGATGGATCTGATGCGGATGAATTTTTCCCTGCCGCGTGAAGTCATCCTCGATCAGCGCTCCATGAGTACCTACCTGATGAACTCAGGGCTGATCGCTTTGCTGGGGATCCAGCCGATCATGATTACCCTGGTGTTGGCAGCATTGATTGGACCTATCTCCCTGGGTGGATGGCTTTTTTCGGCTGGCACCATGGCGCCGAAGTTCAGTCGGATGAATCCTGCCGCCGGCCTCAAACGGATGTTTTCGACGAAGGCGCTGGTGGAGCTGCTCCAGGCGCTGGCGAAGTTTTTAATCATCCTGACGGTGGCACTGATGGTGTTGTCGTCGGACATCGACGACCTGATGCGCATTGGACACGAGCCGTTGGAGCTCGCGGTCATCCATTGTCTGCAAGTAGTGGGTTGGAGCGCTTTGTGGATGGCCTGCGGGCTGATCATCATCGCCGCGGTGGACGTGCCGGTGCAGCTTTGGGAAAGCCACAAGAAACTGCTGATGACCAAGCAGGAAGTGCGTGACGAGCATAAGGATCAGGAAGGGAAGCCAGAGGTTAAGCAACGGATTCGCCAGCTGCAGCGCGACATGTCCCAGCGCCGGATGATGGCGGCGATTCCCGACGCCGATGTGGTCATCACCAACCCGACTCACTACGCCGTAGCGCTCAAGTACGATCCAGACAAGGGCGGGGCGCCTATGTTGATCGCCAAGGGCAGCGACTTCCTTGCCTTGAAGATCCGTGAAATCGCGATGGCCAACGAAGTGCTGCTGCTTGAGTCGCCGGCGCTGGCGCGTTCGATCTACTACTCCACCGAGCTTGAGCAGGAAATCCCCGGCGGGCTCTACCTTGCCGTCGCTCAGGTGCTCGCTTACGTTTATCAGATCCGCCAGCACCGCGCAGGCAAGAGCAAACGCCCGGATCCGCTCAAGGATGATTTGCCGATTCCTCCAGACTTGCGGCGCGACTCCTGATGCCTGTAGCAGCTGCCGAGCCTGCGAGGCTGCGTTCGGCTGCGCAGCAGTCGTAAACCTTTGCGAGAACTTCGGTTGAGCGCGACCCCGGCTCGGACGCAGCCTCGCAGGCTCGGCAGCTGCTACAAAGGCTCAATCAATCTCTCTGTTTCGCACTTCGGCAAAAGTTGGAAGGCTTCTTGCAGTAGCGGCTCTGCGCCTGCTTCAGGCGTCAAAAGTTTGCTTTAAAGGAACGGGGAAAACCGGTGGATCGCTCTCAGTTACTCAACAGTGCCCGCACAAACGTTGCCGACTTAAGTCGGGGCAATCTGGGCGTGCCGTTGTTGCTGCTGGTCATGTTGGCAATGATGATGTTGCCGGTGCCGCCGTTCCTGCTGGATGTGTTTTTCACGTTTAACATTGCCTTGTCCATCGTCGTGCTGCTGGTGTGCGTCTACGCCTTGCGGCCGCTGGATTTTGCGGTGTTCCCGACCATTCTGCTGGTGGCAACATTGCTGCGACTGGCGCTCAACGTGGCCTCCACGCGGGTGGTGATGCTCCACGGTCAGGACGGCCATGCCGCCGCCGGTAAGGTGATCCAGGCCTTCGGTGAGGTGGTGATCGGCGGTAACTACGTGGTCGGTATCGTCGTCTTCGCAATTTTGATGATCATCAACTTCGTCGTGGTGACCAAGGGTGCCGGGCGGATTTCCGAGGTGAGCGCACGCTTCACCCTCGATGCGATGCCCGGTAAACAAATGGCGATCGACGCCGACTTGAACGCCGGACTGATCGACCAGAACCAGGCCAAGCTGCGCCGGATGGAAGTGGCCCAGGAAGCCGAGTTCTACGGTTCCATGGACGGTGCCAGCAAATTCGTTCGCGGTGACGCCATTGCCGGTCTGCTGATCCTGTTCATCAACCTGATTGGTGGCATGGCGGTCGGTATCTTCCAGCACAACATGAGCTTCGCCGACGCCGGCAAGGTTTACGCATTGCTGACGATTGGTGACGGTTTGGTGGCGCAATTGCCATCACTGCTTTTATCTACAGCAGCAGCGATCATGGTGACCCGTGCTTCCGGTTCGGAAGACATGGGCAAGCAGATCAATCGCCAGATGTTCGCCTCGCCCAAAGCGTTGGCCGTGGCGGCGGGTTTGATGGCGGTGATGGGCCTCGTGCCGGGCATGCCGCACTTTTCCTTTCTCAGCATGGCAGCCCTGGCGGCCGGCGGCGCGTACCTGTTCTGGAAGAAGCAGAACGTGGTCAAGGTTCAGGCTCTGCAAGAGGTCAAGCGTCAACAGGAATTGCTGCCATCGCCAGCTCGCGCTCAGGAAACCAAGGAGCTTGGCTGGGATGACGTGACGCCGATCGACATGATCGGCCTGGAAGTCGGCTACCGGCTGATTCCGCTGGTGGACCGCAACCAGGGTGGTCAGTTGCTGGCGCGGATCAAGGGCGTGCGCAAGAAGCTGTCCCAGGATCTGGGCTTCCTGATGCCGACCGTGCATATCCGTGACAACCTCGACCTGGCGCCGAGTGCCTATCGCCTGACCCTGATGGGGGTGATCCTGGCCGAAGCAGAGATTTATCCGGAGCGCGAGCTGGCGATCAACCCGGGGCAGGTCTACGGGACGCTCAACGGCATTACCGCCAAAGATCCGGCTTTCGGTCTGGAGGCGGTCTGGATCGAAATCAGCCAGCGTGCCCAGGCACAATCCCTCGGTTACACCGTGGTCGATGCCAGTACGGTCGTGGCAACCCACTTGAACCAGATTTTGTACAAGCACTCGAGCGAGCTGATCGGTCACGAAGAAGTGCAGCAGCTCATGCAATTGCTGGCCAAAAACTCGCCAAAACTGGCCGAAGAGCTGGTGCCTGGTGTGGTATCGCTGTCGCAGCTGCTCAAAGTTTTGCAGGCTTTGTTGGCCGAACAGGTGCCAGTACGGGACATTCGCAGCATTGCCGAGGCCATCGCCAACAATGCCAGCAAGAGTCAAGATACTGCCGCGCTGGTGGCTGCGGTGCGCGTCGGCGTATCCCGCGCAATCGTCCAAAGCATTGTAGGGACTGACTCCGAGCTACCAGTGATCACCCTGGAGCCAAGGTTGGAACAAATATTGCTCAATAGTCTTCAGAAGGCAGGACAAGGCTCGGAAGAGGGCGTTCTGCTGGAGCCAAGCATGGCTGAGAAACTGCAACGCTCGTTGATCGATGCGGCGCAGCGTCAGGAAATGCAAGGTCAACCGGTGATTCTGCTGGTAGCCGGCCCGGTTCGCGCGATGCTGTCGCGATTCGGCCGATTGGCAGTCCCGGGTTTGCATGTGTTGGCTTACCAGGAAATCCCTGACAACAAGCAAGTGACCATCGTTGCGACAGTAGGGCCCAACGGCTGAGGTAGTGGTATATGCAAGTTAAGCGTTTTTTCGCCGCCGATATGCGTCAGGCCATGAAACTGGTTCGTGATGAGCTGGGCGCTGATGCCGCTATCATTGGCAACCGCCGGATCGCCGGTGGTGTCGAGCTGACGGCTGCCCTGGATTACAAGTTGTCGGCGCTGGCCCCGCGCGTTCCGAACATGGAACTCGAAGACGAGCTGCGCAAGACCCAGTCGCGGATCGTCACCGCTCAGGCCGAGCTGAGCCTGCGCAGCGATGGCGAGAGCGATAAGTCCACCAATCGCCAGTTGTTCGCCGGCCTGCCGTTGACCGCCGCCGAGCCGCTGATCGAACCGACCTACGCGGAACCCCGTCGTCCTGCACCGGCCGCGGCACCTGCCTCCGGTGGCGTGGATCCACGGGCGTTCGACTCGATGCGTTTCGAACTCAACAGCCTGCGCGAACTGATGGAAGTGCAACTCGGCTCCCTGGCCTGGAATCAGCTGCAAGGCAGCCGTCCGGCCCAGGCCAACCTTTGGCGTCGCCTGCAACGCATCGGCCTGTCCGGCCCGTTGTCGCGCGATTTGCTGGCGCTGATTACCGATATTGAAGAACCTCGTCAGGCCTGGCGCATGTTGCTGGCGCACCTGGCGCGGATGATCGCCACACCGGAAGTCGAGCCTTTGGAAGAGGGCGGCGTGATTGCCATGGTCGGCCCTGCCGGCATGGGCAAGACCACCACCCTGGCCAAGCTCGCAGCCCGCTACGTACTCAAGTACGGCGCGCAGAACATCGCGCTGGTGAGCATGGACAGCTACCGCATTGGTGCTCAGGAACAACTCAAGACGTTGGGCCGCATTCTCAATGTGTCGGTGACGCATGTCGATCCGGGCCAGTCGCTGGTGCAGGCGCTGGAGCCTTTGCTGCGCAAACGCGTGGTGCTGATCGATACCGCGGGCCTTCAGGCCAGCGATCCGGCACTGCGCATGCAGCTTGAAAGCCTGGCCGGTCGTGGCATCAAATCGAAAAATTATCTGGTTTTGGCAACCACCAGCCAGAAACAGGTTCTAACGGCCGCTTATCACAGTTACAAACGCTGCGGCCTCGCTGGCTGCATCCTGACTAAACTGGATGAAACGGCAAGTCTGGGCGAGGTGTTGAGCCTGGCCATCAGTCATGAGTTGCCGGTGGCCTACCTGACCGATGGCCCGCGGATTCCGGATGATTTACATCTGCCGCGTCGTCATCAGTTGGTCAGTCGCGCCGTCAGCGTGCAAATGCAAGAAGAACCCAGCGAAGAAGCCATGGCTGACATGTTCGCTGATATTTACCACAGCCCGACCAAGCAGGTCGGCTGAGGTACTAATGAACAGTTTTTGTACCTACATCGATGGTCTGCCATGCATTGTTCAGTTAGTGAACGCGCAGCCAGTAATGTGGCCTCCGTCTAAGTAAGACAAGGTAAAGAAAATTCATGGGCAGCATGCATCCCGTACAGGTGATCGCGGTGACCGGCGGCAAAGGTGGCGTCGGGAAGACTAACGTGTCAGTGAACTTGTCCCTGGCTCTAGCTGAGCTCGGTCGGCGCGTCATGCTGTTGGACGCCGATCTGGGGCTGGCGAACGTCGACGTTCTGCTGGGACTGACACCCAAACGTACTTTGGCCGACGTGATCGAGGGCCGCTGCGAGCTGCGCGACGTGTTGTTGCAGGGCCCTGGCGGTATCCGCATCGTCCCGGCCGCGTCCGGCACACAGAGCATGGTTCATTTGAGCCCGGCTCAACACGCCGGCCTGATCCAGGCGTTCAGCGATATCGGCGACAACCTCGACGTGTTGGTGATCGACACCGCCGCGGGCATTGGTGACTCGGTCGTCAGTTTCGTTCGCGCGGCGCAAGAAGTCTTGCTGGTGGTCTGCGACGAACCGACCTCGATCACCGATGCCTACGCACTGATCAAACTGCTGAACCGCGATTACGGCATGAACCGTTTCCGCGTCCTGGCCAACATGGCCCAGAGCCCGCAGGAAGGGCGCAACCTGTTCGCCAAGTTGACCAAGGTCACGGATCGCTTCCTTGACGTCGCCTTACAATACGTCGGCGCAGTGCCTTACGACGAAAGCGTGCGCAAGGCTGTGCAGAAGCAGCGCGCCGTTTACGAAGCCTTCCCGCGTTCCAAGTGCTCACTGGCGTTCAAGGCCATTGCACAGAAGGTCGATACCTGGCCGCTGCCTGCCAACCCGCGTGGGCACCTGGAGTTTTTCGTCGAGCGCCTCGTGCAACAAACCGCAGGACCCGTGCTATGACAGCCAGTGGCTATAACCTCTACAAGAAGTCGGCACGTGATGCGCAGTACGAGCTGATCGAGCGTTACGCGCCACTGGTTAAACGCATTGCCTACCACTTGCTGGCGCGTCTGCCGGCCAGTGTCCAGGTCGAAGACCTGATCCAGGCCGGGATGATCGGCCTGCTTGAAGTGTCGACCAAATACGACGCCAGCAAAGGCGCGAGTTTCGAGACGTACGCGGGCATTCGAATCCGCGGCGCGATGCTCGATGAAGTACGCAAGGGGGACTGGGCGCCACGTTCGGTCCACCGCAATACCCGCATGGTCAGCGACGCAATTCGCTCGATTGAAGCTAAAACCGGCCGTGACGCTAAAGATCACGAGGTTGCGGCCGAACTCCAATTGAGTCTCGACGATTATTACGGGATTTTGAACGACACCCTGGGCAGCCGGTTATTCAGTTTCGACGATCTGTTGCAGGACGGCGAACACGAAGGGCTGCACGAGGATGGCGCCAGTGCTCATCTGGAGCCGTCACGCGATCTGGAAGATGAACGCTTCCAGGCGGCGCTGGCGGACGCGATTGCCAATTTGCCGGAGCGTGAGCGACTGGTGTTGGCGCTGTACTACGACGAAGAGTTGAATCTCAAGGAAATCGGTGAGGTCCTGGGGGTCAGCGAATCTCGGGTCAGCCAGTTACACAGCCAGTGCGCGGCCCGTTTGCGGGGGCGTTTGGGGGAGTGGCGAGCGCGCTGAAGGCAGTGTGGGGACACTGCGAACGCGGCGGGTGGGGTGTTGAACCGTACCGGTCCCGATCTGTTGTGCTCCAGACAGTCATTGAGTGCTTTGCCGGATTGATTGAAATGGCGCGTCCAGGTGCTGGGCGCGTTTAAGACTGCTTGGAGGTCGAATTGGACAAGAACATGAAAATCCTCATCGTTGATGACTTCTCAACGATGCGGCGGATCATTAAAAACCTGTTGCGTGACCTTGGGTTCACCAACACGGTCGAGGCCGACGATGGCACTACCGCCATTCCGGTTCTCAACAGCGGCAGCATCGACTTTCTGGTAACAGACTGGAACATGCCTGGCATGACCGGTATCGATCTGCTGCGCCACGTGCGCGCCGATGAAAAGCTCAAGCACCTGCCGGTGCTGATGGTGACCGCTGAAGCCAAGCGCGAGCAGATCATCGAGGCAGCCCAGGCCGGTGTTAACGGCTATGTGGTCAAGCCCTTCACGGCCCAGGCGTTAAAAGAAAAAATCGAGAAGATTTTCGAACGCATCGGTTGATTTGCGAAGCCACTGCGCCACGGGGGAGCTATGGAGCATTACGAGTCTTCACAGGGCGATTTCGAATCGACTCTGAAAAAACACGCGGTCGAACTGGTCGAAAGCCTTGAAAAAGGCAGGTTCGGCGACGCTGTGCAACTGATCCATGAGCTCAATCAGACCCGTGACCGTGGCCTGTATCAGGAAGTGGGCAAGCTCACCCGCGAGCTGCATAGCGCGATCGTCAATTTTCAGATTGACCCGCACATGCCGCAAGCCGAGGAAGTCTCGCAGATCACGGATGCCACCGAGCGTCTGGGTTATGTGGTCAAGCTGACCGAGGCTGCTGCCAACCGCACCATGGACCTGGTGGAAAACGCCACGCCGCTGGTCAACAGCCTGAGCAACGAAGCCCAGGCCTTGAGCACCGACTGGGGACGGTTCATGCGTCGCGAAGTCGGGGCTGAAGAGTTCCGCGAACTGGCCCGGCGAGTCGACGGTTTCCTGACACGCAGCAGCGAAGACAATCGGGTTGTGTCGAGCAACCTCAACGACATTCTGCTCGCTCAGGATTACCAGGACCTCACCGGTCAAGTGATCAAGCGCGTGACCCAATTGGTCACCGAAGTTGAAAGCAACCTGCTCAAGCTCGTGCTTATGGCCAGCCAGGTGGACCGCTTTGCGGGCATCGAACATGACCATGAAGCGATGCTGGCAGAAAAAGATCCGCAAAAACATCTCTCTCAGGGTGAAGGTCCGCAGATTCATGCCGATAAAAGAGAAGACGTTGTGTCCGGTCAGGACGATGTAGACGATTTGCTTTCCAGCCTTGGATTCTAGGAGCACCCCTACACATGAGCTTCGGCGCCGATGAAGAGATCCTTCAGGATTTCCTGGTTGAGGCCGGCGAGATTCTAGAGCAACTGTCCGAACAGCTGGTCGAGCTTGAAAGCCGACCGGATGATGCGGACTTGCTCAATGCAATTTTTCGCGGTTTTCACACTGTAAAAGGAGGCGCCGGCTTCCTCCAACTCAACGAGCTGGTGGAGTGCTGTCACATCGCCGAGAACGTGTTCGACATCCTGCGCAAGGGTGAGCGTCGCGTCGACTCGGAACTGATGGACGTGGTTCTCGAAGCGCTGGATGCGGTGAACAGCATGTTTACCGAAGTCCGCGAGCGCAGTCCGATCACGGCTGCCACGCCTGAGTTGCTGGCAGCGCTGGCCCGTCTGGCCGAGCCGCAAACTGAAGAAGCCGCACCGGTAGCCGACGTGGTCGAAACACCGGCTGCTGAAAGCGAGTCGGGTGACATCACCGATAATGAATTCGAACAACTGCTGGACTCGCTGAACGCCGTCAAGGCGCAGGCAGAGGCCCCGGCGGCTGCTCCGCTGCCGGCGGGTAATGCCGCTACCAGCGACGAAATTACCGATGCCGAGTTCGAGTCGTTGCTCGATCAGCTGCACGGTAAGGGCCAGTTCGCCGTCGATGCGGTAGCCCCGGCGCCAGCCGCACCGGCTGCCCCGAAAGCGGCAGGCGACAGCTCCGATATCACTGACGACGAGTTCGAAGCACTGCTCGATCAGTTGCACGGCAAGGGCAACTTTGCCGTGGATGCGTTGGAATCGGCCATTGCTGCGGTTCCGGCCCCGGCTGCGCCCACCGCTAAAGCGGCTGGCGGCGACCTGATCTCCGATCACGAGTTCGAATCGCTGCTCGATGAATTGCACGGCAAGGGCAAGTTCACTGAAGTGGGCACCGCTACCGGCGCCAGCGCTTCGGTTGCGGCGTCAGTGGCCAAGGCTGTTGCACCGAAACCCGTCGCCAAAGCGCCCGAGCCTAAAGCCGAAGCGCCGAAACCTGTCGCTGCTGCCCCGGCTCCGGCGCGCGCCCCGGCCGCGCCACCACCGGAAAAACCAGCCAGCGAAGCCGAGACCACCGTGCGGGTCGATACCGCGCGTCTCGACGAAATCATGAACATGGTCGGCGAGTTGGTACTGGTGCGTAACCGCTTGGTACGTCTGGGCCTCAACAGCGGCGACGAAGCCATGTCCAAGGCCGTGTCGAACCTCGACGTGGTCACAGCCGACCTGCAAACCGCGGTCATGAAGACCCGGATGCAACCGATCAAGAAAGTCTTCGGACGCTTCCCGCGCCTGGTTCGCGACCTGGCTCGCCAGCTCAAGAAAGAGATCAACCTGGAACTGGTCGGCGAAGAAACCGACCTCGACAAGAACCTCGTCGAGGCCCTGGCCGACCCGTTGGTCCACTTGGTGCGCAACTCGGTCGACCACGGTATTGAAGAGCCGGCCGAGCGCGAAGCAATGGGCAAGCCTCGCAGCGGCAAGGTGATCCTGTCCGCTGAACAGGAAGGCGACCACATCCTGCTGTCCATCTCCGATGACGGCAAGGGCATGGACGCCGATGTTCTGCGCGGCATTGCCGTGAAAAAAGGCTTGATGGACAAGGATGCAGCCGATCGCCTCAGCGAGTCCGATTGCTTCAACCTGATCTTCGCGCCGGGTTTCTCGACCAAGACCGAAATTTCCGATGTCTCCGGACGCGGCGTGGGCATGGACGTGGTGAAAACCAAAATCGCCCAGCTCAACGGCACCATCAATATCTATTCGACCAAGGGCAAGGGCTCGAAGATCGTCATCAAGGTCCCGTTGACCCTGGCGATCATGCCAACGCTGATGGTCATGCTCGGCAACCAGGCGTTTGCGTTCCCGCTGGTGAACGTCAACGAGATCTTCCACCTCGACCTGTCGCGCACCAACGTGGTGGACGGCCAGGAAGTGGTGATCGTGCGGGACAAGGCGCTGCCATTGTTCTACCTCAAACGCTGGCTGGTCAGCTCTGCCGCTCACGAAGAGCAGCGCGAAGGCCATGTGGTGATCCTTTCGGTGGGCACTCAGCGGATCGGCTTCGTCGTCGATCAACTGGTGGGCCAGGAAGAAGTGGTCATCAAGCCATTGGGCAAAATGCTCCAGGGAACCCCGGGCATGTCCGGCGCCACCATCACCGGTGACGGCCGCATTGCGCTGATTCTCGATGTTCCGAGCATGCTCAAGCGTTACGCCGCACGGCGTATTTGATTCTGGTGGGGCGGGGCGACTGAGCCTCGCTCCGTCTAACGGAGTGTTTATGGCAGTTAAAGTCCTCGTGGTGGACGATTCGGGGTTTTTCCGCCGCCGCGTCTCGGAAATTCTTTCAGCGGATCCGAATATCCAGGTCGTCGGCACGGCGACCAACGGAAAAGAGGCAATCGATCAGGCGCTGGCCCTCAAGCCAGATGTGATCACCATGGACTACGAGATGCCGATGATGGATGGCATCACGGCGGTGCGGCACATCATGCAGCGCTGTCCGACCCCGGTGTTGATGTTCTCCTCGCTGACCCACGAAGGCGCTCGGGTAACCCTCGACGCGCTGGACGCTGGCGCGGTGGATTTCCTGCCGAAGAATTTCGAAGACATCTCCCGCAACCCGGAGAAGGTCAAGCAACTGCTGTGCGAGAAGATTCTCAGTATTTCGCGCAGTAACCGTCGTGCAAGCACCTACAGCGCCCCGGCCCCGGTGGCCGCGCCTGCACCGACGCCAGCACCTGCCAGCGTCAGCAGCTACGGCAGCAGCGCGCCTGCGCGTCCGGCACCGGCTCCGATTCCGGCTCGTGCACATGCCCCAGCCTCGTCGTCGCCTGCGCCGAAACGCAAAGCCTACAAACTGGTCGCCATCGGTACGTCCACTGGCGGCCCGGTTGCCCTGCAGCGGGTTCTGACCCAATTGCCGGCCAACTTCCCAGCCCCCATCGTATTGATCCAGCACATGCCGGCTGCCTTTACCAAGGCCTTCGCCGAGCGTCTGGACAAGCTCTGCCGCATCAGCGTCAAGGAAGCCGAGGATGGCGACATCCTGCGTCCGGGCCTGGCGTTGCTGGCGCCGGGTGGCAAGCAAATGATGATCGACGGTCGTGGCGCAGTGAAAATCCTCCCGGGTGACGAACGTCTGAACTACAAGCCGTGCGTGGACATCACCTTCGGTTCCGCGGCCAAGTCTTACGGTGACAAAGTTCTGGCGGTCGTATTGACCGGCATGGGCGCCGACGGTCGTGAAGGCGCGCGTCTGCTCAAGCAGGGCGGCAGTGCAATCTGGGCTCAGGATGAAGCCAGCTGCGTGATCTACGGCATGCCGATGGCCATCGTCAAAGCTGAACTCGCCGATGCGGTGTACGGCCTGGACGATATTGGCAAGCATCTGGTCGAGGCTTGTATCTGATGGATGTTTTAAGCCTTATCGGGATCATCATGGCGTTTGTCGCCATCATTGGCGGAAACTACCTTGAAGGCGGTCACCTCGGTGCCCTGGCCAACGGCCCGGCAGCGTTGATCGTACTCGGTGGGACCATCGGTGCGGCGCTGTTGCAGGCGCCGATGAGCGCCTTCAAACGCGCCATGCAGATTCTGGCCTGGATCCTGTTCCCCCCACGCGTGGACCTGGCAGGCGGCATCGATCGCGTCGTGAACTGGAGCCTGACCGCGCGCAAGGAAGGCTTGCTCGGTCTGGAAGGGGTGGCCGACGCCGAATCTGACAACTACGCGCGCAAAGGCCTGCAACTGTTGGTGGACGGCGCCGAACCGGAAGCGATTCGCAGCATCCTGGAAGTGGATTTCTACACCCAGGAAAGCCGCGACATCGAAGCCGCCAAAGTCTTCGAAAGCATGGGCGGCTACGCGCCGACCATCGGCATCATCGGTGCGGTGATGGGCCTGATCCATGTGATGGGCAACCTGGCCGATCCATCGCAACTGGGTAGCGGCATTGCCGTGGCCTTCGTCGCGACCATCTACGGCGTGGCCAGTGCCAACCTGGTGCTGCTGCCGATTGCCGCCAAACTCAAGTCCGTCGCATTGCGGCAATCGCGTTATCGCGAAATGTTGTTGGAAGGGATCCTGTCGATCGCCGAAGGTGAAAACCCTCGCTCTATTGAGTTGAAGCTTCAGGGCTTCATGGATTGATGGGAGACATGGACCATGGCACGTCGTCGCCAACCTGAAGAACATGTAAACCATGAGCGTTGGCTGGTTTCGTACGCCGACTTCATTACGTTGCTGTTCGCTTTCTTCGTCGTGATGTACTCGATCTCTTCGATCAACGAAGGCAAGTACAAGGTCATTTCCGAAGCGCTGATCGGGGTCTTTACCGACTCCGACCGCGCCCTCAAGCCGATCCCGATTGGTGACGAGCGACCGAAGACCGTCACCCCGGCCAAGCCGTTGGTCAAGGACAGCGAGCAGGTCGACGCCGGCATTGCCCAAGCCGCCAACGATCCGCTCAAAAGCATCGCCGACGATATCAGCGCGGCGTTCGGCGACCTGATCAGCTCCAACCAGATGACCATTCGCGGCAACGAGCTGTGGGTCGAGATCGAACTCAATTCCAGCCTGTTGTTCGGCAGCGGCGACGCCATGCCCAGCGACATCGCGTTCAACATCATCGACAAGGTTGCCGCGATTCTTAAGCCGTTCGACAACCCGATTCACGTCGAAGGCTTCACTGACGATCAACCGATCCGCACCGCGCAATACCCGACCAACTGGGAGCTGTCCTCGGCCCGTTCGGCGAGTATCGTGCGCATGCTGGCGATGCAGGGTGTGAACCCCGGTCGTCTGGCGTCGGTGGGTTACGGCGAGTTCCAGCCGGTGGCCAACAACGCGACTGCCGAGGGGCGGGCGCGTAACCGTCGCGTCGTGCTGGTGGTGTCACGAAATCTCGATGTACGCCGCAGCCTCACCGGTACTGGAACGGCCAATGCGAAACCGGATGCCGCGTTGAAGCGTGCTGGCACACAAACTGCACCGACCCCGGTCAAGTCGCCGGGACGAGAGAGTGCCGTCAATTCTCCGTCACCCGCATTAATACGTTGAGCTTTTCCTCGGTCGACCATTTCGACCGGGAGGAACAATCCGAATGAGAGTCTGGGCAGTCGCCAATCAAAAGGGTGGTGTCGGTAAAACCACTTCCTCTATCGCTTTAGCCGGATTACTGGCCGAGGCGGGCAAGCGCGTGGTTGTGGTCGATCTCGACCCCCACGGCTCCATGACCAGCTACTTCGGTTACGACCCCGACAGTCTGGAACACAGCAGCTACGACTTGTTCCTGCACAAGGGCAGTGTGCCGCAAGGCTTGCCCGGTCAGTTGTTGTTGCCCACCAGCCACGAGAGTATTTCCCTGTTGCCGTCAAGCACCGCACTCGCGACCCTTGAGCGCCAGTCGCCAGGTCAGAGTGGTTTGGGGCTGGTGATTGCCAAGAGCCTGGCGCAACTTTGGCAGGACTTCGATTACGCCGTGATCGACAGCCCGCCGTTGCTCGGCGTGCTGATGGTCAATGCCTTGGCGGCGAGCCAGCAATTGGTGATTCCGGTACAGACCGAACACCTGGCGGTCAAAGGTCTGGAGCGCATGGTCAATACCCTGGCAATGATCAACCGTTCACGTAAACAGGCGCTGCCTTTCAGTATCGTGCCGACCTTGTTCGACCGCCGCACGCAGGCCTCCCTCGGCACGCTGCGGGTGTTGCGCGACAAGTACCCGGAAGAAATCTGGCAGGGCTACATTCCAGTCGATACTCGCTTGCGTGATGCCAGCCGTGCCGGCGTGACGCCTTCGCAGTTCGACGGCAAGAGCCGTGGGGTGCTGGCTTATCGCGCGTTGCTCAAGCATTTGCTGGCCGCACAACTTGTTCCGCAGGTGGCGTGAGATGAACTCAATTCCTGTAGGAGCTGCCGCAGGCTGCGATCTTTTGATCTTGCTTTGTGACGTCCTTGAAATCGCCAAAAGATCGCAGCCTGCGGCAGCTCCTACAAGGGTGCTCCCATGAATCGGCCGGTCAAGATCACCTCGCGTCCGCAACTGGCGCTGCAGTCCTATCTGGACAGCTTGCTGATGGAGGCGACCGAAGAATTACCGCCGCAAATCGAAACGCTACCCGCAGTGGTCGAAGTTGAATCTGCGCTGGACGAGTTCCAGGCGGCGGTGCTCGAAGAACAGGCTCGCGATGCGCAGAAACCCGCCGTGGTTGCCGCGCCGGTAGCAGCGCCCCTGGCGAAAGCACCGGTAGCCGTACTCGAAGCGCCAGCGCCGGTTCTCGCGCCGGTATCGACCATCGCCCCGCTACTGCAAGCCTTGGTGCCGCCGGTGGTCGAAGTCCACCTGCCGCCGAGTAACACGCCGCCACCGGTGGAAACCGATGGTCGTCCGTCCTGGGCTGCCGAGCCATTCGAATGCCTGTTGTTCGACGTCGCCGGGCTGACCCTGGCCGTGCCGCTGGTGTGCCTGGGCTCGATTTATTCGTTGGCCGGCCACGAGCTTACGCCGCTGTTCGGACAGCCGGAATGGTTCCTCGGGATCCTGCCAAGCCAGGCCGGTAACCTGAAAGTATTGGACACCGCGCGTTGGGTCATGCCCGACCGTTACCGCGACGATTTCCGCCAGGGCCTGCAATACGTTATTTCGGTTCAGGGCTACGAGTGGGGGCTGGCGGTGCATCAGGTCAGCCGTTCGTTGCGCCTGGACCCGAACGAAATCAAATGGAGAAGTCATCGAGGTCAGCGGCCATGGCTCGCGGGCACGGTGATTGAGCACATGTGTGCATTGCTAGACGTTTCCGCACTGGCCGAGTTGATCGCCAGCGGCGGGGCAAAGCACATGAGCGGCACCAAGCCGACTCACAAACCAACATAACAAGCACGCGACGGCAGTCACTGCCGCTGCACAGAACACACACCGCTAGGGCGGTTTTTCGAGGGGTCAGGGTATGAATGATAAGGCGTCGTCTGCAAAGGGTTCCGAAGATCCGATCCTGCAATGGGTAACCTTCAAGCTGGACAATGAAACCTACGGCATCAACGTGATGCGCGTTCAGGAAGTCCTGCGTTACACCGAAATCGCCCCGGTCCCGGGTGCCCCGAGCTACGTGCTGGGCATCATCAACCTGCGCGGTAACGTGGTCACCGTGATCGACACCCGTCAGCGCTTCGGCCTGATGAACGCCGAGATCAGCGACAACACCCGTATCGTCATCATCGAAGCCGACAAGCAAGTCGTTGGGATCATGGTCGATAGCGTGGCCGAAGTGGTTTACCTGCGTCAGTCGGAAATCGAAACCGCGCCGAACGTCGGTAACGAAGAATCCGCCAAGTTCATTCAAGGCGTGTGCAACAAGAACAACGAACTGCTGATCCTGGTCGAGCTGGACAAGATGATGAGCGAAGAAGAATGGTCGGACCTGGAGAACATCTGATTGATTCTTGAGGTGGCGGTCATTGTCCTGTTCCTGTTCTGGGCAGGCACGCTGGCGATGTTTCTGGCGTACATACGAGGCCAACGACTGATCGCCGCGCAACAGGCCCAGGGCGATGCGCTGCGTGATCAGCGCATCAAGGACTTGGCCAAGCGCGTCGAGGACTACCAGAGCGGCAACGTGCGCATGGGTGAAGACCTGCACGAACTGCGCGCGGTGGTTGGCCCCTTGCCGGACAAACTGGCTCAGCTGGAACAGCGCGACCCGTCGAGCCTGTCGTTTGCCCAAGCGGCGCGATTGGTCGGGATGGGCGCGAGCGTCGATGAACTGACTCAGTCCTGCGGGTTGACCCAGGCTGAGGCGGAGTTGATGAGTAAGCTTCACAAGAACTGAGAAGATCAAAAGATCGCAGCCTCGTTTCACTCGACAGCTCCTACATTGGGATGGCATACGCCCTGTAGGAGCTGTCGAGTGAAACGAGGCTGCGATCTTTTGCATTCAACACACATCAATAATCATCCCCGCGCTCGGTAATGTCCTTCTCGACCATCGGCGCATCAGGATCTTGTCCTGTCGGAAACTTGCCCTTCAGATTCCACGCAAACGCAATAATCTCGGCAATCGTGCGATACAACTCTTCCGGAATACTCTCCCCCAATTCCATCCGCGCCAGCAGTTTCACCAGTTCGGCGTTTTCGTAGATGGGCACTTCATAATCGCGGGCAATCTTCAGAATGGCTTCGGCCAGTGCTTCGTCGCCCTTGGCCGTGAGGGTCGGGGCGTGGCTGCCGTCGTACTTGAGGGCGATGGCCTGGCGCGGGGTGTTGGGGTTTCTCATGCGGTTTCGTCGACCCAGCGTTGTTCGAGACGGGTTTGAGGGCCTTGTGGCGGTGTGCCGAGGTGGCAATCGAGATCGCCGACATTCAGGCCGGACGCCAGCAGACGCTGGCGCAGTTCGGCCAGATGACTTTCGATCAGGCTGGCGGTGTACGGGCGTTCGGCCCACAGCTGGCTGGACAAGCTGCCTTTGATCAGTTGTGCCTGAATCTGCAGCGGGCCTAAAGGCTCCATGTCGAACGCCAGGTCCACTCGCCACAATTGTTGTTTGGGTTCGCGCTCATCGCGGCGTTCGTTTTGCTGTTCCTTCTCGGGCGCTTCTTCGCGCTGGAACTTGACCTGCAACGGCACGATGTCCTGCAGATTGCGCATCGGGATTTCCAGTTGCCAAGTGCTCATCAACCGTCCGTCGTCAGTGACGCCAGTCTGTTCCAGGCTCGACAGCTGATGGCTTTGCAGGCGTGAAACAGCCGCTGCTGCCAAACGCAGCAAGTGCTCGAGATCGCCTTCGCCGTCCATGCTTTGTAACAGGCGCTCGGGCAGCGGGAAGCTGGTTGGCTGCGGTTTGGCGCTGATCTGACCGAGCATGCCGAGGGCGCTGCGCACGAAGTTCGGCATGGCCTGGGCCAAAGTGTTGGCGGCAATGATCGCGTTGAGATTGGTGTTGGCCGGCAGGCCTGGCGTCAGTTGTGCGATCAGCTTGAGCAGATCGCCTTTCATGTCCGGGGCCAGTGTCGGGTTCTGACCGCTGAGCAGTTTGGCTTCAAGGAACAGCCCGCTATTGGCCAGTGCCTGGGCCAACCCCTTTGGCGTGCTGAGTTGTTGAACATCGGGCAGGCCGGCGAGCAACGTGTCGACGGCGGCACGCAGATCACTGGACGTCTGATTCGAGGACGGCAGGTTTTGCAGGAGTTTGAGCAGGCCATCCAGCGAGCCTTGGCGGCTCTGTTGACTGACCAGTTGTTGGGTCACCGCCAATTGCTCCTGGCGGCTGCTCAATGGCACGAATTTCAACGTCTGGGTGTCTTGAACCAGCGCGCTCAGCAAGGTGCCGATGCGTAGCGGCGTGGGGCTGTCGATGCTCAGGGTGCTGCCGCTCAGCGCGGTGTTGAGCAAGCTCACCATCGAGCGAAACACCGTCGGCTGGCCCGGCACCTGCGGCAACACCTGAGAGGTCAGCACTTTGCCTTGCAGCAGCGTGCCGACTGGCAGTTGCGCCGTGTCGATACGGGTGAGGGTGGCGATGCTGGAGGCGATGGCCTGTTGCACGGTGACGGCCAGATTACCCGCCGACGGCTGGGTGATCGCCAGGCTGGTGCCCTGAGGCAACGGTTGGGTGCTGGTGGCCTGGACCGTGGTCTGACGGCCGCTGTCGAGGGTGACCTTGAGCAACAGTTGAAAGGTCTGATCCGCCTGCTTGAGTGACAGCACTTCGGCCTTGGCGGTCTGGCCCGCAGTGATCAGGCCCTCCATCGGCGTCAGTAACTTCAGCAGGTCGCCACTTACCACCAGCGGCCGCGAAGTCGCGGGCGTGGTCTGCGGTAGCGGGAGGATGTTCATTTCGCCTGTCATACGCGGTCACAACCTGAGGAAATTGCCCTCTTGAACAGGGCGTGTTGACGTTAAATGATGGATCGCGTTGGCGTTGTGAGCGTGCCAGGCAAGGCGCAAGACGCCGGTAAGGGTCGTTTCCTTACCAAGTCTTGCAACGCAGCATGGCACGCTCACAACGCCAACCCGAAGGGCCGCCACCCCGGAAGGCGCAATACGTCGTTATTCGTTACTCATTTGGAATACCAAACTTCGCTCCTCATGCCTAGTCTTGTGCCTTCCGGGGTGGCGGCGCGACCATCATTTAACGTCAACACGCCCTGTTGGGGCATGGCATGTATAATGCGGCCCCGTTGTATCCGGGGCGCTGAAAACATTTCAAATACTTGATCCAGCTCCTTAGAACGGGCCGCCAATGCATTTATCCTGCATATCTTTAACGGCCGCTCCACTGCCGACTTGAACCCAAAAGGCCCGCGATCTCTTGACCAGTCCTGTCCTGCAAACCGTTGCCCTCGCCTGTGAGCGAGACCTTCGGCTGCTCTTCGAAAATCTCGAATTGAGACTGGCCAGTGGCGAAATGTTGCAAATCAGCGGCCCCAACGGCAGTGGCAAAACCAGCCTTTTACGTCTGCTTTGCGGTCTGATGCAGCCGACTGCCGGTCAGGTGCTGCTCAACGGCCAGCCATTGAACGAGCAACGCTTTGAGCTGGCGCGCAACCTGCTGTGGATCGGCCATGCTGCCGGGATCAAGGACTTGCTGACGCCGGAAGAGAATCTGAGCTGGCTGTGCGCCCTGCATCAACCGGCCTCCCATGAGGCGATCTGGCAAGCGCTGACGGCCGTCGGACTGCGCGGTTTCGAGGATGTTCCTTGCCATACGCTGTCTGCCGGGCAGCAACGCCGGGTTGCGTTGGCGCGGCTGTACCTGGAAAGCCCGCCGCTATGGATTCTCGATGAACCGTTCACCGCGCTCGACAAACAAGGCGTGGCGCAACTCGAAGAACACCTGGCCGCACACTGTGAACGCGGCGGCATGGTGGTCTTGACCACTCACCACACGCTGACCCGGATGCCGGCCGGCTATCGCGACATTGATCTGGGGAACTGGGCCGTATGAGTGTTTTCGGCCTGTTGGTCGCCCGCGAGGCCCGTCTGCTGTTCCGCCGTCCTGCTGAACTGGCCAATCCGCTCGTATTTTTCGCGATCGTCGTTTCCCTGTTCCCGTTGGCGGTCGGACCCGAGTCTCAATTGTTGCAAACCTTGTCTCCGGGACTGGTCTGGGTAGCGGCCCTTTTATCGGTTTTGCTCTCGCTGGACGGGCTTTTCCGCAGTGATTTCGAAGACGGATCGCTTGAACAGTGGGTCCTTTCGTCGCACCCCCTGCCTCTTCTGGTTTTGGCCAAGGTACTGGCACACTGGTCCTTCTCTGGCCTGGCACTGGTTTTGCTCGCTCCACTGCTGGCATTGATGCTGGGTTTGCCAACCGCTTGTCTGCCGGTGTTGCTGCTTTCGTTGTTGCTGGGTACACCGGTGCTGAGCCTGCTCGGTGCGGTGGGCGCAGCCCTGACGGTGGGATTGAAGCGCGGTGGCCTGTTGCTGGCGCTGCTGATTCTGCCGTTGTACATCCCGGTGTTGATTCTTGGCAGTGGCGCCTTGCAGGCGGCATTGCAGGGCATGCCGGCGACCGGTTATCTCCTGTGGCTTGGTAGCCTGACCGCCCTGGCGATAACCCTGACACCTTTTGCAATAGCTGCTGGCCTGAAGATCAGCGTCGGCGAATAATGAGGTCTGGTTATTTTTTAACCAGTAAAGACCCTTGGCTGCTCGTGATGACGAGCAGCAACCGTGATGGAAACAGTAATGAACTGGACTTGGTTTCATAAGCTCGGCTCGCCCAAATGGTTTTACGGCATCAGTGGCAAACTGCTGCCGTGGCTGAGCGTCGCGGCGTTGCTGCTGATCGGCGTTGGCGTAGTATGGGGCCTGGCCTTTGCGCCGCCGGACTACCAGCAGGGCAACAGCTTTCGCATCATTTATATCCACGTTCCGGCCGCCATGCTGGCGCAGTCCTGCTACGTGATGCTGGCCGTGTGCGGCATCGTCGGGTTGGTGTGGAAGATGAAGCTGGCCGACGTCGCCCTGCAATGCGCGGCCCCCATCGGCGCCTGGATGACCGCCGTGGCGCTGGTCACCGGCGCGATCTGGGGCAAACCGACCTGGGGTTCGTGGTGGGTCTGGGATGCACGACTTACGTCCATGCTTATTCTGCTGTTTCTGTACTTCGGTCTTATTGCGCTGGGCAACGCGATCAGCAATCGTGACAGTGCCGCCAAGGCCTGCGCGGTATTGGCGATTGTCGGCGTGATCAACATCCCGATCATCAAATACTCGGTGGAGTGGTGGAACACCCTGCACCAGGGCGCGACATTCACCCTCACCGAAAAACCGGCGATGCCGGCCGAGATGTGGCTGCCACTGCTGCTGACGGTACTGGGTTTCTACTGTTTCTTCGGCGCGGTGTTGCTGCTGCGCATGCGCCTTGAGGTGCTCAAGCGCGAAGCCCGCGCCAGTTGGGTCAAGGCCGAAGTGCAGAACAGTCTGGAGGCCGTTCGATGAGTTTTGCTTCATTCGGCGACTTCCTCGCCATGGGCCATCATGCCCTGTATGTCTGGTCAGCCTATGGCATCTGCCTGGCGGTGCTGGCCCTCAACGTGGCGGCGCCGATCCTGGCCCGCAAGCGGTATCTGCAACAAGAGGCGCGTCGTCTGCGCCGGGAGAACGGCAAGTGAATCCGCTGCGCAAAAAGCGTCTTATCATTATTCTCGCGATCCTGGTCGGTGTCGGCGCTGCCGTCGGCCTGGCCCTGAGCGCCCTGCAGCAGAACATCAATCTGTTTTACACCCCGACCCAGATCGCCAACGGCGAAGCCCCGCAAGACACGCGCATCCGCGCCGGCGGCATGGTCGAGAAAGGTTCGCTACAACGTTCTGGCGATTCGCTGGACGTGAAATTCATCGTCACCGACTTTAATAAATCCGTGACCATCAGCTACCGCGGTATCCTCCCGGACCTGTTCCGCGAAGGGCAGGGCATCGTTGCCCTGGGCAAGCTCAACGCCGACGGCGTGGTGGTGGCCGACGAAGTGCTGGCCAAGCACGACGAGAAGTACATGCCGCCGGAAGTGACCAAGGCTTTGAAAGACAGCGGTCAATCTGCTCCAACGCCCGCGAAGGAGGGTTGATCGATGACGTCCGAACTTATTGGCTCAGGGCTGTTTATCCCCGAACTCGGCCACCTGGCCATGATTCTGGCGCTGTGTTTCGCGCTGGTTCAGGCCGTGGTGCCGTTGTTCGGTGCCTGGCGCGGTGACCGCTTGTGGATGAGCCTCGCCCAACCGGCCGCCTGGGGGCAGTTCGCGTTTCTGCTGTTCGCGTTCGGTTGCCTGACTTACGCCTTCATGGCCGACGACTTCTCCGTCGCCTATGTGGCCAGCAACTCCAACAGCGCGTTGCCGTGGTACTACAAGTTCAGCGCGGTGTGGGGCGCTCACGAAGGGTCATTGTTGCTCTGGGCGTTGATCCTCGGCGGCTGGACCTTCGCGGTGTCGGTGTTCTCCCGACAATTGCCGCAAGTGATGCTGGCGCGGGTGTTGGCGGTGATGGGCATGATCAGCACCGGTTTCCTGCTGTTCCTGATCCTCACGTCCAACCCGTTTGCACGGATCCTGCCGCAAATTCCTGCGGACGGTCGTGACCTCAACCCACTGCTGCAAGACATCGGCCTGATCGTTCATCCGCCGATGCTGTACATGGGCTATGTCGGTTTCTCCGTGGCGTTCGCTTTCGCCATCGCTGCACTGTTGGGTGGTCGTCTTGATGCGGCGTGGGCTCGCTGGTCCCGTCCGTGGACCATCGTCGCCTGGGCCTTCCTTGGTATCGGCATCACCCTCGGTTCGTGGTGGGCGTACTACGAACTCGGCTGGGGCGGCTGGTGGTTCTGGGATCCGGTGGAAAACGCCTCCTTCATGCCATGGCTGGTGGGTACGGCGCTGATTCACTCGTTGGCGGTCACGGAAAAACGTGGCGTGTTCAAGAGCTGGACCGTGTTGCTGGCCATCGCTGCCTTCTCGCTGAGCTTGCTGGGGACCTTCCTCGTGCGTTCCGGCGTGCTGACCTCGGTGCACGCCTTTGCGTCCGACCCAGAGCGCGGCGTGTTCATCCTGATCTTCCTGCTGTTTGTGGTCGGTGGTTCGCTGACGCTGTTTGCCCTGCGCGCTCCCGTGGTGAAGAGCCACGTCGGCTTCAATCTCTGGTCCCGGGAAACCCTGCTGCTGGGTAACAACCTCGTGCTGGTCGTCGCCGCTTCGATGATCCTGCTCGGCACCTTGTATCCGCTGATTCTCGATGCGATGACCGGCGCCAAGCTGTCGGTCGGCCCGCCGTACTTCAACGCACTGTTCGTGCCGTTGATGGCGTTGCTGATGCTGGTGATGGCGGTCGGCATGCTGGTGCGCTGGAAAGACACGCCGGTCAAATGGCTGATGAGCATGCTGACTCCGGTGTTGCTCGGCAGCGCCGCGCTGGCCGTGGTGGCTGGCGTCGCTTACGGCGATTTCAACTGGGCGGTGATTGCGACGTTCATGCTCGCTGCCTGGGTGTTGCTGGCCGGTGTGCGTGACATCTTCGACAAGACTCGCCACAAAGGCCTGATCAAAGGCCTGCCGACCCTGACCCGCAGCTATTGGGGCATGCAGGTCGCACACCTCGGCATCGCCGTGTGTGCCCTCGGCGTCGTGCTGTCGAGCCAGAACAGTGCCGAGCGCGATTTGCGTCTGGCGCCGGGCGAATCCATGGACCTGGCCGGTTACCACTTCGTGTTCGAAGGCGCCAAGCATTTCGAAGGCCCGAACTTCACCTCCGACAAGGGCACCGTACGGGTGATCCGCGACGGCAAGGAAGTCAGCGTGCTGCACCCGGAAAAACGCCTCTACACCGTGCAGAATTCGGTGATGACCGAAGCCGGGATCGACGCCGGTTTCACCCGTGACCTCTACGTCGCTCTCGGCGAACCGTTGGGCGACGGCGCGTGGGCCGTTCGCGTCCACGTCAAACCGTTCGTGCGCTGGATCTGGTTCGGTGGTCTGCTCACCGGTTTGGGCGGGTTGCTGGCGGCGCTGGATCGCCGTTACCGGGTCAAGGTGAAAAGCCGTGTGCGTGAAGCACTGGGCATGACAGGAGCCACTGCATGAAACGTTGGTTGATGCTGTTGCCGCTGGTGATTTTTCTGGTGGTGGCTGTTTTCCTTTACCGCGGTCTGTACCTGGACCCGGCCGAGTTGCCCTCGGCGCTGATCAACAAGCCATTCCCGGAGTTTTCCCTGCCGGCCGTGCAGGGCGACAAGACCCTGACCAAGGCCGACATTCTGGGTAAACCGGCACTGGTCAACGTCTGGGGCACCTGGTGTATTTCCTGCCGGGTCGAGCACCCGGTACTGAATAAACTGGCCGAGAAGGGCGTGTTGATCTACGGCATCAACTACAAGGACGTTAACGCTGACGCCTTGAAGTGGCTGGTGGAATTCCACAATCCGTACCAGCTGGACATCCGTGACGACGCAGGCACCCTGGGCTTGAACCTCGGCGTTTATGGCGCTCCGGAAACCTTCTTCATCGACGCCAAGGGCATCATCCGCGACAAGTTTGTTGGCGTGATAGACGAACAGGTCTGGCGCGAAAAACTGGCGGCCAAGTATCAGGCGCTGGTTGATGAGGCCAAGCCATGAAGCGTTGGATCGCCGCTGCGGTATTGGGTTTGAGCCTGGCCGGCGTGGCGCACGCGGCCATTGATACCTATGAGTTCGCCAAAGAAAGTGACCGTGAGCGTTTTCGTGAGCTGACCAAAGAACTGCGTTGCCCCAAGTGCCAGAATCAGGACATTGCCGATTCCAACGCACCGATTGCCGCCGACCTGCGCAAAGAGATTTTTCGCATGCTCGGCGAGGGCAAGGACAACCAGCAGATCATCGACTTCATGGTCGACCGCTACGGTGATTTCGTCCGCTACAAACCCGCTCTGAACGCCAAGACTGCTTTGCTCTGGTTCGGTCCGGCCGGCCTGCTGCTGGGCGGTTTTGTGATCATCGCCGTGATCGTCCGCCGTCGTCGCGTGCAACGCGCTGACACCAAGGATGAGCTCTCTGCCGAGGAGCGTGAGCGCCTCGACCACCTGTTGGATAAAACCAAGAATGATTGATTTCTGGCTCGCTGCAGGTCTGCTACTTCTGGTTGCCCTGAGTTTTCTGCTGATTCCCGTTCTGCGTGGTCGTCGCGCCCAGCTTGAGGAAGATCGTACGGCACTGAACGTCGCGCTGTATCAGGAGCGCGTGGCTGAGTTGCAGACTCAGCAGGAAGAGGGCGTTCTCGATGCCGCGCAAATGGACACCGGTCGCGCCGAAGCCGCCCGTGAATTGCTCGCCGACACCGAAGGCGTCGAGGCGCCGCGCTTGTCCCGCTTGGGTAAACCGTTGCCTTTGCTGGCGGCAATTCTGGTGCCGGTGCTGGGTCTTGGCCTGTATCTGCATTTTGGCGCCAGCGACAAGGTCGAACTGACCCGCGAATTCTCCCAGGCGCCACAGTCGATGGAAGAGATGACCCGTCGCCTGGAGCGTGCGGTCGCCGCTCAACCGGATTCGGCTGAAGGCCTGTATTTCCTCGGTCGCACGTACATGGCTCAGGATCGCCCTGGCGATGCGGCGAAGATCTTCGAACGCACGGTGAACCTGGCCGGTCGTCAGCCGGAACTGTTGGGCCAATGGGCGCAGGCCCAGTACTTCGCCGATGGCAAGAAGTGGTCGGATAAGGTTCGGGCCCTGACCGACGAAGCGCTGAAAGCCGATCCGAAAGAAGTCACCAGCCTTGGCTTGCTCGGAATTGCTGCCTTTGAAAGCCAGCGTTACCAGGATGCCATCGACTACTGGAATCGCCTGCTGGTGCAACTGCCACCGGACGACAATTCCCGCGCCGCGCTGCAAGGCGGCATCACTCGGGCCACCGAGAAACTCGAAGCCAGTGGCGGCAAGGTGGCCCAGGCGCCAACCGCCAAGGTTGCAGCACTGCTCAAGGTGCGAGTGGATCTGGCGCCAGAGCTGAAAACCAAGGTCCAGCCGGGCGACAGCGTATTCATCTTCGCCCGCGCCACCGCAGGGCCTCCTGCGCCATTAGCCGCCAAGCGCCTGACCGTGGCCGACTTGCCGGCGACCGTCGAGCTGGGCGACGCCGATGCAATGATGCCGCAGTTGAAACTGTCGAACTTCCCTGAAGTCCAACTGGTTGCGCGCATCTCCCGCGCCGGCAAACCAACTGCCGGCGAATGGATCGGTCGCAGCCAGCCTCTGGCCAGCAGCACCACTGCGCAGCAAACACTGACCATCGACAGCCCGGACAAATGACAGGAAACGCCACTATGACCGCCATCGCTCGTATCACCCTGCTCAGTATGGTTTTGGGGTTAAGCGCTTGTGTGGTCCAACCGCAGCAGCCTGAACGGCTGCCACCGATCCCGCCGTCGCAGCCGCGTCCGACGCCGTCACCCACACCAACACCGGGCAAGCCGAGCATCCCGGCCAAGCCCGCCAAACCGCTGCCACGCACCTCCGCCAGCTTCGCGCCGCCACCAGGTGGCAACAGCCATTGGGATGCCAAGCTCGGCGTGTACGTTCTCGATGATCAGACCAACACCTTCTACCGCCAGCGCACTTACTACCGCTGGGATAACGGATGGAGCCGATCGATCAGCCCGAACGGGCCATGGGAAGAGACAGATATCCATGGTGTGCCGGGTGGGTTGGGGCGGCAATTCGGGCAGTAAACAGAAACGGCGATCCTTGGATCGCCGTTTTGCTTTTTGGCGTCTGAAAAGATCGCAGGCTTCGCCAGCTCCTACAGGATCGTGTACGACAATGACCGGCGGGTGTACGCGATAAAGGTAGGAGCTGGCAAAGCCTGCGATCTTTTCGAATCAAACGAAAATCGCAATAAACGAAACGAGTGGATTTTAGGCCCCCTTAGCCAACAACCCCTGAACATAATCCACAAACGTCCGAGCCTTCGCACTGGCCATTCTTCCCGTGGGAAACACCGCCCAAAGGTCCTGATTCGGCAACGTCCAATCCTTCATCACTTCTCTGACCTCGCCGTTGGCCAGTTCCGGTGCAAACATCCATTCGGACGCCATGGTCAGCCCTTGATGGGCGAGCACGGCTGCACGCAGGCCTTCGGCGGCGTTGACGCGGATTCGCCCGCTGATGATGACTGACTGATCATCTGTCCCGTTGTGGAACTGCCAATTGGCACCGCCACCCAAGGTGTAGACGACTGCTTGGTGTTTGCTCAGATCGGCAGGGCAGGTAGGCTCGCCGTGTTTTTCGAAATAAGCGGGCGTGCCCAGCACCATGCGCCGGCATTCGGCGATCTTGCGGGCGGTGAGGCCGGAGTCGCTCAGGGCGCCCATGCGCAGGGCGATGTCGACGCCTTCTTCCACCAGATTGACGTTGCGATCGTCCAGCATCAAGTCGATGTTCAGGTCCGGGTTTTGATCGAGGAAAGGCCCCAGGTGCGGAACGATGTGCAGCCGGCCGAAGGTCACGGCGGCGCAGATGCGCAGGTTACCGGTCAGGCCGCTGGCGGCACCGCGAGCAGCATTGTCAGCCTCATCGGCTTCTTTGATGGCACGCTTGGAGCGCTCGAAAAAGGCCAGGCCGGCCTCGGTCGGCGTCAGGCCTCGAGTCGAGCGCAACAGTAGCCTGACCGCGAGGCGCGCCTCCAATTGCGCGATGGCTTTCGAGACGGCGGGCTGGCCGATGTTCAAGCGTCGGGCGGCGGCGGAAAACGAACCGGTTTCCACCACGTAGACGAAGGTTTCCATTGCGCCGAGGCGGTCCATCCGAAGTCCTTGCGAAGATCAAAATGTGGGAGCGAGCCTGCTCGCGATGATGGCGGCACATCCAACATTAATGTGACTGACAGTCCGCCATCGCGAGCAGGCTCGCTCCCACACGGGGAATGGGTGTTGTTGGTTAGAACGCAGCTTTGCCGATTGAGGCGCCGCCATCGACAAACAACGTTTGCCCGGTGATAAACCCGCTCTGCTCAGACAACAAAAACGCAATCGCCGCCGCGATCTCCTGCGGCTGCCCCAAACGCCCCATTGCACGCCGGCCAGATAACGCGCTTCACCCTCACTGCCCGGCGGGTTGTTGGCGCGAAACAGCTCGGTTTCAGTCGGCCCTGGGGCTACGGCGTTTACCGTCACGCCGGTTTGCGCCAGTTCCAGCGCCCAGGATCGCGTGAAGCTGATCAACGCGGCTTTGGCCGCCGCGTAGGCGGTGCGCTGCGTGATACCCAGCACGGTCAGGCTGGAAATGTTCACCACCCGACCCCAGGCCTTGGCGCGCATGTTCGGCAACAGCGCCTGAGTGGCCTGCAACGCCGAATGCAGGTTGATCCGCATCACGTCGTCGAACGTGTCAATGTCGATTTCCCCCAGCACCTGCGGGCGCACCAGGCCGACGTTATTCACCAACCCATCGAACTCATAAGTCCTGGCCAGATCCGCCAGCACTTCCTGAGTCAGTGCCCTGTCGCTCAGGTCCAGCGGAAACAGAATGCCGGGAAAACTCAGATCGGGTGATCGGGCAATGCCGACCACCCGATGACCCGCGCGGTCCAGGTGCTCGGCGACCGCGCGGCCAATTCCTTTGCTGGCGCCGGTGATGAGAACGGTACGTCGGGTCATTGCACACTCCTTGAAAGAACATGCCGCGGGTCGGGCGGCATTTGATCCGTTCAGCCGCGAATCGCATCCAGCATCGCGTCAGGCTCAGGACGCTGAGTGTAATCCGGGTTGACCTCGGCGTAACCGATCACGCCGAGCGAAATGATTCATTCTTGGGAGGAATGCTGTGGCCCGCAATCACACCCTGTAAAACAACCGAGCGTCGCAATCCGGATTTTTGTGCTTGAGTAAAGATAACTCTAGGGTTATTTTTGTTTGGGCCTGAGCAAGGAGGCAAATGGTGCAGAGCAGGCTATTGATCAAGGAATTGGAGGAGGCCGGCTGGATACTGGATCGGATTACTGGCAGCCATCACATCTTCAAACACCGATACAACCCGTACACGATACCCGTCCCTCATCCGAAAAAGGATTTGCCGATCGGGACGGTCAAAAGCATCAGGAGGCGAGCCGGGTTGTATTGCCCGGGAGCCAGTTACGCAGGAGATCCATAATGCAATATCCAATCTGTATCGAGTGGGGCGACGAGAACACCGCCATCGGTATTCAGATCCCCGATATTCCAGGCGCCGTAACGGCCGGGGATACGTTTGAAGATGCCTATAACGCAGCGGTCGAGATTGCCCACATCATGCTTCAGGAGATTGCGGCTGACGGGGAGTCGATTCCGATGCCTACATCTGCTGCCGCTCACCGTGGGAATCCGGACTTTGCCGACATGGGCTGGGGAATGCTGGAGCTGGACATCGCGCCCTATATGGGCAAAACCGAGAAGGTCAACGTGACGCTGCCTGGCTATGTGATTCAGCGCATTGACCGATATGTGCGTGAGCACAATGTCAAAAGCCGCTCTTCGTTTCTGGCAGATGCGGCGATGGAGAAGTTGGTTCGGCATTGAGTGGTGTCAGTCACACAGCAATCGCAGGCAACCTCGGTCCCGTAGGAGCAAGCGGTGCGGCGGTCCGACTTGCCCGCGATGCTTTTAAAGCTTCATGCCGTGGCCAACGAACGCTTCTGCGAAACACTCAAAAACCGCAACAACGCCAGCAGCGGAAATGCGCTACCCACCATCACGATCCACAACCAGCCGCCATGTTCATACACCGCACTGGCCACCGAGGAACCAAACGCGCCACCGATGAAGATGCTGGTCATGTACAGCGCATTCAGGCGGCTGCGGCTTTTGGCGTCGAGGGCGTAGACCGCGCGTTGGCCGAGGACCATGTTCATCTGCACGCAGAAGTCGAGTACCACACCGGTGACGGCGAGGCCGATAACGCTGTAAACCGGATGGATGAACGCCGGCAGGAAGCTCAGGCTGGCGAACAACAGGGCCAGCAATGAAGCAATGCGAGTGTGGCCGGCATCGGCCAGTCGACCGGCGATGGGGGCGGCGATGGCGCCGATGGCCCCGACCAGGGCGAAGATCGCGATCTGGGTTTGCGACAAGCCATGATTGCGCGCCAGTTCCAGCGGTACGGCGGTCCAGAACAGGCTGAAGGTGGCGAACATGCACCCCTGGTAAAACGCGCGCTGCCGCAAAACCGGTTGTTGACGCAGCAGGGTCCACAAAGAGCCCAGCAACTGACCATAAGAAGCGCTGTGGTCAGGCTGGCGCTTGGGAATCGTCAGCGCCAACACCATGCTGATCGCCGCCATCAATACCGCAGCAATCACAAACATCGCACGCCAGCCGAAATGGTCAGCCACCACGCTGGACACCGGTCGCGCCAACAGAATCCCCAACAGCAAACCGCCCATGATCCCGCCGACCACACGGCCACGAGACTCTTCCGGGGCCAAATGTGCAGCCAGTGGAATCAGGATCTGCACCGACACCGAACTGAACCCCACAAGCAGCGAGATCAGCAAAAACACGTTTGGCTGATCGGTAAACGCGGCGCCTAACAGGCTGGCAATCGCCACCACGGTAGTGATGATCATCAAGCGACGGTTTTCCAGCAGATCACCCAGCGGCACCAGGAAGAACAGACCCAACGCGTAACCGATCTGGGTCAGTGAAACGATCAGGCTGGCCATGGTGCTGGTCAGGCCGATGTCGGGTGCGATCAGGCCGATGATCGGTTGGGCGTAGTAAATGTTGGCAACGATGGCGCCGCAGCAGAAGGCAAACAGCAGCACCATGCCTCGGGTCATTGTCGCGGTGCCGTGGGGCACCTGGGTCGCTGGGTTCATAACGGGTCTCGCTGAGCAAAAGAGAATGCGCGCAGGCTAAAGGGCTATCGGAACGGGCAGAAGAGGGTTTGGAGTGATAGCAATCATTCCGTTGCGGAATGAGTGACGGACGTGTGTGATGTCCATCGAGGAACCTTGCGTCAAAACATTGAGGTCCGATGATACATTCACTTACATCCTGTTCGATAGCGTGCTTATGTTCTCTCTTCACGTTCCATAAAACGGAAGGCACTTTCATGAATGCGATGTTTCGTCACCTGATTCGCGGCGCTTCAGTTGTTACCTTGATCGGCTTGTTTACGGCAGGTCTCGCCCAGGCTGCTGACGCGCCGGGCATGCGCATCGGGGTTCGCGGCGAGATCACCGGGGTCAGCCCCGACATGCTGAAAGTCCACGTCAACAGTGGTGAGAACGTGGTCATCAATCTGACCAAGGACACCAAAGTCCGCGCCGTTACCCTGGCCAATATCGAAGACATCAAACCTGGCAGCTACATCGGCTCGGCGGCCATTCCGCAGGACGACGGCACACTGAAGGCGCTGGAAGTCCACGTCTTTCCACCGGAACTGGCGGGCAGTGGCGATGGACATCGGCCGTTTGATCTGGTCAAGGGCAGCAGCATGACCAATGGCAGCGTGGGCGATCTGGTGGTCAGCAACGGCCGGGTTTTGACCGTCAACTACAAGGGCGGGCAACAGAAGATTCTGGTGCCGGAGGATGTGCCGATCGTCAATCTGATGCCGGGGGATCGCAGCTTACTGAAGGTGGGCGTGAAGATCGTGACGTTTGTGACCCAAAGTGCTGACGGGACGCTGACCGCCCAATCCATCTCGGCCGGCAAGGATGGCGTGACGCCGCCGATGTAACTGCTTGGCGCAAACCCTGTGGGAGCGAGCCTGCTCGCGATAGCGGCGTGTCAGGCAACAAATTTATCGAATGGATAAATGTCATCGCGAGCAGGCTCACTCCCACAGGGGATCTTCAGCGAACACAAGTTTTGTGTTCGGCCACAAAAAAGGCGACCTTCTCAGGTCGCCTTTTTCGTTCGGCTCAGAAATTACTGACCGCTGTAAATCTGATCAAAGATCCCACCATCATTGAAGTGGGTCTTTTGCACAGTCCGCCAGTCACCAAAGGTCTTCTCTACCGACAGGAAATCCACTTTCGGGAAACGATCGGTGTACTTGGCCAGCACCGCCGGATCACGCGGACGCAGGTAGTTCGCCGCCGCAATTTCCTGACCTTCCGGCGACCACAGGTACTTCAGGTATTCCTCGGCCGCAGCGCGGGTGCCTTTCTTGTCGACGGTTTTATCGACCACCGACACCGGCGGCTCGGCTTCAGCGGAAACACTTGGGTAGATCACTTCAAACTGGTCACGACCAAACTCACGGGCAATCATTTCCGCTTCATTTTCGAAGGTCACCAGCACGTCGCCAATCTGGTTGGTCATGAAGGTTGTGGTGGCTGCGCGGCCACCGGTGTCGAGGACCGGCGCTTGTTTGAACAGCTTGCCGACGAAGTCTTTGGCTTTGCTTTCGTCGCCACCGTTTTTCAGCACATAACCCCAGGCCGAGAGGTAGGTGTAGCGGCCGTTACCTGAAGTTTTCGGGTTTGGCACGATCACCTGCACGCCGTCCTTGAGCAGGTCGGGCCAGTCTTTCAGGGCTTTCGGGTTGCCCTTACGAACGATGAACACGGTGGCCGAGGTGAACGGCGCGCTGTTGTTCGGCAGGCGGGTGACCCAGTTGTCCGGGACCAGTTTGCCGTTGTCCGCCAGGGCGTTGATGTCGGTGGCCATGTTCATGGTGATGACGTCAGCCGGCAGGCCATCGATGACCGAACGCGCCTGTTTGCTGGAGCCGCCGAAGGACATTTGCAGGGTGATGTTTTCGTTGTGCTCGGCTTGCCAGTGTTTCTGGAAGGCAGTGTTGTAGTCCTTGTAGAAATCGCGCATCACGTCGTAGGAAACGTTGAGCAGGGTCGGTGCGGCCTGAGCAACGCTGGTCAGTGCCAGGCCAGCGGCCAGAAGTGAGGCGCCAAAGAGTTTTTTCACTGCGCAGTCCTTGTTTTTTTGTAGGAGCTGCCGAAGGCTGCGATCTTTTGATGTTGATTCTTCAAGATCAAAGATCGCAGCCTTCGGCAGCTCCTACGGGTTAGTTGTCAGTCATTAAAAGAGGTGTTGCCACCGTTTTGCCCGCGACTATAACGGGGCTCGCATAGTCCTTTAAAGATTAAAAAGCACTTTGCTTATTCCAGCTTCTTAAACAACGCATTCCCGCATCGGGAGCAGAACGCTGCCCCATGTTCGTGGCTGTTTTTCTTGCACTCCGGGCAGTCGTGTTGCAGTTGCTCACCACGCATGGCGTTGGCCAGTTCGGCGGTGAAAATCCCGGTGGGCACAGCGATGATCGAGTAACCGGTGATCATCACTAGCGACGAAATCACCTGACCCAGCGGCGTCTTCGGCACGATGTCGCCAAAGCCTACGGTGGTCAGCGTGACGATAGCCCAATAGATGCCTTTGGGAATGCTGGTAAAGCCGTGCTCGGGGCCTTCGATCACGTACATCAAGGTGCCAAATACCGTCACCAGGGTGCAGACGCTGACCAGAAACACCACGATCTTCTGCTTGCTGCCGCGCAATGCAGACATCAGGTAGTTGGCTTGTTTGAGGTACGGGCTGAGCTTGAGTACGCGGAAGATCCGCAGCATCCGAATGATCCGGATAATCAGCAGGTACTGCGCATCGGCGTAGTACAACGCAAGAATCCCGGGCACGATCGCCAGCAAATCCACCATCCCATAAAAGCTGAACGCGTAGCGCAACGGCTTGGGCGAGCAGTACAGGCGCAGGCCGTATTCGATGGCGAAGATGACGGTGAAGCCCCACTCGATGTACGCCAGCAGGCTGGCGTAGTTCTGGTGAACCGCGTCGATGCTGTCGAGCATCACGATCACAATACTGGCGAGGATGATCAACAGCAGGATGCCGTCGAAGCGCCGCCCAGCCACCGTGTCGCTCTGGAAAATCATGACGTAGAGGCGATGGCGCCAGTCGTTGTTACTGTCCATAAGGTCTTGCCCAAGCCGAAAATGAGAGAAGCCTGGGTGATTGACGAGGATTGCGCAAGCGGGACGCCGGGTACGCCATGTTCAGCCGGTTCTAGTCGTTCATGGCTTAAGAAATTGATTATCTCGTCGATATAGCGACTTCCCACAGAACAAGAACCTTTGTCTCGATGTGCTGCCCGGATTTCAGGCGATGGGTTTCAAAACCACACGGAAGCGATATGGATAGTAAGTTTTTCAAGAAAAGCCTGCTGGCAATGGTTGTCAGCGCTTCGACCGCTCAGGCATTTGCCAGCGAGTACGACCTGAGTCAGGGTTTCAAGGACTGGACTGGTCAAACCCTTGGTGAAACCTTGACCCTGACCGGGCAACGAACCCGCCAGAGCAACACGGACAATAAAGGTGTCACGTTCTTCCAGAACACTGTCGCGGGCTCACTCATTAACCGGGGCGACTTCACTTTCGACGCTCAAGGCGCGACGGTGACCGGGATCGGACTGGATGCCGGTTTCCATGGTTTCAACTCCAGCGGCAGCAACATCCAGGGTGACTTCATCAATGCCGGCAAGCTTTCTCTTTCCAACGTGAATAACGCTGAGGGAATCGAGATCGGTAATACCACTATCACCGGCAATGTCATCAACGCCGGGACTGTCTCCATCACCCAGGCATCGGGAGCCAATATCTATGGCGAGCCTGAGGGTATCTACCTTCATGGGACCACTATTGGCGGCGATCTGATCAACAGTGGTGTTGTCGATGTGCACGGTAACGATGCCATGGGGCTGATTCTGGATTCCCATTACGGGCATCCCGTGAGCATCGCCGGCAGGCTTCTCAACTCAGGAACGATTCGTGCCACGGGTCAGAACGCCTCCGCTTTTCACGTCGAGACCCAAACCAGCGCGTTGAGGATCGAGAACAGCGGCTCGATCATGAGCGTCGGCAAGGACTCCGGGGCTATCGAGTTTTTGGATGGTTCAGTCGACTATTTGCTCAACACCGGGACTATTCAGGCATCGGGTGAAGACGCCGCGGGCATCAAGCTCGGCGGTGCCACTTTCACGCAGAATGCTGTGTCTGGCGCTCGGGGCATTATCAACTCCGGCAATATCACTGCGGACGGTGTTGCGATCCGGGTCGATGCGGACCAGACATCAGCGTTCGAGATCAACCAGCAAGGTGGCGAAATTCGCAGCAATCATGCGGCGGCCATCGATGGCGCAGGGTTGGCGCAACTGAACTGGACCGGCGGTGCGATCAAGGGCGATCTGCTCAACCTCAATGGGGTGAATGTCGCTGGTCAGGCCAATTACACCGGTAGCAAAATCGACAGCACGGTTTCCATCGTTTCGGGATCTCTGAACCTTCAGAACCAGGGGGTCGTGATTACCGGTGACCTGAACGTCGGTGCCAACAGTGGTATCGATATGTTGCTTTCGGATCGCGTCACGCCCGGTACGCCTTATTTGACGGTGGACGGCAAGGCCACCTTCGCCCAGTCCTCCACAGTGACATTGAATGCCAAACCAGGTGATTTCACGCCGACCGCTGCCGGCACTCAATACACACTGGTCAAGGCCAGCAGCCTGCAGAACAACGGGTTGAGCGTCACCAGTTCGTCCTCGTTGTTGAACGTCGCCAGCTATACAACCGATGCTCAGACCGTCAACGCACTGGTCACACTGAAAAGTGACAGTCAGGTGGATGAAGAGCAGGGGAGCATCGGTACTTCCAGCAGCACTCGCGAGATTCTCAATCGCTTCAAGAATGGCCCGCTGGGACAATTGCACAGTGATGATGCGGTCTTCAGAGCCTTTGCCAACGCCTCTTCCCAAGAGGAATTGGCAAAGCTCGGCGAGCAACTGGCTCCGGAAGTCAGCGGTGGGGCGGTCAATGCGGCAGTGTCGGGTCAGGCGATGATGAATGGAGCGATCAGCAACCGCGTGTCCGGTCTGCGCTCGGGGCTCTCATCAGGGGATTCGCTGGCAGATACCGGCGTATGGATTCAGGGTTTGAGCAGCAATCAGGATCAGGACAGTCGTGATGCGGTCGCCGGTTATTCGGCCAACAGCAGCGGTGTTGCTGTCGGGGCGGATGGCAAGCTGAATGCCAACTCCACCGTGGGTCTGGCCTATTCGTATCTGAACACTAACGTTACTTCCGATACCGGAAATAAAACCGATGTACAGGGCAGCGCATTGACGCTGTACGGCAGCTGGGATCTGCGCAACTGGTTTGTCGATGGCAGCCTCAGTTACGGGCGCAATGACAATGACAGCAAACGTTATATCGCCGACAGCGTGGCCAAAGCCAGCTACAACAGTGACGCATGGGCACTGAGCGCCTTGAGCGGTTATACCTTCAAACTCACTGACCAACTGATTGTCGAACCCCGTGTCGCCGCACGTTACACCAATATTCAGCTGGACAGTTTTAATGAGCATGGCTCTTCGGCCGCCCTGCACTCCAATGCCCAGCGCTTCGAAATTGGCGAGCTGGGTGCCGGGTTGCGAATGGCCGCTGACGTGCCACTGCTCAATGGCACCCTTACACCTGAAGCGAGCGTGATGGCTTACCATGACTTCATCGGTGACCAGATCAATCAGACCTCCAGTTTCACCTTGGGGGGCTCGCCTTTCATTGTCGCGGGAGCCCGCCCGGTACGTGATAGTTATGAAGGTCGCATAGGGGTGAAGTATCAAATTGATGCTCTAACCCTGGGGACCCATTACAGCTATCAAGCGAAGACCGGTTTTAACGCCGACACCTTTACCCTTGAAGCGCGCTACGCTTTTTGATCGACTGGATTGCAACGGTTCGCGCGGGTGGACCGTTGCGTCTGATCAACAGGTTAAAACCATGTTTAAAGCACTGGCCGCCATCGGCTTCGCGCTCCTCGGGCTCAGCGGGTGCGCGGGTAAAGTGGATTTGCAGGCGGTAAGCCAAGGCTCTTCGCTTACTCCTGGCACGCTCGATAGTTCACCTTACACACTCATGGCCTTGCTACCGCCACCAGGGGGCTACAAGCATCTGCGTGTTTACATCGAAGGCGATGGTCGGGCGTGGGCGACACGATCTCAACCGAGTATCGATCCGACCCCTCGCGTGTCCTTGATGGCGAGATTGGCCGCTGGAGATCGGGGGCCCAGCGCCTATCTGGCGCGCCCTTGTCAGTTCGTGACATCGCCGGGTTGCAACACTGATTTGTGGACTTCCGGTCGTTTCAATTCATTGGTCATAGAGGCCATGAGCGCGGCCCTTGATCGTCTGAAAAGTCGCTTTGCAGTGGAGCAGTTTGAACTGATCGGATACTCGGGCGGCGCGGCGATTGCCTTGATCCTTGCGGGTTCTCGTAACGACGTCACTCAGGTGCAAACGATTGCCGGGAATCTCGACCCTGTAAAGTGGGCGAAGCTGATGCAGCTCGCGCCATTCTCGAAGCCGGTGACACCTCTAGAGTTTCGCGACAAGTTGCGTGCGCTCCCGCAACGTCATTTCATCGGTTTGAATGACAAGGTCGTGCCGCCTCAAATGCTCCAGGTCTACATCACGCAGCTTCAGGGCAAATGCCTGGAAGTCGTCGAAACCCTCGCCACTCACGATCAGGGATACGATGAAAGTTGGGGCTCGCGGTCGGATCTGCCATTGGCTTGCGAGACTGACCCATTGCGCTGAATGCAGATTCAGCCCTTTCAGGCGCCACCCTTGGTTTGGCGCTCAATAGCGCAAGGCGCACTGTCGACAGCGGCCTGGCGCAGCACCCGAATGCCGGCACGGATCAGCCAGCAGGCGAGGATGAAAGGTGCGGTCAGCGTGGCCAGCCCGAGTGCGGCAAA
Organism: Pseudomonas sp. LB3P25; assembly: GCF_054897985.1. Classification (NCBI taxonomy): domain Bacteria; kingdom Pseudomonadati; phylum Pseudomonadota; class Gammaproteobacteria; order Pseudomonadales; family Pseudomonadaceae; genus Pseudomonas; species Pseudomonas sp. LB3P25. The sequence continues at coordinate 5,405,199 of NZ_CM142711.1, read as the reverse complement.
ACCCGGTGTGAGCAGGACCGCCAATGCAATGCCGAGCAGCGGCAGCCAGGGTTGGCGACGTTGCTGACTGAAGGCGAGCGCCGCGAGCACAGCGTTGTAGCCGCTCAAACCCAGCAGTGCGTTTGACGTTTCGTGATGCAGAAGTGCAAAGCCGAGGCCGGTGGCGGAAGCCAGCAGCGTCCAGAGAAAAGCGCGGCGATCTGCGATCAGCAAGCCCGCAGCAATCAGAGCACCGGCCAGCGGATGACCCAGAAACATCACCTGACCGAGCCCTTTCAATGAAGCGGCGAGCAGGTTGAATGTGTTCATCTCGATCACCGGTGCGGGTGATTGAGGCGTGGCAAACGACAGTAGCAACCAACTCATCCCGACGAAGGGTGCGGTGTAAGCGGGCAGGCAATGATGATCGCGGGCGCGCTTGAGCCATTGCTCGGTCAGCATCGCGCTCAGGCCGCCAGCGGCGATGATCAGCGGCGGCAACATGGCTGACCATGGGAAGTAGAGGCTCAGCAGCAAACCGAGCAAGACACCGTTGTAACTGAAGAGTCCGGCCTGTCGATCGGCCTTGGCATAGCCGCGTCGTTGCGCGGTGAGTAACCCGGCGACACCGCCCAGCAGTGCACCGCCGAGCAGGGCGGGCGCGGTGAAAAGAATGGCCAGCAGGCACAGCAGACCGCACAGCGGGTTGCGCTGGAGGAAGATCTGGCTGAATCCGTTGAGCAGGGCAGTCGCCCAGTCGGGGCAGTGGGTGTTGAAGTGGTTGGCAGGCATTTTAGGTCTGTGGTGTTTCAGTTAAATCGTGTCGCCTGCTTCGCGAGCAGGCTCGCTCCCACACTGAATCTGTGTTCAGTCGCCAGATTTGTGAACAACACAAATCAACTGTGGGAGCGAGCCGGCACCGGGCGGCGTTCCGACGAAGAGGCCGGTACAGGCGCTAAATCAACGTCTCGATTCGCAACGAATTAGTCGACCCCGGCTGCCCAAACGGCACACCCGCCGTGATCAATAACGTGTCGCCACGCTTGGCCATGCCCTGCGCCTGGGCAATCTCCAGCGCCGTCGAGCACACCTCATCCACCTGCCGCAGCCGATCATTGACCACCGAGTGCACGCCCCACGCCACCGTCAACCGGCGAGCGGTCTGCAGGTTCGGCGTCAGGTTGAGGATCGGCACCGTCGGCCGTTCCCGCGCCGCACGCAAACTCGACGTGCCGGACTCGCTGTAATTCACCAGCACCGCCACCGGCAGCACATTGCTGATGCGACGAATCGCGCAGCTGATCGCATCGGAAACAGTCGCCTCGGCCTTCGGCCGGCTCACGTCGAGTTGCGCCTGATAGTCCGGGCCGTTTTCCACCTGGCGGATGATTTTGCTCATCATCTGCACGGCTTCCAATGGGTATTCACCGGATGCAGTCTCCGCCGACAACATCACCGCATCCGCACCTTCGGCGACGGCGTTGGCGACGTCGGTCACTTCGGCACGGGTCGGGGCAGGGGAGAAGCGCATCGACTCCAGCATCTGCGTCGCCACCACCACCGGTTTGCCGAGCTGACGGCAGATGGTGATGATGTTTTTCTGAATCTGCGGCACGCTCTCGGCCGGCACTTCCACGCCCAGGTCACCGCGAGCAACCATGATCGCGTCGCTCAATTCGGCGATCTCGCGCAGTTGAGTCACGGCCGATGGCTTCTCGATCTTGGCCATCAAAAACGCTTTGTCGCCGATCAGTTCGCGGGCTTCGCGGATGTCTTCAGGACGCTGCACAAACGACAGCGCGACCCAGTCCACACCCAGCTCCAGACCGAAGCTCAAATCGCGGCGATCTTTGGCGGTTAGTGGGCTCAGTTCCAGCACCGCTTGAGGTACGTTCACGCCTTTGCGGTCCGAGAGTTCGCCGCCATTGAGTACGGTGGTGTCGATGGCATCGGAGTACTTTGTCACCACGCGAAGGCGCAGCTTGCCGTCGTCCAGCAGCAGGTCCATGCCCGGCTCCAGCGCCGCGATGATTTCCGGGTGAGGCAAGTTGACCCGGCGCTCATCGCCCGGCGTCGGGTCCAGGTCCAGGCGCAGTGCCTGACCACGATGCAGTTGCACCTTGCCCTCGGCGAACTTGCCGACCCGCAGTTTCGGGCCTTGCAGGTCCATTAGAATGCCCAGCGGATAATTCAGCTGGCGCTCGACTTCACGAATCCACTGATAACGCTGCGCATGGTCGGCGTGATCGCCGTGGCTGAAGTTCAGGCGAAAGATGTTGACCCCGGCCTGCACCAGCTCACGGATGTTATTGATTCCGTCGGTGGCCGGGCCGAGGGTGGCGAGGATTTTGACCTTTTTATCAGGCGTCATTTTTTGTGCTCTCGAGAATCAGGATGGCGCGGAAGTCGTTGACGTTGGTGCGGGTCGGCTCGGTGACGATCAGCGCGTCCAGCGCCTCGAAATAGCCGTAGCCATTGTTGTTGTCCAACTCGTCGCTGGCGCTCAGACCGAGTGCAGCGGCGCGGGCGTAGCTGTCCGGGGTCATGATCGCGCCGGCGTTATCTTCGGAGCCGTCAATGCCATCGGTGTCACCGGCCAGCGCGTAGACGCCGGGCAGGCCTTTGAGGCTGTCGGTCAGGCTCAGCAGGAATTCGGCGTTGCGCCCGCCACGGCCATTGCCGCGTACGGTGACCGTGGTTTCACCGCCCGAGAGGATCACGCACGGCGCTGCCAGCGGCTGACCGTGCAGTACAACCTGACGGGCGATACCGGCGTGAACCTTGGCCACTTCGCGGGATTCGCCTTCCAGGTCGCCGAGGATCAGCGGACTGAAACCGGCCTGACGGGCTTTCACCGCAGCGGCTTCAAGCGACTGCTGTGGGCGGGCGATCAGCTGGAAGTGACTGCGCGCCAGGCTCGGGTCGCCGGGTTTGACCGTCTCCGATTCCGGGCTCTGAAGCCAGTTGCGCACCGAGGCCGGGACTTCAATAGCGTAACGCTTGAGGATCGCCAGGGCTTCGGCGGAGGTGCTCGGGTCGGCCACGGTGGGGCCGGAGGCGATGACCGTGGCGAGGTCGCCCGGTACATCGGAAATCGCATAGGTATACACAGTGGCAGGCCAGCAGGCTTTGCCGAGACGGCCGCCCTTGATCGCCGAGAGGTGCTTGCGCACGCAGTTCATCTCGCCGATGGTGGTGCCGGATTTGAGCAGGGCTTTGTTGATCGACTGCTTGTCGGCCAGGGTGATGCCGGCCGCCGGCAAAGCGAGCAGGGCAGAGCCACCGCCTGAGAGCAGGAAGATCACGCGGTCGTCTTCGGTCAGATTGCTGACCAGATCCAACACGCGTTTGGCGACCGCCAGACCGGCAGCATCGGGCACCGGGTGAGCGGCTTCGACCACTTCGATTTTTTCACACGGGGTGCCGTGACCGTAACGCGTCACCACTAAACCTGATACTTCACCCTGCCAGCAACGCTCCACCACTTGGGCCATGGCCGCGGCGGCTTTGCCGGCGCCAATGACGATCACCCGACCGTTGCGGTCTTTGGGCAAATGGGCTTCGAGGACTTGCTGCGGATGGGCCGCGTCGATGGCTGTGGCAAACAGCTCGCGCAGGAATTGTTGCGGATTGACCGACATGGCGGGCTCCCGGATTTCTTGTTATTGGAGGGCGACTCGGTTCCTTGTGGGAGCGAGCCTGCTCGCGAAGGCGGCTTCGCATTCAACATGAATGTTGACTGACACATCGCCTTCGCGAGCAGGCTCGCTCCCACAGGGTTTGGGGCTGGGCTTATTTATCGCGAATCGAGAAATTCGCCATGTGTTCCAGGCCCTTGATCAGCGCCGAGTGGTCCCAGTTGCTGCCGCCGATGGCCGCGCAGGTGCTGAACACTTGCTGGGTGTTGGCGGTGTTCGGCAGGTTGATGCCCAGCTCGCGTGCGCCGGCCAGGGCCAGGTTCAGGTCCTTCTGGTGCAGGCTGATGCGGAAGCCTGGGTCGAAGGTGCCTTTGATCATGCGCTCGCCGTGAACTTCGAGGATCTTCGAGGATGCGAAACCGCCCATCAGCGCTTCGCGCACCTTGGCGGGATCGGCACCGTTTTTCGAAGCAAACAGCAGGGCTTCGGCCACGGCCTGGATGTTCAGCGCCACGATGATCTGGTTTGCCACTTTGGCGGTTTGACCATCGCCGTTGCCGCCCACCAGGGTGATGTTCTTGCCCATCGCCTGGAACAGCGGCAGAACGCGTTCGAAGGCATCGGCATCGCCGCCGACCATGATGCTCAGGGTCGCGGCCTTGGCGCCGACTTCACCGCCGGACACGGGTGCGTCGAGGTACTGCGCGCCTTTTTCGTTGATTTTGACCGCGAAGGCTTTGGTGGCCGTCGGCGAGATCGAGCTCATGTCGATCACGACTTTGCCTTTGCCAACACCGGCCGCAACACCATCGGCGCGGAACAGCACGTCATCGACTTGCGGAGTATCCGGCACCATGACGATGATGAATTCGGCTTCTTGCGCGACTTCTTTCGGGTTTGCCAGGGCGACGGCACCACCGGCAATCAGGTCGGCAGGCGCAGGGTCGTGGTGCGCCGACAGGAACAGGCTGTGACCGGCTTTCTGCAGGTTCAACGCCATTGGGTGGCCCATGATGCCGGTGCCGATAAATCCGATTTTAGCCATGAGAAATTCCTCTTGTTTTTATTGCTGCTTCAAGCAAATAGGGGAGCGCTGCTTTTTTGTGGGGGCGAGCCTGCTCGCGATGAGGCCGTAACATTCGACATCTCTGTTGCCTGTTACACCGCTATCGCGAGCAGGCTCGCTCCCACAGGGATCTGCGTCAGATCGCGTTGTGGGTTTTCAGCCAGCCCAAACCCGCTTCAGTAGTAGTCAGTGGCTTGTATTCGCAACCGACCCAACCCTGATAACCAATGCGGTCCAGGTGTTCGAACAGGAAGCGGTAGTTGATTTCACCGGTTCCCGGTTCGTTGCGCCCAGGGTTGTCGGCCAACTGGATGTGGTTGATCTCGCCCAAGTGCGCAGCCATGGTGCGGGCCAGGTCGCCCTCCATGATTTGCATGTGGTAGATGTCGTATTGCAGGAACAGGTTGGCGTTGCCGACCTGTTCACGAATCGACAGGGCTTGCGCCGTGTTGTTCAGGTAGAAGCCGGGGATGTCGCGGGTGTTGATCGCTTCCATCACCAGTTTGATGCCCGCCGCTTGCAGCTTGTCAGCGGCGTACTTGAGGTTGGCGACGAAGGTTTTTTCCACGGTGGCATCGTCGATGCCTTGTGGACGAATACCGGCCAGGCAGTTGACCTGGGTGTTGCCCAATACTTTCGCGTAGGCAATCGCCAGGTTGACACCGGCGCGGAATTCTTCGACCCGATCCGGCAGGCACGCGATACCGCGTTCGCCCTTGGCCCAGTCACCGGCCGGCAGGTTGAACAACACTTGGGTCAAGCCATTGGCATCGAGCTTGGCTTTGATCTCGGCGGAGCTGAAGTCGTAAGGGAACAGGTATTCGACACCACTGAAGCCGGCCTTGGCGGCCGCTTCAAAACGGGCAAGAAAATCCTGTTCGGTGAACAGCATGGACAGGTTGGCTGCGAAACGCGGCATGGTGGTCTCCTGTAAAAAATAGGTGCCTGTAGCAGCTGCCGAGGCACGAGGCCGTGGCGAGGGGATTTATCCCCGTCCGGCTGCGCAGCAGTCGTGAGCTTTTTGGGGCTGCTTCGCAACCCGACGGGGATAAATCCCCTCGCCACGGCCTCGTGCCTCGGCAGCTGCTACAGGTATCAGGTCAACTTAATCGAGCAGCGAAATCGCGGTTGGCGCATCGTTACCGACCAGCGCCAGGTCTTCGAATTCGTTGACGGCGTTGATCTCGGTGCCCATGGAAATGTTGGTCACGCGCTCCAGAATAATCTCGACGATGACTGGCACCTTGAACTCTTCGATCAGCTCCTGAGCCTTGCGCAGGGCAGGCTGGATCTGGCCCGGTTCGAACACACGCAGCGCCTTGCAGCCCAGGCCTTCAGCGACCGCGACGTGGTCGACGCCGTAACCGTTGAGCTCCGGAGCATTGAGGTTGTCGAAGGACAGCTGCACGCAGTAGTCCATGTCGAAACCGCGCTGAGCCTGACGAATCAGCCCCAGGTACGAGTTGTTCACCACCACGTGGATGTACGGCAGCTTGAACTGCGCGCCCACCGCCAATTCTTCGATCATGAACTGGAAGTCATAGTCGCCCGACAGCGCCACAACTTTACGGGTCGGATCAGCCTTGACCACGCCCAGCGCTGCCGGAATGGTCCAGCCCAGAGGACCTGCCTGACCGCAGTTGATCCAGTGGCGCGGTTTGTAGACGTGCAGGAACTGCGCGCCGGCAATCTGCGACAGACCGATGGTGCTGACGTAGCACGTGTCTTTGCCGAACACCTGGTTCATCTCTTCGTAAACCCGCTGCGGCTTGACCGGCACGTTGTCGAAGTGAGTCTTGCGCTGCAGGCTGGACTTGCGCTGCTGGCAGTCTTGCAGCCAGGCGCTGCGGTTTTTCAGTTTGCCGGCGGCTTGCCATTCGCGAGCGACTTCGTTGAACACAGTCAGCGCGGCAGCGGCGTCGGAAACAATGCCCAAGTCCGGGGTGAACACGCGGCCGATCTGGGTCGGTTCGATGTCGACGTGAATGAATTTTCGGCCTTCGGTGTAAACGTCGATCGAACCGGTGTGACGGTTAGCCCAACGGTTACCGACACCCAACACCAGGTCGGACTTGAGCATCGTGGCGTTGCCGTAGCGGTGCGAGGTTTGCAGACCGACCATGCCGACCATCAATGGGTGATCGTCCGGGATGGTGCCCCAGCCCATCAGGGTCGGAATGACTGGGATGCCGGTGAGCTCGGCAAACTCCACCAGCAATTCGCTGGCGTCGGCATTGATGATGCCGCCACCGGCCACCAGCAACGGACGCTCGGCCTGATCGAGCATGGCCAACGCCTTCTCGATTTGCACGCGGTTAGCGGTGGGCTTGGCCAGCGGCAGTGGTTCGTAGGCGTCGATGTCGAATTCGATTTCAGCCATTTGCACGTCAAACGGCAGGTCGATCAGCACCGGGCCTGGACGGCCGGAGCGCATTTCGTAGAAGGCTTTCTGGAACGCGTAAGGCACCTGGCCTGGTTCCATGACGGTGGTTGCCCACTTGGTCACTGGTTTGACGATCGCGGTGATGTCGACAGCCTGGAAGTCTTCCTTGTGCATACGGGCGCGGGGTGCCTGGCCGGTAATGCAAAGAATTGGGATCGAGTCGGCCGAGGCGCTGTAGAGCCCGGTGACCATGTCGGTACCGGCGGGGCCGGAAGTGCCGATGCACACGCCGATGTTGCCGGCCTTGGTGCGGGTGTAGCCCTCGGCCATGTGCGAGGCGCCTTCAACGTGGCGAGCGAGGACGTGATCGATGCCACCGACCTTCTGCAACGCGGAGTACAGCGGGTTGATCGCGGCGCCCGGGATGCCAAAAGCGGTATCAACCCCTTCACGGCGCATCACCAGAACGGCGGCTTCGATTGCTCTCATTTTGCTCATGGTTTTGTGCCTCTTACGTTTTGTAATTGTATACAAGTGGCTTTGCGCAGAGTGTATTCACGGCGGACGGCGCAGGTCAATCCATTTTCTCAAGCGGCCGTTTCATTCGTCGGAAGCCCAATCTGCTGTGGCTTTTCGTCGCATGTGGCGCTTTTCGAAAATTATTGTATACAAAAAAATAACTCATTGTGTTCTATTTGTTCCATCGGACTTCTGAACAAAAAACAGTCCAACCGCTTTCCCTATAACAAAATGAGGACGGCACCATGAGCGCTTTAACCTTGAAAGTCGCAGTCAACCTGGCCAATCAGGCCATCTCCGCAGGGCGTGCAATCTCGGCGGCTCCATTGACCATCGCCGTACTGGATGCCGGTGGGCACTTGGTCACCCTGCAACGTGAAGACGGCGCCAGCTTGCTGCGCCCGCAGATCGCCATCGGCAAAGCCTGGGGCGCCATCGCCCTGGGCAAAGGTTCACGCCTGCTGGCGCTGGACGCACAACAACGCCCGGCGTTTATCGCCGCTTTGAACAGTCTGGGGCAGGGCAGCGTCGTCCCGGCACCGGGCGGCGTGTTGATTCGGGATCAGGAAGGGAACGTGCTGGGGGCGGTGGGTATCAGCGGTGATCTTTCGGATGTGGATGAGCAGTGTGCAATCAATGCGATCGAGGCTTTGGGGTTGCGGGCGGATGCGGGGGTGACTGCTTGATTAATGGGTGATTGATCTACCGCTATCGCCAGCAGGCTGGCTCCCACAGGTGGACTATCTGAATGTCAGAGATCCACTGTGGGAGCCAGCCTGCTGGCGATGACGGACTACCAGACACATCCAGCTAAATGTCTACCCCGCCCTTGGGTAATATCAGATCTAGCCTTCTTCATGAATTAATCATGCAAGGGGCAAAGGAATGCCTGATCTACCCGCCTCAAATCGCTTGCGCATCGGCCGTTGTACCGAACAGAACCGCATCTATCTCTTAACGACAAACACACTCGACCGAGAACCTGTTTTCAAGGACTTCACCTTGGGCAGATTAGTCGTCTCGCAATTTCGCGCTGCGCAGGACCAAGGTTGTGCAAACTCACTGGCCTGGGTCGTCATGCCGGATCATTTTCATTGGTTGATCGAATTGCAGCAGGGGTCGCTGGGCGGACTGATGCAAAGGACCAAGTCTTTGAGTACCAAGGCAGTGAATCTGTCTGCCGGCCGTAGGGCCAGTCTTTGGCAGCGAGGTTTTCATGGTCGAGCGCTGCGTCGTGAAGAGGACTTAGTAAAGGTTGCCCGGTATGTTGTGGCTAACCCGTTGCGGGCCGGGTTGGTCGAGCGGCTTGGCGACTATCCACTGTGGGATGCTATCTGGGTTTGATCCAAAACCGAGTTGCCCCCATCGCCAGCAGGCTGGCTCCCACAGGTGGATTATCTGAATGTCGGAGATCCACTGTGGGAGCCAGCCTGCTGGCGATAGGAGCGCAGCGGTCTACTGATCCGGCTCACACCCTTTAAGCACCAACCGGATAATCGTTTGCGCCGCCGCTTCATAATCAGCCTCATCCAGCTTGGCCTTTCCGGTCACTGCGGAAATTTGCCAGTCGAAGTCGGCATAGGTCTGGGTCGCGGCCCAGATGCTGAACATCAGGTGATTGGGGTCGATCGGGGCGATCTGGCCGCGGTCGATCCAGGTCTGGATGCAGTCGATGTTGTGCTTGGCCTGGCCGTTGAGCCGTTCAACCAGATCGGCACTCAGGTGCGGGGCGCCGTGCATGATTTCGCTGGCGAACACCTTGGAGGCGAAGGGCAGGTCGCGGGAGATGCGGATTTTCGAGCGGATGTAGCCGCTCAGCACATCGCTGGGCACGCCGTCGGCGTTGAACGGTGTCGAGGCCTGCAGAATGGGTTCGATGATGCTTTCCAGGACCTCGCGGTAGAGGTTTTCCTTGGATTTGAAGTAGTAGTAGACGTTGGGCTTGGGCAATCCCGCCTTAGCTGCGATGTCACTGGTTTTGGTCGCAGCGAAGCCCTTGTCGGCAAATTCTTCACTGGCGGCACGCAGGATCAGTTCTTTGTTGCGCTCGCGGATAGTGCTCATAAACCAGGGGGTTCCTTGCCTGTTCTGGCGGTTGCGCATGGTAGCACCGGCCTCGCGCGGCGCTCAAGAATGCCCCGTGCGGCACCCGGCCGCGCTATGCTGCGCGGCATTCATTCAAGAAGGAAACCTGATTCATGGCAGGAAGCAGTTTGCTGGTGCTGATCGACGACATCGCCGCGGTACTCGACGATGTGGCGTTGATGACCAAAATGGCCGCCAAGAAAACCGCTGGTGTGCTCGGCGACGATCTGGCGCTCAATGCCCAGCAGGTCAGCGGCGTACGTGCCGAGCGGGAAATCCCGGTGGTGTGGGCGGTGGCCAAGGGCTCGTTTCTCAACAAGCTGATCCTGGTGCCGTCGGCCTTGGCCATCAGTGCATTCATTCCGTGGCTGGTCACGCCATTGTTGATGGTCGGTGGCGCGTACCTGTGTTTCGAAGGTTTCGAGAAGCTCGCCCACAAATTCCTGCACAGCAAGGCTGAAGACCAGGCCGAACATGCCGAGCTGGTCGAGGCTGTGGCCAATCCGGCGGTCGATCTGGTGGCCTTCGAGCAGGACAAGATCAAAGGCGCCATCCGCACCGATTTCATTCTCTCGGCGGAAATCATCGCCATTACCCTCGGCACCGTGGCAGATGCTCCGCTGACCCAGCAAGTCATCGTCCTCTCGGGCATTGCCATCGTCATGACCATTGGCGTCTATGGCCTGGTCGCCGGCATCGTCAAACTCGACGACCTCGGTCTGTGGCTGACCCAGAAGCCTGGACAGATGGCCAAGAGCATCGGCGACGCCATTCTGCGAGCCGCGCCGTACATGATGAAAAGTCTGTCGGTGATCGGCACGGCGGCGATGTTCCTGGTGGGCGGGGGGATTCTTACCCACGGTGTGCCGGTGGTTCATCACTGGATTGAAAGCGTCAGCGCGGGGGCGGGTGGTGCCGGGTTTATCGTGCCCACGTTGCTGAATGCGGTGGCAGGGATTGTGGCGGGGGCGGTGGTGTTGATGGCTGTTATGGCCGTGAGCAAAATCTGGAAAGCGCTGAAAGGCTGAAGCCTGGCACTGACCAAATGTGGGAGCGAGCCTGCTCGCGAAGAGGCAGTGTCAGTCGCCATCCCTGTCGACTGATACACCGCTTTCGCGAGCAGGCTCACTCCCACAGTTGATTTGTGGTGTTTGAAGTTATAGGCATGAAAAAGGCCATTCGATTCGCATCGGATGGCCTTTTTTGTCGCCGATGGAATTACTCGGCGATCTGCAACTTGCGCGACTCGGTGTACACGTAGCGCACTTTCTCGTACTCGAATGGTGAGTTCAGCTGGCCATAGCGGAAGCTGTTCTGGTAGCGCTTGTCGATACCACGCAGAACCCAGATTTCCGGGTGGTTTTCGCTGACTTCGGAGACGTTCAGGAAGTTGATCGCCGACTCTGCGGTGAAATCGACCGCCAGGCCCCCGGTGTCGCGGATATTGGAAGGTCCGAGGATCGGCAACACGAAGTAGGCGCCGCCCGGTACACCGTAGAAGCCCAGCGTCTGGCCGAAGTCTTCGCTCTGGCGCGGCAGCCCCATGGCGGTGGCCGGGTCCCACAGGCCGGCGATGCCGACGGTGGTGTTGAGGAGCAGGCGCGCGGTGGTTTCCATCGAGCGCTGCCCCTTGAACTGCAGCAAGCTGTTCAGCAGGTTCGGCACGTCACCGAGGTTATTGAAGAAGTTGCTGACGCCGGTGCGCAGGAAACTCGGGGTGATGTAACGATAGCCATTGACCACTGGCAGGAACACCCATTGGTCGAAGCGATAGTTGAAGTGGTAGACGCGGCGATTCCACTCTTCCAGCGGGTCGTAGACGGCCAGCGCGCTAAGCGTCGAGCGTTCGAACTCGCGCTGATCCAGCCCAGGGTTGAATTTGAGTTTGCTCAGCGGCTCCTTGAAGCCATCACTGTCGATGACAACCGGTGCGTTGGCTTTGCTGTTATCGGCATTGGCGACGCCTGCACAGAGTAACGCTGCGATAAGCAGGAGGTATTTAGCCACGGAAGAACTCCAGCATGGCGTCGCTGTTGACGCGGTAATTAAGGTTGCCGCAATGGCCGCCCAGTGGATAAACGGTCAAACGATCGCCAAAGGTCTTGCGCAGGAAGCCGAGGTCGCCAGGGCCAAGAATCACGTCGTCGGCGTTGTGCATGACGGCGATTTTCGGGCTGTCGTGCAGGTAATCCTTGAGCGCATACAAACTGACCTGGTCGATCAGTTGCAGCAGGCTGCCGCCGTCGGTGCGGGCGCGCCACATCGGGATGAGCTGTTCGGTGATGTAACAGTCGAAGTCGCACTGCAGCGCACGCTTGAGGTACGGCGTGAGGCTGGTGCCTTCGGTAATCGGGTACTTCGGCGGGGTGATGAGGCCGCGGCGGTTGATCAGGTCCGAGGTGAAGGCAATGTCGGCGGCCGAGAAGCGGAATGAGGTGCCGATCAGCATGGCCATCTGTTCGTTGCTCAGGTGCTGCCTGGACTGCTGGAAGTCGTAGAGCAGGGCATCGTTGAGGTCGATGTAGCCCTTTTGCTGGAAGTAGCGGGTCAGTTTGTTCAGCACCAGTTCGTAGAATGTTGTGCTGTTGTTGATGCCCTTGACTTCCGTTTGTACAAGCTTGTCCAGGTTGGTGATCGAGGTGTAGAGATTGACCGGCGGGTTGAGCAGCAAGACTTTCTTGAAGTTGAAGCTGCGGCGGGTTTCGTCCAGGTGCGCGACAAATGCCGCGTCCAGGGCGCCCAGGCTGTAGCCGGTCAGGTAGTAATCGGTGACGGGGACTTTCGGGTTTTGTGCCCGCACGGCCTGCATTACCCGGTACATGTCTTCGGCATCGTCCTCGGTGATACCCGGGGTGGCGAAGCGTGAGGCGGCGCTCATGAAGTCGAAGCTGGTAGGCGACGACAGTTGCACCACATGGTAGCCGGCCTTGTAGTAGAGCTTTTTCAGGTATTCGTTAAGGCTGCTGTCGTAGCGCGCGCCGGTACCGGAGATCAGGAAAATCAGCGGTGCGGCTTTATCCTGGGTGGCAATGCGATAGGTGAGCTTCTTCACCGGCCAGAAGTTGTCCGGCAGGTCGAACTCACGCTCCGGGCGTAAGGTAACGCTGCGTGTCTGCTGATCGATGTCGTCGTCCAGCGGCAACTCCGGACGCAGGTTCGGCGGTGTCGTGGCAATGGTCGCCTCGAACGGGTTGGTCAAGGGGTAGCCATAACTGGCGGCGTCGATGTCCACCGCCAGTGCGGACGCACTCAAAATAAGGCCGCCAAACAGGGCGGCGAAGCGCAAGGAACGGAGCATGACTAGATCCCTTAGAGGAAGGTGCCGAATGAAGTTCGCAGGCTATGACCACGGGGTTTGCGCCAAAGTGCCATGGATCGGCACCAATCAGGCCTAATTTCGGAGTAATGGTAGCTGGACGATACACTTTGCAGCTATTTCGTGACCAATTATCTGTTACACGCGTTTGCTTACTGCTGGCGGGGGATTAAGCTGGCCGCCGTCTTCGTTTATTGGAGTGCTTCATGTCCCGCCGCCTACCTGTGATTCTGCTGCTCGTTCTCCTGCCGTTATGGCTGGCCGCCAGTTATGGCGCGCGTTATGGCTTTATGGAGGATGCTCAATGGGTTGGCATCTGTGTGGACGAAGCGAGTCGGTGGGAATGCCAGGTTCGTTCGAGCCTGGGCCTGATGATTCACTTCAACGTATTGGGCTTCGCGGCATTGGCGGCCGCCGTTATCGGTTTTGTGCTACCGGGCCGGGCAGGGTGGTGGTTGGCGGTGCTGGCGCTGGTGTTCGGGTTTCCGGCGTTGGCGTTGTACAACACGACGTTGGCTGTTTTTGCGGTGGTGATTGCTGGATTGCGGTTGGTTCGGGCTTCCCGCAGCGCCTGAAAGTCAGTCTTCGCGAGCAGGCTCGCTCCCACAATAGAACTTCAGTGAGCACAAAATCTGTGTACGACGAAGATCAAATGTGGGAGCGAGCCGGCTCCGGGCGGCGATCCGACGAAGAGGCCGGCATCGGCCCTGAAGATCAGCCTTTGCGAACCCGCAAACTGCGCCACAACGCTACAACCATCAACGCACTCACCAGCGCCCAACCCCAGGCCTGTTGATTCTGCCACCCTTCACGATAAAGCTGCGGCGCAATGCCAGCACCGATGATGAAGGTCAGCAGGGCAATTTCCCGACGCGGAACGCTCACCGGACGGCACAGATAGACCAGCGCCGGCAGGACGAATGCGACACTCGGGAAGCTGCGATAACGCGGATCGAACACCAGTTCCAGCATCGTCACCGCAGCGGCAAACCCGGCCACAGCGAGCAACCAGCCAGCCCGACGTTCCAGCGCATTGAACGCCCGTTCACGCCAGCCAGTGCGAGCGCTCAGGGTCAGTGCCGCATGGGCCAGCACCAATACGTTCAACACCGTCAGCAAAGCGACCCACAACCATTCAGTGGCAAACCGCGTGGTGACCCGGGCCAGGTCGCCCCAGGCGCCAATCGAGCAAGCGGCCAGCGCACCCAGCAGCGGTAGAACCAATGCTGCGCGAGTGCTGCGTACACGACCGCCGAGGATCAACGTGCCAAGGAAGATCAAACCACCCACCACCAGCCACTGCGTCCAGTAAGGCACGTTCGACACCGGACCTGCGAGCACGCCCTTGTCCTGGCGATCAGCATCGAACAGCCCCCAGTAACCCCCGACCGCGCCTTCGCTGGCGCGTTTCCACGGTTGGTCGAAGGCCTCGATCAGGTTGTAATGCCAGCCTTGCTGCTGCGCCATGATGACAAAAGCGCGAATGAACCTGGCTTCATTGACCCGGCTCGGCAGCGCGGTTTCACGCTGACGGCCTTCGCTCGGCCAACCGGTTTCGCCAATCATCACGTCCTTGGGTGCGAACTTGTTGCCGAACACCTGACGTACTTCGGCTACATGCTGCAGCGCGGCGTCGATATTCGACGGGTCATCTTCCCAGTACGGCAATAAATGGATGGTCAGGAAATCCACCGCCGGGGCAACTTCCGGGTGCTTGAGCCAGAACTCCCAGACGTCGGCGTAAGTGACAGGTTGTTTGACCTGGCTTTTGACTTTATTAATCAGCTTGGCCAACTGCTCGCCGGTGACTTCCTTGCGCAGCAGGGTTTCGTTGCCGACGATCACCGAGGTCACCACGTCCGCGTTGGCGTTGGCCGAGGCGATCAGCAGGTCGACTTCCTTGGCGGTGTCCACCGGGTTGCTGTTGACCCAGGCGCCGATCATCAGTTTTAGCCCGTGCTTGCGCGCCAGATCGGGCAGGGCCCCGAGGCCGGTCATGGAATAGGTGCGGATGCATTCGAAGCTTTTGGCCAGCAGCGCGAGGTCGGCGTCCATGCGCTCGGGGCGCAGCTTGAACGGCTGATCGAACGGCGATTGGTCCTTGTCGAACGGGGTGTAGGAGGCGCATTGCAGTTTGTGCGTCGCGCTGGCCACGTCCGGCAGCATCACCGGTTTGCCGAGGCCGTACCAGAAGCCACCAAGGGCAAAAAGCCCCAGCAGGCAGGCAAATAGATAAGCGAAAAAAGGAAAACGTGATGTCGCGGGCATGGTCAGGCCGTCTGGGAGCAAAGCCGCGCATGTTACCTTCATTTGCCGCGTGCTTGGTGGCCTGCATGATTTTGACATGCAAAGTTCGGGCGGATTGGCCGGCGGGCTTACGGTGGTCTAGATTAATGGCGTTCTGATGTCGTTTCTCGATGCCTTGAGGTCGCTGGCAGAGAAGGTCGCCATTGTCGTGAGGTTGATTATCGACGCATCAGTGCTCTCATAGATAAATCGCGCTGATGTTCGGATGAGTTTGCGGTGGGCGTGATGGGGGCGCTGTGCACCATAACAATACGTTGACGCGACTCGGCATCCGTCGAGCGCAGCACTTTCGGGGAAGTAACGATGAAGATGCGACGACTCTTGGGCGCAGGTGCCGCTTTGGTGCTGGCGATCAGCTCTACTGTAGCCAGCGCCGAAGGCAAAGAAGTGACTATCGGTTATGTCGACGGCTGGTCGGACAGTGTTGCCACGACCAACGTGGCCGCTGAAGTGATCAGGCAGAAACTCGGTTATGACGTGAAACTGCAAGCAGTCGCCACCGGGATCATGTGGCAGGGCGTGGCCACTGGCAAACTCGATGCCATGATGTCTGCGTGGCTGCCTGTGACCCATGGTGAATACTGGACCAAGAACAAGGACCAGGTTGTCGATTACGGTCCGAACTTCAAGGACGCGAGAATCGGCCTGATCGTGCCGGAGTACGTCAAAGCCAAATCCATTGAAGACCTTAAAACCGACGACAGCTTCAAAAAACGCATCGTCGGCATCGACGCCGGTTCGGGCGTGATGATCAAGTCCGAGCAGGCAATCAAGGACTACGATCTGACCGGGTATCAACTCAAGGCCAGTTCCGGCGCCGGCATGATTGCCGAGCTGACCCGTGCCGAGAAGAAAAACGAATCGATTGCCGTCACCGGTTGGGTGCCGCACTGGATGTTCGCCAAGTGGAAACTGCGCTTCCTGGACGACCCGAAAGGCGTTTATGGCGCGGCTGAAACCGTGAACAACATCGGCAGCAAAGAACTGGCAACCAAGGCTCCGGAAGTTGCCAAGTTCATGAAGAACTTCCAGTGGGCGTCGAAAGACGAAATCGGCGAAGTCATGTTGGCCATTCAGGATGGTGCCAAACCTGAAGTCGCCGCGAAGGATTGGGTGGCCAAACACCCGGAACGCGTTGCAGACTGGACCAAATGATTTGAGCTGACGCGTCTAGTCAGTACTTCTCAAGGCCCCTTGGCATATTTGCCAAGGGGCCTTTTGCTTTCCCCTGTGGGAGCGAGCCTGCTCGCGAAGGCGGTGTGTCAGTCGACATAGATATTGACTGACACACCGCCTTCGCGAGCAGGCTCGCTCCCACATTGTTTAACGCATGCTGGGAAATGGCGATTCTGTCATGTCGTTCTAATACTAAGGTCGTCTGGAACCAGTTCCGCAGCCGCATAAAGTGGATAACGTTCCAACTTCATCTGTGCTGCGAGGATAAAAACAATGAACGACAGCATTTACCTCTCGATTCAAAACAGCCCGCGCTTCAAGGAGCTGGTTAGTAAGCGAGAAAGGTTCGCCTGGATTCTTTCGGCGATCATGCTTGGGCTTTACTCCGGATTCATCCTTTTGATTGCTTACGGGCCGCATATTCTGGGGGCGAAAATCAGCCCCGAGTCTTCGATTACCTGGGGGATACCGATTGGTGTCGGGCTGATTCTCTCGGCCTTTATCCTGACTGCAATCTACGTACGACGCGCCAATGGCGAATTCGACGACCTGAACAATGCGATTCTCAAGGAGGCTCAGCAATGATCCGGCGTCTAATGGCTCTATTGAGCATCGCAGCCTTTGCACCTGGCGCCTGGGCGGCTGAAGCCCTGACCGGCGAAGTGCATAAACAACCGCTGAACGTTTCCGCGATCCTGATGTTCGTCGCGTTCGTCGGTCTGACCTTGTGCATCACCTACTGGGCTTCCAAGCGCAACAATTCGGCAGCCGATTACTATGCGGCGGGCGGCAAGATCACCGGCTTCCAGAACGGTCTGGCGATTGCCGGCGACTACATGTCGGCGGCGTCCTTCCTGGGTATTTCCGCCCTGGTGTTCACCTCCGGCTACGACGGCCTGATCTACTCGATCGGCTTTCTGGTGGGATGGCCGATCATTCTGTTCCTGATCGCCGAGCGCCTGCGTAACCTGGGTAAATACACCTTTGCCGACGTGGCGTCCTATCGCCTTGGGCAAACCCAGATCCGCACGCTGTCTGCTTGCGGTTCGCTGGTGGTGGTGGCGTTCTACCTGATCGCGCAAATGGTCGGTGCCGGCAAGCTGATTCAGCTGCTGTTCGGTCTCGACTACTACGTTGCGGTGATCCTGGTCGGTATCCTGATGTGCCTGTACGTGTTGTTCGGCGGCATGCTGGCGACCACTTGGGTGCAGATCATCAAGGCCGTGCTGCTGCTGTCCGGTGCCTCGTTCATGGCGCTGATGGTCATGAAGCACGTCAACTTCGACTTCAGCCTGCTGTTTTCCGAGGCGATCAAGGTTCACCCTAAAGGTGAGGCGATCATGAGCCCGGGTGGTCTGGTGAAAGATCCGGTCTCGGCGTTCTCCCTTGGCCTGGCACTGATGTTCGGTACCGCTGGCCTGCCGCACATTCTGATGCGCTTCTTCACCGTGAGTGACGCGAAAGAAGCTCGCAAGAGCGTGCTGTACGCAACCGGCTTCATTGGCTACTTCTATATTCTGACGTTCATCATCGGCTTCGGCGCGATCCTGCTGGTCAGCACTAACCCTGCCTTTAAAGATGCGGCTGGCGCGTTGTTGGGCGGCAACAACATGGCGGCGGTGCACCTGGCTAATGCGGTCGGTGGCAGTATTTTCCTGGGCTTTATCTCGGCGGTGGCGTTCGCGACCATTCTGGCAGTCGTTGCCGGTCTGACGCTGGCCGGTGCTACGGCGGTGTCTCACGACCTTTACGCCAGCGTGATCAAGAAGGGCAAGGCCAACGACAAGGATGAAATCCGTGTTTCGAAAATCACCACCATCTGTCTGGGTGTGTTGGCGATCGGTCTGGGTATTCTGTTCGAAAGCCAGAACATCGCGTTCATGGTGGGCCTGGCGTTCTCCATCGCGGCGAGTTGTAACTTCCCGGTGCTGCTGCTTTCCATGTACTGGAAGAAGCTGACCACTCGCGGTGCGATGATCGGTGGCTGGTTGGGTCTGGTGAGTGCCGTTGGTTTGATGGTCCTTGGGCCAACCATCTGGGTGCAGATCCTGCATCACGAGAAGGCTATCTTCCCGTATGAGTACCCGGCGCTGTTCTCCATGGCCATTGCGTTTATCGGGATCTGGTTCTTCTCGATCACTGACAAGTCGACTGCGGCTGACAATGAGCGGGCGCTGTTCTTCCCTCAGTTTGTTCGTTCGCAGACGGGCTTGGGGGCGAGTGGGGCGGTTGCTCACTAAGGCTTCAGGCTTGTATATATAAGCTGCATTAAACAGAAATGCCCCGGTCGAGAGATCGGGGCATTTTTTTGTTGGGTGCTGATTACCTTGCACCTGTAGGAGCGAGGCTTGCCCGCGAAGGCTGTGTTTCAGGCGACATATTTTTGGATGGTGTACATATCCATTCCTGCGGTAACGGCGGCTTATGGTTTCGCTTTTACAGCGAGTCCCTTTTTCAAACGCCAAAAAGGAACCAAAAGGCTTCGCCCCGGCGTACGGCACTTCGCTAAAGCTCAGTGTTCCCTCGCTCCGGTGTCCATCAGGGGGCATCGCCTACGGTCTGCTTCGCGACGACCTCCTCTCGATGTGTTCGGCTTCGCCGAACGGCGCTACGCGCCTAACCCCCTGATGAACACCTACGCTCGGCCTGCCGAAGGGGCGAGAGATCAAAAGCAGAATCAAGATCTAAAGCCACAGCCACAGCAAGATCAAAAGATCGCAGCCTCGTTTCACTCGACAGCTCCTACAGGGGATGGGTGTACACCCGCTTCTCACCACTCAACAGGTCGAGCGTTAGCTCGCCTGCAGCTCTTGATCTTGCTTTGCCCGCCCCTTCGGAACGAAGGAACGCCGAGCCTAAGCGAGGTGCCGGACGCTCGGGGCGAGCCTTTTTTTGCTTACTTATTTGAGGCGTTTGTCAAAAAAGTGAGTCGCCGTAAGGGCCATCCCTTTCAAGGTCTTTGATAAAATCCCCCAAAAATACCGGTCAGGACGACGAGACGATGTGGGCAGAGGTTTTAGCGCGGTTCGAGAAAAAAGCACCGGCCAGTGTCATGGCCAAATTGGTGTTGGAGCAGGCCATTGCGCCTGAGTGGGTCGATCAGGTGTTTGAAGAGCATCGTCAACGGCAGTACCCGCGTGAGCTTTTGTTTTCGACTATCGTTGAGCTGATGTCCTTGGTTTCACTGGGTTTGCGGCCTTCGCTGCATGCCGCAGCGCGGCAGATGAATGATCTTCCCGTCAGCTTGGCGGCGCTCTATGACAAGGTCAGTCGCACAGAGCCTGCGCTGCTGCGTGCCTTGGTAATCGGCAGCGCACAGCGCCTGGCTCCGACGATTGAAGAGCTGGGTTGTTCTGCCATTTTGCCTGGCTGGCAACTGCGAGTCGTTGACGGTAACCACCTGCCTTCCAGCGAAAAACGTTTGGGCGCTTTGCGCCGTGAACGAGGCGCCGCTCGGCCTGGTTTTTCGGTCGTGGTTTACGACCCTGATCTCGACCAGGTCGTCGACCTTCAGCCCTGCGAAGATGCTTACGCCAGCGAGCGCGTCAGCGTGCTGCCGTTGCTGGAAAAAGCCAGTGCTGGCCAACTGTGGATGGCTGATCGACTGTATTGCACGCTCCCGGTCATGGAGGCCTGCGAAGATGCCGGGGCTTCATTCATTATTCGTGAGCCAAGTAAGCATCCGCGCCTGTTTCAGGAAAGCGACTGGCAGGAGTCTGTCGCGGTCGCGACGGGAAACGTGCGCGAGCAAACCATCGAAGTGAAAAGCGGACGCCAGTGGCGGCGTGTCGAACTTCGCCTGCAAAAACCCACCGAATCAGGCGACGCCACGCTGTTGTTCTGGAGCAACTTGCCCGACACCATCAGCGCTGAACAAATCGCCGACTTGTACCGTCGTCGCTGGAGTATCGAAGGGATGTTCCAGCGCCTGGAATCGGTGCTGGAAAGTGAAATCGAAACCTTGGGCAACCCTAAGGCAGCCCTGCTGGGGTTTGCGTCGGCTGTGTTGGCTTACAACATTTTGTCGGTGCTTAAGCGCAGCGTTGAACAGGCTCATCGCCAGACCCAACCTGAAGATTGGGAGGCATCGATTTTCCACCTGACGATACAGGTACGCAGTGGTTATGAGGGCATGCAGATTGCCTTGCCGCCAGAGCACTTATCCATCCCAATCCGCGCAGGAGGGCTGGCTCAGCACTTACTGGCGCTGGCCAGAAAAGTCCCGCCAAAAACCGTCGCTAAAAGCAAACGAGGTCCGAAGGTGCCTAAATCCAAGGAGTGGCTTGAAGGCAAGGCAGTGCATGCCCACGTGTCGACGGATAGGGTGCTCAAGGCCGCCAAAGTCAAAAGCCTTGAAAGGGATGGCCGTAAGGGCGAAACCCTAAGTGGCCGTTACCGCAGGAATGGATATGTACACCATAAAGGAGCCAGTCGGCCTTCAGGCCGCTGAACCAGCACAAACAAAAACGGCCTCTATATGAATAGAGGCCGTTTCCGGCGCAGCTTAAGACGTTATCGCAAGACAGGTCTTATTTGCGGTCTTCCAGCTTGGTAATGTCACGCGACTCGTAGCCGGTGTACAGCTGGCGCGGACGGCCAATCTTGTACGGGCTGGAGAGCATTTCTTTCCAGTGGGAGATCCAGCCGACGGTC
The DNA here is from genome assembly GCF_054897985.1 of Pseudomonas sp. LB3P25. Taxonomy (NCBI): domain Bacteria; kingdom Pseudomonadati; phylum Pseudomonadota; class Gammaproteobacteria; order Pseudomonadales; family Pseudomonadaceae; genus Pseudomonas; species Pseudomonas sp. LB3P25. The sequence continues at coordinate 5,384,077 of NZ_CM142711.1, read as the reverse complement.
CGCGCCAAAGCGAAGATCACGGTGAACATGCTGGTTGGAATGCCGATCGCCTTGAGGATGATCCCCGAGTAGAAGTCGACGTTCGGGTACAACGAGCGTTCGATGAAGTACGGGTCGGTCAGGGCGATCTCTTCCAGGCGCATGGCCAGTTCGAGTTGCGGATCGTTGGTGATGCCCAGTTCCTTCAGCACTTCGTCGCAGGTCTGCTTCATGACTGTTGCGCGTGGGTCGCGGTTTTTGTAAACCCGGTGACCGAAGCCCATCAGTTTGAACGGATCGTTCTTGTCCTTGGCCTTGGCGATGTACTTGTCGATGTTCGACACATCGCCAATTTCATCGAGCATGGTCAAAACAGCTTCGTTCGCGCCGCCGTGGGCAGGGCCCCACAGTGCAGCGATGCCGGCGGCGATACAGGCGAACGGGTTGGCACCCGAAGAACCGGCCAGACGTACGGTGGAAGTCGATGCGTTCTGCTCGTGGTCGGCATGGAGGATGAAGATCTTGTCCATGGCGTTGGCGAGTACCGGGCTGATCGGTTTGATCTCGCACGGGGTGTTGAACATCATGTGCAGGAAGTTTTCCGCGTACGTCAGGTCGTTGCGCGGGTACATCATGGGTTGGCCCATCGAGTACTTGTAAACCATCGCTGCCAGGGTCGGCATCTTGGCAACCAGACGGATCGCGGAGATTTCGCGATGCTGCGGGTTATTGATGTCCAGGGAGTCGTGGTAGAAGGCCGAGAGGGCGCCGACTACACCGCACATGACGGCCATCGGGTGGGCGTCGCGACGGAAACCGTTGAAGAACGTCTTCAGCTGCTCGTGAACCATGGTGTGGTTCTTCACGGTGCTGACGAACTGGGCCTTCTGTTCTGCGGTCGGCAGTTCGCCGTTGAGCAGCAGATAGCAGGTTTCCAGGTAGTCCGACTTTTCAGCCAGCTGTTCGATCGGGTAGCCGCGGTGCAGCAGAATGCCGTTGTCGCCGTCGATATAGGTGATCTTCGACTCGCAGGAAGCTGTCGACATGAAACCAGGGTCAAAGGTGAAACGGCCCGTGGCCGTCAGGCCCCGAACATCGATAACATCGGGACCAACGGTGCCGGTTAAAATGGGCAGCTCGACGGGGGCTGCGCCCTCGATGATCAACTGCGCTTTTTTGTCAGCCATGTGGCCTCCTATTTATGCTTGAAATCATCAGACAGACCCCCCACGCAGGGCCCGCACCACTATAGTGAGATAAATTCGAATGTCAATTTGCCTAAAGTCTTGCTCCAGAAGGCTTTAACCGGACTTTTTCCTCGAAATTGACTGCCATTTACGCCTTTTATACGACTTGTGCAATGAGCTATTAGGGGAAGGCGATTGCGTTGTCATTAGTAGCCTAACTGTCTATACTCGGCCTCCGACCGCCAGGGGCTTTTGGGCCTGCTTTACTGGGGGTCGCACTCCCTGGGTGGTGGGTACCTGACCAGTGCACTCCCCAACAACTTTGCCCTGATTGTTAGGGGCTCTTCAGTGTGAAAAAAAGCCGTGAATAGCCAACGACCTGTAAACCTAGACCTAAGGACCATCAAACTCCCAGTCACTGCTTACACGTCCATTCTTCACCGAATCTCCGGAATCATCCTCTTTGTCAGCCTGGCCATCATGCTTTATGCATTGGACAAGTCGCTCGACTCGGAAGAAGGCTTCGGTCAGGTGAAAGCGTGTCTGACCAGTCCGCTAGCCAAGCTAGTGACATGGGGCATCCTGTCCGCCTTGCTGTATCACTTGGTTGCCGGTGTGCGCCACTTGATGATGGACATGGGCATCGGCGAGTCGCTTGAAGGCGGCAAACTGGGCTCGAAAATCGTTATCGCCGTTTCCGTGGTGGTAATCGTTCTGGCAGGAGTTTGGATATGGTAACTAACGTCACGAACCTGTCGCGTTCGGGCCTCTATGACTGGATGGCACAACGTGTGTCTGCGGTCGTTCTCGCGGCTTATTTCATCTTCCTGATCGGATACGTCGTTGCCCATCCTGGCATCGGCTACGCCCAATGGCATGAACTGTTCGCAAGCAACTGGATGCGTATTTTCAGTCTCCTGGCCCTCGTTGCCCTCGGCGCTCACGCCTGGGTCGGCATGTGGACCATCGCGACCGACTACCTGACGCCAATGGCGTTCGGCAAGTCCGCGACTGCAATACGTTTCCTCTTCCAGGCAGTATGCGGCGTCGCGATGTTCGCGTACTTCGTCTGGGGTGTGCAGATTCTTTGGGGTATCTGATTCATGTCTACTACAGTTAATACGCTTTCGTTCGACGCCATCATTATTGGCGGCGGCGGTGCCGGCATGCGCGCTGCGCTCCAGCTGGCACAAGGTGGTCACAAGACTGCCGTAGTTACCAAGGTTTTCCCGACGCGTTCGCACACTGTATCCGCCCAGGGTGGCATCACCTGCGCCATCGCGTCCGCTGATCCGAACGATGACTGGCGCTGGCACATGTACGATACCGTCAAGGGTTCCGACTATATCGGTGACCAGGACGCTATCGAATACATGTGTTCCGTAGGCCCGGAAGCAGTCTTCGAACTCGAGCACATGGGCTTGCCGTTCTCCCGTACCGAACAAGGCCGCATCTATCAGCGTCCGTTCGGCGGTCAGTCGAAAGACTTCGGTAAAGGTGGCCAGGCTGCCCGTACGTGCGCTGCTGCCGACCGTACCGGTCACGCACTGCTGCACACCCTGTACCAGGCCAACCTCAAGGCCGGCACCGTATTCCTCAACGAATACTACGGCGTCGACCTGGTGAAGAACGAAGACGGTGCCTTTGTCGGCATGATCGTCATCTGCATCGAAACCGGCGAAACTTCCTACGTCCGCGCAAACGCCACCGTACTGGCGACCGGCGGTGCAGGTCGTATCTACTCGTCCACCACCAATGCCCTGATCAACACCGGTGACGGCGTCGGCATGGCTCTGCGTGCTGGCGTACCGGTACAAGACATCGAAATGTGGCAGTTCCACCCGACCGGCATCGCTGGCGCCGGTGTACTGGTGACTGAAGGCTGCCGCGGTGAAGGCGGTTACCTGATCAACAAGCACGGCGAGCGTTTCATGGAGCGTTATGCTCCGAACGCCAAAGACTTGGCTGGTCGTGACGTTGTTGCTCGCTCGATGGTTAAAGAAATCATCGCCGGTAACGGTTGCGGTCCCGATGGCGACCACGTAATGCTGAAACTCGATCACCTCGGTGAAGAAGTTCTGCACAGCCGTCTGCCAGGCATCATGGAACTGTCCAAGACCTTCGCTCACGTCGATCCAGCCGTGGCGCCGATTCCGGTCGTTCCAACCTGCCACTATATGATGGGCGGCGTGCCGACCAACATTCACGGTCAGGCAATCACTCAGGACGCCGACGGCGTTGACCAGATCATCCCAGGCCTGTTCGCCGTAGGCGAAGTGGCCTGCGTATCGGTTCACGGGGCCAATCGTCTGGGCGGCAACTCGTTGCTCGACCTGGTGGTATTCGGTCGTGCAGCCGGCCTGTTCCTGGAACAGACCCTGAAAGAAGGCGTCGACTACACCCGCGCTCGCCAGTCCGACATCGACGCTGCCCTGGCACGTCTCGATGGCCTGAACTCGCGTACCGAAGGCGAAGACGTCGCCACCCTGCGTAAAGAGCTGCAAAGCTGCATGCAGAACTACTTCGGTGTATTCCGTACCGGCGAATACATGCAGAAGGGTATTGCTCAGCTGGCTGATCTGCGTGGCCGTATCGCCAACGTCAAGATCAACGATAAGAGCCAGGCGTTCAACACCGCTCGTATCGAAGCGCTGGAATTGCAGAACCTGCTGGAAGTGGCCGAAGCTACCGCCATCGCCGCAGAAATCCGCAAAGAGTCCCGCGGCGCTCACGCCCGTGAAGACTACGAAGATCGCGACGACGAAAACTGGCTGTGCCACACCCTGTACTTCCCGGGTGACAAGCGCGTCACCAAGCGTGCTGTGAACTTCTCGCCGAAGACTGTTCCGACTTTTGAACCTAAGATTCGGACTTATTAAGGGTGGCCGCCATGTTGCAAGTCAGTGTTTATCGCTACAACCCTGATCAGGACGCCGCGCCGTTCATGCAGGAATTTACGGTCGATACCGGTGGTAAAGACCTGATGGTGCTGGACGTGCTGGCCCTGATCAAAGAGCAGGACGAAGGTTTCTCCTATCGTCGCTCTTGCCGTGAAGGTGTTTGCGGTTCCGACGGCATGAACATCAACGGCAAAAACGGTCTGGCATGCGTCACGCCGCTGTCCGCTGTCGTAAAAGGTAACAAGCTGATCGTTCGTCCTCTGCCAGGTTTGCCGGTTATTCGTGACCTGGTCGTCGATATGAGCATCTTCTACAAGCAATACGAAAAGGTTAAGCCATACCTGCAGAACGACACGCCGGCTCCGGCCATCGAACGTCTGCAGTCCCCTGAAGAGCGTGAAAAGCTCGACGGTCTGTACGAGTGCATCCTGTGCGCTTGCTGCTCGACCTCTTGCCCGTCCTTCTGGTGGAACCCGGACAAGTTCCTGGGTCCAGCTGCTCTGCTGCAAGCGTATCGCTTCCTGGCAGACAGCCGCGACACCAAGACTGCCGAGCGTCTGGCTTCGCTGGATGACCCGTTCAGCGTATTCCGCTGCCGCGGGATCATGAACTGCGTCAACGTCTGCCCGAAAGGCCTGAACCCGACTAAGGCCATCGGTCACGTACGTAACATGCTGCTGCAAAGCGGCGTGTGATTCAGCTGCTGTACCCGTAGGACCGCTGTACCCGTAGATGCTACGGCGCAGGCTTCAACCGGCGCCGTAGTTTTAACCTGAGCAGCAGCTTATAAGGCTGCGGCTCTTATTTTGAAGAAATGAGACAAGCAGGGGCATCCGGGCTGGTACCCGGACTATCAGCGTGATCCTAAGTGGCTTGTTTTAGTCGCTGCATTCGGACTTCTGCAAGTGTACTCGGTGTCGACGCCGGTGGTGTTCCCCTAACCGAGGGTGACCAAGCATGCAAGAAAGCGTGATGCAGCGCATGTGGAACAGCGCCTACCTATCCGGTAGTAACGCTGCCTATGTGGAAGAGCTCTACGAGCTCTACCTGCACGACCCTAACGCTGTGCCAGAAGAGTGGCGCACCTACTTCCAGAAGTTGCCAGCTGACGGCAACACTGCCACCGATGTTTCGCACTCCACAATTCGCGATCATTTCGTCTTGCTGGCAAAGAACCAGCGCCGCGCTCAACCGGTTTCCGCCGGCAGCGTGAGCAGTGAGCACGAGAAGAAGCAAGTTGAAGTGCTGCGATTGATCCAGGCCTACCGTATGCGTGGCCACCAGGCAGCCCAGCTTGACCCGCTGGGGCTGTGGCAGCGTCCTGCACCTGCAGACCTGTCGATCAATCATTACGGCTTGACCAATGCCGATCTTGATACGACCTTCCGTGCCGGCGACCTGTTCATCGGCAAAGAGGAGGCGAGCCTACGCGAAATTCACGAAGCGTTGCAGCAGACATATTGCCGCACCATCGGCGCTGAATTTACGCATATCACCGATTCCGAGCAGCGCCAGTGGTTCCAGCAGCGTCTGGAAAGCGTGCGCGGCCGTCCGACGTACTCCGCCGACATCAAGAGCCACCTGCTCGAGCGTGTCACTGCCGGTGAAGGCCTGGAAAAATACCTGGGTACCAAATACCCGGGTACCAAGCGTTTCGGTCTGGAAGGCGGCGAGAGCCTGATTCCGATGCTCGACGAGCTGATCCAGCGTTCCGGTTCCTACGGCACCAAGGAAATCGTCATCGGCATGGCCCACCGTGGTCGTCTGAACGTACTGGTCAACACCTTCGGCAAGAACCCGCGCGAGCTGTTCGACGAGTTTGAAGGCAAGAAGAAGGTCGAGCTGGGTTCCGGTGACGTTAAGTATCACCAGGGTTTCTCGTCCAACGTGATGACCACCGGCGGTGAAGTTCACCTGGCGATGGCGTTCAACCCGTCCCACCTGGAAATCGTATCTCCAGTGGTCGAGGGTTCGGTTCGCGCCCGTCAGGATCGTCGTAACGACCCTACCGGCGAGAAGGTTCTGCCGATCTCCATCCACGGTGACGCGGCATTCGCCGGTCAAGGCGTGGTGATGGAAACCTTCCAGATGTCGCAGACCCGCGGTTTCAAGACCGGCGGTACCGTGCACATCGTGATCAACAACCAGGTCGGTTTCACCATCAGCAACCCGCTGGACTCGCGTTCCACCGAGTACGCGACTGACGTTGCGAAGATGATCCAGGCGCCGATCCTCCATGTGAATGGTGATGATCCGGAAGCCGTATTGTTCGTGACCCAGCTGGCCATCGACTACCGCATGCAGTACAAGCGCGACGTGGTGATCGACTTGGTTTGCTACCGTCGTCGCGGCCACAACGAGGCCGACGAGCCAAGCGGCACCCAGCCTCTGATGTATCAGCAGATCGCCAAACAGCGCACTACCCGTGAACTGTACGCCGATCGTCTGACCCAGAGCGGTGTGCTGGACGTTGAGCGTGTTCAGGCGAAAGTCGACGAATACCGCAACGCGCTGGACAACGGTCTGCATGTTGTAAAAAGCCTGGTCAAAGAGCCGAACAAAGAGTTGTTCGTGGACTGGCGTCCGTATCTGGGCCACGCCTGGACTGCGCGTCACGACACGCGTTTCGATCTGAAAACCTTGCAGGAACTGTCCGCCAAGCTGCTGGAAATTCCGGAAGGCTTCGTGGTTCAGCGCCAGGTCTCGAAAATCTACGAAGACCGTCAAAAGATGCAAGTCGGCGGCCTGCCGATCAACTGGGGTTACGCCGAAACCATGGCGTACGCGACCCTGGCGTTCGAAGGTCATCCGATTCGCATGACCGGTCAGGACATCGGCCGCGGTACGTTCTCGCACCGTCACGCTGTGTTGCACAACCAGAAAGACACGGGTACCTACATCCCGCTGCAAAACCTGTACAAGGGCCAGCCACGTTTCGACCTGTACGATTCGTTCCTGTCAGAAGAAGCCGTACTGGCGTTCGAATACGGTTACTCGACCACCACGCCTGAGGCGCTGGTTATCTGGGAAGCCCAGTTCGGCGACTTCGCCAACGGTGCCCAGGTGGTGATCGACCAGTTCATCACCAGCGGAGAGCACAAGTGGGGCCGTCTTTGCGGTCTGACCATGCTGCTGCCGCACGGTTATGAAGGTCAGGGTCCGGAGCACTCTTCGGCTCGCCTGGAGCGTTACCTGCAACTGTGCGCCGAGCACAACATTCAGGTAGCCGTGCCGACCACGCCGGCCCAGATCTACCACTTGCTGCGTCGTCAGGTGATTCGCCCGCTGCGCAAGCCATTGATAGTCCTGACGCCGAAGTCGCTGCTGCGTCATAAACTGGCCATCTCGACGCTGGAAGATCTGGCCGAAGGTTCGTTCCAGACCGTTATCCCGGAAATCGATGTTCAAGACCCGAAAAAGGTCGAGCGCATTGTTCTGTGTAGCGGCAAGGTCTACTACGACCTGTTGGAAAAACGCCGTGCCGAAGGTCGTGACGACATTGCCGTCGTGCGTATCGAGCAGCTGTACCCATTCCCTGAGGACGACTTGAACGAAGTCCTGGCTCCGTACACCAACCTCAAACATATCGTTTGGTGTCAGGAAGAGCCGATGAACCAGGGTGCCTGGTACTGCAGCCAACACCACATGCGCCGCATCGTTGGCAATCACAACAAGTCTCTCGTACTCGAGTACGCGGGCCGTGATGCTTCTGCTGCACCTGCTTGTGGTTACGCATCGATGCACGCTGAGCAGCAAGAAAAACTGCTGCAAGACGCCTTTACTGTTTAACGCCTTCGCGCACCTGAAACCGAATTTAAGGACCCACAGATAATGGCTATCGAAATCAAAGCCCCCACTTTCCCGGAATCGGTTGCCGATGGCACCGTTGCCACCTGGCACAAAAAGCCGGGCGACGCCGTCAAGCGCGATGACCTGATCGTCGACATCGAAACCGACAAAGTCGTGCTGGAAGTGTTGGCTACCGCTGATGGCGTGCTGGGCGCTATCGTCAAGAACGAAGGCGACACCGTTCTGTCCGACGAAGTCCTGGGCTCCATCGAAGCCGGCGGCGCTGCTGCCGCTCCAGCCGCTGCCGCTGCTCCGGCCGCTGCACAGGCTGCTGCTCCAGCGGCTGAAGGCGAAGACGATCCTGTTGCTGCACCGGCTGCTCGCAAGCTGGCTGAAGAAAACGGTATCAACATCGCTTCCGTTGCCGGTACTGGCAAAGGCGGTCGTGTGACCAAGGAAGACGTGGTAGCCGCTGTTGCCGCCAAGAAAGCCGCTCCGGCTGCTGCGCCTGCCAAGGCTGCTGCTCCTGCCGCTGCTGCTCCAGTGTTCGCTGCCGGCGATCGCATCGAGAAGCGCGTACCGATGACCCGCGTGCGGGCCACCGTCGCCAAGCGTCTGGTTGAAGCTCAATCGAACATGGCGATGCTGACCACTTTCAACGAAGTCGACATGACCGAAGTCATGGCCCTGCGTTCGAAGTACAAGGACCTGTTCGAGAAGTCCCACAACGGCGTGCGCCTGGGCTTCATGTCGTTCTTCGTCAAGGCTGCCACCGAAGCGCTGAAACGCTTCCCGGCTGTCAACGCGTCGATCGACGGTGCTGACATCGTTTACCACGGCTACGCCGACGTTGGTGTGGCTGTTTCCAGCGACCGCGGTCTGGTTGTACCGGTTCTGCGTAACGCCGAACTGATGAGCCTGGCTGAAATCGAAGGCGGCATCGCCACCTTCGGCAAGAAGGCTCGTGACGGCAAACTGTCGATGGACGAGATGACCGGCGGTACTTTCACCATCACTAACGGTGGTACCTTCGGTTCGATGATGTCGACCCCGATCGTCAACCCGCCGCAAGCGGCCATCCTGGGCATGCACAACATTCTGCAGCGTCCTATGGCGATCAACGGTCAGGTCGTTATCCGTCCGATGATGTACCTGGCGCTGTCCTACGATCACCGTCTGATCGATGGCAAAGAAGCTGTGACCTTCCTGGTTACCATCAAGAACCTGCTGGAAGACCCGGCTCGTTTGCTGCTGGATATCTGATTTCGTTGCACGGGCCGCCCAGTGATGGACGGCCCTTCTGTAATGACCAGCTTCGTCCCACGACGGTCCTCAAAAGGGGCCGTCCGGTTTGATTCGAGAAGGAATGACACATGACTCAGAAATTCGACGTGGTAGTGATTGGCGCGGGCCCTGGCGGCTACGTGGCTGCCATTAAAGCAGCGCAACTGGGCCTCACCACTGCCTGCATCGAGAAATACACCGACAAGGAAGGCAAACTGGCCCTCGGCGGTACTTGCCTGAACGTCGGCTGCATTCCATCCAAGGCGCTGCTGGACAGCTCCTGGAAATACAAGGAAGCCAAAGAAGGCTTCGCGATCCACGGTATCAACCACGCTGGCGTGACCATGGACGTGGCGGCAATGGTTGGCCGTAAAGCCAACATCGTCAAAGGCCTGACCTCTGGCGTTGCAACCCTGTTCAAGGCGAACGGCGTCACTTCCCTGCAAGGCCACGGCAAACTGCTGGCCGGCAAGAAAGTTGAACTGACCAAGCCAGACGGCACCGTCGAAATCATCGAAGCCGAGAACGTGATTCTGGCTTCGGGCTCGCGTCCGATTGACATTCCACCGGCTCCTGTTGACCAGAACGTGATCGTCGATTCGACTGGCGCGCTGGAATTCCAATCGGTACCTAAGCGTCTGGGCGTGATCGGCGCTGGCGTCATCGGTCTGGAACTGGGTTCTGTCTGGTCCCGTCTGGGTTCGGAAGTGGTTGTTCTGGAAGCGCTGGAGAAGTTCCTGCCAGCCGCTGACGACGCCGTTTCCAAAGAAGCCTACAAAACCCTGATCAAGCAAGGTCTGGACATCAAGCTGGGCGCTCGCGTCACCGGTTCCAAAGTGAACGGCAACGAAGTTGTGGTGAACTACACCGACGCCAATGGCGAACAGAACATCACGTTCGACAAACTGATCGTTGCCGTTGGTCGCCGTCCGGTGACCACCGAGCTGCTGGCAGCTGACAGCGGTGTGAACATCGACGAACGTGGCTTCGTTTTCGTTGACGACCAGTGCGCGACCAGCGTTCCGGGCGTTTACGCGATCGGCGACGTGGTTCGCGGCATGATGCTGGCGCACAAGGCGTCCGAAGAAGGCATCATGGTGGTTGAGCGCATCAAGGGCCACAAAGCCCAAATCAACTATGACCTGATCCCGTCTGTTATTTATACTCACCCGGAAATCGCGTGGGTCGGTAAAACCGAGCAGACCTTGAAGGCTGAAGGCGTTGAAGTTAACGTTGGCACCTTCCCGTTCGCAGCCAGTGGCCGTGCCATGGCAGCCAACGACACCGGCGGTTTCGTGAAAGTCATTGCTGATGCCAAGACTGACCGCGTATTGGGCGTCCACGTGATTGGCCCGAGCGCTGCAGAACTGGTTCAGCAGGGCGCGATCGGTATGGAATTCGGCACCAGCGCTGAAGACCTGGGCATGATGGTTTTCTCCCATCCGACCCTGTCCGAAGCCTTGCACGAAGCAGCTTTGGCTGTGAATGGCGGCGCCATTCACATTGCCAACCGCAAGAAGCGTTAAGACAAGACAATAAGAAACCACGGCGGAAGGCCCGTCGTGAGCCTTGCGTGCAAGACTCACCGCGGAATGTCCGCCGGACGCAGCCTTGCGTAGTCTCACCGGTTATCCGGAACACCTACGCAAGCAGCAGTCACAGGTGGTGCGGCACTTGAACAAGTGCAGCACCGAATGCGCAGTACCTAACGAAGACGGTAATAAGCATGAATCTTCACGAGTATCAGGGTAAGCAGCTGTTCGCTGAATACGGCCTGCCAGTATCCCAGGGTTTCGCCGTAGACACCCCGGAAGCAGCAGCAGAAGCGTGCGACAAAATCGGCGGGACCGAATGGGTTGTCAAAGCCCAGGTTCACGCAGGTGGTCGCGGTAAAGCGGGCGGCGTTAAGCTGGTTCGCAGCAAAGAAGACGCCAAAGCATTCGCTCAACAGTGGTTGGGCAAGCGTCTGGTGACTTACCAGACTGATGCCAATGGTCAGCCAGTCACCAAGATCCTGGTTGAATCGTGCACTGATATCGCTAAAGAGCTGTACCTGGGCGCTGTCGTTGACCGTTCGAGCCGTCGCATCGTGTTCATGGCTTCCACCGAAGGTGGCGTGGACATCGAGAAAATCGCTCACGACACCCCTGAGAAAATCCTCAAGGCCACTATCGATCCACTGGTTGGCGCTCAGCCATTCCAGGGTCGCGAGCTGGCATTCCAGTTGGGTCTGGAAGGCAAGCAAGTCGCTCAGTTCGCCAAGATCTTCGTAGGTCTGGCCAAACTGTTCAAGGATCACGACCTGGCTCTGCTGGAAGTGAACCCGCTGGTGATCAAGGCTGACGGCGATCTGCATTGCCTCGACGCCAAGATCAACATCGACGCCAACGCCATGTACCGTCAGCCTAAGCTGAAGACTTTCCACGATCCGTCGCAAGACGATCCGCGCGAAGCGCACGCTGCCAAGTTCGAACTGAACTACGTAGCGCTGGAAGGCAACATCGGTTGCATGGTCAACGGTGCTGGCCTGGCCATGGGTACCATGGACATCGTCAACCTGCATGGCGGCAAACCAGCCAACTTCCTCGACGTGGGCGGCGGTGCTACCAAAGAACGCGTTACCGAAGCGTTCAAGATCATCCTGTCCGACACTAACGTCGCTGCAGTACTGGTCAACATCTTCGGCGGTATCGTTCGTTGCGACATGATTGCCGAAGGCATCATCGGCGCTGTGAAAGAAGTCGGCGTGAAAATCCCGGTTGTTGTTCGCCTTGAAGGCAACAACGCTGAGCTGGGCGCTAAAGTACTGGCAGAAAGCGGTTTGAACATCATCGCTGCTACCAGCCTGACCGACGCTGCTCAACAAGTTGTCAAAGCTGCGGAGGGCAAATAATGAGCGTCCTGATCAATAAAGACACCAAAGTTATCTGCCAGGGTATTACCGGTTCGCAAGGTAGTTTCCACACCCAGCAAGCCATCGAGTACGGCACCAAGATGGTTGGCGGCGTAACTCCAGGCAAAGGCGGCACCGAGCACCTGGGTCTGCCAGTGTTCAACACCGTGAAAGATGCTGTAGCTGCCACTGGCGCCACCGCCAGCGTGATCTACGTTCCAGCTCCTTTCTGCAAAGACTCCATCCTGGAAGCAGCATTCGGCGGCATCAAGCTGATCGTTTGCATCACTGAAGGCATTCCTACCCTGGACATGCTGGATGCCAAGGTCAAGTGCGACGAGCTGGGTGTAATCCTGATCGGCCCTAACTGCCCAGGCGTGATCACTCCAGGCGAATGCAAGATCGGCATCATGCCAGGTCACATTCACTTGCCAGGCAAGGTCGGTATCGTTTCCCGTTCCGGCACCCTGACCTACGAAGCTGTGAAGCAAACTACTGACGCCGGTTTCGGTCAGTCGACTTGCGTCGGCATCGGCGGTGACCCGATCCCGGGTTCGAACTTCATCGACATCCTGAAGCTGTTCCAGGAAGACCCGAAGACCGAAGCGATCGTGATGATCGGCGAGATCGGCGGTTCGGCTGAAGAAGAAGCGGCTGCCTACATCAAGGCACACGTGACCAAGCCGGTTGTTTCCTACATTGCTGGTGTGACTGCCCCTGCGGGCAAGCGCATGGGCCATGCTGGCGCAATCATTTCTGGCGGCAAGGGCACTGCAGACGAGAAGTTTGCTGCCCTGGAAGACGCAGGCGTTAAAACCGTGCGTTCGCTGGCAGACATCGGCAAGGCTTTGTCCGAGCTGACCGGTTGGGCGATCAAGTAAGCCTCGCGCTGATCTGACGCTTCACCAACAAAGGCCACCTTCGCAGGCTGTGTGAAAACGCACTGATGGTGGTTCCAAGCAAACGCCCCGACTTGTTCGGGGCGTTTGCTTTTGTGCAGACAGCAGGCGAAAAAGGCTTTTCAGCCCATCAACGCCATCAGTTGGCGCGCGCCGAGCACGTTAATTGCTCGTTTCAGGTTGTAGGCGTTCACTGCCAAGGCCATTTCGGCTCTTGTACCCTCAAGCTGTCGCAGCAGGAAGCGAGCATTGCCAAACAACCACTGCTTAAGGTTGCCGAACGGATGCTCAACGATGGATCTTCGAGCGGTCATCATTTCTGGATGCGCCAGCATTCGCTGCTCCATTCGTTCGAAAGCCTCTTCATGAGCATGGCGTGTGACATAGCGGCGCTGGGCCTCAGTACATTGCGCTTTCAGCGGACAGTTGGCGCAGTCGCTAACCGCCGCCTGATAGATGCGATCCCCCTTACTGATCTGCTTGAGTGTCAGCCATTTGCCGGCAGGACATTGATATCGATCCTGCGCTGCATCGTAGGTAAACACTGTTCGATCGAAGAACGCCTGCTCCTTACCGCAGGAGTTACTTGACCGATTCGGCGGTACATAAACCGTGATGTTCTCATCCTCACAAGCCTGGAACTGCCTGCCATTCGAGTAGCCCGCATCGGCAGTGACCGTCAGTTCATCTTGCTGCAGTTGTTCCTTGGCGGCCTTGGCCATCGGCTCAAGTTGCTTGCGATCATCACTGTCCTGAGTGACTTCATGATGCAGAATCAGGCAATGCTCAGCGTCCGCGGCGGTTTGCACGTTGTACGCAACCCGCGGCCCTTTGTGCGTTCGCATCATTCGGGCATCGCTTTCGTGGGTATTGAATTGCTCAAGCTCCATTGATTTCATCAGTGCCTGGCACGTCAGGTTATTGGAGTGCCTGAGTTCAAGTTGCGCCAAAGCCGTCTTGACCGCACTGCGATCAACCACCTCATTGGCTTCGTTTTTATCCGCCTCATCCAACTCGGCCAAATACTGAGCGATGCGTTTATCCAGCTTCTGCTCCTGGTGCTTGAGCCGCTTCAAATTCATATGACGCCGCGAGGAAGCAACCGCCTGAAACTTGCTGCCATCGATGGCCACCAGCTCGCCGGCGATGAGACCCACCGTGCGGCAAAACTGGACGAAGGCACGACAGGTCGCGATAAAGGCAGCTTTGTTGTTCTTGCGAAAGTCGGCAATGGTCTTGAAGTCGGGTTTGAGCCGGTTGATCAACCACATCACTTCGATGTTGCGCTGGCACTCGGCTTCGAGACGCCGCGATGAGCGAATCCGCTGGAAATAGCCATAGAGGAACAGCTTGAGCTGATCGGCGGGATCGTAAGAGGGGCGCCCGGTACCTTTTGATAAGGCTTTATCAAAACCCAAGCGCACAAGATCAAGCTTGGCGACGTAGGTGTCGATCACACGAACGAGGTGATCCTCGGGGATCAACTCTTCCAGCGAGACCGGGAACAGGCTGGTCTGGCTGCGGGACTGTCCTTGGATGTAGGCCATAACGAAAAATGCTCCGTATCTTTCGATACGGAGCATTTTCTTTGAGCTCCGCGCAGATTGCTAGGTTTTCACACAGTCTGTTCGGGTGGCCTTTGTCGTTGTGGTGAGGGGATTTATCCCCGTTCGGCTGCGTAGCAGTCGTCAAGTCAAGCAATGCGGTGAGTCTGATGTACTGCATGTGATTTGGGGGGCGCTTCGCGACCCAACGGGGATAAATCCCCTCGCCACGGGGTTCTGTGCAAGTAAATTAGATACGTAAACGCGACACAGAAATGTCGCGTATCGGATACTTCGCACCCTAACAGTGCGTTTGTCGGGCAAATTCGTTAGGCTAGCAGCCATTTTTGCGTCCGCGTCCCACAAGGTTGCTACGCGCTAAACGGGTCAGTCCTATACGGACTGACAGCATTTCCCTCACCCCTCAGGGAAATCCCTCTCTAAATTCCGATTCAGTAGTGTGGTATTTCCTTAATGAAAGTGTTGAAAGGCCAGGACATCCTGGCACTTGGTTTTATGACGTTTGCCCTGTTTGTCGGGGCTGGCAACATCATCTTCCCGCCTATCGTCGGTCTGCAGTCCGGTCCACATGTCTGGATGGCGGCGCTGGGCTTTCTGATCACCGCGGTCGGTCTTCCGGTGATCACCGTTGTCGCCCTGGCCAAGGTCGGTGGCGCCATGGATGCCTTGAGCAGCCCGATCGGGAAAGTCGCCGGTGGCCTGCTGGCGGCCGCGTGCTACCTCGCTGTCGGCCCGCTGTTCGCGACACCGCGCACCGCCACTGTGTCGTTCGAAGTCGGCTTGGCACCGCTGACCGGCGAGAGCCCGCTGGCGCTGTTCCTCTATAGCTCGGTGTACTTCCTGCTGGTGTTCTTCATCTCGCTCTATCCGGGCCGGCTGCTGGATACCGTAGGACGTTTCCTCGCACCGCTGAAGATCATCGCCCTGGCCGCGCTCGGCATCGCCGCGTTTGCATTGCCTGCCGGTGATGTTGGCGTGGCCACCCCGGAATACGTGGCGGCACCGTTCTCCCAAGGCTTCATCAATGGTTACCTGACCATGGATACCCTGGGCGCGTTGGTATTCGGTATTGTCATCGTCAACGCGATCCGCTCCCGTGGCGTCGAGTCGCCGGTGTTGATTACCCGTTACGCGATCATCGCCGGGCTGATTGCCGGCGTGGGTCTGGCGCTGGTTTACGTCAGCCTGTTCCGTCTCGGTTCGGGCAGCCATGAAGTGGCCGCGGGTGCCACCAACGGCGCGGCGGTGTTGCACGCTTACGTGCAACACACCTTCGGCTCTCTGGGCAGCGGTTTTCTGGCGGTGCTGATCTCCTTGGCCTGTCTGGTGACGGCGGTTGGTCTGACATGCGCCTGCGCTGAATACTTCAGCCGTGTGCTGCCGCTGTCCTACAAGACATTGGTCATCATCCTGGCCGCGTTCTCCCTGCTGGTGTCCAACCTGGGCCTCACCAAGCTGATTGCATTCTCGATCCCGGTGCTGACCGCGATCTACCCGCCGTGCATTGCCCTGGTCGCCCTGAGCTTCTGCAAGGACTTTTGGCATGAGCAGGGCCGCATCGTCGGTCCGGTGATGCTGGTGTCGTTCATCTTCGGTTTGATCGACGCCCTCAAGGGCGCGGGTCTGGCGGACTGGATGCCGACTCAGTTGTCCCACCTGCCGCTGAGCGAGCAAGGCTTGGCCTGGCTGGTGCCGTCGGTCATGACCCTGGTCGTCGCGGTGGTATGCGATCGCTTGCTGGGCAAGCGCGAAGAAGCACTGGCTTAAGCCGCTTCATGGCCCGCCACAAGCGTGCCGTGAACACACATGGAAATGCCCCGTATCAATCGATACGGGGCATTTTTTTTGGAGGCGGTGCAGTGTCTTTTTCCTTGAGCTAACGTCGAAGCAGTGCCAAGACCTAATGTGGGAGCGAGCCTGCTCGCGATAACGGTAGATCAGTCAACATATGTGTTGAATGTAAATCCGTCATCGCGAGCAGGCTCGCTCCCACAGGAATTATGTACTCCGCATCTACATCACAAGGACCTGCATGTCGTTCATCCACGCCAACATGATCCACATCCTCGCCGCGCTCTGGTTCGTCATCTGCTGGGGCGGCTACACCCGTTATGCGACGTGGAAGGGCCGCGACACCGCGTGCCTGGCCAGTGTGCTGCACCTTTATCGCGAAGACTGGATGCGCCGCATGCTGTTGCGCGACAACCGCATCGCTGACGCCAGCGTGATCGGTAACCTGGAGCGCAACGCCTCGTTCTTCGCCTCCAGCACACTGATTATCCTGGCCGGCATTCTCACGGTGCTCGGAGCCTCCGAAAGGGCGGTGTCGTTGTTGGCGGATATCCCGATGGTGCAACAGGCATCGCAGGGGATGTCGGAGATCAAGTTGCTGTGCCTGGCGCTGGTGTTTGTCTATGCGTTCTTTACGTTCAGCTGGTGCATGCGTCAGTACAACTTTGCGGCCATTCTGGTGGGCTCGGCACCTATGGTCGGTGAGCGTCATGTTTCCGAACAAGAGCGCAAAGCCTTTGCTGCCCGGGCGGCCCGCGTCATTTCCATGGCCGCCAACCAGTTCAACTTCGGACTGCGCGCTTACTACTTCGGCATGACGATGCTGGCCTGGTTCGTCAGCCCGTGGTTGTTCATGTTGATGAGTGCCGGCGTCGTGCTGGTGTTGTATCGCCGGGAGTTTCATTCCGACGTTCTCGACGTGATGGTCTATACACCTACAGAGGCGCCATTGCCCGAGGCGATTAAAGAGGCTGTTTGATGAGTATTCCGTTCTGGTGTGTGTTTATCAGTGCCTTGCTGATTTTTGTGGCAAAGATTCCCGTGGCCAAGGCGATGAACGAGCAAGGCGGCGGTTACGACAACCACCTGCCGCGTCAGCAACAGGCGCAACTGACAGGCTTTGGTGCCCGTGCGTTGGCGGCTCATCAAAACTGTTTTGAGGCGTTCATTCTGTTCGCGGTGGGGGTGTTGATGGCGCACACGACGCAAACGGCGGGGTGGCTGATCGACTTGCTGGCAATCATCTTCGTGATTACGCGAATCATTTATTTGCTGTGCTATTGGACTGATCTTGCCTGGCAACGGAGTCTGGTGTGGTTCGTCGGTCTAGTGTGTTCATTGCTGTTGATGATTAGTCCGACTTTTAGAACTATTTTGCTGTAATGCCTGCATTGCAAACAAAAAATCAGGCAAAAGAAAACCCGCACCTGGCGGGTTTTCTTTATCACGCTAAAAACTGTTTTAGTTTTTAGGTGCTTCTTTTGTGGCTGCTTCGTTCGATTCAGCCTGAGCTTTGGCGGCTTCGGCGTTTTCTTTCGCCGCGTCGTTCACTTTATCCTGAGCTTTGCTCATGTCTTGCTGAGCTTGCTCGGCATGTTTGTTAGCATCTTGAGCTTTGTCCTCGGATTTTTTATCGCAGGCTGCGAGACCGAGGGAAGCGGTCAACATCAAGGCAATAGCTAAAGTCTTACGCATGGGGTGTTTCTCCTTATGGAAAATATATCTACTGGCCTTTCGAGCGCAGCCCGCAGCGTTAAGTTCCTCAATTCATACAGATATATAAGTTTATTCCGACGGGAACTTTTACTAAAAACGTCTAGTGCGTTGCCTGAACACTAAGAAGAGTTTAATCAAAATGGCCGAAAACCCCGTTTTTGAGCGCGCTACACGATTTCTATCGGCACTGCGACATTGTCAGGTACTTGGGCTGCGGGTTCACAGCGCCAGCAGCGAAGGCCTGACGGTCATCCTGCCGTACAGTCCTCAAATTGTTGGCAACCCGCAAACCGGCGTGATTCATGGCGGGGCGCTGACCTCGCTGATGGACACTGCCTGCGGCATGTCCACCCTCTGCGTGCTACCCGAGTTCGAAGTTTGCCCGACCCTCGACCTGCGCATCGACTACATGCACGCCGCCGCGCCGCATAAAGATGTTTACGGTTTTGCCCAGTGCTACCGGGTGACCACGGATGTGATCTTTGCTCGCGGTTTTGCCTACCAGGACGATCCCGAGCAGCCCATCGCCCATGTGGTAGGTACCTTCATGCGCATGGGTAAAGCGATCAAAGGCACCAAAGGCTTTGGCGGCGTCATCGCCGGAGGTGCGAAATGACCGACACCTTTAAGGAACAGCTTCAGCAGGCGCATGAGCAGGGTGACTATGTCTCGCTGATGCATCTGATTCCCTACGCCAAACTGATCGGCGTCGAGTGTTCGCGGGTGGGGGATGACCTGCTGTTTCGCTTGCCGGCCAACAAGGACAACATTGGTAACCCTTTATTGCCGGCGATTCATGGCGGCGTGATCGCCGGGTTCATGGAGTTGTCCGCAGCGCTGCACCTGCTGATTCTCACCGGTTCGCCGGGTGTGCCGAAGATCATCGACTTTTCCCTCGACTACCTGCGCGCCGGGCAGTTTCGCGACACCTGGGCCAAATGTCAGGTTTGCCGTCAGGGTCGCCGGGTCGCCAACGTAGCGATTACCGCCTGGCAAAGCACCGAAGCCGAACCGATTGCCACGGCCCGTGCCCATTTCAAAATTGAAGAGCCCTTGAAATCCTGAACTGAGCCCCCAACTTTGATGACATCCCGCCGCCGACCCTTAAGGTCGCGGCTTAGCCATCTGATTGGAGTTTGATGACCATGAGTGTGGAAACTCAAAAGGAAACCCTGGGCTTCCAGACCGAGGTGAAGCAACTGCTGCACCTCATGATCCATTCGCTGTATTCCAACAAGGAAATTTTCCTTCGCGAATTGATCTCGAACGCCTCTGACGCTGTCGACAAATTACGTTTCGAAGCCCTGTCCAAGCCTGAACTGCTGGAAGGTGGCGCCGAGCTGAAAATCCGTGTGAGCTTCGACAAGGACGCTAAAACCGTCACCCTCGAAGACAACGGCATCGGCATGAGCCGCGAAGAAGCGATCACCCACCTGGGGACCATCGCCAAATCCGGTACTGCCGATTTCATGAAACATCTCTCTGGCGATCAGAAAAAAGACTCGCACCTGATCGGTCAGTTCGGTGTGGGTTTCTACTCTGCATTCATCGTCGCCGATAAAGTTGACGTGTTCAGCCGTCGCGCCGGTGATGCTGCCAGCGAAGGCGTGCACTGGGCATCCAAGGGCGAAGGCGAATTTGAAGTTGCCACCGTTGAGAAAGCCGACCGCGGCACTCGCATCGTCCTGCACCTGAAATCCGGTGAAGACGAGTTCGCCGATGGTTGGCGTCTGCGCAACATCATTAAAAAATACTCCGACCACATCGCTTTGCCGATCGAGTTGCCGAAAGAAGTGGCCGCCGCTGAAGGCGAAGAGCAACCGGCCGTTGAATGGGAAACCGTCAACCGCGCCAGCGCCCTGTGGACTCGCCCTCGCACTGAAGTGAAAGACGAGGAATACCAGGAGTTCTACAAACACGTCGCCCACGACTTCGAGAACCCGCTGAGCTGGAGCCACAACAAGGTCGAAGGCAAGCTTGAATACAGCTCGCTGCTCTACGTGCCGGCCCGTGCTCCGTTCGATCTGTACCAGCGTGAAGCGCCGAAAGGCCTGAAGCTGTACGTGCAGCGCGTATTCGTGATGGATCAGGCAGAGTCGTTCCTGCCGCTGTACCTGCGCTTCATCAAAGGCGTGGTCGATTCCAACGACCTGTCGCTGAACGTGTCGCGGGAAATCCTGCAGAAAGACCCGATCATCGACTCCATGAAGTCGGCGCTGACCAAGCGCGTTCTCGACATGCTGGAAAAGCTGGCGAAGAACGAGCCTGAGCAATACAAAAGCTTCTGGAAAAACTTTGGCCAGGTCATGAAAGAAGGCCCGGCAGAAGACTTCGCCAACAAAGAGAAAATTGCTGGCCTGCTGCGTTTCGCATCGACCAACGGTGATGAAGGCGAGCAAGTGGTGGGTCTGGCCGAATACCTGGCTCGCGCCAAAGAAGGTCAGGACAAGATCTACTACCTGACCGGCGAAACCTACGCGCAAGTCAAAAACAGCCCGCACCTGGAAGTCTTCCGCAAGAAAGGCATCGAAGTGCTGCTGCTGACCGACCGCATCGACGAGTGGCTGATGAGCTACCTCAGCGACTTCGACGGCAAGAGCTTTGTCGACGTGGCGCGTGGTGACCTGGACCTGGGCAACCTGGACTCGGAAGAAGACAAGAAAGCCGCGGAAGAAGTCGCCAAGTCCAAAGAAGGTCTGGTTGAGCGTCTGAAAACTGCACTGGGCGATTCCGTGGCTGAAGTGCGGGTTTCCCATCGTCTGACCGATTCCCCGGCGATTCTGGCCATCGGCGAGCAGGACCTGGGCATGCAGATGCGTCAGATTCTGGAAGCCAGCGGTCAGAAGGTTCCGGAATCGAAGCCGATCTTCGAATTCAACCCGGCTCACCCGCTGATCGAGAAGCTCGACAACGAGCAGAGCGACGAGCGCTTCGGCGATCTGTCGCACATTCTCTTCGATCAGGCAGCCCTGGCAGCCGGCGACAGTTTGAAAGATCCGGCTGCGTACGTGCGCCGTCTCAACAAACTGCTGGTTGAACTGTCGGTTTAACTGCGATGTACAAAAACCCGCTTCGGCGGGTTTTTTTATTCTGGTGTCTTTTACTGGGAGTTAGTCATGAGCCAAATCACTGTTCGTTCCGTCGCTTATCAGATTGATGGCCAGTCGTATGAAAGCCGTCTCGCCTTCGACGCCGACCATACAGGCCCGCGCCCGGGGTTGTTGATGGCGCCGAACTGGATGGGCGTCAGCGCCGGTGCCGAAGAGATCGCCAAGTCCGTGGCGTCCAAGGGTTATGTGGTATTGCTCGCGGACCTCTACGGCCAGTCGGTCCGTCCGCAGAACGGCGACGAGGCGGGTGCAGCAATGATGCCGCTCAAGAATGACCGCCCGTTGTTGCGCAAACGCATGCAAGCAGCGTTCGATCAGCTGCAAATCCAGGCCGAAGCGGCGGTCGATAGCTCGAAACTGGCGACCTTCGGTTTCTGCTTCGGCGGTTGCTGTTCGCTGGAGTTGGCCCGCACTGGCGCGCCAGTGAAAGCGGCGGTGTCGTTCCATGGCTCGCTCGATACGCCGAATCCGGCGGACGCCAAAAACATCAAAGGTTCGGTGCTGGTGCTGCACGGCGCATCCGATCCATTGGTGCCGAAAGAGCAATTGCCTGCGTTTGAAGAGGAAATGAATGCGGCGGGCGTGGATTGGCAACTGCTGAGCTACGGCGGCGCGGTGCATTCCTTCACCGATCCGCATGCCAACGTGCCGGGCATGATGATGTATGACGCGAAGACGGCGGGGCGTGCGTTTACGTCGATGCACAACTTGCTGGATGAAGTGTTTAAAGGCTAAAGGCAAAAAGCCCCTCACCCTAACCCTCCCGAAACGTCGGACCGCCCGTAGGGAGAGGGGACTGACGAGGGTGGGCTTTAGATATTTTTCGACCTGAAAGATTGAGTCGTACTCAGGTTTGAAAAGTCCCCGATCTGCTCCCTTTCCCCCCTCTCCCCATTGGGGCGGTCCGACGTTTCGGGAGGGCTGGGGTGAGGGGTCGATTTTCAGCCTGACGCTACCTACCGCGGCAACTCAATCCGCTCGCTTTCCCCCGGCACCGTCGGCCAATCCCCGGCCGCCCAGCGCCGGCGAGCCTCATCGATCAACGCCGGATCGCTCGCCACGAAGTTCCAGTTGATCCGCCGCGGCCCGTCCAGCGGCGCCCCGCCAAACAACACGGCATGACAGTCGCTTTCAGCGAACAGCGTCATCTCTTCTCCGACCGGTAACACCACCAGCGAATGCGGTTCTATCAGTTCGCCCTCCAGTTGCACCTCGCCGTCCAGCACGTACAACGCCCGCTCTTCATGCTCGGTAGGAATCAGCAGTGTCGTCGCCGTTTGCAGGTTCAATTCGGCATACAGCGTCGGAGAAAGCACCGGGACCGGTGATTCCAGGCAAAAGCCTGACCCGGCAATCATCCGGATCTTCACCCCCAGATTTTCGCTGACCGGCAGCGTGGCCGCCGGATGGTGACTGTAGTGTCCGGGACCGTGCTCTTTATCTTTCGGCGAGGCCAGCCAAATCTGCAAACCGTGCATCGTGAAACCGCTGTCTTTCAACGCCTCAGGCGTGCGCTCGACGTGGGCAATCGCGCTGCCCGCCGTCATCCAGCTGACATCACCGGCGTTCACCACTTGATCGGAGCCGAGGCTGTCCTTGTGCTGGATTTTTCCTTCGAACAAGTACGTGAGGGTCGACAGACCAATGTGCGGATGCTGACGGATGTTCATGCCTTTTCCCGCCTCATAACGGGTTTCGAGCATGTGGTCGAAAAACACGAAAGGCCCGACGCTGCGGCATCTGGCTGACGGCAGCGGGCGAAGAATCGGCTGGCCTTCGACATCTTCGGTGCGGGGGCGGATCACGAGCGGAGTGTTCATGCTGCATTCCAGGCTGAGCGGGTAATGCGTGGAGCATAACCCGCTTGCGCAGCCCTTGCCGCTATTGGCTGAAGGCACCTTCAGACAGGTGCGTTTCGATGCTGACGTCGGTGGTGGTCATCAACTTGTGGACCGGGCAACGGTCGGCCACGCGGTGCAACTCGTCGCGCTGGGCGTCGGTGAGCACACCTTTGAGGGTCAGTTTGACGTGCAGGGCATATTTACCTTTCTGCTCTTCGCTGTTGTCACGTTTGACTTCGACCGTGATACCGGTCAGCGGGATGTCTTTCTTCTTCGCGTACATCTTCAAGGTCAGGGCCTTGCAGGCACCCAGGGCCGCGTCGAAGTAATCGTGTGGCTCGGGCGCCGAGCCTTCGCCGCCGGCGAGTGTCGGTACGTCGGCAAAGAGTTCATGGTCATCGATCTGTACGCTGTGACGAAAACCTTCGGTGGAGACGGTATTGACGGTGACAGTCATGGAAAACCTCGTAGGCAACAGGAAAAGTTATTCGATCAAAAAAGACCTTGAAGTTATAGAGCACTCCTCCTGTTACGCGTTCCACTTTTTCACTTGACCATTGCCGTGCGCTGAATCGTTACCGCCCGACGATCGAAGTAGTTAGGCGTTTTGATATCACGTTTTCGTCTTACGCAAATTTTCTCAGGGCCGATACCTTCTAAAGCAACCCGCTGCAGGGTAGATGCAGCGCTTTTGGAAGGAACCAGAGCAATGAGTATCAGAAGTCTCAATATTGCGCCGCGTGCGGGCCTGGGTTTTGGCCTGCTGGCGTTGATGGTGTTTGGATTGGGGGCGTTCGCCTTGCTGCAAATGTCGAACATGCGCGCGCAGTCCGATCAGGTCGATGACAACTGGCTGCCCAGCGTGATGGCGGTCGGGGAGATGAATCAGGACATGCTGCGGCTGCGGGCATTGACTATGCGTCTGCTGCTCAATCGGGACCCACAGGCGCTGATGCAAAACGTCAGTAAACTCAACGAACTCAAAGGTACCCTGGGTGA
The DNA here is from genome assembly GCF_054897985.1 of Pseudomonas sp. LB3P25. Classification (NCBI taxonomy): domain Bacteria; kingdom Pseudomonadati; phylum Pseudomonadota; class Gammaproteobacteria; order Pseudomonadales; family Pseudomonadaceae; genus Pseudomonas; species Pseudomonas sp. LB3P25. The sequence goes on along the minus strand of NZ_CM142711.1, from coordinate 5,360,124 downwards.
GCCTCAGCAGCGTTATGACGCGCTGATCGTACTGCCCGAAGAGCGTGTGCTGTTCGACCGCTTCAAAGCCTCGGCGCAACACTACCTGCAGTTCCAGACTCAGGTGATGACGCTGTCGGCCCAGGGACGGGTGGAAGAGGCGGCCGCTATCCTCAATGGCGAGATGAGTCCGTTGGCCGATGAAATCGCCGCCACCCTCAAGGCATTGATCGAGTCGAACAAGCACAACGCCAACCTGGCGACGGAAGCGGGGCGCCAGGTGTTCAGCCATTCGCGGGTTTGGGTCGGGGTGATGATCGGCCTGACGGCGCTGATGACCATCGGCCTGGCGCTGCTGTTGACTCGCAGCATCGTCGTGCCGCTTTCCCAATCGTTGAAGGTGGCTGAAGGGGTGGCTGGCGGCGATCTCACCGGTGATATCAGCATCACCGGCAAGGACGAGCCGGCGCGGCTGTTGCACGCGCTCAAGAGCATGCAGGGGAGTTTGCGCGAAACCCTGCGGCGTATTTCCGACTCATCCAGCCAATTGGCCTCGGCCTCGGAAGAACTCAGTTGTGTGACCGAAGAGGCCACCCGGGGCCTGCATCAGCAGAGCCTGGAAATCGACCAGGCCGCCACGGCGGTGAATCAGATGACCGCGGCGGTGGAGGAGGTCGCGAGCAATGCGGTGGCCACGTCCGAAGCGTCTCGGGAATCCGACCGGATCGCCCAACATGGTCGCGAACAGGTGCATCAGACAGTGTTGTCCATCGAATCCCTGGCCGACGATGTCACGGCCAATGCGACCCAGGTCGAGGACCTGGCGCAGAAAGTTTATGGCATCAGCAAAGTCCTGGACGTGATTCGCTCGATTGCCGAGCAAACGAACTTGCTGGCCCTGAACGCGGCCATCGAAGCGGCGCGGGCCGGGAGTGCCGGGCGCGGGTTTGCGGTGGTGGCCGATGAAGTGCGGGCGCTGGCGCATCGGACTCAGCAATCGACCCAGGAAATCGAGCAGATGATCGCTGGCATCCAGCAAGGCACCGATGCGGCGGTCAGCTCGATGCAGCAGAGCAACACCCGGGCGCGTTCGACCCTGGAAGTGGCGAAAGCCGCCGGCAAGGCGCTGGAGGAAATCGCCACGGCGTTTACCCTGATCAATGAGCGCAACCTGGTGATCGCCAGCGCCTCAGAGGAGCAAGCGGCTGTCGCGCGCGAGGTGGATCGCAATCTGATGAACATTCGCGATCTTGCATTGCAGACGTCGACCGGGGCGAATCAAACCAGTGCTGCAAGTCAGGAACTGTCTCGGTTGGCGGTCGATTTGAATACCCTGGTGGCGCGCTTCTCGGTCTGAACGCCGAGCGACTTTGTCGTCCCGGCGATGCTACCGGCTGGCTGTGCAAGGTTGCGGGTGGCGTCATCCCGGCCTATGGTCCAAGCGATACTTGCCTGCGACTGGCGCGCGATGATTCGCCGCCGGTTGCTGTCCATCCAGTGCTGATTTTCGTAGCGAGGTGACGACATGCCCACCGACTCCCGACCCGCCGTGCTCGAACTGATCGGCAATACGCCGCTGGTGCGCGTCAGCCGTTTCGATACCGGCCCGTGCACGCTGTTCCTCAAGCTCGAATCGCAGAACCCCGGTGGTTCAATCAAGGATCGTATCGGCCTGGCGATGATCGACGCCGCCGAGCGCGATGGCAGCCTGCGACCCGGCGGCACCATCGTCGAAGCCACCGCCGGCAACACCGGCCTCGGCCTGGCTCTGGTCGGCCGTGCCAAGGGCTACCGAGTGGTGTTGGTGGTGCCGGACAAGATGTCCACCGAGAAGGTCTTGCACCTCAAGGCGATGGGCGCCGAGGTGCACATCACCCGCTCCGACGTCGGCAAGGGCCATCCCGATTACTACCAGGACGTTGCGGCGCGGCTGGCGCAGGAAATACCCGACGCCTTCTTCGCCGATCAATTCAACAACCCGGCCAACCCGCTGGCCCACGAGTGCAGCACCGCGCCAGAGATCTGGGCGCAGACTCAGCATGATCTGGACGCCATCGTCGTCGGCGTCGGGTCGGCCGGCACGCTGACCGGGCTGACCCGCTTCTTTCGCCGCGTGCAACCGGACCTGGTCATGGTGCTGGCCGATCCGGTCGGCTCGGTGATGGCTGAATACAGCCGCAGCGGCACCATGAGCACGCCCGGCTCCTGGGCGGTGGAGGGCATCGGCGAGGACTTCATTCCGTCGATTGCCGACCTGTCCAGCGTGCGCCACGCCTACTCGATCAGCGACGAGGAAAGCTTCGATCATGCCCGCCAACTGCTGCGCGTCGAAGGTATTCTCGGCGGCTCTTCGACCGGCACTTTGTTTGCGGCAGCATTGCGCTACTGCCGCGAGCAAACCGAACCGAAGCGGGTCGTCAGCTTCGTCTGCGACACCGGCACGCGCTACCTGTCGAAGGTATACAACGATCAGTGGATGAACGATCAGGGCCTGCTGCAGTACAAACATTACGGCGATCTGCGCGACCTGATCTCGCGGCGTTTCGAGGATGGCCGGGTGATCAGCGTGGGCCCGGACGACACGCTGCTCACCGCGTTCCAGCGCATGCGCCTGGCTGATGTGTCGCAACTGCCGGTGCTCGAGGGCGGGCAGCGGCTGGTCGGCGTGATCGACGAGTCCGACATTCTGCTTGGCATGCAAGAAGAGGCTTCGCACTTTCGCATGAGCGTGTCCAGCGCGATGACCGATAAGCTGCAAACCCTGCCTCCCGGCGCCAGTCTGGCGGAGCTACGGGCGGAGCTCGACCGTGGGCTGGTGGCGATCATCGCCGACGCTTCGGGCTTCCACGGCTTGATTACTCGCGTCGACATGCTCAATCACCTACGGAGATCCCTTACATGAGTCAACACGATGAAAACGCTGTGCCACGTGCCTTCGCCACCCGTGTGATCCATGCCGGGCAAACGCCCGACCCTTCCACCGGGGCGCTGATGCCGCCGATTTACGCCAACTCCACCTATTTGCAGCAGAGCCCCGGTGTGCACAAGGGCTTTGACTACGGGCGCTCGCACAACCCGACGCGCTTTGCGCTGGAGCGTTGCGTGGCAGACCTCGAAGGCGGCACCCAGGCCTTCGCGTTCGCCTCCGGGCTGGCCGCGATCTCCACAGTGCTCGAGCTGCTCGACGCGGGCTCGCACATCGTCTCCGGCAATGATTTGTACGGCGGCACCTTTCGGCTGTTCGACAAGGTGCGCAAACGCAGCGCCGGGCATCGCTTCAGCTTTGTCGACCTGACTGACCTGGCGGGATTCGAAGCGGCACTGCAGCCCGACACGAAGATGGTTTGGGTCGAGACGCCAAGCAATCCCTTGCTGAGCCTGACGGACCTCGCCGCCGTCGCGCGCATCTGTCGCTCGCGAGGCATCATTTGTGTGGCCGACAACACCTTTGCCAGCCCCTGGATACAGCGCCCGCTGGAGCTGGGCTTCGACATCGTGCTGCACTCGACCACCAAGTACCTGAACGGCCACTCCGACGTGATCGGCGGCATTGCGGTGGTCGGACAAAACGCAGACCTGGCGGAGCGTCTGGGCTTCCTGCAGAACTCGGTAGGCGCGATCGCCGGGCCGTTCGACGCTTTCCTCACCCTGCGCGGCGTGAAGACCCTGGCGCTGCGCATGGAACGCCACTGCAACAACGCGCTGGACCTGGCGCAATGGCTGGAGCGTCAGCCGCAGGTGGCACGCGTGTATTATCCGGGCCTGCCGTCGCACCCGCAGCACGCACTGGCGCAACGGCAGATGCGCGGTTTCGGCGGGATGATTTCCGTCGACCTGAACAGTGACCTGGCGGGTGCCACGCGTTTCCTCGAGAGCGTACGAATCTTCGCCTTGGCCGAAAGCCTGGGTGGGGTGGAAAGCCTGATCGAACACCCGGCGATCATGACTCACGCCACCATCCCCGCGGGCACCCGCGCGCAACTCGGCATCGGCGATGCGCTGGTGCGGTTGTCAGTGGGGGTCGAGGATGTCGAAGACCTGCGCGCCGACCTGGCACAGGCGCTGGCGCGGATCTGAATTTCAGCAGGCAAAAAAAATCCGGAACCCTTATCGGATTCCGGATTTTTGTGTCGAGCCGGATCAGCTGCCTTTGACAGCCTTGCCGTTGACCGTACCGTCGAGGAGCATGATGTTGTACTCCTTGCCGTCGGTTTCAACCTGTTGCAGACGAACCAACAGGTAATCCCAGTCCTTGGCGAACCACAGGACGGTGATGCGCTTGCTTTGTGTCGGGTCGCGCACGCGCTCGACCTTGATGGCATCGATCTGGCCAGCCTTGGTGTCGACCTTTTCTGAGCCCAGCACGCGGAAGTCATAGGTATCGACTTCGCCGTCGTCGACGACCTGGTAGCTCATGCTTTTCTTGCCAGCGGCCACGTCGTGCTGCAGGGCCAGCTGATAAGTGGATTTGTCGACCATGCCACGGTTGAGCGGGATCTTGACCGGGTCACCCCGATCGGTGCCGGTGACCATTTTGTTGGTCCAGTCGAAATCCAGGTCAGCTTTCTTGGCTTTACCCAGGCCGCCACGTTCGAAGTGGTAGGACTGCGGTAGCAAGGTGTCCTTGTCCAGCGTCAGGGTGCTTTCTTCGGTCAGGCTGGCGATCATCATCGAGGCCTTGAAGCTGAGCTTCCAGGCGCCGTTGGCTTGCTTGGTCAGGCTTCGTTCAGCGGTGCCGCTCATGGGCAACTGCTTCCAGTCAGCGGTGTAGCTGGCGGAGAAAGGTTGAAGTTCTGCAGCCTGCGCAAATGGCAGTGCGAGCAGAGCGCAAGCGAAGAGCAGGGCACGACGCATAAAATCTCCTAGGTTCGAATCAAGTGGCCGCTGGCCGCGAGTAACTTTCCATCCAGTAAAGCACCTTGCTCGCCGAGTGATACACGACCTTCGGCAAACCAGCGTACAGCCAGCGGGTAGATCAGGTGTTCCTGGGTATGAACTCGCTGCGCCAGACTCTGCGGCGAATCGTGCAACTCTACCGGTATTACTGCCTGTACGACCAGTGGTCCGCCATCGAGTTCCTCGGTGACGAAGTGCACGGAGCAGCCGTGCTCGGTGTCGCCGGCTTCCAGCGCGCGCTGATGCGTGTGTAACCCTTTGTATTTGGGTAGCAGCGAAGGATGGATGTTGAGCAGGCGACCCTGGTAGTGGCGCACGAAACCAGCGCTGAGAATGCGCATAAAGCCGGCCAGTACCACGAGTTTGGGGTTGAACGCGTCGATCAGTTCGATCAGCGCGGCATCGAAGGCCTCGCGGCCTTCGAAAGCCTTGTGATCCAGGGTGCGGGTGTCGATACCCGCGTCCCTGGCGCGTTGCAGGCCGTAGGCGTCGGCGCGGTTGGAAATCACCGCAGCGATGCGGGCCGGGCTGTCGCCGGTCCGCGTGCTGTCGATCAAGGCCTGCAAGTTACTGCCGGTGCCGGACAACAGCACCACCACATCACAGGTCTGGGACATCAATGAGCCTTGAGGTTCTTCAGTTCAACCTGAGCCGCGCCTTCGGCCGCGGTGGAGATCTGACCGATGACCCAAGGCTGCTCGCCGGCTTCACGCAGCACGTTCAGCGCGGTTTCAACGTGCTCTTGAGCGACGCAGATGACCATGCCCACGCCGCAGTTCAGCACGCGGTGCATTTCGTTTTCGTCGACGTTGCCTTTCTCTTGCAGCCAGTCGAACACGGCAGGACGGGTCCAGCTCGCGACGTCAACCACGGCTTGTGCGCCTTTTGGCAGAACGCGCGGGATGTTGTCCAACAGGCCACCGCCGGTGATGTGGGCCATGGCTTTCACGGCGCCGGTTTCCTTGATCAGCTTGAGCAGCGGCTTCACGTAGATACGGGTCGGGGCCATCAGCAGGTCGGTCAGTGGTTTGCCGTCGAGCTGGATGCTTTCGATGTCGGCACCGGACACTTCGATGATCTTGCGGATCAGCGAGTAGCCGTTGGAGTGCGGGCCGGAAGACGGCAGCGCGAGCAGGGCATCGCCGGCAGCGACTTTGGAACCGTCGATGATTTCGGATTTTTCCACGACGCCGACGCAGAAGCCAGCCAGGTCGTAGTCTTCGCCTTCGTACATGCCAGGCATTTCAGCGGTTTCGCCGCCGACCAGGGAGCAGCCGGACAATTCACAGCCAGCGCCAATGCCGGTCACGACCTGGGTCGCGGTTTCGACGTTGAGTTTGCCGGTGGCATAGTAGTCGAGGAAGAACAGCGGCTCGGCGCCGCAGACCACCAGGTCGTTCACGCACATGGCAACCAGGTCGATGCCGATGCTGTCGTGCTTGTTCAGGTTCAGCGCCAGACGCAGCTTGGTGCCGACGCCGTCGGTGCCGGAAACCAGCACGGGCTGCTTGTAGCCGGCCGGGATTTCGCAGAGGGCGCCGAAACCGCCCAGGCCGCCCATGACTTCCGGGCGCGCAGTGCGCTTGGCGACGCTCTTGATGCGTTCGACCAATGCTTCACCGGCGTCGATGTCTACACCGGCGTCCTTGTAGCTCAGGGAGGGTTGCTTGCTCATGATCCAGGCCTTTAGGGGGGATTCAGGGGTAACGACCGAGTCCAGTGGGACCACCGAAACTGACGAAGGCGATTGCCATCCGCGAATTTCAGGGTGCCCGGCTGTTGCCGGTCTGCGAAGGCGCGCGATTTTATCAGGCTTGAGGGGCAGCGGCCATCCTCAGGCCGACGGCAGGGGCATATCCGCTTAAAAAAACCTTCATTGCCCGTGTTGGTCGCCTCCTTCATGGCTGTATAAGGTATCGCTATTAACCGTCTATCGTTATGACAGTGCAAAAACTATCGGGGTCGGGTGAATGTTTTGCTTGGGGGCGTGGTCACAGCCTTGCTCAATCCGGTTCACGCGGTCTGTTCCAGCCGCTCTTGTCGTCAGGAATCCTCCATGCGTTTTTTTTCTAGATTTTTATTTGCGGGCTGTATGTCATTGGTCAGCCTGGCGAGTCATGCCGAAACCGTCAAAAATCTGTATCAGGTGCGTCAGCCTGTCAGTGGTCAAACCCCAGAGGTGCGCGATCAAGCGACCCAGCAAGCGCTGGATACGTTGGTGTTGCGCCTGACCGGTGATCCCAAGGCTGCGCAAAGCCCGGGGTTGGCGGCACTGCGCAAAGACCCGCAACAGATCATCAGTCAGTACGGCTTTGACGCCGGTCCGCCGGAAGTGCTGAAGGTCGATTTCGACCCGGCCACCACCGAGCAAGCGTTGCGTCGTGCCGGGCTGTCGTTGTGGGGGGCGAACCGGCCTTCGATCCTCGGCTGGTGGTTGAACGATTCCACTGAGGGTTCGAGCCTGGTGGGCGATGGCCAGGCCAGTGCTGCACCGCTGCGCCGAGCGGCTCAACACCGTGGTCTGCCGCTGCGCCTGCCGCTGGCAGACCTGAGTGAGCAGATCGTCGCCACGGCACCGAATCTGGAAGGTACGGACGCGACGCCACTGCGCGGGGCATCGGAGCGTTACAACGCTGACGCCTTGCTCGCGGTGCATGCCCGTGAAGAGGGTGGGCAGTGGCAGGCCAAATGGCATTTGTGGCTGGGCGACAAGAAGGAGGCGGGCAGCGTAGAGGGTGCGGATCAGGCCGCCGTGGCCGATGCGGTGATGCTGGCGGTCAGTGAGCGACTGGCGCCTCGTTTTGTCGTCAAGCCGGGTGTTTCGAGCGAACAATTACTTGAAGTGCAGGGCATGAATCTGGAGCACTACGCGACGCTTGGACGTTTGCTGGAACCGTTTGGTGCACGTCTGCAAAGTGTCGATGGCGACCGTGTTCTCTACCGGGTCAATGGCAGCGCCGATCAGTTGCGCTCGCAGTTGTCACTGGCGAAGTTGCAGGAGGTTCCGGCCGGTGAAGCGCCAGCGCCAGTCGCACCGGTTCAGCCGGCCGAGGGTTCGGCACCGGTGGTCGCGCCGACTCCGGCACCTGTGCCGCAGTTACGATTCCGTTGGTAACGGTTTTCTTCTTTATATAGATGCATAGGGAGTTGTACATGGCCGATACGCGGCGTTGGTTCTGGTTGGGTGGGATAATCCTGCTCTGCGCGTTTGTCTGGCTGTTGCATCCGATCCTGACACCGTTTCTGGTGGCGCTGCTGTTGGCTTATCTGTTCGATCCATTGGTGGATCGGCTGGAGAAGGCCGGACTCTCTCGCACCTGGGGCGTGGTGGCAGTGTTTGCGCTGTTCACCTTGATCTTCACGACGTTGCTGCTGGTGTTGGTGCCGATGCTCGCCAAGCAGCTGTTCCGCTTGTATGAACTGGCGCCGCAGATGCTCGACTGGTTGCAGCACACCGCGCTGCCGTGGGCGCAATCGAAATTTGGACTCTCGGATAATTTCTGGAAGTTCGACAAGCTCAAGGCTGCGATCAGCGAGCACATGGGCCAGACCTCTGACATTGTCGGGGTGGTGCTGAGTCAAGCGACGGCTTCCGGGCTGGCGCTGATTGGATGGCTGGCGAATCTGGTGCTGATCCCGGTGGTGAGTTTCTACCTGCTGCGTGACTGGGACTTGATGATGGCCAAGATCCGCGGCCTGCTGCCCCGTGATCGCGAAGAGCGCGTTGTGATTCTGGCGGGTGAATGCCATGAAGTGCTGGGGGCGTTTGTGCGCGGTCAGTTGTTGGTGATGGTGGCGTTGGGCGTGATCTACGCGGCCGGCCTGATGCTGGTGGGGCTGGAATTGGGACTGTTGATCGGTTTGATTGCCGGTCTGGCGGCGATCGTTCCTTATATGGGGTTTGTCATCGGTATCGGTGCGGCCTTGATTGCCGGGTTGTTCCAGTTCGGTGGCGATCTGTATCCCATGATCGGTATCGTCGCGGTGTTCATGGTGGGGCAGGCGCTGGAAGGCATGGTGCTGACGCCATTGCTGGTGGGAGACCGGATCGGTCTGCACCCGGTGGCGGTGATCTTCGCGATTCTGGCGGGGGGCGAGCTCTTCGGATTTACCGGCGTGCTGCTGGCGCTGCCGGTGGCGGCGGTAATCATGGTGCTGGTGCGCCATGTGCATGATTTATATAAAGATTCGGAAATGTACAGCGGTGTTGATGAGCCCGAGATTTAAGAGGGTCTGATCAAGCATCGCGGGCAGCCTGGTTCATTGCCGGGTTGACCCGAATCCCTCGTGCGGCTGTCACATGCGCCGCCAAAGAAACTGTCATAAAACCAGTGTGTTAACGCAAACCTTTGATTTTGCTTGTGGTCTGTCGCATTGTGCGACCCGCCTCACGGGTATAAACTTCGCAAACTTTACACAGAGGCCACTAACGGTTCCTTTGGAACTGTTCAGTCAGCATGAAACCGATTCAGCTGCCCCTAGGTGTGCGTCTGCGTGATGACGCTACCTTTATCAATTACTACCCAGGCGCCAATGCCGCAGCACTCGGCTATGTCGAGCGGCTATGCGAAGCCGACGCCGGCTGGACCGAAAGCCTGATTTATCTCTGGGGCAAGGACGGGGTAGGGCGTACGCACTTGTTGCAGGCGGCCTGCCTGCGCTTCGAGCAACTGGGGGAGCCAGCGGTGTATTTGCCGCTGGCCGAACTGCTTGATCGCGGCATCGCCATCCTCGACAACCTCGAACAGTACGAACTGGTCTGCCTGGATGATTTGCAGGCGGTGGCCGGTCGGGCGGATTGGGAAGAGGCGCTGTTCCATCTGTTCAATCGTCTGCGTGACAGCGGTCGACGCCTGCTGATCGCCGCGTCGACCTCCCCGCGTGAACTGCCGGTGAAGCTGGCGGACCTCAAATCCCGTCTGACGTTGGCGCTGATCTTTCAAATGCGTCCGCTCTCCGACGAAGACAAATTGCGTGCCTTGCAACTGCGCGCCTCTCGTCGCGGTCTGCACCTGACCGATGAAGTAGGGCATTTTATTTTGACCCGCGGTACGCGCAGCATGAGTGCACTTTTCGAGTTGCTTGAGCGTCTCGATCAGGCCTCCCTTCAAGCTCAGCGCAAGCTGACGATTCCCTTCCTGAAAGAAACTTTAGGCTGGTAAAACACAAGCCTGTCGTGGGTTTTGGCATATTTCAGGCGTCAAGAAATCCGCTTTCCTACAGGTTGCAGGCTGCGCGAACGTCTAAAACGGGCTTAAGCGCTTAGATGTAAACGAGAAACCGAGAAGTCACATAAAGTTCGATTGAATTTGCAAATGAGGTTGATAGCGGGCATAGTCTCGCCATCTTTTGAACTATCAGCCACGGTCGTGCCCATGCTAAATCGCTTTGCACCCCTCGTGCCCCTCGCACTCGTTACCCTGTTGTTCGGTTGCGCTGCTCACTCTCCAGTGTCCCAGCAAGAGCAACAACAGCAGGTTAGAAATTCTGCTACCGCCCAATCTTCCGCTCTTTATCAGCAAGCTCTTTTCCAGGAAGAGGCGGCCACCGAAAAAGAACTGGCAGACTTCGCCGGCGGCAAGTCCTACCAGCTTCCGGTTCTGGCTGACAGCATCCTCGAACGTGGCATGTCCCTGATCGGTACCCGTTACCGTTTCGGCGGCACATCCGAAGCTGGCTTTGATTGCAGCGGCTTCATCGGTTACCTGTTTCGTGAAGAGGCCGGCCTGAACCTGCCACGCTCCACTCGCGAAATGATCAACGTCGACGCTCCGCTGGTTTCTCGCAGCAAACTGGAGCCGGGCGACTTGTTGTTTTTCGCCACCAATGGCCGTCGCGGCCGCGTCAGTCACGCCGGGATCTACCTGGGTGACAACCAGTTCATCCATTCGAGTAGCCGCCGCAGCGGTGGTGTCCGGATCGATAGTCTGGGCGACAGCTACTGGAGCAAAACTTTCATCGAAGCCAAGCGCGCACTGGCGATGGCGCCAACTGCAGCCCCGACGATCGTCACGGCTCGCAAGTAAGCGGACTTTTTGTAAGGTGAACTTAAAGTCTTACTTGAAGTTTGCCGCGTAGCCGCTAGAATCCTGATCTATTATTGATGGCAAACCGCCTGCGTCCTGCGCAGGCGGTTTTCTTTTCTGCGCCCCCCTGCAGAAAAAGCCGCAGCCAGATCAGGATGCTCTGCATATGTCGACGTCGGCCCGCCTCGCAATCATGTTCTTCGCAGCGCTGCTCAGCGCCTGCGCCAGCCGTACACCGCCACCTGCGCCGGTGGTTCGCGCTCCCATTATTTTCGGTTCCTCCCAAGCATTTTCCCCTGAGGCAGAAGACGTCTTGTTCCGCGCGCTCGGCCTGGTGGGCACGCCGTATCGCTGGGGTGGTAACACGCCGGATTCGGGTTTTGATTGCAGCGGGCTGATCGGTTACGTCTATCGTGACGTCGCCGGCATTTCCCTGCCGCGCACCACGCGCGAGATGATCAGCATGCAGGCGGCCAGTGTGGGCAAGGAAGGTCTGCAAACCGGGGACCTGATCTTCTTCGCCACCAATGGCGGTTCTCAGGTCAGTCACGCCGGGATCTACGTCGGCGAAGGTCGCTTCGTCCATGCGCCGGCCACCGGCGGCACGGTGAAGCTCGACAACTTGTCCAAAGCTTACTGGCAGAAAGCCTATCTGAGCGCCAAGCGCGTCTTGCAACCTGAGCACTTGGCGCATAACCCATAGTTCGCGAGGTTGTCATGACCGCCCGCACACTTAATCTCGACGATTCCCTGTATCAATACCTGCTCGACGTTTCCCTGCGCGAAACGCCGCTGCTCAAGCGTTTGCGTGACGAAACGCAGGCACTGCCCATGGCTCGCTGGCAAGTGGCGCCGGAACAGGGCCAGTTCCTTGCTCTACTGGTGAAACTCACCGGCGCCAAGCGTCTGCTGGAAGTCGGCACCTTCACCGGTTACAGCGCGTTGTGCATGGCGGCTGCATTGCCGGATGACGGTTCGCTGATCTGCTGTGACATACCCGGCGACTACAACGCCACCGCGCGGCGTTACTGGCAGGAGGCGGGGCTTGCCGGGCGGATTGACCTGCGTCTGGCGCCCGCGCTGGAAACCCTGGCTCAGCTGGATCAGCAAGAGCCATTCGACCTGATCTTTATCGATGCCGACAAAGCCAACTACCCACGCTATCTGGAGCACGCATTGCGTCTGCTGCGCGTCGGCGGTCTGGCGGTGTTTGATAACACGCTGTGGAGCGGCCGGGTGCTTGAGGACAATCCCGAGAGCGAGGACACCCGAGCCATCCAGACGCTCAATCGCGCCTTGAAAGATGACTTGCGTGTGGACCTGTCGTTGTTGCCTTTAGGTGATGGGCTCACGCTCTGTCGTAAGCGCTAAATCCCTGTGGGAGCGAGCCTGCTCGCGAAGGGGGCGGCGCATTCAACATCTTTGTTGCCCGATCAACCGCTTTCGCGAGCAGGTCGAATCGTCGCACCGTCGCTCCCACAGGTTATGTGTGTGCGGCTATTGAGCTGCAGAAACGCGCCACACCTTATTGCCCACGTCATCCGCCACCAACAAATCACCCTGTAGATCAATCACCACACCTACCGGACGGCCCATGGCTTTTTCCTCGTCATTGAGGAAGCCGGTGAGCACATCCACCGGCTGCCCGATCGGTTTCCCTGCGCTGAACGGTACGAAAATCACTTTGTAGCCACTGTGCGGCTTACGATTCCACGAGCCATGCTGGCCGATGAATGCGCCTTCCTTGAACTGCGCCGGTAGCTTGTTGCCTTCAGCAAACGTCAGGCCCAGTGATGCGGTATGCGGGCCGACCGCATAGTCTGGCGCAATGGCCTTGGCCACCAGGTCGGGGTTTTGCGGCTCGACGCGGATGTCTATGTGCTGACCGTAATAACTGAAGGGCCAGCCATAAAACGCGCCGTCCTTGACCGAAGTGATGTAGTCCGGCACCAGATCGCTGCCGATTTCATCCCGCTCGTTGACGGCCGTCCACAAGGCACCGCTCCGAGGTTCCCAGGCCATGCCGTTGGGGTTGCGCAGGCCCGAGGCGAAGATCCGATGGTTGCCGGTGGCGCGATCCACTTCCCAGATCGCCGCTCGACCTTCTTCCTTGTCCATGCCGTTTTCCGCAACGTTGCTGTTGGAGCCTACCGTGACGTATAGCTTGCTGCCGTCCTTGCTGGCGATGACGTTTTTGGTCCAGTGGTGATTCAGCGTACCGCCCGGCAGGTCGATCACCTTCATCGGCTGCGACTTGATCGCCGTCTCGCCGTTTTCATAGTGGAAGCGCAGCAAGCGGTCCGTGTCGGCGACGTACAGGTCATTGCCGACCAGGGTCATGCCGAAGGGTGAGTTGAGGTTTTCCAGGAACACTGTGCGGGTTTCGGCGATCCCGTCGTGGTCCTTGTCCCGCAGCAGCGTGATGCGGTTCGGGCTCGGTACTTTGGCCCCGGCACGGCCCATGACTTTGCCCATGACCCAGCCACGAATGCCTTTGCCGTCATCGGGTTTGGGCGGTGCGTTGGTTTCGGCGACCAGCACGTCGCCGTTAGGCAGCACGTAGAGCCAGCGCGGGTGATCGAGGCCTTCGGCAAAAGCCGCCACCTGAGTCCCCGTCGCGGCGATCGGTTTCGCGCCGTTCGGCCAGCCGATCGCCGGGGCGATGTTCATCGTCGGGATCAGGGTCTTGTTCGGTTCTGGCAGCTTGGGTGACGGGCCGGTGCCGTCGGAGACTTGCAGCCTGGAGGTTTCACCACAGGCGGCAAGCCCTCCGGCGAGCACGATGACGAGAACGAGCTGGGGCTTGCGCATGCTGATCTTCCCTATGAATGCATTGACCTAATCAATAGAGAAGCGCCGGTGCGCGATGGTTCAACCGGTCAGCCGCGGGCTTCCTTGAACAGCACGGCGATGCCGGGGTGATAGTTGCCGGCTTCATTGCGCAACTTGCGATAGGCATAGGGGAAGTACCAGGCTACCGCGCAGGTGTGTTCCTTTTGCAGGTCGTCGACCATGTCCTGGAGTTCTTCCGGGGTGGCGCTTTGTTGAGCTTTTTGCGGCGCGACGAACAGGCAGCCGAGTTTCAGGTCGCTGGCGTAGCTGATGCGCTTGGCGTCGTTGGTGATGTCCTGCAATGCTTGAGTCAGGTTCAGGCTGTTGACGCGTGGCCAGCGCTGGGTTGCTTGAAGGTAAGCGCGTTCTTCGCTGGTCGCGATAAACAGATCGGCGCGGCCATTGCGTTCGCCTTCTTCGGTCTGTTTACGGGTTGGCGTTTGTTGCAGCGTAACCATTTCCGCCATCCAGGCCGCGGCGGAAAGCAGGCTCAGGTTGGCTTTTTCGTCGAACCAGTAAGGCGTGTCGTTGTCGCCGCGCACGGCGTTGTAGCGGTCGATACAGTCAAACCAGCGTTCCAGCACCGGTCGCAGGAATTCCAGCTTCGGATTGCTGATGATCATGCCTTGCATGTGGCTCACCCTTGTTATTGTGTTGTGAGGTTGTGGCTCTTTGATATCACTGCTGAGAGTGTGGCACAAGATTGGCGTCAGATAATTGATCGACGGCAGTTATTCGCTCGCAGGCTGCCCGTCTTCAATTGACGCTCCATCCCCAACCCTCTAACCTTCGCGGCTTGTTTCAGGTGCTCTGTGACCTTGGTCGACAGAGTGAAACAGGGAAGCCGGTGAGCGATCTCTTCAATTCATGAAGGCTCACGATCCCGGCGCTGCCCCCGCAACGGTAAATGAGTGAAGACTGCGCCTTGAGCCACTGTGTTGATATCAACATGGGAAGGCGCGCAGCCAGGCCAACGCCGCTCATGAGCCCGGAGACCGGCCTGATCCATCCAGCGGCATCACGGTGGGCGATGCCAGGCTTCTTGCCGTCTATTCTTGTGCCTGCCCGCCGTTATCCAGCCTCAACGGAGAGCTCCCCCATGACTGATACCCCCGATCGTGACGAACGTCATCTGGCGCGCATGCTGCGCAAAAAAGCCGTGATCGACGAACGCATCGCCAATTCCCCGAATGAATGTGGCCTGCTGCTGGTGCTGACCGGCAACGGCAAAGGCAAAAGCAGCTCGGCCTTCGGCATGCTCGCCCGGTCCATGGGCCACGGCATGCAGTGTGGCGTGGTGCAGTTCATTAAAGGGCGCAGCAGCACCGGCGAAGAACTGTTCTTTCGGCGCTTTCCGGAACAGGTGCGTTTTCATGTGATGGGCGAGGGCTTCACCTGGGAAACCCAGGATCGCCAGCGTGACATCGCCGCCGCCGAAGCCGCATGGGCGGTGTCCCGCGAATTGCTGCGTGATCCGTCGATCGGCCTGGTGGTGCTGGATGAATTGAACATCGCCCTCAAGCACGGTTATCTGGATCTCGATCAAGTGCTCAGCGACTTGCAGGCCCGTCCGCCGATGCAGCACGTGGTGGTGACCGGTCGCGGCGCCAAGCCGGAAATGATCGAACTGGCCGACACCGTCACCGAAATGGGCGTGATCAAGCACGCGTTCCAGGCCGGGATCAAAGCGCAAAAAGGCGTCGAATTGTGAGTCAACCACGTCATTGCCCGGCGGTATTGATTGCCGCGCCGGCCTCCGGTCAGGGCAAGACCACCGTCACCGCCGCACTGGCCCGTTTGCATCGCAATCAGGGGCGCAAGGTGCGCGTGTTCAAATGCGGCCCGGACTTTCTCGACCCGATGATTCTCGAGCGCGCCAGCGGTGCGCCGGTGTATCAACTGGACATGTGGATGGTCGGCGAGCAGGAAAGTCGTCGACTGTTGTGGGAAGCGGCCGGCGAAGCCGATCTGATCCTCATCGAAGGCGTCATGGGCTTGTTCGACGGTACGCCGTCCAGCGCTGATCTGGCGCGACACTTCGGTGTGCCGGTGCTGGGGGTGATCGACGGCACTGCCATGGCCCAGACCTTTGGCGCACTGGCGTTGGGGCTGGCGCGTTATCAGCCGGACTTGCCGTTTGCTGGCGTGTTGGCCAATCGTGTTGGCACGTTGCGGCACGCGCAATTGCTCGAAGGCAGCCTGACTGAAGGCTTGCGCTGGTACGGCGCGTTGTCCCGGGAAACCGGGATCGAATTGCCGAGTCGACACCTCGGTCTGGTTCAGGCCAGTGAGCTGAACGATCTCGATCTGCGCCTCGATGCGGCAGCCGATGCGCTGGCCAGCAGTTGCGAAGTCGCGCTGCCACCGGCGGTGGAATTCGCCGCTCCTGATGTGATCGCTGTCGAGCCTCTGTTGGCCGGCGTTCGTATCGCTGTAGCCCGTGACGAAGCGTTTGCCTTCACCTACGGCGCAAGCCTGGATTTGCTGCGGGCCATGGGCGCTGAGTTGCTGTTTTTCTCGCCGATCCGTGACACGCAATTGCCGGAGGCAGATAGCCTCTACCTGCCAGGCGGTTATCCCGAATTGCACCATGTGGCGCTGTCAGAGAACACCACAATGCTGACTGCAATCCGCGCTCACCATGCGGCGGGCAAACCGTTGTTGGCGGAGTGCGGCGGCATGCTGTATTTGCTCGATTCGTTGACCGATGTCGAGGGGGCTCGCGCTGAACTGGTCGGCTTGCTGGCGGGGGATGCGGTGATGCAAAAGCGTCTGGCTGCGTTGGCGTTGCAGGCGGTCGAACTGCCGGAAGGGTCGTTGCGTGGGCACACCTATCACCATTCGCTGACCAGCACCGAGCTTGAGCCCATCGCTCGTGGTCTGAGCCCGAACGGCGGGCGAGGGGCAGAGGCGGTTTATCGTGAAGGGCGGATGACCGCCTCTTATGTGCACTTTTATTTTCCATCCAATCCGACTGCTGTAGCCGCATTGTTTGCGCCTGACCTTGAGGCCGCCATCGCGAGCAGGCTCGCTCCCACATTGGAATACCTAAACCCTGTGGGAGCGAGCCTGCTCGCGAAGAGGCCATGACGGACAACGCATTCAGTCAGGCCGAGCGTGATGCTGTTTATCGAGCCATCGGCGAACGCCGTGACATGCGTCATTTCAGTGGCGGCACGGTCGAGCCCGAGTTACTGCGGCGCCTGCTCGAAGCCGCGCATCAGGCGCCGAGTGTCGGCCTGATGCAGCCCTGGCGCTTCATCCGCATCAGTGATCGAGCCCTGCGCGGCAAGATCCAGTTGTTGGTGGAAGAGGAACGCATCCGCACCGCTGAAGCCCTCGGCGAGCGCACCGATGAATTCATGAAGCTGAAAGTCGAAGGCATCAACGACTGCGCCGAGGTGCTGGTCGCTGCGTTGATGGATGATCGCGAGCGCCACATTTTCGGCCGCCGCACCTTGCCCGAAATGGACATGGCCTCGCTGTCCTGCGCGATCCAGAACCTCTGGCTGGCCTCCCGCGCTGAAGGATTGGGCATGGGCTGGGTCTCGCTGTTCGAGCCGCAAGCGCTGGCGGACCTGCTGGGTTTGCCCGCCGGAGCCAAGCCGTTGGCCGTACTTTGTCTCGGCCCGGTCAAGGAATTTTATCCGGCGCCGATGCTGGTACTCGAAGGCTGGGCGCAGGCGCGTCCGCTCAGTGAGCTGCTGTATGAAAATTATTGGGGAGTGAGTCAATGAGTGTGGCGTTGTTGAGTGTCGCCGCGGTTGCGCTGGATGCGCTGCTGGGTGAACCCAAACGCTGGCATCCGCTGGTGGCGTTCGGCCGTTTTGCCGACCGCATCGAGCAACGTTTCAATGGTGAAGGTCGCGGCTGGCGCAGCCATGGCGTCACTGCTTGGGTGATTGCAGTGTTGCCGCTGACCTTGTTGGCCACGGCGTTTTCCTGGGCGCCCTATGTCGGGTGGATCGTCGAAATTCTCGTGCTCTATTGCGCCCTCGGCATGCGCAGCCTCGGTGAACACGTCGAACCGGTGGCCAAGGCGCTGCGCAGTGATGACCTGGAAGAGGCGCGCAAACGTGTCAGTTATCTGGTCAGCCGCCAGACCAGCGAGCTGGATAAAACCGAAGTCGCCCGCGCCGCCACAGAATCGGTGCTGGAGAACGGCAGCGACGCGGTATTCGCTGCGCTGTTCTGGTTTGCTGTGGCCGGCGCGCCTGGTGTGGTGCTCTACCGTTTGAGCAACACGCTGGATGCGATGTGGGGTTATCGCAACGAACGCTTCGAACGTTTCGGCTGGGCGGCGGCGAAGATCGACGACGTCCTCAACTATATTCCCGCACGCCTGGTGGCGTTGACCTACGCGCTGCTGGGCAAAACCCGTCTCGCGCTGAAATGCTGGCGCCGCCAAGGCCCGACCTGGGACAGCCCGAATGCCGGCCCGGTGATGGCGGCCGGTGCCGGTGCGCTCGGCGTCGAGTTGGGTGGGGCGGCGATTTATCACGGTGAACTGCATCAGCGTCCGCCACTGGGCGAAGGTATGCCGGCGGACGCCGACTCCATCGACCGCGGCTGGCAATTGGTCCAGCGCGGGGTATGGTTATGGTTGCTGATCCTCTGCGTGGGGGCTGAATTTTATGCTTGAACACGGTGGTCGGTTACGCAAGGCGGCGCTCGAATACGGCATCGCCGAAGCTGATTGGCTCGACCTGTCCAGCGGCCTTGCGCCCTGGCCGTTTCCGGTCCCGCAGATCCCGTTGCGGGCCTGGGCGCGTTTGCCGGAAACCGATGACGGTCTGGAGCAGGCGGCCTGTGATTATTACGGCGCCGCTCAGGTGCTGCCGGTGGCCGGCTCGCAAATGGCGATCCAGTTGCTGCCGCGTTTGCGCCGGGCGGGCAAGGTCGGCGTGCTCTCGCCGTGTTACGCCGAACACGCCGAAGCGTGGCGACGCAATGGCTACATCGTGCGTGAAGTGCTGGAGCAAGAAGTCGACTTCTATCTCGACAGCCTCGACGTGCTGGTGGTGGTCAACCCGAACAATCCTACGGGCCTGAGCCTGACACCCAATCGTCTGCTCGACTGGCACTCGCGGCTGGCCCAGCGCGGTGGCTGGCTGGTGGTGGACGAGGCGTTCATGGACAACACACCGCAGCAGAGCCTGGCACCTTTTGCCAATCAGGTCGGGTTGATTGTGCTGCGTTCCTTCGGCAAGTTTTTCGGCCTGGCCGGTGTGCGCCTGGGTTTCGTGCTGGCCGAGCGCAAGTTGCTCAAGTTGCTGGCCGAGCAAGTGGGGCCGTGGGCGGTCAGCGGGCCGACGCGGATGCTGGGGCAGGCCTGTCTGCTGGATACCGAAGGGCATGCCCGGCAACGGGTTCGCGCTGAAGAGGCCAGCGAGCGTCTGGCGCTGCTGCTTGAACACCACGGTTTCAAACCACAGGGCGGTTGCGCCTTGTTTCAATGGCTGATCACCGACAGCGCCGAAGCACTGCATGAGTTCATGGCCAGACGCGGCATTCTGCTGCGGTTGTTCATGGACAACAGCAGCCTGCGTTTCGGTTTGCCCGCCGATGAAGCCGACTGGACGCGTCTCGCGCAAGCGTTCGAAGCCTACGCTAGGGAAACCCAATGACTACGTTGATGGTGCAGGGCGCCACTTTGATGGTGCAGGGCACTACGTCCGACGCTGGTAAAAGCACGCTGGTAACGGCGTTGTGCCGCTGGGTCACGCGTCAGGGTGTGAGCGTCGTGCCGTTCAAGCCGCAGAACATGGCGCTCAACAGTGCCGTGACCGCCGACGGTGGCGAGATCGGTCGTGCGCAAGCGGTGCAGGCTCAGGCCGCCAACCTTGAGCCGCACACCGACATGAACCCGGTGCTGCTCAAACCCAACAGCGACACCGGCGCTCAAGTGATCATCCATGGTCGCGCGGTCACCACAATGAACGCGGTCGCGTATCACGACTACAAAGCCATCGCCATGCAAGCAGTGCTGGCCTCACATGAACGGTTGAGCGCGGCGTATCCGGTGGTCATGGTCGAAGGCGCGGGTTCGCCGGCCGAGATCAATCTGCGTGCCGGCGACATCGCCAACATGGGTTTTGCCGAAGCGGTGGATTGCCCGGTGGTGTTGATTGCCGACATCAATCGCGGCGGGGTTTTCGCGCATCTGGTGGGCACGCTGGCACTGCTGTCGCCCAGCGAGCAGGCGCGGGTCAAAGGCTTCATCATCAACCGGTTTCGCGGCGATATCGCTTTGCTGCAACCGGGTCTCGACTGGTTGGAAGCGCGCACCGGCAAACCGGTGATCGGCGTTCTGCCTTATGTGATGGACCTGCACCTGGAAGCCGAGGACGGCATCGACCAGCGTCAGACCGACAAGGCCGACCATGTGCTGAAAGTGATAGTGCCGGTACTGCCGCGCATCAGCAACCACACCGATTTCGATCCGCTGCGCTTGCATCCGCAGGTGGATCTGCAATTCGTCGGCCCCGGTCAGGCAATTCCGCC
Source organism: Pseudomonas sp. LB3P25 (assembly GCF_054897985.1). Lineage (NCBI taxonomy): Bacteria > Pseudomonadati > Pseudomonadota > Gammaproteobacteria > Pseudomonadales > Pseudomonadaceae > Pseudomonas > Pseudomonas sp. LB3P25. The sequence goes on along the minus strand of NZ_CM142711.1, from coordinate 5,339,887 downwards.
GGCCGACCTGATAATTCTCCCCGGTTCAAAAAGCGTGCGCAGCGACCTCGTGTATCTACGGGCCAATGGCTGGGACACCGCGATCAGTCGTCATCTGCGTTATGGCGGCAAAGTGCTGGGCATTTGCGGTGGTTTGCAAATGCTCGGCGAGCAGGTACACGACCCGCTGGGCCTCGAAGGTGCACCGGGCTCCAGCGCCGGTCTGGGCTTGTTGGCGTTCGAAACCCAGCTCGAAGAAGAGAAGCAACTGCGCAATGTGCGCGGGCGTCTGGCACTGGAAGACGCGGCGGTCAGCGGCTATGAAATTCATGCTGGCGTGACTACCGGGCCGGCGCTGGAAAACGCCGCGGTGCAGCTGGACGACGGTCGCTGCGACGGTGCGCAAAGCGTGGACGGGCAGATTTTCGGCACCTATCTGCATGGGCTGTTTGAATCGCCCGCGGCGTGCAGTGCGCTGTTGCGCTGGGCAGGTTTGCAGGCTGTGCAAGAAGTGGATTATCACGCGTTGCGTGAGCGCGATATCGAGCGGCTGGCGGATCTGGTGGAGAAGCATCTGGATACCCGGCTGTTGCGTGAACTCTGCGGGTTTTAGGGTGAATTTGATGTCCTCTTCGCGAGCAGGTCGAATCGTCGCACCGTCGCTCCCACATTGGGAATGCGATCACCTGTGGGAGCGAGCCTGCTCGCGAAGACGGAAGTCGTCTCACCGCACATTTAAGGAATGAACCATGCTGCAACTGATCCTCGGCGGCGCCCGTTCCGGCAAAAGTCGCCTGGCCGAAAAACTCGCCTCCGACAGCGATCTGGCGGTGACCTACATCGCCACCAGCCAACCCCTCGACGGTGAAATGAACGAGCGGGTGGCCCATCACCGCGCCCGTCGTCCAGCCGAATGGGCGTTGATCGAAGAGCCGGTGGAACTCGCCCGCGTCCTGCGCGAAACCGCCAGTACCGAACGCTGTCTGCTGGTGGATTGCCTGACGTTGTGGATGACCAACCTGCTGATGCTCGACGATGCCGAGCGTCTGTCGGCCGAACGTGATGCGTTGCTGGACTGCCTGGCGTCGTTGCCGGGTGAAATCATTTTTGTCAGCAACGAGACCGGAATGGGTGTCGTACCGCTGGGCGAATTGACTCGCCGCTATGTCGATGAAGCCGGTTGGCTGCATCAAGCTTTGGCCGAGCGTTGTCAGCGGGTCGTCCTGACCGTCGCCGGCCTGCCCCTGACTTTGAAAGGAACTGCGTTATGACTCAATCCTGGTGGCTGAACCCGTGCAAACCGATCGATGCTCAAGCGGTCGAGCAGGCTGAGGCCCGTCAACAGCAGCTGACCAAGCCGGCCGGCTCCCTCGGTCGGCTTGAGTCGGTGGCCGTGCAATTGGCCGGGCTGCAGGGGCAGGTCAAGCCGAGACTGGATCATCTGTGGATCGCGATTTTTGCCGGTGACCATGGCGTGGTCGCTGAAGGGGTGTCGGCATTTCCCCAGGAAGTCACCGGGCAGATGCTGCACAACTTCGTCAGCGGTGGGGCGGCGATCAGCGTGTTGGCGCGGCAACTCGGGGCATCCCTGGAAGTGGTCGACCTTGGCACGGTGACGCCGTCGTTGAATTTGCCGGGTGTGCGTCACTTGAACATCGGCCCGGGCACGGCGAATTTCGTCGAAGGTTCGGCCATGACCTCGGCTCAGGGCGAACTCGCTTTGCAGGCCGGCAGCGATAGCGTGCAGCGCGCCATCGCGGCGGGTGCGCAGTTGTTTATCGGTGGCGAGATGGGCATCGGCAACACCACTGCGGCCAGCGCGCTGGCCTGTGCCTTGCTCGATTGCCCGGTGGTGCATCTGGCGGGGCCGGGCACGGGTTTGAATGCGGCGGGTGTCAGCCATAAAGCTCAGGTTATCGAGCGCGCCTTGGCGTTGCACAGCGCTCAACGTGGCGATGCGCTGCAAACCCTGTTCAACCTCGGCGGTTTTGAAATCGCGGCACTGGTCGGCGCGTATCTGGCGTGTGCCCAGGAAGGCGTCGCGGTGCTGGTGGACGGTTTCATTTGCAGCGTCGCGGCATTGGTCGCGGTGCGCTTGAACCCTGAATGCCGTCAGTGGCTGTTGTTCGGTCATCGCGGCGCCGAGCCGGGTCATCGTCATGTACTGGAAACCCTGAACGCCGAACCGTTGCTGGACCTCGGCCTGCGTCTGGGCGAGGGCAGTGGCGCCGCGTTGGCCGTGCCGTTGCTGCGTCTGGCGTGTGACCTTCACGGGCAAATGGCGACTTTCGCCGAGGCCGCCGTGGCGGACCGTCCGGCATGACCTTGCACCTGGACCTGTTGCGCCACGGCGAAACCGAACTCGGCGGCGGTTTGCGCGGCAGCCTCGACGATGCGCTGACTGAAAAGGGCTGGGCGCAGATGCGCGCAGCGGTGGTCGAGCAGGGGCCTTGGGATCGTTTGATCAGCTCGCCGTTGCAGCGATGTGCGCGGTTCGCCGAAGAACTCGGCGAGCAACTGGGTTTGCCGGTGCAATTGGATAAAGACCTGCAGGAGCTGCACTTCGGCGCCTGGGAAGGGCAGAGCGCCGCGGCGTTGATGGACACCGATGCCGAGGCATTGGGATTGTTCTGGGCCGATCCTTATTCGTTTACGCCGCCTCAGGGTGAGCCGGTCGTGGATTTTTCGACGCGAGTGTTGGCGGCCGTTGAGCGCTTGCATGCCGCCTACGCCGGCGAGCGGGTGTTGCTGATCAGTCACGGCGGGGTCATGCGCTTGTTGCTGGCTCAGGCGCGGGGATTGCCTCGTGAGCAGTTGCTCAACGTCGAAGTCGGGCATGGCGCGTTGTTTTCGCTGTCGGTCGAATCTGGCGTGTTGTTAAAGGAAGCAATCTGACCATGTTGCCGTTCTGGATCGCCCTGCAATTTTTGAGCAGCCTGCCGATTCGTCTGCCGGGCATGCCGGCGCCACAGGAGTTGGGGCGGTCGCTGCTGTTTTATCCGCTGGTCGGCCTGCTGTTTGGCGGGATTTTGTGGGCGTTCAACTGGCTGTTACTCGGCACTCCGTTGTTGCTTCACGCAGCGCTGCTGCTGACGGTTTGGGTATTGCTCAGCGGCGCCTTGCACCTGGACGGCCTGGCCGACAGCGCCGATGCGTGGCTCGGTGGGTTCGGCGATCGAGAGCGCACGTTGACGATCATGAAGGACCCGCGCAGCGGGCCGATTGCGGTCGTAACGCTGGTGCTGGTGTTGCTGCTCAAATTCGCCGCGTTACTGGCATTGATCGAGCAGCAACACGCCGTTGTCCTGATCATTGTTCCGTTGATCGGGCGCAGCGCGCTGCTGGGCTTGTTCCTGACCACGCCTTATGTGCGTGCCGGCGGTTTGGGGCAAGCACTGGCCGATCATCTGCCACGTTTGGCGGGCAAGCAGGTGTTGGCGGTGAGTGCGTTGGCGTGTGTTTTGATTGCCGGCCTTAGCGGCGTGTTGGCAGTTGTGCTGGCGGCGCTGGTGTTTGTCTGGCTGCGGCAAGTGATGCTGCGCCGATTGGGCGGCACCACGGGCGATACGGCGGGGGCGTTGCTGGAAATCCTTGAGATGGCGCTGCTGGTGGGCGTTGCCCTGGTCCCGTAGGAGCAAAGCTTGCTCGCGATGGCCGCGCTGCGGTTCTTTCAGGGAAACCGCGTTAACGTTCATCGCGGGCAAGCCTTGCTCCTACAGGTAATATGATCCAAAAATTTGCTTTCATTTAACCGCGGGTATATACACGCACCATGCTCGACTCCCAATGTTTATGCATCAACCTGCGTCGCGCCGCCCGTGGCGTCAGCAGGCATTACGACGGCGCTCTCGACGGCTTCGGGATCAACGTTGCCCAGTATTCTCTGCTGTGTAATCTGCAGCGTCTGGATAAACCGAGTATTTCCACGTTGGCCGAGGCCATGGGGCTGGATCGCAGCACCTTGGGGCGCAATCTGCGGGTGCTGGAAGGCGAAGGCCTGCTGATGCTGGTCGAGGGCGAAGACATGCGTAACCGCATCGTCATGCTCACCGAGGCTGGTGTTGAACGCCTCAAAGCGGCCTTGCCGGCCTGGGAAGCGGCGCAACAGCGGTTGATCGACCGTTTGGGTGCCGAGAAACGCGAAACCTTGCTGCGACTGCTGGACGAACTGGCGTGATGCCGGTTTTTCCGATCTTAAGCGGGTATATACCCGCTACTGGAGAATAAGAATGACATCGATGTGGCGTACTTGCGGTTGGGTTTTGGTGGGGAGTGCGCTGATTCTCGCGTTGTCTTTGGGGGTAAGACACGGCTTCGGGCTGTTTCTCGCGCCGATGAGTGCCGAGTTCGGCTGGGGGCGTGAAACGTTTGCCTTCGCCATTGCCTTGCAGAACCTGATCTGGGGCCTGGCGCAACCCTTCACCGGCGCGCTGGCCGACCGCTTTGGCGCCGCGAAAGTGGTGCTGGTCGGCGGTGTCCTGTATGCGTTGGGCCTGGTGTTCATGGGCCTGTCGGATTCCGCCGTGACCTTGTCCCTGAGTGCCGGCCTGTTGATCGGCATCGGTCTGTCCGGCACCTCCTTCTCGGTGATCCTCGGCGTGGTCGGTCGCGCGGTGCCGCCAGAGAAACGCAGCATGGGCATGGGCATCGCCAGCGCTGCTGGCTCTTTCGGCCAGTTCGCCATGTTGCCCGGCACGCTGGGGTTGATCGGCTGGCTCGGCTGGTCCGCGGCATTGCTGGTGTTGGGCCTGTTGGTGGCGCTGATTGTGCCGCTGGTGAGCATGCTCAAGGACAAACCGCTGCCGGTGTTCGGCCATGAGCAAACACTGTCCGAAGCACTGCACGAGGCCTGTTCCCATTCGGGGTTCTGGCTGCTGGCGTTCGGCTTTTTTGTCTGCGGCTTCCAGGTGGTATTCATCGGCGTGCATTTGCCGGCTTATCTGGTGGATCAGCATCTTCCGGCGAGCGTCGGTACGACGGTGCTGGCGTTGATCGGGCTGTTCAATATTTTCGGTACCTACACGGCGGGCTGGCTCGGCGGGCGGATGTCCAAGCCGCGTTTGCTCACTGGCCTGTATCTGCTGCGGGCAGTGGTGATCGGGTTGTTCCTGTGGGCGCCCGTCACGACGACCACCGCTTACTTGTTTGGCATGGCGATGGGCTTCCTGTGGCTGTCGACCGTGCCCTTGACCAACGGCACCGTCGCGACCTTGTTCGGCGTGCGAAATCTGTCCATGCTCGGTGGGATTGTTTTCCTGTTTCACCAGCTCGGATCGTTCCTCGGCGGCTGGTTGGGCGGGGTGGTGTACGACCGAACCGGGAGCTATGACTTGATCTGGCAAGTAGCGATTCTCTTGAGCCTGTTGGCCGCAGCCCTGAACTGGCCGGTGCGTGAGCGGCCGGTGGCGCGTCTGCAAACACAGATGAGTGCGATATGAACAGTCTCTGGCCGCGGATCGCTGTTGTCGCTGTCTGCGCCTTGCTGCTGGCCCTGTCGTGGTGGGGCTGGCATCAGGGCGGGCTGGCGTTGATGCAACTGGGCATGGGTGCTTGCTAGCAGGATGTGAGGGCGAGTAACTTCGTTTTTGACGATTTCTCGAGGATGCACCGACATGCTGATGCGCTGGCTTGCAGTTCCCGCGTTACTGGTAGCGTTTAGTGGATTGGCTCAAGCGGCCGAATGCCCGGACCTTTTGCAAGGCTCGTTGCCCAAGCTGCGCGCCAAGGAATCCATCGACCTGTGCCAGCGCTTCGCCGGCAAACCGCTGGTGGTGGTCAACACCGCGAGCTTCTGTGGTTTCGCCCCGCAGTTCAAAAGCCTTGAGACGCTCAATCAGCGTTACAAGGATCAGGGGCTGGAGGTGATCGGTGTTCCGTCCAATGACTTCAAGCAAGAGTCCAAGGATGACGAAGAGACTGCCAAGGTCTGCTACGTGAACTACGGCGTGACGTTCACCATGACGGAACCGCAGAAAGTCCGCGGTAATGACGCGACCCACTTGTTCAAGATCATCGCCAAGCAGAGCACCGCGCCGAAGTGGAACTTCTACAAGTACGTGGTCGATCGCAAGGGCAAAGTGATCGCCAGTTTTTCCAGCCTGACCAAGCCTGATGACCCCGAGTTCATCGAAGCGGTGGAGAAAGCCCTGGCCTCGCAACCCTGATCGACGCCCGTTAAAAAGCCCCGCCTCTGTACAAGAGCGCGGGGCTTTTTCAATTCAGGTGGCGAGTGGTTCAGGCTCGCGGTGAATCATCAGAAGCGGTAGGTCGCGCCAACACCGAAACCGTTCGCACTGTTTTCGTACTTGGCGTTGTAGGACTGACCCAAAGCGTTAGCGCGGTTGACAGTGACAGATTCTTCCTTGAGGTAAGAGTAAGCCACATCAATGGTCCAGTCGTCGGTTGGGTTGAAGCCCGCACCGACACTGAAGATGGTCCGGTCGCCGGTAGGAATGCGTGGCGAACGATCAGTGTTGTTGGTGGGCGACTGGTCAAAGGAGAGACCGGTACGCAGTACCCACTGCTTGTTCAGCTGGTAGGAAGTACCCACGGCGTAGGCCCAGGTGTCATGCCAGTTCTGGTCTTCCTTGATGGTACCAACGATTTGTGGGGCGAGGGCACCACCGCTAAGTGCGGTTACGCCTTCGTTGTTGACCGTGATGTCTTTCAGGCGGCTCCAGCGAGTCCAGGTAGCACCGGCATAGAGCTTCCAGGCATCATTCATATCTTGAGTCACGGAAAGGTCATAGGACTCAGGTGTTTCGATCTTCAGCGAGGCATCGTAACGGTTGGATTTGAGCAGCTGAGGTGGCACGCCAGCGCCGGTAGTCACAGCGGTGTGGCCGTCGAGCTTGTAGTTCACTTTCGAGTGATAGGTCAGGCCCACGCGAGTGGTGTCGGTGGCTTGCACCAGGACGCCGGCGTTAAAGCCCAAGGCCGTATCGTCGCCCTTGATCTCCACATTGTTGTCACCAGTCCGGGGGATAGGGAGAGCAATGTCCGATTCCAGGGTGCCGGAAATCCGGTTGATGGTAGGGCCGAAACCGATCGAAACTTTATCGTTGAAAGCGTAGCTGACGGTTGGCTGCAGAGTGACGACTTTGACTTCGCTCTTGCTGCCGAAAGCGCGGCCCTGAAAGCCGTTTTCGTAGTTGGTGATCAGCCCGAACGGAGCGTAGACACCCAAACCAATAGCCCATTCATCGTTGAGTTTATTGGTATAGAAACCCATCGGTACTGTAGTGAACGGAACCATATCGCCTTTGTTGGTTCCGCTTGAACGGCCGCTGGTATCGCTGATATCGGTCGAGGCGTCGATCGATGCGATACCGCCAGTGATTTGCTGGCCTTTGAGGCGGGCCATACCGGCAGGGTTGCCAAAAACTGTACTTGCATCATCGGCAGATGAAGATCGCCCGGCAAAACCTGTCCCCATCCCGCTGATGCTTTGTTCGTTGAGGGCAAAGCCACTTGCGAAGATCTGGGTGGATGCCAAGGTAACGGCGAGGCTAAGGGTGGTTTTGAGCATTACTTTTTTCATTATTAGAACTCCTGGTGATCACCGGGGCGAAAATTACCAACATTTTCGTCCCAGCGCCATAGGCTGTATCGCTTGATTTAGAGCGGTTTTGTAGGACAATCCGACCAGATTCGCAGCATTTGCGCGATCTTGTGGAAACAGCAGATCAGCAGGCGACCTGATTCAGCGGTGATACACAGGTTTGCCAGGCGTAGGTGAAGTCTCTCAGGCGACCTTGAGGCTGGAAGGTCTGGCGCCAGATGCGGGCCATTCCCAGCAGGTCGTCTGCTTCGGGGAGCGGGGTGTTCTGTTCTTCTACCAGCAGCCAGGCGATGGCTGTGGCGTAACGCAGGTTAACGGTCAATTCGAGGTGCGGACCACTCAGGAAAGCATGTTGGCTGGCCAGGCCGCGAACCAGGCTTGCGCGTTCCGGGTCGAGTGCCAGGTAGTGGTCCCACAGTGCCTGATGGCGGGGTTCGGCGATTCGGTACAGGCCGTGTCCACGGCGGTCATGCAGGGCAGTACCAAGGGCTGACTGGCTGGCGGCGACGCCCAGCAGCAGGGATTCGGCAGTTGCGCTATGGCGCCCGAGGTAGATCAATGTCGGGCGGATCACATAACGGCACAGTTCGCTGGCAGCGATACCCATAAAGCCCTCGAAACGTGAAATGGTCGGCGATACCTGAAAGGCATTGGCAGCAGTGAATCGAATCAGGCTCGCCGGAAGCGGAACAAGGCCGCTTGAGTTGAAGTGTAGTGTCATATTCGCGCCGTAAAGGCCTGTTTTTAAAATATTTCCGGCTGCGAGTTATAACCGTTATATCGGTTAGTGCTTAGGCGGCGGCAGTGAAAAGACTAATTTCGGGCAATAAAAAGCCCCGCTTTTTAAGCGAGGCTTTTGAGGTTTTCAGTCTTTCTGGCGTATCAGGCAACCAGTGCCTGACGGGTACGCTCGATCACGGCCTGCAGCGGCTCGGCGCTGGAGTATTGATCGGGGTACAGACGTTCGCTGTGACGAGCGATGCCGTGTTCGTTGACCAGAGTGAAGCTGAAGCAGCCTTTGCGAGCGGCCATGATCAGGCAGTTCATTGGTGCAAAAGCGTTGGTTAGGGTGCGAATGGCATCCTGGGTGTGGATTTGAGTAGACATAGTCATTGGGTGTTCCTACAAGCGACACGGATAAGAACCGTGCAAAGTTAAAACGTTCCAGTGACGACGACCACCATTGGTCGAACGAAGAACCCGACTGGAACAAAGCAGCCAGTTTGAAGCGCTGATAAATTGGCGCGCTTGGGCTGGCAGGTAGGTACTTAGGAGGGCAGGCAACACATCAAGGGCAAAGGTTCTGGGCCCGGGGTGAAGATCCTGATCAATTTGCAGGTTGGTTCGGTCAGAGTAAGTGAGCTTCGCAACACCCTTTGCTTTCGATTCAAAGGCTGTGTTGACGCAAGGTTTACCTGGAAACCATCGAGGTGGTCGATCCCGCTTTATCGGTGGAGGCTTCCTTGAGGAAGGCTGACCGGGGGGATTTGTTCGACCAGAATTGACTTTCAGCTTGGTACTAACGCCGCGGATACTAACGGATTGAATTGCTGAAGGGAAGTGTGTTAGCAAAAAAAAATCTCTGCACACCCTTATTCAACGTCCGTATTGGCACTCGGAAAAAGCCGTGACCCGCAGACTTGCCCTGTAATAGCACAAATTCCGACCATTGGTAGTCAAGGTTCGTCGGGCCAGGACCAGTCTGGATCACGGGTTTGCCAAGGTTTATCCCCAGGGTCAGGCAAAAAATGCGTCGTAAAAGTGCATCGATATAACTGCCTCGAAGGTACTTGTGCACATAAGTCACGCAGGTTGTCACGCCGCTGTCATCTTCCCTTCAAACGCAGTGGGTGCCTGTAACCGAAATTTAAGTCAATGAAAAACATCGCTTTTTTTTACTGGTGAAAAAATCGTCAGTTTGACTGCGAGCCCCATTCCATAGGGCTTTGCGAGAGTTCAAAGGCGGTTGTCCACTGAGTTATCCACAGCTTCTGTGGATTGTCCCGAGCGCTTGCTCTAGGACGGGCGTGCCGGGTTTTTTTAGGCTTTACCTGTAAGAAAAAAAGAGTAGAGTGGCGCGCCTTCCGATCTGCCCCACAGTGCTTTATGAAGTTTCGCTCCGTATCAGTCTCTGCAACCTCCACACCTCCCAGCGTTACCCCGCCCAAGCGCTTTTCGATGCGTGTGGCCGAGTGGCTGCTGGACAGCCCGCGTCTGGGCGAAAACCCCAACGTCAAACACTTCGCCGGACGTTTGCTCAAGCAGCCGGCCCGTGAAGGGGTCGTGGCCGCGCAAAGCCGTCTCGGTCAGCTGATGTGCCGGGAATGCGGGAATGCCCGGGATCGTCGTATCGGTCAGGACCTTCTGCGTTCGGCCGCGCGGGCAGGGGATCGGCGCGCCCAGCAGGAACTGGGTCTGATCGAAGACTGAGCTGTCCAAGACCTGACGCCTTGGTTAACCTTCAAGCTTTATTTCATTGGCAGGAGTGGCTATGGCTATGGACTTGACCAGCGCATTGCTTGGTCTGGCGGGCGCTGCGCTGCCGTTATTGGTACTGGCCTGGCAACTTCAGCGCCGAGCGAGCGCCACGCAGTCAGACGTTGCACTGTTGGAAGAGCGTCTGGCCACCGCCCATTTGGCCCAGGACGGATTGAACGCCCAACTCGAAGCCTGTCGCGATGAAATCGGTGATCTGGGCCAGGCCAACGCCGCCAAACAGGCAGACCTGGCCGCCGTGCGCCGTGAAGTCGAACTGCTGCAGATCGAACGTGACGACGCCCGCGATGCCGCCCACGCCTGGAATCTGGAACGCGCCGGCAAAGAGGCTGAGTTGCGCCGTCTGGACGCCCAGGCCGCCTCGCTCAACGCCGAGCTGCGTGAGCAGCAAGAAAGCCATCAGCAGCGCCTCAACGACTTGCAGGGCTCGCGAGACGAATTGCGAGCGCAGTTCGCGGAGCTGGCTGGCAAAATCTTCGACGAGCGCGAACAGCGCTTTGCCGAAACCAGTCAGCAACGTCTCGGTCAGTTGCTCGATCCGTTGAAAGAACGCATCCAGTCCTTCGAAAAGCGCGTCGAAGAAAGCTATCAGGCTGAAGCCCGCGAACGTTTTTCCCTGGCCAAGGAACTGGAGCGGCTGCAACAGCTGAACCTGCGCCTGAGCGACGAAGCCACCAACCTGACCCGCGCCTTGAAAGGCCAGAAAACCCAAGGCAACTGGGGTGAGCTGATTCTTGAACGGGTGCTTGAACACGCGGGCCTGGAGAAGGGCCGCGAGTACCAGACCCAGGTCAACCTCAAAGGCCCGGACGGTGAGCGTTTCCAGCCGGACGTGATCATTTATCTGCCGGGCGACAAGCAGGTGGTGGTCGACTCCAAGGTCAGCCTCACGGCCTATCAGCAATACGTCGCGGCCGAAGACGATGCCATCGGCCAGATCGCGATCAAGCAGCATGTGCTGTCCCTGCGCACTCACGTCAAAGGGCTGGCCGGCAAGGATTACAAGCGTCTCGACGGTTTGCACAGCCTGGATTTCGTCCTGCTTTTCGTACCGATCGAAGCGGCGTTTTCCGCCGCATTGCAGGCTGAGCCGACGCTGTTTCAGGAGGCCTTCGACCGCAACATCGTGATCGTCAGCCCGACCACGTTGCTGGCTACCCTGCGCGTCATCGACAGCCTGTGGAAGCAGGAGCGCCAAAGCCAGAACGCCCGGGAAATCGCCGAGCGGGCCGGTTGGCTGTACGACAAGTTCGTGTTGTTCATTCAGGATCTGGATGAAGTCGGCAATCGCCTACAACAATTGGACAAAGCCTACAGCTCTGCGCGCAACAAGCTGACAGAAGGCCGGGGCAATCTTGTCAGCCGTAGCGAGCAGCTTAAATTGCTTGGGGCACGAGCGAGCAAGAGCTTGCCGGCAGACTTGCTGGAGCGGGCGATGACGGATGTGGATGGCTTGGCAGAATTACCGGAGTAGGCCGAAAAGCTTCGCGAGCAGGCTCGCTCCCACATTAGTCCGAGTTCTTCCAGATAGAATGCGGTTCAATGTGGGAGCGAGCCTGCACCACCACAAGACTCAAATCTGTCGCGCTACAACGGCAAATGCCGACTCAGCAGCGCCCGCAACGCCGCCGGTTTCACCGGTTTAGCCAGATAATCCAGCCCCGCCGCATGCACCAGGGCCACCATCTCCGGTCGCCCATCGGCGCTGATCACTACCCCAGGCACGGGCTCACCCAGTCGGGTTCGCAGCCATGCCATCAGCTCGGTCCCGGTCTCGCCATGGTCGAGGTGGTAATCCACCAGCGCCAATTGCGGTCGCATCCCATCGCTGAGCAGCGCCGCGCATTCATCGCGGTTGCGCGCGGTCCAGACCTGACAACCCCAGCGTGTGAGCAAGCTGTTCATGCCGATCAGGATGCTGTCTTCGTTATCGATGCACAGCACCTGCGCGCCGCTCAGCAATTTGCCATTGAGTTCGACGACCTTGGTCGGCATCGCGGATTGCGCCCGAGCCAACGGCACACTGACACTGAACACGCTGCCGCGCCCCGGCCAGGAGCGTACGCGCAAGGTATGACCCAGCACGCGACACAACCCGTCGGCGATCGCCAGGCCCAGCCCCAGGCCTTTCTCAGCACGGGTCTGGTGGCTATCGAGGCGTTTGAATTCTTCGAAAATGACCCGCTGTTTATCCACCGGAATGCCCGGGCCACGGTCCCAGACTTCCAGGCACAGCTCGCCCTTGCGCCGGCGAACCCCTAGCAGCACCGGGCCTTTGGCGTAGCGGAAGGCATTGGTCAGGAAGTTCTGCAGGATTCGTCGCAGCAGTTTGATGTCGCTGTCGACGCGCAACGTACTGCCCCTGACACGGAATTTCAGCCCCTGGTCGCGGGCCAGCGCCTTGAACTCGGCACCGAGGACATCGAACATCTCATTGAGCACGAACGGCTTGGGATCAGGGTTGATCTTGCCGTTTTCCAGACGGGAAATGTCCAGCAGGTCGCTGATCAGATCCTCGGCCGAGCGCAGTGAAGTGTCCAAGTGATGGACCAGTTTCTGCGCCTCACCGGAGAGGCCGTCGTCTTGATGGGAAAGGGCGGCCGAGAACAGTCGCGCAGCGTTCAACGGTTGCATCAAGTCGTGGCTGACCGCCGCCAGGAAACGGGTTTTCGACTGGTTGGCCGACTCTGCGGTGCCCTTGGCTTCGGTCAGGGCGACGTTGAGTTGCGACAGTTCGTGGGTCCGCTCGGTGACCCGACGCTCCAGGCCCTCGTTGGCTTCGGTCAGCGCCTGCTCAGCCTCGCGGAACGCGGTGATGTCGGTGAAACTCATGACGAAACCGCCGCCCGGCATCGGGTTGCCGATCAGCTCGATCACACGGCCATTGGGGAAAAGTCTTTCAGAGGTGTGGGCGCGGCCCTGACGCATCCAGTGCAAGCGGCGGGCGACGTGCACTTCGGCTTCGCCGGGGCCGCACAGGCCGCGTTCGGCGTTGTAGCGAATGATGTCGGCAATCGGGCGGCCAAGCCTGATCAGTCCATCCGGGTAGTTGAACAGCTCCAGATAGCGCCGGTTCCAGGCCACCAGTTTCAGCGACTGGTCGACCACGCTGATGCCCTGGGTGATGTTCTCGATCGCGCCTTGCAGTAGCGCGCGGTTGAATTGCAGCACTTCCGAGGCTTCGTCGGCGATTCGGACGACGTCCTCGAGTTGCATTTCCCTACCTTCGATGGCGGCTTTTACCACCGCCCGGGTCGAAGAAGCACCCAGCACACCGGCCAGCAAACGTTCGGTATGGGCGATCCATTCACCGTCGGCGTTCTGGTTCGGGTTGAAACCTTTACCTTGGCGGTAGGCGAAGCGGATAAAACTTTGACGGGCGCGTTCTTCGCCGACGAAGCGTGCGGCCAACTGCAACAAATCGTCGATCTGCACCGACAGCATCGAGCGGGCGCTGGGGCGGGCGCTGATTTCCTGACCGATGAAGCGACCCGCCTGCCAATGTTCCGAAACCCTCGTACGTGACAGCACCGACACCCAGGCGAACAGTGTGAAGTTGCCCGTAAGAGACAGCACCACGCCTTGGGTCAGCGGGGTAATCGGCAGGTGCAGCGAGTTGCTGTGCAACCAGGCCAGACCGGGGAAACTGCTCAAGGACAAGCCGAGGCTGTTGGCGGCAATCGGCAGGATCAAGGTGTAAAACCACAGGAACGTCCCGGCAGCCAGACCGGCGAACACACCGCGACGATTGGCCTGTTTCCAGTACAGCGCGCCGAGCATGGCCGGGGCCAGTTGGGTCACGGCGGCGAAGGCGATCTGGCCGATGGTCGCCAGGCTCGCCGTCGAGCCGAGCAGGCGATAACTGACATAGGCCAACAGCAGAATCACCACAATGCTCACTCGGCGTACCGAGAGCATCCACTGGCGGAATACTTCGAACGGCCGCTCGGCGTTGTTGCGTCGCAGCAACCATGGCAACAGCATGTCGTTGGAGACCATGGTCGACAACGCCACGCTGGCGACAATCACCATGCCGGTCGCCGCCGAGGCGCCACCGATAAACGCCAGCATCGCCAAGGCAGGATGGGATTGGGCCAGCGGCAGGCTGATGACAAACGAGTCCGGGATTACCGAACTCGGCAGCAGCATCTGACCGGCGAGGGCGATAGGAACGACGAACAGCGCCGCCAGCGCCAGATAGGCCGGAAACACCCATTTGGCCAGGCGCAGATCCTGAGGGTCGATGTTTTCCACCACGGTCACGTGAAACTGCCGGGGCAGGCAGATGATTGCCATCATTGCCACGCCGGTCTGCACCACCATCGACGGCCAGTTGATGGTTTCCTTCCAGTACTCTTCCAGGCGCGGGGCAAGCATGGCCTGGTCAAACAGGTCGTCGAAACCGTCGTACAGGCCGTAGGTCACGAACGCGCCGACCGCGAGAAACGCGAACAACTTGACCAGCGATTCGAACGCAATCGCCAGCACCATGCCGCGGTGGTGTTCCGTGGCGTCGAGGTTGCGGGTACCGAAGACGATGGTGAACAGCGCCAGTACCAGCGACACGATCAGCGCCGTGTCCTGGGCGCGCGTGCCCATGGCGTCGGCACCGGCGCCGATCAGCAAGTTCACCCCAAGCACGATGCCCTTGAGCTGCAACGCGATGTAGGGCAACACGCCGACCAGGCAGATCAGCGCCACCACCACCGCCAGCGACTGGGATTTGCCATAGCGCGCAGCGATGAAGTCGGCAATGGAGGTGATGTTCTCCTGCTTGCTGATCATCACCATTTTTTGCAGGACCCACGGCGCGCACACCAGCAGCAGGATCGGCCCGAGGTAGATCGGCAGGAAAGACCAGAGCTGTTCGGCGGCCTGGCCCACGGCGCCAAAGAAGGTCCAGCTGGTGCAATAGACGGCCAGCGACAGGCTGTACACCCAGGCGCGCACTCGCGGCGGCAACGGCGTGCTGCGACGGTCGCCGTAGAAGGCGATGGCGAACATGATGGCCATATAGGCCAGGGCAACGGCGGCGATCAGCCCGCTGGACAGCGACATGGGAACTCCAGACAAAAGACACCCGGGATTCGCGCCCGGACAGACAGTCTCGCACGATGGCAGGGGTTAGTCAGTGTCGACCAAGGTCGCGGCGCGGCGGGGTGTCGCAGGCTTTGTATCAGTTGGATTTACAGTGTTCTCTCGGGCCTCTTCGCGAGCAGGCTCGCTCCCACATTAGATCTCCAGTGGACACATTATTTGTGAACACCTGAGATCAATTGTGGGAGCGAGCCTGCTCGCGAAGGGGTCGTCACTGATTCAAAGCAATCTCGATCAACCGATGCAATTCCTCAACCTCCAGCGGCGCCGCTGAAAACAGGATCCGAAACACCGTCGGCGCCGCCACCATGTTAATCAGCCGATCAACGTTCGGCTTCGGCTGATCGGGGTAACGATCCAGAATCGTCTGTAACTGCCCGCCAATGATCGTCGCGCAAAGGGCTGGCGTGGTGCTGCATTGCACGTCGCGCAAGATATTGCGGCCGGGTTCGGAACTCATCTCGTCCAGATACTGCTCGGCCCAGGCGCGCACGTCACCGCGCAGGCTGCCGGTATTGGCCGGCTCGCCCTCGGGGCGCATGCGGGCGAGGGCGACGTCCGCCAACAACACCGACAAATCGCCCCAGCGCCGGTAGATGGTCGACGGCGTGACGCCAGCGCGCGCGGCGATTTGCGGGACGGTCACGGACGCACGGTCCTGCTCTTCAAGGAGATCGCGGACTGCCGAATGAACCGACTCTTGCACCCGTGCACTGCGACCGCCCGGGCGTAATCCTTCTTTTATTGCCATGCATCGGACCTTAACACAAAGAGTTTGCTTTAAGCGCTGGCCAGTCGCACACTCCGCAAAAGCAAAAAGTTAGCTTTTGTGGAGTGTGCCCATGTCTAGTTCAGCGTCTAAACGTTCAAGCCTGTGGTTTCTGGCGATCACCTTACTCAGTTTTCTTGCCGCTTCCACCGCGCCGACGCCGCTGTATCACTTGTACCAGGAGCACCTGCAATTCTCGGCAGCGACCCTGACCCTGATTTTCGGCGTGTACGCCATCAGCTTGCTGGCGGCATTGCTCACGGTCGGTTCGCTCTCGGATCACCTGGGGCGCAAACCGGTGATTTTTACCGCTGTGATGTTGAACATGTTGGCGATGGTGCTGTTTATCAATGCCGACAGTGTCGCCTGGTTGATCAGCGCACGAGTGCTTCAAGGTTTTGCTACGGGGATGGCCACTTCCGTATTGAGTGCGGCGCTGCTGGACACTGATCGCCAGCAAGGGTCGCTGGTCAACAGTGTTGCGCCGTTGCTGGGCATGGCGTCGGGTGCCATGGGCTGCGGCTTGTTGGCCGAGTTTGCACCACTGCCGTTGCAGTTGACCTATTGGGTGTTGCTCGCACTGTTTGTGATGCAGGCACTGTACGTCTGGCGCTTGCCGGAAAGCGTCAGTCAGCAACCGGGAGCCTGGGCCTCACTGCGCCCGACCCTGCATGTGCCGATCCAGGCGCGACGCGCGTTATGGTTGGTGCTGCCGATCAATATCGCGGTGTGGGCGCTCGGAGGTTTTTATGCCTCTTTGGCGCCGTCTCTGGTTCGCACGGCCACCGGATCGACCTCAAATCTGATTGGCGGTGCGACGGTGGCTGTGTTGACGGTGACCGGCGCGTTGATGATCTACACCTTGCGCAATCGGCCGGCCGACCAGGTGTTGCGATTGGGCGGCAGTCTGCTGCCCGCCGGCGTCGCGCTGATTCTGATGGCGGTACACAGCGCCAGTCTGCCGCTGTTTTTTGTCGGGACGCTGGTGGCCGGTTGCGGTTTCGGCGCCGGTTTCCTCGGTGCATTGCGCAGCGTCGTGCCGTTGGCCTTGCCCCATGAGCGGGCGGGGTTAATGTCGGCTTACTATGTACTCAGTTATCTGGCGTTCTGCTTGCCGTCGTTGCTGGCCGGGAACTTGACCCGCACCTTTGGGCTGGTGGCAACAACCGATGGTTACGGCGCGGTGCTAATTATTCTCTCGGTCGGCGCTCTGTTCGCATTGATGCGTCAGGGGGCCGTGAAAGTCTGTGGCGTCGATGTGCGATGACCGCTAGCCTTGGCGCCGCCATTCATTTCGACGGACCGACGCATGAAAATCATCCGCAGCAAATCCTTCACCGCTGACCGTGCCTGGGGCGCTTTGGATATCGCCAACATGAACGGCATCACCACGCGTTTGCACTGGACCGATCAGCCCTATAAATGGCACATCAATGATGGGCAAGAAGTGTTCGTGGTGTTGGATGGCGTCGTGCAGATGCGTTATCGCGAAGCAGGTCAGGAGAAAGAAGTGGTGTTGGGTGTAGGAGACATCTTTTATGCCGACGTCGGCACCGAACACGTTGCCCATCCGCAAGGTGCGGCGAGAATCCTGGTGATCGAGACTGAAGGCAGCGTTTGATGCTATATCTGCAAAACAGATAACAGTTAGAGATATTACCCGTTATATCGATATTCGATTCAGATCTACCATGAGCTCCACCTCAACAGAGGACAGGAGCTCACCATGACATGCCCTAACACCGCCCCGGCCGGTTTCAAACCCTTCAGTCATTTGCAGCATCCGCGTGAAGTCATCCGCCAGTTCACGCCGAACTGGTTCGCCGCCACCATGGGCACCGGTGTGCTGGCGTTGGCACTGGCGCAGCTGCCTGGCGCAAATGCTGGTTTGCACGCGATTGCCGAAGCCCTTTGGTTGTTCAATATCGTGTTGTTCGTTTTGTTCACGGCGGTATACGCGGCGCGTTGGGCGCTGTTTTTTGATGAGGCGCGGCGGATTTTCGGCCACTCCACGGTTTCGATGTTTTTTGGCACCATCCCCATGGGCCTGGCGACCATCATTAATGGTTTTCTGTTGTTCGGTCTGCCGCGTTGGGGCGAGGGCGTGATTCCTGTCGCCGAGGTGCTGTGGTGGCTGGATGTGGCGATGTCTGTGGCGTGCGGCGTGCTGATTCCCTACCTGATGTTCACCCGTCAGGAACACAGCATCGACCAGATGACTGCCGTCTGGCTGTTACCGGTGGTGGCGGCGGAAGTGGCGGCCGCCAGCGGTGGTCTGTTGGCGCCGCACCTGGCCGATGCCCACTCGCAACTGGTGGTACTGGTGACCAGCTACGTGCTCTGGGCCTTTTCCCTACCGGTGGCGTTCAGCATTCTGACCATTCTATTGCTGCGCATGGCACTGCATAAACTGCCCCACGAAAACATGGCCGCCTCCAGCTGGCTGGCACTTGGCCCGATCGGCACCGGGGCGCTGGGCATGTTGCTGCTGGGCGCCGACGCGCCGGCGATCTTTGCTGCCAACGGTCTGCCGGGCATCGGTGAAATCGCCGCAGGGCTGGGGTTGGTGGCCGGGATCACCCTGTGGGGTTTTGGTCTGTGGTGGATGCTGATTGCGGTGCTCATCACTCTGCGTTATCTGCGTGTCGGTATTCCTTTCAATCTCGGCTGGTGGGGCTTCACCTTCCCGTTGGGCGTCTATTCTCTGGCAACGTTGAAACTGGCCAGCACCCTGAACCTGACGTTTTTCAGTGCCTTCGGTTGCGTGCTGGTGGTGTTGCTGGCGGTGATGTGGCTGATCGTCGCCAAACGGACAGTGCAGGGCGCCTGGCGGGGTGAGTTGTTTGTCTCGCCGTGCATTGCAGGATTAAAGAAATAACCTGCAAGTTTTAGGTAATGTGTGGCCTGGATCGTCGTTGGATATTCCAATAACTGCCTCCACGCCACTCTCTACCCAACATCAGGGACACATGGAAGATGAGTCACCCCTCACAGTTCACCTTGCTTCGCACCCGGCGCTTCCTGCCGTTTTTCGTCACGCAGTCGCTCGGGGCGTTCAACGACAACATCTTCAAGCAGTCGCTGATTCTCGCCATTCTCTACAAGTTGACTATCGAGGGTGACCGCTCGATCTGGGTCAACCTGTGTGCGCTGCTATTCATTCTGCCGTTCTTTCTGTTCTCGGCGCTGGCTGGGCAGTTTGGGGAGAAGTTCGCCAAAGATGCGTTGATCCGTCTGATCAAGCTCGGTGAAATCGCCATCATGGCGGTCGGCGCAGTCGGTTTCATGTTCGATCACCTGTCGCTGATGCTGGTGGCGCTGTTCGCCATGGGCACTCACTCGGCGCTGTTCGGGCCGGTGAAATACTCGATCCTGCCCCAGGCCTTGCGTGACGAAGAGCTGGTGGGTGGCAACGGCCTCGTGGAAATGGGCACCTTCCTGGCGATCCTCGCCGGAACCATCGGTGCCGGGATCATGATGTCGTCCAGTCATTACGCTCCGATCGTCTCCACGGCGATCATCGGTGTTGCGGTGCTCGGCTATCTGGCCAGTCGCAGCATTCCACGGGCTGCGGCCGCCTCCCCGGAAATGCGCCTGAACTGGAACATTTTCAGCCAGTCCTGGGCCACGTTGAAACTCGGCTTGGGGCAGACCCCTGCGGTGTCGCGTTCGATTGTCGGCAACTCGTGGTTCTGGTTTGTCGGGGCTATTTATCTGACGCAGATCCCGGCCTATGCCAAGGAGTGGATGCACGGCGACGAAACCGTGGTGACGCTGATTCTTACGGTGTTCTCGGTGGGTATCGCACTCGGTTCGATGCTCTGCGAGAAACTGTCCGGCCGCAAAGTCGAGATCGGTCTGGTGCCGTTCGGCTCGTTCGGTCTGACGGTATTTGGTTTGCTGCTGTGGTGGCATTCCGGTGGAATTCCGGGCAGCGTAACAGGCCATGGCTGGATCGAAATCCTGGGTTTCGGCCACGCTTGGTTGGTGTTGATCGACATTCTGGGGCTTGGGGTGTTCGGCGGTTTCTACATCGTGCCGCTGTACGCGCTGATTCAGTCGCGTACCCCCGAGAATGAGCGGGCGCGGGTAATCGCTGCCAACAATATTCTCAACGCGCTGTTTATGGTGGTCTCGGCGATTGTCTCGATCGTCTTGCTGAGCCTGGTCAAGCTGTCGATCCCGCAGTTGTTCCTGGTGGTGTCGCTGCTGAACATCGGCGTCAACGCCTACATCTTCAGCATCGTCCCCGAGTTCAGCATGCGCTTCATGATCTGGCTGCTCAGCCATTCCATGTACCGCGTGGAGCATCGCAATCTGCAGCTGATTCCCGACGAAGGCGCGGCGTTGCTGGTGTGCAATCACGTGTCCTTCGTCGATGCCTTGCTGATTGGCGGCGCGGTGCGTAGGCCGATTCGCTTTGTGATGTATTACAAGATCTACAACTTGCCAGTCCTGAACTTCATTTTCCGCACGGCCGGGACCATTCCGATCGCGGGGCGTCAGGAAGACATTCAGATCTACGAAAAAGCGTTCACGCGCATTGCTCAGTATCTGAAGGACGGCGAGTTGGTGTGCATCTTCCCTGAGGGAAAATTGACTGCCGATGGCGAGATCAACGAGTTCAAGGGCGGGGTGACGCGGATCCTCGAGGAGACGCCGGTGCCGGTGATTCCGCTGGCATTGCAGGGCTTGTGGGGGAGTTTCTTCAGCCGCGATCCGCAAAAGGGCGTGTTTCGCCGGTTGTTGTCACGGGTGACGCTGGTGGCAGGGCCCTCGGTCGCGGTTGAAGCGGCAGAACCGGCCAGACTGCAAGGTTTGGTGGGGGAGCTACGCGGCGCTACCCGCTAATACCTGTCGATGCGGGCCGCTGCGCCAGCGAGCCCGCTCTGGCGGATGTTAGCCCGCCATTGCCAATCGGTTACGTCCCTCGCGTTTGGCTACATACAGCGCACTGTCGGCCCGCCGCAACAGGCTGTCGGCAGACTCGCCGGGCAATAGCGTCGAGCAGCCAAGGCTGACCGTCAGCTCGATCGAATGGCCGTCGGCCGAATAATCCTCTGCCTGCACCGCAAATCGTAGCCGTTCGCCGACCAAGGCTGCCGCCTCACGACTCGTGTTGGACAGCAGGATCAGGAACTCTTCGCCACCAAACCGGAAGACCATGTCCACGTTGCGCAACTGGCTTTTGATCGAGGCTGCTACGGCCTTGAGCACGTCATCGCCGGCGCTGTGTCCATGGGTGTCGTTGATGTGTTTGAAGTGATCGATGTCCAGCATCAGCAGCGACAGGGGTTGCAGGTGCCGACGCGACATCTCGATTTCCCGTTGCAGGGTCTGATCCATGGCGATGCGGTTGCCGGTGTCCGTGAGCGGATCACGCAAGGCACTTTGGGTGGCGGCGCGATAGAGCAGGGTATTGCGCATCGGATACAGCAATGCGGACAGCAACGACTCTAGATTGCCTTGTTCCTGTTCGCTGAACCGCTGATTGCGGCGGAACACCAGTTCACCCAGATGCTCGCCTTCATGGCTGAGGCTGTAGCTGATCGAATGATGACCGCGCAGGCCGAACTCCAGGCGCAAGTTGCTGGACGTGTGCTCGTAAGTCAAGGCGTCGAGCGGTACAAGTCGCTGAATCTCACGGAAGAAGAGCCCGAGAATGCGTTGCGGCTCAAGACTGGTTTGCAGCTGCAGGCTCAGTTGCTGGCGCAGTTGCGCAAGGCTGACGGGCCTCTCCAGAGGGGAAGGCTGCTGACCAAAGCCCAGGCGTTGCAATTTGGCGCTATCGAAGTCAATTGCGTTGGTCTGGGATGGTGATTTCATTATGGCGTGCGCCCCTAAGCAGTAAGGCTGTCTTACAGGCTGGGTGAGAGCGGCTTTGGGCTGCGCGTCATACTGGTCCATCAGTCCCGTAGGACGTTTGGCGCAAGTTTAGTCCGCTTTGCCGACGATTAGAAACCATCGGCTCAGGCGTCCGCCCTGTCTGCTTTCACACTGCGTGTCTGAGCAAATTTAGAGCGAAAGTCGTGCCATTCGGTTCAGTCGAATAAAAAGCGTTCTAAATCAAAGTATTGAGCTGTGTTTGAAATCTGTCGCCGATTTCTATGACAGTTGTTTGACGTGTAATGGGTGTGGTTACGAGGCACTTTGAGTGCCGCGACGGGAAGTCGTCGCGGCACAAAAGCGACGCGCGGGCGTTACTGAGCGTTGAACGCCTGGCCGTTGATGCCAGTGCTGTCCGGGCCCATCAGGTAGAGGTAGACCGGCATGATCTCCTCGGGCGTCGGGTTGTTCAGCGGGTTTTCACCCGGGTACGCCTGGGCACGCATGCTGGTGCGGGTGGCGCCCGGGTTGATGCTGTTGGAGCGCACCGGTGCCACGGTGTCGACTTCGTCGGCCAGGGTTTGCATCAAGCCTTCGGTGGCGAACTTGGACACGCCATAAGCGCCCCAATACGCACGACCCTTGCGGCCGACGCTGCTGGACGTGAATACCACCGAGGCGTCCTGAGACAGCTTGAGCAGCGGCAGCAGGGTGCTGGTGAGCATGAACATGGCGTTGACGTTGACGTGCATGACGCGCATGAAGTTTTCGCCGGACAGCTGCTCGATCGGTGTACGCGGGCCAATGATCGACGCGTTGTGCAGCAAACCGTCGAGATGGCCGAATTCGGTTTCGATCATCGCTGCCAGTTCATCGTATTGATGGGGTAGGGCGGTTTCCAGATTGAACGGGATCACGGCCGGTTGTGGATGGCCGGCGGCTTCGATTTCGTCGTAGATCTGAGTCAGGTTGGCTTCGGTCTTGCCCAGCAACAGCACGGTGGCGCCGTGCGCAGCGAAGGCTTTTGCGGCGGCAGCACCGATGCCACGGCCAGCACCGGTGACCAGGATGACCCGGTCCTTGAGCAATTCAGGGCGGGCGGAATAATCAAACATAAGAAACCTCACAACAATTCTGTAGGCAGGCGTCGCACTTGTGGCGAGGGAGCTTGCCGTGGCGAGGGGATTTATCCCCGTTCGGCTGCGCAGCAGTCGTAAATCATTGCATGCAGCGTATCTGACCCACCGCAATGACCGGTTTGGGGCCGCTTCGCGACCCAGCGGGGATAAATCCCCTCGCCACAATGTTCGCGGCAAACCATCAGGTCAGCAGCTACACAGGGCGCTATCGATTACTTTGCGCAACTCCAGCGGATGATCGACCACCACATCCGCGCCCCAATGTCGCGGGTTATCGTCCGGGTGAATGTAGCCATAGGTCACGGCGGCCGTCTTGGTGCCGGCATCGCGACCGGATTCGATATCGCGCAGGTCATCACCCACAAACAGCACGCTGGCCGGGTCCAGGTCGAGCATCTTGCACGCCAGGATCAGCGGTTCTGGGTCCGGTTTGCTGTTCTTCACATGGTCCGGACAGATCAACAGCGCCGAGCGCTCGGCCAGGCCAAGCTGTTGCATGATCGGCTCGGCGAACCGCAGCGGCTTGTTGGTGACCACGCCCCAGATCAGGTTGGCCTTCTCGATGTCGGCCAGCAATTCGCCCATGCCGTCAAAGAGTTTGCTGTGAACCGCGCAACCGGCGAGGTAACGCTCCAGAAACTCCAGGCGTAATTCCTCGAAACCCGGTGATTCCGGGTCCATGGAGAAGGTCACGGCGACCATCGCCTTGGCGCCGCCGGAGATCTCGTCGCGAATGTGTTTGTCGTTCATCGGCGGCAAGCCGCGATCGGCGCGCATCGCCTGACAGATCGCAATGAAGTCCGGCGCGGTGTCGAGCAGGGTGCCGTCCATGTCGAAAAGAACTGCTCTGATACGCATCGGCTTACTCCTCGCGCAGGGTCTGGATCATGTAGTTGACGTCCACGTCGGAGGCCAGTTTGTAGTGCTTGGTCAGCGGGTTGTAGGTCAGGCCGATGATGTCTTTGACGGTCAGGCCGGCCATGCGGCTCCAGGCGCCGAGTTCTGACGGGCGGATGAATTTCTTGAAATCGTGGGTGCCGCGCGGCAGCAGCTTCATGATGTATTCCGCGCCGACGATGGCGAACAAGTACGCCTTCGGGTTGCGGTTGATGGTGGAGAAGAACACCTGGCCACCGGGTTTCACCATGCGGAAGCAGGCGCGGATCACCGAGGATGGGTCCGGCACGTGCTCGAGCATTTCCAGGCACGTGATCACGTCGAACTGCTCGGGCATTTCTTCTGCCAGCGCTTCGGCGGTGATCTGCCGGTATTCGACGCTCACGCCGGATTCCAGTTGATGCAGTTGCGCGACCGCCAGCGGCGCTTCGCCCATGTCGATGCCCATGACGGTAGCACCGCGTTGGGCCATGGCTTCGCTGAGAATGCCGCCGCCGCAACCGACGTCGAGGACTTTCTTGCCCGCCAGGTTGACCCGTTCGTCAATCCAGTTGACCCGCAGCGGGTTGATGTCGTGCAGCGGTTTGAACTCGCTTTCGCGGTCCCACCAGCGATGGGCCAGGGCTTCGAATTTGGCGATTTCGGCGTAGTCGACGTTGCTCATGGTTAAGTCCTCTAAAACTTGAAAAATCCTGTTGCCCCGGTGATTGGTCCGGGGTGCTTACAATTCGGTATGGCCGCTGATGCGCTGGCCCCAGGCCTTGGCGGTGGCGCAGAGCTGTTCTTCATCCAGGCGGGTCAGGCGACGGTCGTCGAGCAGTTGCTTGCCGGCGACCCAAAGGTGTTTCACGCAATCACGCCCGGTGGCATATATAAGCTGCGAAACCGGGTCGTAGATCGGTTGCTGCGCCAGGCCGGAGAGGTCGAATGCGACGATGTCTGCCGCTTTGCCGACTTCCAGCGATCCCACTTCGGATTCAATTCCCAGCGCGCGGGCGCCGTTGAGTGTGGCCATGCGCAGGGCGCGATGGGCGTCCAGCGCAGTGGCCGAGCCGGCGACGGCTTTGGCCAGTAAAGCGGCGGTGCGGGTTTCGCCGAGCAAGTCCAGGTCATTGTTGCTGGCCGCGCCATCGGTGCCGACCGCCACATTGACGCCAGCCTGCCACAAGCGCTCCACCGGGCAGAACCCGCTGGCCAGCTTCAGGTTCGACTCCGGGCAATGAATCACATTGGTGTTACTTTCTACCAGCAACACTAGGTCTTCATCGCTGATCTGAGTCATGTGGACGGCCTGAAAGCGCGGTCCCAATAAACCCAGGCGCCCGAGCCGGGCCAACGGGCGCTCGCCGTGCTGCTCGACGGACTGCTGCACTTCATAAGCAGTTTCATGCACGTGCATATGGATCGAGGCGTCCAGTTCCTCGGCGATCACCCGGATTTTCTCCAGAGTCTCGTCGCCCACGGTGTAGGGTGCGTGGGGACCGAAGGTGACTTTGATGCGCTCGTGGTGCTTGAGATCGCCAAACAATTCGACGCCCTGACGAATGGCTTCATCCGCCGTGCTGGCGCCCGGGATCGGGAAATCGAGGATCGGAATCGCGATTTGCGCGCGAATACCGCTGTTATGGACGCGCTCGCTGGCAACCTTCGGGAAGAAATACATGTCAGAGAAACAAGTGATGCCACCTTTGATCTGCTCGGCGATCGCCAGGTCAGTGCCGTCACGGACGAAAGCTTCATCGACCCACTTGGCTTCGGCCGGCCAAATGTGGTTTTCCAGCCAGGTCATCAGGGGCAGATCATCGGCCAGGCCACGGAACAGCGTCATCGCCGCATGACCGTGGGCATTGATCAAGCCAGGGCAGAGCAACATGTCCGGCAACTCACGAACTTCGGTTGCGTTAAGCTTCAGTGCTGCGGCGCGCGGGCCGATAAAGACAATGCGCCCGTCACGGATGCCCAGTGCATGCTCTTTGAGGACAACGCCAGCGGGTTCGACGGGTACCAGCCAGGTCGGCAGCAATAACAGGTCGAGCGCAGCGGCAGTGTTCGGCATCGAGAGTCGGTTCCAGAGCTTTTGTAAAGGATGGCGAAGTATACCCGAGCGTCTTAGCAGGGGGATCGCTATAATCGACGGCTTTTGTTCATGAGTACGGGGTGAGGGATGCGCGATCGACTGTTGGCTGCGGAAAAGGTGAAGGCCATCGATTGGCGTGATGGCGCCCTTTACCTGCTGGATCAGCGTATTTTGCCGTTCGAGGAAACCTGGATCGCCTACACCAGCGCTGCTGGTGTGGCCGAGGCCATTCGTTCGATGGTGGTGCGCGGCGCGCCGGCGATTGGCATCAGTGCCGCCTATGGTGTTGTGCTGGCGGCCCGCGCGCGGTTTGCCGAGGGCGGTGACTGGCAGGCGGCGCTGGAAGATGATTTCGCGCTGCTCGCCGATTCCCGTCCGACCGCGGTTAACCTGTTCTGGGCCCTGGGCCGCATGCGCGACCGGCTTGAGCGTCTGAAGCATCACGCCGATCCGCTGGCGGTGCTGGAGGCGGAGGCTATCGCCATTCACGAGAGTGATCGCGAAGCCAACCTGACCATGGCGCAACTGGGTGTGGACCTGATCCGCAAGCACCAGGGCAACGCCCAGGCGATTCTGACGCACTGCAACACCGGCGCACTGGCCACCGGCGGCTTTGGCACGGCGCTTGGCGTCATCCGTGGCGCTTTCATTGAAGGCATGGTCGAGCGTGTCTATGCCGACGAAACCCGTCCATGGCTGCAAGGTTCGCGGTTGACCGCGTGGGAACTGGCCAACGAAGGCATTCCCGTGACGCTCAACGCGGACTCCGCCGCTGCCCACATCATGAAGACCAAGGGCATCACCTGGGTGATCGTCGGCGCTGACCGGATCACCGCCAATGGCGACGTGGCCAACAAGATCGGTACCTATCAGCTGGCGGTGAACGCCATGCACCACGGCGTGCGCTTCATGGTGGTGGCGCCGAGTTCGACCATCGACATGAACCTGGCCAGCGGTGATGAAATCCCGATTGAAGAGCGCGATGGTCGCGAGTTGCTGGAAGTCGGCGGCAAGCGGGTCGGGGCGGATGTCGATGCGTTCAACCCGGTATTCGACGTGACCCCGGCTGACCTGATCGATGCGATCGTTACCGAAAAGGGCATCGTCGAGCGTCCGGACACCGCGAAAATGGCGCAGTTGATGTGCCGCAAGCGTCTGCATTAATGATCGCTGTCGTCAGTTAGAAAGCCTTCGCGAGCAGGCTCGCTCCCACAGGGGATTTGTGGACGACGCAGATCCAATGTGGGAGCGAGCCTGCTCGCGAAGGGGTCATAACAGTCACCGAACTCCCCCCATTCACCCCGAAATTCTTCATTCAAAAGGGCTCTAAGCCTCTCTCGTCCCCGTTAAGCCTGTCACCGGTCAACTAACTATGCTCCATGCGCATCAGGGGGATAGGTGCGTGGCGGCTCTTGTGATAACATCCGGCGGTTTCCAAGGTAGCCCGATGTGGCTGCCTTTACTGCGCAGATCCATGGCATAACTCGTTGATTTGTCGTAAGTCGGTGCATGGCACTCAGCCTGCAGCGGCGAGCTTCGTTCGTCCCATATGGATGTGACGAAGTTTCACCAGAAAAAGGAATCAGGCTTCTCATGGGCGAACTGGCCAAAGAAATCCTCCCGGTCAATATCGAAGACGAGCTGAAGCAGTCCTACCTCGACTACGCGATGAGCGTAATTGTCGGGCGGGCACTGCCGGATGCGCGCGATGGCTTGAAGCCCGTGCACCGGCGTGTGCTGTTCGCGATGAGCGAGCTGGGCAACGACTTCAACAAGCCGTACAAGAAATCTGCCCGTGTTGTCGGCGACGTGATCGGTAAGTATCACCCTCACGGTGATACCGCGGTGTACGACACCATCGTTCGGATGGCGCAGCCATTCTCGCTGCGTTACCTGCTGGTAGACGGTCAGGGCAACTTCGGTTCCGTGGACGGCGACAACGCCGCAGCCATGCGATACACCGAAGTGCGCATGACCAAGCTGGCGCACGAGCTGCTGGCTGACCTGCACAAAGAAACCGTGGACTGGGTGCCGAACTACGACGGCACCGAAATGATCCCGGCGGTCATGCCGACCCGTATTCCCAACCTGTTAGTCAACGGCTCCAGCGGTATCGCCGTGGGCATGGCGACCAACATCCCGCCGCACAACCTCGGTGAAGTCATCGACGGTTGCCTGGCACTCATCGACAACCCTGAGTTGACCATCGATGAGCTGATGCAATACATCCCTGGTCCGGACTTCCCGACCGCCGCGATCATCAATGGTCGCGCCGGCATCATCGAAGCCTACCGCACCGGTCGCGGCCGCATTTACATGCGCGCCCGCTCGATGATCGAAGACATCGACAAGGTCGGTGGCCGTCAGCAGATCGTCATCACCGAACTCCCTTACCAGCTGAACAAGGCCCGTCTGATCGAGAAGATCGCCGAGCTGGTAAAAGAGAAGAAGCTCGAAGGCATCACCGAACTGCGCGACGAGTCCGACAAGGACGGTATGCGCGTCGTGATCGAACTGCGTCGCGGCGAAGTGCCTGAGGTGATTCTCAACAACCTCTACGCCCAGACCCAGCTGCAAGCGGTGTTCGGTATCAACATCGTCGCGCTGATCGACGGCCGTCCGCGGATCCTGAACCTCAAGGACCTGCTGGAAGCCTTCGTTCGTCACCGTCGCGAAGTCGTTACCCGCCGTACCGTGTTCGAACTGCGTAAAGCCCGCGAACGTGGCCACATTCTGGAAGGTCAAGCAGTTGCCCTGTCGAACATCGACCCGGTCATCGCCCTGATCAAGGCTTCGCCGACCCCGTCGGAAGCCAAGGAAGCGCTGATCAAGACTGCGTGGGAATCGTCCGCCGTGGTCGCGATGGTTGAACGTGCCGGCGCCGATTCGTGCCGTCCAGAGACCCTGGACCCGCAATACGGTCTGCGCGAAGGCAAGTACTTCCTGTCGCCGGAACAGGCGCAAGCCATTCTGGAACTGCGTCTGCACCGTCTGACCGGTCTGGAACACGAAAAGCTGCTGGCCGAGTATCAAGAGATCCTCAACCAGATCGGCGAGCTGATCCGCATCCTCAGCAGCGCCACGCGCCTGATGGAAGTGATCCGCGAAGAGCTGGAAGTGATCCGCGCCGAATACGGCGATGTGCGTCGCACCGAGATTCTCGATGCCCGTCTCGACCTGACCCTGGGTGACATGATCCCGGAAGAAGAGCGCGTCGTGACCATTTCCCACGGTGGCTACGCCAAGACCCAGCCATTGGCTGCGTACCAGGCTCAGCGTCGTGGCGGTAAAGGCAAATCGGCTACCGGCGTCAAGGATGAGGACTACATCGCTCACCTACTGGTCGCCAACAGCCACACCACGCTGCTGCTGTTCTCCAGCAAGGGCAAAGTGTACTGGCTGAAAACCTACGAAATCCCGGAAGCCTCCCGCGCGGCCCGTGGTCGTCCGTTGGTTAACCTGCTGCCGCTGGACAGTGATGAATACATCACCACCATGTTGCCGGTCGACGAGTACACCGAAGGTCACTTCATCTTCATGGCCACTGCCAAAGGCACCGTGAAGAAGACCCCGCTGGAATCCTTCAGTCGTCAACGCAGCGTCGGCCTGATCGCACTGGAGCTGGACGAAGGCGACGTACTGATCTCTGCCGCCATTACCGATGGCGAGCGCGAAGTCATGCTGTTCTCCGACGGCGGCAAGGTCACTCGCTTCAAGGAAACCGACGTTCGCGCCATGGGCCGTACCGCTCGCGGTGTCCGCGGCATGCGTCTGCCGGAAGGCCAGAAGCTGATTTCCATGCTGATCCCGGAAGAAGGCAGCCAGATCCTGACCGCTTCGGCCCGTGGTTTCGGCAAGCGCACGGCGATCACCGAGTTCCCTGAGTACAAACGTGGCGGTCAGGGCGTTATCGCCATGGTCAGCAACGACCGTAACGGTCGACTGGTCGGTGCAGTCCAGGTGCTCGACGGCGAGGAAATCATGCTGATTTCCGACCAAGGCACACTGGTTCGTACCCGCGTCGACGAAGTCTCCAGTCTGGGTCGTAACACCCAGGGCGTGACCCTCATCAAACTGGCCAGCGATGAAACGCTGGTAGGTCTGGAGCGGGTTCAGGAGCCGTCGGAAGTCGAAGGTGAAGAGTTGGAAGGTGAAGAGGGGGCGGTGTTCGACGGCGAAGTCGTAATCGACGACGTTGTTGAAGATCAGCAACTCGACGCCGCCGCTGACGAAGAACCACAGGAGTAAGCGGACAGACAGGGGGCGGATGAAGATTCGCCCCCTTGTTGTTTGTCCATAATGAAATATCGACACCTTTTGGAGATCCCTTGTGGGAGCGAGCCTGCTCGCGATGCAGGCGCCGCGATACGTCCGAAGCACCGCGGTGATGCAATCGCGAGCAGGCTCGCTCCCACAAATATTTGCTTCAGCAGGGACCAGTGTCGATTGATGTTGTGATTTATTGCGTGATACCACCAAATCAGAGCGAGATTGGATGTGAGCAAGAGAGCCTATAACTTCTGTGCCGGTCCTGCGGCACTTCCCGAAGCTGTCCTGCAGCGCGCCCAGGGTGAACTCCTTGATTGGCACGGCAAGGGCCTGTCGGTCATGGAAATGAGCCATCGCAGTGATGAGTTCGTGTCCATCGCCACCAAGGCCGAGCAGGATCTGCGTGATCTGCTGGATATCCCCTCGAACTATAAAGTGCTGTTTCTGCAAGGTGGCGCCAGCCAGCAATTTGCTCAGATTCCTCTGAACCTGTTGCCGGAAAGCGGCACCGCCGACTATATCGACACCGGTATCTGGTCGCAGAAAGCCATCGAAGAAGCTTCGCGCTACGGTCGCGTCAACGTCGCCGCCACCGCCAAGCCTTACGACTATTTCGCTATTCCCGGTCAGAACGAATGGAACCTGTCTGCCGACGCGGCCTACGTTCACTACGCGCCGAACGAAACCATCGGCGGTCTGGAATTCAACTGGGTCCCGGAAACCGGTGATGTTCCGCTGGTGGCCGACATGTCTTCCGACATTCTCTCGCGTCCGATCGATGTTTCGCGCTTCGGCATGATCTACGCCGGTGCCCAGAAAAACATCGGCCCGAGCGGCGTGGTCGTGAACATCGTTCGCGAAGACCTGCTGGGTCACGCCCGTTCCCTGTGCCCGACCATGCTCAACTACAAGGTCGCGGCCGACAACGGCTCGATGTACAACACCCCGCCAACCCTGGCCTGGTACCTCTCGGGTCTGGTATTCGAGTGGCTGAAAGAGCAGGGTGGTGTTGAAGCCATCGGCAAGCTCAACGAAGTGAAACAGCGCACGCTGTACGACTTCATCGACGCCAGCGGCTTGTACAGCAACCCGATCAACAAGTCGGATCGCTCGTGGATGAACGTGCCGTTCCGTCTGGCTGACGACCGTCTCGACAAGCCATTCCTGGTCGGTGCCGAAGAGCGTGGCCTGTTGAACCTCAAGGGTCACCGTTCTGTGGGTGGCATGCGTGCCTCCATCTATAACGCCGTCGACATCGTTGCGGTCAACGCACTGGTTTCGTACATGGCAGAGTTCGAGAAGGAACACGGCTAATGTCTGAGCAAGAACTCAAGGCACTGCGCCTGCGCATTGATGCCCTGGACGAGAAAGTCCTGGAGCTGATCAGTGAGCGCGCACGCTGCGCCCAAGAAGTTGCGCGAGTAAAGATGGCCTCGCTGGCCGAAGGCGAAGTGCCGGTGTTCTATCGTCCTGAGCGCGAAGCTCAGGTGCTCAAACGCGTGATGGAGCGTAACCAGGGGCCGCTGGGCAACGAAGAGATGGCGCGGCTGTTCCGCGAAATCATGTCCTCGTGCCTGGCCCTCGAGCAGCCGTTGAAAGTGGCGTACCTCGGCCCTGAAGGCACCTTCACCCAAGCCGCAGCCATGAAGCACTTCGGCCACGCGGTGATCAGCAAGCCGATGGCAGCGATCGACGAAGTGTTCCGTGAAGTGGCGGCCGGTGCGGTGAACTTTGGCGTGGTCCCGGTGGAAAACTCCACCGAAGGCGCGGTCAACCACACCCTCGACAGCTTCCTCGAACACGACATGGTGATCTGTGGCGAAGTCGAGTTGCGAATTCACCACCACTTGTTGGTCGGTGAAAACACCAAGACCGACAGCATCAGCCGCATCTATTCCCACGCCCAGTCCCTGGCCCAGTGCCGCAAGTGGCTGGACGCCCATTATCCGAATGTCGAGCGCGTGGCAGTGTCCAGCAACGCCGAAGCGGCCAAGCGGGTCAAGGGTGAGTGGAACTCGGCGGCGATTGCCGGCGACATGGCCGCAGGCTTGTACGGGCTGACCCGTCTGGCCGAGAAAATCGAGGATCGCCCGGACAACTCCACGCGATTCCTGATGATCGGCAGCCAGGAGGTGCCGCCGACCGGCGACGACAAGACCTCGATCATCGTCTCCATGAGCAACAAACCCGGCGCACTTCACGAATTGCTGGTGCCGTTCCACGACAACGGCATCGACCTGACGCGCATCGAAACGCGTCCGTCGCGCAGCGGTAAATGGACCTACGTGTTCTTCATCGACTTCGTCGGCCACCACCGCGACCCGCTGGTCAAAGGTGTGTTGGAAAAGATCAGTCAGGAAGCAGTGGCACTCAAAGTGCTGGGTTCCTACCCGAAAGCAGTTCTCTAAGGGCGGTAGCAAATGAGTGGTGACTTCCTCGCTCTGGCACAGCCGGGCGTGCAACAACTTTCGCCTTACGTTCCGGGCAAGCCCGTGGACGAACTGGCGCGCGAGCTGAACATCGATCCGGCCAGCATCGTCAAACTGGCGAGCAACGAAAATCCATTGGGCGCCAGTCCCAAGGCTCTGGCAGCGATTCACGAAGCGCTGGCCGAGCTGACCCGTTATCCGGACGGCAACGGTTTTGCGCTCAAGACCCTGCTGGCCGATCAGTGCCGCGTCGAGCTCAATCAGGTGACGCTGGGCAACGGTTCCAACGACATCCTGGAGCTGGTCGCTCGTGCCTATCTGGCGCCGGGTCTGAATGCCGTGTTCAGCGAGCACGCGTTTGCGGTCTATCCGATCGTCACGCAAGCTGTCGGCGCTACGGCCAAAGTGATCCCGGCCAAAGACTGGGGCCATGATCTGTCGGCCATGCTGGCCGCGATCGATGCCGATACCCGCGTGGTGTTCATCGCCAACCCGAACAACCCGACCGGGACCTGGTTTGGCGCCGAGGCGCTGGACGAATTCCTGCAGGACGTACCGGAACACGTGCTGGTGGTGCTGGACGAGGCCTACATCGAATACGCCGAAGGCAGCGACTTGCCGGATGGCCTGGATTTCTTGGCGGCTTACCCGAACCTGCTGGTTTCTCGCACGTTCTCCAAGGCCTATGGCCTGGCGGCGTTGCGGGTCGGCTATGGCTTGTCCACTGCGGTGGTGGCGGATGTGCTGAACCGCGTGCGTCAGCCATTCAACGTCAACAGCCTGGCCCTCGCCGCAGCGTGTGCTGCGCTGCAAGACACCGAGTACCTGGCTGAAAGCCGTCGCCTGAACGAATCCGGCATGCAGCAACTGCAAGCGGGTTTCCGTGAGCTGGGGTTGAGCTGGATTCCGTCCAAGGGCAACTTCATCTGCGTCGATCTGGGTCGTGTTGCGGCACCGGTCTTCCAGGGCTTGCTGCGCGAAGGCGTGATCGTGCGTCCGGTGGCCAATTACGGCATGCCGAACCACTTGCGCATCACCATCGGTTTGCCGGCTGAAAACAGCCGCTTCCTTGAGGCGCTGACCAAGGTTCTGGCTCGTGGTTGATGTCACTGCACTGCAATCTGCTGAGCCTATGATCGGTCGCCTGGTGGTGGTCGGTCTGGGGCTGATCGGCGGTTCGTTTGCCAAGGGTTTGCGTGAAAGCGGCCTGTGCCGCGAAGTAGTCGGGGTCGATCTCGACCCGCAGTCGCGCAAACTGGCGGTTGAGTTGGGTGTGGTGGATCGCTGTGAAGAAGACCTGGCCGCTGCTTGCCAGGGCGCCGACGTGATTCAACTGGCCGTGCCGATCCTTGCCATGGAAAAAATGCTCGGCCGATTGGCTGGCATGGACTTGGGCCAAGCGATTCTGACTGACGTCGGCAGCGCCAAAGGCAATGTGGTGCGCGCGGCAACCGAAGCGTTTGGTGGCATGCCGGCGCGTTTCGTGCCGGGGCATCCGATTGCCGGTTCCGAGCAGAGCGGGGTGGAAGCCTCCAATGCCGAACTGTTCCGTCGCCATAAAGTGATTTTGACGCCGCTGGATCAGACTGATCCGGCAGCGCTGGCAGTGGTCGACCGTTTGTGGTGCGAATTGGGCGCCGATGTCGAGCACATGCAGGTCGAGCGTCACGACGAAGTGTTGGCGGCGACCAGCCATCTGCCGCACTTGTTGGCGTTCGGTTTGGTCGATTCGTTGGCCAAGCGCAATGAAAACCTTGAGATCTTCCGTTACGCTGCGGGCGGTTTCCGTGATTTCACAAGAATCGCGGGTAGCGACCCGGTCATGTGGCACGACATCTTCCTCGCCAACCGCGAAGCTGTCCTGCGCACACTCGATACATTTCGCAGCGACCTCGACGCCTTGCGCGACGCGGTCGATGCAGGGGATGGGCACCAGTTGTTGGGCGTGTTCACTCGCGCCCGGGTTGCCCGCGAGCATTTCAGTAAAATCCTGGCCCGCCGGGCCTATGTGGACGCTATGAATTCCAACGACCTGATTTTCCTGGCACAACCTGGTGGCCGCCTGACTGGGCGGATTCGTGTACCGGGCGACAAATCGATTTCCCACCGTTCGATCATGCTCGGCTCCCTGGCTGAAGGCGTCACCGAAGTGGAAGGTTTCCTCGAGGGCGAAGACGCCCTGGCAACCTTGCAAGCCTTCCGCGACATGGGCGTCGTGATCGAAGGTCCGCACCACGGTCGCGTGACCATTCACGGCGTCGGCCTGCATGGTCTGAAGCCTGCGCCGGGCCCGATCTATCTGGGCAACTCCGGCACATCGATGCGTCTGCTGTCTGGCCTGTTGGCTGCGCAGAACTTCGACAGCACGCTGACGGGCGATGCTTCGTTGTCCAAGCGTCCGATGAATCGCGTGGCCAATCCGCTGCGTGAAATGGGCGCTGTGATCGAGACCGCTGCTGAAGGTCGTCCGCCGATGACTATTCGCGGCGGCAACAAGCTCAAAGGCCTGACTTACACCATGCCAATGGCCAGTGCCCAGGTTAAATCCTGCCTGCTGCTGGCGGGTTTGTACGCCGAAGGCAAAACCACCGTCACCGAGCCAGCTCCAACCCGCGACCACACCGAGCGCATGCTGCGTGGCTTCGGCTACCCGGTCAGCGTCAACGGTGCGACCGCGTCGGTCGAGTCCGGCCACAAGCTGACCGCGACCCACATTGAAGTGCCGGGCGATATCTCGTCGTCGGCGTTCTTCCTGGTGGCCGCGTCGATCGCCGAAGGTTCGGAGCTGGTGCTTGAGCACGTCGGCATCAACCCGACCCGTACCGGTGTGATCGATATTCTGCGTCTGATGGGCGCTGACATCACCCTGGAAAACCAGCGTGAAGTCGGCGGCGAACCGGTCGCAGATCTGCGCGTACGTGCAGCTAAACTCAAAGGTATCGAGATTCCCGAAGCGCTGGTTCCGCTGGCCATCGACGAATTCCCGGTGCTGTTCGTGGCCGCCGCCTGTGCCGAAGGGCGCACCATCCTGCGTGGCGCCGAAGAGCTGCGGGTTAAAGAGTCGGACCGGATTCAGGTCATGGCGGATGGCTTGCTGGCGCTGGGTGTCAAATGCGAACCGACCCCGGACGGCATCATCATCGACGGCGGCCAGATCGGCGGCGGCGAAGTGCACGGGCACGGCGATCACCGGATTGCCATGGCCTTCAGCGTGGCTTCGCTGCGCGCCACTGCGCCGATCCGCATCCATGATTGCGCCAACGTCGCGACGTCGTTCCCGAACTTCCTCGCGCTGTGCGCGCAGGTCGGCATCCGTGTTGCACAAGAGGCTCAGTCGTGATTATCAAGCCACCGGTCATCACCATCGACGGGCCTAGCGGTTCGGGCAAGGGCACTATTGCCGGGATTCTGGCCAAGCGTCTGGGCTGGTGCCTGCTGGATTCGGGTGCGCTGTACCGTCTGTTGGCATTCGCCGCGCGCAACCATGGCGTGGATCTGACCAATGAAGAGTCGCTGAAACTGCTGGCCGCTCATCTGGACGTGCAATTCGTCGGTGCGACCGAAGGTCATCCGCAGCGGATCATACTTGAAGGTGACGATGTCACTGATGATCTGCGTAACGAACAGGTCGGCGCCTGGGCTTCCCAGGTCGCTGCGCTGCCGGCAGTGCGTGATGCGCTGCTCCAGCGCCAGCGGGCGTTTCAGGAGGCTCCGGGTCTGGTGGCCGATGGCCGCGACATGGGCACGGTGGTTTTCCCGGATGCGCCGCTGAAGATATTCCTCACTGCCAGTGCCGAGGAGCGTGCGCGCCGTCGATACTTGCAGTTGAAGGGCAAAGTCGATGGTGTTAGTCTGTCGAGTCTGCTAGATGAGATACGTGTCCGCGATGAGCGTGACACCCAGCGAGCGGTAGCCCCGCTCAAACCGGCGGCTGACGCCATACAGCTGGATTCCACGGAATTATCCATCGATCAGGTGCTGGAACGCATCATGAGTGAAATCGCCATTCGCGATATCGCCGGGTGACCAAGAAGCGACTCAGGGGACCAGTCATAGTCCTGCGCCGTTTCTTCAAATGAACATAACCCACGTCGTCTGGGATGTGGAGATGGGCGTATCCTTCGCCCTTATTCAACAGGAATTAAAATGAGCGAAAGCTTTGCGGAACTCTTTGAAGAAAGCCTAAAAACCCTGAACCTTCAGGCAGGCTCCATCATCACCGGTGTTATCGTTGATATCGATTACCAAGCTCGCTGGGTAACCGTTCACGCTGGCCTGAAGTCTGAAGCACTCATCCCGCTTGAGCAGTTCTACAACGATGCTGGCGAACTGACTATCAACGTCGGTGACGAAGTTCACGTTGCTCTGGACTCGGTTGAAGACGGCTTTGGTGAAACCAAGCTGTCCCGTGAAAAAGCCAAGCGCGCTGAATGCTGGATTGTTCTGGAAGCAGCCTTCGCAGCCGAAGAAGTGGTCAAGGGCGTTATCAACGGTAAGGTTAAAGGCGGCTTCACTGTCGACGTTAACGGCATCCGTGCGTTCCTGCCAGGTTC
Source organism: Pseudomonas sp. LB3P25 (assembly GCF_054897985.1). Taxonomy (NCBI): domain Bacteria; kingdom Pseudomonadati; phylum Pseudomonadota; class Gammaproteobacteria; order Pseudomonadales; family Pseudomonadaceae; genus Pseudomonas; species Pseudomonas sp. LB3P25. Next base: position 5,302,795 of record NZ_CM142711.1, on the reverse strand, counting down.
TCTGGTTGACGTCCGTCCAGTGCGCGACACCACGCACCTGGAAGGCAAAGAGCTGGAATTCAAGGTCATCAAACTCGACCAGAAACGCAACAACGTTGTCGTTTCCCGTCGTAGCGTCCTCGAAGCCGAGAACTCCGCTGAGCGTGAAGCTCTGCTGGAATCCCTGCAGGAAGGTCAACAAGTCAAAGGTATCGTCAAAAACCTCACCGATTACGGCGCATTCGTCGATCTGGGTGGCGTCGATGGCCTGCTGCACATTACCGACATGGCTTGGAAGCGTATCAAGCATCCTTCCGAAATCGTCAACGTTGGCGACGAGATCGATGTCAAGGTTCTGAAGTACGATCGCGAACGCAATCGTGTTTCCCTGGGCCTCAAGCAACTGGGCGAAGATCCATGGGTTGCTATCAAAGCCCGTTACCCAGAAAGCACTCGCGTTACCGCTCGTGTAACCAACCTGACCGACTACGGCTGCTTCGCTGAGCTGGAAGAAGGCGTTGAAGGTCTGGTGCACGTTTCCGAAATGGACTGGACCAACAAGAACATCCACCCTTCGAAAGTCGTACAAGTCGGCGACGAAGTGGAAGTTATGGTTCTGGACATCGACGAAGAGCGTCGTCGTATCTCCCTCGGCATCAAGCAGTGCAAATCTAACCCATGGGAAGATTTCTCTGGCCAGTTCAACAAGGGCGATAAAATCTCCGGCACCATCAAGTCGATCACCGATTTCGGTATCTTCATTGGTCTGGACGGCGGCATCGACGGTCTGGTTCACCTGTCCGACATCTCCTGGAACGAAGTGGGCGAAGAAGCCGTTCGCCGCTTCAAGAAGGGCGACGAGCTGGACACCGTTATCCTGTCGGTTGACCCAGAGCGCGAGCGTATCTCCCTGGGTATCAAGCAACTGGAAAGCGATCCGTTCTCCGAGTACGTTCAAGAGAACGACAAAGGCGCAATCGTTAAAGGCATCGTGAAAGAAGTTGACGCTAAAGGCGCCATCATCACTCTGGCCGACGATATCGAAGCGACTCTGAAAGCCTCCGAAATCAGCCGTGACCGCGTTGAAGACGCGCGCAACGTTCTGAAAGAAGGCGAAGAAGTAGAAGCCAAGATCATCAGCGTTGACCGCAAGAGCCGTGTAATCCAGCTCTCCATCAAGTCGAAAGACGTTGAAGAAGAGAAAGAAGCCATCCAAAGCCTGCGCGACAAGCCAGCTTCGGATACCGCTGCTCCTGGTCCTACCACTCTGGGCGACCTGTTGCGTGCACAAATGGAAAAACAGAACTAAGTTCTGTCAGACCATAGAAAAAGGGCGACTTCGGTCGCCCTTTTTTGTGCCTGCGATTTGGTGATTTTGATGGTTTCGTGGCGCTGCGATTGTTTGCCGTGAAACCAAACCTCCCGGCAAGTTGTCTCTTTCTTTAATCGGATCAATCGCTTATTTACAGCTAGTCTTTAGCTTGAAGCGAACGACCGTCGGGCGGCGTGTCCAGCCTAAGGAAGTGAATGAACAAGCTCATTGTCGTCATAGCAGTACTGACATTGGCGGGCTGTACCACTAATGCCAAGACTCACGCAGTGCGTGGGGTCAGTGGCATCGAGATCGATTGTTCGGGGCTGGGGTCGGGATGGGAGAAGTGTCGCAAGCGAGCGAACAAGGAGTGCATGGGGGCGGGCTATAAAGTTATAGCCCGGTCCGATGATGCTAAAGACGAGGATGAGTACCCCTTTGGCTTTAATCCCGCGGGCTATCTGACGCGCACCATGCTGGTGATCTGTAGATGAGTGCGTGAGTGTACGATCAGCGTTCCGATGCGCTGGAGGAGTGCATCTCATTGCTGGTGGAGTATGTCAAAAACTCGGGCTGTTCAAATTCATCCGGGCGTGCTAAAACCTTTGAAGCGCTGATCTAGCTGCTTGAAAAAGAAGGGAAAAATATGACGAAGTCGGAGTTGATCGAACGAATTGTCACCCATCAAGGGCTGCTCTCATCCAAGGATGTGGAGCTGGCCATCAAGACCATGCTCGAACAAATGTCCCAATGTCTGGCCACCGGTGATCGCATCGAGATCCGTGGGTTTGGCAGCTTCTCCTTGCACTACCGCGCGCCTCGCGTAGGTCGCAATCCAAAAACTGGTCAGTCCGTCAGCCTCGACGGCAAGTTCGTGCCGCATTTCAAGCCAGGCAAAGAATTGCGCGATCGTGTGAACGAGGACGAGGAGGAAGGGCTTTGACAGTCGTCGCCATTCAAGGAACCGCTCATGCGTAACCTCAAGCGCGTACTGCTCGCCGTATTCGTCCTGTTGCTGATTTTGGCGATCCTGGCGTTCGTTCTCGAGAATCAGCAATCGGTTTCCCTGCTGTTCCTGGGTTGGGCGGGGCCGCAACTACCGGTATCGCTGGTCATGGTTGTTGCGCTGTTAATTGGGATGGTGATCGGGCCGATTCTGGGCTGGTTTCTGGGGCGTACTTCCAGAGTTTCACGCAAGCGCCTTGTCTGATTGCGACATGGCGCGGAAGGCGCACTAAACTTTAGCCACACTTTGTCTATATCCATTAGTAAAACCGTCATTAAGCTGTAAAATGCTTCGCTTGTCCGATAGTGGCATATTCCCACATCGGTTCAGACTGACTCTGTCAGAGGCCTCAGCTGGCTTGATGGCTTCTGCATTCATGGATTAGACAGTGCTCGGTTGGCGGCCCTGTCAGTAACTCAAGGGTATGGTTTCGCGTGAAAATTCTAGTAACCGGCGGCGCCGGGTTTATCGGCTCGGCAGTCATCCGTCATATCATCTCCAACACTAACGACTCTGTCGTAAACGTCGATAAGCTGACTTACGCCGGTAATCTTGAGTCATTGGCCGAAGTTAGCCAGAACTCGCGTTACGTGTTCGAGCGCGTCGATATCTGCGACCGCGATCAAATCGACCGCGTCCTGCTTGAACACCAACCGGATGCGATCATGCACCTGGCCGCAGAGTCCCACGTTGACCGCTCGATCTCCGGTCCGTCTGAGTTCATCCAGACCAACATCATCGGCACTTACACTTTGCTGGAGGCTGCACGCCACTATTGGGCGGCGCTGGATGACGCGCGTAAAGCCAACTTCCGCTTTCACCATATTTCGACCGACGAAGTTTACGGAGACCTCGAAGGTCCGGAAGACCTCTTCACCGAAACCACGCCGTATCAGCCAAGCTCGCCTTACTCCGCCAGCAAGGCCAGTTCCGATCACCTGGTTCGTGCCTGGAGCCGTACTTACGGCTTGCCGACCCTGGTCACCAACTGCTCGAACAACTACGGCCCATGCCATTTCCCTGAGAAGTTGATCCCACTGATCATTCTCAATGCACTGGAAGGCAAGCCGCTGCCGGTCTACGGCAAAGGCAACCAAGTCCGCGACTGGCTCTACGTCGAAGACCACGCCCGCGCACTGTACAAAGTCGTGACCGAAGGCGTTATCGGCGAGACGTACAACATCGGGGGCCATAATGAAAAGCAAAACATCGAAGTGGTGCATACCCTGTGCGCACTGCTCGACGAACTGCGTCCCGATTCTGCTCACCGTCCACATGCCAGCCTGATCACTTACGTTCAGGACCGCCCGGGCCACGATCAGCGTTACGCAATCGACGCCAGCAAAATCCAGCGTGAGCTGGGTTGGACGCCGGAAGAAACCTTTGAAACCGGCATCCGCAAAACGGTCGAGTGGTACCTCAACAACACTGAATGGGTAGCTCACGTTAAGAGCGGCAGCTATCAGCAGTGGATCGACCAGAACTACGCGGATCGTTCGAACAAGGCATGAAAATACTTCTGCTGGGAAAAAACGGCCAGGTAGGCTGGGAGCTGCAGCGCTCCCTCGCACCGCTGGGTGAGTTAATCGCCCTGGACCGTCATACGGTTGATGGCTTGTGCGGAGATCTGTCCGATCTCGATGCCTTGCGCGCAACGATCCGCCAGGTCAAGCCCGACGTCATCGTTAACGCTGCGGCCTACACGGCCGTTGATAAAGCTGAGTCCGAGACCGAACTGGCCGACCGTGTGAACGGTCAGGCAAGCCAAGTCATGGCCGAAGAGGCCACGACTCTGGGTGCCTGGCTGATTCATTATTCGACTGACTACGTCTTCAGCGGCCAGGGCTTTACTCCGTGGCAAGAGTCGGATGCAGTCGCCCCGGTGAATCACTACGGCGCGAGTAAACTGGCCGGCGAACAGGCGATTACCGCGTCGGGCTGCAAGCATCTGATCTTTCGCACCAGCTGGGTCTATGGCGCTCGCGGCAACAACTTCGCCAAGACCATGCTGCGTCTGGCCAAGGATCGCGAAACCTTGAGCGTTATCGCCGACCAGATCGGAGCCCCGACGGGTGCAGACCTGATTGCTGACGTGACCGCGCTGGCCATTCAGCAAGTTCTGCAACGTCCCGAGCTGTCGGGCTTGTATCACTTGGCGGCCAGTGGCGAAGTGTCCTGGCACGGCTATGCCAGTCATGTGATCGGTTTCGCCCAAGACAACGGCGAGCAGCTCGCCGTAACGGCGATCAATCCGATTGAAACGACGGCTTATCCAACACCTGCGCGCCGCCCTCTGAATTCGCGATTGAATACTCAGAAGCTGCGTGACAATTTTTCTCTACACTTGCCGGATTGGCAAAGTGGCGTAACCCGAATGCTTAGGGAAGTTCTGAATAAATGACCACGACAAATCGTAAAGGCATCATCCTCGCCGGCGGCTCAGGTACGCGCCTGCATCCGTTGACCCTTGGCGTGTCCAAGCAGATGCTGCCGATCTACGACAAACCGATGATCTTCTATCCGCTATCGGTGTTGATGCTCGCGGGTATGCGCGAAATTCTGATCATCTCTACCCCGGAAGATTTGCCCTGCTTCCGTAAACTGCTCGGTGACGGAAGCCTGTACGGCATCAAGCTGACTTACGCCGAACAGCCTAGCCCGGACGGCCTGGCGCAAGCGTTCATCATCGGTGAAGAGTTCATTGGCAAGGATCCTTGCTGTCTGATCCTGGGTGACAACATTTTCTACGGTCAGCACTTCTCGGACAACCTGCGCTCCGCCAGCTCTCAACAGCATGGCGCTACGGTGTTCGGTTATCACGTGTCTGACCCCGAGCGTTTCGGTGTGGTTGAGTTCGACGCCTCCGGTCGCGCCCTGAGCATCGAAGAAAAACCGCTGAAGCCCAAATCCAGTTATGCGGTCACCGGCTTGTACTTCTACGACAACCAGGTTGTCGAGATCGCCAAGAACATCAAGCCATCAGAGCGGGGCGAGCTGGAAATCACCGACGTTAACCGCGCCTACCTCGAGCAGAACACCCTCAATGTAGAAATGCTCGGACGCGGTTTTGCCTGGCTGGACACGGGGACTCACGACTCGTTGCTCGAAGCCAGTCACTTCGTGCACACGATCGAGCAGCGTCAAGGCTTGAAAGTGGCCTGCCTGGAGGAGATCGCCTACAACAACGGTTGGATTACCGCTGAGCAGTTGGGCGCTCAGGCCGATAAGCTGAAGAAGACTGGCTATGGTCAGTACCTGCAAAAACTGCTGGATTTGGGTTCCCTCTGAGTCGAGAGGGTTTACTTTCAAACCTAGCGTTTAATCCGTGCAAGCAGGAATAGCATGCCAGTAAAACATCCCAAGGTTGCAGTTTTGCTGGCTGCGTACAACGGAATGCAGTGGATTGAGGAGCAACTGGTCTCGATTCTCGGCCAGTTATCGGTCGACGTTACCCTGCACATTAGCATCGACCCCTCCACTGACGGCACCGAGGCGTGGTGTAAAGCTTATGCGGCTGAGCATCCAGCAGTTGTAGTGCTTCCGGATGCCAATCGCTTCGGCGGAGCATCGCGCAACTTCTTTCGGTTGATCCGGGACGTTGACTTCGATGGCTACGACTTCGTCGCCTTTGCCGACCAGGACGACATCTGGTATCCCGACAAGCTGCACAGAGCAACCCAGGCGCTGCAGGCACGAGGAGTAGATGCCTACTCCAGTAACGTGACGGCGTTCTGGCCAAGCGGCAGAACCCTGCTGCTGGACAAGGCGCAGCCTCAGGTCGCCTGGGATTTTTTGTTCGAGGCAGCCGGGCCTGGCTGCACCTATGTCTTTAGAAAAAGCCTGGTAGAAGCCTTGAAAGGCTCGATGCTCGCCAACTGGCAGCAACTGCAAGGTGTAACTTTGCATGACTGGTATTGCTACGCCTTTGCGCGCAGTCATGGTTACCGTTGGTATATCGACCCGTTACCCAGCATGGATTACCGGCAGCACGAGCGTAATCAGGTCGGTGCCAACACAGGCCTGAGTCCGTTGATCGCTCGTTACAAAACCATTCATGACGGTTGGTGGTTCGGTCAGGTTCGTCTGATTGCAGATCTGGTGGGGCAGGGGACGAAGCCCTTTGAAGGCGTCTTGCTGCAATTACGGCGTACGGAACTGATGAAGCTGTCCTTCAGTGCCTGGCAATGCAGGCGCCGGGTACGGGACAAGATTTTCTTCTTTTTTATCTGTTGGGTCACCGCGTTGATAGGAAACAAAGCTCAATGACAGCCCCAAAGGTATTGGTCACGGGGGCAGGCGGTTTCGTGGGTGAGGCGCTGGTTTTCAGGATGTTGGTGGACAAACAGTTCGCTCCGATCGCAGCCGCTCGCAGTCCCACCCGGTTACAGGGTTTATGCCCGGTTGTACCCTTTGATCTGAATGATCCTGAAGCCTTGTCTGAGTTGAAGGATGTAAGTGCGGTCGTCCACGCGGCGGCCAGAGTTCATGTGATGAACGAAATCGCTTCTGATGCCTTGGCCGAGTTTCGCAAGGTCAATGTGGAGGGCACTCTTCGGTTGGCAAAGCGCGCCGCTGAATCGGGAGTCAAGCGCTTCATCTTCATCAGTTCGATCAAGGTCAATGGCGAAAGCACCCTGCCAGGCAAGCCGTTCAAGGCTGACGATACTCCGGCTCCGGTGGATCCTTATGGCGTGTCCAAGCACGAGGCTGAACAAGCGCTGAGACAACTTGCTCGTGAAACCGGAATGGAAGTGGTGATTATTCGCCCGCCATTGATCTATGGGGCGGGGGTTAAAGCCAATTTTCTGAGTATGCTGCGCTGGCTCAACAAAGGTATTCCGTTACCGTTAGGAGCGGTCCGGAATCAGCGTAGCCTTGTGGCGATCGGAAACCTGGTGGACCTTATAATCACCTGCATCGATCATCCTGCCGCCGCTAACCAGACCTTTCTGGTCAGTGATGGCGAGGACTTATCCACAACCCAAATGCTACGTCGCCTGGGCAATGCGCTCGGGACGAAGGCCCGGCTCTTGCCATTGCCAGAGTGGTTGCTGGTAGTGGCGGCTGCGGCATTGAGAAAGCAATCCGTTGCTCAACGGATCTGCGGGTCATTGCAGGTCGACATCAGCAAAAATCGTGAATTATTGGGGTGGACGCCACCCATCAACATGGACGAAGCCATGCGCCAAACCGCAGGTCACTATCTGGACGCGCAGACGAAATGACTTTTTTGTGGCTGCTACTTGCAGTATTCGTTGTTTCCTGGGGGCTGACGCTTGTTTTACGTCGTTATGCTTTGGCCAAGAGCTTGATGGATATACCAAACGAGCGCAGCTCTCATTCTGTGCCTACTCCTCGGGGTGGAGGTGTAGCTATTGTTGTCTCCTTTCTGTTGGCGCTTCTGATCCTTCGCGGTCTTGATTTGATGAGCCTGGCGACGCTCTTTGGTTTGCTGGGGAGCGGCTTGTTGGTCGCGCTTATAGGTTTTGCCGATGATCACGGGCATATCGCTGCAAGGTGGCGCCTATTAGGCCATTTTGCTGCCTCGATATGGGCGTTATATTGGCTGGGAGGCTCTCCTTGCGTCACGCTCTTTGGCGCTACCCTTGATCCAGGGTGGATTGGGAATATTTTGTTTGTGCTGTATTTGGTCTGGATGCTGAATCTTTACAACTTCATGGATGGCATTGACGGCTTGGCCAGTGCTGAAGCGATCAGTGCCTGCCTCGGAATGTTGCTGGTCTATTGGTTTGGCGCAAACCTCGAACTGGCGTGGGGGCCTCTGGCTCTGGTGGCAGCGGTCGCGGGTTTTCTCTGTTGGAACTATCCGCCGGCGAAAATTTTCATGGGAGACGCAGGCAGTGGTTTTTTGGGGGTTGTATTGGCAGGGATGTCCATTCAGGCAGCCTCCAAGTCGCCCGAGTTGCTCTGGAGCTGGTTGATCATGCTTGGCGTTTTCATTGTTGATGCGACGTGGACCCTGATGCGCAGGCTTTTGCGAGGTGAAAAAGTATATGAAGCCCACCGCAGTCATGGTTACCAATATGCCTCTCGCAAGCACCGTAGCCATAAAACAGTAGTGCTGGCATCGATCACTATTAATTTTGTATGGCTCATGCCGTTATCGATCGCTGTAGCAAGTGGGTGGATTTCCGGATTTTTTGGTATGGTCGTGGCTTATGCTCCACTGCTATTTATCGCATGCACCTACAAAGCTGGAGAGTCGGAGCAAGTAGTGTAATTAAAAAGCGTCAGAAACACATATCAACACAGGTTTGTATGGTCGCCTCTCTTGTGGAGCGTCTTGGGATGTGTCTGCCGCTGATGTTGTGATATTTGCAGGTCGCTAAGCTGCATTGGTTAGGGGATTCGATTTAATGAGTGGTTTATTCAGTATGGTTGCTTCAAAAATTTGGCAAGTCGTAACGCGTTTTTTTCGAGGGCTGCGCTCTTTTTTGGCTAAGTCTAAAGCGCTCATTCGACCCTTTTATCAAAAGTTCCCTTTCCTTGTGTGGGTTCGTGTTCGTATACATTTGTTTTTCAAGCGTTTGCGCGAAAACATAATGTTGGTGATTTATTCGCGAAATAATACCAAGGCTATACAGGCTATATTGAATCGTCGTTTTTCACGGTTCCAGAACTCGTCGGTCGCCCAGGCGCAACCTGTTATTGATGTGTCGGTGGTGACGTTCAATAGTGGCAAGTGGATTGATGGTTTTTTTGAATCGTTAAGGGCGCAGAGTTACCCGCTCAGCAAATTGAATATGTTCTTTGTTGATAACGGGTCTTCGGACAGCACCCTCGAAGCATTGCAGCGTTGGCAGGCATTGCTTGGTCAGGAAGTGGCTGGTTTCGACATTCTGGAAGGCGACAATGTCGGGTTTGGTGCCGGGCATGAAAAAGCAATCCATAAAGGAAGCTCTGAGTATTTTCTTGTTAGTAATGTGGATATCGTTTTTGCCAAAGACGCTATAACCAGAGTGGTGGCCGCTGCTTTGGCTGATGCCAAGGCTGAGGTGGCTTCCTGGGAGTTGAGGCAGGCACCTTATGAGCATCCTAAATATTACGATCCGGTAACGTTGGAAACCAACTGGTCGTCCCATGCTTGCGTACTCGTAAGAAGGTCGGCTTACGTTAAAGTCGGTGGATACGAGCGCGAGATCTTCATGTATGGCGAAGACGTCGAGCTTTCCTATCGCTTCAGGTCGTATGGATACCAACTCAAGTATTGCCCATCTGCCGTCGTCTATCATTATACCTATGAGCATGAGCATCATATAAAACCGATTCAGTATACCGGCAGCACGCTGGCCAATGCTTATATCAGGCTACGCTATGGGAATTTGAGCGATAGAGTGGGTGGCTTTATTTTGCAGTGCCTGCTTTTGCTCCGTCCAGAACCCTATGCTGGCGCCCGTCGCGATGTGTTCAGAAACTTCGGTGTGATATTCAAGAAGGCTCGGTATTTTATGCGGGGCAAGGGGCCGAGTGAAAACTGCTATTTCCCTTTCAGGGGCTTTGATTATGAAATGATCAGGGATGGGGCGTTCTGGGAGGTGGGTGAGCCATTGACCGATTACCCTCTTGTTACTGTGGTAACTCGAACTTACAAGAATCGAGGAGAGTTTCTCAGGCAGTCCATGATGTCAGTGCTTAATCAGACGTATCCGAATATTGAGTTGATAGTCGTTGAGGATGGCGGTTCTACGATGAGCTCGGTTGTGGCTGATTTTGAATTTCCGGAGGGAATGAGTGTCAGTTACTACTCCCTCGATAAGGTCGGTCGTTCGGTTACCGGTAATTATGGTTTGGAAAAGGCAGCCGGAAAATATTGCATGTTTCTCGATGATGATGATTTGCTTTTTGCGGATCATGTCGAGGTGCTTGTTGGTGCGTTGGCGAAAAATTCTGATGCGGTAGCGGCCTACTCATTGGCGCTGGAAGTCGGTACTGTTGCCAGTGGCGTGGAAGAGCAATATTTTGAGGTTAGCCATTCTGTACCTCCGATTCTCAAGCAAGAATATGACTATGATGTTCTGTTGGATCACAACTTTATAGCGATCCAGTCTCTCCTTTTTCAAAAGGATCTCTACTTGCAACGAGGTGGATTTCAAACCGATATGAGCAGTCTCGAAGACTGGAACCTTTGGTTGCGGTATGGTTATGACAATAAGTTTGCTTATGTGCCAAAAACAACGTCTTTGTTTAGAACTCCTGGGGACCCCACTGTGCGGGTGGAGCGGCATATGCAGTTGCATGAAGCTTATTATATTGCCAAGAATCACGCAGTGAAAACGTGTAAGAGTTATACCTGAGTTCGTGCTTTAGCGGTTTTTGGCATTGAGTTTTGTGAATTGAGTCATTCCGTGTGAGTGGCTCTTTTTTTGTATTTCTCTATTGATGTAGCTCTGGCTCGTTAGTCGAAGTGGTTGGTTTTGTATACGGTTTGTTGACTCTTTATTGGTTTTTTGCTCCTCAATATTCTGGATTTTTGTCCAGATGGATGGGGGCAGCCCTTTAAATAAGCAAATCAGGCTGTTTCGGGAGGGGCGTAGGTCTGGGCCAGGATGGTTTCGAGCGGTGCCCCGTCCTGTGTCCCGTCAACGATTCAGTCCACTGTGTACGTGCCTGGGTTTGAGGTGTTTTTCGCTCTTGGCGGTAGGGGCTTGAGCCTTTTTTGTTGGGCGCTGCGGCTAGGCCATAGGTAAGACACCCGGTATTTCTGAGCTATTTTGAATGTTAAGACCAAAAAATGTTATAAATCAGTTTTGGTTGGTTTCGCGCTTGTTTGCTCCGGGTCAGTGACCGCGTTTGTGGTTCGCTCGGCCCAAGGGGGCTAACGTCGTCGACGTATAGTCGTCGCTGGAACCAGGGAGTGGTCATTTGCAAGTGTTACCCTTTTATGTAGGGCTATGGTTGTAGCCGTCTTACAGGGTGTTCGTATTAGTGCAGATAATTTACTCGTTTGGAAGTGCGTTGCTGAGAGTCAGCATGCCCATAGGATTTTTTGACGCATATGCTAAATATTAGTGATTTGTCATCAGTGGACAAACAAAAAGTCTTCGACTATCTCAAGTGGAACAGTTTCCGTTCCGAGAAGTACAAGGTTTTATACGTTAGTACCCCCAAAGTTGCGAGTACGTCCCTGAAGTGGTGGTTTGCAACACTGGAAGGTTGTTCGCAGGCCTTGCGTGGAGTCGGTGAGGCTGCGGGAAGTAATTCTGATCAAATTGTTCACGAGTTTCACAAGGTTGCGCCCCATGTCAGCGGGCTGGAAATAGACGACCTTTTGGAATCCCTTCTTTCTGATACATATTTTCGATTTGCCGCCGTACGAAACCCTTACAAGCGTATCTTCTCTGCATGGCAGTCGAAAATACTGTTGCAAGATCCACAGCAGGTCGCATTGTATCCAAAGTTTGAGTTGTTACAGCAACCGGTAAAAAGCGTAGCAGATGTTGCTTCGGCTTTTGAGGCGTTTCTGGAGTATCTCGCAAGCAATCGCGGATCTTCACCTGAGAAGGATTTTTGGGCGCCTCAAGCCACGCTATTGCGTCCGGATTTGATCAATTATTCCTTGTTGGTCAAAATTGAAAACTCCTCTGGACTCCATAAAGCATTATCGGAGCACTTCGGTGAGCAGGCCACCGATCCTTTCGCAGAGCCTTCGCCAAGTGAAAATGTCATTCCCTTCCTTCCTGCTTTTATAACGGAACGAAGTGCGAGTTTGATTAAAGAGCTGTATGCCGAAGATTTTGATGTCTTCGAATATGACAGGCAGATACCAGAACCTACAGAAGCGTTTTCGGTAGAGCAGTTGGATCTCGCGTTTGACGCGGCCAGGCTGATTCGGGAAAGTCGTCAACAAATAGATGCGCGCGCCCTTCAAATCCAGGACTTGACTCAACAGATCGAGGATTTGAATCAGCGGATTGCGTCATTGAATCCGACCCTGTTTGAACGCGAATCGCAGTTAAAAGAGCTCATGGGTTCTTTGGTTAAGCGCGACCGACATATTGCCAGTCTTGAGCAATCTGTGGGTGTGCTCAACAGGCAGTTAGTCGACCTCAAAGCCGTCTTGGTTGATCACGAAAAAGAGGGTGTCAGTCTGAAGGCTGATTTGCTCAAGACGCAGCAGGAACTCAATGCGTTACTCTTTTCGCATTCCTGGCGTTTAACCTCGCCTGTGCGCATAGTTACAGGGTTTGTGCGAGAGTCCGTCCATAACGTCAGGACGCTGACATGGAGTAAAGTACTCGACTCGTTAAGACGTCGTCGAGAGCTGTATAACGAAAACACTCTTCGTGAGATTCACGAAAGCGGGTTGTTTGACCCGGATTATTACCTTGCCAGTAATGCAGATGTGCGTGTAAAAGGCACTGATCCACTCAAGCACTACATGCTCAAGGGCTGGATAGAAAATCGCAATCCTTGCGCCGCTTTCAGTCCTTCGGATTATCTGTTGGCCAACCCTGATGTTGCCGAGGCTCAGGTACATCCGCTGCTTCACTACATTCAATGTGGCCAGCTCGAAGGTCGTCCAGTCAGATTGCCAGCTCGCATTTGCGAAATGACGGCGGTCAAGCGTCGTCCCGTCGGGCGTAATGCGGTTTTCAAGCCGTATGGTGAATATACACCGATACCGGTACTCAAGGCTGTGCTCGAGGCACAGATCGAAGTCGTCAAAAAGTCAGGATTGTTCGATGAGAAGTACTACCTTGCAATGTACAGCGATGTGCAGCAGGTCTCGGTAGATCCGCTCAGGCACTACTGTGAACAGGGCTGGCGCGAAGGTAAAAATCCGTCCATGGACTTTGATACGCGCGCCTACCTCGCACTTTACAAAGACATTCAACACATTGGTCTTAACCCGCTTTGGCATTACATTGTCACTGGCGCGGCGGAGCATAGAATAGCGGTACCGGACGCGCTCATTAATCACGAAAACGACATCCGTTTTGGTGAAGTTAACAGCGACATCAAGTTACTCGCGTTCTATGTATCGCCTGACTGGGAGGCGTTGCGTAGTGCCAGATTCGCTTCCAAGGGCAATCCGCAGCGATCGCGCCCTGATAAGACGCTTGGGTTGTATGATTCGTTGGACGGGCGTGTGCTCACCCAGCAGGCACTCAGTGCCAAGAGTCATGGCTTTTTCGGCTTTTGTTTCAAGCTGAGCGCAGATTCGGTTGCGCAAGCGTCGCCACAGCCTCTGGATACCTTTCTTGCCCATACGGAAATCGACTTTAATTTCTGTATTCAAATAGATTTGCATCAGGACGGTCTGTCGAACAACTTGATTACGCCTGTTGTTGCAGTTCTAGCTGATAAGCGATGTGTGCAGGTTGATGAGCGCCCCGTCATCGTGGTTAAGCTCAATGAATATGACGAAGACATAGTTGATTCAATTCGCAAGCTCCGTGAGCGATTGAATGAACTGTGTGACGGCGTGTACTTGATTGCTCAGTTTGGTTTCGCGGGTTCGGACGAGTTAGCGCAGGACCTGGATGGTTTGTGTGACGCCGCGCTTGATCTTTCTGCTGATCCTGTGCCGGGCGAAACTGGCGTATTTCCACCGCAAAACAAGAATGGAATAGATACCGTTCCGTATAACCTTGTTGCTTCGCAAGGGATCGTACGAGCACAGAAAGCACATCTTCGTGCTACTCCAGTTTTCCACGCTATTTCGTTAGGACGTGATGAAACTGCGCTTAAGCAATATTCTCCTCTGGTTTATTCGCGGTTTCACATTCGTGACTATGGGCGTTGGCTTGACGCGGCGATCAGGGGCGCGAGAAAGGCTCTCCCCGAGGATCGCCGTCTACTGTTCGTGAATGCCTGGAACAATTGGCAGGAAGGACTCTACGTTGAGCCAGACAGTATCACCGGTTTTGGTCGGTTGAACGAAACAACACGCGCTCTGCTGGATATTGATTCCAGTGTCGTTATGCCAAAAATTTCGGTAATTGTTCCAAATTATAATCATGAGAGCTATCTTGATCGTCGGCTGGATAGTATTTATGGGCAGACTTACAAGAATATAGAAGTCATCCTGATGGATGACTGTTCGACTGATGATAGCCGTTCGGTGTTAACTGGTTATGCGGAAAAGTACCCTGATATAACGCGCTTGTTGTTCAATGAGACGAATTCGGGTGGCGTTTTTCATCAGTGGGCTAAGGGGATCAAGGCGGCCACAGGTGACCTGGTATGGGTCGCTGAAAGCGATGACTACTGTGATGAGCGTTTCCTCGAGGCGCTTGTTAGCTGTTTTGATGATGAAGCGGTCATGCTTGCGTACTCGAAGTGTGAGTTCGTAACCACGGACGAAGTCGTTATGCCGGACCAGTTCCTTAACTATGTAAGTGATCTGGAGTGTGCGAATAAATGGGCCGGTTCCTATGTAAGCACGGCGCATAACGAAGTGCGTTCGGCGTTGGGTATCAAAAATACAATACCTAATGCCAGTGGCGTGATTTTCAAGCGTCCCGTTGATATGCCGCTGTTGGATGATCAGTCGTGGCTATCAATGAAAGTTGCTGGTGACTGGGTCTTCTATTTGCACATCCTGCGCGGCGGGAAGATTGCTTACTCCACTGAGGGTACAAACTTTTTCCGTCGACATTATGCAAGTACTGCCAACACCACTTATCGCAAAGAGGTCTTTTATCGCGAGCTCGGGGTGGCGAACAGAACGATCCAGTCCCTCTACAATGTTCCGATGTCGGTGCTTGAGGCTTGCGAGGCATCCAGCAAGAAGCTGTATGACCACTATGTCGGGGGCTCCGCAGAAGAGTTTTTACGCTGGTACGACCATGATTCGATTGTTCGTGCCAGGGCTGATCGCCTGCCGAACGTGATGGTTTCCACGATCGGCTTCTATCCGGGTGGTGCCGAAATCCTTCCGATTCGACTGGCAAACGAGTTTAAGCGCCAAGGTATTTCCGTTTCCTTGTTTAGCGCCGGGATACCAAAACGCGAAGACGGTGTTCGCAAAATGCTGAGAAGCGACGTGCCGGTGATCGAGACGTCGAATATCGAATCAGTGAAAGCGATCATTCATGATTTCGGAATTGAAGCACTCAATAGCCACCAGTGGTACGTTCAGAAGTATCCGGTCGATGTCCCGGATGTTTTTTCCGAGCTCGGCGCCCATGTGGCTGCTCTGCACGGGATGATTGAACATGGCAATGGAGTGACTGATGAACAGTTGCGCATTGCTGACAAAGGTGTCAGTACATGGGTCTACACCGCTGAGAAGAATCTTGTTCCTTTCTCGGACATCTCACTGTACGACAAGTCTTCTCCCCGTTTCGTCAAGGTTCCTAACGGGTTGCAGCCGCCGGAAATCGTTCCAATCTCGCGCGTGCAGATGGGTATACCGGAAGATGCTTTTGTATTGTGTTGTGTCAGTCGGGCAATTCCCGATAAAGGCTGGGGCGAAGCTATCCAGGCGGTAGAACTTGCGCGATCACTTTCCGGTCGGGACATCCGTATTATATTGGTCGGTAATGGCCTGGTGTACGATGAGTACTGTCAAGCAGGTGCGCCGGACTTCGTTTACCTGGCTGGCTTTAGTGATAACTCCGTAGGCCATTATGCTGCCGCGGACATGGGCATCATGTTATCGACCTTCAGGTCCGAGAGTTTCCCTCTGACCATTGTCGATTGCCTGTTTGCCGGCAAGCCATACATTGCCACAGACGTAGGCGACATCAAAAACATGTTGACGATAGAGAGTGGCGTTGCAGGGGAGATTATCAAGTTGGAAGATTGGGTAGTCCCAATCGACAGCACGGCCCGCGTGATTGCAGCGTTCGCGACAGATGAACGGAAATACCAGGAAGCCGTCGGCTTGGTGAAAGACGTTTCCAGTCGATATCGAATTGATGCCGTTGCCTCTCAATATCTTCGTTTGTTCGAGCGTGACATTCAGCAGCGCAGGGCGGAGTCGGCGAAGGCCGAAGGCTCTGGCATGACTGTCCAGGACCTGTAGCCGGACTTGCTGTAAGCAGGGCAGCTAGCGTTAAGGGGAGGGCTCGCAGGGCAGGTCCGGCTGATTGCCAGGCCTGCACTGAGAGCGAGACGGGCGTCTCCTGCAATTTGGTAAGCCGCCTCACTTGACGTATCATTAGCCGTCACAGTGTGTTCCGTTAAATAATAAAGTGTAGGTCGTTGCAATGGTTGCCAAGGATGGGGCAGGTCAAGCCCGCCTTGTCTGCTGCTGCACAAGGCGGCAGTTTCAACCATATCAAGCGCTGGAGGGCAACGTTGAATAATTCCGAGAACACTTCTCCTAATCCCGTTAAACGGTCCCTGGTTTTGGGGGGGCGTGGTTTCATAGGCACCCACTTGATAGACGCATTGCTCGATCAGGGGCATTTTGTGCGCTGTTTCGATCGTCCCAATGTGGCGCCGTTGGGTGAATCCCACTTCAGTCATCCTAATTTCGAGCTTTGCGAAGGAGACTTCACCAGTGAGGCCGAAGTCGCCAAGGCATTGGAAGGTTGCGATGTTTGCTATCACCTTGTGTCTACTACCCTCCCCAAGTCTTCAAATGCTGATCCCGTCTTCGATGTGGAGAGCAATGTCGTTGCGACCATCCGCCTGCTAAACCTCGCGGTGAAGTCCGGCCTGAGGAAGATTATTTTTATCTCCTCCGGTGGCACGGTGTATGGAGACCCTACGCAAGTACCTATTCCAGAAACCCATGCTACTGACCCGGCCTGTTCCTATGGAATTGCCAAGTTGGCGATCGAGAAGTATTTGGCGCTTTTCCATCGCTTATACGGCCTTGATTATACTGTTCTACGTCTTGCAAACCCCTTTGGTGAGGGGCAGCGCACCTATGCTAGCCAAGGCGCGGTTGCCGTATTCCTTGGCAAAGTCCTGCGTGGCGAGACGGTTGAGATTTGGGGCGATGGCACGGTTGTACGCGACTACATTCATGTCTCTGATGTGGTGAGAGCGTTGTTAGCGTCGTCAGCGCAATCCGGTGAAGAGCATGTGTTCAATATCGGTTCAGGGCGCGGACATAGTCTCAATGAGGTTCTTGACGCGATCGAGAGGGTCGCGGGGCGAAATGCCAGTCGTGAGTACTTGTCGGGTCGCGGATTTGACGTGCCTGTCAGTGTCCTGGATATCGAGCGCGCCAAACAGTCTTTGGGGTGGGTCCCTTTCGTGAGTTTCGATCATGGATTGGAGCGCTTTGCTGCTTGGTTATTGGATAATCCGGAATAAGCACATTGATTTAACGATGTAAACACTCCATAAGCTCGCTTCTTGGAAGGTGAGCTTATGGGGCGGTTACGATCTTTGGGAGGGCTTCAAAGGCGGGGGGCATGAGGCGTCAAATCGATCTGTAGAGGGTCACCATCCGGCTGGGTTGTGACGAAAGAAAAGCCCTTCCAGAATATTATGTATAAGAGCGCCGATTTGTTAGATATGTTTGCACCCGCGAACATTATCAATCAAATCGGCGTTCTTGTTTCTGCATGTCCTCTCATCCGTGAAAGACCTTTTACGCTCCAGCACCTGATTTATCGGTGATATTGGCAGGTGCGTCTTATAGGTAGGGCTCAATAGACTAATTGTTTTTCTTTCAAGAGTTTTCGTGTGATTGAATTAACCTGCTTAACCCACCAGTCATCAAAACGAGAGAGTGGTACTGCTAGTGCAATTGAAGTGGTGGCGGTTACAACAAATACGATAATTAAACTTGATGTATTGCTGACTCCGTGATTTGCAAGTTTGAGATATACGTAGCTTGATAGCGAGCAGATCACAAGAGTATGGACAAGATACAGTGGGAAACTAATTTTTCCGATGCCTCTTAAAAGTTTTCCATTCAGGTTTTCAAACACCTTTTGATTGGTCATGGTTGCGAATATTATGCAGGCGGAGCCAAGTGTGTGGAGTAGGGATTGGGTGTGTACTTTCATAATGATTGGGATGGCTGAAGCCCATGCGTATGATTTTTCCGGGATTATATAGCCGAGCATGTATAGCCCAAAAAAAATTAGCGCAATGGAGACATGGAAAGGGATTTCTTTTTTGTTTTTGGCTAGATAGGCAGAAAGAAATGTACCGGCAACAAAGGGGAATATGAGGTCGTTATAGAATAGCGCTGATATTGAAATAATTATAAAGGCGTAAATTAGGTGGCGATATCCGAGTATTACGGAAATAAAGCATGCAAGCATAAAGACAATCATGCTGCCGAAAAACTCGGCTTTCATAGTCCAAAGGTTTGTATTGTAAAAGGCTTCGCCTGTGAAAAAAGTTGTCATCCCCTGCGTTAGAGCTTCCCAAAAGCTTGGCTCAAACCCTGGCGTCCATCCTTGAGCAAATGTTGCAAGCCATGGGCTCAAGCTAAGTTTCGAGGCATCATGGAAGTAATAAAAATCAAGCCTGAATAAACAGTAACTTGCGACAGTGGTAATCGTTACGATGGCAGCCAGTCTCGGAAATCTTTTAAGAAATGCCAGAAGAAGTTTCTGTGGGTTTTCATGATTAAAATAGGACCAGCACAAAACAAAGCCGGAAAGGGTGAAGAAAAAACCGACAGCCGCTGTGCCGTTAAAAAGAGCAAAAAATGGCTGCCCTATTAAGCTGTCTTTGTTTCGTGCTTCCCCTAATAATCCAGTTGTGTATGGGGAAAACCCTAAAAAAAAATGGTGAACAAGCACAATAAATGCAGCTATTCCTCTATAGGCTTCAAGAGGGAATAGTCTATTGTTTCCGGATTCCAATTTTGCTGACATGTCAGGCCTTGAATATTTATTGTTTGATCTATAAGCGCGGGATGATAGGGATATTTATTTGTTTTGGCTAGCCTTGGCCCATAGCTTTGGGGGGAGTTGCCCTGCAGTGGCGTCGTCTCTCTCCGCGCTGCGGAAATTTTCACACGGTTGCCGGATTTGTTGACGAGCACGTAAAGCGCAGGTGGGTGAATAACGTCACCATGATGACCCGTCCAACTGGGGCTGCGAGGCTATCGATAGATTTTTTTGGGGGGGGAGGGGGCTGGCTTTGGATGCAGATAGACCTTTTCGACTTTTGCGTCGGGTCGCATCATGAGATGCAGCTGGCAAGAGGCTTTGTTGCTTTGTTGCTTTGGTCTCTTTGGCTTCTACGCTGCAATGGCTACGCGGCTACTTTCATACAGAACCTACGTTTATCTTGACTTGATAAAGTGGATTCTTTATGAGTTCACCGGTTTATTAGCTTAATGAGGGGTTGCAGACGCGAAGGAAAATATTAGTGGCCAAAATAAGCTCGGGTAACTGTTTCGGGATCCGAGTCCATTTTTATTTTGCCGTGCTCCAGCCAAATAACCCGATTGCATGTGTGCAGCACCAGGTCACGGGAGTGGCTGGCGATCACCAAAATATTGGTGGATTCGACCAGTTCGTTCATTCGAGCTTCTGCTTTGTGCTTGAAGCCTTCGTCCCCTACCGACAGCCATTCGTCCATGATCAATATTTCAGGTCTGATGGTCGTCGATACCGCAAAGGCCAGGCGCAAGTGCATGCCGGAAGAGTACGTGCGTACCGGCATGTCAATGAAGTCACCCAATTCTGAAAACTCAATAATTTCGTCGAGTTTTTCTGCAATATCACTTTTTGTCATCCCAAGCAGGATGCCGCGCATGAAGATGTTTTCCCTGCCGGATGCCTCCGGGTCTATCCCTAATGAAATATCAATGAGGGAAGCGACTTCGCCGCTGATACTGGCAGTGCCAGCGGAGGGGGCGTATACACCGCTCAGCAGTCTGAGTAATGTGCTTTTGCCAGCGCCGTTATGACCGAGCAATCCAACCCGGTCTCCGTCATTGAGGGAAAAAGTAAGGTCTTCCAGTGCTCTGACGATCACTCGGCCTTGGTCGTTGGCACTGAGTTTTCCGCCTGTAGCGACTTGAATCAGTCGCTTTTTCAGAGAGCGAGCACTTGCGTTATAGATAGGGAAATCAACGCATGCGTTATGAAATTCAATAGAAGCCATAATAGTTTTCTTCTTAGAGCCAATAAGCAATGCGACGTTTATAGAGGCCATAGATGATGATCGCTACGCACCAGCCAAACAGAGCCATGCCCCCGGCCACGCACCAGCTAACAGTGCTCGCATCCTGTCCGAGCAAGGGGGCCCTGACTATTTGTATGAGGTGATAGATGGGGTTTAAATCCAGTAAATAGGTGCCGGCTCGTCCTGGTAGCAGGCTTGGAAGCCACATGATTGGCGTCACATAAAAGGCAATTTGCAAGACGCTCGCAATGATCTGCGGGAGGTCGCGATATCGAGCGCATAAAAGGCTCAATATCAAGCTGATCCATGCCAGATTGAGAGCAAGCAGCATAAAACCCGGGATACTCAATAGTGCTCCAAGCCCCAATGGTTTCTGAACAGCCAGCAGCACAAGCGGGAAAATGACGATGTTGTGCGCGAGGATCAAAGTATTGCGCCATATCGTGCGTAAAATATGCACGAATAATGGGATGGGGAGTTGTTTGATAATGCTTTCTGCGGCGATGAGGCTGGTGCAGCCCTCCAACACGCAGGTAGAAATAAAACTCCAGAAAATCATACCTGCTGCAAGAAATGGCAGAAATTCTTTCATGGGGGAGTTAAATATTTGGCCGAATACGAGGCCAATAGTACCAATCATAACGCCCATGCTGATTGTTAGCCAAAACGGTCCGACAGCAGAGCGCCTATACCGTTGACGTACATCCTGCCATCCGAGCATGCCTACCAGAGAATAGCGCTTTACAGCTGTCGCTATGTCTGCCAGGGCAGCGGCAATTGAGTTGTTTAGCATTCGAAATACCGGGTTGTCAAAACAGTCGATGATTGTAATCTTGTAGGAGGGTGTAGTGTCACTTTTTCCATCCCGTCTAGTTTCCAGTTTTTTACGATCGCGGGATCTATTCCACCTAGAATGCCCCTGCTGCAAGTAGGGGGCGTAAAGTCTGAAGCGATTTCGTATGGCGTGCGCGCGCTCGGTGCGCTCGCTACCATGAAAAACTTGAGCTATTCGTTCAGAAAACAGTGCTTGTGTCGAGCGATTCAGGTGTGCGAATGCTCAGAAATAAAGTTCCTGCCGAATGATTTGCACTTTTTCTATCATCTTCTATCATCCCACGGTCAGAGGTTAACTCCCAAGAAAATTTCCTACATTCCAGAAACGCATTATTGAGCCAGGTCGCAGCGTCTGGTCGTAAGTGCCCCACGTAAATTACCTGCTCGAAAGGGGTCAGAGAGATTGGCTGATGGTTGCCGACGAGCAGCTCCACAGCAGCAACGTGTCCTGGTTTTCGACCGGGTTTCGCGTCCTCGCATTCTCTGTCCGGCAGACCGGTCAGAGGGGCGAATTATAGCGGCGCTTTGAGTAAAATGCTCCTTCCTGGGTCCTCCCCTGTGCAAGTATTGGGCGATCTCGTCCTCATTGAGGTTACAATGCCGACCGATGACCGCGCAAAAGGAGGGGGCTACGGGCTCGAAAGCTTGAATGGATAAAATACGCAGAGTGTTGCTTAGTTTGCCTCGCAGGCAAAAAAGACTGATACAGGTCGCCACCGATGTGGTTTTGGTGTGGGTCGCCTTGTGGCTGGCCTTTATCGTCCGCCTCGGCATCGACGACATGTACAATCCGCTAAAGTCGCATTTCTGGCTGTTCGTCAGTGCCTCGATTATTGCCATTCCCCTTTTCGTACGCTTTGGCATGTACCGCGCCGTCATGCGCTACTTCGGCAATGATGCGCTGATTGCTATCGTCAAGGCGGTCAGTCTGTCCTCGCTGATCCTCGCCGTGGTGGTGTACTGGTACAGCAATCACCAGGCCGTGGTGCCGCGCTCCATCATCTTCAATTACTGGTGGCTAAGCCTGGTAATCATTGGCGGCCTGCGTCTGTGCATGCGTCAATACTTCATGGGTGATTGGTTCACCGCTGCGCAGCATGTACCGTTTGTCAATCGAGACGATGGTTTGACCAAGGTCGCCATTTACGGCGCAGGCGTGGCAGGCAACCAGTTGGTTGCAGCGTTGCGCATGGGCCGCGTGATGCGCCCTGTGGCGTTCATCGATGACGATTCCTCTATCGCGGATCGTTCGATTGCCGGGTTGCGGGTCTATAAGCCCAAGCATATTCAGCAGATGATCGACATGACCGGGGCTCAGGAAATTCTTCTGGCGTTGCCGTCTTCGACCCGTGCGCGGCGCAGGGAGATTCTCAATTTTCTGGAGGGTTTCCCGCTCCATGTGCGCAGTGTTCCGAATTTCACTGATCTGGCCAGTGGTCGGGTCAAGGTGGACAACATTCAGGAAGTCGACATTGCTGACCTGTTGGGGCGGGATTCGGTGCCGGCTCAGCCTGATTTGTTGGCTCGATGTGTCAAGGGCAAGACGGTTTTGGTTACGGGGGCGGGCGGTTCGATCGGTTCCGAGCTTTGTCGGCAGATTTTCTCCCTGGGACCGACCACGCTGTTGTTGTTCGATCATAGCGAATTCAATCTTTACAGTATTTTGTCTGAGCTCGAGCATCGTATTGCTCGTGAGTCGTTGCCTGTCCGGTTGTTACCGATACTGGGGTCGATTCGCCATCCCCATAAACTTCTGGATGTAATGAAGACCTGGAGCGTGGACACGGTTTATCACGCGGCGGCCTATAAGCACGTGCCGATGGTTGAGCACAATATTGCCGAAGGTGTGCTCAACAATGTGATCGGGACGCTCAATACCGCTCAGGCTGCATTGGAGGCTGGTGTTGCAAACTTTGTGCTGATCTCGACCGATAAGGCTGTACGCCCGACCAATGTCATGGGTAGCACCAAACGGCTGGCCGAGTTGACCTTGCAGGCCCTCAGTCGTGAGTTGGCGCCGGTGTTGTTCGGGGACAAGTCCAATGTGTCCCGGGTCAACAAGACCCGTTTCACCATGGTGCGGTTCGGTAATGTGTTGGGCTCGTCTGGCTCGGTTATTCCGCGCTTTCACAGCCAAATCAAATCGGGCGGGCCCTTGACGGTTACCCATCCGAAGATTACCCGTTACTTCATGACCATTCCCGAGGCGGCACAGCTGGTAATACAGGCCGGCTCAATGGGGCAGGGTGGTGATGTGTTTGTGCTGGACATGGGCGAGCCGGTCAAGATCATCGAGCTGGCGGAGAAGATGATTCACCTGTCTGGCTTGAGCATTCGCTCGGAGAATAATCCGCAAGGCGATATTGCCATCGAGTTCACTGGACTGCGTCCCGGGGAAAAGCTTTACGAAGAGTTGCTGATCGGCGACAACGTGTCCGCTACCCAGCACCCGATGATCATGAGCGCCAAGGAGGATCATTTGCCTTGGGAAGTGCTCAAGCGCAACTTGATGGAGTTGCTGTCTGCCGTTGAGCTGGATGATTATTCGCGGGTTCGCCAACTTCTGCGTGACACTGTCAGTGGTTACGCCCCGGATGGTGAAATCGTCGACTTGATTTACCAGCAGCGTCGCCTCGAACCTTGATTGTTACACGCTCTGTAACAGGCACATTTTTGACAAAGTTGTCCCATGACCCAGATTTGGGGGCAGCTTCGGAAAAGTTGTTCTTCCTTATCAATGTCATGGCGCGTCACTTATGCGTACAGGCTACTTCTACTCTCTGGTTTTTGCCCTGAAGACCAGTGCTTCTTTGTGATGGTGGATTTGCTTACCCATCGTCTCGACTTTCTGATCGAGATTCTCGATACGCTGCATCAACTGCGCCGCCAGAGCGCGCAGTTGTTCAGGGTTTAAGTGGTCGAGATTAGGAAGCGAAGTCATGCCGCCGATTTTGCAAATAACATGTGTCGCTTCTATCGAAGCAAAGCAACTGAACTTTACTTATCAAGTATCACGGCAGTGATCTTTCTGATCTTTCCTCTCCACGATCCTGGAGCACCCACATTCTGTCGTTGAGTCATGACTGACGCTTCCAACGCAAGCTTCTCCTGTGTCAGCTGTTCGATCACCGCTTGTAGCCTCGCGATCGTCTCAGAATGCTCTTTATACATCGAATGAACGTACGACCATTCTTGGAATATTCTATTTTTTTCAGATATCAAATGACCGATTTCTTGCACTCTCTGGCGTTTTATATCCAGGTGATTCTGCAGCTGGTTTCTGTGATATGCATGCAATGGCGGAACAAGAGCAGCACTGTCCAGCCCGCTGGCAAAAGCTTTCAAAAAAGCTTCTTGCGAGTAGTAACGCTCAAAATGCTGCAATGCAGATGCGGCTTGCCGCTTGAGCAGCGGTTGGTCCCACTGCTTGAAAATCCGACCGAGATCTTCATATTGGCTCCAGGTATAGCTGTCAGGATAAGCGAGATCGGATCCGGAGTGAAAACGGGAGCGATATGATTCGTGAGTAACGACAGGCACCCCGACCGACATCGCCTCGATTAATGATTTGCCGCCTCCAAGCGGGAAAGAAGGAATATATACATCCACCTCGTTCTCGATCAGCGCCCGAGAGAGCGAAGCGACCCACGGTATGTGAGTGAACCGGTCATGGCTTACGTTCTCAGCATCGAGTTCCACGTGGATTTTCTGCAGAAATGCATCGGACAAATCCCCGATATGCACATGGTAGCCACGCGAGGCTTTAAGGATGCAGGCCACTGCACGTTCATAGCGAACCGCGTATGATCCCGATTCGAACTTGGACATCCGACCGCATGAGCAGGTCGTCAAGGCCCCTCGGTCGAGGAATCGGGTTTTGATTTGGGATGTACCGACAGCACTGATCGGCCAATATAGCTGTTGCGCGACTCCAATCTCGTTTTTGCACAATTCATATGACATGTTTTGCAAGTCGACATGCTGAAACGCTTCGCAGGTCACACCAAGTGACAGATGGTGATCGCCATGGTGAATGTAGTAGCGGTTCCTGGCGCCAGGGGCGTGGGCCGCCACGATGCACACGATGTCCTGATTGTGACCGAGGGTCAAAACGGTGGAAGGATTCCACTCGCCAAGCCGCGCGGTCAGGGCATCGAGTTTGCCATCGAGCCCGGTTTCGGTCGCAACGAAGACTTCGCAGCCGAGCAGAGACTCCCACTCGTTAATCGAGGCGTGATCGATACGATTGAACAGATCGGTCAAGGCGACGCGAACCGGGCTCTCGAACAGCTCGAGAGCCAGATAGTCCTTGATCAGTTCGACATGCCCTCCGGCCCTGACCAGTTCGGACGCCAGAATGACGGTGCCCTGCCGTTCCCTTTCGGGCGCATGGCAGCGATCGGCATAGTAGGCATCGGCTAGCATTCGGCACAGCGCATCGAGTTCGCGGCTCGCGAACACAACACCAATCGACGCCGGATCGTTGATGACTTGCTCGGCAAATGACTTGATGCACTCCATCGCATCGCCGTAGTGCGACTGGGAAATATATTCCACAACCGTTTCTTGCAGGCGGTCGAGATCGAAATCACTCATTACTGAAAACCCGCAATGGTTTCACAAACATAAGCTGCTTGCTCGAGGGTCATGTGTGGCCCGATCGGTAGACTGAGCTCAGTCTCGGCCAGTGCCTCCGCAATGGGGAAAGCGCCCTTTTCGAAACCAAGGAACTGGTAAGCCTGCTGCATATGAGGAGGAATCGGGTAATGAATCAGCGTTTCGATACCGGCCTCCTTCAGCCTCGCATGCAAAGCATCACGCCGCTGCGAAAAAACGGGGAACAGATGCCACGACGACGTGCAATCCGGTTCCGGAGTCGGCACCCTCACACCGGTATTTTGCAAGTGCTTCCGGTAATAGGCGGCAATCTCCCCGCGACGCGCGTTCCATTCGTCGAGGAACGGCAGCTTGACGGCCAGTGCCGCGGCGTGGATCGGATCGAGCCGGCTGTTCAGGCCACAAACCTCATTGACGTATTTAACCTTAGAACCATAGTTTGCAATCGTCCGAATTCGCTCTGCGAGTTCGGCGTCGTTGGTAGTGACACCGCCCCCGTCACCGAACGCGCCGAGATTTTTGCCGGGATAGAAGCTCCACGCCACGGCATCTCCGTGCCCGCCGATGCGCGTACCACGATAACGTGCGCCGTGCGCCTGTGCGCCATCCTCGAGGACCTGAACCCCCTTGTGACGGGCCAGTTCGAGGATCGGTCCCATTGGTGCAGGCTGCCCGTACAGATGAACGGGTAGAATGACCTTGGTCTTACCGGTCATGGCCTGCTCAATGCGTTGTGGATCGATATTGAGGGTGTCGACGTCGGGCTCGACAGGCACGGGTCGTGCTCCGCACTGTGTCACGGCGAGCCAGGTAGCAATATAGGTATTGGACGGCACGATGACTTCGTCCCCTTCGGACACCCCCATCGCCATCAAGGTTATACGCAAGGCGTCGAGCCCGTTGCCGACCCCGATCGCAAAACGGGCGCCCGCATAGTCGGCAAACGATTTCTCGAATTGGGTAACTTCTTCCCCGAAGATATACCACCCAGAATCGAGAGCCCGCGCGACTGCATGATCGAGTTCGGACTTGAGCTCGAGATAGGCGTTGCGGACATCAAGAAATGGCACTTTCACAATCATGCTCCTAACTCTCGAATGGAATTGCATTGGCCGCACATTCGTAGCACCTGACGATAATTGGCGATGCGCGAACACATACTGGAAGCCTGCCCGCCTAACGACACATCCGTCGTATCGGCGGGGTATCCCTGTGCACGCATTCGAGACCATTCTGGCGCGGCGGTTGAAGGTATGGCTATCGAGGCGGCCAGGTCTCGCAGAAACTCAGCGAGACCGGACGGCGGCGATAAACTCGTCGTAGTCCCGATAATAATCGGACTCGTCGAATTCCATGGACACAAGGACCAGGCAGACAGATCCGGGATCGAAATTGAGCTCGGCCGCCCAGATCATGGGGGGGATATGCAAACCTTGCCACGGACGATTGAGGTGGATCGTCGACTTCTCCACCCCGTCGTCAAGCGTGACGTCGAAACTGCCGGACAGGCAGATCAACAGCTGGTGCAGTTCCTTGTGTGCATGCGCGCCACGGCCTTCCCCGGTCGGGATATCGTACAGGTAAAATACACGCCTGATATCGAAGGGAACGTGTCGTCCACTTTCCAGGAAAGTCAGGTTTCCCCGCGGATCGGTGATCTTGGGTAAATTGATGATTTTGCAATCAGACACAGACATGCTGAACACCTAATAGATCAATATCATAATATTCGTGCACAGCGCCTCCGCCTCCGTATTCATGCTTGTACTGGTAGAGGCCTTCATTGAGAACTGTGCCCTCACACTCGTTGCTCGTACCGAAGTCGAAATACCGGACCCCGGCTGAAAGGGCCTCGGCCGTGGCGCGATCGAACACGGCATCCAGCGCGGAAACCGAATAGGCCACCTCACTCGCCGCAATGTATTGCGCATGCCATGCCGTGCGCGCTTTGAACACCACGACCCCCGCCTCGACTTGCCCATCGATCTTGGCGCAGAACAACTCGATCTCCCCAGGGAAAAGAGTGATCAACTGCTCCATCTCTTCCACGCTGTGTA
Organism: Pseudomonas sp. LB3P25; assembly: GCF_054897985.1. Classification (NCBI taxonomy): domain Bacteria; kingdom Pseudomonadati; phylum Pseudomonadota; class Gammaproteobacteria; order Pseudomonadales; family Pseudomonadaceae; genus Pseudomonas; species Pseudomonas sp. LB3P25. The sequence continues at coordinate 5,274,969 of NZ_CM142711.1, read as the reverse complement.
CGGGAGCCGCGCCATGCTTGCGCTCCAGATTATCGGTCAGCACCTGCCACAATGCCCGCACCTGCTCGGTCCCCGTCACCACTGACACCGATTTGAGCGCCTTTTTCAGCCCGCGTCGGCGGCGTTCGGAAAGTTTTGCGCGATCGGCCAGATCAATTGTGCACGACAAGTCGCAGCGCGATCGGCGCGCGCCGAGCCGGAACAAGGCATAAAGATCGTCCTGCGACGGTCGAGATTGGTAGATATGGGGGACTGCCTTATATCGAAGACGGTCGTATCCGCTCTTTCGGTAGTGCTCGCACAACCGCTCCAGCGCTTCGATCATCCTGGTGCCGCAAAGGTAGCCACCGTGGACTATGCCGCCATAGGTGATACCCGGATGGCTGACGACCATGGAGCGATCTGCAGGGGACTCCGCCGCAGGGAAAACGCCGACTATGCTGTCGGCGTGCATGAGCACGACCGATACATCCAGAAACCGGTCGCCATGGTAATCGAGAAAACGGCGCGAGTGCAGGAACGTGGCGTTTGCCGCATTCGCGCAGAATGCATTCCACGCTTCACTCAGTGCTGGTTGATAGCGCGCGATCTCGATGGTCACGGGATCAGCTCCGCGACGCAGAAGCCCTGCTCGCCAAAATTATTGCCGTTATAGAAACAGTACGTCTTGACCCCAACCGATAGCACGGCGGAATACATGATTGCCTCCGCATCCACGCCAGTCGGCGATACATCGAGTCCCATTTCTTCATCTTGACGTACCCATTGAACCCCATCCCTGGACTCATCGTTGAGTCGGTAAGGTATCGGGCCCATCGCATGTGTTCTGGCCCAATCGAGAGATCCATCAGGCTTCCAGACAACGCCCAGTTTATGCCACTTCATGTTCTGGCCTTGAAAAAACGCCGTGCGGATACTTTGGCTGGCTCCGGATGCTCGCTTTTGAAAATACAATCAGGATCCGTGTTCTTGAGAATATTGACCCCAACACCCAGCCAATTATCGACGCCGATGACGACGTTATTGGCAATCGCCGAATTAACGCCAATGAAAGTATTTTTTCCGACCGTGCAAAATCCGGAAATAACAGCATGAGAGGCGATAAAGCAATTGTCCTCGATCACCGAATGATGGCCGATGTGGTTTCCGCTCCAAAGCACGACGTTATTGCCAATTTTGACGAATGGCTGAATCGTATTATCTTCAAAGATAAAGCAGTGTTCGCCCAAAACCGCATTAGGCCATACAAACGCCCGGCTACTGACGTAACTCGCTGGCCGATACCCCTTCGTCTTCGCCTCCTCGTATAACCGCGTCCTCAGCCGATTAAGCTGGGAGTAAACAAGCGCCGCGTAGAACTCGACCTGGTCTGGATCGAAGAAGCGCTCAATCTCCTCAAGCGGTACGACAGGCAGACCAAACAACTCATTACGTTCAAGAAATGCAGAGTTGACAGAGAAGCCGACGACTTCGTATTCAGAGTCGCGAGTAAAGCATTCATAAGCGACCTCGGCGAAGGCACTGTCGCCCAGAATGACAACCTTTTTCGTCTTTATCATTTCCTGCTCTCAAGGTCTGATGATGAGGATATCTTCGCGCCGGTTCGCCATCGGAAGTGCCTGGTCCTGCGGTAACAGATAGGCATCGAATCCCTGGAGCCGTGCCCGCTGGATGATCGACATCACGACGGCATCGTCAATCTGATCGTGCTCGATCTGGTTGAACTCGACGACAGGCGCCTCATCCGTCTTCATATAGTCTTTATGAAAACTCACACCGGTTTCGCTGGAAAAAAAGCGTTTGCGCTTGGAGATATTTGGTATGTCGCCTATCAACATCTGTCCGCCGGATGCCAACAAGGAAAGCGAAACATCGAGAAATCGAAAGAAACCTACATCGACCAAAACATAGTGCAGCACGCTATAGCATAGGATCGCGTCGACCTTTCCTGCCTTTCCCGCAACCCAATCCGGGCATTGCGGGTACATCGCTGGCACCTTTTCGATGAAGGGGGCGCTCTCAAGCTGATCCAGCATTTCCTGGCTGTCGATCAGCGTCAAGGCATGGCCATTCGAGGCGCACAGGTCGATCAACATCTTGGGCAGATCGCTACAGCCCGGACCGATATCGACAACTTGCTGGCCAGCTTTCTTCAGGTTGGTCAGTTTTGCGCAAATATCTTCGAAGATAATTGCTTCATAACCCTGACGATATGAGTCGGGAAACCCGATGCGCTCATATTTAGACAACGACTCATCCTGTGCAAAGCGTCGAAAATCATCGAAGCCAACATGCTCAATTCGGTTAGGTGGCGCCATGTTCAATCCTCTAGAACAACATATTCCCTTTACGCCGCAACGCTCGGGCCCATCTCTTTAATGTCGAAAGCGACAACCTGTGTCGGATCTCAGAAAAGCTGATCCCTGTCTCCCGCCAATTCAGGGGCGAGTCCATCACTTCCGGGATCGCGGAAGCCCATCATCCCAGAAAAGATGAAACAATCCGAGGCGGCTCACAGAAAAAATGTCATCCGCCCCACCTGGGTGGAAACCGCCTGAGTGTTTATCAGATACCAGACGAGTCGATTCAAAAAGCGTTCGGCCTCGACGCGAGAGACAAAAATGCCTCGGTCGATTTCGCTTTCGATCATGCGCACCCAAGCTTGGGCATCAGCTTTTGTTTCGAAGGAACTTCGGTCATCCATTGATCGGTGACTTCGAAGAGGAAATTCGGGTTTTCTGCCGGCGGCACGTCGGTAAAGCGAATGCGCCAATAGACTTTGACCAGCGCGTTTTGTGCCGTCACCTGAGGCTGCGTTTTCTCCAGCCAGGCGTGTAGCTGCGCCAGGACCGACAGGCTGTTTTGCTGTCGCCCTTCATGGCGATGTTCATCGCCGACTTCTTTTAAATCTCGCTCGATACCGTACAGCTTGTTGATCAGATTCAGGGCGATATCGGCACGCCCGGTTTTGCCCTTGGGTTGCACTTTTTGCGCCTCGACAAACTTGCGTCGCGCATGGGCCCAGCAGCCTAAACGTTCGACACCGGCCTGCGCGCCCAAGGCGTTATAGCTGGCGTAATCGTCGGTCATCAGATAGCCGCGATAACCTTCGGGCAGGCGCGACGGCACCTCTTGCGCTCGGCTGGTCGAGTAATATGACAAAGGATCACTGGCTGATTCGGTAGTCCGCCGGTTTGTACCCACATCCAGGATTGGCTAGTCGGCTCTCAATCTGGCCCTTTCATCACCTGGATACGCGTTTCGTCGCAGTGGATTACGCGACTTTTCAGCAGCCGATCACGCATCAAGTTGAGCAAGGGTTGCAGGTGTTCGCCGCACTGGATAACCCAACGTGCCAAGGTTTGTCGTGGAATATCGACGCCGTGACGACCGAGTACTTTTTCGAAGCGATGCAGTGGCAGGCCATCGACGTATTTGGTGGTCAGCAACATCGCCAACACACTGGGGCTGGCCATGCTCTTTTCGATCAATTGCGCTGACTTGTCAGCGGTGACCGGCGCGGTTTCACAGCCACGGCAGGCGTAGACCTTGAGGATGTGTTTGATCACGCGGATCTGCATCGTCACGATTTCCAGCTGCTCGCTGGTTTCTTCGCCGATGGCGTGCTTGCGGCAGTCGCAAGCCAGTGGCTGGCTGGACCACCGCCGCGCCGATCCCGCCCGTGCCGACGGATGCCGAGCTTAGGGCGGCGGCCATGGCTCAGCGCGATGCGCTTTTGTCTGTCCCTAGCGACGCCACTGCTGGCATGGCAGACGCCTACATTGCCGGCTTGCTGGATGCGGACGATACCGCGACCTTCTAGGCTTTCGCGGCTTACCAACTGGCGCGGAACTAGATCGATACCCAGTCGGGCTATCCGACCACCATCGACTGGCCTATAGCCCCGGCAAACTGAGTCTCGGATACAGGCGAGACAGCGCTTGCGTGCGATACCCCGATTGCCTGTAAATCCTTACGGAGCGAGGTGAAGATAAGGTAGCATTCCGGCCCCAACAATTTATCTTATCGCCAGGATATTAGCCTTCATGGACAGTAAGGGCATGATCGACCGCCTGACTTCGCTCCGTTTTTTCGCAGCTTTCGCCATTGTCTTGCATCACACAAAAGGATTGGTTTTTTTCAGCGAGTTCATGAATGGGGTTCCTCTTCCTATCGGGGTGAGTTTTTTACAGCAAGCTATGTGGTAGAGTCGCCAAAATTCTGATAGGTGTTAGGGATGGTCGTCAACAGCAAACCCTTCTATTTGCCGTGGATAGATGGGCTGCGCGCAATTGCTGCGTTAGCCGTAGTAGTCCACCACGGCCCTACTCTCACGGAAGAGCCTTTCGTGGGCTTTAAGAACTTTCTTGGCTGGTTTGGCGTAGATCTGTTCTTGGTGCTTAGTGCTTTTCTTTTGTCTCGTCTCCTTCAATTGGAGTACGTCGCGACAGGCACTATCGACATACGGAAGTTCTTCATAAGGCGAATTCTTAGAATCTGGCCGCTATACTTGTTTTTCATTACTGCATCACTACTTTATGGGCTCCACTATAATGTTTTGAGTGTTAGGGAGTTGAGTGGCTGGTACTTGGCGCACTTGACCTTTACACAAAACCTCGCCGCCTCAGTACATTTTTATTCGCCTTTCCCATTCGCTTCGCATCTATGGACTATCGCGCTTGAGGAGCAGGCTTATTTGGTAATGCCGATTTTCATCGCCGCGTATTTCCGCGAGATGGATTCGCGAGGGCTGGCAAAGATACTGGTGTTGTCGTCTATAGTTTTCGTGATCATAAGACTTTCGGTTGTCATGCTCGGGCGTGAACACCCATATGTTTGGGTTTCTCCGTTACGGGCAGACACGTTTCTGTTCGGTATTTATCTGGGGCTGTGTACTGGCGTTGGTATTAATACAGTGAAGCACTTCTGGCTCGCACTATCAGCCTTCGCTGGCGCCGTTTTCATTATAGGTATAGCCCTGCATCTTGGTCCGCCAGGACTATCAGACATGTCGGAAGTTATTGGTTATCCGATGATAAGCGTATTGTGTTGCCTTCTGATATTCGCGATTGATAAGTCAAATATCCCAGCAAAACTACTTTCGCTAAAGCCAATGCGGCATCTTGGGAAAATCTCCTATGGAATTTACGTGTTCCATATATTTGGGTTGTGGGTTTCGGATGAAATCATGCGTCGGGTGGGAGTGGACTCCACTCTCAGCAGACTCGCGCTCGGAATCCTGATAACCATTGGACTGGCTGATGTTTCATATCGATTGCTTGAGCGCCCATTCTTGCTTTTGAAAGAGCGCGCCACGGTTATTCAGAGCCGCCTCGCATAGCTGTATATAAACCTTTACTTCACTAGCCCGCTTTTGCGGGCTTTTTTACGCTTGGAGAAAAGTATGACCATCACCCAGCAGCAGATGCGCTGAGAACGCTGTCGCTATAACTCCCGGCTGGACCGCATACCGCAAGGCGCTACGATCGATTCTGAGCGAGCAGGCCTTGCCTGTGCAGCCTGCGTATCCGCCGGGAACCTAACACTCACGCCGTCATTCTTGAATCAGTCGCGCCACAGCGAAGCCGTCCTCGCCAAATCCGTTCCCGTTGTAGAAACACCAGGTATTTCCTTTGACGGTGATAATCGAGGTGAATGAAATGGCATTTCCATCGAAGGAGCCTGGGGTTACATCCAGGCCCATGTCGGAATCCAGACGCGTCCAATTTAGGCCGTCATCGGATTTTGCATATCCCAGTCTGTACGCGCCTACCGATATTCTTCGTATTGAATAGAAAAGGTGATATTTGCCTTCATCATCGATCGATATCCAAGGGCGGCCGAACCCGTGTTCATCTTTGTCGGTCAGATCAAGGCTGATCGTTCCTTGGGCTGGCCAATGGACGCCGTCTTCTGATTCGGCATATCGCAGCGAGTAGCGCGGGACCTGCTTGCCGGCCACTGTCTGCCATGACGACCCAGAGATGTACCACATCCGGCAACGATCACCAGAGGCGTCAACGAACCCAGCACACCGGAACATCGTTTCTTGGTCGCTTCGATCCAGTATCGGCGTGCGCTCATATCGGCTGAAGGATTCGCCGTTGTCGGTGCTGATCGCGAGGCCGGTAAAGATCTTGTAGGGGACGCTGTCAAAGCGTTCGAAGCCTGAGTAGTACATCAGCAGGCTGCCGTCTTTCGCTCGAATGACGCATGACGGCACCACTCCGTGCTCATCAAACGTCCCATGAGAGCCAACATCCATGATTGGGCTTCGCGATACGCGCAGCACCTTTCTCGGATCGCTAGCGTCGACGTCGACGTATCCAGGTCGGCCAACGTTATCTTCATCGCAGAGCGTTACGAAGACCCGGATGGTGTTGTCGTCAAGCAGGAACGGAGTGGGGACCATGCTTCGGCGCGAGCCCCACGACATATCTGCATCTGGCTTGAATACGATACCCAGCTTTTCCCACAACATGCGTCTCCCTCATTCTTATGCCGATTTGGCGCGCAGTGTAACAAATGAGAAGGCTCCATTCGAAGCGCACCGGAACCGTTCTAGGATAGCAAGACCGGCTTGTTCTGGTAGATGCGCGAGATGGACGTAACCGACCCTAATTATTCCGACTGCCGCCTTGTGCGTTTTTTTCATGCCCGGAGAAAAGCATGCCAATCGCTACGCAGCAGTTGCTGCCGATCCTCCCGAACGCCGGCCCAGTTGCCGGCGTTTTTGCATCTGAAACAAGTAGGGGGCATCAACCTTGAAACCTCATAAAACGGTATTGCGGTGTTGAAGTATTTCGCCATCTGCTCACTGACGGCGTACCCAGACCCTGCCACCGGCGCGGTGCGCCGTGGACGATCGGCCGGGGTCATACTCGCCGAGAAGTCGTTCCCGGACTTGTGTGGACCCAGGGCCCGGCAAGCGAACAATTGGTAATCGACCTTGCCTCGCGGGAGATGGCCGTATCCAAGGCAGTCATCGTGCAAATCACGCAGGGCCAGTTCAATGCATTGGTGTCGCTTCTGTACAGCGTCGGTTCGGGCAAGCAGGGTGGCCACGTTCAAGGCCTATGCCGAGTACAAGCTGGACTTGAACAAGATCGACAAGCAGTCAGGCTATCCGGCCACCATTGAGTGGCCGATAGCCCCGGCAGACTGAACCTCAGATACTAGCGAGACGGATCGAGTGAAGATAAGGTAGCATTCCGGCCCCCAACAAGTTATCGCCAGGATATTAGCTTTCATGGACAGTAAGGGCATGATCGACAGCCTGACTTCGCTCCGTTTTTTCGCAGCGTTCGCCATCGTATTGCATCACGCAGCAGGGCAAGTTTTTCCAAGCGATTTCATGAAGGGGGTTCCGCTTTATACTGGAGTGAGTTTTTTCTTTGTTTTATCAGGATTCATACTTAGCTATGTATACTCAGGAAAAATAGAGTCTATCGGTCTTTATAAGTTTTATACTTCGCGATTTGCAAGAATATGGCCTCCGCATATTTTTACGTTTGTCTTGGTTCTGGTGTTTTTTCCTGCTTATGATTGGATGATTAGCGCACATGAGGTGTGGCTGGTAGCATTGCTCAATGTATCCCTTCTCCAATCTATTGTTCCTGTGCCGGCGTACTATTTCTCGTTTAATAGCGTCTCCTGGAGCATCTCTGCAGAGATGTTCTTCTATGCTGCGTTTCCGTTGCTATTGTCAGGCCTGAATAAAAATTGGCACTTCAAATTGGTGGCTTTTCTTTTGCTGGGCGGGGTGTCCGCTTATATTATCGACCTGTCCGGTGTAAATTATTATTCTCCAGATAAATGGACTGAGTTCTCCGCGCACGGTTTGGCATATATTAGTCCGCTATTCAGGATTCAAGAGTTTTTCATGGGGATGCTGCTATTTAAGGTGTTTGACTATATTAAGGGGTGGGAGAAATTCGGGTTTGCTCTGTGTACCGCGCTTGAGGTTTTATGCGTAGCGGGTGTTATATTTTTGGCGCGGGGTATCGTTGAGGCTTCGCATTCGCTCATTGGTATTCAGAATAATGCTTCCGATGAATTCTGGTTGCACTGCGTCCTAGGATTGTTTTTTGGTTTGGTAGTGGTGTGTTTTGCCATAAACAAAGGGTTGATATCCAAAATCCTAAGGCAGCGACTGTTTGTGGTTTTAGGTGAAATAAGTTTTTCCATGTATCTGATTCATCAGCTTGTGTTCAGGTTCTATGGTGAGCATGTCCCTATGTTTGAGTCTCTACCCAAGGAAGCGATATTTCCTTTGCTTGTAACTGTTATCCTTGTATTGTCATATGGCATCTGGCGATTTGTTGAGTTGCCAGCCCAAGCTCAACTAAAGAATATGTTTTCTAAGCTGAGTCGCAAGAAAGAGAGTCAAAATTCAACTGCATTAACCTGATCGAATAATTAAAACAAACCCGCTCCGGCGGGTTTTTTTACGCGTGCGCCAGGCATGGCGCGTTGCGCGCAAGCGCAACCAGCTTGGCTGTGGTGGCCTCGCTGGTGACTTGGAGGTGAAAGTCCTCTACACACCCGGCAAGGGGAAGTGTTAGCCAGAGGCAAGGGTGTCGCGGGTGACCGCGAATCTGAAGGAAGCCCGAGGCAAAATGCTGGCCTGACGAACAGCAAGCGGATAGAGGCGGCGCAGCGGGGTAAAGGGGCGTGTTTCCCTAAAGCCCAATACTTGCACGGGACGCTGCGACGTAGATCCGACAGGCATAAGCAGGAAGGTCGCGCGAATTACCCTGGGAGATCTGCACGTTTGCCACAGTGCTACCGAGCGTCGAGAGGCGACGGGATGAACGTGCAGAAGTCAGCCGAGGCCGTAGTAAATGGCGAATAACCCCGTCACCAAGGGCCGAACAAGTTATGCCGCCAGTAGGCGTCAAAGTCTCGTTGAATACCGAAATGCAGAAATTTCTCCAAGAGAAGACTGTTACTCCGAGTCCCGGACAGTATCCGAGGATGACGGCTGACAGCGCACAGGTATCGGCGGCGTCTGTGACGTGGACGAACGCGGAGCCGGACACGCTGATGGAGCGGGTGCTTGCGCCGGCCAACCTTAGGCGTGCGTATCAACGTGTGGTCAGCAACAAGGGCGCACCAGGTGCCGATGGCATGACGGTCGACGACTTGGCGGACTACGTGAAACAGTATTGGCCGACCCTCAAGGTGAGGTTGCTGGCCGGCGAGTATCACCCGCAGGGTGTACGCGCCGTTGACATCCCCAAACCCAAAGGCGGAACACGGCAACTGGGTATTCCCAGCGTCGTGGATCGCTTGATCCAACAGGCACTGCTGCAACAGCTCACGCCAATCTTCGATCCTCTGTTCTCGGACTACAGCTACGGCTTTCGTCCGGGTAGAAGCGCTCACCAAGCCATCGAAACCGCTCGCGGCCACGTGGCAGCGGGTCACCGCTGGTGCGTGGAACTTGATCTCGAGAAGTTCTTTGATCGGGTCAACCACGATGTCCTGATGGCCTACGTGGCGCGTCAAATCGAAGACAAGCGTGTGCTCACGCTGATCCGTCGTTACCTCGAAGCGGGAACGATGTCGGGCGGACTCGTCAGCCGACGGCAGGAAGGGACGCCGCAAGGCGGCCCGCTCTCGCCGTTGCTGTCGAACATCTTGCTCAACGAACTCGACCGCGAACTGGAACGGCGAGGCCATCGCTTCGTGCGTTATGCCGACGACGCGAACATCTATGTGCGCAGTCAGCGAGCTGGCACGCGGGTGATGACCGGTGTTGAGCGTTTCCTGAATCAGCGCCTGAAACTGACGCTGAACCGGGAAAAGAGCCACGTAGCACGGCCTTGGGTCTGCGACTATCTGGGTTATGGGATGAACTGGCATCAGCAACCGAGGCTGAGAGTGGCGACGATGAGTCTGGGTCGCTTGCACGACCGGTTAAGAGACCTGCTGCGCGGGGCGCGGGGCCACAAGATGGCGAATGTCATCGAACGGATAAACCCTGTGCTGCGCGGGTGGGCAGGCTACTTCAAGCTCAGTCAGAGCAAACGGCCACTTGAGGAAATTGACGGCTGGGTGCGGCGCAAACTTCGCTGCGTCGTCTGGCGTCAATGGAAGCGGCCCTCAACGAGGGCACGTAACTTGATGCGCCTGGGGCTTAGCGAAGCTCGCGCCTGCAAATCAGCCTTCAATGGCCGAGGCCCATGGTGGAGCTCGGGAGCATCTCATATGAATCAGGCGCTGCCGAAGAAGCTATGGGATCAACTTGGGTTGGTCTCGATACTGGATACGATAAACCGGCTTAGCCGCATAGCTTGAACCGCCGTATACGGATCCGTACGTACGGTGGTGTGAGAGGACGGCGGATGTAAATCCGCCTCCTACTCGATCCGGAGAAAAGTATGCCCATCACCGCGCAGCAGCTGCTGCGGATCCTCCCGAACGCCGGAAAACGAGCCGGCGTTTTTGCGTCTGCGCTTAATCGTATGCGATCCATAAACCCCACCTGCCGTATGGCCGTGGTATGAAGTCAGGCATTCGAGTCGGATACATGCTCCACTTGAGTTCTTACCCCAAACAACCGGTCGGCTATCTGCCGACCTCGCTCCAACCCTTCAGCCGTCAACCAAATCGATTTGTTCTTGTTCACCGGATTACTGATGAAACCATGTTCATGCAATCGGTTCATGGTCTCGAAGTCGAACCCTTTCCAAGCATTGCCGTTATCAAAACTGAAGGTTGCCAATAGGGCCAGCACAGCTTCTTCAATCAGTTTATCGTCGTATTCCATGATCGTTGCTCCGCTCGTATTCTTTAAGCTCACCGTAAACCCCACCAGCCATCAAGATGGATAGCGCGTTTAACTACGCGATACCGGCGAGCAGTTCCAGGGCAGTAAAGCTTCGTAATCCTCAATCGAAAAAGCCGTCGGCAGGCGCTCAAGTGCGTGGCGCAGCCACGCATAGGGCTCCTGGCCATTGGCTTTGGCGGTCTCGACCAGGCTGTAAAGTTGGGCACTAGCCGTCGCACCTTTGGGCGTGTCGCTGAACAACCAGTTCTTTCTTCCGATCACGAAGGGCCTGATGGCTCTTTCGGCAGGGTTGTTGTCGATTGGCAAGTAGCCTTCCTCGACGTACCGCTCAAGTTTGTTCCAGTTGCTCGCCAGGTAGCTGATGGCTTTGCCTAGGGCGTTTTGAGCTGTCACCTGTGGCTGCGTCTTTTCCATCCAGCTTTTTGGCTGGGCCAACACCGGCAGGCTGTGCTCGTGACGACCGGCTTTACGCTCGCCGTCGTTGTCGGCCTTTAGGTTGCGTTCTATGCCATAAAGCTTGTTGATCAGGTTCAGCGCGATGTCGGCACGGCCCGTCTTGCCTTTGGGTTGCACTTTTTGCGCTTCGACAAATTTGCGCCGTGCATGCGCCCAGCAACCTAGACGTTCAACTCCGTCCTGCGCGCCCAGCGCGTTGTAACCGGCGTAATCATCGGTCATCACGTAACCGCGATAGCCATCAAGCAGGTGCGTCGGAACCTCCTGCGCTCGGCTGGTTGAGTAGTCGAAAAGGATCACCGGTTTGTCGGGCGGGCCACCGGTTTGCACCCACATCCAAGACTGACTGCTTGGCTCCCGATCAGGCTCTTTCAACACCTGTACCCGGGTTTCATCGCAGTGGATAACCCAGCGGGCCAAGGTCTGGCGCGGGATATCGATGCCATGGCGGCTCAGTACTTTTTCGAAACGGTGAAGCGGCAAACCGTCCACGTATTTGGTGGTCAGCAGCATCGCCAGCACGCTTGGGCTGGCCATGCTTTTTTCAATCAGTTGAGCGGGCTTGTCCGCAGTGACCGGTGCTGTTTCACAGGCACGGCAGGCGTAGACCTTACGAATGTGTTTGATCACGCGGATTTGCATCGGCACGATTTCAAGCTGCTCGCTGACCTCCTCGCCGATGGCGTGTTTGCGGCAGCCGCAGGCACAGGTCAGTTCATACTCGGACAGTTCGTGGATGACTTCGATGCGAGGGAGATCGGCCGGCAGCGGTTTGCGCTTGCCACGCCGCGGGGGCGGCGCAACAACTTCCTCTTCAGCGGCTTCATCGATGGCCGCTACGACGCTTTCCGCCTCATTGAACAGGGCCAACTGCGGTGTTGCCGGATCAGCCGTTTGCTCGGACTTACGTCCGAACAGGCGCTGACGCAGCAGTGCGTTTTCTTCTTCGAGAAAACCGACTCTGGACTGCATCTTCGCAAGCATCTGCTTGAGCAATTCAGGATCATCGGGGGAGGTTTTCGGGCATGGAAATCATGCCCTGGATTATACCGAATCAGGCCACGAATCGCGGTGTCAAAACCTGATGAGGGCGGTTGCGCCAAAGATCAAAACCATCCAGTAGCCAGTTCAGTTCCTGCACGGTCAGAACAATCGCCTCGTCAGTGGCATCGGGCGATGTTTTGAAGCGCTCGGATTCGAGGCGCTTGAGCCAGAGGCAGAAGCCGTTGCGCTCCCAATACAAAATCTTCACGCGGTTGCGCGGTTTGTTGAGGAAAACGAAAAGCACGGGGTCGAATACCGCGACTTTGATATCCAACTCGACTAGTGCGGCCAGGCCATCAATGGATTTTCGAAAGTCGACAGGCTTGGGGTAGAGATAGACTTTTTCGACTTTGGCGTCGGGTCTCATCATGGCGGGCTGGCTCCTGAGGGAATCGGGAGCACAGCATCCGGGATCAATTGAGTGCTTTGAATGTGGGGTTCATGGAGCACTTACGCTTAATCTGGCCATGGATCGGTTCCAAATCAACACTCGCCTGCGGATGGCGGCCTTCATTGCCCAGGTGGGTCATGAGTCGGGCCAGTTCCGGTATGTGCGCGAACTCGGCGGCGACCAGTACCTGAGCAAGTACGACACCGGGACGCTGGCCAAGCGGTTGGGCAATACGCCTGATGCTGACGGGGACGGGGCCAAATTTCGTGGCCGTGGATTGTTCGACCAGCGCGGCCAGGCCATCAATGGATTTTCGAAAGTCCACGGGTTTGGGGTAGAGATAGACTTTTTCGACTTTGGCATCGGGTCGCATCATGGCGGGCTGGCTCCTGAGGGAATCGGGAGCACAGCACTCGGGATCAGCTAAGCACTTTGAATGTGGGGTTCATGGAGCGCTTACCCTACTCCGGCTCAGGCGGGCTATGAACGCCGCAAGGACCAGGGCAACACTGAGGTTCGCGACGGGTTCCAATTCACGGAGCGCTTACGTCCGACATTGTCAGTAAGCGCACAACAATCAGATGTCATCGGTAGAATTTGAAAAGTATTATGCAATGAGTTGGGGGGGGCAAGGAAATACGGGGCGATTCAGCACTTCCCAGTGCCCGCTCCTCGGAGCGTAGCCGCTCCATAAACCCTGCTTCTTGGAAGGTGGGTTTATGGAGCATTTACTTTGTTTTTAGCGGTGCCCTGCACTTGTGTTAATAGGTGTTGCCCGGAACCACGGTGGTGGCGATGTGTTTGCCATCGTTGCGGCAGGCTTGAACCAACAGACGGGCAAGAATCCGTTCCTGCTCAGCTGGGGTAAGCTTCAGGTTCTTTAACGTCGACTTCCAACCGTCGGCATTAGCGAGCAACGTGCTCAAAATTGTTGGTGCCCCCCAGAATGATCCATTCACCGGGTACGGAAGGTGTTGTGACGCGGGCGCGTCGAATCCAAGAGACTGACAAAGGCTTGAAATGATGACCGCGTCGTCGGTAGCGTCATGAATGTTAGGGTCTTCCGGGAAAACCAGCCCCAGAGCGGTATCGGCTGAATCGCCGCTCAGACGACCCGCGATGATCCCCAATGCATCATACTTGCCGCCTATCATGTTTTCGATCAGGTACTGCTGATAGGTTTCCCGGTCGCTGAAATCGATGTCGATCGGGTCGGTGCTCAGGTTGATATGCGCGATCGCTGTGTAATCCAGGTAAGGAACGCTCGCCAGGTGTTTGAGGATCGCAAGTAATGGCTGATCTTCACTCACCAGTATACTCAGTACAGAGTATTGCTCTTTCTGAAGGCATTGATTGATGGTAAGGGCGGCCAGCTCGTCCGGAACAAGAATGACGACATCAATCTGGGCTGACTTTTTCACGAGAAGCTTGACGATTTGCTCGATAGAGTCGGCAGAGCGCAGGCTGATAAATATCAGCGACTTGCTATCGGTGGATGTGGTGGAATGATCTTTCCACGGAAGGTTCTTCCAGTTCCATGGTCCCTCGGGGCGGCCGGCACTCAGAAAGTGCGCCAATGGATCCTGAGCTCCGATCACCGAGGCATTCATATCCTGGTAAACGAGGGGATCAAAGCCCGGGAATAACTTGCGTCGCAACACGCCGCGCGTCCACGAGCGTACGTATCGACGAATGGCTTCAGTAGCCCCTGAAAGCTGCACACTTGCCGGTGGGTAGTAGTCTAAATCAACAACCCCGGCTTGTTGTATCGTGGCTGCGTCAACTTGCTCCTGACGGGACAGGGCTGCATTGCCCTCTGTAAGGGTGAGTAATTGTTTGACGTAACGGGACATATTGAATTCGCGTGTAGCGAGATCTCGGGCCTGTTCTCCAACCTTATCCCGGGCTTCTTTCGACGAGGCCAGTCGAATGATTTTGTCGGCTATGTTATGGGTGTCTAGATAAGGCGCGACGCACTCTTCCTGGAGGCCATTGCGCTTAAGAATGTCTGCAATACCCGTTGTCTTGTCGAAACATAGAACCGGCAGGCCCCGTACCATGGCGTCAATGGCAACGTTGGGCAATGGGTCCAAACGGGCGGTCAACAGCATCATGTCGCTCAGGGCGTAGACATGCTCAATGGCGGCTGTTTCAGAAATGATCTTGAATCGCTCCGAGATTCCGGCACGCTGGATCTGATCCTGAAGGTAAAGAGAGTACTGAGTATCCTGCTCTGGATTGTAGTTATTACCGATCCAGACAAAACGGCACTTGTGACCTATAGGTGAATTGAGTACGCGGGTCGCGCACTCGATAAACAGGTCTACACCCTTGCGAATTTGTACCCAGCCGGCCCCTAATATAACGATCGTGTCATCTTCAGGTCCATCTGGGCGCATAATCTTCTGCAACATCGCCTTCTCTGCTTCGATATGAGCCGGATCATGCGCCTCACCAGGGACAATGCTTTTGCCTTGCGCCAACACAGGAAGTTGACACGAACTTAGTTCTGGCAGTACCTGTATTGCGCTGTCGAGTGTAATATCGGCAGAAAAAACTGTTTGACTTGCCCACAGCAATGCATTTTGGATGGCCGTGCGCGGTCGAATATATACAGCGAACTCGTGGATTAAACTGATTGTCGGGATATAGCGATCAGCCAAGGGCTTGAGTGCTATATAGGATCCCAAACTATTCGCAATCGCAAATTGAAATGAATGTGCGTCGAGGAACTTGCCTATTACCCAATCGGCGAATGTCTCTTTATGGTAAAGATCTACGGGGCCGGCAACTATCGCTCCAGCGTCGATAAAAGACTTTACCAGCGGACCGCCACCCAGCAGCAGTGTCACTACATTGAATTGCGCGGTGAGTTGCTGGACGATATTCAGGCTAAGAATAGGGGCGCCAGTTCTCGAAGCTTCATGACTGATTAGCAGAATGGTGGGCTTGTCAACAGGCAGCGATTCGATGGGGTGACTCAAAGTGATAGACGGAATACGGCCAAGCAGGCCTTCGGCCTGCCCGTGATCCAAAAAGTGTCGTTCCGGATCAGCGAGCGAGGCGAGAACTGGATACATGGCCCGGTAGAAATCGGCGTTGAAGGGCTCCGTCGGTTCATAGAGCAGTCCGCCAGCGAGAACCGGCTTTTCGTCTGAGAAGGTGCGAGGGGCATGCGGTATCGATTTTGAAGAACCTAGGCGGCCTTCTTGGATACCATGGCACAGATAGTGTACGACTGCTGGGATGCCGGTCGCTTTAACATCGGGATAAGTTTCGAGGTAGTAGTTTTCGTCAAAAGCTTCTCCATTGGGAAGAATAATCGACGGGAGCCTTTTTTTAATGTCTGGTAAACTGATCAGGCGCCAGAGTCGTGAGTTAAAGAAGCGTTCCCACGAGTTGGACAGTGTTTGAATATGCTCTTGTTTCAGCCCGATTTCGCGTTGTGTCTGCTCTTCAAGAGAGCGATACTTTTGCAAGTCAGCTTCGGCCGCCACTTCGTACTCTGCTAAAGAGTCTTCCAGTTTTCCGAGATAACTCGCGAAACGGGCTTCAGAGGATTTCCATTCTTCCAGATTTATTTCCAGTTTTTTGTGCTGGGAACTTAGATCCGCCAGTTCAGATTTGAGGCGGGTGTTTTCATCGGAAAGTTTAACGATAACTGATTGGTCTTGAACTACTTGTTCGTTATTTTTCATAATCGTCTTCGGCGGTAAGATACTGTTGGATATTGTGGCGCGGTGCGCCGCTTCAGTCTCGGTCATTAGCGCTTCGATCTGCGCTTTTAAAGAAATACTTTCCAGGTTGGCATCGGCAAGTATTTTTGGTTCAATCTGGCCGTTGAGCCGTTCGCTTTCGAGGTGCTGAGCGTGACGCACGCCAGGGTCTAGAAACTCATTGATGTATTTCGATATCTCATCTTCGGTCGGCGCTGGCAGATCAAGCGCCGATGAAATGCGAAGAAGTTCCTGACGGGGATTGTTCAGCAAGTTATCGTAACCCACGATCAATCGATTCTCGGAAGTAGTGTCAGCAACCGCTTGCAGCATAGGCTCCAGCCCATTCAACGGGCTGTGTAATGCGATGACATAGCTTATGTCGAATTCGAGTTCTTTCAGCAGTTTCTGCCAGAAAGGCAATAGCTGCAGCATCAGCGGATCCTTCATGTCCCACATCGGGATGTCAGGCGCTTTGTCGGTGATGAGAGCCTTGGCTTCCTGATAAATCTCATCGATGACGGCGTCGCCATTCAGATCGACATCCAACACACGGCCCCTGCCATAGGCAGAGTCTAGCCGGCTTAACAGCTTGTTATTGACAGCAATGACGTCTCTGTCTTCCCAAAAACTGGCCGTATTATCCATACCCATCGGATGGAGGGCGTCACCAAGCTCAACGCCCATGGTGCTGAGTGCACGCGCAAGTGTGATGGTTCCGCTGCGGTGCATGCTCAGAACTATAATTATTTTCTTGGCAGTCAAATGGCTATCGTCCTTGGAAAAAATTCAGCGCTGGTAAACAGGGCGAATGCAGGAACTGAGTGCAACACGGTCATTGAATGGATGTAGGCGACATTATGCTGCATGGCAATGACGTCTTGCATCACCTCACCCATGACTTTGAGCGGGCATTTGAAGTCGAAGCGTTTTGGTGGACGCCTCGTTGATTGCATGGCAATGGCGTTCAGTGTCTCCCGGTTGCGAACCGATAAGTGCGTGCCTTTGGGCCGGTACCGGTAGATTAGAGCGTTGATATTACCATCTGCTTTCTCAATGCAACGATTGTTCAGATTACTTCGTCATGGCAAGCCTGGTGGAAGTCTGCCCACTTTTGAGCCTGATGATCTTTCAATCTTCAGTCGCTCATTTCACAAGCGAACGCTGCATCAAAGGCAAGACCATCGTAACCGCTCCACAAACCCCACATTCAAAGCGCGTAGTTGATCTCGGATGCTGTGCACCCGATTTTTTCTGGAGCCCGCCCACCATGATGCGACTCGATGCCAAAGTCAAAAAAAGTGTATCTGTCCCCCAAGCCGGTCGACTTGAGAAAATCCATCGACGGCCTGACTGCGCTGGTCGAGTTGGACATTAACGTCGCGGTATTTGACCCCGTGCTTTTCGTCTTTCTGAATCGCCCTCGTAATCTAGTGAAAATCCTTTATTGGGAGCGCAACGGCTTCTGCCTTTGGCTTAAGCGCCTAGAGTCTGAACGGTTCAAAACCTCGCCCGACGTCACTGATGAGGCGATCGTGCTGACCGTACAAGAGCTGAACGTATCGTAAGCGCTCCATGAACCCCACATTTTAAAGGTGGGGATCTATGGCTATCTTGGAATTTGCGGCGTGCAGTTCCACGGCAGCAAGGCCTCGAAGTCTTCTACGCTCGAGGCTTGTGGCAGACGCTCCAATGCGTGGCGCAGCCACGCATAGGGCTCTTGTCCGCTGGCTTTAGCCGTCTCGACCAAACTGTAAAGTTGAGCGCTGGCCATCGCGCCTTTGGGCGTATCGCTGAACAGCCAACGATGCCACCGCCAGTGCGCAGATCTACAGCTTGGTCGAAACTGCCAAGGTCAACGGCCAGGAGCCCTATACGTGGCTGCGCCACGTACTGGAGCAACTGCCGCATGCGCACGGTGGTCGACTACGAGACGTTGTTGCCGTGGAACTGCTCGCCGGACATGTCACGGTAAACGGGAAGCACATCTGGCGGTAGGTGTACTTCGTGGATTGCATACGAATAAACGACGGCGTCTCTCAGCAGCGCCGGGCGCGACCTACACCACGATAGTGTGAGCTCCTCGAAACTCGCAATACCGAGACCTGCCGGATCCGAAACGACAGGCGACGAGCGGTCCAAGGCTCAGGAACTCCTACGCTCCTGACCTCCCCGACACGCTTTATCGCAACGACGTCTTGGCAGAGCAGCAGCACAAGCGCCTTCAGAGTAGCAGCGCGCTCCAGCTCGCAGTTGGACGGTGCATAGGCTGATTGAGCTGCAAGAGGACCAAGTGGCGTTGTATGATCCTCACAGCGTCACCAATGACGGCACGGGAATACGTGTGATCCAGGTCTGCAGCGAAGACATCGGCTCCGGCCTGACGAAGCGCCGGGCTATTGCCCTACGCGGGCAATGAGCTGTTGGAAGAATAGAAATTTCTTATAACTTTTAATTAAAATCAGGGCGTAAATACATGCTGCACAAGGATAATAACTTGAACTTGTTACGGTTGGTTGCCGCGCTGATGGTGCTATATGCTCATTCATTCGATATTTACGGTAATTCCCCGGAGATCTTTATTGGTCTTGATTCCTATGGCGGGCTCGGGATTGCGATATTTTTTATCATTAGTGGTTATTTGATTGCAAAAAGTTGGAGTTTTGATCCTTCGGTCATTAGTTTTTTAGTTAAGCGATCGCTGCGAATATTTCCAGCCCTGATCGTTGTTGTTGTGGTAACTTCGTTTCTGCTTGGTCCCATTTTTTCCACTTTGACAGTCAAGCAGTATTTCTCAAATCTGGCATTTATTATGTATTTAAAAAATATAATTTTAGGTCCGGTATTCTATTTGCCGGGCGTGCTGGAGCACGCCAGAGTTGCCAATGTGATCAATGGTTCTCTATGGAGTTTGCCTATCGAGTTTTTCATGTATTTGGTAGTCGTGGCGCTTGGGCTTCTATTCAATGGCGGTCGTCTTGTATACACAATTACCACAGCATTGTTTGCGCTGATTGTGGTTTTTTGGTGCTGGCGAGATGCGCCTTTGCTGGTGGTTTACGATACTGATGTAAGAAACATTCCGTTGATAGGCATCTATTTCATGATTGGGGCATGTTATGCGAAGTGGGGGCTCGAACGGTGGTTCAGTCTCTCCGGCGTAACTGTCATGGTGATGATAACCCTTCTTCTGGCACCGTATTCATCGATTTCGAAGTCCCTGCTATGGCTTACGTTACCGTATGTCGTCTTGGCATATGGACTTTCCAGAAGTTGGTTGGGAAGCTTGGTTAATAAAGTGGGTGACTGCTCTTACGGTGTTTATATCTATGCTTTTCCGGTTCAGCAGTTTGTTTTGCTCAAATTCCCCGGCATTGCCTATTCAACCTACCTTATTGTTACAGTGGTCATTACTCTGTTTTTGGGATACGGCTCTTGGCATTTGATAGAGAAAAGGGTTCTCAAATTCAAGCCAAAAAATAAAGTCAGGTCTGTATCGAATGGTGTTGATGCAGATTCGGCGTTCAATCCTGTTGTGGGTGAGAAGCTCAATTCAGGGGCTTGAGCAAGTGTATGTATTTATGATGTAACAGTCACTCAGGTCACCTATGAAGAGCTACAGGGTCTGCCGCGACAGCGCAGACGCCTGACGATCCTAAAACCCCCCAGGGTTTCATAATGCCCGGTTTATGGATCGGCTTCTTCGCCAGGCCGGAGAATCGTAAGCGCTCCATGAACCCCACATTCAAAGCACTTAACTGATCCTCGATGCTGTGCTTCCGATTTCTTTTCGGAGCCAGCACCTCATGATGCGACCCGACGCCAAAGTCGAAAAAGTCCATCTCTACCCCAAACCCGTGGACTTCAGAAAATCCATTGATGGCCTCGCTGTACTGGTCGAGCTGGACATAAAAGTGGCGGTGTTCGATCCCGTGCTTTTTGTCTTCCTCAACAAGTCCCGTAACCGCGTGAAGATTTTGTACTGGGAGCGCAACGGCTTTTGCCTTTGGCTCAAGCGCCTGGAGGCCGAGTGATTCAAAACTTCGCCTGATCTCAGCGACGAAGTGATCATTCTGAGCGTCCAGGAACTGAACTGGCTGCTCGACGGTTTTGACCTGTGGCGCAAACCGGGCAAACGCAAGCCATTGTCGGCTGAGCTGCCGCGTGTCGAGGTCATCCACGAACTGCCCGAACACGAACTGACCTGTGTCTGCGGTTGCCGCAAGCATGTGATCAGCGAAGAGATCAGCGCGGGCTGGAAGATCATGAAGAAGTTCGGCCGGGAGTTGTCCCGGATTGCCGGTTGATAGCAATACGGTCGAGCGTGCCATGCGGCCCTTCGACTGGATCTACCAGCAACGTCGCCTCGAACCCTGATTGTTTCACATCCTGTAACGGACACATTTTTGACAGGCTCCAGACATCGCCTAAGTTTGGGAGGCAGCTTCGGAAAAGCTGCTTTCTCAATCGATGTCATGGAGCGTCATTTATGCGTACTGGCTATTTCTACTCTCTGGTTTTTGCCCTGCTCACCAGCGCCTCTATTGCTGCCATTGCTGCGCCGGCGGTCAAGCCCGAGGCTGGTAATGCACCCTTGGTGCTGGAAGTTTCTCCCAAGGCACAGTCCGGCAAGGTCGATCTGAATCAGGCCGATGCGCCAACCCTTCAGCGCGAGTTGTCTGGTGTGGGCGAGGCCAAGGCCAAGGCGATTGTTGCCTATCGTGAGAGTAATGGGCCGTTTGCGTCCGTGGACGAGTTGCTCGAAGTGAAGGGAATCGGGAAAGCCATTCTGGATAAGAATCGCGAGAAGCTTGAGGTGAACTAAGCTTATACGTCAGCGCCAGGGGCCGGTCATTGATCGGCCTTTTTGCTTTTTAGCGAACGCTGTGACGGTGCGCCTTCCGTCGACATGAGAAAAATTACGTCTATCATATGCCGCTCAGATTATGCCTATAATAAATCAGGTTTCCGCCAAAGCGTTCTGAGCCTCAGGCGCTTGTCTTCCCTTAGGCATCTCCCAGGAGCACAGTCATGAATTCTGTCCAGTCTCAAGGTAAAGCCCTCGTCACCGGTGCTTCTTCCGGTATCGGTGCGATTTACGCCGAGCGGTTGGCGGCGCGTGGTTTTGATTTGTTATTGGTTGCCCGTGATCAAGGGCGGCTGGAAGCGGCGGCTACCAAATTGCGCGCCGAGCATGGCGTTCAGGTCGAGGTGCTCAAGGCGGATCTGACGCAAAAGGATGATGTGCTGAAGCTTGAACAGCGTCTTCGCAGCGATTCGAGTATCAGCCTGTTACTGAACAACGCCGGTGTTGCAGCGGATGGTTTGTTGGCCAATGCCGACATGGATCAGCTGGAACGGTTGATTCAACTGAACGTGACAACGCTCACGCGGTTGGCCTCGGCCGCGGCCGCCAGTTTTGCCAAGGCGGGCCGGGGGACGATCATCAACATCGGATCAGTGGTGGCGTTGTTCCCTGAGCGCTTCAACGCAACTTACACCGCCAGCAAGGCCTATGTGTTAAGTCTCACTCAGTCGCTGAACGCCGAGCTGGAGGGCACCGGGGTCAAGGTGCAGGCTGTGTTGCCAGGCGTAACACGCACCGAAATCTGGGAACGCTCCGGTATCGACGCCACCCAGATTCCGGCGGATATGGTCATGGAAGCCGGGGAGATGGTTGATGCGGCGTTGTCGGGTCTGGACCAGGGTGAGTTGATCACCATTCCTTCGTTGCCGGATGCGGCCGACTGGGATGCCTTCGTTGCGGCGCGTCATGTATTGGCGCCAAATCTTTCCAAAAGTAAGGCCGCCACGCGTTACACGTGAGGCGTCATGAATCGGCTTGAGGTATTTGCGGCATGAGTGATCGTCGAGTAGTTGTAACGGGCATGGGCCTGGTGTCGCCATTGGGTTCTGGCGTCGAAGCCGTCTGGCCGCGTCTGTTGGCCGGGCGTTCCGGGTTGCGCAATTTGCCGGACGAGGTGGTTGCCGATTTACCGGCCAAGGTCGGTGGCGCAGTGCCGACGCTGGCTGAGGATCCCGAGGCGGGGTTTGACCCGGACCGGGCGACGGCGCCCAAAGAGCAGAAGAAGATGGACCGCTTCATTCTGTTCGCCATGGAAGCGGCGCGTCAGGCGCTGGAGCAGGCCGGTTGGCAAGCGGCGGACGCCAATGCCCAGGAGCGTACTGCAACCATTATCGGTTCCGGCGTGGGTGGTTTCGGTGCAATAGCCGACGCGGTGCGCACCACGGACAGCCGTGGGCCGCGACGCTTGTCGCCGTTCACCATTCCTTCGTTTCTGGTCAATCTGGCTGCGGGTCATGTGTCGATCCTGCACGGTTTCAAGGGCCCGTTGGGTGCGCCGGTGACGGCTTGCGCGGCCGGGGTTCAGGCGATTGGCGATGCGGCGCGGCTGATTCGTTGTGGCGAGGCAGACATTGCGGTGTGTGGTGGCGCAGAAGCGGCGATCGATCGAGTCAGTCTCGCCGGGTTTGCCGCTGCTCGTGCCTTGTCCAGCGGTTACAACGACACGCCGGAGCGAGCCTCGCGGCCGTTCGACAGTGACCGCGATGGCTTTGTCATGGGGGAGGGCGCTGGCCTTCTGGTGATTGAATCCCTGGAGCATGCCTTGGCCCGCGGTGCTCAGCCGCTGGCGGAACTGGTCGGTTACGGCACCAGCGCCGACGCCTATCACCTGACGGCGGGGCCCGAGGATGGCAGCGGTGCGCAACGGGCGATGTCGCTGGCGTTGGCCCAGGCGGGCATTTCGCCGGCGCAGGTGCAGCATCTCAATGCTCACGCCACCTCGACGCCGGTCGGAGACTTGGGAGAGTTGGCAGCCATCAAGGCGTTGTTCGGCACGGATAACAAAATCGCCGTGACATCGACCAAATCGGCCACCGGGCATTTGCTCGGTGCAGCGGGCGGTATCGAGGCGATCTTCACGCTGTTGGCGATTCGCGATCAGGTCGTGCCAGCCACCCTCAACTTCGACAACCCGGACCCTGCTGCCAAAGGTGTGGACATCGTCCACGGTCAGGCACGGCCGATGGCCATCGAATACGCGCTGTCCAATGGCTTCGGGTTTGGTGGGGTGAATGCCAGCGTGCTGTTCAAGCGCTGGGAGGGTTAGTCCCGGGGCTGTTTGAGATAGGCGCGGGTCACATCGAGAATCCGCTGAGCCAACTCGGGATTCTCGACACTGCGTGACAGCAGTAACGCCCCGACCAACGTCGACATGATGACGATGCTTTGGTCGGCGGCGGCTTTCTCGTCTTCAAGGGTGCCTTGCACTTGTTTGAGCCGCGCGTTGAGCACTACGTCAGTGGTCGGGCTCTGCTGCCCGCGCAGGCCGAGTTCCGATGACATGGTCGGCAACGGGCAACCTTCATCGGGTGAAGTCTGGTGCCATTCGGACAAATAGATGTCGATGAACGCTTCCAGCGGGCGATCCTGAGCGAAGAGCTCGGCGTAAATGATATCGACCTGCTCGCCTGCGGCTTGCAAAGCCTTTTCCACCAGTTCGTCTTTGGACTTGAAGTGCGAGTAGAAGCCGCCGTGAGTCAAGCCCAGTGCTTTCATCAGCGGTTGCAGACCTGTCGCGCCAATGCCATCGCGGCGAAAGCGTGCTGACGCTTCCTTGATGATGCGTTGGTGGGTTTGGGCTTTATGGTCCTGCGAGTAACGCATCGGGTATCTCCGCAACAATGCGCCATATTAACCAATGAAAATGGGATGGTGATTGTACTTCTACTTCTAAAAAGCATGCAGATGCGTCGATCTTGGTAGAACGTTGTGTAAAAAATGGCACGAATAGTGATTACTCATTAACTGACGATTGTTGAACAATCACGAGGCAATGAGTATGAACAGCGGACTGTCCCTCGCCGACCACATCACACTTGAGTTGCGCGCCGACATCATTGGCGGCCGTTTACTGCCCGGCATGGCCTTGGTGGAAAACGATCTGGTGTTTGCCTACAACGCATCCCGCAATACCATCCGTGAAGCGTTGCATCGCTTGGGGCAGGAAGGTCTGACCCGTTATGTGCGCAACAAAGGCGTGATGGTACGCAGGCTGGGCGTCGAGGATGTGCGGGATCTGTTCAACGTCAGGCGCACCCTGGAGTTGCAGGCCATCAGCGCGAGCCAGCCGCTGCGCGACTATCAATCCGACCGGATGCTCGAAGCCCTGGAAGCCACCGAGCTTGCCCGGGAGCGCGAAGACTGGCGCGCCGTCGGCACCCACAGCCTGGCCTTTCATCAACACATCGTCGGATTGCTGCGCAGTCCACTGTTCGATGAGTTCTTCACCAACGTCGTCGCGCAATTGCGCCTGGTGTTTTGCACCGCTCCCGATGAATCACGTTTTCAGGCGCCCTGGCTGGCGCGCGACCGGCAGATCCATGAGTTGTTGGCCGAGGGCGACAAGCGCGCGGCCGAGGACGCCATGAGCCTGTATCTCGACGATTCCGAACACCTCCTGTTGCAAATGCTTGCTCCATCTTCCCATCACTGATCGAGGATTCGTGCCATGTACAAAGACTATCCGGCGGCCTATCAAGTCAGCAAAGGTTCGGCCTTGCAGGTGGATAAAGCCTTCTACGAGCGGATTCGCGATGCAAAGGAGGGGCGTACGCTGATTGAGGCGTTCGAGGTACCGATCCGCACCGGTCGCGCCTGGAAGGTGCCGGCCGGGCATGTGTTTCGCGTGACCACGCCCGTCGGGCCACAAGTCGGGGATTTCAACGTCTGGAATGCCAACGATCCACGGGAGCGTTTGTGGGCGGCACGCACCCGTCAGTTACAGGGCGCTCACGTCAGCACCCATGACCGGCTCTGGTCGAACCTGCCTTTTTTGCGGCCGCTGGTGACCATCACCGATGACAGCTTGGCCGGTTACGGCATCGACGAACATGGCGGCCGCTTGCACGATTTGCTCGGCACCCGCTGCGACCCCTATGTGAACAAAATGCTCACCGGCGAAGACTTCCATCATCACTGCCACTCGAACCTGACCCGCGCGGTGCTGCCTCATGGGCTGACCGAGTTCGACGTGCATGACGTGCTGAACATTTTCCAGTGCACGGGCCTGAACCACGATGACATGTACTTCATGAAAGCCTGTCCGGCGCAGAAGGGCGATTACCTGGAATTCTTTGCCGAAATCGATCTGCTGTGTGCGCTCTCGACCTGTCCGGGCGGCGATCTGTCGCTGGCCATGTGGGGGCCGGATGCGCAGGATCCGCTAAGCGTGTGTCGCCCGCTCGGGGTGGGGATTTATCGGTTGGAGGATTCGCTACTTGAGGGCTGGAGCCAGCCGGAACGAGCGGCCTATAAAGGACTGCATGGCCTGCACATTGCCAAGGCCGAGTGGGAGTAACCGCAACGACACCCACCTGTAGCAGCTGGCGAAGCCTGCGTTCGGTTCGGGCCGCGTTCGGACGCAGCAGTCGCAAATCCTGTTAACGCGGTCTACCTGACGTACCGCGTTCGCTGACATTACGACTGCTTCGTCCGAACGCGGCCCGAACCGAACGCAGGCTTCGCCAGCTGCTACAGGTGATTTTCGCCAGACCTGGCTGGCGAAGTTTGTTTTAGCGGTCCTGCGCATCCTTGGCATCCGCTTCCGCGTTGCGTTCAGCGACGCGTTTGCGTTGCTCTTCGGTCAGTTCGACCTTGTTGGCGGTGTCACGCAACATCATCAAACCACCAACGATCGAGCCGATTGCAACGACCAGAATTAACCAGGCATACCAGGGCATAGGGCTCTCCTTAAGGGCAGGCCGATTGGCGGGTTTCGCCAACCGATCGTGCATACAACTTTGAGCGATGGATTTTCGCACTGGTTCCATCGCAGTCACTCCATTCTATGCCTGATATGACAGCAACACTTCGCCTGTTTATAGCCCGGTCAGCATCGCGTCCGCCGGCGCATCGGCACGCAACTGCGCCGTCAGCATGAAGTACACGAAACCCACCGCCATGAAGCCCAGGAAGATCAACCCGATCAACGTGTTGAACCAGGCCATTGCCACCAGACAGACCACCGCCAGCACCAGCGCAATGAACGGCACCAACGGATAGCATGGCGCGCGAAAGGTGCGCTCCAGATTCGGTTCGGTTTTGCGCAGTTTGAACAGGCTGAGCATGCTCATGATGTACATCACGATCGCCCCGAAGACCGCCATCGTGATCATCGCCGCCGTCAGCGTCATGCCGCTCAGGTTGATCAAACCATCACTGTAGATCGCGGCAATGCCAATCACGCCACCGGCGATGATTGCCCGGTGCGGCGTCTGAAAGCGCGACAACTTGGCCAAGGATGCCGGCAGGTAACCGGCCCGGGCGAGGGCGAAGAACTGCCGCGAGTAGCCAAGGATGATTCCGTGGAAACTCGCCACCAGGCCGAACAGGCCGATCCACACCAGCATGTGCAACCAGCCAGAGCTTTCGCCGACCACGGTTTTCATCGCTTGCGGCAGCGGATCGTTGATGTTCGACAAGGTGCGCCAGTCACCGACGCCGCCAGCAAAGAACATCACGCCCATGGCCAGCAAAACCAGCGTCAGAATGCCGCTGATGTAGGCCTTCGGAATGGTGCGTTTCGGATCCTTGGCTTCTTCGGCGGCCATGGCCGCGCCTTCGATGGCCAGGAAGAACCAGATCGCGAACGGAATCGCCGCGAACATCCCGGCAATCGCCGGGGCGCCAAACACATCGGAACCCGCCCAGCCATTCAGTGCGAAGTTGCTGAAACTAAACGCCGGAGCGACCACGCCCATGAATACCAGCAGTTCGGCCACTGCGAGAACACAGACCACCAATTCGAAGGTCGCCGCCAGTTTCACCCCTAGGATGTTCAGGCCCATGAACACGATGTAGGCGCCGACCGCTGCGTGTTTCGGGTCGAGGGCAGGAAATTGCACGTTAAGGTAGGCACCGATCGCCAGCGCAATGGCCGGCGGAGCAAAGACGAATTCGATGAGCGTCGCCAGCCCGGCGACCAATCCGCCTTTCTCGCCAAAGGCGCGACGGCTGTAGGCAAAGGGACCACCGGCATGGGGAATCGCGGTGGTCAGCTCGGTGAAACTGAAGATGAAACAGGTGTACATGGTGGCGACCATAAAGGACGTCACCAGAAAACCGAGTGTGCCTGCCACGCCCCAGCCGTAACTCCAGCCGAAGTATTCACCGGAAATCACCAGCCCGACCGCAATGCCCCACAGGTGCAGCGTGCCCAGCGTGGGTTTGAGTTGTGTGTTCATGCGTTGCTCCCTGAACGGTTTGGAAAGCTCGGGGGAGGGTGTTTGCAGTGGGCGTGCCAGTGTTGCGAAGGCGGTCGTAAAGTGCAGAAAGACGTCGTATCGGGGATGTTCAGTGCTGGATGTGCGGTTTTTGTGCGCCAGTTGGGAGCGTTGTTGGCCGTAATGCCGCCTTCGCGAGCAAGCCCGCTCCCACAGGGGATTTTCATTGTTCACAAATGCAGTGTGGGAGCGAGCCTGCTCGCGAAGACGGCAGAACACCAACGCCTTAGTGCCTGACGGCGCAGATGCCTGGCTCAGGGAAAGACGTCAGCGTCTTTGAAGAACGCCGCTGCTTGATCCTTTCCAGACGTTTGCGGTGCTTCGTCTAGTTGCCAGTCAATGTCGAGGTCCGGATCATCCCAACGGATGCTGCGCTCGGCAGATGGGCTGTAGTAGTTAGTGGTCTTGTAGAGGAACTCGGCGAAATCACTCAACACCACGAAACCGTGGGCGAAACCTTCCGGAACCCAAAGCTGGCGATGGTTCTCGGCGGACAGGCGCACAGCGACCCATTTGCCGAAATGCGGCGAGCTGCGGCGAATGTCCACGGTTACGTCGAGTACTTCACCTACAGTCACACGAACCAATTTGCCTTGGGTGTTTTCTAGCTGGTAATGCAGGCCACGCAATACGCCTTTTTGAGAGCGCGAATGATTGTCCTGAACGAATTGGGTGGCTAGGCCAGTCGCATCTTCAAAAGCCTTGGCATTAAAGCTCTCATAAAAGAAGCCTCGCTCATCACCAAATACCTTCGGTTCGATTATCAGAACACCGGGCAGATCGGTGGTGACTACTTTCATGGTGTTTCTCCAGCAATAGGGGGCGATGGCCGACATTCTTGCTCAAAGTGCGCACAGACGCGAGAGGCAGGTGTGGACAGATACCCGACCATCTCGGGTTTAACCAGCCTTGCGAGGGGTGGACTTGCTCGCGAAGAGGCCGGTCCGGTCACCGTGTAACCCTAGCGTAAATCCACTCTTTACGCTTTCTTTATGCACAGCCAACACCCTCGATCTCGCTCCTTTACAGCCTCCCTCCCGACAATGACCCCACACGCGGCAATACGCCGTAACACGGAGAACTTCCATGAGCGTTCTGGACGGGGTGTCACTGCTACTGGCAGTGGGGCTGTTCATTTATCTGTTGGTTGCGCTGTTGCGCGCGGACCGGAACTAGGAGCGGCTATGCACAGTTATGACTATTGGCTGATCCTCGCCTTCTTCGCTCTGGTGCTGATCCCGGCACCGTTTCTGGGGCGCTTCTACTACAAGGTGATGGAAGGTCAGCGCACCTGGCTTTCGCCGATTTTCGGACCGGTGGAGCGCGGGTGTTATCGGGTGGCCGGCGTAGATCCGCAGGTTGAACAGAGCTGGCAGAAATACACCCTGGCCTTGCTCGCCTTCAACCTCGCGGGCTTTTTGCTGTTGTTCGCGATTCTGTTGTTCCAGGACCACTTGCCACTGAACCCGCAAAACCTGCCGGGTCAGGAGTGGACGCTGGCGTTCAACACCGCCGTCAGCTTCATGACCAACACCAACTGGCAGGCCTACAGCGGTGAAGCGTCGCTCAGCTACCTGAGTCAGATGGTCGGCCTCACCGTGCAGAACTTCGTCAGCGCCGCCACCGGCCTCGCCGTGTTGGTTGCCCTGTGTCGCGGCATCGGCCGCAAATCCACCAAAACCCTCGGCAACTTCTGGGTCGACATGACCCGCGCCACCCTCTACGGCCTGCTACCGCTGTGCTTGTTGCTGGCGCTGTATCTGGTCTGGCAGGGCGTGCCGCAAACTTTCGCGCACTACGTGAATGCGGTGACGATGCAAGGCGTCGATCAGGTGATCCCGCTTGGCCCGGCCGCCAGCCAGATTGCGATCAAGCAACTGGGCACCAACGGAGGTGGCTTCTTCGGCGTCAACTCGGCGCACCCGTTCGAGAACCCGACGGCGTGGAGCAACCTGTTTGAAGTCGGCTCGATCATTCTGATTCCGGTGGCGCTGGTGTTCACCTTCGGCCACTACGTGAAAGACCTGCGTCAGAGCCGCGCGATCATCACCTGCATGCTGGCGCTGTTCCTGATCGGCGGCGCGACCTCGCTGTGGGCTGAATACCAGCCGAACCCGACCCTGAACAACGTCGCCGTCGAACAGACCGCGCCGCAGGAAGGCAAGGAAGCGCGCTTCGGCACCACCGCCACCGTGCTGTGGTCGGTGACCACCACGGCGGCGTCCAACGGCTCGGTCAACGCCATGCACGACAGCCTCAACCCGCTGACCGGCATGGTCGCGATGGTCAACATGATGGTCGGCGAAGTGATCTTCGGCGGCGTCGGTGCCGGGCTCTACGGCATGTTGCTGAACGTGTTGATCGCGGTGTTCCTCGCCGGCCTGATGATCGGCCGCACCCCGGAATACCTCGGCAAGAAACTCCAGGCCAAGGAAGTCCAGTTGCTGGTGGTGACCTTGCTGGTCATGCCGGTCGGCGTGCTGGTACTCGGCGCGATTGCCGCGAGTCTGCCCGGCCCGGTCGCGGCGGTGAGCAACCCTGGCGCCCACGGTTTCAGCCAGTTGCTGTACGCCTACACCTCGGCCAGTGCCAACAACGGTTCGGCGTTCGGCGGCTTCGGTGCCAACACGGCGTTCCACAACCTGATGCTGGGCCTGGGCATGTTGATCGGTCGCTTCGGTTACATCCTCCCGGTACTGGCCCTGGCCGGCAGCCTGGCGATGAAGAAAACCGCGCCGATCGGCCAGAACAGCTTCCCGACCCATGGCCCGCTGTTCGTGACGCTGCTGACCGTGACCATTTTGCTGGTGGGTGGCCTGACCTTTCTGCCGACCCTGGCGTTGGGTCCTATTGCCGAACATTTGAGCTTGGGCTTCTGAGGATCTGATAATGAATATGCCCGCAACTAAAGCCGCCACCGTCAAGGCGCCGGAACAACCGAAAACCGCGATCTCGGCCCTCTGGCGTCCGGCGCTGGTGCAAGCCTTCGTCAAGCTCGACCCACGGCAATTGCAGCGTGCGCCGGTGATGCTGGTGGTCGAACTGACCGCGATCCTGACCACCGTGCTGTGCTTCATTCCCGACAGCAGCGTGCCAACCTTTGTCGCCGCGCAAATCGCCTTGTGGTTGTGGTTCACCGTGCTGTTCGCCAACTTCGCCGAAGCGTTGGCCGAAGGTCGCGGCAAGGCCCGCGCCGACAGCCTCAAGGCCGGTAGCGAAGGTTTGAGTGCCCGGCGCAAAACCAGCAACGGCGCCTTTCAAGTGGTGCCGGCCACCAGCCTGCGCAAGGGCGATGTGGTGCGCGTTGAAGCGGGGGAAATGATCCCCGGTGACGGCGAGGTGATTGAAGGTATCGCAGCGGTCAACGAAGCGGCGATTACCGGTGAATCCGCGCCGGTGATTCGCGAATCCGGCGGCGACCGTTCGGCCGTCACCGGCAATACTCGCCTGGTCTCCGACTGGCTGCTGGTGCGCATCACCGCCAACCCGGGCGAGTCGACACTCGATCGCATGATCGCCCTGGTCGAAGGCGCCAAACGCCAGAAAACCCCGAACGAAGTGGCGCTCGACATCCTGCTGATCGGCCTGACCCTGATCTTCCTGCTGGTGGTCGTCACCCTGCAACCGTTCGCCCACTTCGCCAACGGCAGCCTGCCGCTGGTGTTCCTGGTGGCGTTATTGGTCACGCTGATTCCGACCACCATTGGCGGTCTGTTGTCGGCCATCGGTATCGCCGGGATGGACCGTCTGGTGCGCCTGAATGTGATCGCCAAATCTGGTCGCGCCGTGGAAGCGGCGGGGGACGTACATGTCCTGCTGCTGGACAAGACCGGCACCATCACCTTCGGTAACCGTCGTTGCACCGCGGTTTATCCGGCACCTGGCGTCACTGCCAAGGAACTCGCGGAGGGTGCATTGTTCGCCTCGCTGGCTGATGACACCGCTGAAGGTAAATCCATCGTCGAGTACCTGCGCGGCACTCAGCCACAACCTGAGCCGGCCACCGAGTTGCTCACCGCCGTACCGTTCAGCGCCGAGACGCGTTTGTCCGGTGTCGACTATCAGGGCCGCGTGTATCGCAAAGGCGCAGTGGATTCGTTGCTGGCCTTCGTCGGCCTGAAACGCGCCGACCTGGCCGTGCCGCTGTCCCGGGAAATCGACAAGATCGCCCAGAGCGGCGGCACCCCGTTGCTGGTCTGCGCCGAGGGTAAATTGCTCGGCGCGATCCACCTCAAGGACGTGGTCAAACCCGGCATCCGCGAGCGATTTGCCGAGCTGCGCAAACTGGGCATCCGCACCGTCATGGTGACCGGCGACAACCCGCTGACCGCTGCGGCGATTGCGGCGGAAGCGGGCGTTGATGACGTGCTGGCCGAAGCCACACCGGAGAAAAAACTGGCGCGCATTCGCCACGAGCAGAACGACGGTCGCCTGGTCGCCATGTGCGGCGACGGTGCCAACGACGCCCCGGCCCTGGCCCAGGCGGACGTGGGCATGGCGATGAACGACGGGACGCAAGCGGCACGCGAGGCGGCGAACATGGTCGACCTCGACAGCGATCCGACCAAGCTGCTGGACGTGGTGCAAATCGGTAAGGAATTGTTGGTGACCCGCGGTGCGTTGACGACGTTTTCCATCGCCAACGACGTGGCCAAATACTTCGCGATCCTGCCGGCGCTGTTCGCTTCGATTTACCCGCAATTGGGTGTGCTGAACGTCATGCACCTGAGCAGTCCGCAGAGCGCGATTCTGTCAGCGATTGTGTTCAACGCCTTGATCATTGTGGTGCTGATTCCATTGGCATTGCGTGGTGTGCGGGTGCAGGCGGCGAGTGCGGCGGCGTTGTTGCGACGCAATCTGTTGATCTATGGATTGGGCGGGATTTTGGTGCCGTTTGTGGGGATCAAGGCGATCGACATGCTGCTCACTGCACTGCATTTGGTTTGACCTTGGGATCGCCCCCTCACCCTAACCCTCTCCCCAGGGGGTAGAGGGGACTGATCGAGGTGTTCTTGGAGCTACATCGACCTGAAAAACCGAGTCGAACTCAGGTTTTGAACAGCACAAAGATCGGCCCCCTTTCCCCCTCGCCCCGTGGGGAGAGGGCTGGGGTGAGGGGTGGATCTCCATGACACACCACAGTTTTAAACTCCCCAATTTCGAGGATTCTGAAATGTCCACAATGATACGCCCGGCCCTGAGCCTGCTCGTCCTGATGACCCTGATCACCGGCGTCGCCTATCCACTGGTCGTCACTGGTGTCGCCCAGGTCGCATTCCCGGACCAGGCCAACGGCAGCCTCATACACGACGCCGACGGCAAGGTCCGTGGCTCGTCGCTGATTGCGCAGGATTTCGTCGGCGACGCCTGGTTCCATCCACGGCCATCGGCCGGTGCCTTTGCCACCGTGTCGAGCAGTGCCAGCAACCTTTCGCCGAGTAACCCGGCCCTGGCCACTCGGGTGATCGACGATGCCAACAAACTGCTGGTGCCTGGCCAGGGGCCGGTGCCATTGGCGATGGTCACCACCTCCGGCAGCGGCCTCGATCCACACTTGCCACCGGCCGCGATTGCCTATCAACTGGCGCGTGTTGCGGCGGCGCGCAATCTGCCGGTGTCTACGCTTCAGCAGTTGATGGATGCGCATATTGAGCAGCCGCTGGTGGGGCCGCCAGTGGTGAATGTGCTGGCCTTGAACATCGCGCTGGAAAACCTGTAAATCGGTGGCGCCGCCATTCGCGAGCAGGCTCGCTCCCACAGGAGAGTGCATTCCAATGTGGGAGCGAGCCTGCTCGCGAAGACGGCCGAATAATCACCACATCAATACCTGAAAAAAGAGAACTTCAAGCATGAGTGACTCCGGCCGCGCCGACGCGCTGTTAGCAGACCTGCCCCGCGACGGCCGTGGCCGGCTCAAGGTTTTCCTCGGCGCCGCACCCGGTGTCGGCAAGACCTACGCCATGCTCCAGGCCGCCCACACCCAACTGCGCCAAGGCGTGAAAGTCATTGCCGGCGTGGTCGAAACCCATGGCCGCGCCGAAACCGAAGCGCTGCTCGGCGGCTTGCCGCAGCAGCCGTTGGTGCGTTCGGAATACCGTGGCGTGATGCTCGAAGAAATGGACCTCGACGGCTTGCTCGCAGCCAAACCGAAACTGGTGCTGGTGGACGAACTGGCCCACAGCAACGCGCCCGGCAGTCGCCACACCAAACGCTGGCAAGACATTCAGGAACTGCTCGCCGCGGGCATCGACGTGTTCACCACGGTCAACGTCCAGCACCTGGAAAGTCTTAACGACAAAGTGCGTGGCATCACGGGCGTGCAGGTCCGCGAAACTCTGCCGGACTGGGTGCTGCAAGAAGCCTACGAACTGCTACTGATCGACTTGCCACCGCGCGAGCTGCTGGAGCGCTTGCGCGATGGCAAGGTCTACGTGCCGGAGCAGGCGAGGGCGGCGATCGATGCCTTCTTCACCCAGACCAACCTCACGGCCCTGCGCGAGCTGGCGATGCAAACCGCCGCCGCTCAGGTCGATGATGATTTGGCCCAGGGCTATCGCCAGCTCGGCCAAGCGGCGCCGGCGGTGCGCGGTCGCCTGTTGGTCGGTGTCGATGGCGATGCACAGGCCGAGCGTCTGGTGCGTCATGCCAGTCGCGTCGCTCAGCGTCGGCATTTGCCGTGGAGCCTGGTGCATGTGGACAACGGCAGTGTGCGCGACGAGCAGTCGCGGCTGCGTCTGCAAAGTGCCCAGCAATTGGCCGAACGCCTCGGTGGCGAAGTGGTGTTGTTGCGGGCCGGTGAGGTGGCAAAAACCCTGATCCAGCACGCCGCAGAACGCCGCGCGAGTCTGGTGTTGGTCGGTCAGTCCCGGCAGCGTTTGCGTCGACGGTTGTTCGGCGGCGGTCTGGCGTCACGGTTGCTGCGCGATGCGCGCGGGCTGGAAATCAACGTCCTCGACAGCGATCACGAACAGTATCAGCCGCGTCAGCGTTCGGCGCAGTCACTGGTGTGGTTCGACTACGCGCTGGCGCTGGTGGCGACGGTGTTCGCCAGTGCCTTGGCCTGGGCGGTGGCGAGTGTTTTGCCGCTGCCCAATATCTCGCTGGTGTTCCTCGCTGCGGTGTTGCTGGTGGCGGTGCGCAGCAGCCTCGGCCCGGCGCTGGCCTGTGCGGCGCTGTCGTTTCTGACCTATGACTTTCTGTTCATCCCGCCGAATTTCTCCTTCAGCATCCAGCGCGAAGAAGACGTGCTGACCTTGCTGTTTTTCCTGCTGATGGCAGCGCTGACCGGTAATCTCGCGGCCCGGCAGCGGCGGCAATTGCAGGCGCTGCGCGACACTCAGGAAGAGACCACCGAACTGCTCGACCTGTCACGCAAACTCACGGCCGCCACCGACCGCCAGGCGGTGGTCAGCGCAGCGGCCCAGCACCTCAATGGCTGGAGTGATCTGCAACTCTGTCTGCTCAATCAAGACGGGCAGGGCGGCTGGAAAGTCGAAACCGGTGGCCCGCTGGAGTTTTCCGAAGCCGAGCGCGCTGCCGCCGATTGGGCCTGGCAACACGATCAACCGGCCGGCGCGGGCACCGGCACGCTGCCGTTCGGACGTTGGTGGTGGTGGCCGTTGTCGGTGGAAGACGGGCCGCTGGCGCTGCTCGGCGTGTGTGCCAAAGAGGGGCAGAGCTTGAGCGGTCAGCGTCGGCGTTTGTTGACCGCGCTGAGCCAACCGCTGGCCCAGGCGCTGGCCCGTGCGCAATTGGCCGAAGACCTCGAAGCCGCCCGACTGCACGGCGAAACCGAGCAACTGCGCAGTGCCTTGCTGGCCTCGGTGTCCCACGATTTGCGCACGCCGCTGACCTCCATGCGCGGCAGCATCGACAGCCTGTTGGCCCTCGGTGAAGCGATCCCGCTGGAGGATCGCCGCGAACTGCTCGAAGGCACTCGCGATGAAGCCGAGCGCCTCGATCGCTACATTCAGAATCTGTTGGACATGACTCGCCTCGGCCACGGCGCGCTGAAGCTGGCGCGGGACTGGGTGTCGCCGGCCGACATCGTCGGCAGTTCGCTCAATCGTCTGCGCGCCGTGCTGGCGCCGTTGCAGGTGACCACCGAAGTGCCGCCGGAATTGCCGCTGCTTTATGTCCACGCCGCGCTGATCGAACAGGCGCTGGTCAACGTGCTGGAAAACGCCGCGCGTTTTTCACCGCCTCACGGCCGGCTGCAATTGCGCGCCGGAGCCGATGACAGCGAACTGTTTTTTTCGGTGAGCGATGAGGGGCCGGGGATTCCGCAGGAAGAGCGGGCGAAGATTTTCGACATGTTCTACACCGCCGCGCGCGGTGATCGTGGCGGGCAGGGGACCGGTCTGGGGCTGGCGATCTGTCAGGGCATGGTCGGTGCCCATGGCGGGCGAATCAGCGTTGCCGATGGCATCGAAGGGCGGG
Organism: Pseudomonas sp. LB3P25; assembly: GCF_054897985.1. Classification (NCBI taxonomy): domain Bacteria; kingdom Pseudomonadati; phylum Pseudomonadota; class Gammaproteobacteria; order Pseudomonadales; family Pseudomonadaceae; genus Pseudomonas; species Pseudomonas sp. LB3P25. The sequence goes on along the minus strand of NZ_CM142711.1, from coordinate 5,238,821 downwards.
GCACCTGCATCACCTTGCACCTGCCGTTGCAGGCTCAGCCGGCCTTTGAAAATTAAGAGCCGAAAGTGAAGCCTGATCGCGCTTGCGCTACTCTCTTGCCACTTCTTTGTGTTGATGTGAATTCATGAGCCAGACCGCGACCATTTTGGTCATCGACGACGAACCGCAGATCCGCAAATTCCTGCGCATCAGCCTCGCCTCCCAGGGCTACAAAGTGCTGGAGGCTGGCACCGGCACCGAAGGTCTGGCCCAGGCTGCACTGAATAAACCGGACCTGCTGGTACTCGACCTCGGCCTGCCGGACATGGACGGCCAACAAGTGCTGCGCGAGTTTCGCGAGTGGTCCACGGTGCCGGTGCTGGTGCTCTCGGTGCGCGCCAGTGAGGGGCAGAAAGTCGAAGCGCTCGACAACGGGGCCAACGACTACGTGACCAAACCGTTTGGTATTCAGGAATTTCTGGCCCGGGTTCGAGCCTTGTTGCGTCAGGCGCCGGCGGGAGAAGCGCAACCCGCGGCGCTGACGTTCGGCCCGTTGACCGTGGATCTGGCGTATCGCCGGGTGTTGCTCGATGGCACCGAAGTCGCGCTGACCCGCAAGGAATACGCGGTGCTGGCGCAACTGGCGCGGTATCCGGGGCGGGTCATCACCCAGCAGCAACTGCTCAAGGATATTTGGGGGCCGACTCATACCGAAGACAGTCACTACCTGCGGATTGTGGTCGGGCACCTGCGCCAGAAACTGGCGGATGATCCGACGCAGCCGCGGTTCATCGTCACCGAGGCGGGGGTCGGGTATCGGCTTTTGAGTGAGGGTAGTCTTTAGTTCTAGTGTTGAAAGTTCCGGCCCCTTCGCGAGCAGGCTCGCTCCCACAGGGATATGCATTCCAATGTGGGAGCGAGCCTGCTCGCGAAGGGGCCCTGACATTCACCCTGGAAGTTCAGGACTCCCGTTCATTTTCATACCTATCCAAGGTATCGCGCGCAATCTCCCGCCCCAGCGCGATCAATTCCGGTGCCTTGTAGAACTCGAAAAACCGGCACACCCGCTTTGGCACGTTGATCAAAATATCCGGCGGATAACCGGCGATCTTGTACTGCGCCAATGAGGTTTGCATCACCTCGAAACTCTGGTTGATCAGGTCCAGTAAAGAGGCCGGGCCGACGTTATCGATGATGAACGAGCCGGTGGCGGACTTCGGCGCGCCGTCGCGTTCAGGGGCGGCAGCCGGTTGCTGGGCTTCGGGTTCGGCGGATTCGACCCAGGGGTTGATCTCGGCCGCTTCTGCCATCAACGCTTCCTTTTCCAGCAGCAGCAATTGTTCCGCCTGTTTGCGGCGGAAGGGCAATTTAGAACCGAGCGAGTTGATCAGGCTGTCGAAGCGGGTCCTGAACGCTGCCGGGCGCTGGATCACTGGCAGTTGATAGTGACGCTGGTTGGTGGAGTTGAGGTTGACCGCGATGATCAGGTCGCAATGACTCGACACCACCGGCACGATCGGTAAAGGGTTAAGGATGCCGCCGTCCACCAGCATGCGGTTGCCCTGCATCACCGGGGTAAACAGGCTGGGAATCGCCGCCGAGGCGCGCATGGCCTGGTGCAGGCAACCCTCCTGAAACCAGATTTCCTGTTGGTTGGTCAGGTCGGTGGCCACCGCCGTGTAGGGGATGCGCAGGTCTTCGATATTGATCTCGCCGACGATCTTGCGGATCTGCCCGAAGACCTTCTCCCCGCGAATCGCGCCCAGACGAAAACTGACGTCCACCAGACGCAAGACGTCGAGGTAGTCCAGGCTTTCAATCCACTCACGATAATCATCGAGTTTGCCGGCGGCATAGATCCCGCCGACCACCGCGCCCATGGAGCATCCGGCGATGCAGGCGATGTCGTAGCCACGCCGTTCGATCTCTTCAATGACCCCGATATGGGCGTAGCCCCGGGCCCCACCTGAGCCCAGCACCAGTGCGACACGCTTTTTCATGAATCGCCCTCGTCTGACAAGGTTCAACAATGCACCCATCGAGGGGCGCGCTTCAATCGCTAAGGTCGTTCCGTGAGGCGAGGGCGTCGTTTTTTCGACACTCTATGGCGGCAGATGGGTATTCTCGCGAGCGCTAGTGTTTCCGCGGCGGGACCAAGGCACTTTTCACGCGCCAGACCGTCTTAACTGCACGACTGTTTACCTATCTTTGAGGTGTGAGTAATGAAAGCCTGGATCTGTGTGCCTTTGATTGCCCTGGCACTCGCCGGTTGCGCCGGAAAAACTGCTTACCGTGACAGCTGCGGTAGCGGGCTTGATGCCGCGTGGCATGAACTGGATCTGGCCAAGGCCGAAGGTTTCGCTGGCACCGTCAGCTACTCCAAGGCCCTGTCGCTGTTGACTGCGGCCAAGACCCAGCAGCAATTCGAAGGCTTCGAAGGCTGCACCAAGAAGGCCGAGAAGGCGCGTTTCTATATTCGTGAATCTCGCGCTGGTCGTTGAGGCATGATGTAGGCATTGAGGGAAATTCGATTCAGGGAGCAAGTGATGTCTGCCTTGGTTGATCGGTTGGTGGCTCATGTCCTGGGCCTGGAAGTCCGTTTGCTGGCCTGTCAGGCACGCTTGAGTGCGCGCACCGACCCTGAAGCACTGCACGATCTGCGCACCACGGTTCGCCGTTTGCGCAGTCTGTTGCGGCCATTGCGCGGATTGCCCGGGGTCGAACAGCTGGAAGCGGCGGCGTCCCGGGTCGGCGACCTGACCACGCCGTTGCGCGATCGCGAAGTGCTGGCGGCGTACTTGCTCCAGCATGATCAACCTGAGGCGGCGCAACGGCGCATGGCGCAGATGGCCGAGGCTTATCCAGCGGTGGCGGCGAGTCCTGAAGTGGCGCAGTTGCTGATGATCCTCGACGCCTTTCCGCGTTTTCTGCGGGCCTCCCAACGTCAGGGCTTGCTCAAGGGCTTGCGTCAGCGCATCGAAAAACGGTTGGCCAAGCAGTGGAAAAAACTCGACAAAGCCCTGCACGATCCGGCACATGATCGCCACCGTTTACGCCTGCTGATCAAGCGCGTGCGCTATGGCATCGAAGCCTATCCCGAACTGGATCGACTGCCGAAAGCGGCGATGCCGCGCTTGAAGTCCGCGCAAGTTGCCTTGGGCGATTGGCACGACTGCTGGCAATGGCTGGCCAGGGCCGAACAGGAAGCCGATTTGCAGCCCTGCGTCGCAGTCTGGAAAACCACCATGGCCAAGGCCGAAGGCCGCGCCGACCGCGTCCTCGATAAACTCAGCGCCGCCTGTTTCAAATCCTGAAACCACCACATACTGCTCTATGTAGCAGCTGCCGAAGGCTGCGTTCGGCTCGGTCCGCGCTCGGGCGAAGCAGTCGCTAATCCGGTTATCTCGGTGATAGCTGTAAAATCGCATTGGCAGGTTTTACGACTGCTGCGCAGCCGAACGCAGCCTTCGGCAGCTGCTACAAGGGGCGGCGGTGTTATCCGGCCTATCTGTCAGCCTCTTTGGCCGGAATAAGCGCTGTGCCGCCCCCGCAGGCTGGTTAAGATCCCTTCATCCTTTTTCTGCTCCGAGGTTTCCATGCGCTTTTCCGATCTGCTCGACGCTGTCCGCAGCCAGCCGCTGGAGCTATCTATTCCGGCCGAATGGGCTCAGGGGCGTGCCAGTTTCGGTGGCCTGGTGGCCGCCTTGCAGTACGAAGCGATGCGCGCAAAAGTCCCGGCGGATCGTCCGGTGCGCTCGCTGGCGATCACCTTTGTCGGTCCGGTCGAGCCTGAAGTGCCGGTCAGCTTTGAAGTCGATGTTTTGCGCGAAGGCAAAGCGGTCAGCCAGGTACTCGGCCGGGCAATGCAGAAGGGCCAGGTGGTGACGTTGGTCCAGGGCAGCTTCGGTGCCTCGCGACCGTCGGAAGTGGCGGTGACCGCCGAACCGGCACCCGAGATGAAGCATTGGGACGACTGCGAGGAACTGCCGTTCATCAAAGGCGTACTCCCGGAATTCATGCGGCATGTGGCGATGCGCTGGAGCGTCGGCGGTCTGCCGTTCACGGGCAACAAATCCCGCGAAATGGGCGGCTGGGTACGCTTGCGTGGGGACGTGAAGGAAGAGGCGGTCAGCGAGTCGCATATCCTGGCGCTGGTCGACGCCTGGCCACCGGCCCTGTTGCCGCACCTGAAGAAACCGGCGATGGGCAGCACGCTGACCTGGACCCTCGAATTCGTCCAACCGTTGCTTGAACTGAGCACGCTGGACTGGTGCAAATACCTCGTCGAAATCGAGTATGCCGCTGACGGCTACGGTCATGCCGCCGCGAAGCTGTGGAGTGCGGACGGTCAGTTGATTGCCATGAGCCGGCAGACGGTGACGATTTTCGCCTGATCAGTGACGACGGTGGCGCTCACGCCAGGCGCGCCACCAGCCGCCGCTCAGGAAGAACCGTGGGAAGGTCAGAAACTGCTCGACCAGCAAGCGCGACACGGCATCTTTGCGATCACTGAACGGCTCGGAAGCCTGCGTCTCCAGGCGGTGACCGTGGCGTTGCAGGCCGAGGGCGGCGAACAGGCCGATGACGCCAATCGCGACATTCGCGAAACTCAGACTGAACACCCCCGAGACAATCAGCAGAAACGCCACGATGAACAGCGGCACGGCAATCAGGTGCAGCACCAGATTGGTCGGGTGCTGGTGATTGTTCGGGTACGCTCGCCATTGCCAGGCGGGGAGGTTGGGGTGACGTTTGCCCATGATGGTAATCCTTGGTTCGTTGAGGCTCTTGAACAAAGAATAGGCCGGGCCAAACAAGTCGGCGAATCAAGGCTGGCTATCGGAGTGATAGGTGTCATGTTCAATATTGATGTTGACCGGACTGACGCCTTCGTCGGATCGCCGCCCGGAGCCGGCTCGCTCCCACATGTGATCTTCAGTGACCATTAATTTTTGGTACAAAAGAGATCCACTGTGGGAGCGAGCCTGCTCGCGATGGGGCCCTTACAGCTTGAGCTGACCGATAGCCTTGCTCAATTCCCCGGCCAACGCCGCCAGCTCATTGCTGGTAGTCGCTGAATCCACGGTCTGCTGCACGGTGTTCTCGGTCACATCCCGAATGCTCACCACCGCCCGATTCATCTCTTCCGCCACGTGGCTCTGCTGCTCGGCCGCCACTGCGATCTGCGTATTGCTTTCGCGCATCTGCGCCACCGCGCTGATGATCTCCGCCAAGGCTGCGCCGGCCTCCTGAGCCTGCTGCACGCAATCGTCGGCCTTGAACGAGCTTTCCTGCATGAAGTCCACCGCGTCCCGAGTCCCGGCCTGCAACGCCGAAACCATGATTGTGATCTCGTCAGTGGAGATCTGGACACGCTTGGCCAGGTTGCGCACTTCATCGGCAACAACCGCAAAACCGCGCCCCATTTCACCGGCCCGGGCCGCCTCAATCGCTGCGTTCAGCGCCAGCAGATTGGTCTGCTCGGCGATGCTGTGAATCACACTGACCACGCCGTTGATCTTCTGACTGTCCTCGGCCAGACGCTGAATCATCTCGGCAGTCTGCTGCACCCCGCTGGACAAACCGGCAATCGACTTCTGCACCCGGCTGACCACTTCCTGCCCGCTGCCGGCCAGGGTGTCGGCGGTTTGCGAGAGGTCTCGGGTGGCGCCGGCGTGCTGGGCAATGTGATAGACCGTGGCGGTCATTTCGTTGATCGCCGTGGCGGCCTGATCGGTTTCGCTTTGCTGGCCGAGCATGCCGTGACGCACCTCGTTCATGCTCGACGCCAGCCGCGCCGCGCCGACATCCAGTTGCCGGGCGGTGCTGGCGACGGTATTGACCACCCGCTGGTAACCGGCCTGCATGGCGTTGAAGGCATTGGCCATCTGCCCGACTTCGTCAGTGCAGGCCAACGGGACACGGGCTGACAGGTCACCGGTTTTCTCGACGTGGAGCATCACGTCCTTCAGCGTATTGAGCTGACTGAGCAGGAAGCGGATCAACAATTGCGAAGCGCCGAGCATCGCCAGCATCAGGATCGCCACCGCCACGGCATAGTTGGGAAAACGCTCGCCAAAGACCTGAGTCAGGCTCGGGCCATGGGCAATCACCGCAACCTGATTGCCATCCGTGCGCGTAAACACTTCGGCACCCATCAACGGGTTGTCGCCGAACAGCGGCATGGCATTGATCCCGACCCAGCCGTTGGTATCGGCCAGTTCCAGTACCGGCTGCCCGTTCAGCAACGGTGCCTGCCCGCGACTGAAGGTCAGTACGTTATCGGCTTTGGGGAGCGGTTGCCCGGCGGGCCAGGCAATGAGCAGACGCGCCTGGGCTTGTGCCGACGCTTGGGAAGCATGGCTGCGGGCCTGTTGTTCGAGTTGCACGGCATACAACACCAGCAACAAGGTCGTGATGAAAGCGACGGCGTTGACCGCCCAGAATTTGTATTTCAGCGAGATATTGCTAAGCCAGGCACCCATGGAGGTCTTCTCTGATAGCGGAAACAGTTTAGGCAAGGTGCCAGTATTGTGCCGCTACTCAGGGCGCCGGATCTTGATGTGAGTCAACAATCCCGGCCATGCTCGCGAACAGGAATTGCGGGGCGTAATGCGCTATTCTTCGCGCCTTCAAAATTCCCTCGCTACAGGATTCCGCCCCATGAAAGCCGCACTCATCGAACTCATCAGCAAAATCAGCTCCGGGTGCATGAGCGATGACGAAATCCTGAAAGTCGCTGACGAGGCGGCCCAGGCCTACGCCGATCCCGAGGCTTTTCTGACGGCCAATCCGGATATCAACTACGACGACACGTTCCCGATTCCGCTGGGCGAGTGGGTGGTGGTCGGCAGTTTGCCGGAGACTGTGCTGTTCCAGGCCGACACCTACATGGACCTGTTCGCCCAGATCGTCGCCTCGTTCGGGCCCGGGGTTGATTTCAATATCAAACCCAAGCAACTGGCCAAGGCTGAAGCCCTGACCGCGCTCAATCGCATTCAGGTGCAAATGAGCAGCATGAACAAGGAAAACGGCGGTTACACGCTGATGAACTTCAGTCAGTTGCTCGACGACGAACTGCAAGTGGTGCTGGTCTACGGCAACGACGTGCCGCGGGTGCTCGAGTTGTGCGCCAAGGTTGGTATCGCTGCCGCACCTTCCCTGGAAGCCTTGAAAGTGGCCATCCACGTTTGATGGAATAAAACGGAACCGTCGCAATGGCCGGCTATCCTAAGAGTGCATACCACGCTTAGGGAGCGTCACCATGGGTTCTACGTTCAACGGTCTGATTGGCCTGATTATTCTTGTCCTGGACATCTGGGCAATCATCAACGTGCTGAAAAGCGGCGCCGACACCGGGATGAAAATCGTCTGGGTGCTGTTGATCCTGCTGCTGCCGGTCCTCGGGCTGATCATCTGGGCCATTGCCGGGCCACGGGGCAATGTGCGGATCTGACCGGTTTCCCGGAAGCAACACCGAACCTGTGGGAGCGTGGCTTGCCCGCGATGGGGTCGCTGCGGTGTGTCTGACAGACCGCGGTGCCTGCATCGCAGGCAAGCCAGCTCCCACAGGATTGTGTCGCGCCATCAAGTGACGTTCGACCTGTCATGTTCCGCAACGTAGAATGCGCGCCTTTCCCGGGCAATCGAGCTGATCGATTGGCCATCATGGGCGGGTAACCGTCCGTTGCCACCCGCATTCATCGGAGCACTTCCCATGAGCAACACCCCAACCAGCGAGTACCTGGAAACCCTCTACGAAGGCTACGGCCAGCGTTTTCGCATGGAAAAACTGCTGCACGAAGTGCGCACCGAACACCAACACCTGGTGATTTTCGAAAACCCGCGCATGGGCCGTGTCATGGCGCTGGACGGCGTGATCCAGACCACCGAAGCCGACGAATTCATCTACCACGAGATGCTCACCCACGTGCCGATCCTGGCGCATGGCACCGCCAAGCGCGTGCTGATCATCGGTGGCGGCGACGGCGGCATGCTGCGTGAAGTGGCCAAGCACCGCAGCATCGAGCACATCACCATGGTCGAGATCGACGGCACCGTGGTCGACATGTGCAAGGAATTCCTGCCGAACCACTCCAAGGGTGCGTTCGACGATCCACGCCTGAACCTGGTGATCGACGACGGTATGCGTTTCGTCGCCACCACCACCGAAAAATTCGACGTGATCATTTCTGACTCCACCGACCCGATCGGCCCGGGTGAAGTGTTGTTCTCCGAAAACTTCTACCAGGCCTGCCGTCGCTGCCTGAACGAAGGCGGCATCCTGGTGACCCAGAACGGCACGCCGTTCATGCAAATCGAAGAAGTCAAAACCACCTCCGGGCGCCTGCGTAGCCTGTTCCCGGACTGGCACTTCTATCAGGCGGCGGTGCCGACCTACATCGGCGGCGCCATGACCTTCGCCTGGGGCGCGACCAATACCGCCTATCGCAAATTATCCCGCGAAACCCTGCAGCAGCGCTTCGCCGGCAGCGGCATCATCACTCGCTACTACAACCCGGAAATCCACATCGGCGCGTTCGCCTTGCCGCAATACGTTCTGCAGGCTGTGAACAAACCTAGCAACGACTGATTTCGAGCAAGCCAGAAAGGGCCGTCTCAGGTTGTGTGAAAACACACCGCAGATGGCCCTTTTTTCATGCTTCACTTATAGAAGGACCGGTTGAACGATTGGCCGGGGAAGAATGTCGAGATACATGTAAGCCCATCCATGGGTTTTATCGAGGAGGCACCTGATGCAAAAGTGGAAAGTCACTTTCGTTGATGATCACGGTGAAAAAGTTGACGAGGTGTTCGAGAGCGATGAATGCCCGGACAACGAGCAAGCCGCGAAACTCATACGCGCCCGGCGTCTGCCTGTGGCTGCCGAACTGGACCTCAACGATCTGGAAGGGCGCGCCGATGATCCGACTGTCAAAAGTCTGAAGAACCAGTGCAGCATTGAAATCCTCGGCATTACGCCAATCTGAACATCTCCTGTCACATTCCTAACCAGACCTTGGCAGCGGCTCTGTCTTGGCGCTACTCTGCAATCGAGATCAGCGAACGGATCGCTAAGGTCTGGTCTTGTCAGCTACATGCTTGCTTCCCACCGGCAACGTTGTTGCCGCATCGCTCGCCCCATTCGGTTGCGAGTGTCGGGAATACGGAAAGTCTATCCATCAGTCTGAGGGGGACGTTTCATGAGCACAGCCTATCAAGAAGACATCAGCACCAGCGTCTTGCGCCGCATGAAAGAAGGCGGTTTCGACTTTTCACGATTCCATCCCATCGAGTTCTACGCCATTTTCCCGGACGAGGAGCGGGCGCGCAGGGCGGCAGGGCACTACTGTGGTGAATCCTTGAATGCACAAATCAGCGTGCGCGATGACGGCGCGTGGTACCTGGAACTGAGCAAAGTGATGTACGCCACCTATGACGGCATCGGCGACTTTGAGCAGGATTTCGAGGCGGTGGTCGAGCCTTTGGGCGGCATCATCGAAGGATGGGGCGTCAAGCAGGAGGTACGAGGGCGACTCGCATAACTTATGAACAGTGACAACATTCAGCAACGGCTGACCTCAGGGTTGGCCGTTTTCGTTTTCGCGGTTTGAAAAGGCCAAAAATCGCAGCCTCGTTTTCTCCTGTAGGCGCTGTCGAGTGAAACGAGGCTGCGATCTATTGATCGTGTTTTTGATTCATAACGTTTCAAAAACGCAAAAAAAAGCCGCCTAAACCGGCGGCTAAAGGGAAGTTCGTCAAGATTTCCAGCGAATGCGCGGATTATCCGCAGCGACTCCCGGGCAGTGAAATCAACTCTGACTATGCTGGTGATAGGCGACAACATTGCGTCGCAATGAAGCGGGGGCGATCAGGTGGGGGCATTTACCGCACAGGATTGGTGCGGTGCGTGCGGTGCGATTATCCAACTGATTGATATCAAAGCGTTTATGCCGATGGCACGGGCTTTGCGAAGCCCAGATGTCCGGGTGACAAGGAGTACGGCATGATCCGCACCTATTTTGATGAGATGTACGATGCCGGCGGCCAGGTCCGCCCGCATTATCGGGAGTTTGCCCGTTGGCTGGCCGAAACGCCTGACGAGCTTTTGGCACAACGGCGACGCGAGGCCGATCTGTTATTTCATCGCGCCGGGATTACCTTCACGCTCTATGGTGATGAGCAAGGGACAGAGCGCCTGATTCCCTTCGACACCATCCCCCGCAGCATCCCCGCCAGTGAATGGCGAGTTGTCGAGCGCGGCTGTATTCAGCGGGTCAAGGCGTTGAACATGTTCCTCGCCGACCTCTATCACGAGCAGCGCATTATCAAGGCCGGCATCATTCCGGCCGAGCAAGTGCTGGCCAACGAGCAATACCAGTTGGCGATGCAAGGGCTGGATCTGCACCGCGATATCTATTCCCACATCTCCGGTGTCGATCTGGTGCGCGATGGCGACGGCACGTACTACGTGCTCGAAGACAACCTTCGTACACCGAGCGGCGTCAGCTACATGCTGGAAGACCGCAAGATGATGATGCGGTTGTTCCCCGAGTTGTTCGCGGCCCAGCGCATTGCCCCTATCGACCACTATCCCAACCTGTTGCTCGACACCCTGAAAAGCTCCAGCCCGATTGATAACCCGAGCGTGGTGGTACTGACGCCGGGTCGTTTTAACAGCGCGTTCTTTGAACATGCGTTTCTGGCGCGGGAAATGGGCGTTGAGCTGGTGGAAGGCGCGGACCTGTTCGTGCGGGATGACAAGGTATTCATGCGCACCACGGACGGGCCTAAAGCCGTCGACGTGATCTACCGTCGCCTCGACGATGCGTTCCTTGATCCGCTGGCGTTCAACCCGGACTCGATGCTCGGCGTTCCAGGGCTGCTGTCGTCGTACCGCTCTGGCAACGTCGTGCTGGCGAATGCCATCGGTACCGGGGTCGCGGACGACAAGTCGGTGTATCCCTTCGTCACGGACATGATCCGTTTCTACCTGGATGAAGAGCCGATCCTGAAGAATGTGCCGACGTGGCAGTGTCGTAATCCCTCTGAACTGTCCCACGTACTGGCCAATCTTCCGGAACTGGTGGTCAAGGAAACCCAGGGCTCCGGCGGTTACGGAATGCTGGTCGGGCCGGCGGCGACGGCGGCGGAAATCGAGTCATTTCGCGCGCGGATCAAAGCCAAGCCCCATGCGTACATCGCCCAACCGACGTTGTCCCTGTCGACCTGTCCGACCTTTGTCGAAAACGGCATCGCTCCACGCCACATCGACCTGCGTCCGTTTGTATTGTCTGGCCGCGAAACCCGGGTTGTGCCCGGCGGTTTGACCCGTGTTGCCCTGCGCGAAGGCTCTCTGGTGGTGAATTCATCCCAGGGCGGTGGAACCAAGGACACCTGGGTGGTCGAGGATTGAAGGAAGCCTGCCATGTTAAGTAGAACTGCCTCGGATTTGTATTGGATGTCGCGTTACCTGGAGCGGGCGGAAAACCTCGCACGGATGCTCGACATCAGTTATTCGCTGTCGCTGATGCCACAGGATGGCCGTGGTGATGGCCTGCATGAACTCGCCATGCCGTTGTTGATCACCGGGACCCTGGACGATTACCTGGAGCGCCACGGCGAATTGCACGCCGAACGGCTGCTGCATTTCTTCGCCCTGGACGCGGCCAACCCGGCGAGCATCTACAGCTGCCTCGGCGCCGCGCGGGCCAGTGCCCATGCGGTGCGTGGGCGAATCACCGCCGACATGTGGGAAAACATCAATGCCACCTGGCTGGAAATTCGCGGGATAGCTGATCAAGGCTTGAGTCGCTACGGCATGAGCCGTTTCTGTGAGTGGATCAAGGAACGTTCCCACCTGTTCCGCGGCGCGTCCTACGGCACCATCATGCGTAACGACGCGTTCCGCTTCATTCGTCTGGGGACGTTTATTGAAAGGGCGGACAACACGCTGCGCCTGCTTGATGCCCGCTACGAAATGGCCGGCGATCAGGCCGAGGCGGTCAGCGACGGCACGGCGCACGCCTATTACCAGTGGAGCGCTTTGCTAAGGGCGTTGTCCTCGTTCGAGGCCTACACCGAAATCTACCGCGATGCGCCTGGCGCCCGGCATGTGGCCGAATTGCTGTTGCTGCGCGCTGATGTTCCGCGTTCGTTGCGGGCCTGTACCGAAGAAATCGACCAGATCCTTGCCCAGTTGCCGGGGGCCAACGGTCGTCCTGCGCAACGCCTGGCCGCGGAAATGGACGCACGCCTGCGCTATACCGGCATCACCGAAATTCTCGACGAAGGCCTGCACGCCTGGCTGACCGAGTTCATCCCTCTGGTGCGCCAGTTGGGTAACGCCATACACAGTTCCTACCTGGAGGCTGCATGAGACTTTCCATTAGCCACGAGACCACCTATCACTACGAAGATCAGGTGCGGGCGAGCATCCAGTACCTGCGACTGACACCCCACGACAGCGAGCGCCAGCACGTGCTCAGCTGGCAGCTCGACCTGCCGCGCCCAGTGCGCGCGCAACTCGATCCGTTCGGCAACATCCTGCACGTGCTGACCCTGGACGAGCCTCACGAGGCGATCATCATCGGCGCCCGGGGCCAGGTGGACATCGACGAATTGCGTGAGGCGGAGCATGAAAGCCAGTCGGCGCTGCCGTTCCTGCGCTTCACCCGCCTGACCGAAGCCGACGAAGCCCTGCGTGCGTTCGCCGAGAAAGAATGCAAGCAACGCCGGGATCGCACGGCGCTGATCGACTTGATGCATGGCCTGAACCAGCACATGACCTACACGCCGGGCTCCACTGAAGTGGACACCAGCGCCGCCCAGGCCTTCGCCGGGCGTTCGGGCGTCTGTCAGGACCACACCCATGCGTTTCTCGCCTGCGCTCGCAGCCTGGGCATTCCGTCGCGTTATGTGTCGGGCTATTTGTACAGCGAGAACAGCGAACACCTGGCCAGTCACGCCTGGGCGGAAGCCTGGCTCGACGACGCCTGGTACAGCTTTGACGTGACCAATGAATTGGCACGGCCTGAGCGTCATCTGAAACTGGCGGTGGGTCTGGATTATCTGGATGCCTGCCCGGTACGTGGCATGCGCCGTGGCGGTGGGTGCGAGCAGATGCATGCGAAGGTGTTTGTGTCACCGACACCGACTCCGGTCATCTCGGTCCAGCAGCAATAATCAGGAACACCATAAAACCCCCTGTGGGAGCGAGCCTGCTCGCGAAAGCGGTCTTTCAGTCAGCAAATTTGTAGCTGACACACCGCTTTCGCGAGCAGGCTCGCTCCCACAGGGGATAGTGTCAGGGCTGAATCTTGCGCCCAGCCATGTGCTTCAAATACCCCACCAACCTCTCCAGATCCCCGTCCGGCAACACTGTCGCCGAGAACCCGGGCATCTTCGCCTGTGGCCACTGGCGCAAGCTCTGCGGATCACGAATGTAGCGCTTGAGGAAATCCGCGCCGAAGTACTCGGTCGGGTTAAACGGAATATTCAGGTCCGGCCCAAACTGCGCATCCCCGGCGCCGTTCAGTCGATGACATGCCAGGCAATTTTTCTGAAACAGCGCAAAGCCCTTATTTACCGGATCGTCAGCCTTCAACGCCGGATCGGGCAGCAGGGCAGGGAAGCGCTCGGCCACCGGTGCCATGCGCTTGATGCTCGCCACTTGAAATGGCCATTGCTCGGGGCTGATATCGCCCGCCTGCGGATCGGTCCAGACCAGATAGAACGGCCCGGCGCCAGGTTTGCCTTCCGACAGCGGTGGCCACGGCTTGGCGGGTTCTTCAATCGCCAGCCACGCACGCGCACCCTGGGTATTGAGTAACGGCGCAGCCGACAGTTCTGCGGCAAAACCATCCAGGGCTACCGCCTGTAAATGGTCTTCAGGCTTGATGCCGGTCAACAACGCAGCCACCGGAACAGCGCGATAGCTCATGTCCCGTTTGTAGGAAACGTCGTTGTTAATGGTGATGGTCTGAACCTGAGGATGCTTGAGCAACTCCTCGGTTTGCCAGGTGCGGCTGCTCGCACCCAGCTCAAGGTTCAGCTGTGCGGCAGACAGAGGCATGCTGAGCAGCAAGGCCCCAAACAGAATGAGCTTTTTCAAGTGATCGCCGTCCATGTCGTGGAAGTGCCGCAAAGGTTGGCACACCCACGCTGGCCCGGGTAGCGAGCCAGTCACATTTTTAGAGGGCGATATAAAACCTGGCGCCGTATTTTTTATTGACCGACTAACCGATCACCTTGGTCAGGTTCGGCAAAATCAACAACAGCGTAGTGGCGAAAAGAATGAGCCCGGCTTGACGTACTTTCGATTGTTTGAACATGGCTTGACCGCCTTTATTGTTATTTCCTGATGCCTGCCTGCATTTCTCCATGACGGCAGAGCGTTGCACTTCCTGTTTGACGAGCGCCTCGGCAAAACCCGACGACAACTTCGTACAAGTTCACCTTAGAGCCCGCGTCACGCTTGGTTTAGATCCATTTCGTATGGGCTTCACATAAATTGCTCTTAAAAAGGCATGAGGCCTATTGCCAGCTTCTTGGGCGCCCGTTTGCTAGACAGCTTGGTGTCTTGAATCGGTTAATTGGGTCGTTGCCTACCGTCCGTCTGAGCGTGACCGTCAACGTCAGTGAGCGCTGCGGTCATTGAATCCATGGCCGCTCGGCCTAAGGTGGAGACTCTGTATTTACTCCCCCGCCCAGGTTCGAGGACGTCATGACCCACGCTTTTATTTTCGACGCGTTACGCACGCCCCGCGGCAAAGGTAAAGCCAATGGCGCCTTGCACAGCGTCAAACCGGTGAACCTGGTAGCCGGGCTGCTCACTGCGCTGCAACGGCGCACTTCCCTCGACACCAGTCAGGTCGACGATGTGGTACTGGGCTGCGTGACGCCCATCGGCGATCAGGGTTCCGACATCGCCAAAACCGCGACCCAGGTGGCCGATTGGGACGTCAGCGTGGCGGGTTTACAAATCAATCGCTTCTGCGCCTCGGGGCTGGAGGCGGTGAACCTTGGGGCGATGAAAGTGCGTTCCGGCTTCGAAGACCTGGTGGTGGTCGGCGGCGTCGAGTCCATGTCCCGCGTGCCGATGGGCAGCGATGGCGGTGCCTGGGCGCAGGACCCGGAAACCAGTTTTCACAGCCATTTCGCCCCTCAAGGCGTGGGCGCTGACCTGATCGCCACGTTGGAAGGCTTCAGCCGTCAAGACGTCGATGCCTATGCGCTGCACTCCCAGCAAAAGGCTGCGCGGGCAAGGGCCGACGGGTCGTTCAATAAATCGCTGGTGCCGGTGCAGGACCAGAACGGCATTATCCTGCTCGATCACGATGAATTCATCCGCGCCGAATCGACCATGGAAGGCTTGGGCAAGCTCAAGCCGAGCTTCGAGATGATCGGGCAAATGGGCTTTGATGCCACCGCGCTTCGGGTCTTCAGCCATGTTGAGCGGATCAACCACGTGCACACGGCGGGTAACAGTTCCGGGATTGTCGATGGCGCGGCGCTGATGCTGATCGGTTCAGAGGCCAAGGGCCGGGCGCTTGGCTTGCAACCACGGGCGCGAATCGTCGCCACCGCCGTCACCAGCACCGACCCGACCATCATGCTCACCGGCCCCGCGCCGGCCACCCGCAAGGCACTGGCCAAAGCCGGGCTGCGGGTCGAAGACATCGACCTGTTCGAAGTCAACGAAGCCTTTGCCTCGGTGGTGCTGAAATTCATCAAGGACATGGCGATCGACCCGGACAAGGTCAACGTCAACGGTGGCTCCATCGCCATGGGCCACCCGCTGGGTGCCACTGGCTGCGCGATCCTCGGCACGCTGCTCGATGAACTGGAAACCCGGCGCCTGCGCTATGGCCTCGCGACGCTGTGTGTCGGTGGCGGCATGGGCATTGCCACCATCATCGAACGCCTCTGAGCCCCGACTTCAAGGAAACCTTCCATGACTGAAGCCATTCGTTACGAAAAAGGTCAGGACCAGATCGTCGTCCTGACCATCGACATGCCGGGCCAGAGCGCCAACACCATGAATGCGGTCTACCGCGAAGCCATGGCCGCGTGTGTCGCCAGACTCGTTGCCGACAAAGACACCATCGCTGGCGTGATCATCACCTCGGCCAAGAAAACCTTTTTCGCCGGCGGCGACCTCAACGAACTGATCAAGGTCGGCAAACCCGAAGCCAAAGCCTTCTATGACAGGGTGCTGACACTCAAAGGGCAACTGCGCACCCTCGAGACCCTCGGTAAACCGGTGGTCGCCGCGATCAACGGCGCCGCGTTGGGCGGCGGTTGGGAAATCTGCCTGGCGTGCCATCACCGGGTTGCGCTGGACAACCCGTCGGTGCAACTCGGCCTGCCGGAAGTGACCCTTGGCCTGCTGCCGGGCGGCGGCGGGGTGGTGCGCATGGTGCGGATGCTGGGTATTGAAAAAGCTTTACCCTATCTGCTCGAAGGCAAAAAAGTCCGGCCGCAGCAGGCGTTGCAGGCAGGTTTGATTGATGAGTTGGCGGCGGATCGTGATGAACTGCTGGCCAAGGCTCGCGCCTGGATTATCGCCAATCCTTCGGTTGTGCAGCGCTGGGACGTGAAGGGTTACCAGATACCCGGTGGTACGCCGTCGAACCCGAAAGTCGCGCAAATGCTGGCCATCGCGCCGTCGATCCTGCGCAGCAAAACCCAGGGCTGCATGCCGGCGCCAGAGAAAATCCTCTGCGCTGCGGTGGAAGGTGCTCAGGTGGATTTCGACACCGCACATTTGATCGAAACCCGCTACTTCACCGAATTGACCACCGGCCAGGTGTCGAAAAACCTGATCGGCACGTTCTGGTTCCAGCTCAATGAAATCAATGCCGGCGGCTCGCGGCCCCTGGGCTTTGCGCCCTACGTGACGCGTCGGGTGGGTGTGCTGGGCGCAGGCATGATGGGCGCCGGTATCGCCTTTGTCAGCGCGTCGGCCGGCATCGACGTGGTGCTCAAGGACATCAACCTTGCGGCCGCGCAGAAGGGCAAGGCTCATTCGGCGGCGCTGCTGGACAAGAAGGTTGCTCGTGGCCAATTGAGTGCTGATCAGCGCGATGCAACGCTGGCACGAATTCACCCCACTGAAAGCGATGCCGACCTGGCCGGTTGTGATCTGATCATTGAAGCGGTGTTTGAAGATCGCGATCTGAAAGCCAACGTCTCTTCGGCGGCGCAAAAAGTCGTTGGCCCGGACGCGGTGATTGCTTCCAACACGTCGACCTTGCCGATCAGCGGCCTCGCGACCGCCGTGCCGGATCAGAGCAAGTTCATCGGTCTGCATTTTTTCAGCCCCGTGGAGAAAATGCCGCTGGTGGAAATCATCAAGGGCGCCCACACCAGTGACGAAACCCTGGCTCGCGGGTTCGATTTCGTCCTGCAAATCAAGAAAACGCCGATTGTGGTCAACGACAGCCGTGGCTTCTTCACCTCGCGGGTGTTCGGCACGTTCACCAACGAAGGCATCGCCATGCTGGGCGAAGGCGTGAGCGCGCCGATGATCGAGACCGAAGCGCGCAAGGCCGGCATGCCGGTCGGACCTTTGGCGATCTCCGACGAAGTTTCCCTCAACCTGATGAGCCATATCCGCCAGCAAACCGCCAAAGACCTGCAAGCAGAAGGGAAACCGCTGATTGAGCACCCAGCGTTCGCCGTGATTGATGTGTTGCTAAACGAATACAAACGGCCCGGTAAAGCAGCAGGAGGCGGTTTCTACGATTACCCGGCCGGTGGGCAGAAGCATCTGTGGCCAGAGCTGAAAAGCCGTTTCGAGAAGGCTGACGGGCAGATTTCACCGAAGGACGTGCGTGATCGGCTCCTGTTCGTGCAATCCATCGAAACCGTGCGCTGTGTGGAGGAGGGGGTGTTGACCTCGACGGCGGACGCCAACGTCGGTTCGATCTTCGGTATCGGCTTCGCCGCCTGGACCGGCGGCGCGCTGCAGTTCATCAACCAGTACGGCGTGAAAGACTTCGTCGCCCGCGCGCAGTACCTGGCGGAGCAGTATGGTGAGCGATTCACACCCCCAGCGCTGTTGCTGCAGAAAGCGGCTAAAGGGGAGGCGTTCTAGGGGACGGGTGACGCATTCCGGGGCTTGCCTTGCCACCGTGTTTCAAGGCAGGCTCTGGGGTGTGCATTATTCCCATCACGTGTCAGGTATTTTTTATGTCGTTACGCATCTGCATTCTGGAAACCGACATCCTGCGTCCGGAACTGGTCGATCAATATCAGGGTTACGGGCAGATGTTCCAGCGTCTGTTTTCGCAGCAACCCATCGCTGCCGAGTTCACCGTGTACAACGTGATGCAGGGCGAGTATCCCGGCGATGAGCTGACGTTCGATGCCTACCTGGTCACCGGCAGCAAGGCCGATTCCTTCGGCACCGACCCGTGGATCGAAACCCTCAAGGCTTACCTGCTGACCCGCTACGAGCGCGGCGACAAACTGCTGGGTGTGTGCTTCGGCCATCAACTGCTGGCGCTGCTGCTGGGTGGCAAGAGCGAACGTGCGACCCAAGGCTGGGGCGTCGGCACCCACAACTACAAACTCGCCGCCAAGGCGCCGTGGATGAGCCCGGTGAGGGAAGAACTGACCTTGTTGATCAGCCACCAGGATCAGGTCACCGCGCTTCCGGAAAACGCCACGGTCATTGCTTCCAGCGATTTCTGCCCGTTTGCCGCGTATCACATCAACGATCAGGTGCTGTGCTTCCAGGGGCATCCGGAATTCATTCACGATTATTCGCGCGCGTTGTTGGATATTCGTCAGGAAGCGCTGGGCGAGCAGATTTATTCAAAAGGTATGGCGAGTCTTGAACACGAGCATCACGGCACTACCGTCGCGGAGTGGATGATGCGGTTTGTGGCGCACAAGCCAGCATCTGTTTCAAGCTAAAAGCATCGCGAGCAGGCTCGCTCCCACAGTGGATCTCCGGTGTTGCAGAGATCATTGTGGGAGCGAGCCTGCTCGCGAATTTCACACACGACTCGGTGTTGGTTATAACCACCCGGATTTCTTGAAACTCGCCCACAAACTTACGCACCCCACCGCAATAACCCCCAACACCCCGAAATACCCATAATGCCAACTCAACTCCGGCATGTCCTGAAAGTTCATCCCGTATATCCCGGCCACCGCTGTCGGGAATGCCAGAATCGCCGCCCACGCCGCGAACTTGCGCTGCACCACGCTTTGGCGTGACGCCTCCAGCAACACCCCAACCTCAATAGTCTGACTGGCAATGTCCGCCAAGGTCGTCAGGTCTTCCATCTGCCGTGTCACGTGGATCTGCACATCGCGAAAGTACGGGCGCATGTTCTTGTCGATGAACGGAAAACTCAGCTTCTGCAATTCCTCACCGATCTCCACCATCGGCGCCGCAAACCGGCGCAAGCGCAATACATCGCGGCGCAGACTGTGGAGTTTTTGAATGTCGCGCTCGTTCAGGGAACTACACATGACATTGCTTTCCAACTCATCAATCTCTGCATGGATCGCTTCGCCCATGGGCTGGTAGTTTTCGATCACGAAGTCGAGGATGGCATAGAGTACGAAATCTTCCCCGTGCTCCAGCAACAGCGGACGCGCCTCACAACGCTGTCGGACATGGGCGTAGGACGCCGAGTGGCCGTTGCGTGCGGTAATGATGTAGCCCTTGCCGGCAAAGATATGAGTCTCGATGAACTCCAGTTTTCCTTCATTCCGGATAGGCGAGTACGTGACGATGAACAGCGCGTCGCCGAAGGTTTCCAGCTTCGGTCGACTGTGTTTTTCCAGGGCGTCTTCGATGGCCAGTTCGTGCAGGTTGAACTGGCGTTGCAGATTGAACAGCTCCTGGGCGTTCGGCTCTTCGAGGCCGATCCAGACAAAGTGGCCAGGCTTTGCCGCCCAGGCAGCGCCTTCGTCGAGGGTGATATTGGTGACTTTCTTACCGGCGCTATAAACCGCAGCAGCAACAACTCTACCCATGATAGTGATTCACTTCTTATTGGCAGCTTTCTATTAGCAAAAGATGGCAGTGGATGGCAGTGGCAGGCAGTGTCCAGCTTAGCGCTGTCTGCTGCTTGAGAGTCAGTGAAATCTGCTGAGTTCGCAGGCAAAAGCTCGCAGGCAAAAGAAAACCCGCACAAGGCGGGTTTCTTTTATGCGGCTTGCAGTTGCCGATCCATCGAAGCGATGCACTCGCGCATCTGCTCGCGGCACTGGGCAATCAGCAGCGGCATGTCATCCAGGCTCAATCCAGTCGTAGGAATTGCCGGTAGCGAGCGAATCAGAATCTTCCCACTGCGCCACCGGTTCAATCGCATGTGTTTAACGTAACTGCTGACACACACCGGAACAATCGGCACCCCGGCGGCAATGGCCATTTGAAAGGCGCCTTTCTTGAACGGCAGCAGTTCTTCGCCCAGGTTGCGCGTGCCTTCCGGGAAGACCCAGATCGAGGTGTCTTCATTCTGCAGCGTGTGGGTAGTGGTCAGCATCGACTGGCGTGCTTTCTGCGCATTGCCGCGATCGATCAGCACATTGCCCGCCAACCAGAACAACTGACCAAACAGCGGCACCCACTTCAGACTCTTCTTGCCAATACACACAGTGCGGCGGGGCACCACGTTACCGAACACAAACAGATCGTAGTTGGACTGGTGGTTGGCGATGATTACGCAGCTGTCGGGTTTATCCATCAGCGGTCCGACGTCGGCCTTCACCCGCAGACGCAAAATACACATCGCCGGCCATGCATAAAGTCGCGCGCACAAACGGCTGTTGTCCGGGTTGAACGGTCGGCACAGACCGAGAATCACCCCAAGCACACCGGCCAGAATAAAGTGTAGGCCCATCAATAACATACGAAACACAAACAGCATTTACAGACCCACCGGGACAAAAGGTGGCGCAGTGTACGGATGTGCACTGTTTTCGGCAATTACCGCTATAGAGGGGGGAGATGGCCGATGTTTGAGCGCATGTTTCCGACTTATGGGTCAGACGCGATCTAGAGCGGTTGTAGGCTTTTCAATAGAGCGCGTAAGAAAAAGCCCGACACGACGGTCGGGCTTTTCGGTATGGCACGTTTGGGATTAAACCAAATGCTCCTGATCCTGGAGGATCGCGTTGTCCAGCGTCTCCAGCAGCGCTTTGCGCACTTTGAGCTTGGTGTTCTTGTGAGCGGTCATGTTGATCTTCTTCAACTGACGAGCCGCCGATAGCGCCGCGCCTTGCAGCTCTTCGGCCGACACCACCAGGTCGAGGAAACCGGCATCCACGGCGCTCTGCGGATTGAACATCTCGCCATTGATCACCGAACGGTGGAACGCCGACTTGCGCAGACGATCACGCGCCAGCTCAATACCGGCGTGGTGCATGGTCATGCCGATCTGCACTTCGTTCAGACCAATGCTGAACGGGCCATCGACACCAATGCGGTAATCCACCGACAACAGCAGGAACGCTCCCTTGGCCACCGCATGCCCAGGGCACGCCACGATCACCGGGAACGGGTGCGACAACAGACGACGGGCCAGCGTCGAACCGGCGGTCACCAGTGCCATGGCTTCTTTAGGGCCGGAGGTCATCACCTTCAAGTCATAACCACCCGACAGAATCCCGGGCGTACCGGTAATGATCACCACCGCACGATCAGTCACCGCCTGATCCAGCGCGGCGTTAAACGCAGCAATCACGTCCGGAGAGATGGCATTGACCTTGCCATTGCTCAAGGTCAGGGTCGCGATACCGTCTTCGAGATGGTAGGAAATCAACTCACTCATGACGCTATTCCTTTCAATAAAGTAGGGCAGACGTTACCCACCGCCGTAGGCCAGGTAAAGCGCCGTGACTGACCACCCGGTCACCCTTTCCCCGCCCGGCAAGCATCGCCCGCCACGCCGGCCGTGCATTGCCCTCTATATAGAGGAGGGCGCGAAGCCGGAGATTGGCGGGTTTGCCATGGCACGGAACCCGCCGGAACGACTAAATCGCTAACCGCATGAAAATTCTCAAAAAAATATTTGCCATCGGAAAAGCTTTCGACTACATTAGCGCGCCTCGACAGACAGAACATGTTTGACGAGATACGGTGAAGTGTCCGAGTGGCTTAAGGAGCACGCCTGGAAAGTGTGTATACAAGAAATTGTATCGAGAGTTCGAATCTCTCCTTCACCGCCAAATTCGATGTAACCAAAACCCCTGATTTCGAGAGAAGTCAGGGGTTTTGTGGTTTCTGGTGTCTGGATTTTGTGGCTGGCAATGTTATTGGCAGGTTTTTAGCACCTGGCACGAGCCGCTTCGGGAGGGGTATTCGCTTTGCGCCTTTAGAGTACAAAATGAATCAACGGGCACGGCACATGACGCGGCCCATTATCTGTACGGGCGAACGCACGTTATGCAGGAATTCACCATGGAACAGGCCGAGCTGGAAAAGGTTCACGTGGAGATCGTCAAGCTGATGGCTGAGCAGCGCAAGCTGAACGCCGAGGCCGGGAAGATGACCCGTGAAACTTTTTGGTATCCGGTGGCTGTGGCGACTGGGTTGATTGGTACGGTGGCCACTGTCACAGCGGTGTTGGTCAAGCTGCTTTAATACCTTGGCAGTCGTAGCTGAACAAAGCGCTGCGCATCACGGCTGTGCAACGGACTTGAACGCTGTTCGACGACTTTGCATCTCTTGGCTCCTTTGTCGGTACGACCTGTTCAATCCCCCTGAAAAGCACGGTCTTCAGCTTCTTCGTTTCACCTGTTGGACTGCCCAAACCCCTCGAATGGAATCGACACTATGTCTCACCCTCGCGCCGCTTCCCGCCGCATAATTATTTCCATCGCCGCCGTGGTGATGAGCACCGTCTCCTTATTCACCACCGCATCCACGACTAAGACTTTCCCCGATGCCGAAGCCAGCGACCCCGCAAAACTAGTCTGGATGGTCGGTTCGCCACCACCGGCAGATCGCACCGTGCGCTTCGAAGATGGCAGCTATTTTCAGTTCCCGGCGATGCGCTGGAGTGTTTCGAACTTCCGTCAACTGATGCCAACGGTCAACGTTTCACGGGGGCTCGGTGCGCCGGTTCCATTGGTATCTGCGCTGCGCAAAGACATCGATGCGATCAGCTTCGTCCCGTTCGGCGCGAAGGCTCCGATGACCTGGGAGCAATCCCTCGCGGCCACCTACACCGATGGGATTGTGGTGATGCATCGCGGGAAAGTTGTCTACGAGGGTTACTTTGGCGTGCTGAAGCCTGAAGGCCAGCACGCAGCGATGTCGGTGACCAAGTCCGTGATCGGCACGTTAGGGGCGATGTTGGTGGTGGAAGGGCGAATCGATGCGAACAAGCACGTCGCCGATTACGTCCCCGAACTGGCGGCTTCTGCGTTTGGCAGCGCCACGGTGCGCCAGGTCCTCGATATGACGACCGGCCTCAAATACAGTGAGGACTACGCCGACCCGAAAGCCGAGATGGTGATTGTTCGCTACGCCTCCCATCCGGTCGCCAGTAACTCGGCTAATGATCCGGTCACATTGCCGGCGTTTGATGCGTTGGCTCAACATCTGTCCAGGTTGCCTTGAGTCAATATCCCCCGGTCTATGAAGAAGGAAGTTTAATGATCACCACTACAACCCATACCATCGAAGGCCGGCAAATTACCGCCTATCTGGACATCGTCAGTGCCGAGTCGGTGCAGGGTGTCAACGTTATCCGCGATATGTTCGCCGGGATGCGGGATTTTTTCGGTGGGCGCTCTCAGACATTGGAGCGGGCGTTGAAGGAGGCTCGAATTCAGGCAACTGACGAGATCAAGGAACGGGCGCGGGCACTTCAGGCTGATGCGGTGGTGGGGCTTGATTATGAGATCAGCATGCCGGCCGGGAAGGGCGGGATGGTAGTGGTGTTTGTGACCGGGACGGCGGTCAAGTTGAGGTGAGTGAGTCACGAGGCCGTTCGTCGGGGATGCAATAATCTGAACTACAAGTCCAGTAATGACTGACTAGTCTCAAGCGCGTCGAAGGTCGATGTTTTTCAGGCAAATAGGGCTTGCCGATGTCGACCCTTTTTTGAGAGGGGAAAGGTATGGCTGATTCGTATATCGAAGACGACGGGTCTGAGTTTCCGATCAACAATTGCGTGCAGTGTGGTCAAGCGGAGTATGTGGCGGGCTTTGGTGAAGACCCGGTCCAGGTCGCCAAAGTGAAATCCAAGGTGCCCCGAACCGAAAAGGCGAATTTCTTGCCCAAGAGGGTGACGGCGCCTTCCAGGAAGTAACCGTCAACCGGACAGCCCCCGCTATTGAGCGGGGTTTTCATTTTCACAAGGTCGGATGTGGACTACAGATACACAGCCCGCTGTTGGCGGTTTCTTTCACAAACTTTTCACACCCACCTACGTAGGCTCAACTCATCCGTTAGAAAGCAGTACCTGGCCCGTTCCCCAGCGGGCTTTTTTTTGCCTGTCATAAAACCTTTTCTAAAAACGCTGTCCAACCGTCGCCTATTGCGAGGTTGTACCCGTGCGTGTCTGGACTTTGTCTCCTTTAAAGCATTCAATCTCGCCCCTTTCGGTTACCCCTTTTTTTGAGGTTCTTGTCATGCGTTTAACACTGCCTGCTCTGGTTCTGGGGCTTTTGGTTGCTCAAGGTGCGATGGCTGCGGGTGATGGCACTGCCGCGATCGGTGGCGGTTTGGGTGGCGCGCTGGGTAATGTGGTCGGCCAGAGTATGGGCGGCAGCACCGGTGCAGCGATTGGTGCTGGTGTAGCGGGCGCGGCCGGCAGTGCTGTTGCCGCACGCAAAGGCAGCCGTACTAAAGCCGCCATTGGTGGTGGTATCGGCGCGGCCGGCGGTTCGGTGATCGGCAACAGCCTGGGCGGCAGGACCGGTTCCACCATCGGCGCAGGCTTGGGCGGCGCATTGGGCGGCGGCGTGGGCAGCAATCTGGCCAAAGGTCACAAGCGTCACTGATCCCGATTGATCAGTTCAAAAAAGCCCGGCTTGATGCCGGGCTTTTCGTATCTGAATATTTCTTCTTCGCGCTATTCGAATCTACGGCTGTCCAACGATCAACGCTGGCGTGATGGAAAAGCTAGACTCATGCCATCCGTAACGCGTTCTCTTACCCCCGATACGGAATTTAGAGGTTCATATCATGCGTTTGACATTGTCCACGTTGGTTTTGGGGCTTTTGGTCGCTCAAGGTGCAATGGCCGCCGGTGACGGCACCGCTGCGGTTGGCGGTGGTATTGGCGGTGCGCTAGGTAACGTGGTCGGCCATCAAATGGGCGGCAGCACGGGTGCAGCGATTGGCGCAGGTGTAGGCGGCGCGGCAGGTAGCGCGGTCGGCGCGAAGAAAGGCAGTCGCACAGAAGCGGCTATTGGTGGTGGTTTGGGGTCGGCCGGTGGCTCGGTGATCGGCAATAGTCTCGGCGGTTCTACCGGTTCGACCATTGGCGCAGGCCTGGGTGGCGCGGCGGGTGGGGCAGTGGGCAACAACCTGGGCAGCGACAGCGGCAGTTCGCACTCCGGTAGCGGCCACAATCATAAGCATAAAAACAAGCACAGGAACAAACATCACTGATTCGTCATTGAGTCACAGCAGAAACCCGGCCCCGCGCCGGGTTTTTCGTTTATGGGAGTAGGACTCTGGAACATTTGGTCGTAGGTCGCCTCGAACTTCATAGACCCCCGAATGTTATGAGGCATACCATGACTCCTAAAACCGAAGGCAAGGAAGAAAAAGGCCCGAGCGGGCTTCCGTTCATTAACGATCCCGGTAACGAAGACCCAGGCTCGCTGATGGATGATGCAACGGTGCCGCTCAATGATTCCGATGATGCAGGCGACGTCGGAAATATCGAGTTCGAAGACAAGGAAGAGGGAGAGGAAGAGGACGAAGATTGACCCTGCTGTGCGACGGACGCGACCGATCGTCTCTCTAATCGAACGCATGCCTGGCGCAGCCCTCGAAATTTCAGGGCCTGCTCTTCAGGCCCCTCGAGAGGTGCTTTATGAACGCTGATCCGAAAGACTCCGACATCGACGACACCCCCGAATATCCGTTGCCTTCACCGACCAATTCCCTGAGTCGCGATCAACGTCCGCCTGATGACGACACGGCTGTAGAGCAATTGCCGTCTGATGAAGTGAAGCGTGGGGATGTGGAAGCTGACCCTGAAGACCCGGACATCGCCGGCGATGACGGCTCAAACGAACCGAGCTGAACATTTGCTGTGACGCAGCGCCGCTCGTCGATTGTGTGGCACCTTTAAAAAGCGATGGCTGCCAGAATTCAGGTACGTACCCTTTAAAAAGGAGAGGCACCATGATCAGGTCAAAATTAACGGCCCTGACGGTGATCGGCGTGTTGTCGGCCAGCTCAATGTCGGCGTTTGCTCAGTCCTCCGGCAACGATGCACCTGTGGATAAGGGCGGGATGCCGCCGTACTCCGAAATGAATGCGGGCTCTGCGGACGGGAATGCGTTGCCGCCTGGGACCATTGGTGGTGGGAATGGTGGTGATGCAAACGGGAATAGCACCGCCCCGGAGGTGGGAAGTGGGGCGATGAGTGGTGGCGGTTCGATGGGGAGTGGTTCTGGGAGTGGGTCTGGAGGCTCTGGGATGAGTGGGAGCGGCGGGAGTTCGGGAGGGAGCAAGGGGGGAGCTGGTACGAATGACTCGGGTGGTTGAAACACTTGACCCCTAGCACCCATGCTAGGGGTCGAACTTCTCAACAGAACCCAGAGTATCTAGTCAATTATTTAGAATTAACGTTGTTCTTAAAGAAATAAAATTCGCCTGTAGAATTCGATATTTTTTCAACTTTACCTAAGGCGATGTATTCTTTGAATTCATTCTCCAAAACGGCTTTGTCAGTATATTTTTTGTATTTTAATGGTAATTCGCAAGCAAAAGTATAAAGCCTCCAAATATCAAATCCGTCTGTCCTGCCATCAGGTCCGTAGTCAAAATCTACACAGAAATCAGGAAAATAAACAGCACAGCCGACTCCATGTAGCTCATATGTTACGTCGCCAACCACGGTTCCACATCGCTCTATTTTATTGCTACGCCACAGCCTTAGAATGCATCGAGTGCCGAATTTTTCTTCGAACAAAGAGGTGGCTTTATCGACCATCGAAAGAAAGTCGAATATGAGTTGCTCAAGACTCTCGTTCCTATAGTTCATCTTCTTCGATGCTCCAGTCGGTCATGTCCAACGTTGCTCGCGGATTCTAGAACTTCATCAATACTATTCAAAGTTCCTCTATGGCCCGCGATATCTCTCACAAGTTTAATGATCACTCTTGTTGATGTCTGTCTTGCTGCTGAAGCGCGGTGATGCCCATCCAGGATATAGAGCTTGCCGTTATTTTTGGCGACATCTATTGAGGCAGATATAAGTCGGACTTACTCTGTAAGTGACTCAATCCATCGTTTGTAGAAATCCCTTTGTTGTTGAATATCCTGTGTAATGTCATCTTCTTCATAGTCGAAAATATTTACGATGTCTTCCAGTTCGGCGGGTTTGCCCATGTATAGTTCGTACGCCACTATCCCCGCGGACATTTGCGATGACATGCGCGAGGGGTAAACGTTGAGTTTGGCACCTTTGCATAAAAATTTTGTCTCTGGAAAATCGGCTCGCAACAATCCGAAACATACGTAAAGATCATGGGCTGTATATGTTTTTCTTAAGCCGTTTTCCATTATGAAAGTTAAGGCCGGCTTTTGCCGATCGCATTCGATAGCGACCTTCTGAGTGATTCCGTGGACGTTGATAGATATTTCTATTGTTTTCATGATCACTTCCTGTGCGGGTTAGGGGTTGAGTAGCCCTTATAGCTGCCATCGGCGTTGACGGGGGTGACACCGAGAATGTCTCGGCTATCTACTCCTCCAGGCAAAGCTATTTCGACCTCACCCCTATGAGGCGAAATCATGCCGAGTCTTTTATTCACATCTATCCCGCGAATGTTTTTTATTACGTAGACGAAGCCGTCTTCATATCCGTAACCCGTTGCAAATTTTATAGCTTCCTTTTCTGAGGTCGAAGTGCTGACAAAAAAACTGGGAGGGTTTCTGTTGTCCCGCGCGTGTAAGTAGAGGTCCATACTGTCTCCCAAAGGCTCAAACCCGGCTTCAAAAATTTCCCAGGACTCTCGCGAATCACCACGGTACAAATACCGGTTTCTTTCCTTTAGGGCTGGGACCTGGGGCTCACCCTCATTGACCTTCGCTTTCCCCGCCGGATCTTCATCCCCAAACGAAGGCTTCTTACACCCATCCCCACCCGGGCACTCACTCAACCCCAACGGATCAACCCACCCCGTCGGGTTCCGCGTGTACTGATACCCGTTTAACCCACCCGCCAACCCACTCGGATCCGGCGTCAAATACCGTCCAATCTCCGGATTGTAGTAGCGATGCCGGTTGTAATGCAGGCCCGTTTCCGCATCGAAATACTGCCCCTGAAACCTCAACGGCTGATCAAGCACCTGATGGGTGTCGCGGTTGAGGCGAGTCAGGCGGCCATACGCTGTGTATCGGGCGGCCCAGATGATCTCGCCGCTGTAGTCGGTGAGTTCTTGTGGCGTGCCGAGGTGGTCGAGTTGGTAGTAGAACGGACAAGCCTGGCGTGGGCCTTTGCCGTCGAGCATGGCGAGCGGGCGGAAAGTGCCGGGTTCGTAGAGGTAGCTGCGGTGGTGTTCTTTGCTGCTTTCAGCGACGAGGTTGTCGCCCTGCCAGAAAAATTCGGTGGTGTTGCCGTCGAAAGTTTTGGCGATGCGGCGGCCGAAGGCGTCGTAGCGGTAACTGGCCGTGCGGCCGTCTGGGGTGGTGACACCGATGAGTCGGTGCTGGCAGTCGTAACGGTACTCGGTGACCAGTTTTTGTGCGGTGCCGCGGCGCTCGCGAATCAGGTTGCCAAAGGCGTCGTAGTCGTAATGGCGGTCACCTTGCATCAGCAGGCGGTTGCCTTTGACGGTGGTCGGGCCTGGACGATCCTGCATCTGCAGGTTGCCCGCCGGGTCGTGGGCGAAGCTTTCCGGTTGTTGATCGCGGGAGTGTCGGACGCGGATCAGGCGGTCGAGTGGATCGTATTGGTAGCTGCGTTGGCCGTGACGGCTATCGGCAATGCTGTCGAGATTGCCGTTGGCGCTGTAGGCATAGTCGCGGCGATACAGCGGTTGTTGCTGTTGGCTGACGGCGTGAGCCTTCAGGCGACCCTCATCGTCGTAGGCATATTCGCTGAGCAACAGGCCTTGCTGGCGTTGCTGTTCGCGGCCGAAGGCGAAGTGGTGGGTGATGAGCCGGGCGCCGTTGAGGTCGATGGCCGTCAGCGCGCCGCCCTTGGCATGTTGGTAATCGAGCTTGCTGTTGTCCGGCAGGCGCAGGCGATTGAGCTGGCCGCAGGCGTCGTAGGCATAGCGCAAAGT
Source organism: Pseudomonas sp. LB3P25 (assembly GCF_054897985.1). NCBI lineage: Bacteria > Pseudomonadati > Pseudomonadota > Gammaproteobacteria > Pseudomonadales > Pseudomonadaceae > Pseudomonas > Pseudomonas sp. LB3P25. The sequence goes on along the minus strand of NZ_CM142711.1, from coordinate 5,209,394 downwards.
GCCCCAACCCTGATGCTCAGTGATCAGGCGATTCTGCTGGTCGTATTCAAACTCCAGCGGGTGATCGTTACTGTCATCGACGCTGACCAACCGGCCGAGGCTGTCATAGCGATACTCGACGTTGACGCCATCGGGCAGGTTTTTGACTAGCAGTCGTCCAGCCGAATCCCGTTGATAACTCGTAAACAGCTGTGAGCCGTCATCGCCGAACTCGATTTTCTCCAGCAGGTGGCCGTTGAGGTCGTAGGCATACGCCGTGCGTCGGCCATCGAAGCCGGTTTCCTGTCGGATCAATCCGTTGGGTGTGTAGTCCAGTCGATAGTGTTCGCCGGATTCGTTTTCGATTTCCGTCAGCAGTAGCTGCGCGTTGTCGTAGCGATAACGCAGTTGTGTCCCGTCAGGGTTGATCCGGCGACTGACCAGATGCAGGTCATCGTCGTACTCAAAACGGGTGACGCGGCCCAGTTCATCGCGTTCGGCGGTGATTTTTCCGTAGGCGTTGTAGCTGAACGCGCGGCTGGCGCCGGTAGGAAGCGTCGTCTGGATCAGTCGGCCGACGGCATCCCATTGGTACTGGGTGACGGCTCCGTGTTCGTCCTGACGGGTAATCTGCCGACCCAACGCATCGTAGGAAAACCGCCGCTGGCCACCGTCCGGCAAGGTCTCTTCGAGCAGTTGCCCCAAGGCATTCCACCCGAAGACATGCCGACTGTTGTCTGGATAACGGATCGACAGCACCCGTCCTTGAGCGTCGTAGTGATAGTGAGTGACATGACCGTCAGGATCGGTCGCTTCCGTGACGTCACCCTGAACATTGCGCTGAAACTTCCACACCGCTTTACCGCGATACCGCGCATGCAGGAAACCATTGCGATATTCGTAGGACGTTGGCTCGTCTTCGGGTGGAATCAGGGCAATTAGCCGCCCGATCTCGTCATAGCGGTATTGGGTAATCGCCCCTAACGGACCCTGCTCGGCAACCAATCGTCCCTTGTCGTCGTAGGCCTTGAGATGTTTACCTCCATCCAGGTCGACCCGGCGTACCAGCCGCGCCTTATCGTCATGGACATAAACTTCCTCGCTGCCGTCGACGTTTTTAACCAAAACACTGCCGGTGTCGTCCCAGTCATAACGCGTATCCATCTGCGAAAAGGTCGCCCAGTGCCGCACGCATCGGGCCGCCTTACCGGACCGTTCCCACTCCCAAAAGAAACTTGCCCCACCGGCCAGTTGCCGCTGAAGGATCACGTGTTGATCGTCGTAGTCGTACCGTTCGCTTTCGTTGGCGGCATTGGCCGCTTCGATCAGGCGTTGTCGGGCATCGTAGCGGTAGGAAATCAGCGTTTGTTCTGTACGCCAGGCGTCATCCAGAGAGTCAGCGGGGTGAAACAACTGATACTCCACGGCGACGATGTGGCGGCGCTCATAACGCAACAGCAGCGAACGACCTGCGCCGTTGTCGAGGCGTTGAATGCGATCCTGACGGTCGCGGGTGATGTGCAGTCGGTTGTTGTAGGCGTCGCTGATTGCCGTCAGCTGACCATTGCGAAAGTGGTAAAACCGAGTCACTTCCCCGGCCAACGCGAGCACCAACTCTTCAGGCAGATCCCCGAGATAAATCGCCGCCCGCGACAGGCTGTTATGTATCGCTGGACGCTCGGTACTGGGCAACGGAAACGTCGTACGACGGTTTTCATGGTCGGTCCAGACGACGTGTTCATCGTCCAGGTCCAACCGATGCGCCAGCGAATGACTCCAGCCCCAACCCAGTCCGCAATCGATTTCCACAGCACTGGTGCGATAGAGCCGGGTGAAGTCGAACGGCAAAATCCCGTCCAGCGAACCATCGGTCAGCGTGAGCAGTTCTTCGCCCGTGACCATCGACACCGGACAGCCATTGGTACAGGTCAACGGTCCGCAATCGGCGCTGTCACCGTTGGGGTTTTTCGCCTGATCGGGAGCATCGTCGCGGTGTTCCTGGCGAACCAAGCGGGTCATTGCCTCGGACTTGTCGCGAGCGATTGCGACCGGGTTCATTAGCCGCACAACCGGTGCAGCACCCGCGCTGATTTGCAGTGACACCGCGGGTGCGGGGTTCAGCGGAACATTCCGGGCGCTGACTGCGAGGGGTTTGAGTACGCCAGCGTGGGCTGTCAGGTCGGACTTGGCGGTAAGTTCGGCCAGCCGCAAACTCGCGGCCGCCAGCCAGTTCCGTGCTCGCTCCGACTTGACCTTGTTCAGCACCCTGGCGCTTATGCCAAGTTTCAGTCCTGTAGAACCTGTGAAGCGCGCCAACAGCAATCCGATCAATATTCCTGTACGAATTTCCGCCACGACCTCGGCGATGTACTGCGGCGGCAACATCCTCAGCCAAGTGGTGATCGCCGCGAGATGAATGAACATCAACGGCTCGTCACTCAACACCAACAACAAACTGGCAATCGATTCGGCTGACGCCTTCAACAGCGTTTCAAGTTCGGTCTCGGTCAGGTACTCAAGGAGCTTTTGGCTGTTGGCCTGCAGGTCCGTGATCAGCTCGTAGATCTGCTTCACGTCATCCCACAAACCGTTCAGCGAATTCTCGAAACCGCGCCAATCGGCCTGTTGCAGCAGCCCGTAGCGTTTGACGAATCCGGCCTCGGAGAACTCAGCCCACGAGGGTTCGAATTCGGTGGCCCACTCGTTGCGCAGCCAGCCTTCCAGATCGCCGATGACACCTTGATAAGAGGCGTAGAGAGCTTTGACATGATCTGCGGAAAGATTGGGGAAAAAGGTGATGCGATAACGCAGGCTGCGCTCGCACTCAGGGATTTCCAGAACGCCGCTGGGGCCGATCTCGTGGTAGACCGGCTCGCCAAAAGTACCCTCGGAAATCATCGGCTCAAGCATCACCGGCGTATTACCGATCGGCACGAAACGCGCTGCCTCAAACATATGCACCAGGGTCAACGGACCGCTGGTCGGACAGGCGGCGACTGTCGAACTGACAGGCGTGGTGGAATTCTTCGGCGCGCTAAGACGGACTTCGTTGCCAACTTTGAACACTTGCTCGACATCCAAAGCCTTGCCGGTCCAGAAACTTTCAGCCCAGGCATCGTAGTCGTTGAGGCAAAGCCGAAAATCACCGAGCAGCGCTTCGACACCCGGCTGCTCAGGGTCCATGGCGGCGACCACCAGCAGCCCGATGGTGTTGTTCAAGGCCAGGAGGTTGTCAGGTATGAACATTCGCAGTCCCTCGCGCGGATCAATTCAGAGCGCGAGACTTTGCGTGGGATCGGCGGGGAAAGAAGTCGGGAAAGTAGGTGTTTGGTGTAGGGGAAATCGCTAAATGACAGAGAGCACTTCGGCGCAGGTTTGAGTACCGCTCAGGCATTGCCCGTTGCCCTATGCCCGCCGCGCTCGCTATGCTGCTGAATCCTTTAATCGATCGCGGACCCGGCCGTACCTGAGCCGCCTCTGGGATGTCATTAGAAAACGGATCAGATGCGATGAATGCACCGCTGAATGAATTTGGCCCGATCAAGGCCGTGATTTTTGATATGGACGGCTTGTTGCTGGACACCGAGGGCATTTACACCGAGGTCACGTCCATGATTGCCGCGCGTTACGGTCGGGTCTTCGACTGGAGCGTCAAACAGAACATCATTGGCCGTGGCGCGGGTGATCTGGCGCGTTACGTGGTCGAGGCGCTGGACCTGCCGATCACCGCCGAAGAGTTCCTGGTGATCCGCGAACCGCTGATGCGCGAGCGTTTTCCTACAGCGTTGGCGATGCCTGGCGCACAGGAGCTGGTTCGGCACTTGAAGGCCAACAACATTCCGATCGCGGTGGGCACCAGTTCTTCGCGTCAGTCGTTCGGCCAGAAAACCATCTTGCACCGCGACTGGTTCGCGCTGTTCGATTTCATCGTGACGGCTGACGATCCGGAAGTCGGCGCGGCCAAACCGGCACCGGACATCTTCCTCACGGCGGCGCGGCGCCTGGGTGTCGCGCCCGAGGATTGCCTGGTGTTCGAGGATTCGCCGTTCGGTGTCACGGCGGCGAAAGCGGCGGGAATGACGGCGATTGCGATCCCGGATGCGGCGATGGCTGACGAAAAGTACGCACACGCCGATGGCATTCTTCGTACGCTGACGGCGTTCAGACCGAGCGCTTTCGGCCTGCCGGCGCTTGAATGGGCTTAATGCCACAGGCACAAAGACGCTGGCAAATGTGGGAGCGAGCCTGCTCGCGAAAGCGGTAAGTCAGACGACATCAATGTTGCCTGACACACCGCCTTCGCGAGCAGGCTCGCTCCCACCTTTGGATTGCGTTTAACTCATCAGGCGCCAAAACCACCGTCGATGGTCAGGCTGGCACCGGTGATATAGCCGGCTTCGGGACCGACGAGGTAGGCGACGAAACTGGCGATTTCTTCCGTTTTGCCGTAACGACCCACCGCCATCAACGGGATCAGACTTTCGGCGAAGTCACCATCGGCCGGGTTCATGTCAGTGTCGACCGGGCCCGGTTGCACGTTGTTGATAGTGATCCCTCGCGGGCCGAGGTCGCGAGCCAGGCCTTTGGTCAGGCCGACCAGCGCCGATTTGCTCATGGCGTACGGGCCACCACCGGCGAAGGGCATGCGGTCGGCGTTGGTGCTGCCGATGTTGATGATGCGACCGCCTTCGGTCATGTGTTTGGCCGCGGCCTGGGTGGCGATGAATACGCTGCGCACGTTGATCGCGAGCGTCTGGTCGAAGTCTTCGAGTGTGAAATCTTCCAGCGGTGCAACGGCCAGCACGCCAGCGTTGTTGACCAGAATGTCCAGGCGACCAAAGGCTTTTACGGTGGCGGTCACGGCGTTGCGGATGGCTTCGGCGTCGGCGCTGTCAGCCTTGATGGCGAGGGCTTTGCCGCCGTTATCGGTGATGCTGTTTTGCAATTCTTCGGCTTTGGCCGTGGAGCTGACGTAGGTGAAGGCGACTGTCGCGCCTTCAGCAGCCAGGCGTTTGACAATGGCTGCGCCAATACCGCGGGATCCGCCTTGAATCAAAGCCACTTTGCCGCTGAGGTTCTGAGTAGTCATATCGATCTCCAAAGTCCCGAGGCGAAATGTCTCGGTTGATGGAGCCTAGTATCGATGCAGGATTACAGGCTGTGTAGACGGTAATTGCGATAGTCTGTGTAAACCAAAAGTTTATAGTGACGCTTATGGAAACCTTCAGCAGTATCGAATGCTTCGTGCGCAGTACCGAGGTCGGCAGCTTCGCCGAAGCCGCGCGCCGCCTGAGTCTGACCCCGGCGGCGGTGGGCAAGAGCGTCGCCAAACTTGAGGCGCGACTGGGTGTGCGGCTGTTTCAGCGCAGCACTCGCAGTTTGACGCTCACTGAAGCGGGTCATCTGTTTCTCGGCGAAGTGAGTTCCAGTCTTCACACGATCCAGAATGCCGTGGCCAATCTGGCCAGTGCCGAGGGTCGACCGGCGGGCACATTGAAAGTCAGTATGGGCACTGTGTTCGGGCGGTTGTATGTCGTACCGTTGCTCGGGGAGTTTTTGCGGCGATTTCCCGCGATCAATCCGGACTGGCATTTCGATAACCGTCAGGTCGATCTAATCGCTCAGGGTTTCGATGCGGCGATTGGCGGGGGATTCGAGCTGCCGCAGGGTGTGGTGGCGCGCAAGCTGACGCCGGCCCATCGGGTATTGGTGGCGTCAGCCGACTATCTTGCGGGGCGTGAGGCGATTGTCGAACCGGATGATCTCAAACATCACGATGGCATTCTGATTCGGTCGCCGCAGACGGGGCGTGTGCGTTCCTGGCAATTGACCAGTCGCTCCCAGCAACACAGCCCGCTGACCCTCAAGGCGCGGATGACCATGAGTGATTCGGAGGCGGCCTGTGCCACGGCCGCTCAAGGGTTGGGTATTGCGCTGGTGAGCATGCCGTTTGCAGTGGGCTATCTGGAGGCCGGGACCTTGCAGCGAGTGTTGTCGGACTGGTATGTCGACGACGGCAACATTTCGATCTATTACGCGGAGCACAAACTGCTGCCCGGCAAGACCCGGGCGTTTGTGGATTTCATCATTGAGCAGTCTGCGGAGCAGGGGTTGGGACAGCGGTTTAGTGCGCTCTGAGCCAGGCTTGAGACCGAGGTGTTGCCATCGCGAGCAGGCTCGCTCCCACATTGGATTTGTGAACGACATATATCCCTGTGGAAGCGAGCCTGCTCGCGAAGAACGATTGCGCGGTCTACCTGCCAAACCGCCCCGACCAGCCAATGATTTTCTTCGGCCGTGGCGTCGCATAGGTCCGCACTTTGGACGTCGACAATCCCAACCGCACCAACGACTCGGCAATCGTCACTGCCGCCGTCACACCATCCACCACCGGCACGCCAGTGCGCCGGCGAATTTGTTCATCCAGCCCGGCCATGCCGCCGCAGCCCAGGCAAATCACCTCGGCCTTGTCTTCAAGCACGGCCAATTCCGCCTGACGAATAATTGCCTCCAGCGCACGCTCGGGATCGGCTTCCAGCTCCAGTACCGCCAGGCCACTGGCCCGTACCGACGCGCAACGGTCCCAGAGTCCGGACAGTTTGAGGCGATCCTCGATCAGCGGCACGGTGCGATCCAGTGTGGTGACCACCGAGTAGGCATGGCCGAGGAACATGGCGGTGCTGGCCGCCGCATCGGTGATGTCCACCACCGGTACATTGAGCAATTCCTGCAAACCTTCGCGGCCGTGTTCGCCGTAACCAGCCTGAATCACGGCATCGAAGGGTTGGTCGTAAGCCATCACCCGATCCATCACCGCGATGGCTGCCAGATAACTTTCGAAATTGCCTTCAATGGAGTCAGCACCGAAGTAGGGCGTCAGGCCGATGATTTCCGTGCCCGGCGCGGCCACGGACTGAGCCGAACGTGCGATGGCCTGGGTGATGGATTCGGTGGTGTTGACGTTGACCACGAGAATTCGCATGGGAAGTCCTTATAACGGGGTGGTTCTGCGGCCCGACAGTGCCAGGCCGCCAAGGGGTTAATGGCTGACGTTATCGACGGCGATGGCTTCGCCGCTGACGTCTGCGTAATGGGGCTGCCGTTTGGCGATGATCAGGTAGAGCATCCCGGCAATCCCGGCACCAATCAGCCAGGAGAAGGGCGATACGCTGTCGAAGCCCGGCACCAGCGCCAGGACGATGGCGATCAGCGCGGCAGGAATGAACGCCGCGACGGCGCGTAAATTGACCCCACGGCTGTAGTAATAAGCGCCGTTGGGGTCTTCGCTGTACAACTGCGGCACGTTGACCTGGCCTTTTCGTACGAGCCAGTAGTCGACCATGATCACGCCGTACAACGGGCCGAGCAGGGCGCCGAGGCCGGACAGGAAATACACGATCACCAGTGGGCTGTTGTAGAGGTTCCACGGCAGGATCAACACCGCGATGGTCGCGCTGATCAGGCCGGCGCGGCGGAACGTCAGGTATTTGGGCGCCAGGTTGCTCAGCACAAAGGCCGGGGCGACGAAGTTGGCCATGATGTTCACCGCCACGGTGACGATCAGGAAGGCCAGGCAGCCGAGCACCAGGAAGAAGGTATTGGGAATCGAGGCAATGATTTCGGTCGGGCTTTCAATGATTCGTCCATTGATCTGAAATTGCGCGCCGCAGAGCAGGACGGTGATGCTGGCGAACACAAGAATATTTACCGGCAGGCCCCAGAAATTGCCGACCTTGATGGTCTTGCGGCACGGCGAAGAACGGGCGAAATCGCAAAAGTTGAGGATCAGCGTGCCGTAGATCGACAGCCACAACGCACCGCCGGCGAAGATGTTGCGCCACATCTCACCGCCGGTGAGCGGTTCGCGGATCGACCAGGCGATCGTCGCGTTGGCCTGAAAGTACATCCACGCAGCGAGGGCGGCGACGGTCAGCAGAATCACTGGCCCGGCGAACGCCTCGTAGCGCCGCACCATTTCCATGCCGTAGGCGAGAATCGCCAGTTGCACGAACCAGATCGCCACGAAACACACCCAGCCCAGGCTCGATAGACCCAGGATCGAGTTGTGGTCGTAGTCAGCGAATCCGGGATGCACCGCTGTCAGCAGTACGCGAAAGACCACCGAGGCCAGGTAGGTCTGAATCCCGAACCAGGCGATGGCGATAACGGCTCGGATCAATGCAGGAATCTGCGCCCCGTGAATGCCGAAACTGATCCGGCTGATGACAGGAAACGGCACGCCGGTCTTTTGCCCCATGTAGCCGGAAAGGTTCATGAAGCAATACACCAACGCCGCGCCGATCCCCAGGGACAGCAGGATTTGCCAGCCGCCCAGTCCGAGGGCATACAGCCCGATGGCGAATGAGTAATTGGCGATGTTGTGAACGTCGTTGGTCCACAGGGCGAAGATGCTGTAGCGGCCCCAGCGTCGACCTTCGGCTTTGGTCGGCGCCAGGTCCTTGTTGTGCAGACGAGGGCTGAGCACGACGGGTTCTTGAAACGTTTGGTCGTGAGGGGTTGAAGTGGGTGGGAAGGAGGGCAGATCCCGCGCGATGTTGTTATTGGAGAGGCTAGTACGCATTCCGGCAGGCTCCGAGCTTGGCGTCGCGATGACTGTGCATGAGCGTTGGCTCGACAAATCTTCGTCGCGGGCAGTCAGCATCATTGGTTACGGGGCATCTGCAGCCTGTACGGGATAGGGCGCTTCAGGCTTGCGGATATAAAGTGTGTGTATGTTTTTATGTAATTGTATACAAAACATGTATGCACTTAAGCCAGATCCATGCCAGTCAGCGATCTATGAATTTCGCCGCTAATTACTTTTTGTTATCTATTTTCGATAAGCATCTGAAATAAAGGCGATATAAATTGACTGTTTGAACAGGTATTTATTTTTCAGCGGGATGTGTACGAAGGGTCGACTGAGAAAGTCTGGGCAGGGGCGTGTAACTTTTTGGGGCGCTGAAATAAAAAGTGCACACACAAATGGCACATATGGTGACATTCGTGTGTACAAATTTTTTAATGAGACACTGATTCCTGTGGGAGCGAGCCTGCTCGCGAAGACGGACCCACATTCAACATCGATGGAGCCTGATACGCCGCCTTCGCGAGCAGGCTCGCTCCCACAAGGATTTCACACAGCAGGAAGTTACGCCTTGGATTTGCTGATGATGTTGCCCGCATGCAGCCCGCATTCTTTCTGCGTCGCTTCTTCCCACCACCAACGACCTTCGCGTTCGTGCTGGTTCGGTAACACCGGGCGGGTGCAGGGCTCGCAGCCGATGCTGATGAACCCGCGTTCGTGCAGGCTGTTGTACGGCAGCTCCAGCATGCGGATGTAGCCCCAGATCTCTTCACTGGTCATTTGCGCCAGCGGGTTGAATTTGTACAGGGTGCGTTCCGGGGTAGAGAACGCGGTATCAATTTCCAGCACCGCGACGGCGCTGCGAGTTCCAGGGCTCTGATCCCGACGCTGACCGGTGGCCCAGGCTGTTACACCCGAGAGCTTGCGACGCAGCGGCTCGATCTTGCGGATGCCGCAGCATTCGCCATGGCCGTCCTTGTAGAAACTGAACAGGCCCTTTTCTTTCACGAAAGGTTCGAGCTTGGTGTAGTCCGGCGACACCAGTTCGATGTCGATCTTGTAGTGCTCGCGCACCTGATCGATGAAGCGGTAGGTCTCGGGGTGCAAGCGGCCAGTGTCGAGGCTGAACACTTTGACGTTCTTGTTCAGCTTCCAGGCCATGTCTACCAGCACCACGTCTTCGGCGCCGCTGAAAGATATCCACAGGTCATCGCCAAACTCGGCGAACGCGAGTTTCAGGATGTCCTGCGCGGATTTGTTGGCATAGGTCGTGGCGAGTTCCACGACGTCGAACGTTGGGCTCATCAGGGCGGCTTCCTACAGGTCGGTGGCGCTGGGCGCTCTATATGGGTCTGATGGTACCAAAATCCTGCAGCTTCTGGCGCGTCCTCTGCGTTGCACCGGTCAGCCTGAGTCGCTAGAGTTCGGCAGTCCTTTTGCTCGCTCGACTCAATAATCAATACAAATGGGAGTGTCTTGTGGAAATTGCCTGTCTGGATCTTGAAGGTGTACTGGTCCCGGAAATCTGGATCGCCTTCGCCGAAAAAACCGGGATCGAATCCCTGAGGGCTACCACCCGGGACATCCCCGACTACGACGTGCTGATGAAACAGCGCCTGCGGATTCTCGACGAGCACGGCTTGAAACTCACCGACATTCAGGAAGTGATCGCCACGCTGAAGCCGCTGGATGGCGCCATCGAGTTCGTCAATTGGCTGCGTGAACGCTTTCAGGTGGTGATTCTGTCGGACACGTTCTACGAGTTCTCCCAGCCATTGATGCGTCAACTGGGCTTCCCGGCATTGCTCTGCCATCGTCTGATTACCGACGATTCGGGGCGGGTAACGAGCTATCAGCTACGTCAGAAAGATCCCAAGCGCCAGTCGGTATTGGCCTTCAAGAGCCTTTACTACCGGGTGATCGCGGCGGGGGATTCCTACAACGACACCACGATGCTGGGTGAGGCGGATGCGGGGATTCTGTTCCATGCGCCGGACAATGTGATTCGCGAGTTTCCGCAGTTCCCGGCCGTGCATAGTTTTGAGGCGCTGAAGCAGGAGTTCATCAAGGCTTCGAATCGGGCGTTGAGCCTGTAGTCGTCTGGTCGGACCCCTTCGCGAGCAGGCTCGCTCCCACAAGTGATCACCTAACCATGTGGGAGCGAGCCTGCTCGCGAAGCTTTTGATGCTTTTAGAGGTTTTGCAGGGTATCGAGCAACACCTTTACCTTGGTGATCGATTCCTGATACTCGGCCTGCCACTCCGAGTCTGCGACGATCCCTCCACCGCCCCAGCAACACACCTGCCCATCCTTGACCAGCAAACTGCGAATCGCGATGGAGCTGTCCATCTCGCCGCGCACGTCCAGATACAGCAAAGACCCGCAGTACAACCCACGACGCGTCGGCTCCAGCTCGTCGATGATCTGCATCGCGCGAATTTTCGGCGCACCGGTAATCGAGCCGCCGGGGAAGCTGCCGGCGATCAGGTCCAACGCGTCCCGGTCATCCGCCAGTTCTCCGGTGACGCTGCTCACCAGGTGATGCACGTTCGGGTAGCTTTCCAGGCTGAACAACTCCGGCACCCGCACCGACCCGATACGGCAGGTACGGCCGAGGTCATTGCGCAGCAGGTCGACGATCATCAGGTTTTCCGCGCGGTCCTTGGGGCTGGCCAGCAGTTCAGCGGCGTTTGCCGCATCTTCGGCAGCGGTCAGTCCGCGAGGGCGGGTGCCTTTGATCGGGCGGGTTTCCACATGGCGTTCGCTGACTTTGACAAAACGCTCCGGTGACAGACTCAGCACCGCGCCACCATCGGGCAGGCTCTGGAAACCGGAAAACGGCGTCGGGCATGCTGCTCGTAGCGCGCAATAGGCGGCCCACGGATCGCCTTGGCACTGCGCGCGGAAACGTTGGGCGAAGTTGACCTGGTAACAGTCGCCGGCCTGGATGTAGTGCTGAATGCGTTCGAGCGCTTGGCGATACTCGTCAGCGCTCAGGTCGGCCTGCATCGGGGCTTTCAACGTGAAAGACTCGACTGCTTCAGCCGTAGGCTCACTGAATAGTGCGATCAGGCGCTGACGTTCGCTGTCGATCAGCGACGGGTGGAAGACCAACTGACTTGTACTCAGTTGGTGATCGGTGATCAGTGCCCAGTCGTACAGGCCGAAACGTGCGTCGGGCAATTGCAGATCGTCCTGCGCCTGGCTCGGAAGATTCTCCAGATGCCGACCGAAGTCATAGCTGAGGTAACCGATCAAGCCACCCGCGAAGGGCAGGTCAAAAGGCACCGTCGCTTCACCGAGTCGTGTCAGATTGTCGCGAAGGCGTTGCAGGAAATCGCTGCCACTTTCGTCAGGCAATACCGCTAATTGCTCCAGCGGCCAGGCGCTGAGTAAGTCGTAGCGACCGCGATCGGCGGTTGGTCGACCACTGTCGAGCAGCACAGCACCAGGGGCATGACGAATCGCCGCGAAGTACTCGGCGGGGTTGGCGCAATAGGGGAGCGGGTGTACGGAACAGGTCAACATGGGCGGGGCAGATCAGCCATCGAGGCGGGGTGGCGATTGTAGTCCCCTCGGGGAATTGCTCCTAGAGGGGATGTTGGGGATTGGTAGATTGGGGCAGGGTTTTGAAGCATTGAGTCTGACTCAAAATCCACCCCTCACCCCAGCCCTCCCGAAACGTCGGACCGCCCCAGTGGGGAGAGGGGGAAAGGGAGCCGATCTTCAAGCTTTTCAAACCTGAGTTCGGCTCGATATTTCAGGTCGATGTAGTTCCAGGAACACCTCGGTCAGTCCCCTCTACCTCTGGGAGAGGGTTAGGGTGAGGGGTGGATTTCAGCCCTCAACCGCTGGAATATGCCCAAACATCTCCTGCACAAATTCCACCCGCTCGCGCACCGTCTCGGTCATCCCGCGAGCCTTCAACTCTTCCAGCCGCGCTTCAACTGCATGGGTACGCAACGTCAGCCCACAATCATTGGCAATCTGAATGTTCAACCCCGGCCGGGCGTTGAGCTCAAGAATCAGCGGCCCTTTCTCCTGGTCCAGCACCATGTCGACACCGATGTAACCTAGCCCGCACAGCTCGTAGCAGCCGGCGGCGAGCTTCATGAAACCGTCCCAGTAGGGCAGTTGCACGCCGTCCACCGCGTTGGTGGTGTCGGGGTGTTTGGTGATGATGTTGTTCAGCCAGGTCCCGCGCAACGTCTGCCCGGTCGCGAGGTCGACACCGACGCCGATGGCGCCCTGGTGCAGGTTGGCCTTGCCGCCGGACTGGCGCGTCGGCAAGCGCAGCATGGCCATCACCGGGTAACCCATCAGCACGATGATGCGGATGTCCGGCACGCCTTCATAGCTGATGCTTTTGAAAATCTGGTCCGGGATCACCCGGTATTCGATCAGCGCGCGGTCGCGGTGCCCGCCCAGGGAATACAGGCCGGTGAGGATGCTCGAGATATGGTGCTCGAGTTCCTCATGGTCGATGATCTTGCCGGACACTGTGCGATAGCGCCCCTCGAACCGGTCGGCAACCACAATGATGCCGTCACCGCCGGCGCCCTGGGCCGGTTTGATCACGAAGTCGTTGCGCCCGCCGATGATCTCGTCGAGGTTGTCGATTTCTTTCTCGGTGGAGATCACGCCATACAGTTCCGGCACATGAATGCCGGCGGTGATGGCGCGCTCCTTGGTGATGATCTTGTCATCGACAATCGGGTACAGACTGCGCTTGTTGTACTTGAGCACGTAATCCGCGTTACGCCGATTGATCCCCATGATGCCCCGGGCTTCCAGGGCCTTCCAGGTCTTCCAGAAGCCGAACATCAGGCGTCAGCCTTTTTCAGGAACGCCTTGAAGCGCACCAGTTCGGTCAGGCGGTAGCCGCGATAGCGACCCATGGCCAGCATGAAGCCCACCAGAATCAGCAGGATCGCCGGGAAGGTGAACACGAAGTAAATTAGCTCTGGCACGGTCATGATCAAGTGCGCCAGAGACGCAGCGAACAGCGTACCGATCGCCACTTTCATGGCGTGGCCGGAACCGCGTTCTTCCCAGGTAATCGACAGGCGTTCGATGGTCATGGTCAGAATCACCATCGGGAACAGCGCCACCGACAACCCGCGTTCCAGGCCGAGTTTATGGCTGAGCAGACTGATCGTCGCGATCAGCACCACCACGAAGGTCAGCACCACGGACAGCCTCGGCAGCATTTGCAGCTTCAGGTGTTCAAGGTAGGAACGCAGCGACAGGCCCAACGCCGTGATGATGGTAAACAGCACGATACCGAAGCCGAGCTGGGTTTCCCTGAACGCCAGGGCGATCAGCACCGGAGTAAAGGTGCCGAGGGTCTGAATGCCAACCAGGTTGCGCAGGATCAAAATCACCAACACGCCGATCGGGATCATCACCATGATCATGAACGTCTGCTGGGTTTGCAGCGGCAGGCCGTACAGCGAGTATTCGAGGAAGTTGGCGTCGGTGTTTTCGTCGGTCAGCTTGGCCAGGCGAATGGCGTTCATTTCGCTGTTGTTCAGGCTGAAGGTCACGTTGGCTTTCTTGCCGCCATCGACGGTGATCAGGTTTTCGTCGCCGGTCCACCACAGCAGGCGGTCGGTCGGCAGGCCCTGTTCACCGGTTTCCGGGTTGAAGTACAGCCAATCGGTGCCGTTGAAGCTGCGCAGCCAGAGTTCAGGTAGTTGCGGTTGGTCGGCCACCAGACGAATGGTGTGGACCTTTTCCACCGGCACGTGGGCGATGGACAGTACCAGTTCGACGATTTTGGCTTTGTTCGCGGTGGACGGATCGCCACCCAGCAGCAGTTTCACGTTGTCGTCGCTGAGATTGTTGACACGCTTGATGGCTTCGCCGATGAAGGTTTCAACGTCGGCCGAGTGCTGGCGAATCGGCGCGAGCAAGGCTTCGGCGGCGATTTTTTCCGGGCCTTCGACGGCGATGCTGTCGCGGAAGGTCGGGCCTTTGATCTTGGATTTTTCACCGGTGTAGCGCTTGGTCAGCACCAGGCGGTAATAAAGGGTCTGATTGCCCTTGGCCCGACGTGCCGACCAGGTGACTTTGCGGTTGCCGTCGACACGGTTCACGGCCACGCCGTAGTTATTGGAAATGAAGCTCTCGTTGAGGCTGACGTAATCGCGGCTCAGCGGCGGCACGAACATCTGGATCTTGACCGGATCCTTGGTACTGGCGACGAACTCGACTTTGGCGTCGATGTTCCACAAGTCGTCGGTGGCGTCTTCGGTCACGGGGATGCCGAGCACGAAGATCTGATAGGCCGTGACTGAAATACCCAGCACCACCAGGATGGCGATCAGGAATTTCAGGTGGAGGGTAAGAGAGCGCATTGGAATTACTCTGCGGTATGAGCGTCGGTGGCGCAGGCGGGTTTGCCAGCAGCGTATTTAAGACTGGGGTCAACCAGCGCATCGAAGCGTTTCAGTGCTTCGGAGCCGATCAACAGCGGGTATTGGAAGGCGCTGCGGTCGGTCAAGTTCACTTCGATACTGCGCAAAGCCGAACCCATGCAGATATCCAGCTCGATCACCGGACGGGCGGTGTACTTCTTGCCTGCTTCCGGGTCGTAGTCACCCGCCCGGCGCTTGATCTTGCTGACCCGGGCCAATGGCCGTTCAATCGGGTGCGAGTGCGCAGCGTCGATCGCCAGATAAAAGCGCACCCAGGATTCGCCATTGCGTTTGAAGCGTTTGATGTCACGGGCGCTCAGGGAAGCGGTTTTCGCCCCGGTGTCGAGTTTGGCGGCGACTTCCAGGTCGATGCCGTCCAGGGAGGCGTACTCGTTGAGGCCGTACACGGTCTTTTCCCCCGCCACGGCGAAACCGGGCAGGCAAAGAAGATAAAGGAAGGTGGGGAAGGGCTTGAGTCTCATAAATCCTGGTGCGCAGCGGTCCGTCTTCGATTCAAGGCCCTGGCATCGCTGCGCAAGCTCCCTCGTATGCCTATCAGCTGTTTATGACAAGCAGTGCAGATGTCACAAACAAATGCGGCCGGCATTCTAGCACGGTGGGTTTATGGCGCCAGCGCCGGGGGGCGGCTATAAACAGAGGGGGCTGCCTCGTTAAGGTGCAGTCGGTTATTAGACGATTGTCGACAATACCTATTTATCCTTTGACTAAAAGGTCTGTATTCGCTAGTTTTTGCGGCATCAGCTTTCAAGGTGTCGACAATATGCTGGATCAACTCGATCCCCCGGTCATTGCCCAAGACGATTCAGAGACACTTTCCGAGAACGTCTTCCGGCGCATTCAGGCGGCCATTGTCAAGGGCGAAATCGCCCCGGGCAGCAAGATCTCCGAGCCGGAACTGGCGCGCACCTATGGCATCAGCCGCGGGCCGCTGCGTGAGGCGATCCACCGTCTGGAAGGCCAGCGCCTGCTGGTTCGCGTGCCGCACGTCGGGGCGCGGGTGGTTTCGTTGAGCCATGCCGAGCTGCTGGAACTCTACGAAATCCGCGAATCCCTCGAAGGTATGGCCTGCCGTCTGGCGGCCGAGCGCATGACCGTCGAAGAAATCGACGAACTGCGCCGGGTCCTCGAAACCCATGAGCGCGATGCGGCGTTTCAGGCCGGTGTCGGCTACTACCAGCAGGAAGGCGATTTCGACTTCCATTACCGAATCATCCAGGGCAGCGGCAACCGCACCCTGACGCAGATGCTCTGCGGCGAGCTCTATCAACTGGTGCGCATGTACCGCATCCAGTTTTCCACCACGCCCAATCGCCCGCGTCAGGCCTTTGCCGAGCACCACCGAATTCTCGACGCCATCGCCGACCGTGACGGTGAACTGGCCGAGTTGTTGATGCGCCGTCACATCGGCGCCTCCAAACGCAATATCGCCCGTCACTACAAGGACGGCGCTAACCCGACAGCCACTGAACGAGGTGAGTCATGAGTTCCAACAAGAGCACTCCAGGCCAGCGTTTCCGCGATGCGGTCGCCAGCGAACATCCGCTGCAAGTCGTCGGCGCGATCAACGCCAACCACGCGCTGCTGGCCAAACGCGCCGGTTTCAAGGCTATTTATCTGTCGGGTGGCGGGGTGGCTGCCGGCTCCCTCGGCGTGCCGGACCTGGGCATCACCGGCCTGGATGACGTGCTGACCGACGTGCGTCGCATCACTGATGTCTGCGACCTGCCGCTGTTGGTGGACGTGGACACCGGGTTCGGTTCCTCGGCGTTCAACGTCGCGCGTACCGTCAAGTCGATGATCAAGTTCGGCGCGGCGGCGATTCACATCGAAGACCAGGTCGGCGCCAAGCGCTGCGGTCACCGTCCTAATAAAGAGATCGTGTCCCTGCAGGAAATGGTCGATCGCATCAAAGCCGCCGTCGATGCCCGCACCGATGACAGCTTCGTGATCATGGCCCGCACTGACGCCCTGGCAGTGGAAGGTCTGGAATCCGCGCTGGATCGCGCCGCCGCGTGCATCGAAGCCGGCGCCGATATGATCTTCCCGGAAGCCATCACCGAACTGGACATGTACAAGCTGTTCGCCAGCCGCGTGAAAGCGCCGATCCTGGCCAACATCACCGAATTCGGCGCGACGCCGCTGTACACCACCGAGCAACTCGCCGCTGCCGACGTGTCGCTGGTGCTGTACCCGCTGTCGGCCTTTCGCGCCATGAACAAGGCGGCGGAAAACGTCTACACAGCGATCCGCCGCGACGGCACGCAACAGAACGTCATCGACACCATGCAGACCCGCATGGAGCTTTACGATCGCATCGACTACCACACCTTCGAGCAAAAGCTCGATGCGTTGTTCGCCGCGAAGAAGTAACGAGGTTTCTGTAGCAGCTGCCGAGCAGCGCGAGGCTGCGTTCGAGGCCGAAGGACTCGCCAAGCCTGGCGATCGCGTAAGCAGGATTTACGACTGCTTCGCAGCCGAACGCAGCCTCGCGCTGCTCGACAGCTGCTACGAGCGAACGCAGCCTCGCGCTGCTCGACAGCTGCTACGAGCGAACGCAGCCTCGCGCTGCTCGACAGCTGCTACGAGCGGACGCAGCCTCGCAGGCTCGGCAGCTGCTACGAAAAAAAGATAACCGTGTAGAAATTGCAGATTCCCTAACAAATTCAAGATTGGAGACAGCAATGGCCGAAGCAAAAGTACTCAGTGGCGCCGGGCTCCGTGGCCAGGTTGCCGGGCAAACCGCACTGTCCACCGTGGGCCAGTCGGGCGCAGGCCTGACCTATCGCGGCTACGACGTTCGCGAACTGGCGGCTGACGCACAATTCGAAGAAGTGGCCTACCTGCTGCTTTACGGCGAACTGCCGACCCAAACACAACTCGCCGCTTACATCAGCAAACTGGGCAAGCTGCGCGACCTGCCGCAAGCGCTGAAAGAAGTGCTGGAACGCATTCCCGCCGACGCCCACCCGATGGACGTGATGCGCACCGGTTGCTCGTTCCTGGGCAACATCGAGCCGGAGAAAGACTTCAGCGAACAACACGACGTGACCGACCGCCTGCTGGCCGCGTTCCCGGCGATCATGTGCTACTGGTATCGCTTCAGCCACGACGGCAAGCGCATCAGCTGCGTCAGCGACGAGCAATCCATCGGCGGCCACTTCCTGCACCTGCTGCACGACAAGAAGCCGAGCGAGTTGCACGTCAAAGTGATGAACGTTTCGCTGATCCTCTACGCGGAACACGAATTCAACGCCTCGACCTTCACCGCACGGGTGTGCGCCTCGACCCTGTCGGACATGTATTCCTGCGTCACGGCGGCCATTGGCTCCCTGCGCGGTCCGCTGCACGGCGGCGCCAACGAAGCGGCGATGGAAATGATCGAACGTTTCAGCTCGCCGGAAGAGGCGATCAAAGGCACCCTCGGCATGCTCGAGCGCAAGGACAAGATCATGGGCTTCGGCCACGCGATCTATAAGGACAACGATCCGCGCAACGAGGTGATCAAGGGCTGGTCGAAAAAACTTGCCGATGAAGTGGGTGACACTGTGCTGTTCCCGGTTTCCGAGGCCATCGACAAGACCATGTGGGAGCAGAAGAAGCTGTTCCCGAACGCCGACTTCTACCATGCATCGACGTACCACTTCATGGGCATACCGACCAAGTTGTTCACACCGATTTTCGTCTGCTCGCGCCTGACCGGCTGGGCGGCGCACGTGTTCGAACAACGTGCCAACAACCGCATCATCCGTCCGAGCGCCGAGTACGTCGGCGTCGAACAGCGCAAGTTCGTGCCAATCGAACAACGCTGAATGGTGGGCTGACCCGGAGCAGGAGAACACCGCTAAACCCTTGTGGGAGCGAGCCTGCTCGCGATGACGGACTGACATTCAACATTGATGTCGACTGATGTACCGCTATCGCGAGCAGGCTCGCTCCCACAGTGGGGCGGTGTGAATCTTAAATCTGCTATCTGACCCACCTCATGAAACTACCGTGACCGAGTCCTGACGATGAACACTGAATTCCGTAAACCGCTGCCCGGCAGCCATCTGGATTACTTCGACGTCCGCGCGGCTGTCGAGGCTATCCAGCCCGGCGCCTACGACACCCTGCCGTACACCTCCCGCGTGCTGGCGGAAAACCTGGTGCGTCGCTGCGACCCGGCCACGCTCACCGAATCCCTGAAGCAATTCATCGAGCGCAAACGCGACCTCGATTTCCCGTGGTTCCCGGCCCGTGTGGTGTGCCACGACATTCTCGGCCAGACCGCGCTGGTCGACCTCGCCGGCCTGCGTGACGCCATCGCCCTGCAAGGTGGCGATCCGGCGCAAGTGAACCCGGTGGTGCCGACGCAATTGATCGTCGACCACTCCCTGGCCGTCGAGCGCGGTGGTTTCGATCCGGAGGCGTTCGAGAAGAACCGCGCCATCGAAGACCGTCGCAACGAAGACCGTTTCCACTTCATCAACTGGACCAAAAAGGCTTTCAAGAACGTTGATGTGATTCCACCGGGCAACGGGATCATGCACCAGATCAACCTGGAGAAAATGTCTCCGGTGATTCAGGTGCGCGACGGCGTGGCGTTCCCCGACACCTGCGTCGGTACCGACAGTCACACCCCGCACGTCGATGCGCTGGGCGTGATCGCCATCGGTGTCGGTGGTCTGGAAGCTGAAAGTGTGATGCTTGGCCGCGCGTCGTGGATGCGTCTGCCGGAAAGTGTCGGCGTCGAATTGACCGGCAAGCTGCAACCGGGCATCACCGCCACCGACATGGTGCTGGCGCTGACCGAGTTCCTGCGTCAGCAAAAAGTGGTCGGCGCGTGGCTGGAGTTCTTCGGCGAAGGCGCCTCCGCGCTGACCCTGGGCGACCGCGCGACCATTTCCAACATGGCCCCGGAATACGGCGCCACCGCAGCGATGTTCTACATCGACCAGCAGACCATCGACTACTTGAAACTCACTGGCCGTGAAGACGAGCAGGTGCAATTGGTCGAGAACTATGCGAAGACCACAGGTCTGTGGGCTGACAGCTTGAAGAATGCGCAATACGAACGTGGGTTGAGCTTCGACCTGTCCTCGGTGGTGCGAAACATGGCCGGCCCGAGCAACCCGCACGCTCGCGTTGCGACCTCGGACCTCGCCGCCCAAGGCATTTCCGGCCAGTGGACCGAAGTGCCCGGCCAGATGCCGGACGGCGCGGTGATCATCGCGGCCATCACCAGTTGCACCAACACCAGCAACCCGCGCAACGTCATTGCCGCCGGCCTGCTGGCGCGCAATGCCAACAAGCTCGGGTTGACCCGCAAACCTTGGGTCAAGTCGTCCTTGGCGCCGGGTTCGAAAACCGTGGCGCTGTACCTCGACGAGGCCGGCCTGACCACCGAACTGGAGCAACTCGGCTTCGGCATCGTCGCCTTCGCCTGCACCACCTGCAACGGCATGTCCGGCGCGCTGGACCCGGTGATTCAGCAAGAGATCATCGACCGCGACCTGTACGCCACGGCCGTGCTGTCCGGCAACCGCAACTTCGACGGCCGGATCCACCCGTACGCCAAGAATGCGTTCCTGGCTTCACCGCCGTTGGTGGTCGCTTACGCAATCGCCGGCACCATCCGTTTCGACATCGAAAAAGATGTGCTGGGCCTGGACGCCGAGGGCAAGGAAATCCGCCTGAAAGACATCTGGCCGAGCGACGAAGAGATCGACGCGGTGGTCAAGGCGTCGGTCAAACCTGAGCAGTTCCGTCAAGTCTACATTCCGATGTTCGCCATCCATGAAGACACCGGTCCGAAAGTGACGCCGTTGTACGACTGGCGCGAGATGAGCACCTACATCCGTCGTCCGCCGTACTGGGAAGGCGCGCTGGCCGGGGCGCGTCCGCTCAAGGGCATGCGCCCGCTGGCAGTGCTGCCGGACAACATCACCACCGATCACCTGTCGCCGTCGAACGCGATCATGCTCGACAGCGCCGCCGGCGAATACCTGGCGAAAATGGGCCTGCCGGAAGAGGACTTCAACTCTTACGCAACCCACCGCGGTGATCACCTGACCGCGCAACGCGCCACCTTCGCCAACCCGAAACTGTTCAATGAAATGGTTCAGGAAAACGGCAAGGTCAAACAGGGTTCGCTGGCGCGTGTCGAGCCGGAAGGCAAAGTGATGCGCATGTGGGAAGCCATCGAAACCTACATGGAGCGCAAGCAGCCGCTGATCATCATCGCCGGCGCTGATTACGGTCAGGGTTCGTCCCGCGACTGGGCGGCGAAGGGCGTGCGTCTGGCCGGTGTTGAAGCGATTGCCGCTGAAGGTTTCGAGCGCATTCACCGCACCAACCTGGTGGGCATGGGCGTGTTGCCGCTGGAGTTCAAACCGGGCACCGACCGTCACACGCTGAACATCGACGGTAGCGAAACCTACGACGTAATCGGTGAGCGTACCCCGCGTGCCGAACTGACGCTGGTGATCAACCGCAAGAACGGCGAACGCGTCGAAGTGCCGGTGACCTGCCGCCTCGACACCGCCGAAGAAGTGTCGATCTACGAGGCGGGCGGCGTGTTGCAACGTTTCGCTCAGGACTTCCTCGAAGAGTCGGCGGTCGCCGTTTAACACGATGAGTTCGGGCGGGGCCATGCGGTCCCGCTCGATCCTAAAAGGAACATCATGGCTCACGCACCTCAAATCAAAATCCCCGCCACCTACATGCGTGGCGGCACCAGCAAAGGCGTGTTCTTCAGCCTGCAAGACCTGCCCGAAGCGGCACAGGCTCCCGGCCCGGCTCGCGATGCCTTGTTGCTGCGGGTGATTGGCAGCCCCGACCCGTACGACAAGCAAATCGACGGCATGGGCGGCGCGACCTCCAGCACCAGCAAAACCGTGATCCTGTCGAAAAGCATCAAGGCCGATCACGACGTCGACTATCTATTCGGTCAGGTCTCCATCGACAAGCCTTTCGTCGATTGGAGCGGCAACTGCGGCAACCTGTCGGCGGCGGTCGGTTCGTTCGCCATCAGCAATGGTTTGGTGGATGCCAGCCGCATCCCGCAGAACGGCATTGCCGTGGTGCGTGTGTGGCAGGCCAACATCGGCAAGACCATCATCGCCCACGTGCCGATCACCAACGGTGAAGTGCAGGAAACCGGCGATTTCGAACTCGACGGCGTGACCTTTCCGGCGGCTGAAGTGCAGGTCGAATTCATGGACCCGGCGGCGGAAGAAGAGGGTGGCGGTGGTTCGATGTTCCCTACCGGGAATCTGGTGGACGATCTGGAAGTGCCGGGTGTCGGGACTTTCAAGGCGACCATGATCAATGCCGGTATTCCGACGATTTTCGTCAATGCCGAAGACATCGGTTACACCGGCACTGAGCTGCAAGGCGCGATCAACAGTGATCCGAAAGCGTTGCTGATGTTTGAAACCATTCGGGCTTACGGTGCGCTGCGCATGGGCCTGATCAAGGATCTGGACGAAGCGGCCAAGCGTCAGCACACGCCTAAGGTTGCTTTTGTGGCCAAGCCTGCGGACTACGTTGCTTCGAGTGGTAAAGCGATTGCGGCGGGCGATGTCGATCTGCTGGTGCGCGCGTTGTCGATGGGCAAGTTGCACCACGCGATGATGGGCACGGCGGCGGTGGCTATTGGCACGGCAGCGGCGATTTCCGGCACGTTGGTGAACCTCGCAGCGGGCGGTGTCGAACGCAATGCTGTGCGCTTTGGGCATCCGTCCGGCACGTTGCGCGTGGGTGCTGAAGCCAGTCAGGTCAACGGTGAATGGACTGTGAACAAAGCGATCATGAGTCGCAGTGCGCGGGTGTTGATGGAAGGTTACGTCCGTGTGCCGGGTGATTCGTTCTGATCTGAAATCCACCCCTCACCCCAACCCTCTCCCCAGAGGGGAGAGGGGGCTGACCGAGGTGTAATTCGATGTGCTGCGACCTGCAATTCCGAGTCGAACTCAGGCTTTGAAAAGCATGAAGATCTGCCCCCTTTCCCCCTCTCCCCACTGGGGAGAGGGTTGGGGTGAGGGGTGGATCCAACTGAACAAATACACATCAAGCAGGCACCCCAGACCTGCAAATATCAAAACCAAACCTGCCCCTGAGGAAGAACACCACCACTCAACAATCCCGAACTGGAGTGAATCGAACATGAGCGCCAACGTCGACCTGAACAACCGCCCCGACTACGACAGGGTCCTGCAAGACATTGCCGATTACGTCCTGACCTACAAAATCGAGTCCAAGGAAGCGTTGGACACCGCCCGCAACTGCCTGATGGACACGTTGGGCTGCGGCCTGCTGGCCCTGCGCTTCCCCGAATGCACCAAACACCTCGGCCCCATGGTGGAAGGCACTGTCGTCCCGTTTGGCGCTCGCGTCCCCGGCACCAGTTATCGCCTCGACCCGGTCAAGGCGGCGTGGGACATCGGTTGCATCGTCCGCTGGCTCGACTACAACGACACTTGGCTCGCGGCCGAGTGGGGCCATCCGTCCGATAACCTCGGCGGCATTCTCGCGGTGGCGGACCACTTGTCGCAAAAACGCCTCGCCAATGGCGATGCGCCGCTGACCGTTCGCGTGGTACTCGAAGCCATGATCATGGCTCACGAAATCCAGGGCGTGATCGCGCTGGAAAACTCATTCAATCGCGTAGGCCTTGATCACGTCATCCTGGTGAAAGTCGCCTCGACCGCTGTGACCGCCAAGCTGATGGGCGCCAATCGTGAGCAGTTGTTGTCCGCGTTGTCCCATGCGTTCGCCGATGGTCAGGCGCTGCGCACTTACCGTCATGCGCCGAATGCCGGGTCGCGTAAATCCTGGGCCGCAGGCGACGCGTCCAGTCGCGGCGTGCGGCTTGCGGACATCGCGATGCGTGGCGAAATGGGCATCCCCGGCGTACTGACCGCGAAACAATGGGGCTTCTACGACGTGCTGTTCAGCCACACCAACAACGACCTGGCGCTCAAGCCCGAAGACAAACGCGCGTTCAGCTTCTCCCGGCCGTACGGCAGCTACGTGATGGAAAACGTGCTGTTCAAAATCAGCTTCCCGGCCGAGTTCCACGCGCAAACGGCCTGCGAAGCGGCAGTGACGTTGCATCCGCAAATCAGAAATCGCCTGCACGAAATCGACAAAATCGTCATCACTACCCACGAATCGGCGATCCGTATCATCTCCAAGGTCGGCCCGCTGGCCAACGCTGCGGACCGTGACCATTGCATTCAGTACATGACCGCCGTGCCGCTGGCGTTCGGCAATCTGGTGGCCGAGCAGTACGAGGACGACTTCCACGCGGCGCATCCGATCATCGACGTGCTGCGCGAAAAAATGGTCATCGTCGAAGACCCGCGCTACACCCGCGAATACCTGGAGGCCGACAAGCGCTCCATCGCCAATGCGATACAGGTGTTCTTCAAGGATGGCTCCAGCACCGAGAACGTGTTGGTGGAGTACCCGATCGGCCATCGCCGTCGCCGCACCGACGGCATTCCGCTGCTGGAAGACAAGTTCAAGGCCAACCTGGCGACCCGCTTCAACGCCCAGCGCAGCGCCGAGATTTTTGCGTTGTGCAAGGATCAGGCTGCGCTCGAGGCCACCCCGGTCAACCGCTTCGTCGACTTGTTCATCATTTGATCGGATAAACGCGGTCCCGCGTAGGAGCTGCCGAAGGCTGCGATCTTTTGATCTTGTCTTTAAAAGAAAAATCAAAAGATCGCAGCCTTCGGCAGCTCCTACAGGGTCCGTATCAGCCATTTTTCGATGGGCAATCACCGATTCCGGGAGCCGTGGCGGGCCTCGCAGATTGCAGAGGCGCTCAAGGATAATAATTATCTGATCGCCACCGCCGAGGCGTTTGCGGTCGGGCGTGGGGCGGTGCCGCAGTTCATCAGGGCGAGTGTTTGTCATTCGGCGGGGGATGAACGGTTGTTGCTTCAAGGGTTTGAGGCGTTGGCGGCGGCATTGGCTGAGGCCGAGTAATCGTTCTTCGCGAGCAGGCTCGCTCCCACATTAGACCGAGTAGCGGCAAAGGTACGCGGTCTGGTGTGGGAGCGAGCCTGCTCGCGAAGGCGGCCTGACAGGCGCTAAAGAACTATTTGAACCGCCGCTCCACGCCTTTCTCCACCAAAATCTTCGCCGAAATCTCTTCCACCGAAAAATGCGTGGAATTGATGTGCGGAATGTTCTCGCGGCGGAACAGATTCTCCACCTCACGCACTTCGAATTCGCACTGGGCGTAGCTCGAATAGCGGCTGTTGGGCTTGCGCTCGTTGCGGATCGCGGTGAGGCGGTCCGGGTCGATAGTCAGGCCGAACAGTTTGTGCTGGTGGGCACGCAGGGTGCCTGGCAGTTGCAGGCGCTCCATGTCGTCTTCGGTCAGCGGGTAGTTGGCCGCGCGGATGCCGAATTGCATGGCCATGTACAGGCACGTCGGCGTCTTACCACAACGCGACACGCCCACTAGGATCAGGTCCGCCTTGTCGTAATAATGCGTGCGCGCACCGTCGTCGTTGTCGAGCGCGAAGTTCACCGCCTCGATCCGCTCCATGTAATTGGAGTTGCTGCCAATCGAGTGGGACTTGCCGACAGTGTAGGAAGAATGCTCGGTCAATTCCTGTTCAAGAGGCGCCAGAAAGGTCGAGAAAATGTCGATCATGAAACCATTGGACGTTGCGAGGATCTCACGGATGTCCTGATTGACAATGGTGTCGAAGATGATCGGCCGAAAGCCGTCGGTTTCGGCGGCTTTGTTGATTTGTTGTACCATGGCCCGCGCTTTATCCACGTTGTCGATGTAGGGCCGCGTGAATTTGCTGAAGGTAATGTTTTCGAACTGCGCCAGGAGGCTTTGGCCGAGGGTCTCGGCTGTGATGCCGGTGCCATCGGAGATAAAGAAAGCAGATCGTTTCATTTGCACCTTGGGCCTTAAGCTAGTGACGAATCTTGGATATGATAGGCGCGATTTGCCGGCCGCCAGTGGCCCGCATTCTCACTTATTTTCCAGGTCCAGGCCATACAGCCGGCAAACGCTCCTTTGAGCCGCCGGCTTCTGAGCTTTTCCAACACAGTTAGTGGAGAGATCACCTTGGTAGAGTACGTAGTTTCCCTCGATAAGCTCGGCGTCCATGATGTAGAGCATGTGGGGGGCAAGAACGCATCCCTGGGCGAGATGATCAGTAACCTTGCAGGTGCCGGTGTATCGGTGCCCGGTGGCTTCGCCACGACAGCTCAGGCTTATCGTGATTTTCTCGAGCTGAGCGGCCTGAACGATCAGATCCACGCCGCCCTCGACGCCCTGGACGTCGACGATGTCAATGCCCTGGCCAAGACCGGCGCCCAGATCCGTCAATGGATCATGGAAGCCGAATTCCCCGAGAAGCTCAACGCCGAGATCCGTACCGCGTTCGCCACGCTGTCGGCCGGCAACCCTGACATGGCCGTGGCCGTGCGCTCTTCCGCTACCGCCGAAGACCTGCCGGACGCTTCCTTCGCCGGTCAGCAGGAAACCTTCCTGAACATCCGTGGTGTCGAAAACGTTATTCGCGCCGCCAAAGAGGTGTTCGCTTCGCTGTTCAACGACCGCGCGATTTCCTACCGCGTCCACCAGGGCTTCGACCACAAGCTGGTTGCCCTGTCGGCCGGCGTGCAGCGCATGGTCCGCTCCGAAACCGGCACCGCCGGCGTGATGTTCACCCTCGATACCGAATCGGGCTTCCGTGACGTGGTGTTCATCACCGGCGCCTACGGCCTGGGTGAAACCGTCGTACAAGGCGCGGTGAACCCGGATGAGTTCTACGTCCACAAAGGCACGCTGGCAGCCGGTCGTCCGGCCATCCTGCGTCGCAACCTGGGCAGCAAAGCCATCAAGATGATCTACGGCGAAGTGGCCACGGCTGGTAAATCGGTCAAGACCATCGACGTGGACAAGGCTGATCGCGCACGTTTCTGCCTGAGCGACGCCGAAGTCAGCGAGCTGGCCAAGCAAGCGATGATCATCGAGAAGCACTACAAGTGTCCGATGGACATCGAATGGGCCAAAGACGGCGACGACGGCAAGCTCTACATCGTTCAGGCCCGTCCTGAAACCGTGAAGAGCCGTACCTCGGCCAACGTCATGGAACGCTACCTGTTGAAAGAAACCGGCACCGTGCTGGTGGAAGGTCGCGCCATCGGCCAGCGCATCGGCGCCGGCAAGGTGCGGATCATCAAGGACGTGTCCGAGATGGACAAAGTCCAGCCAGGTGACGTTCTGGTCTCCGACATGACTGACCCGGACTGGGAACCGGTCATGAAGCGCGCCAGCGCCATTGTTACCAACCGTGGCGGTCGTACCTGTCACGCGGCGATCATCGCTCGCGAGCTGGGCATTCCAGCCGTGGTCGGTTGCGGCAATGCCACCCAGTTGTTGAAAGACGGCCAGGGCGTCACCGTTTCCTGCGCTGAAGGCGACACCGGTTACATTTTCGAAGGCGAACTGGGCTTCGACATCAAGAAAAACTCCGTGGACGCCATGCCTGATCTGCCGTTCAAGATCATGATGAACGTCGGCAACCCGGACCGCGCCTTCGACTTCGCGCAGCTGCCGAACGCCGGTGTGGGCCTGGCCCGTCTGGAGTTCATCATCAACCGCATGATCGGTGTCCACCCCAAAGCGCTGTTGAACTACGACGGTCTGCCGCAGGACATCAAGGACAGCGTCGACAAGCGCATCGCTGGCTACAACGATCCGGTCGGTTTCTATGTTGAGAAGCTGGTTGAAGGCATCAGCACCCTGGCCGCTGCGTTCACGCCGAAAAAGGTCATCGTGCGTCTGTCGGACTTCAAGTCCAACGAATACGCGAACCTGATCGGCGGCAAGCTCTACGAGCCGGAAGAAGAGAACCCGATGCTGGGCTTCCGTGGCGCCTCGCGTTACATCAGCGAAGCGTTCCGTGACTGCTTCGAACTCGAATGCCGTGCCATCAAGCGCGTGCGCAACGAGATGGGCCTGACCAATGTCGAAATCATGGTGCCATTCGTCCGTACCCTGGGCGAAGCGAGCCAGGTGATCGATCTGTTGGCCGAAAACGGCCTGGCCCGCGGCGAGAACGGTCTACGCATCATCATGATGTGCGAGCTTCCTTCTAACGCGATCCTCGCTGAAGAATTCCTCGAGTTCTTCGACGGTTTCTCCATCGGCTCCAACGACCTGACCCAGCTGACCCTGGGCCTGGACCGTGACTCCGGGATCATCGCTCACCTGTTCGACGAGCGTAATCCGGCGGTCAAGAAGTTGCTGGCCAACGCGATTCAGGCCTGCAACAAGGCTGGCAAGTACATCGGCATTTGCGGTCAGGGCCCTTCGGACCACCCTGATCTGGCCAAATGGCTGATGGAGCAGGGCATCGAAAGCGTTTCGTTGAACCCCGATTCCGTGCTGGAAACCTGGTTCTTCCTGGCTGAAGGTCAAGCTCCGGCTTGATGGTGTGAACGGGCCGCTCTTTGTGGGAGCGAGCCTGCTCGCGATGGTCGTAAACGATAACGCGTATTTGCTGGATAAACGCGTTGTTCTGGCGTCCATCGCGAGCAGGCTCGCTCCCACACTGGCCGGTTCTTTTAGGTATTAAGTAGGGCGGGCTCCTCTGGACGCCGCCCTTTTTTGTGCAAGAGCATTATGCAAAGCAGCAGCAACCTATTTCCTGTCGCCCTGATCAGCGCCGAGCGGCGCGGCGATCTGAGCGAAGACGTCTATCGTCTGAAACCCGGCAACAGCCCTGACGGCACCGTCGAGCTGGCTGTGACGCGCCTCGGCATGGCCGACGAGCCGGCCGTGCGTGGCGTGCCGGTGATTCTGTTGCACGGCAGTTTTTCCAATCGACGGTTCTGGTTTTCCCCCAAAGGTTTGGGGCTGGGTGCGTACCTGACGCGTTTGGGGTTCGATGTGTGGATCCCGGAAATGCGCGGTCATGGCCTGTCTCAGCGCAACCAGAACTACCGCAAGAACCGCGTCGCCGATTACGCCCGTTACGATTTGCCGGCCATTGGTGCGTTCGTGCGTGAGCAAAGCGGCCAGATCCCGCACTGGATCGGTCACTCGCTGGGCGGGATTACCCTTGCGGCAGCGCTGGGTGGTGAGTACATCGGCGAGCCGGTCGTGGCTTCCGCGGCGTTTTTTGGTACGCAGGTCAGTCGCACCTACTGGCCGTTGAAAATTCCGCCGGTGGAGTGGAGTGGACGTTTCATCCTTAAACGCTTTGCCCAGCTGTCC
Source organism: Pseudomonas sp. LB3P25 (assembly GCF_054897985.1). NCBI lineage: Bacteria > Pseudomonadati > Pseudomonadota > Gammaproteobacteria > Pseudomonadales > Pseudomonadaceae > Pseudomonas > Pseudomonas sp. LB3P25. The sequence goes on along the minus strand of NZ_CM142711.1, from coordinate 5,180,146 downwards.
GGTTCACGGCTCAAGCGCGGCCCGGAGGACGAGCCGATTGGCCTGGCCCTGGAAAGTATGCGCTGGTATGGCCTGTTCGGGCGCTTCGGCGATGCCGATAAGGATTGGTGGGCCGGGTTGGCCGAGGTTCAGTTGCCGGTATTGGCCGTGAGCGCAGTGGGCGATCATCAGGACCCGACCTGGGCCTGTCGCAAATTGTTTGATCAGGTGGGTTGCGAACATAAGCAATTCATCAACCTGGGTCGCGAGCAGGGCTTTGGCGATAATTTCGGTCATGTGGAAATGCTCGTCAGCAAAGCCGCCCAGACTGAAGTCTGGCCGTTGGTGGCGCGCTGGTTGGCAGATCAGCAGACGCCATTGCTGGGTGAAAAGCCGGATCTGGCCTCCGCGGTCTGAGCCTGATGCTCTAACAAGGGCATTTCGCTCTGTTCGGCTTGCGGCTAAGATATGACGCATTGTGCTGTTCTGGTCATTTTCGGTTGCTGAACTATCAGTGATGTTCGTGCTGTCTTCCTCTTTACAGGAGTTTCTCGATGAACCATTACCTCACGCCTGACCTGTGCGACGCCTATCCGGAACTGGTGCAGGTGCTGGAACCGATGTTCAGCAATTTCGGCGGTCGAGATTCCTTCGGCGGCGAAATCGTGACCATCAAGTGCTTCGAAGACAACTCGCGGGTCAAGGAGCAGGTCGAGCTCAAGGGTAATGGCAAGGTGCTGGTGGTCGATGGTGGCGGTTCGCTGCGTCATGCGTTGCTGGGTGACATGCTGGCCGAGAAAGCCGCGAAAAACGGTTGGGAAGGGCTGGTGATCTACGGTTGCATCCGCGACGTCGATATCATCGCGCAGACCGATCTGGGCGTTCAGGCCCTCGCCAGCCACCCGAGGAAATCCGACAGGCGCGGTGTCGGCGATCTCAACGTTGCCGTGACCTTTGCTGGTGTGACGTTCCATCCAGGTCACTACATCTATGCGGACAATAACGGCGTAATTATCTCGCCTAGCCCGCTTGCGATGCCTGAATAAAGCGCTGCACCAACAAAGGGGTGAGGATGTTCGAGGAAGAAAACGCGCAGTGGGGGCTGGTACATGCCCTGGTGCTGGACGGTAAAGGCGGTGCGCGTTCGATAGCCCGGACTGAACTCGATGACTTGCAGCTGCAGGCCCATGAAAGCCTGTGGTTGCACTGGGATCGCAGTCACCCGCAAACCCAGACCTGGTTACGAAAATCCAGCGGTCTGAGCGAATTCAGTTGTGACCTTTTGCTCGAAGAAAACACCCGACCGCGTCTCTTACAGCTTTCCGACAGCGAACTGCTGCTATTTTTGCGTGGGGTCAACCTGAACCCGGGCGCCGAGCCGGAAGACATGGTCTCGGTGCGGATTTTCGCGTCGGCCCAACGGGTTATTTCTCTGCGTTTGCGTCCGTTGCGCGCCACCGATGAGTTGCTGGTGCAGCTCACCGAAGGCAAAGGACCGAAAACGGCGTCAGAACTCATCCTTTATATGGCGCAATACCTCACCAACAAGGTGCAGGATCTGGTCAGTTGCCTCTCGGAAGTGGTCGATGAGGAAGAAGAAAAGCTGGATGCCGACGAACGGTATACCCCCGAGCACGGAGCCGTTTTGCAGATCCGTCGCAGGGCCGCTGCACTGAAACGTTTCCTTGCTCCACAACGGGATATTTTCGGTCAGCTGACACGGATAAAACTGCCCTGGTTCGTCGAAGACGATGGCGATTACTGGAACGAATTGAACAACAGCCTGACCCGGTATCTCGAGGAGCTGGAATTGACCCGGGAGCGGGTGGGGTTGGTCCTCGAGGCCGAAGATAGACGTTTGAGCGTGCGCATGAACCGCACGATGTACCGTTTCGGAATCATCACCGGGATCTTTTTGCCGATGAGTTTTCTGACGGGTCTTTTGGGTATCAATGTCGGCGGGATTCCGTTCTCTGCAAGCCCCTATGGCTTCCTGATTGCCTGCCTGATGATGGTCTCGGTGGCGGTGGGGCAGTGGTGGTTATTCCGACGTTTGCGCTGGGTCTGAGGGTGAGCCATGTGACCCGACCAAATTTGATCGCGTCTTTCACAGACATCACGAGAGGTGCGTATGCACGATCCGTTTGAACAGTCTTTACGTGACATGCTCAATGCATCACCGTCCACCCGGGACGACGATGCGTGCCTTGGGCGTGTACTGAAAACCGCCAACCGCCAGGTCGGCGCCGGTGATCTGTTCAGCCTGCTGGGCCGCTGGCTGCCCGCGCTGATGATTGCCCTTAACAACGGCTCGGCCCACGTCTCGCCGGTATCCCGCCACCGTAAACCTACCGTTCGCACTGCTGATAAGGCTGATTGAATATGGAACTTGATCTCTGGACTCAGAGCCTCGTCACTGCAATGACTGCGTTATGGACCAAGGTTGCAAATTTCATCCCGAACCTGTTCGGCGCACTGGTTGTGCTGCTGTTGGGTTTCGTCGTGGCGAAACTTTTGGATACTTTGCTGTCCAAGTTGCTCGCCAAGCTGGGACTCGATCGCCTGATGGGCGGCACCGGTCTGACCAAATTGCTGTCCCGGGCCGGTCTTCAAGTACCGATCTCGACCTTGATCGGCAAGATTGTCTATTGGTTCGTTCTGCTGATTTTTCTGGTTTCTGCCGCAGAATCCCTTGGACTTGAGCGAGTTTCGGCTACGCTAGACATGCTTGCGCTGTATTTGCCAAAAGTATTCGGCGCCGCGCTGGTGCTGCTGGTGGGTGTATTGCTCGCGCAACTGGCCAATGGGCTGGTGCGGGGTGCGGCAGAGGGCGTAGGGCTGGATTACGCTGCGGGCCTGGGGCGAATTGCCCAGGGCCTGGTGATTATCATCAGTATTTCGGTCGCAATCAGCCAGTTGGAGGTCAAGACTGACCTGCTCAACCACGTGATTGTGATCGTATTGATTACCGTTGGTCTGGCGGTTGCGCTGGCCATGGGGTTGGGAAGCCGGGAAATTGCCGGTCAGATTCTTGCGGGAATCTATGTGCGTGAGTTGTATCAGGTTGGGCAACAAGTGCGTGTTGGCGAGGTCGAAGGCCAGATCGAAGAGATCGGCACGGTTAAAACCACATTGCTGACCGATGAGGGTGAGCTAGTCTCTCTCTCCAATCGGATTCTCCTGGAGCAGCATGTGAGTAGCCGCTAACCCGGCAAACCCTGCTAATGTATGCCGCCGCAAAATGCCCTGTAAGGGCTGCGGCGGACATTGACCTGACTGTCGGCCCGACTTGTTTTGAATAAAGCTCAATCGCTGTCCACGCGCTACGACCCCCGCGAGCTCTCTGATGAGGAGTTGGTCGCGCGCTCGCATACCGAGCTGTTTCACGTAACGCGCGCCTATGAAGAACTGATGCGGCGTTACCAGCGAACATTATTTAACGTCTGTGCACGGTATCTTGGGAACGATCGAGATGCAGACGATGTCTGTCAGGAAGTGATGTTGAAGGTGCTGTATGGCCTGAAGAACTTCGAGGGCAAATCGAAGTTCAAGACGTGGCTATATAGCATCACGTACAACGAATGCATCACGCAGTATCGGAAAGAACGGCGAAAGCGTCGCTTGATGGATGCTTTGAGTCTGGACCCCCTTGAGGAAGCGTCTGAAGAGAAGGCGCCGAAACCCGAGGAAAAGGGTGGACTCGATCGCTGGTTGGTGTATGTGAACCCGATTGACCGTGAAATTCTGGTGCTACGATTTGTCGCAGAGCTGGAGTTTCAGGAGATCGCAGACATCATGCACATGGGTTTGAGTGCAACAAAAATGCGGTACAAACGCGCTCTAGATAAATTGCGTGAGAAATTTGCAGGCATTGCTGAAACTTAGTTCGGCGCAAATATCTCTTACGTGTAGGCAAGTTCTGATAGACTTGCCGCCGAGTTGTCCCCCGGTTTGCGGGACTGCTTCACAATCACCAGATGGGGATTTAACGGATGAAACTGAAAAACACCTTGGGCTTGGCCATTGGTTCTTTGATTGCCGCCACTTCGTTCGGCGCTCTGGCACAAGGCCAAGGCGCAGTTGAAATCGAAGGCTTCGCAAAGAAAGAACAATTCGACAGCGCTCGTAACTTCAAGAACAACGGCAACCTGTTCGGTGGTTCGGTTGGTTACTTCCTGACCGACGACGTTGAACTGCGTTTGGGCTACGACGAAGTGCACAACGTGCGTTCCGACGACGGTCGTAACATCAAGGGCGCTGATACCGCTCTGGACGCTCTGTACCACTTCAACAACCCAGGCGACATGGTCCGTCCATACGTTTCTGCCGGTTTCTCGGACCAGAGCATTGGCCAGAACGGCGGTGGCGGTCGTAACCGTTCCACCTTCGCCAACGTTGGCGGCGGTGCCAAGCTGTACTTCACCGAGAACTTCTACGCCCGTGCCGGCGTTGAAGCTCAATACAACATCGACCAGGGCGACACCGAGTGGGCTCCAAGCGTCGGTATCGGTGTGAACTTCGGTGGCGGCTCCAAGCCTGCCGCTGCTCCAGTTCAAGCACCAGCTGAAGTCTGCTCCGACAGCGACAACGATGGCGTGTGCGACAACGTTGACAAGTGCCCGGACACCCCAGCCAACGTAACTGTTGACGCTGATGGCTGCCCAGCAGTTGCTGAAGTTGTTCGTGTTGAACTGGACGTGAAGTTCGACTTCGACAAGTCGGTAGTCAAGCCTAACAGCTACGGCGACATCAAAAACCTCGCTGACTTCATGAAGCAGTACCCATCCACCAGCACTACTGTTGAAGGTCACACTGACTCCGTCGGTCCTGACGCTTACAACCAGAAACTGTCCGAGCGTCGTGCAAACGCCGTTAAGCAAGTTCTGACCAACCAGTACGGTGTTGAATCGTCCCGCGTTCAGTCTGTTGGCTACGGCGAATCCCGCCCAGTTGCTGACAACAAAACTGAAGCTGGTCGCGCTGTAAACCGTCGCGTAGAAGCGCAGGTTGAAGCTCAAGCTAAGTAATTAGCTCGCAGCTCTGAAAAGCCCGGCTTAGGCCGGGCTTTTCTTTGTCTGCGATTTGGTGAAGACGGGTTGAAACAGGCGGATTCAGGCTGACCGATCGGCCGCCATCGCGGGCAAGCCATGCTCCCACAGGGATGGCGTTGCACGGGCGGCCACGGTTCCAATCACCAAAATGGCTGGGCTTTTCAGTTGGAAGTCGTAGGCATCTTCTTCCATCGCTGTCAGGTCGCTCCGACATTCCCGTTGGTGTGGCAGGGAAGCGTTTTCAATCATCGCCACCGGTGTATCCGTCGCCATTCCACCGGCGAGCAGCTGCTCACGAATCTCGCTCAGTTTTGCTACACCCATATACACCACCAGCGTCGTGCCACCTTGGGCCAGGGCTTGCCAGTTCAGGCTGCTGCCATCCTGAGTGTGGGCGGTGACCAGTGTCACGCCGCGAGCAACACCCCGCAGGGTCAACGGAATATCGCATTGCGTTGCGCCGGCAAGTCCGGCAGTGATGCCGTTGACCAGTTCCACTTCGACCCCATGTTCACGCAGCCACTGCGCCTCTTCGCCGCCCCGGCCAAAAATGCATGGGTCGCCGCCCTTGAGCCGCACCACGCATTTACCGTGGCGGGCATAACGAAGCATCAGGCGATGAATGAACGCCTGAGGCGTGGAGCGACAGCCGCCGCGTTTGCCCACGGGAATGATCCGCGCCTGCGGGCAATGCTCCAGCACCGCGTCGTTGACCAGGTCATCGATCAGTACGACATCCGCTTCTCTCAACGCTCGCACGGCTTTGAGGGTCAACAATTCCGGATCGCCAGGACCCGCACCCACCAGCCAGACTTTTGCGCTCATAGTGTTTTTCCTCACGAGATGACGGCGATCGGCTGCGCAGTGGCGGCCAACAAGCGCTTGATTTCCGGGACGCAGGAGCCGCATTGCGTGCCGCAGCCCAATTCTTGTTTCAAACCCTGCAGATCCAGGCCGCGGCTAATGCCGGCGCAGACCGCGCTTTGGCTGACGTTCTTGCAGTTACACAGGGTTTTGTTGCCTACGGTCGGCATATTGGCGTTGCCCGGTGGGGCGCTCAGCGGTGCCAGCAGCCAGCGCCTCAGTTGTTCGTCGGCGCGACCTTCCAGCCACAGGTTTTGCAGCCAGTGTTGGGCAAGGGTTTCACCGGCCAGGCGAATCGCGGTGATCCGGCCATTCTCGATCCGAACCCGTTTACCGATGGAGCGCCGTGGGTCGTCGTAGGCTAAAACCGGGCCGTCGTTGAGTCCCAAGCATTGATCGATATCACGCAGCAGTTGCGGATCGGGCGCGACGGCGCTGGCAGCGCGTATCAGCAGCGCGGGGCGTTCACGGCCGGCAAGGCTGAGGCTGACGTAGGAAAACGCCTCACAGAGCGGTCGTAGCGTCTCAAAATTCTGTTGAACATCGCCCTCGATCAGGGCGAACAGGTTCCACGGCAGTTGCACCGGTTCTAGACGCACACCGCTGTGCTTGAGTTCGGGTTGTTTCGACAAAGGGTCGAAAGCCGGTTGGGTGAGCGCATTTACGCCACCCTTGAGGAAGCGATCACCCCAATGCATCGGCAGAAAGGCCTGACCGGGTCGCACGCTGTCGTCACTGCCGACGGCGACAATCACTGCGCCACGGCGACTTTTCAGGCTGACCAGGTCGCCCGATTGCAGCCGATGCCGACGCAGTTCATCCGGGTGCAGGCTCAACACTGCTTCGCTGACATGGCCGAATAGCTGTGCGGCGGTGCCGGTGCGGCTCATGCCGTGCCATTGATCCCGCAGGCGGCCGGTGATCAGGGTCAGCGGGAAGCGCGCGTCGCGTTGTTCCTTGGCGGCACGATACGGGTCGGCCACGAATTGCGCACGTCCACTGGCCGTCGGGAAAATCCCGTCCAGGTACAGCCGCGCCGTACCTTCGCTGGCGCCAGAGGGGAAGGGCCATTGCTGCGGGCCGAGGCGGTCGATCAGTTCATGACTGATGCCGGACAGGTCCAGATCACGCCCGCGCGTCAATTGCTTGTACTCGTCGAAGACCTGCGCCGGGTTTTCAAAGGCAAACAGGCTGGTTTGCCCGGGACGCAGATGTTTTTCCAGGCGCTGTGCGAAATCCACGGTAATCGACCAGTCAGAGCGGGCTTCACCGGGTGCGATGATCGCCCGGCGAACGTGGGAAATGCGCCGTTCAGAGTTGGTCACTGTGCCGTCCTTTTCGCCCCAACTGGCGGCGGGCAGCAGCAGGTCAGCGAAGGCGGCGGTTTCGGTGGTGCGGAAGGCCTCCTGCAACACCACGAACGGGCAGGCTTCCAGTGCCGCACGTACGGCGGTTTGATCCGGCATTGATTGGGCGGGGTTGGTGCAAGCGATCCACAGCGCCTTGATCTTGCCACTGCGCACCTGCTCGAACAGTTCAATGGCGGTAAGCCCGGTGTTTTCGGGGAGTCGTTCCACGCCCCAATAGTCCGCCACTTCCGCACGATGCTCGGCATTGGCAGCCTCGCGATGGCCTGGCAGCAGGTTCGACAAGCTGCCGGTTTCGCGGCCACCCATGGCATTCGGCTGACCGGTTAGCGAGAAAGGTCCTGCGCCGGGGCGGCCGATTTGACCGGTGGCCAGGTGCAGATTGATCAACGCGCTGTTCTTCGCGCTGCCGGCGGTGGACTGGTTCAACCCCATGCACCACAGTGACAGGAAGCTCGGCGAGGTGCCGACCCATTTGGCGCATTGCTGCAGTTGCTCGACACTGATCCCACAGAGCTGCGAGACCATCTGCGGCGTGTAATCACGCACCAGGTTTTTCAGTTCGGCCAAGCCTTCGGTGTGGGCCTTGATGAAGTCGCGGTCGACCCAGTCTTCCCACAACAGCAGGTGCAAAATCCCATGGAACAAGGCGACATCGGTGCCTGGCAGAATCGCCAGGTGCAGGTCAGCCAGATCGCAGGTATCGGTACGACGCGGGTCGATGACGATGACTTTCATCTGCGGCCGGCGGGATTTCGCTTCCTCCAGCCGACGGAAAAGTATCGGGTGAGCGTAGGCCATGTTACTGCCGACGATCATCACGCAGTCGCTCAATTCCAGGTCTTCGTAGCTGCACGGCGGTGCGTCGGCGCCCAGGCTGCGCTTATAGCCGACCACTGCCGAAGACATGCACAGGCGCGAATTACTGTCGATGTTGTTGGTGCCCACCAGCGCTCGCGCCAGTTTGTTGAAGGCGTAGTAATCCTCGGTCAGTAATTGCCCGGAGATGTAGAACGCCACGCTGTCCGGGCCGTGTTCGGCGATGGTCTCGGCAAAAACGCTGGCGGCGTGATCGAGGGCGGTGTCCCAGTCGGTGCGGCTGCGGGCCAGGCCTTTGCCCAGGCGCAGCTCGGGATACAACGCCCGAGCTGCGAGGTCGCCGGTGAGGTGCAAGGTAGAGCCTTTACTGCACAGTTTGCCGAAGTTGGCCGGGTGGGCCGGATCGCCGCTGACGCCGAGAATGCGCTCGCCGTCATGCTCGATCAGCACGCCGCAGCCGACCCCGCAGTAGCAGCAGGTGGAAGCGGTGATCTGGTTCATCAGCTCGCTTCCCGCAGGGCCAGCAACACCCGGCCATTCTCGACCCGTGCGCAATGGTGGTGAGCGCAACCGACGTCCGGGGCCTGGGCTTCGCCGGTTTCCAGGTCGATCTGCCAGTTATGCAGCGGGCAGGCCACCCGTTTGCCGTAGATCAGACCCTGGGACAGTGGCCCGCCCTTGTGCGGGCAGCGGTCATCGAGTGCGAAAACCTCATCGTCGCTGGTACGAAAAATCGCGATGTCGCCTTTCGGGCCGGCGATGATCCGCGAGCCCAGGGCATTGATTTCTTCCAGTGCGCAGATATCCAGCCAGTTCATGCCGACACCTCCAGATTCTTCACTGCGATGACGTCGAATTCTTTCTTGAGCAACGGTTGTTCCAGGCGTTCCTTCCACGGGTCCTGTTCGAACGACAAGGAGAATTGCAAGCGATCGTTGAGCGCCTTGCGCCGCTCCGGGTCTTCCAGCACCGCTTTCTTGATGTGTTCCATGCCGACCCGTTGCAGGTAGTGCACGGTGCGTTCGAGGTAGAAGGCTTCTTCGCGATAGAGTTGCAGGAACGCGCCGTTGTACTCGCGCACTTCCTCGGCGGTCTTGAGCTTGACGAAGAATTCCGCGACTTCGGTTTTGATCCCGCCGTTGCCGCCGATGTACATCTCCCAGCCGGAATCCACGCCGATAATTCCGACGTCCTTGATGCCCGCTTCCGAACAGTTGCGTGGGCAACCGGAGACGGCCAGTTTCACTTTGTGCGGCGACCACATGTTGAACAGGTCGTGCTCAAGCTCGATGCCCAGTTGTGTGGAGTTCTGGGTGCCAAAGCGGCAGAACTCACTGCCGACGCAAGTCTTCACGGTGCGGATGGATTTGCCGTAGGCGTGGCCGGACGGCATGTCGAGGTCCTTCCAGACGCCCGGCAGGTCCTGCTTCTTGATTCCCAGCAAATCGATACGCTGGCCGCCGGTCACCTTGACCATCGGCACGTTGTATTTGTCGGCCACGTCGGCAATGCGCCGCAGCTCCGAAGGATTGGTCACACCGCCCCACATCCGTGGGACTACAGAATAAGTACCGTCTTTCTGAATGTTGGCATGGGCACGTTCGTTGATCAGGCGCGATTGCGGGTCGTCCTTGGCTTCGCCCGGCCAGGTGGAAATCAGGTAGTAGTTGAGCGCCGGCCGGCACGTGGCGCAGCCGTTCGGTGTGCGCCAGTTCAAATAGCTCATGGTGCCGGCGATGGTCAGCAGATGCTGCTCGCGGATGGCCTGGCGAATTTGCCCGTGGTTGAGGTCGCTGCAACCGCAGATGGCTTTTTCGCTTTTCGGTTTAACGTCCGCTGCGCCGCCCACAGTGTTGATCAGGATCTGTTCCACCAGGCCAGCGCAGGAGCCGCAGGAGCTGGCAGCCTTGGTGTGTTTCTTGACGTCGTCAACGCTGAACAGCCCGTGTTCCTGAATCGCCTTGACGATGGTGCCTTTGCATACGCCGTTGCAACCGCAGACTTCGGCGGTGTCGGCCATGCTCATGGCTTTGTCCTGACCCTGGTGTCCTACATCGCCTAAAGCGTTTTCGCCGAACATCAGGTGATCGCGGATCTCGTCGATGGCGTGGTTCTCACGAATCTGCCGGAAATACCAGCCACCGTCTGCCGTATCGCCGTACAGACAGGCGCCGACCAGCACGTCATCCTTGATCACCAGTTTTTTGTAGACCCCGCCGATAGGGTCGGAGAGGGTGATGGTTTCGGTGCCTTCGCCACCCATGAAGTCGCCGGCGGAAAACAGGTCGATGCCGGTGACTTTCAATTTGGTCGACGTCACCGAACCCTTGTAGGTGGCGAAGCCCAGTTGGGCGAGGTGGTTGGCGCAGACCTTGGCCTGTTCGAACAGCGGCGCCACCAGACCGTAAGCGATGCCGCGGTGGCTGGCGCATTCGCCGATGGCGTAGATGCGTGGGTCGTAGGTTTGGAGGGTGTCGTTGACCAGAATCCCGCGGTTGCAGGGAATGCCGGATTTTTCCGCGAGTTCGGTGTTGGGTCGAATACCGGCGGCCATCACCACCAGGTCGGCGGGGATGATGTCGCCGTTCTTGAACTCAACCGAGCCGACCCGGCCATTGCCGGCATCGTGCAGCGCCTGGGTTTGCTCGCAAAGACGAAAGTGCAGGCCCCGGGCTTCCAGAGCGGTTTGCAGCAACTGGCCGCTGGTTTTGTCCAGTTGCCGTTCCAGCAGCCATTCCCCGATGTGCACCACGGTGACGTGCATGCCGCGCAGCATCAGACCGTTGGCGGCTTCCAGGCCGAGCAGGCCGCCACCGATCACAACGGCGTGCTTGTGGGTTTTCGCGGTGTCGATCATTGCCTGGGTGTCGGCGATGTCGCGGTAGCCGATCACGCCGTGCAAGCTGTTGCCGGGAATCGGCAGGATGAAAGGGGTCGAACCGGTGGCGATCAGCAGGCGATCGTATTCGGCCTCGCTGCCGTCTTCGGCGATCACCCGGCGTTTGACCCGGTCGATCTCCACCACTTTTCGGTTGAGCAGCAGCTTGATGTTGTTGTCCAGGTACCAGTCCAGATCGTTGAGCACGATCTCTTCGAAGGTCTGTTCGCCGGCCAGCACCGGTGACAGCAGGATGCGGTTGTAATTGGTATGGGGTTCGGCGCCGAAGACCGTGATGTCGTACAGCTCATTGCTCAGCTTGAGCAGCTCTTCCAGGGTGCGAACCCCGGCCATGCCGTTGCCGATCATCACCAGTTTTAGTTTTTTCATCAGGTTCTCCGGGGAGCTCAGACTCGCCTCATCAGGGCTTTCAGGTCTTGCTCGACAAATTTTGCGCAAACAAAAAAAGGCGTCCCGCTAGTTGCCTAGCGAGGACGCCTTTGTCCTGGTCCCGTTCTCTCGGGCAGCGCATCCTTCATCGTTGAAGGCTGGGCTTTATGTATGGTGAGAAAGGTAATGCAGTGGTTGTGCCAAGTTCTTCAGACGCCCGAATTTGCTGGGGTTGGTCGCGGTCTCGGTATTTGATTGGGATGTTTGTGCACCGATTCAATGCACGTTGCCCGCAATTGGCGCGGTCTCTGTAGCAGCTGGCGAAGCCTGCGTTCGGCTGCGAAGCAGTCGCGATATCAGGCAACGAGGTGTGCCTGGCACACCGTGCATGAAAGGTTTACGACTGCTTCGCAGCCGAACGCAGGCTTCGCCAGCTGCTACAAAGGATTGGTGTTAGCCATGAAACAGCAGAAACAGCAGCACCAGATTCACCAACAACGACACCAGCGCCAAGGTCCGCCAGACCTTCAACGGTTCGCGCTCCAGCAGCGGTCTGGGTCGCACGCTCAAACTGCGCCGCTCGCCCTGTTCCAACAGCAGCAACCATTCTTCCGCCGTTTCAAAGCGTTGACCCGGATCCGCCGCCACGGCGCGCTCCAGACTTTGCGCAATCCATTCCGGCAGGTCGGGTCGATAGCGACTGGCGCTGACAGGAACCCCGAACCTTGGGCGCTGGAAAGCTTCGATTTCGCCGTAGGGATAATGCCCGGTGAGCAGGAAATACAAGGTCACGCCGACGGCATACAAATCCTGTTGCGGTGTTGGTGCTTCCCCGCGAAAGGCTTCCGGCGCGATATAGGTGGGCGTTCCAGGCAGGGCAGAAGGCTGATCTTCAGACAGGCCGGGGCAGTAGGCGAGACCGAAGTCCAGCAGGCGTAATTCGCCGTCGTCCCCCAGTAGCAAGTTCTCCGGTTTGATATCGCGATGGAGAATCTGCCGTCGATGCAGCATGCCAACGGCTCGCAGCAGGCGTTCGGCCAGATCCTGCCATTGAGGCAGAGGCAGCGGTCCGACCTCTGCGTTCAGTTCCGCCAACGTAGATCCGGAATACTCCCGCATCACGTAGTACAAATGCTGACGCTGACTGGCGGCATGGACTTCAGGGAAATGCCGCCCGGCGACGCGCTTGAGAAACCATTCTTCCGACAGCAACGCCTGCCCGGCCAAGTGATCGTCGCGCAGCGCACCGGGCAAGGTTTTCAGCAGCCAGGGTTGTTGTAGCCCATCGCGTACCCGATAGAGCAACGACTGCTGGCTCTGACCGAGTATCCCTTCGACTTGCCAACCCTCGAACATCTGCCCCGGTTTGAGTGCTGGCGGCAGCGGCCATTGCTGCAAATGAATCAACGCATCGCCGATGCTCGTTTCACCGAGGGCATCGACCCGCACGAGCAAGGCGCTGGCGTTGTCCTGGCTGCCGGCCAGGTGCGCCGCGTTGACCAAGGTCTGCGCAGCGCTGTCCAGATCCGGTTGATCGCGCAGAATCGCCGCAATCGCGGTGTCGCCCAGCACGGCCCAGATGCCATCGCTGAGCAGTACGAAACTTTCGTTCACCCGCAATTCGCCATCGAGAAAGTCCAGCACCAAATGCTGATCGAGCCCGAGCGCTCGCTTGAGCACATGCTGCATGCCCGGTTGGTCCCAGACGTGATCCTCGCTGACCCGTTGCAAGGTGTCGGCGTGCCAACGATAAACCCGGCAATCGCCGACATGGGCCAAGGTAAAACGCCTACCGCGCATGACCAAGGCACTGACAGTGGTGAGCAATGGTTGCCCACCGCCATTGGCCTGCAACCAGCGATTTTGTGCCAGCAGCAGGCGATCCAGTGCCTGCGCGACGCCCCAGGTTTCCGGCGTGGCGTAGTAATCCAGCGCCAGGGCCTGCAACGTCGAGCGGGCGGCGAGGCCGCCATCGGCGCACTGACTGACGCCATCGGCGATGGCGAACAGGTAACCCTTGCTCGCCGCCAGCGCCGGGGCCGGAGTCACCAGGCGCAAGGCGTCCTGATTCTCCTCGCGAGGGCCGATGGCGCTCGCTTCGGCAAAACTCAGTTGCAGGCTCATTCAGCCCTCACACCCGTGCAGCGGTCACAGCGGCCGAACCCCAGGTGGTTCTCCAGCGACGCTTCACGCCGTGCAGACCGAACCAGGCCAGAACACCAAGGCTGGCGAACAACCACAAGGCCAGTTGATAACTGCCGGTGCTTTGCTTGATCGCGCCCATGCCCGCAGCCAGTGCAAACCCACCGATACCGCCGGCCATGCCGATCAAACCAGTCATTACACCGATCTCCCGACGAAAGCGCTGCGGTACCAATTGGAAAACGGCGCCATTACCGGCACCCAGACCGAGCATGGTGCAGACGAAAAGTGCCAGTGCGGCGTAGGAACTCGGCAGATTGAAACCCACCGCTGCGATGCAGATCGCTGCCACCGTGTACATCGCCAGCAGGGTGCGAATACCACCAAAACGGTCGGCCAGAGCGCCGCCCAACGGACGCATCAAACTGCCACCGAACACGCAGGCTGCGGTGTAGTAACCGGCGGTCACCGGGCTGAGGCCATATTGGTCGTTGAAATAGCCGGGCAGGGCGCTGGCCAGGCCGATAAAGCCGCCGAAGGTCACGCTGTAGAAAAACATGAACCACCAGCTGTCGCGGTCGCCCAAGGCCTTGAAGTAGTCGGACATGGATTTGGCTTTCGGCCGCTCAGGCGCGTTTTTGGCCAGCCAGGCGAAGACGATGAGGGTCAGAATCAGCGGGATCAGGGCGAAGCCGAACACGTTGCTCCAGCCAAATGCAGCCGCCAGCACCGGGGCGATCAGTGCGGCGAGTACGGTGCCCGAGTTACCGGCACCGGCGATGCCCATGGCTTTGCCTTGGTGCTGGGGTGGATACCATTGCGAGGCCAGCGGCAGGGCAACGGCGAAGGACGCGCCGGCCATGCCGAGGAACAGGCCCAGCACCAGCGCTTGCTCGTAGCTGTGGATGCCGAGTTTCCAGGCGCCGAACAGGGCGCAGATGACGATCACCTGGCCAATCAGCCCGGCGGTTTTCGGCGACAGGCGATCAGCCAGCAAGCCCATTACAAAGCGCAATACCGCCCCGGCCAGAATCGGCGTGGCCACCACCAGCCCGCGCTGTTGGGTGGTCAGGTGCAGGTCGGCGGCAATCTGCACCGCCAGCGGGCCGAGCAGGTACCAGACCATGAAACTCAGGTCGAAATAGAGGAAGGCCGCGAACAATGTCGGGGTATGGCCAGATTTCCAGAAGCTTGATTTCATCGCGCACCTCAGCTGTTAGGAGTCTCGAGAAGGAGTCATGAGCTTGCAGGTGGGGCGCCGCATCGGCCGCACCACCGGCCCCGGTCTGTGGGGCCAAAACAAAAAAACGCCGCCACCGGATTCGCCAATGGGCAAATGAGGTGAGCGACGTCTTTGTCGTAGGTGGGGCAACCGCCGTTGGTTACCTGTAGCGATTACCTAGCGAGATCTGTGCCAACAGGTGGCAGTTGTGGGTATGGAGATTGTTGTGGCGAGGGAGCTTGTCGGATCGCCGCACCGTCCCGCTCGGCTGCGAAGCAGTCGTAATCCTGCTGCCGTGTTGTGTCTGATTCACCGGGTTGGCTGTTTGGGGCCGCTTCGCAGCCCAGCGGGAGCAAGCTCCCTCGCCACAGGGGGAATCAGCCCAACAACTCACTCATGGCGATGATCTGTTCCGCCACCTGAATCAGCTTCTGCTGCCGGCTCATGGCCTGGCGGCGCATCAGGGTGTAGGCCTCTTCCTCGTTGCAGTCCTTCATTTTCATCAGCAGCCCTTTGGCCAGCTCGATGCGCTTGCGCTCGGCCAGTTGCAGGTCACGGGCGTTGAGTTGGGCGCGCAGGGCCTGGTCGCTTTCAAAGCGCGCCATGGCCACGTCGAGAATCGGCTGCAAGCGCTGTGCGTGGATGCCTTCGACGATGTAGGCACTGACCCCGGACTTGATCGCCTGACGCATCACATCGGGGTCATGTTCATCAGTAAACATCACGATCGGCCGCGGTTGATCGCGACTCACCAGCACCACTTGTTCCATCACATCGCGGCTCGGTGACTCGGTATCGATCAAAATCACGTCCGGACGCACCGTTTCGACGCGCGCGGGCAGGTCGATGGTCAGGCCCGACTCGTCGATCACCTCGAACCCGGCTTCGGTCAGGGCCGCCTTCAGGCGACCGACTTTCTTTGCGGTGTCGTTGATCAGCAGGATACGCAACATATTCGCAGTCTCCTGTCAGCGGCTGGCGAGAAGGGGCGAGCTGTCGCTAATGGCGTGCAGCTTGAAACTGCGGGCATAGCCGGCGGGGTCCAGGCCATCCCAGACCTTGCCGTCGATCAACTGGCTACTGCGCATTTGCTGATCACTCGCGGCCACACCTACAGCGGTGGCGGCCTCTCGATACAAGTCTAGTTGCTGGACCTGACGGGCCACGCCCAGGTAGTCCGGGTCGTCGCGCAGCAAGCCCCAACGGCGGAACTGGGTCATGAACCACATGCCATCGGACAGATACGGCAGATTGACTTCGCCGTCACCATGGAAGCGCAGTGCGTGCGGGTCTTGCCAGCGATTACCCAGGCCATCGGCGTAGTCACCGAGCAACCGCGGTTCGATGCAGTCGAGTGGTGCGTCGAGGTATTGGGGCGCGCTCAACAGCTTCGCGGTGCTGCGGCGATTTTCGGTGCTTTGTTCGATAAAACGGCTGGCTTCGAGGATCGCCATCACCAGCGCCCGTGCGGTGTTGGGATAGTGCTCGACAAAGGCGCGGGTGCAACCGAGGACTTTTTCCGGATGATCGGGCCAGATGGCCTGCGTTGTGGCCATCGTGAACCCCAGGTTCTGCTGCACCGCGCTGGCGGACCATGGCTCGCCGACGCAGAAGCCGTCGATGCGCCCGGCTTGCAGGTGCGCGACCATTTGCGGCGGCGGCACGACCACGCTGTCGACGTCCTGCAACGGATGGATGCCCTGACTCGCGAGCCAGTAATACAGCCACATGGCGTGGGTGCCCGTAGGAAATGTCTGGGCGAAGGTGAGTTTTGGGCGACTTTGGTGCACGTGTCGGTCCAGTGCTTCAGGACTGGTCACGCCTAAAGTCTGTAAGCCATGGGAGAGGTTGATGCTTTGGCCGTTCTGATTCAGGCCCATGAGCACCGCCATGTCGGTGGACGCGACACCGCCGATGCCCAAATGCACGGCGTAGATCAAACCGTACAGGCTGTGGGCGGCGTCGAGTTCGCCACTGACCAGTTTGTCCCGCAGGTTGGCCCAGGACGACTGGCGCTTGAGGTTCAGGGTCAGGCCATAAGGTTGGGCGAAGCCCTGCGTGGCCGCGACCACTACCGAGGCGCAGTCGCTCAGGGCCATGAAGCCGAGGTTGATTTCGGTCTTTTCCGGGGCATCGCTGCCGTTGACCCAGGCCAGAGGGTTGGCTGGAACTTCAATCATCAGTAAACACCTTCCATAAAAAAGCGCCGGACCGGGCTGCTTGCCAGAGCAAGGCCAAGTGACGACGCCTTTGTCTTTCGACTCATCCCGCCGTTGGCATGAGTGCTGATGTCAGTGACGGTGCAAGGCATATGCCATCGCTCGCTGATTTTGTCGCGCGCCTCGCCTGCAACCCCGATGCCCGGCTATAATCGCCGCCACTTTTCGTAGCCCAGAGTCAAACCCGCCCATGTACACCCTGGCCCGTCAGCTGTTGTTCAAACTTTCCCCGGAAACCTCCCACGATCTGTCCCTGGACCTGATCGGCGCGGGCGGGCGTTTGGGCCTCAACGGCTTGCTGTGCAAGGCGCCGGCGAAAATGCCGGTGACTGTCATGGGCCTGGACTTTCCGAACCCGGTGGGTCTGGCGGCCGGTCTGGACAAGAACGGCGCGGCCATCGACGGTTTTGCGCAACTGGGTTTTGGTTTTGTCGAAATCGGCACCATCACCCCGCGTCCGCAGCCGGGCAACCCGAAGCCACGCATTTTCCGTCTGCCGGAAGCCGAGGCGATCATCAATCGCATGGGGTTCAACAACCTCGGCGTCGATCACCTGCTGGCCCGAGTGGCGGCGGCCAAGTACAAGGGCGTGCTGGGCATCAATATCGGCAAAAACTTCGATACCCCGGTGGAGCGTGCGGTCGACGACTACCTGATCTGCCTGGACAAGGTCTACGCCCACGCCAGCTACGTGACGGTTAACGTCAGCTCGCCGAACACCCCGGGCCTGCGCAGCCTGCAATTCGGCGATTCGCTGAAGCAACTGTTGGCCGACCTGGCCACTCGCCGCGCAGAACTGGCGCTGCGCCACGGCAAACATGTACCACTGGCAATCAAGATTGCGCCGGACATGACCGATGAAGAAACCGCTCAGGTCGCGCAAGCGCTGATCGAAACCGGGATGGACGCGGTGATCGCCACCAACACCACCCTGAGCCGCGTCGGCGTCGAAGGCATGGAGCACGGCGATGAGGCGGGCGGTTTGTCCGGCGCACCGGTTCGCGACAAGAGCACCCACACCGTGAAGGTGCTGGCGGCCGAGTTGGCTGGTCGCTTGCCGATCATCGCCGTGGGCGGCATCACCGAAGGCAGGCACGCGGCTGAGAAAATCGCTGCGGGTGCGAGCCTGGTGCAACTCTATTCCGGCTTCATCTATAAAGGCCCGGCGCTGATTCGTGAGTCTGTAGACGCCATAGCAGCCTTACGCTGACTTGTAGCAGCTGCCGAGCCTGCGAGGCTGCGTTCGGTGGCGAAGCCGTCGTAAACCCTGCATGCATGGTGTGTCGGCAAGACCGCGGTGTCTGATCTCACGACTGCTGCGCAGCCGAACGCAGCCTCACAGGCTCGGCAGCTGCTACAGGGAATGGAGCTCAGCCAGAGAGCAGGCATAAAAAAGGGCTCCTCGAAGGAGCCCCTGGGCCGGAGCCCGCCGCCCGGATGGGGCGTGCGTGGTAAGTCGTTACGTAATCAGATTGTCGTGTCGGAGTGTGTGCCCTGTATTAGCCGACGGCGTGAAGTTCGTTGAGTCTATGGATTCCCGCAGTGCCGGTCATACCGTCCCAGTTGTCGCCGCGTCCTTCTCGCCAGCCGTTAATCCAGGCTTGGCGTACCGACGGTAGAGTAAATGGGCAAAGCTCACGGGATTTGCCACCAACGCCATATTGATATCCGCGCAAAAATGCTCTTTCCAACGGATCACGCTTAAGTCTTCTCATAGGGTGTTGCCCTCACTTGTTGACTGTATTTATCGCGTCGACCTCAATTGAGGTCTGGCAGAAAAAATCCTGCCGTTGGGGCTCGCTGCCGGCGTCGCGAGCCAAGGTGTTGACGCCGTTGCGACGTCAACCTGTATTGAGTTCTAACCAATGCGTCACATCGAGGGAATGATCGTTTTGTCATAAGGACGTAACCATTAAGGTGGTATGGGCCATAAGTAACACGATGTTGTCCCGTGTTTATTGGCAAAACCCCGGTATGATCGGCCCCGCGCTGGATGATGGGGTTAATCCTTTATTGAGAATTCCTCCTATTGGGCAGGGGGATTATTCGACGAAGGGTCGACTTATGACATTTTGTTGCATCAACTTTTTTATCTGCCTTTGCATCTAAGCTCTTTTAACCCGAGCTTGCCGGGGTGGGACGGCACACCTTCGTGCCACGCGGGCGCTCTTTTAGAAAAGCGCCTGATTGAAAACCGGACCGGCAATGCGTTGCCGGTTCACTTAGCTAAAGGCTCTGGAATTACCATGTCCGATCGTTTCGAACTCTTCCTCACTTGCCCAAAAGGCCTTGAAGGCCTGCTCATCGAGGAAGCCGTCGGGCTTGGCCTTGAAGAAGCGCGTGAGCACACCTCGGCTGTGCGCGGCATGGCCACCATGGAAACCGCTTATCGCCTGTGCCTGTGGTCGCGTTTGGCGAACCGGGTGCTGCTGGTGCTCAAGCGTTTCCCGATGAAGGACGCCGAAGACCTCTATCACGGTGTGCTGGATATCGAGTGGCAAGACCACATGCTCAACGATGGCACCCTGGCCGTTGAGTTCAGCGGTCACGGCTCGGGCATCGACAACACCCACTTCGGCGCCTTGAAGGTCAAGGACGCCATCGTCGACAAACTGCGCACACCGCAGGGCGACCGTCCGTCCATCGACAAGCTCAACCCGGACCTGCGCATTCACCTGCGCCTGGACCGTGGCGAAGCGATTCTGTCCCTCGACCTCTCCGGCCACAGCCTGCACCAGCGCGGCTATCGCTTGCAGCAGGGCGCGGCGCCGCTGAAGGAAAACCTCGCGGCCGCGATCCTGATCCGTTCCGGTTGGCCACGTATTGCGGCCGATGGTGGCGCGCTGGCTGACCCGATGTGCGGTGTCGGTACGTTCCTGGTGGAAGCGGCGATGATTGCCGCCGATATGGCGCCGAACCTGCGTCGCGAGCAGTGGGGCTTCACGGCCTGGCTCGGCCACGTGCCGGCGCTGTGGAAAAAGCTTCACGAAGAAGCCACCGCCCGTGCCGCGGCCGGTCTGGCCAAGCCACCGCTGTGGATTCGCGGTTACGAAGCCGATCCGCGCCTGATTCAACCGGGCCGCAACAACGTCGAACGTGCCGGCCTGAGCGAGTGGATCAAGATCTACCAGGGCGAAGTCGGGACGTTCGAACCGCGTCCGGACCAGAACCAGAAAGGCCTGGTGATCTGCAACCCACCGTACGGCGAGCGTCTGGGTGATGAAGCGAGCTTGCTCTATCTCTACCAGAACCTCGGCGAACGTCTGCGTCAGGCCTGCTTGAACTGGGAAGCCGCGGTATTCACCGGCGCCCCGGACCTGGGCAAGCGCATGGGCATCCGCAGCCACAAACAGTATTCGTTCTGGAACGGCGCGTTGCCGTGCAAATTGCTGCTGATCAAAGTCACGCCGGACCAGTTCGTCACCGGCGAACGTCGCACTCCGGAACAGCGTCAGGTCGAGCGTGAGCAGGCCGAAGTCGACGTCGCAGACAACGACGTAGCGCCAGGCAAGTACGAGAAATACAACAAGAACGGCAACCCGATCAAACCGGCACCGGTGGTGATCGAGCAGCCGCGCTTGAGCGAAGGCGGGCAGATGTTTGCCAACCGCCTGCAAAAGAACCTCAAGGCTCTCGGTAAGTGGGTCAAGCGTGAAGGCATCGACTGCTACCGCGTCTACGATGCCGACATGCCGGAATACTCCATGGCCATCGACCTGTATCAGGATTGGGTCCACGTCCAGGAGTACGCCGCGCCGAAATCCATCGATCCGGAAAAAGCCTCGGCGCGTATGTTCGATGCCCTGGCCGCCATTCCGCAGGCCCTGAACATCGACAAGAGCCGCGTGGTGGTCAAGCGTCGCGAGCGTCAGAGCGGCACCAAGCAGTACGAACGCCAAGCGGCACAGGGCAAGTTCGTCGAGGTCAACGAAGGTGGCGTGAAGCTGCTGGTGAACCTCACGGATTACCTCGATACCGGGTTATTCCTCGATCACCGGCCGATGCGCATGCGGATCCAGAAAGAGGCGGCCGGCAAGCGCTTCCTCAACCTGTATAGCTACACCGCAACCGCCAGTGTTCACGCAGCCAAGGGCGGTGCACGCAGCACCACCAGCGTCGACCTGTCGAAAACCTATCTGGACTGGGCGCGTCGCAACTTGTCGCTGAACGGTTTCTCCGAGAAGAACCGTCTGGAGCAGGGCGACGTGATGGCCTGGCTCGATGCCTGCCGTGACGAATACGATCTGATCTTCATCGATCCGCCGACGTTCTCCAACTCCAAGCGCATGGAAGGGATCTTCGACGTGCAGCGTGACCAGGTGCAATTGATCGACTTGGCCATGGCGCGTCTGGCCCCGGGCGGCGTGTTGTACTTCTCCAACAACTTCCGCAAGTTCCAGCTCGAGGAGAACCTCACCGAGCGTTATGCCGTAGAAGAAATCACCGCCCAGACCATCGATCCGGATTTCGCCCGTAATGGCAAAATCCACCGGGCATGGAAAATCACGGCTCGTTGACAGCTGAAGGAATTGGATCCACAGAGCCTTGATTTTTAAAGGCTCTTGGCTTCTTTCTGTGCTGGTCAAATTGATGGCTAATAGCTATAACTCAACGCATGGCCAATGGGCTTTCCCGCACCTGGCGTTTTGAGTTGCGTCTATGTCGTTGCACGCCGTGCGCCCGAAGATCCTGGGTTTTATCAGTGAAGATGTCTCGGCCTGGCTGGTCGCGCTGCTGGTATTGATCGTCGGCGGAATTCTCACGGGATTGCTGGCGTGGTCGACGCTGAATCTGTTTCACCAACAATTGCGGCAACGTTTCCAACTGCTGGCCAGTGAACGTTACAGCCGTATCGAAGAACGCTTCGAAGATCAGGAGCAGCGCCTCGATGGCCTGCGCCGGTTCTTTGCCAATTCCGATTCGGTCTCCCGCGAGGAGTTCGACGGTTACACCCAACCGCTGCTGCACCGGACTCAGGCGTATTCGTTCGCCAAGAGGATCACCCGCGCCGAACGAGCGGAGTTTGAACGCCAGGTGCGTGCCGAGGGTTTACCCGACTTCACTGTTCGTGAACTCAATGCCGACGGCCAACTGCAACTGGCGGCTGAACGGGATGAGTACGTGGCGGTGCTTTATAGCCAGACCCAAAGCAAACTGGGTTCGCCGCTGGGCTACGACTTGTTGGCTCAACCCTTGCGCCGTTCCACCCTTGAACGGACCGATCAGCACGGCGGCATGGCGGTATCGCAGCCGATGCATCTGGTCAGTATCGAGCCGGCCTATGCGCGCGGTGTGCTACTGGTCGCACCAGTGTTGCTGCGCAACAGCCCGGCTACGGCGGGGGTGAAACCGTTCGGCTATGTCATGGCCGTGATCAGCATGCGTCAGTTGCTCGCGGACGGGTTGCCGGAGGCGGGTCGTGACTACCTTTCGGTGCGCATCCTCGACTTATCCACAGAAGATCAGCACGAAGTGCTTTATGAGTCCCCCAACACGCCGGCGCCCAGTGAGTTGGCCGCGACCCGGTTGCTGCGGCTTGCCGACCATGACTATCAAATCGACATTCAGCCCAGCGATGCCTTCCTGCGAGCCAATCACTCTTCGGTGACCACCCTGGTGGTGCTGGGCGGCTTGCTCAGTCTGTTGCTCAGTGCCTTGCTTTATGTGCTGGTCAGTCAGCGTCGACGGGCGCTGAAAATGGTCGAACAACGGACTCAGGAACTGCGCGCCCGTGAGCAGGAGTTGCGCGGCACCCATGGCCAGTTGCGCGGCGTGCTGAATGCCGCGACCCAGGTGGCGATCATCGCCACTGACCTGCGCGGGGTTATCCGCACCTTTAATGCCGGGGCCGAGCAAATGCTTGGTTACACCAGCACCGAGGTGGTAGGGCACATGACCCTGGAAAACCTGCACCTGCCCCGAGAGCTCCAGGCACGCTCGGCGGAGTTGAGCGCGCGTTATGGCAAACCGATTCCGACCTGCCAGGCGATGTTGGTCGAGGGCGGTGAGGAGGGCGGTCACGAGGCGCGGGAATGGACGCTGCTGCGCAGCGACGGCAGCCATTTGACGGTGAACATGCTGGCGACTCCGGTCCTCGACGAGCAAGGCCTGTGGGTCGGGCACCTGGCGATCTGTATCGACATCACTGAACGCAAGCGGGTCCACGAGGCTCTGGCGGCACGGGACCTGTTGTTGAAGAAACTCAGCGCCCATGTGCCCGGCGGGATCTACCAGTTCAAGATGGAATTCGATGGGCGCTTCAGCGTGATCTACGCCAGCGACGGTATTCGCGAGATCTACGAACTTGAACCGGATGTGCTGTTGCTCAACGCCGAAGCGATTTTCACGCGGATTCATCCGCAGGACACCACCCGGGTCCGCGCTTCGATCCGGGCGTCGGCGGATACCCTCAGCCCTTGGCGCGAGGAATACCGCGTGCAGCTGCCCCTGCGCGGCCTGCGTTGGGTTCGTGGTGAGGCGACGCCAGAGGAATTGCCCGGTGGCGGCGTGCTCTGGCACGGCTATGTCTCGGACATCTCCGACTTGAAACGGGTGGAAGAAGAACTGCGGGCGCTATCGATCACCGACTCTCTGACCGGGATCCACAACCGCCGCTATTTCCAGGAGCGCCTGACCACGGAAATGGTCCGGGTCGAACGCGGTGGCGGCGAACTGTCGGTGATCATGCTCGATATCGACCACTTCAAACGCATCAATGACCAGCATGGCCACGCGGTCGGCGATCGGGTGTTGCAGATCGTGTGCGAACGCATCGGCCATCGGCTGCGGCGCACCGACGTGTTCTGTCGCCTGGGTGGCGAGGAGTTCATGGTGCTTTGCCCGGATATCAACGGCGAGCATGCCCATGTCCTGGCCCTGCAGCTGTGGCAAGGGTTGCGCAGTTCGCCGATCGAAGGCGTCGGGACAGTGACCGCGAGTTTCGGCATTGCCAGTTGGCGAGTCGGGGAGGGCGCGGATGCGCTGCTGCTGCGGGCGGATTCGGGGGTGTATGCGGCGAAACTGGCAGGACGGGATCGGGTAGAAGGAGAGATGACCTAGAGCTGCATGCTCACCCCTGTGGGAGCGAGCCTGCTCGCGAATGCGCAGTACCAGTCGAAATTAATGCTGAATGACACACCGCATTCGCGAGCAGGCTCGCTCCCACTTTGGATCTGTGGTGTTCTTTAGATCAGGTTAGAGCACCGAAGCCGTTTCCGGCAGTTTCGGCTGGCGATACAGGTCCAGCAGCACCTGATCCAGCACCGACGATGCGCCAAACGGTGCCTTGTCGTTGAGAATCGCCACCACCGCCCAGGTATTGCCGTTGATGTCGCGGCTGAAGCCGGCAATCGCCCGCACGGTATTCAGGGTGCCGGTCTTGATGTGCGCTTCACCGCGCATCGCAGTGGTCTTCAGGCGTTTGCGCATGGTGCCGTCGGTACCGGCAATCGGCATCGAGCTGATGAACTCGGCCGAATACGGGCTTTTCCAGGCCGCTTGCAGCATGCCGGCCATTTCACGCGCACTCACCCGTTCCGCACGGGACAGGCCGGAACCGTTTTCCATCACCAGGTGCGGCGCGGTAATGCCTTTCTTCGCCAGCCACTGACGCACGACACGCTGTGCAGCCTTGGCATCGTCACCGTCGGCTTCGGTGCGGAACTGCGCACCCAGGCTCAGGAACAGCTGCTGGGCCATGGTGTTGTTACTGTATTTGTTGATGTCGCGGATGATTTCCGCCAGGTCCGGCGAGAAAGCCCGAGCCAGGACCTTGGCATCTTTGGGCGTTGGCGCCAGACGGTCCACGCCCTGAATGCTGCCGCCCAGTTCCTTCCAGATCGCTCGCACGGCACCCGCGGTGTAGGTCGCGTGGTCGAGCAGCGACAGGTAGGTCTGGGAACTGCACCCTTCGCCCAACTGGCCGCCGACCGTCACGGTCACGCTGCCATCGGCCTGGGTCACTGGGTTGTAACGCACGCCACCAGTGCATTGCTTGGAGTTGACGGCTTTGACCTGGTTTTCGATGCGAATGGTGGCAATCGGCGGTTCCACCGACACCAGAACCCGGCCGTTGTCGTTACGCGCCACGAAGCGCAGGGCCTTGAGGTTGACCATCAGCGAATCAGGTTTGACCAAGAACGGTTTGTTGTCGTCATTGCCATCGTCGTTGAACTGCGGCAATTGCGGTTGTACGAAGAAACTGCGGTCCAGCACCAGGTCGCCAGTGATTTGCGTCACACCGTTGGCGCGCAGGTCACGCATCAGCAACCAGAGTTTTTCCATATTCAGCTTCGGATCGCCGCCACCCTTGAGGTAGAGGTTACCGTTGAGGATGCCGCCGCTGAGGGTGCCGTCGGTGTAAAACTCGGTTTTCCACTGGTGGTTCGGGCCGAGCATTTCCAGCGCCGCGTACGTGGTGACCAGTTTCATGGTCGAGGCCGGATTGACGGAGACGTCAGCGTTGAAAATGGTTGGGGTGCCAGGGCCGTTGAGCGGGATCATCACCAGCGACAGGGCGTTGTCTTGCATCTTGCTGGCCTTGAGGGCTTTTTCAACGTTGGGCGACAGCGCGGTGTTGATCGAAGCGGCGGAAACAGAGAAGGCCAGAGGGAGTAGAAAACCGGCCAGTAACAATGGACGCAAAGATTTGATCATGTGAAATAAAACCCTACAGCCGAGGGGAAAAAAGACGAGGGCATGAAGATAAATTCCCTCAGTGGTCATGAAAGTGTCGGCATTATGCCCCAAGGTGTAGGGGCTTGTGCCGTACCCTGGTCCTCTAATCCGCTATTTTTTACCGACGGTAGGGCTTGCAACCCAGAGAGACGGGCAATCGGCGCCTTAAACTGCTAAAGTGCCGCCCGTTATTACTTATGAGGATTGTTCCAATGGCGACTAACCGTTCCCAGCGTCTGCGCAAAAAACTGTGCGTCGATGAATTTCAAGAGCTGGGTTTCGAACTGAACCTGGATTTCAAAGAAGATTTGGCTGATGAAGCCATTGATGCTTTCCTCGATGCGTTCCTGAAAGAAGCCATGGAAGCCAACGGTCTGGGCTATGTTGGCGGCGACGACTTCGGTCTGGTTTGCCTGCAAAAGCGTGGCTCGGTGTCCGAAGAGCAGCGTGCCGCTGTTGAAGCCTGGCTCAAAGGCCGCAGCGAACTGACTGAAGCGACTGTCAGCCCGCTGATCGACGTCTGGTACCCGGAAAAGCCGATCAATCCGGTAGCTTGATGTTGTAAAAAACGGCGACCCAAGGGTCGCCGTTTTTTTTTGTGACGATCAAAGGTTCGCAGCCTCGTTTCACTCGACAGCTGCTACAGGGCAATGCAACCCATGTAGCAGCTGTCGTGTGAAACGAGGCTGCGAGCTTTTAGCTTTTACGCCAGTTCAGAATCACCAACGTCAACACCCCCGCCACAATCCCCCAGAACGCCGAACCGATGGAAAACAGCGTCAACCCCGACGCCGTCACCATAAAGGTAATCAGCGCCGCCTCACGTTCCTTCACTTCGTTCATGGCAATGCTCAAGCCATTGATGATCGAGCCGAACAGCGCCAGTGCCGCAATCGACAGCACCAACTCTTTCGGCAGCGCGGCAAACAACGCCGCCAGCGTCGCGCCGAACACCCCGGCGATCCCGTAGAAAATCCCGCACCAGACGGCCGCCGTGTAGCGCTTGTTGCGATCCTCATGGGCATGCGGCCCGGTGCAAATCGCCGCGCTGATGGCCGCCAGGTTGATCCCGTGGGAACCGAACGGCGCCAGCAGCAACGAAGCGATGCCGGTGGTGGTGATCAGCGGCGAGGCCGGCACGGTGTAACCGTCGGCGCGCAACACGGCGATGCCCGGCATGTTCTGCGACGTCATCGCCACGACAAACAGCGGAATGCCAATGCTGATGGTCGCGGCCAGGGAGAAGTGCGGGGTGGTCCAGATCGGCGTCGCCACTTCCAGGTGGAAACCACTGAAATCCAGCAGGCCCATGAACCCCGACAGTGCCGTGCCGATCAATAGCGCGGCCAGCACGGCATAACGCGGTGACAGGCGTTTGACCACCAGGTAACTAAAGAACATACCCAGTACCAACGCGGTGCGATGCTGGGCGGCGACGAAAATTTCGCTGCCGATCTTGAACAGAATCCCTGCCAGCAAAGCCGCCGCCAATGACGCCGGAATCTTTTTCACCAGTCGTTCAAAGCTGCCGGTCAAACCACAAATGGTCACCAGCACCGCGCAGGTAATGTAGGCGCCAATGGCTTCGCCATAGGTCACACCGCCCAGACTGGTAATCAGCAACGCCGCGCCGGGGGTCGACCAGGCGATGGTGATGGGGGTGCGATAACGCAAAGACAGGCCTATCGAGCACACCGCCATGCCAATCGAAATCGCCCAGATCCACGACGAAATCTGCCCGCTGGTCAGGCCCGCCGCTTGCCCGGCCTGGAACATCAGGACCAGCGAGCTGGTGTAACCGGTCATCATCGCGATGAAGCCGGCAACGATCGCAGAAGGCGACGTATCGGCAAAAGGGCGGAGCTGCGTGTGCGTGGCGTCAGTCATGACAGCGGTGTTCCTTTTTACGTATGAAGATGTTCCGAAGTGAAGTCTTCCAATGTAGGAGCTGTCGAGTGAAACGAGGCTGCGATCTTTTGATGTTGATTTTCCAAGATCAAAAGATCGCAGCCTCGTTTCACTCGACAGCTCCTACAGGATTCTGCGTTCAAGCCTAAACTCAAAAGTAACCAGGCGTTGCAATACAGCCGAGGCCGCAAACAGCCGTACAGTCGTGTTGCCACCCTCCATTGTGTACAATCGCGGTGTTTTTTACGCGATACTCAGCGACCCACTGTGCCGTATTACAGTCACGGTCAATTCGCCGCAGTTCTTCCGACTCGAGTGCCCATGAACGAACAGTTGCAACCCCTAAAGAAACAACCGCGAGCAGGCAAAGCCGGCCGCAGCGGTACCCAGGACGATATTGTCTACGCGCATATCTTCGAGGCCATCCTCGAACAGCGTCTGGCGCCCGGCACCAAGTTGAGCGAAGAAGCGCTGGGGGAAATTTTCGGGGTCAGTCGCACCATCATTCGCCGCGCGCTGTCGCGCCTGGCCCATGAAGGCGTCGTGCTGCTGCGTCCGAACCGTGGCGCTGTCGTTGCCAGCCCCAGTGTCGAAGAAGCTCGCCAGGTGTTCATGGCCCGGCGTCTGGTGGAGCGAGCGATCACTGAACTGGCGGTGCAGCACGCCACTGCCGAGCAGATTGCCGAGTTGCGCCAGATGGTCAACGACGAGCGCGACAGCTTCTCCCGTGGTGATCGCGGTGCCGGCATCCGCCTGTCGGGCGAGTTCCACTTGAAGTTGGCCGAAGCGGCGAAAAATGCGCCGCTGATCAGCTTCCAGCGCAGCCTGGTGTCCCAGACGTCGCTGATCATTGCCCAGTATGAAAGCGGTAATCGCTCCCACTGTTCCTACGACGAGCACACCCAACTGATCGACGCCATCGAAGCGCGCAACGCTGAGCTGGCGGTGGACCTGATGATGCATCACATGGATCACATCGACAGCAAACTCAACCTCGACGAAGAAAGCGCGTCGGATGATTTGCATGCGGTGTTCTCGCATTTGTTGCAGACCAAGAAGCCAGGGCGGCCGTTGGCGAAAATCTGATAGTCCGAGTCGCTCCTTTCGCGAGCAGGCTCGCTCCCACAGGGAAATGCATTTCAACTGTGGGAGCGAGCCTGCTCGCGAAGGCGATCTGACAGGCAATAAAAATCCCCCGGGCTGTACGGCTACGGGGGATTTTTTTGTGCCCGGAAAAACCTAGCGCTGATGCACCTGATTCCCCGCCGCATACGTCTGCAACACCGTCCGGTCATCCCCCAGCGTCATCAACACAAACAACGTCTCGGCAATGTTGTTGGCCTGCTTCAAGCGATAGCTCAGCAGCGGCGTGGCGTTGTAGTCCAGCACCAGGAAGTCCGCGTCGGTGCCCGGTTGCAGGGTGCCGATCTTGTCTTCCAGACGCAGCGCACGCGCCCCACCGAGGGTGGCCAGGTACAGCGATTTGAAGGGGCTCAATCGCGCGCCTTGCAGTTGCATGACCTTGTAGGCTTCGTTCAAGGTTTGCAGCAGCGAGAAACTGGTGCCGCCACCGACGTCCGTACCGAGGCCGACATTCAACTTGTGCTTCTCGGCCATCGGCAGGTTGAACAAACCGCTGCCGAGGAAGAAGTTCGACGTCGGGCAGAAGGCGATCGCCGAGCCGGTTTCTGCCAGCCGCGCGCACTCGTCGTCGCACAGGTGCACGCCGTGGGCGAACACCGAACGCTCGCCGAGCAGCTTGTAGTGGTCGTAGACGTCCAGGTAACCCTTGCGCTCCGGAAACAGCTCCTTGACCCACTCGACTTCCTTCAGGTTTTCGCTGATGTGGGTCTGCATGTACAGGTCAGGGAATTCGCTGAGCAACTGGCCGGCGAGGGTCAGCTGTTCCGGGGTACTGGTCGGGGCAAAGCGCGGGGTTACCGCGTAGTGCAGGCGGCCCTTGCCGTGCCAGCGTTCGATCAGCGCCTTGCTTTCCACGTAGCTGGATTCGGCGGTGTCGGTCAGGTAGTCCGGCGCGTTGCGATCCATCATCACCTTGCCGGCGATCATCCGCAGGTCCAGCTGCTCGGCAGCTTCGAAGAACGAGTTCACCGATTGCGGATGCACGCTGCCGAACACCAGCGCGGTGGTGGTGCCGTTGCGCAGCAGTTCCTTGATGAAAATGTCCGCGACTTCGTCCGCGTGAGCCTTGTCGGCAAACTGGCTTTCGCACGGAAAAGTGTAAGTGTTGAGCCAGTCCAGCAGTTGCTCGCCGTAGGCGCCGACCATGCCGGTTTGCGGCAAGTGAATGTGGGTGTCGATGAAGCCTGGAGTGATCAACGCATCTTGATAATGGGTGATCTCGATATCGGCCGGCAGGGTCGGTAGCAAGTCGCTGGCATGGCCGAGGGCGCTGATCTGGCCGTTATCAACCACCAGCAGGCCATCTTCGAAATACTCATAAGAGGCTTCAATACCGACTTCGGCAGGATCAGCGATGCTGTGCAGAATGGCGGCGCGGTAGGCTTTGCGAGTCAGAGGCATGGGGGTTCTCAATTAGTTCGGAGCTTTTCAGTTCGAGGCTTTTTAATTCGAAGCTTGGCTGCGGCGTGAAGCAGGCAGCAGTTTGGCGATTGATGATCCGGCGCTGGCGGTGTGCTGGCCGAAATTGGCGTTATAGGTGGCGATGATTTCGCCGGCGATGGAGATGGCGATTTCCACAGGCAACTTGCCTTTGACTTCGCCGATGCCCATCGGGCAGCGCATGCGTTGCAGCACGGCGCTGTCGAAACCACGGTCACGCAAGCGGTGTTCGAACTTCACCCGTTTGGTCTTCGAACCGATCAGGCCGAAGTAGGCGAAGTCGTTGCGTTTGAGGATCGCGGCGGTGAGTTCGAGGTCGAGCTGGTGGTTGTGGGTCATGACGATGCAGTAGCTGCCGGCGGGTAGGTCATCGATTTCATCCACCGGTTCTTCGGCGACGGTTTTGCGTACGCCGTGGGGGATTTGTTCGGGGAATTCCGCTTCCCGCGAGTCGATCCAGCGCACCCGGCAAGGCAGGCTGGCGAGCAGCGGCACCAGCGCCCGACCGACATGGCCGGCGCCGAACACGGCGATCTGCGCCTGGACCTGGCCCATCGGTTCGAACAGCAACACCGTCACACCGCCGCAGCACTGACCCAGGCTGGCGCCGAGGCTGAAGCGCTCCAAGTGCGTGTCTTGTTTGCCGCTGGCCAGCATCTCGCGGCCGATCTGCATGGCCTTGTATTCCAGATGCCCGCCACCGATGGTGTCGAAGGTCTGGGTGGCGCTGATGACCATCTTCGAACCGGCATTGCGCGGCGTTGAGCCGAGCTCTTCGATGATGGTGACCAACACGCAGGGTTCACCCTGGGATTGCAGGTCGGCGAGGGCGTCGATCCAGTTGTACATGTTTCACCTCGACATCTCTGTTGTCTGTTCGGGCCTCTTCGCGAGCAGGCTCGCTCCCACATTTGGAATGCATTCCCTTGTGGGAGCGAGCCTGCTCGCGAAGGCCGCGCCTCGGTCTTACAGCGAAGCCAACTCCGGCTCTGCCTCGGCAGCCTTCGCCACCTTCAACTGCCGCATCTGCTCACACCCCCACAACACCCGCTCCGGCGTCGCCGGTGCGTCGATTTTCGGTTGATGCTTGTAGTCGCCAAGGCTCGCCACAGCATCCTTGATCGCACACCACGCGGCGATGCCGAGCATGAACGGCGGCTCACCCACGGCCTTGGAATGGAACACCGTGTCTTCCGGGTTTTTGCGGTTTTCCACCAGCTTCACCCGCAGGTCCAGCGGCATGTCCGCCACCGCCGGGATCTTGTAGCTGGCCGGGCCGTTGGTCATCAGTTTGCCCTTGTTGTTCCACACCAGTTCTTCCATGGTCAGCCACCCCATGCCCTGAATGAAACCGCCCTCGACCTGACCGATGTCGATGGCCGGGTTCAGCGAGTCGCCGACGTCATGCAGAATGTCGGTGCGCAGCATCTTGTACTCGCCGGTCAAGGTGTCGACGATCACCTCGGCGCACGCTGCACCGAACGCGTAGTAGTAGAACGGCCGACCGCGAGCCTGACTGCGGTCGTAGTAGATTTTCGGGGTCTTGTAGAACCCGGTACTCGACAGCGACACCTGAGCGAAATACGCCTGCTGGATCAGCGATTCAAAGGTCAGGATATGATCGCGAACCCGCACGTGACCGTTGTGGAATTCCACGTCTTCTTCGCTGACCTTGTACTGCCGCGCGGCAAACTCGACCAAACGTTTCTTGATGATTTGCGCCGCGTTCTGTGCGGCTTTACCGTTCAGGTCGGCACCACTGGACGCGGCAGTCGGCGAGGTGTTCGGCACCTTGTCGGTGTTGGTCGCGGTGATCTGCACGCGGTCCATTTCCACCTGGAACACTTCGGCCACAACCTGCGCGACTTTGGTGTTCAGGCCTTGGCCCATTTCGGTGCCACCATGGTTCAGGTGGATGCTGCCATCGGTGTAGACGTGGATCAGCGCACCGGCCTGGTTGAGGAAGCTGGCAGTGAAGGAAATACCGAATTTCACCGGGGTCAACGCCAGGCCTTTTTTCAGGATCGGACTGTTGGCGTTGTAGCGACGAATCGCTTCGCGGCGCTCGGCGTACTGGCTGCTTTCTTCCAGTTCGGCGGTCATTTCCTCGAGCATGTTGTGCTCGACGGTCTGGTAGTAATGGGTGACGTTGCGCTCGGTCTTGCCGTAATAGTTTGCCTTGCGCACGGCCAGCGGATCGAGGGCCAGATGGCGGGCAATCGCGTCCATCACTTCTTCAATAGCAACCATCCCTTGCGGGCCGCCGAAGCCCCGGTAAGCGGTGTTCGACGCGGTGTTGGTCTTGCAGCGGTGACCGTTGATGGTCGCATCGCCCAGGTAGTACGAGTTGTCGGCGTGGAACATCGCACGGTCGACAATCGACGCCGACAAGTCCGGTGAGCAGCCGCAGTTACCGGCCAGTTCCAGCGCAATGCCGTGCAGGCGGCCGGTGCTGTCGAAGCCCACGTCGTATTCGACGTAGAACGGGTGACGCTTGCCGGTCATCAGCATGTCTTCGACACGCGGCAGGCGCATTTTGGTCGGCTGGCCGGTGAGGTGCGCGATGACTGCGCAGAGGCACGCAGGGCTGGCGGCCTGGGTTTCTTTACCGCCGAAACCACCCCCCATGCGGCGCATGTCGACGACGATTTTGTTCATCGACACATCGAGCACTTCGGCCACCAGTTTCTGCACTTCGGTGGGGTTCTGCGTCGAGCAATAAACGATCATCCCACCATCTTCAGTCGGCATCACCGAAGAGATCTGGGTTTCGAGGTAGAAGTGTTCCTGACCGCCGATATGCAGGGTGCCCTGGATGCGATGCTCAGCATTCGCCAGCGCGTTGGCCGAATCGCCGCGCTGATGGGTGTGGCTGTCGAGTACGAAGTGGCGTTTGCGCAGGGCTTCGACCACGTCCAGCACGGGCTCGAGATCTTCGTATTCGATGATCGCGGCCATGGCGGCTTTACGCGCGGTTTCCAGGTCTTTTGCCGCGACGGCGAGCACCACTTGACCGACGAACTGCACGTCATCGATGGCCAGCAGCGGGTCACCCGGCAGCAATGGGCCGATGTCTTTCAGGCCTGGCACATCCTTGTGGGTGATAGCGATGCGTACGCCTTCAAAGGCGTAGCAAGGCTGGGTGTCGATGCTGATGATTTTCGCGTGGGCGCGGTCCGACAGGCGTGCGTAAACATGCAACTGGTTCGGAAACTCCAGCCGGTCATCGATGTACTGCGCTTCACCGGACACGTGCTTGGTGGCGCTGTCGTGCTTGACGCTGCGGCCGACACCGGTGGTCAGGTCCTTGGCGAACAGTTCAGCCAATTCGGCTTGGGTCTTCTCTACGGCGTGATGATTAGACATAAGCGGTCACCCGAGTCTCGATGTGCGGTGTTTGCAGTTCGATGAAGTATTTACGCAGCAGGTTTTGCGCGCTGAGCAGTCGGTATTCCTTGCTGGCGCGGAAGTCCGAGAGCGGCGTGAAATCTTCGGCCAACGCAGCGCAGGCGCGTTCGACGGTGTCGTTGTTCCAGGTGGCGCCGAGCAATACAGCTTCGCAGGCCTTGGCACGTTTTGGTGTAGCAGCCATGCCGCCGAAGGCGACGCGGGCGTCGGCGATCACGCCGTTGTCGATGCGCAGGTTGAACGCGGCGCAGACCGCGGAAATGTCATCGTCCAGACGTTTCGACACTTTGTAGGCGCGGAACAGTTGTTCGGCACTGGCACGCGGCACGATGATCTTTTCAATGAACTCGCTTTCCTGGCGCGCGGTAACCCGGTAATCGATGAAGTAGTCTTCCAGGGCCATGGTGCGACGGGTTTCGCCTTTGCACAAAACGATCTGCGCACCCAACGCAATCAGCAGGGGAGGTGAGTCACCGATGGGTGAAGCGTTGCCGATGTTGCCGCCGAGGGTGCCCTGGTTGCGGATCTGCAACGAAGCGAAGCGCTGCAGCAATTCGCCGAAGTCCGGGTACTCGCCTTTCAAGGCTTCATAGCAATCGGAGAGGGCAGTGGCGGCGCCGATTTCCAGGCGATCGTCGAAACGCTCGACGCGCTTCATTTCGGCGACATTGCCGACGTAAATCATCACCGGCAGCGTGCGGTGGAACTGCGTGACTTCCAGCGCCAGATCCGTACCGCCGGCCAGCAAGCGGGCTTGTGGATAAGCGTCGTAGAGATCAGCCAGATCGGCCACGGTCAGCGGCACCAGACAGCGCTTGTCTCCACTGTTGAGTTCGCCGATATCGGTAGGGGCGATGGCCTTCAGGCGAGCGATGGTGTCGGCTTCACGGGCGTCGAACTGGTCCGTTTGCTTGCCGCAGCAGGATTGTTCGGCAGCCGCCAGAATCGGCCGATAGCCCGTGCAGCGGCAGAGGTTGCCCGCCAGCGCTTCGTGGGCTTTATGAGCATCCGGTTGATCGCTGTTCTTTTGCAGCGCAAACAGCGACATCACGAAGCCCGGTGTGCAGAAACCGCATTGCGAACCGTGGCACTCGACCATGGCTTTTTGCACGCTGTGCAACTCGCCTTTGTGCTTGAGGTCTTCGACGCTGATCAGTTGTTTGCCGTGCAGTGACGAAACAAACGTCAGGCACGAGTTGAGGCTGCGATAGCGAATGTGTTCGCGGCCATCGTCATCCGTTTGCAGCTCGCCGACCACCACGGTGCAGGCGCCGCAGTCACCGCTGGCGCAGCCTTCTTTGGTGCCGGGTTTGCCCACATGGTCGCGCAGATAATTGAGCACGGTCAGGTTTGGGTCCAGGGCGTGCTCGCTACGGAGTTCCTGGTTAAGTAAAAACTGGATCACGGAAGGCCTCGCAGACTCATTATTGTTGTTAACCGACTTGAACCGAATTTATCAGGTCTGACTTTGCGGTCAATGATTTTCTGACTTAAAGGTCAGGAAATAGCATTTTGTCGATCAACGACGCGTACCTTTATTATTGACCCTCACGGGATAGGCTGCTTTTTGCTTGAATCGTGCCAAAAACCGCCGAGTGGGCACTCCGCCATGACCCTTCATGTGCGCTACACTGCGCCGCTTGTGCAGATCGAAGAGTTTGAAGGACAACCATGACGTTCAAGGCGCCGGACAGCCTCGCCGAGCAAATTGCTCACCACCTCGCCGAACGCATCATTCGTGGCGAAATGAAGCCCGGGGAGCGCATCCAGGAACAGAAGGTCACGTTGGCACTTAATGTCAGCCGCGGTTCGGTCCGTGAAGCCTTGCTGATCCTCGAGCGTCGCCACCTGATCGCGATCCTGCCGCGACGCGGCGCCCACGTGACT
This sequence comes from Pseudomonas sp. LB3P25, assembly GCF_054897985.1. Lineage (NCBI taxonomy): Bacteria > Pseudomonadati > Pseudomonadota > Gammaproteobacteria > Pseudomonadales > Pseudomonadaceae > Pseudomonas > Pseudomonas sp. LB3P25. The sequence goes on along the minus strand of NZ_CM142711.1, from coordinate 5,144,753 downwards.
GAGCTCACGGCCCACAAGGTCCAGAGCCTGTGCACGCTGATGAGCGAGCTTTACATCCTGCTGGGCAATGCAGTGGCCAGCGGCTGGCAAGTCCAGGCCGACATGGCGCCGTTCGTGCAAATCCAGCAGCGCCTGACCGCCAGCTACGAGCGTCAGGACATTCGCACCTTCGTCGACGACAGCTTCAGTGTGATGCGCGCCGCGTATCCGTTCGCCAACAATCCGTACTTGCAGGAAACCGTCGAGAATCTGCAGCCGGCCATGAGCCGCGCGTATTTCCTCGCCCTGGAACAGCGCAAGGCGTCGATGAGCGAGTTCCTGGAGTTGTTCGAACGCTTGCTCGCTGCCGTGCTGGCCCGCGATTTTCCGCAGATCCGCATTGTGCTGACGGCGTATGCCCAGCGCAGCTGCGATCTGGTGGTTTCCGCGCTGACGGACGCTTAAGCGTGCGGCTAAAGTGCATCAAGCTGGCGGGGTTCAAATCCTTCGTCGACCCGACCACGGTGAACTTCCCCAGTAACATGGCGGCTGTGGTCGGGCCCAATGGTTGCGGAAAGTCGAACATCATCGACGCCGTGCGCTGGGTGATGGGCGAAAGCTCGGCCAAGAACCTGCGCGGCGAGTCGATGACCGATGTCATCTTCAACGGTTCTACCAGCCGTAAACCGGTGAGCCAGGCAAGCATCGAGCTGGTGTTCGATAACTCCGACGGCACCCTGCTCGGCGAATGGGCTGCCTATGCGGAAATTTCCATTCGCCGCAAAGTGACCCGCGACAGCCAGACCACCTACTACCTCAACGGCACCAAATGCCGCCGCCGCGATATCACCGACATCTTTCTGGGTACAGGCCTGGGCCCGCGCAGCTATTCGATTATCGAGCAGGGGATGATCTCCAAGCTGATCGAGTCAAAGCCCGAAGACCTGCGCAACTTTATTGAAGAAGCGGCGGGCATCTCCAAGTACAAGGAGCGCCGGCGCGAGACTGAAAACCGCATCCGCCGCACCCACGAAAACCTTGCCCGCCTGACCGACCTGCGCGAAGAACTCGAGCGTCAGCTTGAACGCTTGCACCGTCAGGCCGAGGCCGCCAAGAAGTATCAGGAATACAAGGGCGAGGAGCGTCAGCTCAAAGCCCAACTGTCGGCCCTGCGCTGGCAGGCGTTGAACGAACAGGTCGGCCAGCGCGAAGCGATCATCGGCACTCAGGAAGTCACTTTTGAAGCGTTGGTGGCCGAGCAGCGCAATGCCGATGCGGCTATCGAACGCTTCCGTGACGGGCACCACGACCTGTCCGAGCGCTTCAATCTGGTGCAGGGGCGCTTCTATTCGGTCGGCGGCGACATTGCCCGGGTCGAGCAGAGCATCCAGCACGGTCAACAGCGTTTGCGCCAATTGCAGGACGACCTGAAAGAAGCCGAGCGCGCGCGTCTGGAAACCGAGTCTCACTTGGGGCATGACCGCACCTTGCTGCTGACCCTGGGCGAAGAGCTGGACATGCTCACCCCCGAGCAGGAAGTCACCAGCGCCGCCGCCGAAGAGGCTGCCGCCGCGCTGGAAGAATCCGAAACCACCATGCACGCCTGGCAAGAGCAGTGGGACACCTTCAACCTGACGGCCGCCGAGCCGCGTCGCCAATCCGAAGTTCAGCAGTCGCGGATCCAGCAGCTGGAAACCAGCATGGAGCGCCTGGCCGATCGCCAGAAGCGTCTCGGCGAAGAGCGCGCCTTGCTCTCGGCAGACCCGGAAGACGCGGCGATCATGGAACTCAGCGAGCAACTGGCCGCGAGTGAAGCAACCCTCGAAGATTTGCAGGCCAGTGAAGAAGCGCAAGTCGAACGCCTTGAGCAACTGCGTCAGGAACTGCAATTGGCGCTGCAAAATCAGCAGCAGGCTCAGGGCGATTTACAGCGTCTGAACGGTCGCCTCGCTTCCCTGGAAGCCTTGCAGCAAGCCGCACTCGATCCCGGCACCGGCACTGCCGAATGGCTGCGCGAACAACATTTGGCGGACCGTCCGCGTTTGGCCGAAGGCTTGAAAGTTGAAGCCGGTTGGGAGCTGGCGGTGGAAACCGTGCTCGGCGCCGACCTGCAAGCGGTGCTGGTAGATGACTTCGGCGATTTCGATCTGGCCGGTTTTGCCCAAGGCGATTTGCGCCTGCTCAGCCCGGCCATTGATGGCGTGCGCGTGCCCGGCAGCTTGCTCGATAAAGTTGAAGCGCAGATCGATCTGGCGCCATGGTTGGGGCAGGTTAAACCGGTCGACAGCCTCGAACAGGCGTTGGCCCTGCGCAATCAATTGACCGCCGGCCAGAGCCTGATCAGCCGCGATGGTTTCTGGGTCGGTCGACACTTTCTGCGTGTGCGCCGGGCCAGCGAAGCGGAAAGCGGTGTGCTCGCCCGCGGCCAGGAAATCCAGCGTCTGGGCCTTGAACGCGAAGAGCGCGAAGCCACGGTCGAAACCCTGGAAACACAATTACAAAACCTGCGGGCGCAACAGCGTCAACAGGAGAACGGTCGCGAACATTTGCGCCGTCTGCTGCAAGACGAAGCGCGTCAGCAAGGTGAACTGAAAGCGCAATTGTCCGCCGGTAAAGCCAAGGCCGAACAACTGACCTTGCGCCGTACACGTCTGGACGAAGAGCTCACCGAGTTGGCTGAGCAACGCGCTCTGGAACACGAAAACATCGGCGAAGCGCGCCTGCAATTGCAGGAAGCCCTCGACAGCATGGCGCTGGACACCGAGCAGCGCGAGTTGCTGCTGGCTCAGCGCGACAGCTTGCGCGAGCGACTGGATCGCGTGCGTCAGGAGGCCCGGCAGCACAAGGATCACGCGCATCAACTGGCGGTGCGTCTGGGCTCGCTCAAAGCGCAACACGATTCCACGCGTCAGGCGCTGGAGCGACTGGAGATGCAGTCCGAGCGCCTGACCGAGAAGCGCGAACAGCTGAGTCTCAACCTGGAGGAGGGCGAGGCGCCGCTGGAAGAATTGCGCCTCAAACTGGAGGAGTTGCTCGACAAGCGCATGACCGTCGATGAAGAACTCAAGACTGCGCAGATCGCTCTGGAAGACGCTGACCGTGAATTGCGTGATGCGGAAAAACGTCGCAACCAGGCCGAGCAGCAATCGCAGTTGATTCGCGGCCAGATGGAAACCCAGCGCATGGAATGGCAAGCCCTGACCGTGCGCCGCAAGACGCTCGAAGATCAGTTGCTGGAAGACGGTTACGACCTTCATGGCGTGCTCGCCACGCTGGTGGCCGAAGCCAGCGAGAAGGAGGCCGAAGAAGAACTCGAACGCATTGCCGCGCGCATTCAGCGCCTCGGTGCGATCAACCTGGCGGCCATCGACGAATACCAGCAACAATCCGAGCGTAAACGTTATCTGGATGCGCAGAACGACGATCTGGTCGAAGCGCTGGATACGCTCGAAAACGTGATTCGCAAGATCGACAAGGAAACCCGAAACCGCTTCAAAGATACCTTTGATCAGATCAATGGTGGTTTACAGGCCCTTTTCCCAAAAGTTTTCGGTGGAGGCCGCGCGTATTTGGAACTGACGGGCGAAGATCTACTCGATACAGGGGTAACGATCATGGCGCAGCCGCCAGGAAAGAAGAACAGCACCATCCATTTGCTCTCTGGTGGCGAAAAAGCCCTGACTGCGTTGGCTCTGGTTTTTGCCATCTTCAAGTTGAATCCGGCGCCGTTCTGCATGCTCGATGAAGTTGACGCGCCATTGGATGACGCTAACGTTGGACGCTACGCACGGCTGGTCAAAGAGATGTCGCAGACGGTGCAGTTCATCTATATCACCCACAACAAGATCGCCATGGAAATGGCCGAGCAACTGATGGGGGTGACGATGCACGAACCGGGTTGCTCGCGTCTGGTAGCAGTGGATGTCGAGGAGGCGATGGCGATGGTGGATGCCTGAGTTGGCGCTTGTAGGGCAAGTATTTTTGGTCTGTAGGACTTTTTTACCTGTCTCGACTTGCTGGCCAATCGACATATTCGCGCAAGCCACTGTGACAGACGGTGTAAAGTTGCCTTTGGTCGTGCTAGTTTAATGTCAATTTTTCGTATACGTGGGCAAAACGCCTGTCAGAACATAGAGTTGGCGCCACGTTTTAAAGCGGTTTACGAGTTGTAAACCTCTTATTTTTCAGCATTTTTTATAGAGGCACGGGATTACATGGAAATCGGTCTGCGCGAGTGGCTGATCGTCATCGGCATTATTGTCATTGCCGGTATTCTTTTCGATGGCTGGCGTCGCATGCGCGGCGGCAAGGGGAAACTGAAATTCCGTCTCGACCGAAGTTTGTCCAACCTGCCGGACGAGGACACCAGCGCCGAGCTGTTGGGCCCGCCTCGCGTGTTGGATACGCATAAAGAGCCGCAACTGGACGAGCACGATCTGCCGTCGGTGAGCATGCCTGCCCGTGAACCGCGCGAGTCGGGTTCCAAGCGTGGCAAGCGTGGTCACGGCGAGCCATCCCAGGGCGACATGAACCTCAGCCTGGATCTGGACGGCGGCCCGAGCTTCAGCAGCCGTGACGACGATTTCCCGGATGACACCAAGGCTTCGAGTTCGGCCAGCGACAAGGAACAACCGCAAGCCGAAGAGGTGCTGGTGATCAGCGTGATCTGCCGCGACGCCGCCGGCTTCAAAGGCCCGGCACTGTTGCAGAACATTCTGGAAAGCGGGTTGCGTTTCGGCGAGATGGACATCTTCCATCGCCACGAAAGCATGGCTGGCAATGGCGAGGTCCTGTTCTCGATGGCCAATGCGGTCAAGCCGGGCGTCTTCGATCTGGACGACATCGACCACTTCAGCACACCGGCAGTGAGCTTCTTCCTCGGTCTGCCAGGCCCGCGTCATCCGAAGCAAGCCTTCGACGTGATGGTGGCCGCGGCGCGCAAACTGTCCCAGGAGCTGAACGGCGAACTGAAAGACGACCAGCGCAGCGTGCTGACTGCCCAGACGATTGAGCATTACCGTCAGCGCATCGTTGAATTCGAACGTCGCGCCCTGACCCAGAAGCGCTAAGGTCAAAAGATCGCAGCCTCGTTTCACTCGACAGCTCCTACAGGGGTCACGATTTTCTGTAGGAGCTGTCGAGTGAAACGAGGCTGCGATCTCTTGATCCTGATGATATGAGATAGAGCAGCCTCGGCTGCTCTTTTGCTTTATGAGAGAACACCCATGACCGCCGCCAAAAACCGCATTCTAGAGCTGCGCGCTGAGCTGGATCAGCACAACTATCGCTACCACGTGCTGGACGAGCCGAGCATTCCGGACGCCGAATACGATCGGTTGTTCCACGAACTCAAGGCCCTCGAAGCGGCCCATCCCGAACTGATCACCAGCGACTCGCCAACCCAGCGTGTCGGCAGTGCGGCGCTGTCGGCGTTCACTCAGGTGCGTCACGAAGTGCCGATGCTCAGCCTCGGCAACGCCTTCGAAGAAACCGACATGCGCGAGTTCGATCGCCGGGTAACTGAAGGTCTCGACTTGCCGGCTGGCGATTTGTTTGGCGGCGGTGCGGCGGTGGAATACAGCTGCGAACCCAAACTCGATGGCCTGGCGGTCAGCTTGCTGTATCAGGACGGCGTGCTGGTGCGCGGCGCAACTCGCGGCGACGGCACGACCGGCGAAGACATCAGCGTCAACGTCCGTACCGTGCGCAACATCCCGCTCAAGCTGCAAGGCACCGGCTGGCCGGCGACCCTGGAAGTGCGCGGCGAAGTGTTCATGTCCAAGGCCGGTTTCGAACGCCTCAACGCCACGCAGCTGGAAGTCGGCGGCAAGACCTTCGCCAATCCGCGCAACGCGGCGGCCGGCAGCTTGCGCCAGCTCGATTCGAAGATCACCGCCAACCGTCCACTGGAGTTCTGCTGCTACGGCATCGGTCAGATTTCGGCGGATATTGCCGACACGCACATCGGCAATCTGAAGCAGCTGCAGCTGTGGGGCATGCCGATCAGTCGCGAATTGAAACTGGCCTACGGCATCGATGAGTGTCTGGATTACTACCGCGACATCGGTGAGCGCCGCAATGCGCTGCCGTATGAAATCGACGGCGTGGTGTTCAAGGTCAACAGCATTGCCTCTCAACGTGAGCTCGGCTTCCGCGCTCGCGAACCGCGCTGGGCGATCGCGCATAAATTCCCGGCCATGGAAGAACTCACTGAATTGCTCGACGTGGAATTCCAGGTCGGTCGTACCGGTGCCGTGACGCCCGTGGCGCGCTTGAAACCGGTCAAGGTTGCCGGGGTCACCGTGGCCAATGCGACGCTGCACAACATGGACGAAGTGGCACGTCTGGGCCTGATGATCGGCGACACCGTGATCATTCGACGCGCTGGCGATGTGATTCCGCAGGTGGTGCAAGTGGTCACCGAGCGCCGGCCGGACAATGCACGGCCCGTACAGATTCCCGAGAAGTGCCCGGTCTGCGGCTCGCATGTCGAGCGCACGCAACTGGTCAAGCGCAGCAAAGGTCGCGAGACCGTCAGCGAAGGCGCGGTCTATCGCTGTGTCGGTCGACTGGCCTGCGGTGCGCAACTCAAGCAGGCAATCATTCACTTCGTCTCCCGTCGCGCCATGGACATCGAAGGCCTGGGCGAGAAAAGCGTCGAGCAGTTAGTGGATGAAGGTCTGGTTAATTCGCCGGCCGATCTGTACGCCCTGACGTTCGAGCAAATCGTCGATCTGGAAGGCTTTGCCGAACTGTCGAGCAAGAACCTGCTCGGCGCCATCGAAGACAGCAAGCAGCCGAGCCTGGCGCGCTTCATCTACGCCCTCGGGATTCCTGATGTCGGCGAAGAGACAGCCAAAGTGCTGGCGCGTTCTCTCGGTTCGCTGGAGCGGGTTCAGCAGGCGTTGCCGCAAGTGCTCACGTACTTGCCGGACGTTGGCCTGGAAGTGGCTCACGAGATTCACAGTTTCTTCGAAGATGCGCATAACCAGCAGGTGATCAAGGATTTGCTCAAGCACGGTATGCAGATTCAGGATCAGGGCGAGTTGGGCGCCGAGTTTGCTGCCAGCACCACGTTGGGTGGTTTCCTCGACAAGTTGCACATACCTTCGGTGGGGCCGGGTGGGGCGCAGAAACTGGCCGACAAGTTTGGATCGCTTGAAGGCGTTTTCAGCGCCGACTGGCTGGACATGCGTCAGGCGCTGCCGGAGAAACAGGCCACTTCGGTTCGGGAGTTCTTTGCGGTTGCGCAAAATCGTCAAGTGGCAGAAGCCGCCGAGAAACAGCTGCGCGATTTTGGCATGCACTGGCAGAGCGAGAAGAAAGTCGTTGAAGGCTTGCCGCTGGCCGGGCAGACCTGGGTGCTGACCGGTTCGCTGGAGTTGATGAGCCGCGACATCGCCAAGGACAAACTTGAAAGCCTCGGTGCCAAGGTGGCGGGCTCGGTATCGGCCAAGACCCATTGCGTGGTGGCTGGGCCGGGTGCCGGCTCGAAGTTGGCGAAGGCTAATGAGCTGGGATTGAAGGTTCTCGATGAAGAGGGGCTTATCAAAACATTGCGTGAGCACGGCAAGCTGGATTAAGACTTGGCAATTCAAAACTTGTGGGAGCGAGCCTGCTCGCGATGAGGCCGTTGCAGTCGGCATGGATGGTGACTGGTCCACCGCTATCGCGAGCAGGCTCGCTCCCACATTGACCGCGCTAGGCTTGCTTCATCGCGGCGCGGGAACGATCTGCACGCAAGGATGATCTAGTCTTGGCAGGCCCCAGGGAGAGATCGCCATGTACCGCTTCTTCGAACAGCTCAGTACACGCATCGCCGCGCCCTTCATGGGCGAAAGCTCGCGCAACAGCAAGGTCTGGCAGTGCCGCTGCGGGCAGTCGCTGTTTTTTCGCAACAGCCAGTGCCTGGCGTGTTCGGCAGTGTTGGGTTATCAACCGGAGCAGAGTCGCCTATCGTCGCTGCAGCCCGGCTTGCAGGCTGATACCTGGTTGCTCGACGCCGATCCCGAAGCAGGTGTCTTGCGCCGCTGTGCCAACCTCGATTCCCCGGCCGCGTGCAACTGGCTGTTGCCCGCCAATGACCACGATGCGTTATGCATCGCTTGTAGCCTGAACCACACCATCCCCGACCTGTCGATTGCCGAAAACCACGAACGCTGGCGCAAGGTCGAAACGGCCAAGCGGCGTCTGGTCGCGCAGTTGATCAGTCTTGGTTTGCAGGTGATTCCCAAAGCCGTGGACGAAGAGGCTGGCCTGGCCTTCGATTTCATTGGTGTCGACCTCGAAGGCAAGCCGCCGACCACCGGTCACTCTAACGGTCTGATCACCCTCGATATCAAAGAAGCCGACGACGCCCATCGCGAGCAGATTCGGGTGCAGATGCACGAACCTTACCGCACGTTGCTCGGGCATTTTCGTCATGAAGTCGGGCATTATTACTGGGACCGTCTGATCGCCAACAGCCATTGGCTGGAACCGTTCCGCGGCCTGTTCGGCGACGAGCGCGCCAGCTACACCGACGCCCTCGAACGGCATTACCAGCAAGGCGCGCCGCTCGACTGGCAGCAACATTACGTCAGCGCCTACGCGACCATGCATCCGTGGGAGGATTGGGCTGAAACCTGGGCTCACTACCTGCACATGATGGACGCGGTGGATACGGCGTTGGGGTTCGGAATGAGTGCCAGGGAGATGGACTTCGACTATCAGCCGTTCCCCCCAAGCACCCTCTACGATCCACAGCATCCCGGTGGCGCGGCGTTCCTGTCGTTCGTCAATGCGTGGATCGAACTGGCCGGCATGCTGAATGAACTGTCACGCAGCATGGGGCAGCCGGATTTCTATCCGTTCGTCCTGCCGCCGACAGTGATTGCCAAGCTGCACTTCATCCACTTGGTGATCCAGCAGGAAGGCGGCCGGGCGGATGAGGTGTTGCAAGACTTGTAGAGTCTACTTAACGCTGTATTTACTTGTAGCAGCTGTCGAGCCTGCGAGGCTGCGTTCGGCTGCGAAGCAGTCGTAAAATCAGGCAGCGCGGTTTTTCAGGTAAATTTCACGAGTTTCGGATCGACGACTGCTTCGCAGCCGAACGCAGCCTCGCAGGCTCGACAGCTGCTACGGACGCTGGTGTTTCGCGCCCTGTGCATGTCCTTGACCTGATTCATATTTTTAATCTGGATCGAACGGTTGTAACTTCGTCTCAGATAGGTACAATGGCGCGGCTCGCCGTCAGGCGGGCGTCGTTATGGTGACCCCATCGGTCCCCCCGCAACGATTACCCGTGAACCTGGTCAGATCCGGAAGGAAGCAGCCACAGCGGGAACATTGTGTGCCGGGGTGTGGCTGGTGGGGTTGCCTCCATAACGCCATGTCCTCAGAGTCGAGGGCCTGAGCGCGCAACACCCTCCGATACATCTCGTTTTAAAAACCTTAATTTTTGTTCGTCTGCGGCGCCATCGTGTTGCGGGTTTGTCATGCCTGCTGTCTGCGGACCCTGCGCTGCCAGCGTCACCCGGCAGCACGGAAGGACCAGAACCTTAAGCCTTGCGGCTGAACAGCTTGCGCACAAAGCCCGCAATCACCACCAGCCCCACTATCAAGAACTTCTTCGCTGCCAGCAGGAAAATGCCGATCTTGGCAAATAACCCGGCCTTGGCAGCCAGACCGCCACCCACCAGTGCCGCCAGGCCATAAGACGCCAGTTTGTCGGTGCCGGGGTTGTAGTCGGTGTACAGGTTGCCCTCAGTGAAGTTGGTGAAGGCGATGACTTTGGGTAATTCCTGCTTGATGATCGGCATGTCTGCCATTGAGGCGACAGCGTTCAATTCCAGGACACCTTTGCGGCCCAGCACCCGAATGCTGTAATTCAGCGTGCTGTCCTCGGCGTCGTCGGCTTTCAGTTCCCGGGCCCAGTACATTTTGTGGCTGGATTCGTCGTAGTGCGGTTGCTCGGCCCAGCCCAGCAGGTGCAGGCCGGCATAGCCCTGCTTCTGCCGCTCCTTATTGTCTTCTTCATCCTCTTCCTGCATTTGTTTGAGCAGGTCGGCATAGTCGATTTTTGCCGCATCTTCGTCGGAAATATGCCCGTCGTCCTTATAGCTGACAATCACGCCCCAGCCGCTGGCGGTCAGTGGGTTCACGGCGTTTGGAATGATCATGCCCAGGGTCTTGTGGCCGGGTGGGTTGCCCCAGCCCTCGGTCAGCAGGCGTTCAGTGTCATTCGGGTCCAGGTAATAAAACTCTTTATTGAGCTTCAGCGTTGCAATGCCGGAGGGCAGGGTGATGGTGCCGTGCTGCGGCTTCAGGGTGGCGAGAAATTGTTCGGGCGTTTGCTGCGCTTGGGCAACTTCAGCGGGCGCCGGAGGAGGGTTGCTGGCCGCTTGCACGGGGGCGTGAAGTGCGCACAGCAGCGCTGCCATGAGGATCGGGCGGAGGTGTTTCATCGTATTCCCTTACATTTTGAATTAATTTCATGCGAAGAGTATCGGATGGCCACTATCGATGCACGACCTTCAATGCCCGGTGGGGCGGTTTTCAGGCGCCTGAATGAGCAAAAGGCAGATGTGTCGATTCGACAAACATCTGCCTTTTTTATTTGTGGCACTAAGGCTTGGACAAGGCCTGGTCAACCGCTGCAATCAGCTTTCCCAGATCCTTCGGGGTGGCTTTATGTATGACACCGAACAGATACGCCCGCTGTTCATCTTCATCGCCTAAATCTGCGAAAAAGGCTTTCAGCTTCACGCCCAACACATCGGCAAGCAGGAACAAGGCTTCCACGCTGGGGGTGTAGGTGCCGGTTTCGAAGCGGCTGATGGTTTTGGGGTCAAAACCGGTTTTTTCGCCGAGTTCAGCCTGAGTAAGCCCAGCGACCTTGCGGTAGCGCCGAATGGCCGCACCCAAACTTGAAATTCGCATCGCTTAATTCCCATTTAGAATCAAGAACTTAACGATAGATTTTTGCATTAGGCAACCGCATGATTCATCACCTTTCTTTGCAAAATGTGATGCGTTTCGTAGAATAGCCGCACAAATAGGGTATTTGGGGTCTTTAAGGTTAGTTGATCTCTGCTGTCAGGAGGCCATCAAACGCTGTTCATGGAGTGATATCGTGTTGCTGTGCATTACCTATAAAAACATCTCTACCGGGCATCCCGCACTGGTCGAGCGGTACCACCGCTAGCCACAGTGAGCCTGACTCATGGATGAGAAATACCGCAGGGCCGTGGATGCCGCCGCGATTTTTTCCGAGACAGATCTGAGCGGCCGGATCACCCACGTCAACGATCAGTTCTGTGCCGTATCCGGCTATAGCCGCGAAGAACTGCTCGGGCAGAACCATCGTCTTCTCAACTCCGGTCTGCACTCCGCCGATTTTTTCGCGGCTATGTGGCGCACCATCGCCTTGGGCAACGTCTGGAAAGGCGAGATTTGTAATCGCGCCAAGGATGGCAGCCTGTATTGGGTCGACAGCACCGTGGTGCCGGTGCTCGATAACGCTACCGGACGAGTTGACCGTTATCTTTCGATTCGTTTCGACATCAGCGAAAAACACCAATTGCTGCATTCACTGCAATGGCGGGTGGGGCATGACGTGCTGACCGGGCTGCCGAATCGCGCGTTCCTCTCGGATTTGCTGGATCAGGCGCTGGAGTTCTCCCGGCACGAAAACATCCCGCTGGCGGTGTGCATGCTCGACCTCGACGGCTTCAAAGCGGTCAACGATGGCTACGGGCATGCCAGTGGCGATCTGCTGTTGGTCGAGGTGGCCAAGCGTTTGCGCACCATAGTGCGCGGCGAAGATGTGGTGGCGCGGTTGGCCGGTGACGAGTTTGTGCTGGTGTTGCGATACGTGCGTGATCTGCCGGAACTGCGTGCGGCGTTGAACCGGGTGCTCGGCGCTATTTCGGCGCCGTACTCGCTGCATGGCAAGGGCATCAATGTGTTTGCCAGTATCGGCGTCACCTTGTTCCCCGACGACAATGAAGATGCCGAAACCCTGTTACGTCATGCCGATCAGGCCATGTACGTGGCGAAACAACGCGGTCGCAATCGCTTTCATTTATTCGACGTGTCCCGGGATCAGGAGGTCAAGGCCACTCACCAGACGGTCGAGCGAGTGCGCCAGGCGCTGGCTGTCGGTGAGTTGCGCGTGCATTTCCAGCCCAAGGTGAACATGCGTCATGGTGAGGTTGTCGGCTTCGAGGCGTTGTTGCGCTGGGAACATCCGCAACACGGCATGGTGCCGGCCCGGGAGTTTTTGCCGCTGGTGGAAGAAACGGACCTGATCGTCGATATAGGTGAATGGGTGATGGATCAGGTCCTGTCGCAGTTGCATCATTGGCAGCAAGCGGGGCAGGGCTGGCCAGTCAGCATTAATATTGCGGCACGACATTTTCAGCGCGCGGATTTCGTCGACCGGCTCAAACACGTGCTAGCCCGGCATGCCCAGGTGGCTCCGCAGATGCTCGATCTGGAAATTGTCGAGTCGGTGGCGATCGAGAATATTCAGCATGTCAGCGCCTGTTTACAGGCTTGTCAGGCGCTGGGGGTGCAGTTTTCACTGGGAGACTTCGGCACCGGTTATTCGTCCCTGAGCTACCTCAAGCGTTTGCAAACCCAAACCATCAAGATCGACAAGTCGTTCGTGCGCGACATCGTTAATGATCGTGATGATCTGGCCCTGACCATGGCGGTCATTGGCCTGGCTCGGGCGTTTGGTCGGCAGGTGATCGCCGAAGGGCTGGAAAGTATCGAGCACGGTGAATTGCTGCTGCGGTTGGGCTGCGAAGTTGCTCAAGGCTATTTCATTGCCCGGCCGATGCCGCCCGCAGAAGTGCCGGGTTGGGTTGAAGGCTTTGTCGCACCGGCGCAATGGCAGGCGCTGGATCAGGTAGGCTGAAGTTTTGTGATCAACAGCGAACCCATGTGGGAGCGAGCCTGCTCGCGATAGCGGTCTGACATTTAACATTGATGGGGACTGACATACCGCTATCGAGAGCAGGCTCGCTCCCACAATGGTCTCGTGCCGATCAGAGGAATCGCTTAGGGTGTGCCTGGCTCGGAACCTATATAGAGCCGGATAATGTCATCAATTTCCCCAGACATTTTCATTCGCACCAAGGTGCGCAAAATGCGCTGCACGGGCACCTTGGGATCGTTGCGCACATAACAACCGACACTCTGCTCCTGCAGCACCGCCACGCCTTGCAGTTGCCGGCCAGGCAGCAGGCGCTGATTGAACCAGTCCAGCGTCCATTGATTGCTCACGGCGTAGTGATAGCGTCCGGCCAGGAGTTTTTCCAGCACCTGCTCCTGATTGCGCGCATCTTCGCGATGCAGTCGGTCGGCGTCGAACAGCGGTTGCAGGGTCGGGTAGCTGTAGCCGAGTACCGTGCCGATGGATTGTCGCGGCAAGTCCGCAGGCGTCACTGAGGTCAGCGGATCTGGCCGGCTGATCAGCATGTCGCGCTGAAACCAAAGTGGAATGCTCCAGATGTAATCCCCGGACTGATTCGGCTGCCAGGACTGCGCCGCATAGCAGCGGATATCGACTTCGCCGTGCTCCATGGCGTTTTGCACTCGCGTGCGAGGCAGCACGTGAAATTCGGCTGGCACCCCGACCTGGGTCGCGAGGCTGACCATCACATCGTGCAGGATGCCTTGGGTCGGGTGGCCGCGGTCCAGTTGCACCATCGGCATCGCCCAACTGTCGGGCACTACGAAGCGCAGCGGCGGCTCGGCGCCAGCGACATTCAGGCTGATCAACAGCAGTGCCCCCAAGGCCAGCCGCATAAACGCTCCGGTGCCGATAAAACCCGAGCCGATAAAAGCCCCCAAACACCATCTTAGCCAGATTAGACGAGCGCACCGGATGCAATTTTGGCCTTGCTCCGCTAGCATTAGCCGCTTCTGTTCCTTCGTTGCGACGGTTTTCGATGAGTTATCAGGTTCTTGCACGTAAATGGCGTCCGCGCTCGTTCCGCGAAATGGTCGGCCAGACCCATGTGCTCAAGGCTCTGATCAATGCCTTGGACAGCCAGCGGCTGCACCACGCCTATCTGTTTACCGGTACCCGCGGGGTCGGCAAGACCACCATCGCGCGGATCATCGCCAAATGCCTGAACTGTGAAACAGGTATCACTTCAACACCTTGCGGCGAGTGTTCGGTGTGCCGGGAGATCGATGAGGGCCGCTTCGTCGACCTGATCGAGATCGACGCCGCGAGCCGGACCAAGGTCGAAGACACCCGCGAACTGCTCGATAACGTGCAGTACGCGCCGAGCCGTGGGCGCTTCAAGGTCTACCTGATCGACGAAGTGCACATGCTCTCCAGCCATTCCTTCAATGCGCTGTTGAAAACCCTTGAAGAGCCGCCGCCCTACGTCAAGTTCATCCTGGCGACGACCGATCCGCAGAAACTTCCTGCAACCATTCTTTCGCGGTGTCTGCAGTTCTCTCTGAAGAACATGACGCCGGAGCGCGTGGTCGAGCATTTGACCCACGTGCTGGGTGTCGAGAACGTGCCATTCGAAGACGACGCACTGTGGCTGCTGGGCCGTGCTGCCGACGGTTCGATGCGCGACGCCATGAGCCTGACCGACCAGGCCATCGCCTTCGGTGAAGGCAAAGTCATGGCTGCCGACGTGCGGGCGATGCTCGGCACGCTCGATCACGGTCAGGTCTACGACGTTCTGCACGCGCTGATCGAAGGCGACGCCAAGGCCTTGCTCGAAGCCGTCCGTCATCTGGCCGAACAAGGCCCGGACTGGAACGGCGTGCTCTCGGAAATTCTCAACGTGCTGCACCGTGTCGCCATCGCCCAGGCCCTGCCTGAAGGCGTCGACAACGGTCATGGCGACCGTGATCGGGTGCTGGCACTGGCTCAGGCCTTGCCGGCCGAAGACGTGCAGTTCTATTACCAGATGGGCCTGATCGGGCGCCGCGACTTGCCGCTGGCACCGGACCCGCGCGGTGGCTTCGAAATGGTGTTGCTGCGGATGCTCGCGTTCCGCCCGGCGGACACCGCGGACGCTCCGAGGCAACCGCTAAAGACAGTGGGGATCAGCCAGGCCACGGTTGATTCCGCAAATTCAGTGGCTGCCGCGCCCGTTGTTGCGCCGGTAGTCGCTGCGGCAGTTACACCGGCAGTGGCAACCGTTGCGCCTGCGCCAGTTGCGGCGGTGGTTGCTCCCGTGCAAGCGCCCGAGCCTGAGCCAGTTGCGCCCGTCGTCGTGCCCGAGCCTGTCGTTGAGGCAGTAGTGGTCGAAGCCGTCGTCGATCTACCCTGGAATGACCCGATAGAACCCGAAGTCGTTCAGCAACCCGCTGTCGAGCCGGTGCTGGAAACTGCCAGCGAACAGCCCGAATTGGCGCCGATGCCATTGCCGCCCCCCGACAGCGCGGTGCCGGACGCACCGGAGTGGGCCGCTGCGCCGATTCCGGAGCCGTCGGTAGCCGACGTTGATGTCGCCACGCCGGGTATGGAGCCGGATGACGAGCCGCCGCTGGACGAGGACTACATCGAGCCAGACATCGAGTCGGCCTACAGCTACCTCGATGAACTGGCCAGCGAACACACCGCCGAGCCAACGCCGCAAGCCGAGCCTGAACCGGCCGCCATGCCGGCCACCGGGCTGGCGCTGCAATGGCTGGAGCTGTTCCCGAAATTGCCGATCTCCGGCATGACCGGCAGCATCGCCGCCAACTGCACGCTGATCGCCGTCGAGGGTGACTACTGGCTGATGCACCTGGACCCGGCCCACAGCGCGTTGTTCAACGCGACTCAACAGCGTCGCTTGAACGATGCGTTGAACCAGTTTCACGGGCGTACGCTGACCCTGAGCATGGAGCTGATCAAGCCCGAGCAGGAAACCCCGGCCCAGGCCGCGTCCCGTCGCCGTGCGAACCGTCAGCGCGAGGCCGAAGAGTCGATCCACGGTGATCCGTTCATCCAGCAAATGATGCAGCAGTTCGGTGCGGTGGTCCGTAACGATACTATTGAACCTGTCGAGACCCTGGTCACTCAGGGCTAATAACTGAAGGTGGTCGGCCGAAAGGGCCGGGCGCTGTTTTTATCCAAGTACTTTTGAGGTGATTCCCATGATGAAAGGTGGCATGGCCGGCCTGATGAAGCAGGCACAGCAGATGCAGGAAAAAATGGCCAAGATGCAGGAAGAGCTGGCCAACGCCGAAGTCACCGGTAAAGCCGGTGGCGATATGGTCACTGTGGTGATGACCGGTCGTCATGACGTCAAGCGCGTGACCATCGATCCAAGCCTGGTCGAAGGCTTGAGCGAAGACGACAAAGAGATGCTGGAGGCCGTGTTCGCCGCCGCCGTCAACGATGCCGTGCGCAAGATCGAAGCCAACAGCCAGGACAAAATGTCCGGCATGACCGCTGGCATGCAACTGCCTCCGGGTATGAAACTGCCATTCTGATTCGCTAAAGCGCTTCGGATGGGCTACAAAAAAATGCCAGGCATCGCGCCTGGCATTTTTGTTTCTGCCGGGTTTTGTTAATCCCTCGCCACAATGAAAGGCGAAAACATCGAACGCCATACCACCACAACGGTCTGCTCCCTATACCGCCGAATTCATCGATCAAAGGAGAAGCTCGCATGCCACAAGCATTGACCCTCAACCAACGTATCGTCCTGGCGTCCCGCCCGGTAGGCGCGCCGACGCCGGAGAATTTCCGCCTGGAGCGCGTTGCGCTGCCGGACCTGGCCGACGGTCAGGTGCTGCTCAAGACCCTTTACCTGTCACTCGATCCCTACATGCGCGGACGCATGAGCGACGCGCCGTCCTACGCCGCACCGGTGGAAATCGGCGAGGTGATGACCGGTGGCGCTGTGAGCCGGGTCGAGCGCTCGCTGAACCCGAAGTTTCAGGAAGGTGATGTGGTGGTCGGTTCCACCGGTTGGCAGAGCCACAGCCTCAGCGACGGGCGCAACATCATTCCGGTGCCGTCCGGGCTGCCGAGCCCGTCAATGGCGTTGGGCGTGTTGGGCATGCCCGGAATGACCGCGTATATGGGCCTGATGGACATCGGCCAGCCCAAGGCCGGCGAAACCCTGGTGGTTGCGGCTGCGTCCGGGGCCGTGGGGTCGGTGGTCGGTCAGGTGGCGAAGATCAAGGGCTTGCGAGTGGTCGGCGTGGCGGGTGGCGCGGACAAGTGCCGTTATGTGGTCGAGGAGTTGGGTTTCGATGCGTGTATTGACCACAAGAGCCCGAACTTCGCCGATGAATTGGCCAAGGGGTGCCCCGAGGGCATCGACATCTATTTCGAAAACGTCGGTGGCAAGGTGTTCGATGCCGTGCTGCCGTTGCTCAAGCCCAAGGCGCGAATTCCACTCTGCGGTCTGATCGCGTCCTACAACGCTCACGAAGCACCGACCGGCCCGGATCGCCTGCCACAATTGCAGCGCACGCTGCTGACCAAACGTGTGCGAGTCCAGGGCTTCATCGTGTTCGACGACTATGGCGATCGCCAGCCGGAATTCGTCAGCGCCATGGCGCCGTGGGTGCGCGACGGCAAGGTGAAGTTCCGCGAAGACGTGGTCGATGGCCTGGAGCAGGCACCCGAAGCGTTCATCGGTCTGCTGGAAGGACGCAACTTCGGCAAACTGGTTGTACGGGTCGCCCAGGACTGAGTAATTGACGCTAAACAGAGGCGCGGGTATAAACCGCGTCTCGTTGTTTTGTCGGACTTTTCCCCATGAGCTTCAGCCCTTTGATTCGCCAACTGATCGACGCCCTGCGAATTTTGCCAGGTGTGGGTCAGAAAACTGCCCAACGCATGGCGTTGCAGCTGCTCGAGCGTGATCGCAGCGGCGGCTCTCGCTTGGCGTTGGCACTGAGCCAGGCCATGGAAGGGGTGGGCCATTGCCGGTTGTGCCGCACGCTGACCGAAGACGACCTCTGCCCGCAATGCGCCGATACCCGTCGCGACGACACCTTGCTCTGCGTGGTGGAAGGGCCGATGGACGTCTATGCGGTGGAACAGACCGGTTTCCGTGGTCGCTACTTTGTGCTCAAGGGCCATCTGTCGCCACTCGACGGACTGGGGCCGGAAGCCATCGGTATTCCGCAATTGCTGGCGCGGATCGAAGAGGCGGGCACATTCACTGAGGTCATTCTCGCGACCAACCCGACCGTGGAAGGTGAAGCCACAGCGCATTACATTGCCCAGTTGCTCAGCAACAAAGGCCTGATCGCCTCACGCATCGCCCACGGTGTGCCGTTGGGCGGCGAGCTGGAATTGGTGGATGGCGGGACGCTGGCGCATTCGTTTGCCGGGCGTAAGCCGATCGCTTTGTAGTGCTACAGCTGACGCCTTCGCGAGCAGGCTCGCTCCCACATTGGATTTGTGGTGTTCACAAAACCCCTGTGGGAGCGAGCCTGCTCGCGAAGGGTGCGCCTAGGTTTATCTGATTCACACAATCTTGTTGAAAACCAAGCAAGCGCTCGGTTAACTTCGCTGAACCTTCAGTGGAGTTCGCCGATGCCTGCCTTTCAGGAATACTTCGACCCCAGCCACCAATTGGTCCGCGACAGCGTCAGACGCTTCGTCGAGCGCGAGATCTTGCCGGACATCGACCAGTGGGAAGAAGCCGAAAGCTTTCCCCGTGAGCTCTACCTCAAGGCTGGCGCGGCGGGGATTCTGGGGATCGGTTATCCCGAAGCCCTGGGCGGCAGTCACGAAGGTGATCTGTTCGCCAAGGTCGCCGCCAGCGAAGAGCTGATGCGCTGTGGCTCCGGCGGTCTGGTGGCGGGGCTTGGCTCGCTGGACATCGGCCTGCCGCCGATCCTCAAGTGGGCCAGGCCTGAAGTCCGCGATCGCGTTGTACCGCCGGTGCTCGCCGGCGAGAAGATCAGCGCCTTGGCTGTGACCGAGCCCAGTGGTGGCTCTGACGTCGCCAACCTGCAAACCCGCGCCGTGCGCGACGGCGACTTTTACCGGGTCAGCGGCAGCAAAACCTTTATCACCAGTGGCGTCCGCGCGGATTTCTACACCGTTGCGGTGCGCACTGGCGAACCGGGTTTCGGCGGCATCAGTCTGCTGCTAATCGAAAAGGGCACGCCCGGTTTCACCGTCGGTCGTCAGTTGAAGAAAATGGGCTGGTGGGCGTCGGACACGGCCGAGTTGTTCTTCGACGACTGCCGGGTGCCGGTAGGAAATCTGATTGGCGCCGAGAACATGGGCTTCGCCTGCATCATGGGCAACTTCCAGAGCGAGCGTCTGGCCTTGGCGCTGATGGCCAACATGACCGCGCAGTTGGCGCTGGAGGAGAGCCTGAAATGGGCGCGTCAGCGCGAAGCCTTTGGCAAACCCATCGGCAAGTTTCAGGTACTCAAGCATCGCCTTGCCGAAATGGCGACGGCGCTGGAGGTGTCACGGGAATTCACCTACCGCCAGGCGGCGAAAATGGCGGCGGGGCAGAGTGTGATCAAGGAGATTTCCATGGCCAAGAATTTTGCGACTGACACGGCTGATCGGATTACCACGGATGCTGTGCAGATTCTTGGTGGCCTTGGCTACATGCGCGAGAGCTTGGTGGAGCGGCTGTATCGGGATAACCGGATCTTGTCGATCGGTGGGGGGACACGAGAAGTGATGAACGAGATCATCAGCAAGCAGATCGGGCTTTGAGTTTTGCGGTGTTGCGGCTGACGCTTTCGTCGGAACGCCGCCCGGAGCAGGCTCGCTCCCACAGGGGATTTGCGGCGATCACAAAAAACCTGTGGGAGCGAGCCTGCTCGCGAAGGCGTCGGTGTAGACGCCGCCTTTTACTTATCGCTCAACGCAAACTGCGTCAGGCAAAACGTCGGAATCCCCATATCTTCCAGCCGCTGCGACCCGCCCAACTCCGGCAAATCAATGATCGCCGCTGCTTCATGAACCCGCGCGCCCATGCGCCGAATCAGGTTCGCCGCCGCAATCAGCGTACCGCCCGTGGCGATCAGGTCATCGAACATCACCACCGAATCGCCCTCGCACAGGCTGTCGGCATGGACTTCGAGGAAGGCTTCGCCGTATTCGGTCGCATAACCCTCGGCCAGCACGTCGGCCGGCAGTTTGCCTTGCTTGCGGAACAGCACCAGCGGCTTGTTCAGCTGATAGGCCAGGATCGAACCGATCAGAAAACCACGCGCGTCCATCGCACCGATGTGGGTGAAGTCGGCCTCGACATAACGATGGGCAAAACTGTCCATCACCAGGCGCAGGGCCGTGGGCGACTGGAACAATGGGGTAATGTCGCGAAAGATCACGCCCGGCTTGGGAAAGTCGATCACAGGGCGGATGAGGGATTTGATGTCGAAGGCGTCGAAGGCCATAGTCGAAGAATCCTGGCAGGCTGCAAACGACGCAGTATAACGGTGGCTGAACCGTTTCGCTCAGCCGCCATCGCCGAAATCAGCCCTCTAGCGAACCGCCGGCCAGGGCGCAGAGCTGGATCGGGTCGAGGATATGGATTTCCTTGCCTTCAGCGGCGATCAGTTCGTTTTGCTGGAAGCGCGTGAACACCCGGGACACGGTTTCCACCGCAAGGCCCAGGTAATTGCCGATTTCGTTGCGCGACATGCTCAGGCGGAACTGGTTGGCCGAGAAACCCCGGGCGCGGAAACGGGCCGACAGGTTGACCAGGAACGTGGCGATGCGCTCGTCGGCGGTTTTCTTCGACAGCAGCAACATCATTTGCTGATCGTCGCGAATCTCGCGACTCATCACGCGCATCAACTGACGGCGCAGTTGCGGCAATTGCAGTGCCAGTTCGTCGAGGCGTTCGAAAGGGATTTCACACACTGATGTGGTTTCCATGGCTTGCGCCGAGACCGGGTGTTTTTCGGTGTCCATGCCCGACAGGCCGACCAGTTCGCTCGGCAGGTGGAAACCGGTGAGTTGTTCTTCGCCGCCATCGCTCAGGCTGAAGGTCTTCAGGGCGCCCGAGCGTACTGCATAAACGGAATCGAAGGTGTCGCCCTGGCGGAACAGGAATTCGCCCTTTTTCAGCGGGCGGCCACGTTTAACGATTTCGTCCAGCGCATCCATGTCTTCCAGATTCAAAGAAAGTGGCAAGCAGAGGGGGGTCAGGCTGCAATCCTTGCAATGGGCCTGACTATGAGCGCGCAGCTTTACTGGCTCGGACATTTCTTCAATCCTTGTGGGAAAACACACATAAGCCGTAAGGGTAACTCACGGGAGGATATTCAGGCACGCGGCGATTTTGTCGCAGGGGCGTAAATCAGCGTTTCGTAGACCGGCCAGTGAGGTGATGGCTAGATCACCCGTGAAAACCGCTGGCGATTGTGCTGTTCCAGGTACGCGTCGAACACCATGCACACCGAACGCACCAGCAATCGTCCGGCGGGCAGTACGGTGATCCGTTCGTTATCAAGTTCGATCAGTCCGTCGTCGGCCATTCCCTGCAACTGTGGCCAAAGTTCGCCGAAGTAGCCCTGAAAGTCGATGTTGAAGGCGTGTTCGATCTGGGTGAATTCCAGGCTGAAAGTGCAGATCAGTTGCTGGATGACCGCGCGTCGCAGGCGGTCATCGGCGTTGCACAGCAGCCCACGGCTGGTGGCGAGCTGCGCGCCGGCCAGGGCGTTCTGGTACTGATTCAGGTCGCTGCTGTTTTGGCAGTACAGGTCGCCGATCTGACTGATGGCCGACACGCCCAGGCCAATCAAGTCGCAATGCCCGTGTGTGGTGTAGCCCTGGAAGTTGCGTTGCAGGGTCGATTCTTCCTGAGCAATCGCCAGTTCATCGTCGGGCAGCGCGAAGTGGTCCATGCCGATGTAGCGGTAACCGGCCTTGGTCAACTGCTCGATGGTGCCCTGGAGCATTTCCAGTTTTTGCGCCGGTGTCGGTAGCTCGTCGCTGTTGATTCGCCGTTGCGGCATGAAGCGTTCCGGCAGGTGTGCGTAGTTGAACACCGAGAGGCGGTCCGGTTGCAGGTTGATGACTTCATCGACGGTGCGGGCGAAACTTTCCGGTGTTTGTCTCGGCAAACCATAGATCAGGTCAATGTTGATCGAGCGAAACTGCAGCGTGCGTGCGGCGTCGATCACCGCGCGGGTTTCTTCCAGGCTTTGCAGGCGATTGACTGCCCGTTGTACCGCCGGATCGAGGTCTTGCAGGCCGATACTGACCCGGTTGAAGCCCAGTTCACGGAGCAGGCCCATGGTCGCCCAGTCGGCTTCGCGAGGGTCGATTTCGATGCCGTAGTCGCCGGAATCGTCGTCCAGCAAGTTGAAGCTTTTGCGCAACTGGGCCATCAACTGGCGCAGTTCATCGTGACTGAGAAAGGTCGGGGTGCCGCCGCCGAAATGCAGTTGCTCGACTTTCTGCTCGGGGTCGAGGTGGCAGGCGATCAACTGGATTTCCTGCTCCAGACGCTGCAAATAGGGCTGGGCCCGGCCGCGGTCCTTGGTGATGACTTTATTGCAGGCGCAGTAGTAGCAAATGTTCGCGCAGAACGGCACGTGCACATACAGCGATAACGGGCGCAGGGCTTTACGGCTGTCGCGCAGGGCGTGGAACAGGTCGAACGTGCCGACCTGACCGTCGAATTGCACCGCGGTCGGGTAGGAGGTGTAGCGCGGTCCCGCCAGGTCGTAACGGCGGATCAGATCGGTGTCCCAACGAATGGCGTCGAGCAACATGCGGGCATTCCCCCGGATAGGCTGGCAGTGTCAGCGAGTCTAGGGCGCGGCGCGGAGGGGCATCTTGATTTGCATCAAAGGTCAGGATTTGTGTCGTTGGTGAGGACCTCTTCGCGAGCAGGCTCGCTCCCACAGGGGAATGCATTTCAATGTGGGAGCGAGCCTGCTCGCGATGGGCGCGCCGCCGATCTAATGCCCCATGAGCCAATGCTGATGCGGCCCCGGCAAGGTCCAGATGCCGAACAGGATCACCAGTAATCCACCCGTCATCCGCACGCTACGTTTGCGCAACAACGCCGTGACCCGCTCAGCCGCCAACCCCGTGGCGAGCAACACCGGCCAGGTGCCGAGCCCGAACGCGAGCATCAAAAGCGCACTGTCCAGCGCATTGCCCTGACTCGCCGACCACAGCAAGGTGCTGTAAACCAACCCGCATGGCAGCCAGCCCCAGAGCGCGCCCAGCAGCAACGCGCGGGGTACGTTCGATACCGGCAGCAGTTTATTGGCAACCGGCTGGATGTGCCGCCACAGGCCGCGACCGAGGCTTTCGATGCGGGTCAGGCCGCTCCACCAACCGGCGAGGTACAGGCCCATGGCGACCAACAGTAATCCGGCGATGACGCGCATGAACATCGCCGCCGGGCTGTTGGCCACCGCCCACCCGGCCAGACCGATCAGCAGGCCAGCCGTTGCATAGCTGAGAATTCGCCCCAGGTTGTAGGCCAGCAGCAGTCGAAAGCGTCGGCTGCGTTGTTCCTTGGGAATCGCCAGGGTCAACGCGCCCATCAAGCCGCCGCACATGCCCAGGCAATGCCCGCCACCGAGCAGGCCGAGAATCACCGCAGACACCAACAGTGGCGCCAACTCAAGCATGGGGCGGCGCCTTGTCGTCCGGTTTGGCCGGATGGCCGCTGGCCTCGTCGACCGCGGCCTTGTGGTTCGGGTCCTGGTCGTCAAACAGGATGCTGTGGGCCGGGCCGTCGAGGTCGTCGTACTGACCGCTGTCGACTGCCCAGAAGAAGATGTAAATAGCGATGGCCACGATCAGCAGCGCGGCCGGGATCATCACGTAGAGAGCTGGCATCTGGACTCCATGCCCGCGCGGCTCAGGCCGGCAGCGGGCGGGTTTCTGGCGTGGCGCTGACCGCAGGCGTGTTTGGCATGCGGGTCAGGCGCAGGGCGTTCAGCACCACGGTCAACGAACTGATGGACATGCCGACCGCGGCCCATACCGGAGTGATCCAGCCGAGGGCGGCGAACGGTAACATGAGGCCATTGTACAGCCCGGCCCACAGTAGGTTCTCGATGATTACCCGACGGGTGCGCCGAGCCAGGCTGAAGGCTTGTACCAATGCATCGAGGCGGTTCGACAGCAATACCGCGTCGGCACTGGTTTTCGCCAGATCGGTGGCCGAACCCATGGCCACGCTGATGTCGGCGGCGGCCAGCACTGGCACGTCGTTGACCCCGTCACCGAGCATTAACACCTTGCGGCCTTCCTTGTGCAGCTGTTGCAGGACCTGCAATTTATCGTCCGGACGCAAGCCGCCTCGGGCTTCGTCGATACCCAGTTCCGCGGCGACACTGGCGACCATTGGCGAGCTGTCGCCGGACAGCAGCAATGTGCGCCAGCCGCGAGCCTTGCAGGCTGCGAGCAGGGCGGGGGCGTCGGCACGCAAGCGGTCGTCGAGGACGAACCACGCCAGCGGTCCCTGGCGGTTACCGAGCAGCAACCATTGGCCGGCTTCATCCGGCATCGATGGAACACTGGCGCCACTGAGTTCGCAGACAAAACCCGGTTGGCCGATGCGCAGGCGTTGCTCACCGACCAACCCTTCAAGGCCTAGCCCCGGCGTGCTGTGGACATCTTCGGCGGCCAGCGGTGCCCGGCCAAACGCGCGGGCGATTGGATGTTCAGAGCGGTTTTCCAAGGCGGCGGCCAGACTCAGGCATTGATCGCTGGTGAGTGCGTCGAGCGGGCGAATCGAACGTAAGGCCAGGCGACCTTCCGTCAACGTGCCGGTTTTGTCGAAAATCACCGTGTCGATCTGGTTCAGGCCTTCCAGTACATGGCCGCGAGTCAGCAGCAAACCGAGTTTGTGAAGCGTGCCGGTGGCGGCGGTGAGGGCGGTCGGTGTGGCCAGGGACAAGGCGCACGGGCACGTCGCAACGAGCATCGCCAACACAATCCAGAAGGCTCGCGAGGAATCCAGTTCCCACCAGATCAGGCCGATAACGGCAGCGGCAATCAGCGACAGCAGCAGGAACCATTGCGCGGCGCGGTCGGCCATTTCCGCCAGTCGCGGCTTCTCGGCCTGAGCACGGTCCAGCAGGCGGACGATGGCGGACAGTCGGGTGTCTTGACCCAGCGCCAGGACTTCCACGGTCAATGCGCCTTCGACGTTCAGGGTGCCGGCGGTGACGGCATCGCCCGGCGTGCGCGGCTGCGGCAGGTATTCGCCGGTGAGCAGGGATTCGTCGATGCTCGACCGGCCGTCGAGGATCTTGCCGTCAGCCGGGAGGATCGCGCCGGGGTGCACCAGCACTTGATCGCCCACGCGCAGTTCGCTGAGCAGGATCCGCTCGCTCTGCCCGTCGACACTCAGGCGCAGGCACGAGGCGGGCAATAGATTGACGAGTTGTGCGGTGGCGGCGGCGGTGCGTTCGCGGGCGCGACGTTCCAGATAACGCCCGGCCAGCAGGAACAGCGCGAACATGCCGACCGCATCGAAATACAGTTCACCGACGCCGGTGATCGAGGTCCAGATCCCGGCGATATAGGCGCTGCCAATCGCCAGCGACACCGAAACGTCCATGGTCAGGTGGCGGGTGCGCAAGTCGCGCATGGCGCCTTTGAAGAAGGGCGCACAGCTGTAGAACACGATCGGGGTGGTGAGAAACAGCGCGACCCAACGCAGGATGGTGTGCAGCTCGGGACTGAGGTCGATGTTGAACTCCGGCCAGGTGGCCATGGTCGCCATCATCGCCTGGAACCACAGCAGCCCGGCCACGCCGAGTTGACGCAGGGCCAGACGGTTTTCGCTGGCCAGTTGTTCACTGGCGCGGTCGGCCTGATAGGGGTGGGCGGCGTAACCGATGTGGCGCAATTCGCTGAGTACCTGGCTCAGCGGCAGTTGCGCATCGGCCCATCGTACGTGCAGGCGATGGTTGGACAGGTTCAGGCGTGCTTCGGCCACCGCCGGCAAGCCACGCAGATGTTTCTCAATCAGCCAGCCGCAGGCGGCGCAACTGATGCCTTCCATCAACAGGGTGGTTTCGGCGAGTCCGCCTTCGTGGCGGATGAAGGGGGCTTGCACGTCGGCGCGGTCGTATAGCGCCAGTTCGTCCACCAACTGCACCGGCAAGGCTTCGGGGTTGGCCGATGACTCGCTGCGATGCTGGTAATAGGTTTCCAGTCCGCCGGCCACGATGGCTTCGGCCACGGCCTGGCAACCCGGGCAGCAGAACTCGCGGGTTTCACCGAGGACGACAGCGGTGAAGCGGCTGCCGGCCGGGACGGGCAGGGCGCAGTGGTAGCAGGGGGTTGGAGTACTCATGAGCTGGAATCTATATCGTCCGGGAGGGCCTCATCGCGAGCAGGCTCGCTCCCACATTTGATCGATGTCGTGCACAAAATTCATGTACACCGCAGATCCACTGTGGGAGCGAGCCTGCTCGCGATGCGCGAAGCGCGACTTTATTTTTTCAGGTCTTCCGCGCCCTGCAGCGGCTCATCACCCAGCAGCAAATCCTTGTCATGGCTAACCTGTTCTTCTTCGAACATGCGCCAGGTCTTGTCATCCTGTACACCCAGCAGCTCTACAAAGCGACGACCATCAACCTTGTCACTCAACTGGCCAATGTAGCGGCCCTGTTCGGTTTCGCTGCGCGCCAGGGTGATCTTGCGATCCTTCTCCGGCTGGGTCGGCGAGATCAGGTTCAGCTCAACGGTTTTGGGCTGGCTGTTGCCACTCAGGCGCAGGTCGACTTCGCCGGTCACGTCGTCCAGATGAACGCTGGCGCGCAGCAGCAGGGTCTGCGCCAGCAGCTCACGGTCGAGGGAGCGGTTGATGCCTTTGCCGGCCTCGTAATAGTTGTCGTTGACCAGGTTGTCCGGGTTCTTCACCGCGATCGTCACCATGGACAAGGTCAGGGTCACGGAACACGCCAGGATGGCGATGATGATCCACGGCCAAAGGTGCTTGTACCAGGGGCTTGCGGCATTTGCTGCGGGCATGATCACTTCTCTCAACGAACTTGTGGGCCGATGAACCGGCTCTTGGCTTCAATGTGGACGCTGTCGTCATCGGCATCCTTGAGGATGAATTTCACCTCGTTGGTGCTCGATGGCAGTTTTTCCGGTGCGCTGGACAGTTCGACCGGCTGGCTGAAAATCTCCCCGGCGGCGACCTTGATCTCGCGCTTGCCTTGCAGCTTGAGGTCCGGCAGGCCAGCAGCTTCGAGCACGTAGGTGTGGTCGCGCTGATCCTTGTTCATGATCTTCAGGCTGTAGACGTTTTCGATCCGGCCTTCGGCGTTCTCGCGGTACAGCACGCGGTCTTTGCTGACGTCGAAACCGACCAGCGAACGCATGAAGAACGCGGTCATCAGCAAAGCGATCATCGCCAGCAGCACCGTGGCATAGCCAATCAGGCGCGGGCGCAGTTTATTGGTTTTTTGCCCGGACAGGTTGTGCTCGGTGGTGTAGCTGATCAGGCCGCGCGGGTAATCCATCTTGTCCATGATGCTGTCGCAGGCATCGATGCAGGCCGCACAGCCGATGCATTCGACTTGCAGGCCGTCGCGGATGTCGATACCGGTCGGGCAGACCTGGACGCACATGGTGCAGTCGATGCAGTCGCCCAGGCCCATGGCCTTGTAGTCGACGCCTTTCTTGCGCGGGCCGCGGCTTTCACCACGGCGTGGGTCGTAGGAAACGATCAGGGTGTCTTTGTCGAACATCACGCTCTGAAAGCGTGCGTACGGACACATGTAAATGCACACCTGCTCGCGCAACCAGCCGGCATTGCCGTAGGTGGCGAGGGTGAAGAAACCGACCCAGAAATACGACCAGCCGTCGGCTTCACCGGTGAAGAAGTCGATGGTCAGCTCGCGGATCGGCGAGAAATAACCGACGAAGGTCATGCCGGTCACGAAGCCGATCAACAACCACATCGAGTGTTTGCTGAGTTTGCGCAGGAATTTGTTGGCGCTCATGGGCGCTTTGTCGAGCTTGATGCGCTGGTTGCGGTCGCCTTCGGTGACCTTCTCGCACCACATGAAAATCCAGGTCCAGACGCTCTGTGGGCAGGTATAGCCGCACCAGACCCGCCCGGCGTACACGGTAATGAAGAACAGGCCGAAGGCGCTGACGATCAAGATCCCCGAGAGCAGGATGAAGTCCTGAGGCCAGAAGGTTGCGCCAAAGATGAAGAATTTGCGTTCTGGCAGGTTCCACCAGACGGCCTGATGGCCACCCCAACTCAGCCAGACCGTACCGAAATACAACAGAAACAGCCCGGCACCGCCCATCATCCGCAGGTTGCGGAACAGGCCGGTGAAGGCGCGGGTGTAGATTTTTTCCCGAGAGGCGTAGAGGTCGACGCTGTTGTTCGCGTTCTTGGCAGGCGGTGTGACGTCGTTTACCGGAATCTGATTGCTCATCATTGCATCCCACGGCAGTGGAAAAATGCCTCGGTCAGTACGTGCCGACCGTGGTCAAAAAGAGGTGTTGCAGTGGCGCAATGATACGCCTGTAGCTCTAGGTCAAGGGTGCGACCTTTGGTCACGTTGGTGGAAATCATCTGACGGTGTAATGACTTGAATCAATTGACACGTGAATTATGGACGGTTTTTGAGGGCGACGAACTCATTCGCCCCACGGATTGATCAGTGCAACGCCGCTGGATTGAAAATCGCTGATGTTGCGGGTGACGACTGTGAGGCCATGAACCAGCGCTGTCGCTGCGATCAGGGCGTCGCCTTCGTTGGCACGGTCCGGAACATGCAAACTGGCGCACCGTAGCGCCACGGCGGCATCGACCGGCAAGATTCTGGCGTCGAAGGCCGGTATGACGTGTCGCTTCAGCCAGGTTCGTAATACCTTCCCCTGAGCGGGATCACGACGCTCCATTCGAAGAACCCCTGTCTCCAGTTCCTTCAGGGTAATGGCCGAAATAAACATGCGTGGGGCGATGACACTTTTGGCCCAGGCGACGACGTTTGCATCAGCCTGGGGTTTGCGCAGTTCAGAAATCACGTTGGTGTCGAGTAGAAACATCAGGACAGGTCCACGGGTCGATGAATGATCACGGCACGCTCGGTTTCGAACTCGATGTCTGCCGCTTCTGGCATCACTAACAGGTCGACAATGCTGGCGTTGATGCCGGTTAGTTTTTGGTAGTCCTCAATGCTTAGCAGTACGTGAGCCGGCTTGCCACGGTCGGTGATGATAACCGGGCCCTGACGCGTGGCTTTTTTGGCACTACTTGTGTCCTGATTGAATTCACGGCTGGAAATGGTGGTGATGGCCATCGTGGATGTCCCCCCTGAAAGTACTTTGTAGAAACGTTACTACTCGGCAGGTTGGCGCGCAATCTCGGAGGGCGCGCAGTGGGCTACCGTTGGTCGCTACAGCGCAGGCCATCAGCGTCCGAAACCAAAACGGCCCCGCCAATTCACATTGGCGGGGCCGTTTTTTATTGCATCAAGCGTTTGCCTTACTGGGTGTCCGCCACGGGCGCTTTCTCACCGTGAGAGAGGCTGTAGACGTAAGCGGCCAGCAGGTGAACCTTGTCGTTGCCTTGCAGCTGTTCTTGCGTAGGCATCTGGCCCTGACGGCCGTAACGGATGGTCTGCTGCAGTTGAGCGAAGCTCGAACCGTAGATGAACGCTGCCGGGTGGGTCAGGTTAGGCGCGCCCATCGCTGGCGTGCCTTTGCCTTCTGGGCCGTGGCACACCGCGCAGTTGGCGGCGAACAGCTTCTGGCCGGCAACCGGGTCAGCCTTGGTGCCTTCCGGCAACTTGCGGCCATCGAGGTTGGTCAGTACGAACGCGGCAACGTTCGCAACGCCTTGCTCGCCGATCACTTCAGCCCACGCCGGCATGACCGCGTGACGGCCGCCCATGATGGTGGTCTTGATGGTTTCCGCTTCGCCGCCCCAGCGCCAGTCGGCGTCGGTCAGGTTAGGGAAGCCATACGCGCCTTTGGCATCGGAACCGTGGCAGACCGAGCAGTTGGAGGCGAACAGGCGGCCACCCATCTTCAGGGCTTGCGGGTCCTTGGCGACTTCTTCGATAGGCATGGAAGCGAACTTGGCGAAGATCGGGCCGAACTTGGCGTCCGACTTGGCCATTTCCTTTTCCCACTCGTGAACGCCGGTCCAGCCGCTCTGGCCGTTGGCGAACGCGGTCTGCTTGTCGTTATCGAGGTAGTTGTAACCCGGCAGCAGGCCTTTCCAGTTACCCAGGCCCGGGTACAGCACCAGGTAGCCCAGCGCGAAGATGATGGTGCCCACGAACAGCATGAACCACCATTTCGGCAGTGGGTTGTCGTACTCCTCGATCCCGTCGAAGGAGTGGCCAACCGTTTCTTCGGTGGCTTCGCTGCGCTGGCCCCTGCGGGTGGACAGCAGCAGCCAGGTCAGGGCGAAGATCGTGCCGAGACTGAGGACTGTGACGTACAGACTCCAGAACGTAGTCATTCTTTGTTACTCCTAGAAGCTTGCTCGACGTGCTTGATGGCTTCGGGATCATCCGCGAAAGGCAGCAAGGTCGCGTCTTCAAACTCCGACTTGCGCTTGGGGCTGAATACCCACAACGCCAGACCGATGAAGGCCACCATCACAACAACGGTGCCCAGGCCACGAATCATCCCGATATCCATCTAAATCACCGTTTGCTTTTGATGATGGTGCCCAGGCCTTGCAGATAGGCCACCAGCGCGTCCATTTCGGTTTTGCCCTTCACAGCATCCTTGGCGCCGGCGATGTCTTCGTCGGTGTAAGGGACGCCGAGCGTGCGCAAGACTTCCATTTTCTTGGCGGTGTCTTTGCCGTCGAGCTTGTTTTCCACGAGGAACGGGTAGGCCGGCATTTTCGACTCAGGCACGACGTTGCGCGGGTTGTACAAGTGCGCACGCTGCCAGTCATCGGAATAACGACCGCCAACACGGGCCAGGTCCGGACCGGTACGCTTGGAACCCCACAGGAACGGGTGGTCCCAGACGCTTTCACCGGCGACCGAGTAGTGGCCGTAACGTTCGGTTTCAGCACGGAACGGACGGATCATCTGCGAATGGCAGCCAACACAACCGTTGGCGATGAAAATGTCACGGCCTTCCAGCTCCAGCGCCGGGCGCGGCTTCATGCCTTCGACCGGCTTGTTGGTGACGTCCTGGAAAAACAGCGGAACGATCTGGGTCAGGCCGCCGATGCTGACGGCGATAACCATGAAGAAGGCCAGCAGGCCAATATTCTTCTCGACTGCTTCATGCTTCATCAGTGAGCTCCAACTACAGCAATCTGTTCAGCAGCTTTGGCTTCAGCCGGGTTCGAGGCACGTACGGTACGCCATACGTTGTAGGCCATGAACAGCATGCCGCTGGCGAAGAACGCACCGCCCAGGGCGCGAACGATGAAACCAGGATGGCTGGCTTGCAGCGCTTCAACGAACGAGTAGGTGAGGGTGCCGTCGTCGTTGATTGCACGCCACATCAGACCCTGGGTGATGCCGTTGACCCACATCGAAGCGATGTACAGAACGGTACCGATGGTCGCGAGCCAGAAGTGCGTGTTGATCAGGCCGATGCTGTGCATCTGCACACGACCGAACAGTTTCGGGATCATGTGGTAGATGGCGCCGATCGAGATCATCGCCACCCAGCCCAAGGCACCGGCGTGTACGTGGCCGATGGTCCAGTCTGTGTAGTGAGACAGCGAGTTGACGGTCTTGATGGCCATCATCGGGCCTTCGAAGGTCGACATGCCGTAGAACGCCAGCGACACAACGAGGAAGCGCAGGATCGGGTCGGTGCGCAGCTTATGCCAGGCGCCCGACAGGGTCATCATGCCGTTGATCATGCCGCCCCAGCTTGGTGCCAGCAGGATGATCGACATCGCCATGCCCAGCGACTGAGCCCAGTCCGGCAGTGCGGTGTAGTGCAGGTGGTGTGGACCGGCCCAGATGTACAGGGTGATCAGCGCCCAGAAGTGCACGATCGACAGGCGATAGGAGTAGATCGGACGCTCGGCCTGCTTCGGAACGAAGTAGTACATCATCCCCAGGAAGCCAGTGGTCAGGAAGAAACCCACCGCGTTGTGGCCGTACCACCACTGGATCATCGCGTCAGTCGCACCGGCGTAGGCCGAGTAGGACTTGAAGAAGCTGACCGGCAGGGAGGCGTGGTTGACGATGTGCAGCATCGCGGTCACAACGATGAAGGCACCGTAGAACCAGTTACCCACATAGATATGCTTGGTTTTGCGCTTGGTGATGGTGCCGAAGAACACCAGACCGTAAGTAACCCAGACGATGGCCAGCAGAATAGCCAGGGGCCATTCCAGTTCCGCGTATTCCTTGGTGGTGGTGTAACCCAGCGGCAAGGTAATGATCGCGCCGACGATCACCGCTTGCCAACCCCAGAAGGTGAAGGCGGCGAGGCTGTCGGAAATCAGTCGCGTTTGGCAGGTTCGCTGCACGACGTAATAAGAAGTGGCAAACAGAGCACAACCACCGAAGGCGAAAATCACCAGGTTGGTGTGCAACGGGCGTAAGCGTCCAAAAGTCGTCCACGGCAGACCGAAGTTCAATTCCGGCCATACAAGCTGTGAGGCGATGAAGACACCAAGCCCCATGCCAAGGATCCCCCAGACCACCGTCATGATGGCGAACTGGCGGACTACCTTATAGTTATAAGCAGTCGGACTGATTGCTGTGCTCATTCTAAGGTTCCACGGTTTGGGTGTTTTATTAGGAGTAAAAATCGGCCGCAAGTATGGAGAAAGCGGGGGGTCATTGCAACGCGCCATGACCTGGGTCAATGCTTTCAAAAGCTGATTCTGCGGCCTTTCCATGCGCCGCGTAAGGACAAAATTGCCCAAGGGCAAAATGTCGCAGCAGACGAAAATGGTGAGGGGGTCAGGTCGGATGTAACGGGGTGTGTTCAAACACAATGATCGGGTGACAGATGGCAATTGGCACGACAGCCGGTATCTACCAGCCTTTGCGGCCTGTCATCGAGCAGATTCGTCGAACACATCGGGTTGGGTCGACCTGGAACCGGCTCATGCCAGTCCGCATCGGGGGAAGCTTAGACCCGAATCTGGTGAACCGAAAGGAGGACCAACGGAGGGGTGCGACACTTGGTCGCAAAGGGGCAGGGAACTGCCGCATCCGGGAGAATGCGGCAGCAGAGCGGTCGAGATTTATTCGTGTTTGTCTTCAGCCTGCAAACGCTCGGTGCTCAGACCGTAAGACAAGCTGTAAACGTAAGCGGCCAGCAATTGCACCTTGTCGTTGCCGAGCAGTTCGTTCTGCGCCGGCATATGGCCCTGACGGCCATGACGAATGGTCTGTTGCAGTTGCGCCAGGCTTGTACCGTAGATGAAACCGGCCGGTTGCGTCAGATTCGGCGCGCCCATGGCTTCAGTGCCCTGGCCGTTTGCCCCATGACAGGCTACGCAGGTGGTGCTGAACAGTTGCTGTCCGGCGTGCAGGTCGGCGCCGCTTTCGGCAGTCAACGGCAGGCCGGCCAGTTCATGACGTACATAAGCCGCGACGTTCTTCACGCCGGCATCACCAAGGATTTCACCCCAGGCCGGCATCGCCGCCATACGACCGCCCATGATGGTGGTTTTGACGGTGTCGGCGTTGCCGCCCCAGCGCCAGCTGGTGTCCGCCAGGTTCGGAAAGCCAAAGGCGCCCTTGGCATCCGAGCCGTGGCAGACCGCGCAATTGGAGGCAAACAGGCGACCGCCCATTTTCAACGCTAGCGGGTCCTGGGCCACTTCTTCCACGGGCATGGCGGCGAATTTGGCGAAGATCGGTCCGAACTTGGCATCGGCCTTGTTCATCTCCTTTTCCCACTCGTGGACGCCGGTCCAACCGTCCTCGTAACCCGGCAGGATGCCTTTCCAGTTGCCCAGACCGGGGTAAAGCACTAGATAGCCCACGGCAAACACCAGCGTGCCGGCGAACAGCATGAACCACCACTGCGGCAGCGGATTGTCGTACTCCTCGATGCCGTCGAAGCTGTGGCCCATGGTCTGGTCGACGCTGCCCTTGGTTTCGCCCTTGCGGGTGCCGATCAGCAGCCAGGTCAGGCCGATCAGGCTGCCGATGGTCAGTACGCAGATCCACGTACTCCAGAAGGTGGTCATGGCCGGGTACTCCTTGTTGTTGCTGGTTCTTGGGTGTTGGCGTTATCGGCTTGTGGCTCATCGGCGAACGGCAGCAGGCGCGCTTCGGCGAATTCCGGATTGCGCTTGCCGTTGAACACCCACAGCGACAGGCCGACGAAGGCCACGAACACCACGACCGTGCCCAGGCCGCGGATCATTCCACTGCTCATTTCGATACTTATTCCAAAGAACATGGCCATGACTCACCTCTTGCTCTTGATGGATGTGCCGAGCACTTGCAGGTAAGCAACCAGGGCGTCCATTTCGGTCTTGCCCTTGAGCGAGGCGACTGAGCCGGCGATGTCGTCGTCGGTGTACGGCACGCCGAGGGTGCGCATCGCCTTGATCTTGGTTTCGGTGTGGCTGCTGTCCAGTTGATTGGCCACGAGCCACGGATAGCCGGGCATTTTCGATTCCGGCACCACGTTGCGCGGGTTGTACAAATGCGCGCGGTGCCAGTCTTCGGAGTAGCGACCGCCGACCCGGGCCAGGTCCGGACCGGTACGTTTCGAACCCCACAGGAACGGATGATCCCAGACGCTTTCACCGGCCACCGAGTAGTGGCCGTAGCGTTCCGTCTCGGCGCGAAACGGCCGGATCATCTGCGAATGGCAGCCGACGCAGCCTTCGCGGATGTAGATGTCGCGACCTTCCAGTTGCAGCGCGGTGTAGGGCTTCATGCCTTCCACCGGTTTATTGGTCACGTCCTGGAAGAACAGCGGGACGATTTGAGTCAGACCGCCAATGCTCACGGCCAGCACCATCAGCAACATCAGCAGGCCGACGTTTTTCTCGATTGTTTCGTGTTTCATGGCGGCCTCCTCAGGCGATCTGCGCGGCAGCAGCGACTTCGGCAGGCTGCGAGGCCCGCACGGTGCGCCAGGTGTTGTAGGCCATCAGCAACATGCCGCTGAAGAAGATCGCGCCGCCCACCAGCCGCACGACGAAGCCTGGGTGGCTGGCCACCAGGGTTTCGACGAAGGAGTAGGTCAGCGTGCCGTCGTCATTGATCGCGCGCCACATGAGGCCTTGGGCGATGCCGTTGACCCACATGGACGCGATGTACAGCACAGTGCCGATGGTGGCGAGCCAGAAGTGGGCGTTGATCAGGCCGATGCTGTGCATCTGCGTGCGGCCGAAGATTTTCGGGATCATGTGGTACAGCGCGCCGATGGAGATCATCGCTACCCAACCGAGGGCGCCGGCGTGAACGTGGCCGATGGTCCAGTCGGTGTAGTGGGAGAGGGCGTTGACCGTTTTGATGGCCATCATCGGCCCTCCGAAGGTCGACATGCCGTAGAACGCGAGCGACACGACGAGGAAGCGCAGGATCGGGTCGCTGCGCAACTTATGCCAGGCGCCCGAGAGCGTCATCATGCCGTTGATCATCCCGCCCCAGCTCGGTGCCAGCAGGATCAGCGACATCACCATGCCCAGCGACTGCGCCCAGTCCGGCAGCGCGGTGTAGTGCAAGTGGTGCGGGCCGGCCCAGATGTACAGGGTGATCAACGCCCAGAAGTGCACGATCGACAACCGATAGGAGTACACCGGACGCTCGGCCTGTTTCGGCACGAAGTAGTACATCATCCCGAGGAAACCGGCGGTGAGGAAAAAGCCTACGGCGTTGTGCCCGTACCACCACTGAACCATGGCATCGGTCGCACCGGCGTACACCGAGTAGGACTTGGTGAAACTCACCGGCAATTCAAGGTTGTTGACGATGTGCAGAATCGCCACGGTGATGATGAACGCACCGAAGAACCAGTTGCCGACGTAGATGTGCTTGGTCTTGCGCTTGGCCAGTGTGCCGAAGAACACCACGGCGTAGGCGACCCAGACGATGGTGATCAGGATGTCGATCGGCCATTCCAGCTCGGCGTATTCCTTGGAACTCGTGTAACCCAGCGGCAGGCTGATAGCCGCCAGCAGGATCACCACTTGCCAGCCCCAGAAGCAGAACGCGGCGATTTTCGGTGCGAACAATTGAGTCTGGCAGGTGCGTTGCACCGAATAGAACGAACTGGCGAACAGGGCGCAACCGCCGAAGGCGAAGATCACTGCGTTGGTGTGCAACGGGCGCAGACGCCCGAAGCTGGTCCACGGCAGATTGAAGTTGAGTTCAGGCCAGACCAATTGAGCCGCGAGAAAAACCCCGAGCCCCATGCCGACGATGCCCCACACCACCGTCATAATGGCGAATTGGCGGACCACCTTGTAGTTGTAGGCGGTACTGATAGAAGTGTTCATGGTTCCCCATCCACGGTTCAGCCGAAGTGAAGGCGTTCGCGCAAGGCAAACGCTCCTTTCGCCTGGAGTTATAGGCAGACTAAAAGCGAGGCAAGCATGGACAAAGAGCACAAGGCCAGTATTGACGGGGATCAATGGGCACGGTGTGTACGGGATCATGGATGGTTGTGGAATGCCGCCTCAGGACCTGCATCGGCAACGCTGATCCTCGCCCATGGTGCCGGTGCGCCGATGGACAGCGGCTGGATGACCGACATGGCTGCGCGCCTCGCCGATCAAGGGGTCAACGTGGTGCGCTTCGAGTTTCCCTACATGGCGCAACGGCGTGTTGACGGGGGCAAGCGTCCACCGAATCCGGCACCGAAACTGCTGGAGTGCTGGCGCGAGGTGTATGCGGAGGTGCGACGCCATGTCACTGGGCACCTGGCCATTGGCGGCAAGTCCATGGGCGGGCGGATGGCCAGTCTTTTGGCGGATGAGCTGGAGGCGGATGCGCTAGTGTGTCTGGGTTATCCGTTTTATGCGGTGGGTAAGCCGGAGAAGCCTCGGGTCGAGCATTTGGCGGCGCTGAAGACGCGGACGTTGATTGTGCAGGGCGAACGGGATGCGCTGGGGAATCGCGAGGCTGTCGAGGCTTACACGTTGGCGCCGAGTATCGAGGTGTTTTGGCTGGCAGTGGGGGATCATGATTTGAAGCCGTTGAAGGCTTCCGGGTTTACTCATGAAGGACACCTGACGACAACCGCGGAAAAGATGAAGAAATTTTTGTGCTCTTTGAACTCATGACTTTGATATTGGAAGGCCAGCCCCGAGGAGAGCATGGCCTTGTAGCTCGTGATCGGGCGATATCAAGGGTTTTCTCGTTTCACGTAGAACTTGCCTTGTGGTGATTGATGAATCCCTAAGAACTCGGCATTAAACTTTCCTTCGCTGATCCCGGTTTTTGGATTGAGTTTGATGTGGACAATTGCCGAGTGCGCTCTGGCACTTCCTAACTGACCTTGTGGTTTTGAATAAGCATGATCAAAAGTCAGCTCATCCTTGCCCATTTCATAACTACGGTCTATTGGATCGTCATTGACATAAGGGATGGTGAAATCGTAAAAAAATATGTCGCTATTTTCATGAGAGCCTGTCCATCCTTCCCATACCCAGAAAAGTTTTCCGGAAATGGACTCCCAGAGATATACATATGCTTGAGTAGCTTCGACGAATTGAGCTTCGGCGTTAAATCGCCACTTAAATATTTGATTTGTTTCAATCGGGCGGATTTTTTTTATGCTTGCTTGTCTACGTTCATTTTCCATTTTAAATATCCCTTTTTAGAGTTTGATCAATAAACGCTGTTTGCCTAAGGAATATAAGGCGAAAGAAATCAAAGCGTAACTGTCATAAATGACAGCTGGACACTCCCGTGAAGTTGTGCTTGTTTGAGAGGGAGTACGCAAAGTGTTCTGGCTGATGGCGGGGATCATGATTTGAAGTCGTTGAAGGCGTCCGGGTTTACCCATGAGCAGCATTTGGCGGTTGCGGCGGGCAAGGTTGCCGAATTCCTGCAGTGAGATGTGCGGTGCGTGTCGGGGCCTCTTCGCGGGCAAGCCTTGCTCCTACTGGATATCGGTGTCCGGATGATCGACGCATGACCTGTAGGAGCAAGGCTTGCCCGCGATAGCAATCTGTCAGGCAACATCACTTTCAAACTGGCAATAAAAAACCCGGAAGCTTTCACCGTCCGGGTTTTTGTCTTTTCAGCGACGATCAGCGGTTAAACCGCTCCACCAATGAATACTGAGTATTCGCGGTCTTGGTCAGTTCTTCACTCAACAACGCCGAGTGTTGCGCCTGTTCCGACGTCTGATCCGCCAGGTGCGAGATGTTGCTGATGTTGCGGCTGATTTCTTCAGCCACTGCACTTTGCTCTTCAGTCGCCGCAGCGATCTGAGTGGTCATGTCGGTGATGTTGGCCACCGCTTCGCTGATCCCCACCAGTGCCTGATCCGCTTCCAGAACCCGCGCCACACCTTCTTCGGCCTGGCGATGGCCAGCCTCCATGGTTTGCACCGCCGTGCTGGCGGTTTGCTGGAGCTTGGCGATCAGGGCGTGGATCTGCCCGGTGGATTCGCTGGTGCGTTGTGCCAGTTGGCGAACTTCGTCGGCCACTACCGCAAAACCACGACCCATCTCGCCGGCACGGGCCGCTTCAATAGCAGCGTTCAACGCCAGCAGGTTGGTCTGGTCGGCGATGCCTTTGATCACATCGACCACACCACCGATTTCGTCGCTGTCCTTGGCCAGTTGGGTCACGGTCAGACCGGTTTCACCGACCACCACCGACAGGCGCTGGATGGCTTCGCGGGTTTCCCCGGCGATGTCGCGGCCGCGACCGGTCAGGCGATTGGCTTCCTGAGTCACATCGGCTGTGCGCTGCACGTGGCTGGCGACTTCCTGAGTGGTGGCGGCCATCTGATTGACGGCGGTGGCCACTTGCTCGGTTTCGACGCGTTGGCGTTCCAGACCGTTGGAGCTGTTATGCGCCAGGGTGTCGGACTGTTTGGCTTGGTCGCTCAGGTGCTCGGCGGTGTCCTGCAGACGGGTCAGGCAGGTTTTCAGGCGGGCTTCCTGGCTGAGGATAGACATTTCCAGGCGCGCCTGGGCGCCGCGACTGTCGGTGTACATCTGCGCGATCAGCGGGTCGGAGGTCGTCTGCCCGGCCAGGTGCAGCAGACGCTTGAGGCCGCGCTGTTGCCAGCTCAACCCCAGCAAACCCAATGGCACCGAGAGACCGGCGGCCAACGCAAAACCCCATTGGGAATTGAGCGACGCACCGATCATGAAGCTCAGCTGGCTGACTAGAATGAACGGCAGCCAGTCCTGCAGTACCGGCAACCATTTGTCCGTCGAAGGAATCGCCGACTTGCCCTGGTTGATGCGTTGGTAGAGCGCTTCGGCACGGCGGATCTGCTCGGCGGTGGGTTTGACCCGAACCGATTCGTAACCGATCACCTGATTGCCTTCGAAAACCGGTGTGACATAGGCGTTAACCCAATAGTGATCACCGGTCTTGCAGCGATTCTTGACAATGCCCATCCATGGCAAGCCTTGTTTCAATGTGCCCCACATGTGCGCGAATACCGCGGCCGGGACGTCAGGGTGACGGACCAGGTTATGCGGCGCACGGATCAGCTCTTCACGAGAATACCCACTGATCTCGACGAAAGCGTCGTTGCAATAGGTGATCACGCCCTTGGCATCGGTGGTGGAAATCAACCGTTGCTGAGTCGGGAAGGTCCGTTCGCGTTGTGTAATGGGCTGGTTGTTACGCATGGCTTTTTCAATCCGCAAGGCTTTGACGGGTTGTCGGCATCGTCAGCCATTTATTGAGATTATTTTTCAGTAATCAGTGGCGCGTCGCAAAACGACCCTTGCGTCAGCCGGCGAGCATCGGATAGGTGAACAGCCCGAAGTGCAGCAGGTTCAGGCCGAAATGGGTGGCGATGGCCGCACCCAAGCCACCAAAACGGTAGGCCAGACCATAGCCGACACCCGCCAGACTCGCCAGCAACACCCATTGCCAGCCGGCGCCCACATGCACCAGGCCGAACAGCAGCGAGGCGAGGAGCAGGGCGAGGTTTTCACCGTAGGGCAGGTTTTTGAAGCAGCGGCTCAGACCGCCCTGGATGTAGCCGCGAAACAGCGCTTCCTCCACCAGCGTCACCAGCAGCAGATTGTTAACCAGCCACAGCCAGGCTTGATCCGGCCACTTCGGTGCCCAGCTGATCAGGCCCAGCACCAGCGCGCCACCCAAGGCCAGCACGGCACTCAACGTCAGCCCCAGCGCGGTGGCATAGATGGAAAGGCGCAGCGAACGTCGACCGACAATCCACGGGCAGACCAGCAAAAGCCAGAATCCGATCAGGGGTTTGTCCTGATTCAGGTACATGAAAAACGGCACGGCATCGTCGGTGAATTGCTGAGGGGCGAGACCACGACCATTGTAGAAACCGGGAAGCCAGTGCATCGCCAGCGCCAGGACCAGGACGAAGAACACCCCATGACCGAGGTAGCGGCCGGCTTGAACCTTTTGTTGGCGGACGGCGAAACCTGTGAACAGCAACAATGCGACGGAGATTACGGCCAGCCAGCCGAGTTGGCCGTAGATCAGTGCCAGACCATAGCCGAGGGAGAGGAGGGCCAGGTAGTTCCATGGCAGAGCAAGCATGTGAAGTCCTTGTGTCCAAAAATGTGCAGGGCGACTCTGTCCATGTGGGAGCGAGCTTGCTCGCGATAGCATACTAACAGTCGACATCAATGTTGAATGATATGGCCTCATCGTCGGAACGCCGCCCGGAGCAAGCTCGCTCCCACAAGGGCCAAACAAAAACACCGCCCGAAGGCGGTGTTTGTATCAGCAGCCGGTTACGACGCAATCAACTGTCGCAACACGTAATGCAAAATCCCCCCCGATTTGAAGTACTCCACCTCATTAAGGGTATCGATCCGGCACAACACCTCGACTTTCTCGTGGCTGCCGTCTTCACGGGTGATCACCAGCGTCAGGTTCATCCGCGGTGTCAGCTCGACGCCGGTCAAACCCAGAATATCCAGGGTTTCTTTGCCGGTCAGGTTCATGCTCTTGCGGTTTTGATCCAGCTTGAACTGCAACGGCAATACGCCCATGCCCACCAGGTTGGAGCGGTGAATCCGTTCGAAACTTTCCGCAATGACCGCTTTGACCCCCAGCAGATTAGTACCCTTGGCTGCCCAGTCACGACTCGATCCGGTGCCGTATTCTTGCCCGGCAATCACCACCAGCGGCGTGCCCGACGCTTGATAACGCATCGCCGCATCGTAGATCGGCATCCTCTCCCCGGTGGGAATGTAAATCGTATTGCCGCCTTCTTCGCCGCCGAGCATCTCGTTGCGAATGCGGATGTTGGCGAAGGTGCCGCGCATCATCACTTGGTGGTTGCCGCGACGCGAGCCGTAGGAGTTGAAGTCCCGTGGTTCTACGCCTTTCTCGCGCAGGTAGTGGCCTGCGGGGCTGTCGGCCTTGATGTTGCCGGCCGGAGAGATGTGGTCGGTGGTCACCGAATCACCCAGCAGCGCGAGGACTCTGGCACCGGCGACGTCCTTGACCACCGGCGGCGGCCCGCCGATGTCATCGAAGAACGGTGGATGCTGGATGTACGTCGAATCATCCTGCCAGACATAGGTCGCTGCTTGAGGCACTTCGATTGCCTGCCATTGCTCATCGCCGGCAAACACTTCGGCGTATTCCTTGTGGAACATCGCGGTGTTGACCTGATTCACCGCGTCGGCGATCTCTTTGGTACTCGGCCAGATGTCCCGCAGATAAACCAGATTGCCCTCTTTGTCGGTACCCAAAGGCTCGCTGCTGATGTCGATGCGCACCGTGCCGGCCAGCGCATAGGCGACGACCAGCGGCGGCGAGGCCAGCCAGTTGGTTTTCACCAGCGGATGCACGCGGCCTTCGAAGTTGCGGTTGCCCGACAACACCGAGGCGACGGTCAGGTCGGCGGCCTGAATGGCTTTTTCGATCGGCTCCGCCAATGGCCCGGAGTTGCCTATGCACGTGGTGCAGCCGTAGCCGACCAAGGCAAAACCCAGTTCATCAAGGTACTGGGTCAGGCCGGCAGCCTTGTAGTAGTCGGTGACCACTTTCGAGCCTGGGGCCAGCGAGCTCTTGACCCACGGTTTGCGCTTGAGGCCTTTCTCCACGGCTTTCTTCGCCACCAGGCCGGCGGCCATCATCACACTCGGGTTGGAGGTGTTGGTGCAGGAGGTGATCGCGGCGATCACCACCGCACCGTTTTTCAATCGATAGGTCTGGCCGTCGTATTCGTAGTCGGCTTCACCGGCCAGATCGGCATTGCCCACCGCAACGCCACCGCCGCCTTCACTTTCGAGGCGACCGACTTCCTTGCTGGTGGGTTTGAAATGCAGGTCGACGAAGTCACTGAACGCTTGCGCGACATTCGGCAGCGATACCCGGTCCTGGGGGCGTTTCGGCCCGGCCAGGCTGGCTTCGACGCTGCCCATGTCCAGCGCCAGAGTGTCGGTGAACGCCGGTTCCTGGCCCGGCAGGCGCCACAGGCCCTGGGCTTTGTTGTAGGCCTCGACCAGTTTCACGGTCTCGCTGGTGCGACCGGATAAACGCAGGTATTCCAGGGTGATGTCATCCACCGGGAAGAAGCCGCAGGTGGCGCCGTACTCCGGGGCCATGTTGGCGATGGTCGCGCGGTCGGCCAGCGGCAGGTCGGCGAGGCCGTCGCCGTAGAACTCGACGAATTTGCCGACCACGCCTTTCTTGCGCAGCATCTGGGTGACGGTCAGCACCAGGTCGGTGGCGGTGATGCCTTCCTTGAGCTTGCCGGTGAGTTTGAAGCCGATCACTTCCGGGATCAGCATCGACACCGGTTGGCCAAGCATCGCCGCTTCCGCTTCGATCCCGCCGACGCCCCAGCCGAGCACGCC
This sequence comes from Pseudomonas sp. LB3P25, assembly GCF_054897985.1. Lineage (NCBI taxonomy): Bacteria > Pseudomonadati > Pseudomonadota > Gammaproteobacteria > Pseudomonadales > Pseudomonadaceae > Pseudomonas > Pseudomonas sp. LB3P25. The sequence goes on along the minus strand of NZ_CM142711.1, from coordinate 5,101,962 downwards.
GAGGCCGTTGATCATGGTGGTGTGGGAGTCGGTGCCGACCAGGGTATCCGGGAAGGCATACGTGCGGCCGTCCTCGTCCTTGGTCCAGACTGTGCGGCCCAGGTATTCCAGATTCACCTGGTGACAGATGCCGGTGCCCGGCGGTACCACGCTGAAGTTGTCGAAGGCGCTTTGGCCCCAGCGCAGGAACGCATAACGTTCACCGTTGCGCTGCATTTCAATGTCGACGTTCTGTTCGAAGGCGCTGCTGCTGGCGAATTTGTCGACCATCACCGAGTGATCGATCACCAAATCCACGGGGGAGAGCGGATTGATTCGCTGCGGGTCGCCGCCGGCCTTGGCCATCGCGGCACGCATGGCGGCGAGGTCGACCACGGCAGGTACGCCAGTAAAGTCCTGCATTAATACCCGCGCGGGACGGTACTGAATTTCGCGGTCGGAGCGACGCTCCTTGAGCCAGGCGGCAATCGCCTTGAGGTCGGCGCCGGTGACGGTTTTTTCATCTTCCCAGCGCAGCAGGTTTTCCAGCAGCACTTTCAACGACATCGGCAGCTTATCGAGATCGCCCAGGCTTTTGGCAGCCTCCGGCAAGCTGAAATAGTGATAGGTCTTGTCGTCGATTTGTAAGGTTTTAAGGGTTTTCAGGCTATCGAGGGACGGCATTGAAATGACTCCTTAGGGTCCGCACGGCTACGGACTGAGGGAACGAACAGAGGTTTAAACCTAGTCCTGTTTGGTACTTAAGGCTAATAACTGGACTCTATGGCCAAGTCCAGGGTCTGTTGACGTTTGCTGACGACCGCGACGCCGACCCATTTGGCGCTGGGCAAGGCGCGAGGAACGTAGTTTGGTTGTTCCAAATAAGTTCCGAGCAACGCCGCCCAGCGCCAAATGGGTCGCGTCCCTTCGGGTTGCGCGCCAACGTGTGCGAGGCTGCGTTGCGGGATTTGCCAAGGGAACAACCATTGACGGCATCCCGCGCCTTGCCTCGCACACGTTGGCATCGCAACGCGGTTCGTCAGCAAACGTCAACAGACCCTGGGTTCCGAACTCGGCTATCATGCGCCGGTTTTCGTGACAGGCTTTGCTTCAACGCAAGTCTGGGCATCGCGCAGTGGTTGAATTTCTCGCCATCTGCCCAGGAGTAAGAATGAACACCCTCTTTATGCATTGCCGGCCGGGCTTCGAAAGCGAAGTCTGTTCCGAGATTTCCGAACACGCCGCGCGGCTGAACGTGGCCGGTTATGCCAAGGCCAAGACCGCCAGCGCCTGCGCTGAATTCATCTGCACCGAAGAAGATGGCGCCGAGCGCCTGATGCGTGGCCAGCGTTTCGCCGATCTGATCTTCCCGCGCCAGTGGGCTCGCGGGATTTTCATCGATCTGCCGGAAACCGACCGCATCAGCGTGATCCTCGCGCACATGGCGGACTTCCCGCTGTGCGGCAGCCTGTGGCTGGAAATGGTCGACACCAACGATGGCAAGGAACTGTCGAACTTCTGCAAGAAGTTCGAAGGCCACCTGCGCAAGGCGCTGATGGCGGCTGGCAAACTGGTTGAAGATGCCCACAAACCGCGCCTGCTGCTGACCTTCAAAAGTGGCCGCGAAGTGTTCATGGGGCTGGCCGAGTCGAACAACTCGGCGATGTGGCCGATGGGCATTCCGCGCTTGAAGTTTCCGCGTGAAGCGCCGAGCCGTTCGACCCTGAAGCTGGAAGAAGCCTGGCACCATTTCATCCCGCGCGATCAGTGGGATGAGCGCCTGCACAGCGACATGACCGGCGTCGACCTCGGCGCCGCACCCGGCGGCTGGACCTGGCAACTGGTCAACCGCGGCATGCTGGTGACCGCGATCGACAACGGCCCGATGGCTGAAAGCCTGATGGACACCGGTCTGGTGCAACACTTGATGGCTGACGGTTTCACCTTCAAACCCAAGCAACCGGTGGACTGGATGGTCTGCGACATCGTCGAGAAACCGGCGCGCAACGCCGCGATGCTGGAAGAATGGATTGGCGAGGGGCATTGCCGCGAAGCGGTGGTCAACCTCAAGCTGCCGATGAAACAGCGTTACGCCGAAGTGAAGCGTTTGCTGGAACGCATCGCCGACGGGTTCAAGGAGCGCGGCATTCGGGTCGAAATCGGCTGCAAGCAGCTGTACCACGACCGTGAAGAGGTGACCTGCCATTTGCGCCGACTCGACGTGAAGAAACCCAAGTCCCGCTGATTTACCCGAATTAATGTGCGGGCTTGTGTGGCGAGGGAGCTTGCTCCCGCTGGGCTGCGCAGCGGCCCTAAAACCGGCCACCGAGATCTTTCTGATAGACCGTATGGCTAGAATTGGGGCCGCTTCGCGACCCAGCGGGAGCAAGCTCCCTCGCCACATACCCGGCAATGCGCGACAATACCGGCAAGTTTCAGGAGTGAATCATGAGTGAAATACTTGATACGCCGGTTGACGGCACCCTCGACGCCACCGGCCTCAACTGCCCGGAACCGGTGATGATGCTGCACCAGCACATCCGTGACCTGGTGCCCGGTGGCCTGCTGAAGGTGATCGCCACCGACCCGTCGACCCGTCGCGACATTCCCAAGTTCTGCGTGTTTCTTGACCACGAACTGGTGGCGCAGCACGAAGAGGCAGGCACCTACCTCTACTGGATCCGCAAGAAACTCGCTTAACCCGCCGAATGACTGATGCGGATCCGCTTGCGTGCACTGCGCGTCAGGCGGATCGACAGCATCAGCGCCGCGCAACTCAAGCCCACAATCAAACCCTGCCACAACCCGCTTGGGCCGCTCGGCGTGCCGAACCAGTCGGTCAGGCCCAGTGCGTAACCCACCGGCAAACCAATCCCCCAGTAAGCGAACAGCGTCAGGATCATCGTCACCCGAGTGTCCTGATAGCCGCGCAACGCGCCGGCAGCTGTCACCTGGATCGCATCGGAAAACTGGAACAGCGCCGAATACACAATCAGCATCGCCGCGACATGAATCACCGTTGGGTCGGCCGTGTAGATCGTTGCGATGTGTTCACGCAGCAACAGCATCATGCTCGCGGAGATGCACGCATAAGCCAGCGCCGTGCCCATGCCGACACCGGCGGCGAAGCGTGCTTCACGCGGCTCCTGACGGCCGAGCGCCTGGCCAACCCGCACGGTCACGGCCATGCCCAGGGAGTAGGGGATCATGAACACCAACGAGCTGAAGTTCAGCGCGATCTGGTGCCCGGCCACCACCGTCGCGCCGAGGCTGCCAATCAGCAGCGCAATGACCGCGAAGATGCTCGATTCGGCGAACACCGCGATGCCGATCGGCAGGCCGATGCCCAGCAGGCGTTTGATCACCGACCACTGCGGCCAGTCGAAACGGCTGAACAGCTGACTCGACTGATACGCCGGCGCCCAGCGTTCCCACCCGGCCATGCCCAGCGCCATCACCCACATCACGATCGCCGTGGCCCAGCCGCAACCGACACCGCCCATGGCCGGCACACCGAAGTGGCCATAGATGAAGACGTAGTTCAGCGGAATGTTCAGCGCCAGTCCGCACAGGCCCAACACCATGGCCGGACGCGTGCGCCCCAGGCCGTCACTGAAGCAGCGCAGCACATGGTAGAACGCGACGGCGGGCAAACCGCTGGCGATGCCATGCAGGTATTGCATGCACGGGCCGATCAATTCGGGGTCGACCTTCATGATGTGCAAAATCGGTTCAGCGCTGAACAACATGCCAGTCGCCATCAACCCCACCACCAGCGCCAGCCACAGTGCCTGGCGCACAATCGGGCCAATCTCGCTGTGGCTGCCGGCGCCGAAACGCTGGGCGACTTTCGGGGTAGTGGCCAGCAGAGTGCCGGTCATCAACAGAAACACCGGCACCCAGATCGAGTTGCCCAGCGCCACCGCCGCCAGATCCCGTGGCCCGACCCGGCCTGCCATTACCGCATCGACGAAGCCCATCGCGGTGGTCGCCAGTTGCGCGATCATGATCGGCAAGGCCAGGCTGAGCAGATTTTTCAGCTCCAGGCGAACCCGGGCCGGGCGGGTGAGGGAAGTAGCGGCGAGGCGGTCAGTCACGGAATTCAAGGGCGAAACGTCCAAAGATGTTGATGCGCAAGGCGGCGCATTCTACGCCCTGACGCAGTGGTCAGGAAAAGTCCTGTGTTGCGGATTTGTAATCGGTTTTCGATTCCCTATGGCGCCGCAGCCCCTGTAGCAGCTGGCGAAGCCTGCGTTCGGCTGCGCAGCAGTCGCAAGACCTGAACATGCGGTATTCCTGAATCACCGCATAACCCGATTTCACGACTGCTACGCAGCCGAACGCAGGCTTCGCCAGCTGCTACAAGGTTGCGCAATGCTTGCTGGCCCACAATGGTCATCTCCGCCTACACTGCCGATCCGCCAAAGGAGCCTGCCATGCTGATTGTTGCCGACGAAAATATTCCGTTGCTCGATGCCTTCTTCGAAGGTTTCGGTGAAATCCGCCGGGTTTCGGGACGTTCGATTGATCGCGCCACCGTCGAACAGGCCGATGTGCTGCTGGTGCGCTCGGTGACCAACGTTAACCGCGCATTGCTCGACGGCAGCAAGGTACGCTTTGTCGGCACTTGCACCATCGGCACGGATCACCTGGATCTGGATTATTTTCAGCAGGCCGGTATCACCTGGTCCAGCGCGCCCGGCTGCAACGCCCGGGGCGTGGTTGACTACGTGCTCGGCAGTCTGCTGACCCTGGCCGAAATCGAAGGCGCCGACCTGACTCAACGCACCTACGGCATCGTCGGTGCCGGTGAAGTGGGTGGCCGCTTGATCAAGGTTCTACAAGGTCTGGGCTGGAAGGTGCTGGTCTGCGATCCGCCAAGGCAAGCGGCTGAAGGCGGCGATTACGTCAGCCTCGAACAGATCATCGAACAGTGCGATGTCATCAGTCTGCACACGCCGTTGAAGAAACACGGCGCCCAGTCGACCTGGCATCTGTTCGATAAAAACCGTTTGAACCAGCTCAAGTCCGGCACCTGGCTGATCAACGCCAGTCGTGGCCCGGTGGTCGACAACGCCGCCCTGCGTCAGGTGCTGCTGCAACGTGAAGACCTGCAAGCGGTGCTGGACGTCTGGGAAGGTGAGCCTGAGGTCGATGTGGCGTTGGCCGAACTCTGCGTGCTGGCGACGCCGCACATTGCCGGTTACAGCCTCGACGGCAGACAGCGTGGCACCGCGCAGATTTATCAGGCGTATTGCGATTTTCTCGGGCAAGCGGCCCAGATCAGCTTGGGCGATTTGCTGCCCGCACCCTGGTTGTCGCAAGTGACCTTGAACGCTGGCAGCGATCCCGCCTGGTCGCTGGCCATGTTATGCCGTGGCGTGTACGACCCGCGCCGTGATGATGCGGATTTCCGTCGCAGCCTTGTCGGCAATGTGAACGAGCAGCGTGGGGCGTTTGATTCACTGCGCAAGCATTATCCGTTGCGGCGTGAGATTGACGGGTTGAAGGTGCGGATTGAGGGGGATTCTCCTGAGTTGCAGAAGATTGTGGCGGCGTTGGGGGCTTCGGCTGTCTGAGGATCGAGCTGGCCCCTTCGCGAGCAGGCTCGCTCCCACATTTAATCTCAGTCGTATACAGACGCTATATCCGCTGGGGATCACTGTGGGAGCGAGCCTGCTCGCGAATGGCCGCACTGCAATTTCTGGATAATCACCCATAAAAAACCCGGCCATCAGGGGCCGGGTCAAGAAGACGGTGGCTACATCACTTTTGTTCGGCAGGCTTGACCAATCGCTTTTCGAGTTCGCGGCAAGCGTCTTGGATCATGCCTTCAGTGATCGGTACTTCGCGCCCATCCTTATCGATAATTGAGCAACCCAGAGACTGGTCTGGCTGTGTGCGGATCACTTCAATCTTGTCATCGCTGCTGTTTTGCAAGGACATGGCCTGTCTCCTCATCAGGTTGTGTGCTTACTGTAGAACCACCAGGTGACCGGACTGTGACAGCTCCCTGCGATCTTCCCAAGGCGGCGCCAACAGTCCACCAGAAATACCGCGACGTTGCCACCCGGACTTTAGACCAATACCGTCTAGGTGCTAGGCTTTGCGGTCATAATTAACCTGACTCATTATGATTTACAGCGTTCAATCGCATTGAGCGGTGTAGGCTTGATCGCGTCAAACCCTACTGGTTGCGCCATCGAATGATCTCCATCCTCTCTTCCCGTCAACGGCGCGCCATGCGCCTGGCCCTGCGTTTCATTGCGCCGTATCGCTGGCCGGCCGTCGGTGCCTTGCTTGCATTGATCGTCACGGCGGGCATCACCTTGTCCATGGGGCAGGGGATTCGCCTGCTGGTGGATCAGGGTTTCATGACCCAGTCGCCGCATTTGCTCAACCAGTCCATCGGCCTGTTTATGTTGCTGGTGGTCGGGCTGGCGATTGGCACCTTTGCGCGTTTCTACCTGGTCTCATGGATCGGTGAGCGCGTTGTCGCGGACATCCGTCGTCAGGTGTTCAACCATCTGATTTACCTGCACCCAGGATTCTACGAAGACAACCGCAGCTCCGAGATCCAGTCGCGGTTAACCGCTGACACCACGCTGCTGCAATCGGTGATCGGCTCTTCGCTGTCGCTGTTTTTGCGCAATCTGTTGATGGTGATCGGCGGGATCGTCCTGCTGTTTATCACCAACCCCAAACTCACCAGCATCGTGGTGGTCGCGTTGCCGTTGGTGATCGCGCCGATCCTGATCTTCGGCCGTCGTGTGCGTAGCCTGTCGCGCCTGAGCCAGGACCGGATTGCCGATATCGGTAGCTATGTTTCCGAAACCCTGGGCCAGATCAAAACCGTGCAGGCCTACAACCATCAGGTCGAGGACGAGCAGCGCTTTGCCGCAACGGTGGAGGAGGCCTTCAACACCGCTCGCAAGCGGATCTTTCAGCGGGCCTGGCTGATTACCCTGGTGATCGTACTGGTGCTTGGAGCCGTCGGGGTGATGCTCTGGGTCGGCGGAATGGATGTCATCGCCGGGCGAATTTCCGCGGGCGAGCTGGCGGCGTTTGTGTTTTACAGCCTGATCGTCGGCAGCGCATTCGGCACATTGAGCGAAGTGATCGGCGAACTGCAGCGTGCCGCCGGCGCCGCCGAGCGGATAACCGAGTTGCTGCGCTCGGAAAACATCATCCGGCCACCGACCACTGGCCTGGTGACTTTGCCCGAGCGGGTTAAGGGCAATCTGGTGCTGCAGGATGTGCGTTTTTCCTACCCGTCGCGTCCCGAAAGCTATGCGGTCGATGGTTTGAATCTGACGATCAATGCTGGCGAAACAGTCGCATTGGTCGGGCCGTCCGGTGCCGGCAAGTCGACGGTTTATGATTTGCTGCTGCGCTTTTACGACCCGGCCGAAGGACGCATCCTGCTCGATGGTGTGCCGCTGACTCAACTCGATCCGTTGGACTTGCGCCGCTGCTTCGCCCTGGTCTCGCAATCACCGGCGCTGTTCTTTGGCAGCATCGAAGAGAACATCCGCTATGGCAATCCGACGGCAACCCTGGCCCAGGTTCAGGAAGCAGCGAAAATCGCTTACGCCCATGACTTTATCGAACAAATGCCCAACGGCTACCAGACCCACCTTGGCGACGGTGGCCTCGGTTTATCCGGCGGCCAACGCCAACGCCTGGCCATCGCCCGGGCGCTGCTGGTGGACGCGCCGATCCTGCTGCTGGACGAAGCGACCAGCGCCCTCGACGCCCAGAGCGAACACCTGATTCAGCAAGCCCTGCCGAGCCTGATGAAAAACCGCACCACGCTGGTCATCGCCCACCGACTGGCCACGGTGAAAAACGCTGACCGGATCGCGGTGATGGACCAGGGGAAACTGGTGGCGGTGGGGACGCATCAGGAGTTGATTGCGAGCAATGCGCTGTATGCGCGGTTGGCGGCGTTGCAGTTTAACGATGGGCATGAAGCCGCGTGAATGAGAGCTGCTGAATGCTGCCGGGTTCGGGCATTATGGCGGCCTCAGTTGCGAGCCTGGTAAAGGATATGAGCCGTTATCAACCAGCGTTGACCCTGACCATCAGAATGCTGGCGTTGGTCGCCGAGATCAGTGAACAGATCGGTCAGCTTTCGGCTGTGGATGATCGTCGGCAGACGCCTCAACTGCGTCGCGGTAATCGGATTCGTACTATTCAGGCTTCTTTGGCTATCGAGAACAACACGCTCAGCATTGAGCAGGTAACCGCTGTTCTGGCAGGGCAGCGGGTGCTTGGTCTGCCGCGAGAAATTCAGGAAGTACGCAACGCTTTTGCGGCTTATGAGGTCATGCCGGAGTGGCAGCCGAGCAATCGAGTCGACTTGCTTCGAGCCCATGAGTTACTGATGGGGGGATTGATTGACGACTGCGGGCAATTTCGCCGAGCCGGTGTGGGCATTTACCGGGGCGACAAATTGGTCCATATGGCACCGCCGCCGAGTCGTGTTGTTCACCTGGTTGAAGACTTGCTGGACTGGCTTGGCGTTTCTGATTGGCACCCGCTGATCATCAGTTGCGTTTTCCACTACGAATTCGAGTTCATCCATCCTTTCGCGGACGGCAATGGGCGCATGGGTCGTCTTTGGCAAACTTTGATACTTAGTCAATGGCGCCCGGTGTTGGCTTATCTGCCGGTTGAAGTCGTGATTCGAGAGCAGCAGGACGCTTATTACGCGGCATTGTCGGCGGCCGATCAGTTGGCTGAATCGACGCCTTTTGTCGAGTTCATGCTACAAGCGTTGAGTCTTGCGCTTGAAGAAGCAGCCCGTAGCGAACCAGTAACCGACCAAGTAACCGACCAAGTAACCGACCAAGTAACCGACCAAGTAACCGACCAAGTAACCGACCAAGTAGCAAGACTGCTTGGTGCTCTGCGTGGCGGCGCCCCACTAAAGGTCAATGAGTTGATGGCAGAGGTCGGTTTGGCTCACAAGGCGACCTTCCGGGCTAACTATCTCAAGCCCGCATTGGCTGCCGGTCTGATTGAAATGACTGACCCTGATTCGCCCCGCAGCCCGGCTCAGCGATATCGTCTGACCGAACTTGGCAAACCGGCTGCGGCACGGTCCGGGCCTGACTAGGGATTTGAGCAGCCAAAAAAATGCCCGCATCATTCGATGCGGGCATTTTTGTCAGTGCTTCAAAGCAGGCTCATTGATCGTCAAAGTAGCGCTCATGCCAATCCACCAGCGGCTGCGGTGAGTTGAGCTTCTGGCCGTAGATCACCGAGTATGACAGCACGTTTTGCACGTACTGGCGGGTTTCGTCGAATGGGATGCTTTCCACCCACACGTCGAAGCTCAGGTGATCCGCACCGCGCAGCCACTGGCGCACGCGGCCCGGACCGGCGTTGTAGGCGGCGGAAGCGAGGACGCGGTTGCCGTTGAACTGGCTGTGGACCTGGCTCAGGTAAGCGGCGCCGAGCTGGATGTTCTTGTCCGGGTCGAGCACTTGCTGCGGCGAGGCCAGCGGGATGCTGAACTTGCGCGCGGTTTCCTTGGCGGTGCCGGGCATGAGTTGCATCAGGCCGCTGGCGCCGACGCCGGAACGGGCATCGTCCATGAAAGCACTTTCCTGACGGGTGATAGCGAACACCCAGCTCGAATGCAGGCCACGAACCTTGGCTTCACGCACCATTGTTTCGCGGTGAGCCATCGGGAAACGAATGTCCAGGTCGTCCCAGTACTGCGCCTGACTGATGGTGCGGATTGCCGGGAAATACCATTTCAGGTCGTAGGCCAGTTTCGCCTGGGCAACCATTTCGTCCCGGCTGAAGTGACGGCTGACGTGGTACCACTCACGGCGACCGTCGACGATTTGCCCGCGAGCGTGAAACTCCAGTGCGCGACGCACGCCCGGCGTGTTGCGCACCTTGTTGATCAGCGCCTGGCTCAGCACCAGTGGTTTGTTGACCAGCGAATAGGGTAACTGCGAGCGATCAGCGGCAAGGAAACCGTAGAAATCACGCTCGCGGGCGAGGCCCTTATAAAGCGTCTGCGCTTCCGGGTTCTGCGGCTGCGCCAGTTCCAGGCTGCGTGCCTGCCAATAGCGCCAGCGATTGGTGGTCGCCAGATCGGGCGGCAGGCGGCGAGTCAACTGATAGGCATCGTCCCAGCGGGCCAGGCGCAGCAGCAGACGCAAGCGCCATTCGGAAACCGTGTTGTCACGCAGTTCCGGGTCGTACTTGGTCATCACATCCAGCGCGCGAGGGTCGAAGCGGCGGGCGAGGGTCAAGCCGATTTCACGGGCGATGGCCACTTTCTCATCACGGGAGAAGTGCATGCTGCTGGCGTAACCGTCGAGCAGCTCCATGGCCTTGTCCGGGTCTTGCTTGGCCAAGCGGCGCAGGCCGAGGCTGACGATGTCAGACATCGGTTCATCGGCCGGGGTGAAGCGCGACGGCTGGTTGAGCAACTCGGGTTTCTGCGCCACATCCACCAGCAAACGGCCGCGAGGGGCGAGGGTGGTCAGGTCGTTGACCAGGCTGTTGGCCAGCGGATAGTTACGTACCTGGGCGGCAAGTTTGGTGCGCTCCCAGCGTTTCTGCTCGGTCAACTGGCCTTCGGCAGCCCATTGCCCGAATAGCGCATCGCACGCGGCGGGTTGGGATTTGCCGGTCAGCCAGAGTTTATTGGCGTTGGCGTAACCTTCGGCTTTCTGGTTATGCCCGAGCTGATACTGCGCGTTCAGGCAGTCCAGTTCGGTGAAATTGAGCTTGGGGTCGTAGTACTTGACGAAGGTCGCCCAGTCACCGCGTTCGGCCAGCCAACGCAGCCAGCGCAACTTCATCCAGTTGGCCTGGGGCAGGTCACCGTGCTCGGCGAGGAATTTCTCGATTTCGGCATTGCTCGCGGTTTTAAGGCGAGCGGTCAGTTCGTCATACGCCAGGTACGGCTCCAGCGGGTAATCGCTGAGGGCCTGGCTGTAACGGAAATAAGGACCGGTATCCCCCTTGGCGAGGGCACGTTTGGCTTCATCGTAATACTGGCGCTGGGTGGACAGGTCCACCGCCTGGGCGGTTTGAACGGCAGTGGCAGAAAGAAGAAAACAGGATAAAAGACTGAAAAGGCGACTGCGCATGAGACGTCCGGGCAGAGAAATCATGACAAGTGCAGGGATGGCCTGCACTGAATTGTCTGTAGCTTAGCCTTTTGCCAGCAGCGGGCGAAAGCTTTGCCGGCCTGTCAGCATCAGTTCGCAACATTTGTCATGCAGAGTGTCGCCAAGGTGAAATTGCCGGCCTTCTGAAGCCTCAAGTCAGGTAGAATGCGCGCCCGGTTTTTGGAGAAGCTCATGACCCTGCTCAAATTCAGCGATGTGTCCCTTGCTTTCGGCGCTATGCCGTTGTTGGACAAGGTGTCCTGGCAGATCGCCCGTGGTGAGCGGGTGTGCATCATCGGCCGCAATGGCACTGGCAAGTCCAGCATGATGAAGCTCGTCAAGGGCGACCAGAAGCCTGATGACGGCTCCGTTTGGCGCGCACCTGGCCTCAAGATTGGCGAATTGCCGCAAGAATTGCCGGTAGCCGACGAGCGGACCGTGTTCGACGTGGTGGCCGAAGGCCTGGACGGTGTCGGCGAGCTGCTCGCGCAGTATCACCACCTCAGCCAGAACATCGTCACCGACGCCGACCTGGACAAACTGATGCACGTCCAGCACGACCTCGAAGCCCGTGACGGCTGGCGTTTGCAGCAATTGGTCGATAGCACGTTGAGCCGTCTGCAGTTGCCGGCCGACAAGACCCTCGCCGAATTGTCCGGCGGATGGCGTCGTCGCGTCCTGCTGGCTCAGGCTCTGGTTTCCGAACCTGATCTGCTGCTGCTCGACGAACCGACCAACCACCTGGACATCGGTGCAATTGCCTGGCTCGAAGAAGCGCTGAAGGATTTTCAGGGCGCCGTGCTGTTCATCACGCACGACCGTTCATTCCTGCAGAACCTCGCGACCCGCATTCTCGAACTGGATCGCGGTGGCCTGATCGACTGGAACGGCGACTACGCCAGTTTCCTCGTGCACAAAGAAGCCTCGCTGGCCGCCGAAGAAACCGCCAACGCGCTGTTCGACAAAAAACTGGCCCAGGAAGAAGTCTGGATCCGTCAGGGTATCAAGGCTCGCCGCACCCGTAACGAAGGCCGTGTCCGCGCATTGAAAGCCCTGCGCGTCGAGCGTAGCGAGCGTCGTGAGCGTACCGGCAAGGCCAACATTCAGCTGGATACCGCTGACAAGTCCGGTAAGCAGGTCATGGTCCTCGAGAACGTGAGCTTTGCTCACCCGGGCGGCCCGTTCCTGATCAAGGATTTCTCGATGGTCCTGGCGCGCGGCGACCGTATTGGTCTGCTGGGCGCCAACGGTACCGGCAAGACCACGCTGCTGAAGCTGATGCTCAGCGGTCTGCAACCGACCAGTGGCACAGTGGAAGAGGGGACGCGTATCGACGTAGCCTACTTCGACCAGTTGCGCCATCAGTTGGACCTGGAAAAGACCGTAATCGACAACGTTGCGGAAGGTCGCGACTTCATCGATATCGATGGTCAGAGCCGCCACGTGCTGAGCTACCTCGGCGACTTCCTGTTCAGCCCGCAGCGTGCCCGCACGCCGGTCAAGGCGCTGTCGGGTGGTGAGCGTGCGCGTCTGTTGCTGGCGAAACTGTTCAGCAAACCGGCGAACCTGCTGGTCCTCGATGAGCCGACCAACGACCTCGACGTCGAAACCCTCGAGTTGCTGGAAGAGGTCTTGCTGACCTTCAACGGTACCGTGCTGATGGTCAGCCACGACCGGGCATTCCTCGACAACGTGGTCACCAGCACCCTGGTCTTCGAAGGTGAAGGCAAGGTTCGCGAATACGTCGGTGGTTATCAGGACTGGCTGCGCCAGGGCGGCTCGCCGCGCTTGCTGGGTGTGACCGAGAGCAAGTCCGGCAAAGCCGACCTGACCTCCGCGGTCGTGACGGCCGAAGCTGCGCCAGTCGCTGCTGCAGTCGAAGCGCCGGTGGCGAAGAAGAAGCTCAGCTACAAGTTGCAGCGTGAGTTGGAAATGTTGCCGGGTCAGATCGAAGCCATGGAAAAGCAGATCGCTACCGTTGAGGCGCAAATGGCCGATGCCGGTTTCTATCAGCGTCCTGCTGCCGAGACTGCCGCAGTGATTGCTCAGTTGGAGCAGTTGCAGGCTGAACTCGACGTGATGGTCGAGCGCTGGGCCGAGCTGGATGCCTGATTGATCCTGCTATAAAAAAGCCCGGCGTTCAGTGATGAGCGCCGGGCTTTTCGTATGAATTGCGATCTGGGGTTACAGCAAGGCCCCTGTGGGAGCGAGCCTGCTCGCGAAAGCGGTTCAACATTCAACGAACTTGTCGACTGTCACACTGCATTCGTCGGAACGCCGCCCGGAGCAGGCTCACTCCCACAATGGAAGGTGTTGTCAGCTTTTGATCAGGCGCACCGCGAGCACATCACAGGGCGCACCATGCAGCACGTCATTGGCAGTCGAACCCAGCAGCAATGCCAGGCCGTGTCGGCCATGGCTGCCCACCACGATCAGGTCGCAGGTTTGTTCTTTGGCCAGGTGGTGGATCTCCTGGCGGGGCTGGCCGTAGGTCAGATGGCTGTATTCCTTGGAGAGTTCCGGATACTTCACGATCAGTCGGTCCAGGCGTTCCTTGGCCTGATCGAACTGCTGTTGTTGCAGTTGTGACAGGTCCATGGGCACGTCGCCGCCAAAGGCCATGGCCATCGGCTCGACAATGTGCACCAGGGACAGCTTCGCCCCGTTGCTCACCGACAGTTCGCGAGCGCGGTGGATTACAGGATCGCACTCTTCGGTTAGATCTACAGCGACCAGAATGTGGTTGTAGGGCATGAGGTGCTCCTCCTGAGGATTGCAATATTGGTAAGTATGGCTGGTTTCAAGCGCATTGTTTTCAAAGTGACTCAATGCACTCATCAAGAATCGGGAGTACAGATATGACGGTCTGGATAGTGGTGTCAATCATGTTGGTGGTGCTGAGTCCGCTGGCATGGTTGCGGCCGTCGCGCCACCAGAGCGGCCGCATGGCCCTGCGCATGGAGGCGCGACGCATCGGATTGGCGATGCAACTGGCGCCTCAGGAGTGGCCGCACTGGCTGAGCCAGGAGCCACCGAGCCCTTGCGCCCAGTACCATCGACCGCGGCGTGGCAATCGGCCGGCGTGCTGGAGCTACTGGCAAAAAGCACCGGGTGTGTGGGTCAATCAGTGGCAGGAGGTCTGCGAGGAACCGGCGTTGCTGATTCATTTCGAAAAGTTGCCAGACAACGTTTACAAGGTCGAAGCAGACAAGCAGATGATCACGTTGTATTGGGGCGAGAAGGGCGAAGCGACGGTGTTGCAGGATATTGACGCGGTGCTGAAGGCGCTGGCATAAATCGCGGAAATTTCGCGCCGCAATGGCGCGAAACGTCTGGCAGACAGGCAATAAAAAGCCCGACATCATCATCGGGCTGGGGTTGGCCAGGCAGGCCGGTAATTCGGTGTGGGGCTGATCTTACGCTGGGCATTCGCCAAAAGCGTTCATGTTTTTTCCTTAAGGTCCCGCCAGCGTAGCTTGTTAAACAAAGGCTGCAGCGAATTAGGGCGACTTTTCTAACTATTGATCCTATGAATGACCTCACATGCAGCCGCGTGTTGCAGGTCTTCGTGTTACGGAAATGACCGGAAAGTCGCGTTTCAACCCGTATTTTGGGCGATTGACAATTGTCGGAAATTCCGTGAAGGTGACGCACCCAAATCAAACGGGCGTATGAATTGAGCGTTTGTATTACAGACCGCTCCTACAGAATCCCGACTATCGCGTTGGCGGGTGTGCCGGGTGGATGGGCGTAGCATTGACGTTAAACGTCCCTGCCGAACCATTCGCCTGCGTCCGACGTGTACTGTTCAGCTTCCATATCGTGGAGATCAGTTGATGATTTACGAAGGTAAAGCCATCACGGTTAAGGCTCTTGAAAGTGGCATCGTCGAATTGAAATTCGACCTCAAGGGTGAGTCCGTCAACAAGTTCAACCGTCTAACCCTGAACGAACTGCGTCAGGCCGTAGACACCATCAAGGCAGATGCTTCGATCAAGGGTGTGATCGTCAGCAGTGGCAAGGACGTGTTCATCGTCGGCGCCGACATCACCGAATTTGTCGAGAGCTTCAAGCTGCCTGATGCAGAGCTTGTTGCTGGCAACCTGGAAGCCAACAAGATTTTCAGCGATTTCGAAGACCTCAACGTCCCGACTGTCGCCGCGATCAACGGCATCGCCCTGGGTGGCGGTCTGGAAATGTGCCTGGCGGCGGACTACCGTGTCATGTCCACCAAGGCCAAGATCGGTCTGCCAGAAGTCAAACTGGGCATCTACCCGGGCTTCGGCGGTACCGTGCGCCTGCCGCGCATCATCGGTGCCGACAACGCCATCGAGTGGATTGCCGCCGGCAAGGAAAACCGTCCTGACGACGCGCTGAAAGTCGGCGCAGTCGACGCAGTGGTTGCTCCCGAGAAACTGCAGGAAGCGGCCCTGGAGCTGATCAAGCGCGCCATCTCCGGCGAGTTCGACTACAAGGCCAAGCGTCAGCCGAAGCTCGAAAAGCTCAAGCTCAACGCCATCGAACAAATGATGTCGTTCGAAACCGCCAAAGGTTTCGTGGCCGGTCAAGCGGGCCCGAACTACCCGGCGCCGGTTGAAGCGATCAAGACCATCCAGAAAGCGGCGAATTTCGGTCGCGACAAGGCACTGGAAGTCGAAGCCGCCGGTTTCGTCAAACTGGCCAAGACCTCTGCCGCGCAGAGCTTGATCGGTTTGTTCCTGAACGATCAGGAGCTGAAGAAAAAGGCCAAGGCCTACGACGAAATCGCCAAAGACGTGAAGCAGGCCGCTGTACTGGGCGCCGGCATCATGGGTGGCGGTATCGCTTATCAGTCGGCTTCCAAAGGGACGCCGATCCTGATGAAAGACATAAACGAGCACGGTATCGAGCAAGGTCTGGCTGAAGCCGCCAAGCTGCTGGTGAGCCGCGTTGATAAAGGTCGCATGACCCCGGCGAAAATGGCTGAAGTGCTCAACGGCATTCGTCCGACCCTGTCCTACGGTGATTTCGGTCACGTGGATCTGGTGGTTGAAGCAGTCGTCGAGAACCCTAAGGTCAAGCAAGCCGTTCTGGCTGAAGTGGAAGATAAGGTCAAAGAGGACACCATCCTCGCGTCCAACACCTCGACCATTTCCATCACCTTGCTGGCCAAAGCCCTCAAGCGTCCGGAAAACTTCGTCGGCATGCACTTCTTCAACCCGGTGCACATGATGCCGCTGGTAGAAGTGATCCGTGGTGAGAAGTCCAGCGAGCTGGCGGTTGCCACCACCGTTGCCTACGCCAAGAAAATGGGCAAGAACCCGATCGTCGTCAACGACTGCCCGGGCTTCCTGGTCAACCGCGTACTGTTCCCGTACTTCGGCGGTTTCGCCAAGCTGGTCAGCGCCGGTGTGGACTTCGTCCGTATCGACAAGATCATGGAAAAATTCGGCTGGCCAATGGGCCCGGCGTACCTGATGGACGTGGTCGGTATCGACACCGGACACCATGGTCGTGACGTGATGGCTGAAGGCTTCCCTGACCGCATGAAAGACGACCGCCGTTCGGCCGTCGACGTGCTCTACGAAGCCAAGCGCCTGGGCCAGAAGAACGGCAAGGGCTTCTACGCCTACGAGACCGACAAGCGCGGCAAGCAGAAGAAAGTCGCCGATCCGTCGGTACTGGAAGTGCTCAAGCCGATCGTCTTTGAACAGCGCGAAGTCACAGACGAAGACATCATCAACTGGATGATGATCCCGCTGTGCCTGGAAACCGTGCGTTGCCTGGAAGACGGCATTGTCGAAACCGCTGCCGAAGCCGACATGGGTCTGGTCTACGGTATCGGTTTCCCTCCATTCCGTGGCGGTGCGCTGCGCTACATCGATTCGATCGGTGTTGCAGAGTTCGTTGCCCTGGCTGACCAGTACGCTGATTTGGGCGCGCTGTACCACCCGACCGCGAAGCTGCGTGAAATGGCCAAAAACGGCCAGAGCTTCTTCGGTTAAGCGCCCACACTAGAGCGAGAGTGAAATTATATGAGCTTGAATCCTAGAGACGTCGTGATTGTCGACTTCGGTCGTACTCCGATGGGCCGCTCCAAGGGCGGCATGCACCGCAACACCCGCGCCGAAGACATGTCGGCGCACTTGATCAGCAAATTGCTGGAACGCAACGTCAAGGTCGACCCGAACGAAGTCGAAGACGTGATCTGGGGCTGTGTGAACCAGACCCTGGAGCAGGGCTGGAACATCGCCCGCATGGCGTCCCTGATGACTCAGATTCCGCACACCGCTGCCGGCCAGACCGTCAGCCGTCTGTGTGGTTCGTCGATGAGCGCTCTGCACACTGCCGCGCAAGCGATCATGACCGGCAACGGTGACGTATTCGTGGTGGGCGGCGTCGAGCACATGGGCCATGTGAGCATGATGCACGGTGTCGATCCGAACCCGCACATGTCTCTATACGCGGCGAAAGCCTCGGGCATGATGGGTTTGACCGCTGAAATGCTGGGCAAAATGCACGGCATCACTCGCGAACAACAGGACGCTTTCGGCGTGCGCTCCCACCAGCTCGCTCATAAGGCGACACTGGAAGGCAAGTTCAAAGACGAAATCATCCCGATGCAGGGCTACGACGAGAACGGTTTCCTGAAACTGTTCGACTACGACGAAACCATTCGTCCGGAAACCACCCTGGAAAGCCTGGCGGCTCTCAAGCCTGCTTTCAACCCTAAGGGCGGAACCGTGACAGCCGGTACTTCGTCGCAAATCACCGACGGTGCTTCGTGCATGATCGTGATGTCGGCGCAGCGTGCACAGGACCTGGGCATTCAGCCTTTGGCGGTGATTCGTTCGATGGCGGTGGCAGGTGTGGACCCGGCAATCATGGGCTATGGTCCAGTACCAGCCACACAAAAAGCACTGAAGCGCGCGGGTCTTGGCATCAACGATATCGACTTCTTCGAGCTCAACGAAGCTTTCGCCGCACAGGCCTTGCCAGTGCTGAAAGATTTGAAAGTACTCGACAAGATGAACGAGAAGGTTAACCTGCACGGCGGTGCGATCGCCCTGGGTCACCCATTCGGTTGCTCCGGTGCTCGTATCTCCGGCACTCTGCTGAACGTGATGAAGCAAAATGGCGGCACCTTCGGGGTAGCCACCATGTGCATTGGTCTCGGCCAAGGCATCTCCACCGTCTTCGAACGCGTTTAAGCGTTTCGTCGAAGGAAGCCGGGGCCAAGTGCCCCGGTTTTTGTTTTTCTGAATTTATTTTTGTTTTTATTTTGAAAAGATTTGAGTGAGGGCCAAAGCATGCCGATACAACCTGGGCTCTACCAACATTACAAAGGTCCGCAGTACCGCGTATTCAGTATTGCGCGGCATTCGGAAACCGAAGAAGAAGTGGTCTTCTACCAAGCCCTGTATGGCGATTACGGCTTTTGGGTGCGTCCCCTGAGCATGTTCCTGGAGTCGGTCGAGGTTGACGGTGAACAGGTGCCACGCTTTGCTTTGGTGCAAGCCGAACCGAGCCTTTTTTCCAAGCCATAAGCTGAGGGCGCGCAAGACCCTGCGCTTGACCTCACCTTGTAGCCACTATATATAGCGGTGCCGCGTCAGGCGCCAACCGCCTTTCACTTCTAGAATTCAGGAATTTTCTGATCCATGGGCAAATCGCTGGTCATTGTGGAATCCCCGGCTAAGGCCAAGACCATCAACAAGTATCTGGGTAACCAATACGTGGTGAAGTCGAGTATCGGCCATATCCGAGACCTGCCCACCAGCGGTTCGGCTAGCGCCAGCAAAGAGCCAGCCGCCAAGCGCGGCAAGGCTGCCGCGGGTGAAGGTCCGGTGCTCACGCCGAAAGAGAAAGCGCGCAAGCAGCTGGTCTCGCGCATGGGTGTCGATCCCGATCATGGCTGGAAAGCCAAGTACGAGATCCTCCCGGGCAAGGAAAAGGTCATCGAAGAGCTGCGCCGGCTCGCCAAAGATGCTGACACCATCTATCTCGCAACCGACTTGGATCGCGAGGGGGAAGCCATTGCCTGGCACCTGCGCGAAGCCATCGGTGGTGATGACAGCCGCTACAAGCGCGTGGTGTTCAACGAAATCACCAAGAAGGCGATTCAGGAAGCCTTCTCCAAGCCGGGCGAGCTGGACATCGATCGTGTAAATGCCCAGCAGGCGCGTCGTTTCCTCGACCGCGTGGTGGGTTATATGGTTTCGCCACTGCTGTGGGCCAAGGTCGCTCGTGGCCTGTCCGCCGGTCGTGTGCAGTCGGTTGCCGTGAAGCTGGTCGTTGAGCGTGAACGTGAAATCCGCGCATTCAACCCGGAAGAGTACTGGGAAGTTCACGCCGACCTTGGCACCGCCAAGGGCGCAACCGTGCGCTTTGACGTCGCTCGCGAGAAAGGCGAAGCCTTCAAGCCGCTTAACGAAGCTCAGGCCATGGCCGCGCTGGATAAGCTCAAGGCTTCCAGCTACAGCATCGTCAAGCGCGAAGACAAACCGACCAGCAGCAAGCCGTCGGCACCGTTCATCACGTCAACCCTGCAACAGGCCGCGAGTAACCGCCTGGGCTTCGGCGTGAAGAAAACCATGATGATGGCCCAGCGTCTGTACGAAGCCGGCTACATCACTTACATGCGTACCGACTCCACCAACCTCTCGGCCGATGCCGTGACGATGGCGCGCACTTATATTGAAGGCGAATTCGGCAAGAAGTACCTGCCGGAAACCCCGAACGTCTACAGCAGCAAGGAAGGCGCACAAGAGGCTCACGAAGCGATTCGTCCCTCCGACGCCAACACCGAGCCAAGCAAGCTGTCGGGCATGGAGCGTGATGCAGAGCGGCTCTACGAGCTGATCTGGCGCCAGTTCCTCGCTTGCCAGATGCTGCCGGCCCAATACCTGTCGACCACGGTCACCGTCGGTGCTGGCGATTTCGAGCTGCGCGCCAAGGGCCGCATCCTGAAGTTCGACGGTTACACCCGCGTCATGCCGCAAATCGCCAAGCCTGGTGATGACGACGTGTTGCCGGACATGGCCCAGGGCGACGCGATGAAGCTGATCAAGCTTGATCCGACCCAGCACTTCACCAAGCCGCCTGCGCGTTACTCGGAAGCGAGCCTGGTTAAAGAAATGGAAAAACGCGGCATCGGTCGTCCTTCGACCTACGCGGCGATCATTTCGACCATCCAGGACCGCGGCTACGTGGCGCTGCACAACCGTCGTTTCTATTCGGAAAAGATGGGCGACATCGTTACCGAACGTCTGGCCGAGAGCTTCTCCAATCTCATGGACTATGGCTTCACCGCCGGCATGGAAGAGAACCTCGATGACGTGGCCCAGGGTGAACGCGACTGGAAGAACGTACTCGACGAGTTCTACGGCGACTTCAAGAAAAAACTCGAAGTGGCCGAAAGCGCCGAAGGCGGCATGCGCGCCAACCAGCCGGTGATGACTGACATTCCGTGCGTGTTGTGCGGTCGTCCGATGCAGATTCGTACCGCATCGACTGGCGTGTTCCTTGGTTGCTCGGGCTACAGCCTGCCGCCGAAAGAGCGCTGCAAGGCCACGGTCAACCTGGTGCCGGGCGACGAAATTGCGGCGGACGACGAGGGTGAATCGGAATCGCTGGTGCTGCGTGGCAAGCACCGCTGCCCGATCTGCAGTACGGCGATGGACGCTTACCTTTTGGATGAGAAGCGCAAGCTGCACATCTGCGGTAATAACCCGGATTGCGCTGGCTACGAAATCGAAGAGGGCACTTATCGCATCAAAGGCTACGAAGGTCCGAGCCTGGAATGCGACAAGTGCGGCAGCGAGATGCAGCTCAAGACCGGCCGTTTCGGCAAGTTCTTCGGTTGCACCAATGCGACGTGCAAGAACACCCGCAAACTGCTGAAAAGCGGTGATGCAGCGCCGCCGAAGATGGATCCGGTGAAGATGCCTGAGCTGAAATGCGAAAAGGTCAACGACACCTATATCCTGCGCGACGGTGCTTCCGGCCTGTTCCTCGCTGCCAGCCAATTTCCGAAAAACCGCGAGACGCGTGCTCCGCTGGTCATGGAAATTGTGCCGCACAAGGATGAGATCGATCCGAAGTACCACTTCCTCTGCGAAGCGCCGAAGAAAGATCCGGACGGCTTGCCTGCTGTGATCCGTTACAGCCGTAAAACCAAAGAGCAGTACGTACAGACTGAAGTTGACGGTAAGCCGACTGGCTGGAAGGCGTACTACGACGGCGGCAAGTGGACGGTTGAAGACAAGCGCCCGGCGAAGACCGCTAAGGCTTAACAGGTGCTGTACTGAAAAGGTCGCATGACAACCTTCTGGTTTTCATGCGGCTTTTTTGTTTTGTGCTTGCGGTGAACTCGGGTGATCCCCGACACTGTCTGACCTGCGTGAAGCAATTATTTTGTTGTGGAGGCTGCCGTCATGGCCCACGAACTCTATACCCGTACCAACCAGAAGATTTATTTCGCCGGGCTGTCGCTGGAAGCGCTCGCCAGAGCCGAAGAGGGGCGGGCGATGAACTCCCTGGCGCTGATCCAGGCTGGACGCGAGTCGGCCTTGTTTCACCTGTACGGTGCGTTGCTGGGGCTGTGCCATGAAATCGCTGGTTTCTATCGCTTGCCTCAGGCTAATGCGCCTCGGGCCGAGTTACTGCTGACTCGCGAAGTGCTGGATGCCATCGCCATTCCTGAAATGGCGGAGATGGTCGAGTTGGCCAACAATTCGGAAACCTGGCTGGCCAAACTGCTGGCGGCCCATGCTGCACTGTTTCAGCCGCCACGGGCGCCGCACAAGCCTAAGGGTGACGTGACTCAACCGCTGATCCTGGCCGTTAACCTGGATGAAGAAGAGGCTCCACAAGAGCTGAGCCGGGAAGAGCTGGAGAGCTGGCGTCAGAACCTCAAGGGGCTGGCGATTCGGTTTCGCGAAGGCCTTAACGAGTGCTGAGCACATAATCGCATCGAACACCGGGTTACATTGGTCTCTTCAGGGATGAAGCATGTCTTCCATTTTGCACAACAAAAAACTGCGTCAGTTATTTGAACAGTCGGACGCCGGTGTCGAAGCGGCGACAAGTACCGCAGACTTGCTCGAGGTGATAAAGCAGCTCAGGGCTTTTGGTGGGCCGCTGGAGTTCGATAACGCCACGCCCAGGTTATTTCGTAATATCGGTTTGGGATTGATCGCCGCCACCCTTCTTTTTGTACCTTTTATCGTGCTGGGCATCGCTTTTCTATTGGGTGGCTGGCTAGTGATGGATCACAGGTCCGGTGTGATCGACGCACTCTCCAAGAAAATCACCCATAAATCTTCATTGCTTACCCATGGGTTAAGGGAATCGTTCAACCCGGATGTGCAAGTGCTGGAGAGTTTGGGCAAGGAGTTCAAGGACTTCCATCGAGGCTCCTACAGCCGACAGATTCTGAAAACGGTTCAAGGTACCTACCTTGGCGCGGTTCATGAGTTGCCCTTCACTTACCAGCACTTGCAGTATGTTGATCGCGAAAGTTACAAGACCACCGTGCCAGACGGGGCGGGCGGTACCAAGGTTGAAACCAAAACGATAGACCGCGAGTTTGCCCGGCACAGCCTGGTGCTGGATTTTCCATGGGTCGAGAATGTGGTCGTGCGCGGCGACAGGCATTGGGGAGTGGATCTTGAGGAGACTCTGGATACAGCATCCAGCGAATTCAATAGCGCGTTTCACCTGACAGGCATTACCCAGATTGCCTGTGCCGTTTTTGCGAAGCCCGCGACGGTGCTGCACCTACTGCAACTCCCTCAGCAATTGAGCGACGTCAATCTGGAGTTCTCGGAACATGGGCGGCTGTGCCTGAGTTTCAGCGATGCTGGATTGCTTGCGCCAAGCGCAACGGAGGGGCTTAAAAATCTGCAGGCCTTTGAGCAGCTTGTCGAGGCGGGTATTCGCTTGCCTCGTCTGGACCTATTACTGTCGTGGGTCCATCGACTGGCCGAATTGCATGACGATAACTTCGCGCTTTCCCCGAAACCTTTAAAAAACATGGAGTATTAGACGATGGGGTTGTTATTGATTATCGCGGTGATAGTCGGGATTACCTTCTTGACCTGTTACAACCGAATCATTGGGCGACATAACCGCGCTCAGCGCGCCTGGGCCGATGTCCTGGTTTATGAGCGGCAGAAAACCAGGGTGCTCGATTTGCTTGAGCAGCAGGTTGCGGGTTTCAAGGAGTACGAAAGTGCGCTGCTGGAAAAGATCACGGGTCTGCGCTCGGCCATCGGCAGACTGCCACAGCAGGCGAACGGGGACGCTCTACAGCCGGTGCAAAAGGGGACACGGGAATTGCTGGCGGGATTGACCGTGGCATTTGAAGCTTATCCAGAGCTCAAGGCGAATGAGTTGGTTAACAACTTCATGCGGGAAATCACTGAGCAGCAAGAAAACGTCGGTGCGGCCATTACCATCTTCAATGGCGCGGTAGAGGTGTTCAATAACTCGATCCAGATGTTCCCTAACTCCCTTGTTAATGGCTGCCTCAACAAAAAGTCGGTAATTATTCCATTTTCTGACTCCCAGGCATCCGCAGCTTTGGAGTACAAGCCGAATTTTTGACGGGTGGAGCACGACAGGCTCGGTTGGTCTGGAATGTCCGCAAAAAGATTTTTTGTTACGGCTGGCTGATTACCGTTCCTCAAGATCCCGAGCGAAGCCTGGCCGATGCCTATATAATCCCCGCCTTTCGTGGAGAACAAACCTTTATGCCAACGTCCTTTCTAGAAATTGTCGAGTTACCAGACGGCCGTATTGAGCTGCGCAGGGCTGAGGACGAGGGTTCTCTGGTTACTTTGGATTTCTCCGAGGATGCCAAAGCGTTCCTGCAGGGCCAGCACGTGGAAGTCGCCAAGGCGATGTTGAGCGTCGGCGTTCAGATGGCCGGACGCTTGGTTGAAGGCGAATTCAATACGGATGAGGGGTCTCGGGTTCTTCATTGACCCCGCCCGTCGGTTTTTTGCTGATATCGCTACAGGTCGGCTTCTCTATCCTTGGAGAAGCCCCGCGCTGTTCAATGCGCGCATTGTTTGTCAGTTAACCCAATCGAATATTCAGACTTTGTGCGTCCCCGATCCGGGCGGCGCTGATCAACTGTTGCCGTGAAGTTGTGCTCAATGGGTTGAGCCAACTGACTACCGTGTGACTACGGCCCAGGCGCAAGGCCTCGCAGGTCAACTGCTGAGCGCTCTGAGTGCCGCGCGGTTGCAGCAGCAGGATGCGTTCGCGGTTAAGGCCGGCGTCCCGCAACCAGGCCTGGGTCAGGCTGGCGGGCGGCGCGATCAGCGTTAGCCAGCGCGCGTCCTGGTCCTGACTCAGTTCCCTGAGAATCGGTGCAAGAAGGTTCAGGCAGTTCCCGGCTGCACCGCGCAGCGACAGCTCACTGAAGACTTCGGGCTCGGCGCTCCAAGGTGACTCGACCACGTCTTTCAGGATCGGCGCCAATGGCTGCACCATGAAAGCCTCGAACAACGGCAGTTGGGCTTGCTGTGATGTGTGTGGGAACTGCATAAAGCCTCCTTTAGCGGCGAATGACGCCGACACTCAAGCCTTCGATCACCAGCTCCTGATCTTTCAGGTTCACTTCGATAGGGGCGAATTCAGGGTTTTCGGCAATCAACCAGACTTTGCTGCCATCGCGCTTGAAGCGCTTGACGGTCACTTCGTCGCCGATCCGCGCGACTACGATCTGTCCGTTGCGGGCTTCGCGGGTGGTGTGCACTGCCAGCAGGTCACCGTCGAAAATACCCACGTCCTTCATGCTCATGCCATGAACCCGCAGTAGATAGTCGGCGCGAGGATGGAAGAACGACGGGTTGATGTTGCAGGACTCTTCGATGTGCTGCTGGGCGAGGATCGGAGCACCGGCAGCCACTCGGCCAATGATCGGCAGGGTGGACTCGTCGGCCTTGGCTTCGAAGCCGGGGATGCGAATGCCACGGGACGCGCCAGGCGTCATCTCGATCGCACCCTTGCGTGCCAGCGCCTTGAGGTGTTCTTCCGCCGCATTGGGCGACTTGAAACCCAGTTCCTGAGCGATTTCCGCACGGGTTGGCGGGTAGCCGTTGTCTTCGAGGCAGCGTTTGATGAAGGCCAGAATCTCTGCTTGGCGTGGCGTCAGCTTTAGCATATTGATCGCTCTGTCTTTTTATACAGTGACTGGGATTATATACAGTGAAACGGTCTTGGCAATGCCCCTTTTTTGGCCGGCCGCCAAGCGGTCGATAAGCCTGCTGATTCACGCGTGGGAGTTGTATGGTTAAATAGCTGACTGACCATTCTCAAAACGAACCGACAGGCTTGACAATGCACAGGCTGAAACGTATGTTTCAAACAAGTGTTTGTCAGGCGGAGTAGCCATGGCCCAGTCGGAAACCGTTGAACGCATTCTTGATGCTGCCGAGCAATTGTTCGCGGAAAAAGGTTTCGCTGAAACCTCATTGCGTCTGATCACCAGCAAGGCTGGAGTCAATCTGGCGGCGGTGAACTATCACTTCGGCTCAAAGAAGGCGCTGATCCAGGCAGTTTTCTCGCGCTTTCTAGGGCCGTTCTGCTTAAGTCTTGATAAAGAGCTGGAGCGGCGTCAGGCCAAACCGGAGAACAAGCCGACGCTTGAAGAGCTGCTGGAAATCCTCGTCGAGCAAGCCTTGGTGGTGCAACCACGCAGCGGCAACGATCTGTCGATTTTCATGCGTTTGCTGGGTCTGGCTTTCAGTCAGAGCCAAGGGCACTTGCGACGTTATCTGGAAGACATGTACGGCAAGGTGTTCCGCCGTTACATGATGTTGGTCAATGAAGCTGCACCGCGTATTCCACCGATTGAGCTGTTCTGGCGCGTGCACTTCATGCTCGGCGCCGCCGCGTTCAGCATGTCCGGCATCAAGGCCTTGCGCGCAATTGCCGAGACCGACTTTGGCGTCAACACCTCCATTGAGCAAGTCATGCGTCTGATGGTGCCGTTCCTGGCAGCGGGCATGCGGGCCGAAACCGGTGTGACCGACGCGGCCATGGCCACTGCGCAGTTGCGTCCGCGCAGCAAATCAACCCCGGTTGCCGCCAAGGTTTAACCGCGCACGGGTGGGCGCGGCAGCTGACATCCGCTAAGCTAGCCGCCCATGCCGACTCTCGTTCTGAACCCGCTCCCCATTTGTATCGCCGACCTGCCGGGCACAGCCCATGGCGGCGAATTCGTGCGAGCCGGGTTTATCGTTATCAAGGAATCTCTATGACTGCTGGCCTGCAAGGCTCGTTGATGGTGGACGTCGCCGGTACCTGGCTGACGGCTGAAGATCGCCAATTGTTGCGCCAACCCGAAGTGGGTGGCCTGATTATTTTCGCCCGCAATATCGAACACCCGCGCCAGGTGCGCGAGTTGTGCTCCGCCATCCGCGCCATTCGCCCCGATCTGCTGCTGGCAGTCGACCAGGAGGGCGGCCGGGTTCAGCGTTTGCGTCAGGGCTTCGTACGTCTGCCAGCCATGCGCGCCATCGCTGACAACCCGAATGCCGAATACCTGGCCGAGCAGTGCGGCTGGATCATGGCGACTGAAGTGCTGGCCGTCGGCCTCGATCTGAGCTTCGCTCCGGTGCTGGACCTCGACTTCCAGCGCAGCGCCGTGGTCGGCACCCGTTCATTTGAAGGTGATCCCGAGCGTGCAGCGTTGCTGGCGGGTGCCTTCATTCGCGGCATGAACAGCGCCGGTATGGCCGCCACCGGCAAGCACTTTCCCGGTCACGGTTGGGCCGAGGCCGATTCCCACGTCGCGATCCCTACTGATGAGCGCAGCCTCGACGAAATCCGCGCTAATGACCTGGTGCCGTTCGCCCGACTGAGCAAGCAATTAGCTGCGGTCATGCCGGCCCACGTTATCTATCCGCAAGTTGATTCCCAACCCGCGGGCTTCTCCCGCCGCTGGTTGCAGGACATCCTGCGTGGCGAGCTGCAATTCGACGGCGTGATCTTCAGCGATGACCTGTCCATGGCCGGCGCCCACGTGGTCGGCGATGCTGCCAGCCGTATCGAAGCGGCGCTGACGGCCGGTTGCGACATGGGCTTGGTGTGCAACGATCGCGCGGCCGCTGAATTGGCCCTGAGCGCCGCCCAGCGTCTGAAGGTCAAACCGTCCGAACGCATTGCGCGGATGCGCGGCCAGTCGTATGCCAACACTGAATACCGTCAGAACCCGCGCTGGCTGACAGCCGTCGGCGCGCTCAAAGAAGCTCAACTGATTGATTAAGGACTTTTCGTTATGACGGTTTACGCGATTATCGGTGGCACCGGCCTGACTCAACTCGAAGGCCTGAGTATTCGTCAGTCATTGGCGGTGGACACCCCTTACGGTGTGCCTTCGGCTGAAGTGCAGATTGGCGAGTACGCCGGCAAGGAAGTGCTGTTCCTTGCGCGCCACGGTCATCCTCACCGTTTTCCGCCGCATCAGGTGAACTACCGCGCCAACCTCTGGGCGCTGAAGCAGGCAGGGGCGGAAGCAATTCTTGCGGTCAACGCCGTGGGTGGGATTCATTCCGCGATGGGTACCGGACATTTCTGCGTGCCGCATCAGCTGATCGACTACACCAGCGGTCGCGAACACACCTATTTCGCCGATGATCTGGAACAGGTCACACACATCGACTTCAGCTATCCCTACAGCGAGCCACTGCGTCAGCAATTGATCGCGGCGCTGGCGGCCGAAGGTGTCGGCTACAGCAGCCATGGCGTGTACGCCTGCACTCAGGGACCACGGCTGGAAACCGTCGCTGAAATCGCGAGACTGGAGCGCGACGGATGCGACATCGTCGGTATGACCGGGATGCCGGAGGCGGCATTGGCTCGCGAGCTGGAACTGGATTACGCCTGTCTGGCGCTGGTAGTAAACCCGGCGGCGGGCAAGTCGACGGCGGTGATCACCATGGCCGAGATCGAGCAAGCGCTGCATGACGGAATGGGCAAGGTGAAGTCGACGTTGGCTCGGGTGCTCAAAGGCTGAGTCTTGATACCTGCGAACTACAGTCACTTTCAGAAGCGTTGATTTTATGCTGGCAATTATTGAGCAACTTCATGAGCTGCCGTGGGCGGAGGAGTTCAGTCATCGTGCTTTGGATAAGGCTCGCAGATACGCTGTAGAAAGCCGGGTACAAATCCGCGAAATCGAGGACGCTCTCGTTGTCGCAATTTGCAAAGGTTCCCAAGGAAATATCTACGAACAATCCATTGAGCTCATTGAGGGCTCTAATGGTGAGTTTGAACTGGTTTGTTCCTGTTCGTGTCCAGTGCTGATCAATTGCAAACACTGCGCAACCGTGCTTTACAACCTGCAAGAACTCCCCGTGGACTCGTTCAAAAGCACGGCCTCGGTCCAACTGAATCGCGACTTGGAGCGATGGCTCAATGATATTCCTCGCGACGTTCCGGATAGCGATGGGACTGCGCAGAGCACCGGCGCGTGCTGGGTCTACAAACTCAAAGCAACGCCCACTACAGGCAAGTGGTTGCTGGAAATTTACAAGGCTCGTCAGCTCAAGGATGGCCGCTTGCAGGACATCAAATCTGTGTACTCGCCGTCAGACGCACTGATGCGAGAGCCTGGTTATCTGTCGGAGCTTGATCTGCGAATCGCAAGATTGCTGGTCGCCGTCCACTCCCATCATTCGTTTTACAGCGGATATCCCCTGCAAGGCAGCAGTGGTGCCGAAGTTCTTCAATTGGCATTGAAAACTTCACGCCTGTATCTCGACTTCGAACGATTGCAGCCGCTGGTACCTGGAAAGAGCAGGTCTGCGCAGTTTGCCTGGACCGAGCAAGCCAGCGGCAGCTTCCGTCCTCAATGGCGTAGTGACGAAGCGCCAGAAGAAACGATTCTGGCGCTGGAGCCTTTGTACTACCTGGATCGCGAACGGATGGAGGTTGGGCCGCTGCTAAGCGAGCTAGACGAAAAGCTGGCCTGCCATTTGTCATTGGCCCCTGACATTCCCGCACGCCAGGCGATGCAGTTCAGCCATCGGATGAGTGCTGTGACTCGAGTCGTGCCACCACCGAATGCATTGACCGAGCGGGTCGTCGATGACGTCGAACCCCAAGCCTTCCTGACACTTGCAAGCACCAACCGTTACAGGAACTGGAAGTACGAACCTGAGCACCGCGCTGCGTTGGCGTTTACCTACAACGGCCACATGGCGGCGGATAAAAAATCTTCAGAAGTACTGATACTGTCCGGCACCGAAACCCAGCGCATTCAACGTAAACCCGTGATTGAAAAAGCCTTGCGCCAGGCCTTGCAAAAACAAGGCTTCAAAAAGGTTACTCGTAAAAGTGATGCATTACCTGATAGTGCAGGCGAAATGTTCGATTTGCCGGACGACTCGGCTTGGCTGGCTTTTGTGCAGTCCGGGGTCCCGGCGCTCAGAGAGGCAACTTGGCAGATCCGTATCAACGAGGGCTTTCATTTCAATTTGCAGCCTATAGATGAATGGTATGCCGATGTCGAGGAATCTCCGGGACGCGAGTGGTTCGATTTGCAGTTGGGTATCGTGGTCAATGGCGAGCGCCACAGTTTGCTGCCCATCCTGCTGCAATTGTTGCGCAGACAACCGCAACTGTTAAGGCCGGCAGAACTGGCCTCGCGTGATGATGACGATCACGTGCTGATCGATCTCGGCAGTGGGCAGTTGGGGGCCAAGCCAGGCATAAAAGTTGCGCTGTCCCTGGGGCGGATCAAGCCATTAATGGCAACGCTCGGCGAGTTGTATTTGGGTGTGAGCAGCAGTGCCTCGTTACGCTTGAGCGCCCCTGATGCAGCGCGATTGAGTGAGTTGGAGGGGCTGCCGCTGGTCTGGCAGGGCGGCGAGCGCTTGCGCAGTTTCGCGAAACGCTTGCGTGACTCGACTCATAAGAACGTTGCTGTTCCGGAAGGCCTCAACGCCACACTGCGGCCTTATCAGCATGAAGGTCTGAACTGGATGCAAACCCTTCGTGAGCTTGAGGTCGGCGGTATCCTTGGCGACGACATGGGCCTGGGCAAGACCCTGCAAGCCCTGGCTCATTTGCTAGTGGAAAAGCAGGCAGGTCGACTCGATCTTCCGGCACTCGCGGTGATGCCGACCAGCCTCATTCCCAATTGGCTCGACGAAGCGGCACACTTCACCCCGCAGCTGAAAGTCTTGGCGCTTCATGGCGCCACTCGGCAAAAGGACTTCATCAACCTTGCCGAATACGATCTGGTGCTG
The DNA here is from genome assembly GCF_054897985.1 of Pseudomonas sp. LB3P25. Taxonomy (NCBI): domain Bacteria; kingdom Pseudomonadati; phylum Pseudomonadota; class Gammaproteobacteria; order Pseudomonadales; family Pseudomonadaceae; genus Pseudomonas; species Pseudomonas sp. LB3P25. The sequence continues at coordinate 5,071,595 of NZ_CM142711.1, read as the reverse complement.
ACCACGTATGCGTTGTTGCCGCGTGATCTTGAGGTTTTGCAGCCGCAGGTCTGGAGTGTGCTGATTCTCGATGAAGCACAGAACATCAAAAATCCGCTCAGCAAGGCCGCTCAGGCGGCCCGTGATCTGGAGGCCCGGCAGCGTTTGTGCCTGTCCGGCACGCCGTTGGAAAATCACCTCGGCGAGCTATGGTCACTGTTTCACTTCCTGTTGCCCGGCTGGCTTGGCGACAGTAAAACCTTCAATCGCGACTACCGCACCCCGATCGAGAAACACGGCAACAGCGAGCGGATGCAGCACCTGACAGCCCGGATAAAGCCCTTTCTGCTACGCCGCAAGAAAGAACAGGTCGCCACCGAGTTGCCGCCAAAAACCGAAATCGTGCATTGGATCGAACTCAGCGATGGGCAGCGGGATGTTTATGAAACCGTGCGCGTAGCGATGGACAAGAAGGTGCGTGACGAAATTGCCCGCAGCGGCGTTGCGCGTAGCCAGATCATCATCCTCGACGCCTTGCTCAAGTTGCGTCAGGTGTGCTGCGATCTGAGGCTGGTCAAAATGTCCCTGACGGCGAAAGCACTGCGTGCGGGCAGCGGCAAGTTGATTGGCTTGATGGAGATGCTGGAGGAGTTACTCAGTGAAGGACGCAAGATTTTGCTGTTTTCGCAGTTCACTTCGATGCTTGCCTTGATTGAGGAAGAATTGCTGCATCGTGGTGTTGGCTATGCGTTATTGACTGGCGAAACGACTGATCGGCGCACGCCAGTCAAAGACTTCCAGAGCGGCAAGGTGCCGTTGTTCCTGATCAGTCTAAAGGCGGGTGGCACGGGGCTTAATCTGACAGCGGCCGACACTGTGATTCACTTCGATCCGTGGTGGAACCCTGCTGTTGAAAATCAGGCCACCGATCGTGCTTACAGGATCGGTCAGGACAAACCGGTATTCGTTTACAAGATGATTGCCCGGGGCACGGTGGAGGAGAAAATACAGGCACTGCAACAGGAGAAGGCAGCGCTGGCCGGAGCGGTACTTGAAGGCGGAAGGACCGGGGGATGGAAGCTTGATCAGAGTGACATTGAAGCGCTGTTTGCGCCGTTGCCTGATCCCAGGTCCTGATAGCTGATTTCTTCAGTCAATACGAGGTGGCCCCATCGCGGGCAAGCCACGCTCCCACAGGATTGATGTTAACCCTGTGGGAGCGTGGCTTGCCCGCAGATGGCAATCTGCCAAGCGGCGTAGATCTCAGCACTTTTCCAACTTGTCCGGCAGCGGCGCAAACAACGCTTCAATATCATCACTCTGCAACTTCCAGTCCCCAGTCTTGCGCCCATCCAGCACGCCCGCCGCCAAGTCGGATTTTTCCTTCTGCAGATGCTGAATCTTCTCTTCCACCGTGCCCCTGGCAATCATCTTGTAGACGAACACCGGTTTCTCCTGACCAATGCGATACGCCCGGTCAGTCGCCTGATTTTCCGTCGCCGGATTCCACCATGGATCGTAGTGAATCACCGTGTCGGCTTCGGTCAGGTTCAGCCCGACGCCACCCGCCTTCAGGCTGATCAGAAAGATCTGACGCTTGCCGCTCTGGAAGTCTTTTACCGGAGTGCGCCGGTCGCGGGTCTGTCCGGTCAACAGCGCATAATCGACTCCGCGCTTTTTCAGCTCATCTTCAATCAACGACAGCATTGAAGTGAATTGCGAGAACAGCAGGATCCGCCGACCTTCATCGAACAATTCTTCAAGCATTTCCATCAGGCTGTCGAGCTTGCCTGAGGTGCTGCCGCGAGTGGGCAGGGTGGCATCGTTGACCAGGCGCAAATCGCAGCACACCTGACGCAGCTTCAGCAGCGCCTCAAGAATGATGATTTGGCTGCGCGCCACGCCCTTGCGGGTGATCTCGTCGCGGACTTTCTTGTCCATCGCCAGGCGCATGGTTTCGTACACGTCGCGCTGGGCTTCGTTGAGCTCGACCCAATGGATGATTTCGGTTTTCGGCGGCAACTCGGTCGCCACCTGTTCCTTGGTTCGACGCAGCAGGAACGGTTTGATCCGACCGTTGAGGTGCTGAAGTCTTACTTCGCTGGCGCGCTTTTCGATCGGCACGCGGTAATCGCGGTTGAAGCTTTTCACGTCACCCAGCCAGCCTGGCAGCAGGAAGTGAAACAGCGACCACAGCTCACCCAGGTGGTTTTCCAGCGGCGTGCCGCTCAGGCACAGACGCTGACGAGCCTTCAATTCGCGGGCAGCGTGGGCGGCCTTGCTGTTGGGGTTCTTGATGTACTGCGCCTCATCCAGAACCAACACGTGCAATGGCTGCGCGGCCAGACGTTCGACGTCCTTGGGCAGCAACGCATAGGTGGTCAGGATCAGGTCGTAATCGGCCAGCGTGTCGAAATGCTTTTTGCGACTGGCACCGTACAGCGCCAGCACGTTGAGTTGCGGTGTGAAGTGCGCCGCTTCATCCAGCCAGTTGGGGATCAGGCTGGTGGGCATCACCACCATGCACGGCCGATCGAGGCGTCCGGCGTTCTTTTCGCTGAGAATGTGCGCCAGGGTCTGTAGGGTTTTGCCCAGACCCATGTCGTCCGCGAGGATCCCGCCGACTTCCAGTTGCCGCAACGACTGCATCCAGCTCAAGCCTTCCAGCTGATAGGGGCGCAAGGTCGCGTTCAAGCCTTCCGGTGCGGTCGCGGTGAAGTCCTTGATGTCCCGCAGTCGCTGGGCAAAGGTGCGAATTTGTTCGCCACCCTCCCAGAGCAACGGCAGGTCTTCCAGCGGATTCAATCGCGTGGCATCGGCCTTGCTAAGGCGTAGCGTGGTTTCACCAGGCCCTTGCAGGTAAAACTCGCCGAGGGTCGCCAGTACCGGTTTCAAGCGGCCGAAGGGCAGGGCGACTTGCAGCGGGCCGTACTCGGAGTTCGGGCGATTGGGAATGTTCACCAGGATCAACTCGTCGTCGCGACGTCGGGCCAGTCGCTCCGGGTTGAGGATCTCGGTGTGAGAGCGCATCAGGTTCAGCAGGATCGGCAGCAGACTCAGCCGCTCGCCGTTGACGATGATTCCCAGTTCCAGATCGAACCAGTCGCGCTCCGGCGCTTGTTCGACGGTGGCGTACCAATCGTCCACGGCAGTCAGGTCGAAACCGAAGTCTTCGTCGATCTGCAACTCCCAGCCTTGGGTACGCAGCTTCGGCAATTCATTGAGGGTGAAGGTCAGCCAGGCGCTGTCGTTGACCATCTCGAAAAGCTCGCCCGCACTTTCCGGCAAGGCCTTGCTTTGTCGGGTGGCGACCTTGAAGCCGAGGATTCGTAGCTGCTCCCTGTAGGTCTGTTCGACTTCCGGGTGGCGTTTTATCCGTAACGTTTGCGTCTCCTGACGAATCAGGATGTCAGCGTTCTTCTGCCCGGAAACGTATTCATCCAGATAGCTGAAAGACAACGCCGCGCGATGCTGAATATAACGCTGCATCTTGCCGTTGCGCGGTTCGAAGGCGCTGAATTCAATGCTCGCCAGCCACAGGCGCGGCACCGGTTGCACGTTATCCACCAGCACCTGAGGCGGCGCTTTCGGGCTACGGTTTTCCAGTACGGCCTGAAGTTTTTCCAGCAGCTCGGCGTCTTGCGCCGCAGCGGGGTAGGCCAAAGTTTCCTGCACTTTCAGCAGCACTGCCGCGCAGTGCTTGCAGTTGCTGTGGACCGGGCAGGTGCAGGTGGCGTCAATCATCAGCAAGGTGGCTTTGGCTGACTCGCGCAGGCGAATGGTCTGACGGTAAACGTTACCGCCAGAGCCCTCGCAGGCGGCAATGATCGTGGCGTCGCCAGCCTCGACGATCCTGACACGGTTCTCCAAAGCGTAGCGACGGCCACGCTCCAGGCTCTGTTCCTTGAATCGGCTGACCCAGGAAGGTGCCAGGGGTTTGCTCAGGGTCGGGGGCATAAGGACTTCAATCAGTCCGGAATTTCATCGGGGACTGGCCGAGGCGCAGGGGCGGTGAGCGAGGTGATCTTGATCAACATGCCCAAGTGGCCGTTGTCGAGGAAGTTCAGCTGGCCGTTTTTGGTGTGGCTTTCCTGTTTCATGCGTTCGCTGGCGGTGACCATGCCGTTGGCGTCGATCTGGTTGACCCAGAAGTCTGCATCCACATCGGTGAAACGTCCCAGTTTCATGCTCAGCGTGCCCTCGATCGGGAACTGGCCGAACTGTTCTTTGCCTTCGCTGATCGCCACTTTGCTGGCTTCTTCACCAAGGTTCTGTTGCCAGGCCTTGTGCAGCAACACCGTGTATTCATTGCTGGCGGTGAGTTTTTCCACTTCGCCATTCAGGCTTGGCGTGCGCAGGCTGTCGGGGCTGATTGGCTGGGCGCCGGCATTCCAGTCTTCCGGTGCGGCGCGGCTGACGATGGCGGGCACGGCATTTTGACGGACCAGAATCATTTCAATCTGATACAAATCATCGGCAAATGCCGTAGGGGTGACCAGTGCTGTTATTAACATTGTCAACAAGGTCAGTAAGCGAAACAGGCGCATGCGGCGTCCTTCAAGCAGTTTTCGGAATGAGGTGCTCAAACAGCGCCTCTACAGTATTAAAGCGCTCTTCCGAGCGCTCCATCGGCACCTGGAATTTAAACATCGTGGCGCCTTCGAATTTGTAACGTTTGGGCTGGCTCTGGATCAGCTTGATCAGCGTCAGCGGGTCAACCGGGGTTTGCGCCGCGAACTCGATTCGGCCACCTTGCGGGCCGCCATCGACTTTCTTGATGCCCAGTAGCTCGGCCTGCAATTTCAGCGCGGTAATGCGCATCAGGTTCTTGGTCGGTTCCGGCAGCAGACCGAAACGATCGATCATCTCCACCTGCAAGTCCTTGAGGCCTTCCTCGTCGGTAGCCGAGGCGATGCGTTTGTAGAGAATCAGTCGGGCATGTACGTCCGGCAGGTAGTCTTCGGGAATCAACGCCGGTACCCGCAGATTGACTTCCGGACCACCGCCGAGCGGCTGATCGAGGTTCGGTTGTTCGCCTTTGCGGATCGACTTCACCGCGCGCTCGAGCATCTCCATGTACAGCGTGAAACCGACGGCCTGGATTTGCCCGCTCTGCCCGTCGCCGAGTAATTCGCCGGCGCCACGGATTTCCAGGTCGTTGGTGGCAAGCACGAAGCCCGCGCCGAGGTCCTGTGTATTGGCGATCGCTTCCAGGCGTTTTTCTGCATCAGGCGTGATTTGCTGACGCGGCGGCGTCAGCAAATAAGCGTAAGCCTGGTGGTGACTGCGACCGACCCGGCCGCGCAACTGGTGCAGCTGCGCCAGGCCGAACTTGTCGGCACGCTCGATGATGATGGTGTTGGCGCTCGGCACGTCGATGCCGGTCTCGATGATGGTCGAGGCGATCAGCACGTTGAAGCGCTTGTGGTAGAAGTCGCTCATCACTTGTTCGAGATCGCGTTCGCGCATCTGCCCGTGGCCGATGCCGATCCGTGCTTCCGGCACCAGTTCGGCGAGGTCGGCGGCGCATTTCTCGATGGTCTTCACGTCGTTGTGCAGGTAATAGACCTGACCGCCACGCAACAGCTCACGGAGCAAGGCCTCTTTGACCGTGCTCTTGTTCTGCTCCATGACGAACGTCCGTACCGACAAGCGACGGGCCGGCGGCGTGGCGATGATCGACAGGTCACGCATGCCCGACACCGCCATGTTCAGCGTGCGCGGAATTGGCGTGGCGGTCAGGGTGAGGATGTCGACTTCACTGCGCAGGGCCTTGAGCTGTTCTTTCTGACGGACACCGAAACGGTGCTCTTCGTCGATGATCACCAGCCCCAGGTTTTTGATTTTTACGTCGTCCTGCAGCAGCTTGTGCGTGCCGATGACGATGTCGATCTTGCCTTCGGCCAGATCCGCGACCGCAGCGTTCACTTCCTTGGTCGACTTGAATCGGCTCATCACTTCCACGCTCACCGGCCAATCGGCGAAGCGGTCGCGGAAGCTGTTGTAGTGCTGCTGGGCGAGCAGGGTGGTCGGCACCAGAATCGCCACCTGACGACCGCCGTGTACTGCGATGAACGCTGCACGCATCGCCACTTCGGTCTTGCCGAAACCGACGTCGCCGCAGACCAGACGGTCCATCGGCTTTGGCGCGAGCATGTCGGTGCGCACTGCTTCGATGGTGGTTTGCTGGTCCGGGGTTTCTTCGAACGGGAAGCCGGCGCTGAAGGTCGCGTAATCGGCTTTCGGGTCGGCGAACGCATAACCTTCGCGAGCGGCGCGGCGGGCATAGATGTCGAGCAACTCGGCCGCCACGTCGCGCACCTGTTCGGCAGCTTTGCGTTTGGCTTTCTGCCAGGTCTCGGAGCCGAGACGGTGCAGCGGGGCCAGGGCGTCGTCGCTGCCGGTGTATCGGGCGATCAGATGCAGGTTGGCCACCGGCACGTAAAGCTTGGCGTTTTCGGCGTATTCGAGGGTCAGGAATTCGGCGGCCTGACTGTCGATTTCCAGAATCGTCAGCCCAAGGTAACGCCCGACACCGTGGTCGATGTGCACCACCGGCGCGCCTTCGCGCAACTCGGTGAGGTTCTTGATGACGGCATCGTTGTTGGCGTCGGCGCGTTTCTCGCGGCGACGGCGCTGCATCACGCGCTGACCGAACAACGGGCTTTCGGCAACCAGGGCCAAGGCCGGGTCGTCAAGCACCAGGCCTTCGTCGAGCGGCGCGATGGTGATCGCCAGGCGCTCCTTGCTCGCGACGAAGTCCGGCCAGCTGTCGACGGTTTTCGGTCGCAGCTTCAGGCGTTCCAGCAACTCCAATAGCACTTCACGACGGCCCGCGGACTCGGCGGTAAACAGCACGCGACCGGGAAACTCGTCGAGGAAGCCCGCCAGCGCCGCCAACGGTTGGGTGGCTTTGGCTTCGATGGCCAGGTTCGGCAGCTCCCGAGCGGGGAAGCGCTCGCGGCCAACGCCGGTTTCCACGTCCTGTTGACTGGCGACCACGCGCGGCCAGTTTTTCAGGCGAGCGAAGCAATCTTCCACCGGCAGGAACAGTTCGGCCGGCGGCAATAAAGGGCGGGATGGATCGACGCGGCGCTCTTCATAGCGATTGCGCACATCGTTCCAGAAATTTTCCGCCGCCTGCTCGATGCCGGGCAGGGAAAACACTTGCGTGTCCTGCGGCAGGTAATCGAACAGCGTGGAGGTTTCGTCGAAGAACAGCGGCAGGTAGTACTCGATACCGGCTGGTGTAATCCCGCTGCTCAAGTCCTGGAAGATCGGGCAGCGACGGAAGTCGACATCGAAACGCTCACGGAAGCGCGCCTTGAAGCGGGTGACCGCATCCTTTTGCAGCGGAAACTCTCTCGCTGGCAGGAGGCGAACCGTTTCCACTTTGTCGATGGAGCGCTGGTTTTCCGGATCGAATGTACGAAGGGTCTCGATTTCGTCGTCGAACAGGTCGATGCGGAAAGGCAGTTTGCTGCCCATCGGGAACAGATCAATCAGCGAGCCGCGGACGGTAAATTCGCCGTGCTCATACACCGTATCGACGTAACGATAGCCGCTGGCCTCAAGCCGGGTGCGCATTTGCTCGACATCGAGCTTCTGGCCGATGTCCAGCACCAGACTGCTGCCGAGCAGGAATTTGGTCGGTGCCAGGCGATGCAGGGCTGTGGTGATCGGCACCACCAGAACGCCGTGACTCAGCTCCGGCAATCGATACAGCGCGGAGATTCGCTGGGAAATAATGTCCTGGTGCGGCGAAAACAGATCGTAGGGCAGGGTTTCCCAGTCCGGGAAATGCAGCACCGGCAAATCCGGGGCGAAGAAACTCAGCTCCTGTTCCAGCCGTTCGGCACTTTGGCTGTCGGCGGTCAGTAGCAGGGTAAAGCGCTTGGCAGCGCTGGCGGCCTCGGCGATAGCCAGGCTCAGGGCGGCACCGGGCAGGTTGCCCCAGTGCTGTTTACCTGCCGCGGCAGGGAGAAGCGGTAGACGCAGAACGGGCACGGAAGGTTGAGCTCCAAGCGTTGCGACAAAGTCGGTAATTGTAACGGCCCCGGGTGCCGCCTGTCAGTTGCAGATGTGTCTATTACGCAGGTTGGGCGAAATGTAGTGGTAAAGACAAAATCGGCCCGTTTTTCAGTAAAAATGACTGAATATGTAGTGGCAAAACGGCCGAGTGTTACGGAGGGTTACGGACAAGACAGCGGTGTCTCCAAAAAAATGACTGAGCTGCAGGCCCCGGTTTTATTGGGCTTTAGCGGTGCGTGGTTTTTTTGAAGAGGATTTTGTTACTGACCGCGCGACAGGCGCGCATTGCTACGGGAGGCACTCGGCGGCATAATGTAGCCCCTTTTTTCTGCCCCTACATGTGGAAGGTTCCCGTGACTCAGAAGCCCGACCAGTGTCTTGGTGAATGGATCGACCGTGAAGCACTCGCAGAAGCGATGATTCCGCTTATCGGTCAGCTCTACCGCAATAACAACGTGGTGAGCTCGATCTATGGCCGCAGTCTGATCAACCAGTCTGTCATCGCGATTCTCAAAGCTCACCGCTTTGCTCGCCATCGCCAGTCCGATGACAGCGAATTGTCCGTCCACGAAACATTCCCGCTGCTCAAGGCAATGAGCGAGCTCAAGCTCGGCGCTGCCTCGGTAGACCTGGGCAAGCTTGCAGTCAAGTTCAAGGCTGAAGGCAATGGCCGCACTGCCGAGCAGTTCGTCCGTGAAGAACTGGCTGACGTCGTTGGTCAGCAAAATGTTTCCGCCCGCAAAGGCACCGACGTTGTTCTGTACGGCTTCGGTCGTATCGGCCGTCTGCTGGCGCGCATCCTGATCGAGAAAACCGGTGGTGGCGACGGCCTGCGTCTGCGCGCCATCGTTGTCCGCAAGGGCGCCGAAAACGATCTGGTCAAACGCGCCAGCCTGCTGCGCCGCGATTCGGTACACGGTTCGTTCAATGGCACCATCACCATTGATGAAGCCAACAACACCATCACCGCCAACGGCAACCTGATCCAGGTTATCTACGCGAAAAACCCGACTGAAGTGGACTACACCCAGTACGGCATCAAAGACGCGCTGCTGGTGGACAACACCGGTGTATGGCGTGACGCCGACGGTCTGGGCCAGCACCTGGCTTGCCCGGGTATCGATCGCGTTGTTCTGACCGCGCCTGGCAAAGGCAAGCTGAAGAACATCGTTCACGGTATCAACCACGGTGAAATCACCGCGGATGACAAGATCGTTTCCGCGGCTTCCTGCACCACCAACGCCATCGTGCCGGTACTCAAAGCCGTCAACGACAAGTTCGGCATCATCAACGGTCACGTTGAAACGGTTCACTCGTACACCAACGACCAGAACCTGATCGACAACTTCCACAAAGGCGATCGCCGTGGCCGTAGCGCCGCGTTGAACATGGTAATCACCGAGACCGGTGCTGCCACCGCTGCTGCCAAGGCGCTGCCTGAGCTGGCCGGCAAGCTGACCGGTAACGCGATCCGCGTTCCGACGCCTAACGTGTCGATGGCCATTCTCAACCTGAACCTTGAGAAAGCTGCCACCCGTGAAGAGATGAACGAGTACTTGCGCTACATGGCGTTGCACTCCGATCTGCATAAGCAAATCGATTACGTCAATTCGCAGGAAGTGGTGTCCACCGACTTCGTTGGCTCGCGCCACGCAGGCGTAGTGGACGCTGAAGCAACCATCAGCCAAGACAACCGCGTTGTTCTGTACGTTTGGTACGACAACGAATTCGGTTACAGCTGCCAGGTGGTTCGCGTGATGGAAGACATGGCCGGTGTAAACCCGCCTGCATTCCCGCGCTAAGCGTTAGCTACACATAAAAACGCCCCGACTTTGGTCGGGGCGTTTTTGTTTGTGCGGTTTGTCAGTTGGATATGTGTTGTTTTTGCCGGCCTCTTCGCGAGCAGGCTCGCTCCCACATTAGATCTGTGGCGTACACGCATCCAATGTGGGAGCGAGCCTGCTCGCGAAAGCGATCTGTCAGGCGCCGCCGACCACAGCAGCCTGCACCGTCCGCAATTCATGACGATTACCACGGAACAACACCAGCGTCGCAATCAACCCTAACACCGCCGCACCACTGAGCCATATCCCTGGCGCAGCCTTGTTATCCAGCACGTGGATCAGGTACGTACACGCCGCCGGTGTAAACCCGCCAAAGGTCGCAGTCGCCAGGCTGTAGGCCAAAGAGAACCCGGTCGTACGAACTTCCACCGGCATGATCTCGGTCAGCGCCACGACCATGGCGCCGTTGTACGAGCCATACAGGAACGACAGCCACAACTCGACGATCAGCAAGTGGCTGAAGCTCGGGTTTGCTACCAGCCATGACAGGGCAGGGTAGGCGGTGAGGATCGCCAGAATCGTCGCCGCCAGCAGCAAGGGTTTGCGTCCGATCCTGTCGGACACAGAACCCATGACCGGTAGCCAGAAGAAGTTCGACAGACCAATGCACACCGTCACCAGCAACGCGTCCAGGTCCGACAAATGCAGTTCGGCTTTGCCGAAGGTCGGGGTGTAAGCGGTGATCAGATAGAACGACACCGTGGTCATTACCACCAACGCCATGCCGGCGATGACGATGCCAAAGTTCTGACTGATCGAGCGGACGACGTCCCGCAGGGTAGGGCGGTGTTTACGCGCCTGGAATTCCGGGGTTTCTTCCAGCGAACGGCGGATCACGAAGATCACCGGCACGATCATGCACCCGATCAGGAACGGCACGCGCCAGCCCCAGTCGCCCATTTGTTCCGGGCTGAGCCAGTGGTTCAAACCCACGCCGAGCAGGCCGGCGAATACGACCGCCGCTTGCTGACTGGCGGATTGCCAACTGACGAAAAAACCTTTGCGACCCGGTGTGGAAATCTCGGCGAGGTACACCGACACACCGCCCAATTCCACACCGGCCGAGAAGCCTTGCAGCAAACGGCCGAACAGCACGATCAGCGGCGCTGCAACGCCCAACGTGGCGTAACCCGGCACGCAGGCAATCAGGACCGTGCCGGCAGCCATCATCGCGAGGGTGATGATCAGCCCTTTGCGTCGACCATGACGGTCGATATAGGCACCGAGGAAAATCGCCCCCAATGGGCGCATCAGGAAGCCGGCCCCAAAGGTGGCCAGCGATAACATCAGGGAGGCGAAAGCGCTATCGGCAGGGAAGAAGGTTTTGGCAATGGCCGTGGCGTAAAAGCCGTAGACCATAAAGTCGAACATCTCGAGAAAGTTGCCGCTGACAACGCGAAAAATCGCTTTGCCTTTGCTCGTATTGGAAGACATTTGTAGGTACTCACGCTGGTAAATCTTGCTTGAAACGCTGCACCTGTGGGAGCGAGACCGGCTTGCCGGCAATGGCGTGGGGTCAATCAGCATTGATGTTGGCTGGCACACCGCTATCGCCGGCAAGCCGGTCTCGCTCCCACAGGTTTTGCGTCTTACTGGCGGGCACTGGCAGACCTCGCTCCCATGCGCTCTGAGGCCCATAATGGCGGGCGCGGTTTTGAGGGGAGATGAAGATTTGTTAACTGGACGGTGGAGTGGACTTGTGGTGCTGGCCGGCGTTTTGTCCGGTTGTGGCAACGGCGACAGTCTGGAACGCTTCGACGGCCCGACCATGGGCAGTCGTTATTCCATTCAATACGTAAGGCATTCCTCCACGCCCGGGCCGAAAGCGGTGCAGGCCGAAGTAGAAAAGATCCTTGCTGAAGTCGATCAACAAATGTCGACTTACCGCAGCGACTCGGACATCGAGCGCTTCAACGATCTACCCGCCCACCGCTGTCAGAAAATGCCCGCGCCGATCCTCAAACTGGTGCGTGTCGGTGAGCGTCTGTCGGAACAAAGCGAAGGTTCCTTCGACCTGACGGTGGAGCCGCTGCTCAACCTCTGGGGCTTCGGCCCGCAGGCTCGTCATGAGAAAGTCCCCGCCGCCCAAGCACTGGCCGAAGTCAGGCAGCGAGTCGGTTACCAGCACCTGCGTATCGACGGCGATCAGCTGTGCAAGGACGCCGCGGTCGAGGTCGACTTCAACAGCATCGCCGCCGGTTACGCGGTCGATACGATTGCCGCAAAACTCGAAGCAATGGGCATCCACAACTACCTCGCCGAAGCCACCGGCGAACTCAAGGCTGCCGGCAAAAAACTCGACGGCTCGCCGTGGCGCGTCGCCCTGGAAGAACCCCGCGACGACCAGCAAGTGGCCGAGCACATCATCGCTGTCGATGGCTATGGCGTGTCCACTTCCGGTGACTACCGCAACTATTTCGAGCAGGACGGTCGGCGTTACTCCCACACCTTCGATGCCCGCACCGGGGCGCCGGTCTCACACACCCTGACGTCAGTCACGGTGATTCATCCTTCAGCGTTGATGGCCGATGGCTTATCGACGCTGTTGCTGATTCTGGGTCCCGAGAGGGGTTGGGACTATGCCGAAACGCATGATATCGGTGCATTTTTTGTGATTCGTGCCGATACAGGATTCGTCACACGAACCACGCAGGCTTTTGAACGCCTGAGCGGCGGAAAAACCGAGTGATCACGGCGATTCAAGCAGCAAAGACTGGCGTTGTAGTGCAGGCAAAACTAGCCTACGACGCGACCAAGGGTTAATGTGCGCGGCGTTGACGCTTATATAGACTGTGTCCGGGTTCTGTACTGGCCCCAAATTGTTCCTTCACGCCGCAGATCGGCGTGATTTAGCCGCCGGTGCCGAGGGCGCCGCGGCCTGTTCTGAGGAGTACGCATGGCTGTCTACAACTACGACGTGGTGGTGCTGGGTTCCGGCCCGGCGGGAGAAGGCGCGGCAATGAACGCCGCCAAAGCAGGGCGCAAGGTGGCGATGGTCGATAGCCGTCGCCAGGTCGGCGGCAACTGCACCCACCTGGGCACCATCCCGTCCAAGGCACTGCGTCACTCGGTCCGGCAGATCATGCAGTTCAACACCAACCCGATGTTCCGGGCCATTGGTGAGCCGCGTTGGTTCTCGTTCCCGGACGTGCTGAAAAGCGCTGAAAAAGTCATCTCCAAACAAGTCGCGTCGCGCACCGGCTACTACGCCCGTAACCGCGTCGACGTGTTCTTCGGCACCGGCAGTTTCGCCGACGAGCAAACCATTGAAGTGGTCTGCGCCAACGGCGTGGTCGAAAAGCTGGTGGCCAAGCACATCATCATCGCCACCGGTTCGCGCCCGTATCGTCCGGCGGACATCGATTTCCACCACCCGCGTATCTACGATAGCGACACCATCCTCAGCCTCGGCCACACCCCGCGCAAACTCATCGTTTACGGCGCAGGCGTGATCGGTTGCGAGTACGCGTCGATCTTCAGCGGTCTGGGTGTATTGGTTGAGCTGGTGGATAACCGCGGTCAGTTGCTGAGCTTCCTCGACTCGGAAATTTCCCAGGCCCTGAGCTATCACTTCAGCAACAACAACATCACGGTCCGCCACAACGAAGACTACGACCGCGTCGAAGGCGTGGACAACGGCGTGATCCTGCACCTCAAGTCCGGCAAGAAGATCAAGGCCGACGCCTTGCTCTGGTGCAACGGTCGTACCGGCAACACCGATCAACTGGGTCTGGAAAACGTCGGCGTGAAGGTCAACAGCCGTGGCCAGATCGAAGTCGACGAGGCCTACCGTACCTGCAAGCCGAACATCTACGGCGCCGGTGACGTGATCGGCTGGCCGAGCCTGGCCAGTGCTGCTCACGACCAGGGTCGTTCGGCCGCTGGCAGCATCGTTGACAACAATAGCTGGCGCTTCGTCAACGACGTGCCGACCGGCATCTACACCATTCCGGAGATCAGCTCGATCGGCAAGAACGAGCAGGAGCTGACTCAGGCCAAGGTGCCGTACGAAGTCGGCAAGGCGTTCTTCAAGGGCATGGCGCGTGCACAGATCGCCGGCGAGCCTCAGGGAATGCTGAAGATTCTGTTCCACCGCGAAACCCTGGAAGTGCTGGGCGTTCACTGCTTCGGTTATCAGGCGTCGGAGATCGTTCACATTGGTCAGGCGATCATGAACCAGCCGGGCGAACTGAACACGCTGAGGTATTTCGTCAACACGACGTTCAACTACCCGACCATGGCCGAAGCCTATCGGGTAGCGGCGTACGATGGCCTCAACCGGCTTTTTTGAGTGGCTCCGGCCGGTGGCCTGAGCCGGCCGGGGAGACCGATTTCAGCAATTCTCGAGCGTGGCGCTGGCCAAACCGGGAAAGTCTGTAATCAGGCTGTCAACGCCGAAGTCGGCGAGTCTGCGCATTAGCGCGGGCTCGTTGACTGTCCATACCGACACATGCAGCCCCTGACGCTGCGCCTTCTGCAGGCGTTCCGGCGTACACAGGGTCCAGTTCAGCGCCAGAATCTCACAGCCATAGCTTTGCGCGACCTTCAACGGGTCGAGCCAGGCGTACTCGGCCACCAGTCCGCGGGACACATCTGGCACGAAGTCCAGCGCAGCTTTCAATACTTCCCGCGAACTCGAGGTGATCGTGACCTTGTCGAGCAGGCCGAAACGCTGAGCCATTTCGCGAATCGCCAGCACGGTGGTTGCCGCGCGAGTGCGCGAAGCGCTTTTGACTTCCAGTTGCCAGTGCTCGAAATCACATTTCTCGAACAGTTCTTCCAGTGTTGGAATCGGGCAGGGCTTGATCCAGCCCGGGCCGCCAGTGCGTGCATCGTAGGTCACCAGCTCGGCCGCCGTGTGCTCGACGACTTTGCCGCGACGGTCGGTGGTGCGCTTGAGCGTCGGGTCGTGGATGACCATCAACTCGCCGTCCATGGACAGGTGCAGGTCCAGTTCGCAACGGCGCACGCCGTGCTTGAGGCATTGCTGGAAGCTGGTCAGCGTATTTTCCGGTGCTTCGCCCTTGGCGCCGCGATGGCCGTAGATGAGAGTCACGGTTCTTCCTTAAATTAAATGCCTGATTCGTTTTGTTCGCGGGCCAGGCGTCGTTCCTGGGCCTGCTTCTGCAAAATGTAGCGGGCCAGCAATTGGCGTTGGGCATCGGTCGGGTATTCGAACTCGGTGCCGACGTCGTAGCCGTCGCCTTTGCGATCGCAATGCGTGACGCGAGCCCGCAACAAGAGTCCGAGGGCTTGCGGCATCAACACCAGTTTGACCGACAGGTGTGTGCCCTCGGCAATGGGCGTCGGATGCTGAAATTCGATCCCGCCTTCGGAAATGATCACCGGCTGCGGCTCGCCGATCTGCCCGAGTACGGTGATTGCGATCACCTGGCTGAGCAAATCGATGCGTTTATTCTGGGATTTCAGGAACGCGGCGAGGTTGCGGTCGCGCTCACTGATCTGGCGCAACAGGTGCTGGGACTCGAATTCGCTCAGGTGCAGTTCGCTGAGCAAGTTGAACAGAGGGGAAGCATCCTGCAACACTTCCTGGCCTGCGGCTTCGAGAGCGGACAGGGGCCGAATTTCCAGTGCGATCGTGTCCTCGATACGGTAGTATTCGCGGCGATCTTCTTCATCTAATGTCGACATGGCGAACCCATGGTAGCGGCGGTGGTCTGAGTGTAAAGCTGGTTATCGACCCCCGCCACAAGGACGTTCCTTTTCCCTCCGAACAAGCCCCGACATGTTCAGACCTCTCTTCGTATTTATTGGCACGCGTTATACCCGTGCAAAGCGTCGCAATCATTTTGTGTCATTCATTTCCCTGACCTCGATGATCGGACTCGCCCTTGGCGTGGTCGTGATGATCGTGGTGCTGTCGGTCATGAACGGCTTCGATCATGAGATGCGCACCCGCGTTCTGGGCATGGTGCCCCACGCGACCATCGAGTCCGGTGAACCGATCAGCGACTGGCAAAGCCTGGCCGCCAAGGTCAAGCAGAACCCGCAGGTGACGGCCGTGGCGCCGTTTACCCAGATGCAGGGTTTGCTGACCAACAACGGCAAGGTCTCCAAAGTGCTGCTCAATGCCATCGACCCTGCGCTGGAACGGCAGGTCTCGATCATTGATAACTTCATGCAGCAGGGCAAACTCGACGACCTGGCGCCTGGCAGTTTCGGCATCGTCATCGGTGACAAGGCGGCGGCCAAGCTTGGCGCGGCGATCGGTGACAAGCTGACCTTTGTGGCGCCGGAAGTCACCGTGACCCCGGCCGGGATGTTCCCGCGCATGAAACGCTTCACGGTGGTCGGCATCTTCCATGTCGGCGCCGGCGAGCTGGATGGCTATTTGGGCATCACCAATCTTCAGGATCTGGCCAAGCTGCATCGCTGGAAACCGGATCAGGTCCAGGGCATTCGCCTGAAGTTCGATGACCTGTTCCAGGCGCCACGCGTCGCGTGGACCATCGCCCAGCAGCTCGGCGAAGACCATTTCTATGCCCGCGACTGGACGCGCACCCACGGCAATCTGTATCAAGCGATCCGCATGGAAAAAGCCATGATCGGTTTGCTGTTGCTGCTGATCGTCGCCGTGGCTGCGTTCAACATTATTTCCACGCTGGTGATGGTGGTGAACGACAAGAAGGGCGACATCGCGATTCTGCGCACCCTTGGCGCCACGCCGGGTTCGATCATGGCGATCTTCATGGTGCAGGGCACCGTCATTGGTGTGGTCGGTACGCTGATCGGCGCCGTGGTCGGGATCTTCGCCGCGTTGAACGTCAGCGCCGCGATCTCGGCTCTCGAAGGCTTGATCGGGCACAAGTTCCTGAACGCCGACGTGTACTTCATCGATTACCTGCCGTCGCAAGTGCAGAGCCAGGATGTGTTGATGGTCTGCGCCGCCGCGTTGGTCCTGAGTTTCCTCGCCACCCTGTATCCAGCCTGGCGTGCCGCGCGCACCCAGCCTGCGGAGGCGCTACGTTATGAGTGAGTTGGGCATGAGTGATAAAGCAATCTTGAGCTGCCGCAACCTGGGCAAGTCCTACGAGGAAGGCCCGGAATCGGTAGAAGTTCTGGCCGGTCTGCAACTGGAACTGCATCCGGGTGAGCGCGTGGCGATTGTCGGCACCTCGGGTTCGGGCAAAAGTACCTTGCTCAACCTGCTGGGCGGCCTCGATACACCGACCAAGGGCAGCGTCTGGCTGGCCGGTGAAGAGCTGTCGGCGCTGAACGAAAAGGCTCGCGGTTTGCTGCGCAATCGGTCGCTGGGTTTCGTTTACCAGTTCCACCACTTGCTGCCTGAGTTCACCGCGCTGGAAAACGTCTGCATGCCGTTGCTGATCGGTAAAACTGCGATTCCGGAAGCACGTCAGCGTGCGACGGCGTTGCTGGAGCGGGTAGGACTGGGCCATCGTTTGGAACACAAACCGGCGGAATTGTCCGGTGGTGAACGTCAGCGTGTCGCCATTGCCCGCGCCCTGGTGAACACGCCAGGCCTGGTGATGCTCGACGAGCCGACCGGCAACCTCGATTCCCACACCGCCCAGGGTATTCAGGATTTGATGCTGGAACTCAGCACCTCGATGCGTACGGCGTTCCTGGTGGTGACTCACGACATGAACCTGGCTCGCCAGATGGATCGCGTCCTGCATTTGCAGGAAGGTTACCTGACACCCATCTGATTGGCCGAAACCCGGCGTGACTGAAAAGTACGTCGGGTCTTTTATTTTTATACGGTGCCCCAGCGAATGTTCAGACCGTTATCGATCTTTATCGGCACGCGCTATACCCGCGCCAAGCGCCGCAATCGCTTTGTTTCCTTCATCTCGATGACCTCGATGATCGGCCTCGCCCTGGGCGTGCTGGCGATGATTGTGGTGCTATCGGTCATGAACGGCTTCCAGCGTGAAATGAGCTCGCGCATCCTCGGCATGGTGCCTCACGCGACTATCGTCGGCGTCAATCCGATCGACGATTGGCAGCCCGTCGCCGCTGCGGCCATGAAGAATCCTGAAGTGACAGCCGCCGTGCCGTTCACCGAGATGGAAGGCATGCTGTCCTACAAGGGGACGATGCAACCGATCCAGGTCAGCGGCGTCGATCCGGCGCTGGAAGGCAAGGTGTCGATCGTTGCCCAGCACATCGTTCAGGGGCGTCTCGATGCCTTGAAGCCGGGTGAGTTTGGTGTGGTGATCGGCGAGATCACGGCACGTCGCTTCCGCTTGAACGTCGGCGACAAGATCACCCTGATCGTACCGGAAGTCAGCACTGCACCGGGCGGCATCACCCCGCGTATGCAGCGGTTGAACGTGGTCGGCGTGTTCAAGGTCGGCGCCGAACTGGATGGCTCCATGGCGCTGATCCACGTAGCCGATGCTGCGCAGATGCAGCACTGGGCGCCGAATCAGGTACAGAGCGTGCGCTTGGCGGTGAAGGATTTGTACGCTGCGCCGAAGGTTTCCAGCGATATTGCTGGCGGGCTGGGCACCGCTTACAAGGCTGATGACTGGACTCACACACAGGGCAGTCTGTTCAGTGCGATGAAGATGGAAAAAACCATGATCGGTCTGCTGTTGTTGATGATCGTCGCCGTGGCGGCGTTCAACATCATCGCAACCCTGATCATGGTGGTGAACGACAAGGGCGCCGACATCGCGATCCTGCGCACCATCGGCGCCACGCCGCGGCAGATCATGGCGATCTTCATGGTGCAGGGCACCGTGATCGGGGTTGTCGGTACGTTGATTGGTGGTGTGCTCGGCGTCATTGCGGCGCTGAACGTCAGTGAGCTGGTGGGCTGGATGGAGCGGGTCAGTGGGCAGCACATCTTCAGTTCAGACGTGTACTTCGTCAGTAACTTGCCGTCCGAACTGCAGGGGGCGGATGTGCTGTTGATCTGCTCCGCCGGGTTCATTCTGAGCTTCCTCGCCACCGTTTACCCGGCATGGCGTGCGGCGAAGATCGAGCCGGCTACTGCGTTGAGGTATTCGTAAGCCGTTACACCGCCTTCGCGAGCAGGCTCGCTCCCACAAGTGACCGAGTTGAATCACACATTTGTGAACGACTCAGATCTGATGTGGGAGCGAGCCTGCTCGCGAAGGGGCCAGACCTGCTGGCCTCAATCTCCCTTCGGCAACTCAATCACAAACCGCGTCCACCCGTTATCCGATTCGCAACGAATCTGCCCGCCATGGGCGCGGATGATCGATTGAGTGATCGCCATTCCCAGCCCCGCATGTTCACTACTGCCTTCCTGGCGTGCCGGGTCAGCCCGGTAGAAGCGATCAAATAAACGTGGCAGCAACGCCCCGTCAATTCCGTCGCCGCTGTTCTCGACCGTCAGGCTCAACCCCTTGGGCTGATCAACAATCCGCACCCGAACTTCGCCTTCGACCGGCGTAAACCGCAACGCATTGTCCAGCAAATTGGAAAGCGCCCGTCGCAACATGCTGCGATCGCCCTCCATGTGCGCACTGCCTTCACGACTCAACCTGACCTGAGCGTCCTCCGCCAACGGTGCAAAAAACTCCAGCAGCAGATCTGCTTCTTCCGCCAGCTCCAGCGGTTCGCGCTTGGGCATCAACAACCCGTGGTCAGCCTTGGCCAGGTACAACATGTCGTTGACCAGTTGCGCCATCCATTGCAGTTCTTCGAGATTGCTGTGCAGTGCTTCGCGGTAATCCTCGATGGGGCGTGGGCGGGTGAGGGTGACCTGGGTGTGGGTCAGCAAGTTCGACAACGGTGTGCGCAATTCATGGGCGATGTCGGCGGAGAAGGCCGAGAGCCGCTGAAAAGAGTCGTCGAGGCGTCCGAGCATGGCGTTGAAGTTGTGGGCCATTTCCGCGAGTTCTGGCGGCATGTTTTCTTCGGGCAGGCGTGCATTGAGCGATTGCGCTGAAACGCCGCTGGCAACCGCACTCATGCGCCGCAACGGACGCAACCCACTGCGCGCGACCCAGGCACCGAGCAGGGCAGTAGCCAGTGCTGATAAACCGACTGTCAGCCAGATCAGGTGCTGCATGCGTTGCAGAAAGTGCTGGTGATGGGTGATGTCCAGCAGCAAGGTCAACTGCGGCGAGTCGGGTTTGTCGAGGTACAACGGAGCGTTGAGGACGCGGTAGTCGGCGCCGTCGTCGCTCACCGTGGACAAACCCGCCTGGGTAGGCAGCTCCTGGGGCAGGCGCGTTGAACTGTCATACCAGCGCTTGCCATCGCTGCCGGTGATCCGCAGCGACAGATCAGCCTGTCGGCTCAATTCATCGGCCAGTTTGATTTCGCTTTCACTCGACTGAATGTCATGAAGTGCCCGACGCAAACCAATCAACTTGCCGTCCAGCAACTGCTGATCGAGTTCAATGAAATGCGCTTCACTGGCCCGGCTGAACAACACCCCGGCAAACAGCGACACCACGGCGGTGCACGCCGCAAACAGCAGCGCCAGGCGGCTGCTTAACGAAAGTCGACGCATCAGGCGGGGCGCTCTTCAAGGACGTAACCCATGCCACGCACGGTGTGAATCAACTTGTTCGGGAATTCATCGTCGATCTTCAGGCGCAAACGACGGATCGCCACTTCGATGACGTTGGTGTCGCTGTCGAAGTTCATGTCCCAGACCTGGGAAGCGATCAACGACTTGGGTAGGACTTCGCCTTGCCTGCGCAGGAGCATTTCCAGCAGGGCGAATTCCTTGGCTGTCAGGTCGATGCGCTGACCGCTGCGTTCGACCCGGCGGCGGATCAGGTCCAGACGCAAGTCCGCCAGTTGCAGGCTGGTTTCCTGAGGTGTGGCGTTACCACGGCGCAACAGGCTGCGGACCCGGGCCAACAGTTCGGAGAAGGCGAAAGGCTTTACCAGGTAGTCGTCGGCGCCCAGTTCGAGGCCGTGGACCCTGTCCTCCACTGCGTCTCGCGCTGTCAGAAACAGTACCGGCGTGTCGAGGCCGGCACCGCGCACCGCTTGCAAAATCTGCCAGCCATCGCGACCGGGCAGCATCACATCGAGAATCAACAGGGCGTAATCGCCGGTCAGTGCCAGTTGCTGGCCGGTGCTGCCGTCCGCCACCAGTTCAGTATTGAAGCCGGCCTCGGTCAGGCCCTGGCGCAAGTAATGGCCAGTTTTCGGTTGGTCTTCGACGATCAGCAGTTTCATGGGCGACTCGGGGCAAATGGAACGAACGCTTTATACCGTGGGCAGCGTTAATACAGGTCAACCTGACAAAGTTGTAATCTGGCTGTCAGGTTGCGGGCAGTCGCAGCAGTTTAGAGTTTTCCACAGGCTGAACCTTATCTTGTTGGAGTACGACTATGTTTTTGCGCAAATCACTGGTGCGCGTCGCGTGTTTGCTGGCGCTGAGCTCGCCGGCCTGGGCTGCCCCGGCGCATACCTACGACTTCGGACAGCCTGCCCCGGCGGCAAAGGCGACTCGCAGCGTTGAAGTCGTCATGGGCGACATGTCGTTCACACCGAAAGCGATTGATATCAAGGCCGGTGAGACGGTTCGTTTTGTGTTGGTGAATAAAGGGCAGTTGTTGCACGAATTCAACCTCGGTGACGCGGCAATGCATGCCAAGCATCAGCAGGAAATGATGAAGATGCAGCAGAGCGGCATGCTCACGCCTACAGGCATGAAGGATATGGACCACGGCGCCATGGCCGGTATGGAGCATGCAATGAAACACGACGACCCCAATAGCGTGCTCGTCGAGCCGGGCAAAACCGCCGAGCTGACCTGGACCTTCACCAAGGCCACCAACCTGGAATTTGCCTGCAATATCCCCGGTCATTACCAGGCCGGCATGGTCGGCAAGTTGACTGTCAGTCAGTAAGCACTCAAAGGCGGGAGCAAAGGCTGGTAGAATCCGCTGATTATTCAGTCAGGTTTCCGCCATGCATCCCGCAGCCGAACACTCGCCGCTGGGCAAATCCAGCGAATACATCGCCACCTACACGCCGTCGTTGCTGTTCCCGATCCCGCGCACCGCGAAATGGGCCGAGCT
Organism: Pseudomonas sp. LB3P25; assembly: GCF_054897985.1. NCBI lineage: Bacteria > Pseudomonadati > Pseudomonadota > Gammaproteobacteria > Pseudomonadales > Pseudomonadaceae > Pseudomonas > Pseudomonas sp. LB3P25. Next base: position 5,049,739 of record NZ_CM142711.1, on the reverse strand, counting down.
GGGCCTGACGGCTGAAACCCTGCCATACAAGGGCGTGGATTTCTGGAATTGCTTCGAGCTGTCGTGGCTGTTGCCGTCCGGCAAGCCAGTGGTGGCGATTGGCGAGTTCACTATCCCGGCGGATTCGCCGAATATCATCGAATCGAAGTCGTTCAAGCTGTACTTGAACTCCCTGAACCAGACACCGTTTGCCGACACCGCGAGCCTCGAAGCGACGTTGGCGAAAGACCTGTCGGCCGCTGCCGGTAAATCGGTTGGCGTGCGGATTCGCAGCCTGAAGGACGTCGAGGCCGAAGGCGTCGTGGCGTTGCCGGGCGTGTGCATTGATGATCTGGACATCAGCGTCAGCAATTATGAGCATCCGCGTCCGGAACTGCTGCGTTGTGATGAATCGCGCATCGTGGAGGAGAGCGTGCACAGTCATTTGCTCAAATCCAACTGCCCGGTCACCAGTCAGCCGGACTGGGGTAGCGTGGCGGTGGAATACCGTGGCGCGGCGCTGGATCACGCGAGTTTGCTGGAATACATCGTGAGCTTCCGTCAGCACTCCGACTTCCACGAACAGTGCGTGGAGCGGATCTTCCTCGACCTGCAACGGTTGTTGAAACCGGAGAAATTGACGGTGTATGCGCGGTATGTGCGGCGCGGTGGGTTGGACATCAACCCGTATCGCAGTACCGAAGAGGTGCAGCTACCGAACCACCGGCTGGTCCGCCAATAAAGAACCACTGTGGGAGCGAGCCTGCTCGCGAAGAGGTCAGCACATTCACATCAATGGTGACTGACACCCCGCATTCGCGAGCAGGCTCGCTCCCACAAGGGATTGCATTGCAAATCCCGGATATGAAAAAGCCCCGCTATCACTAGCGGGGCTTTTTGGTATTCGGCGGGTTCAGATCCCCATATTGGCCAGCGCTTGCACGATGTTGCGCAAGGTGCCGGCCAGGGTTGGGTGTTCGATTTCGAAGCGCTCGACGGCCAGGTTCACATTGTCGGAGAGGCTGGAGTCCTGGGTTTTGGTTTCAAGCTCAAGTTCCAGTTCGATCTGTTGCATCAGCGCGTGCAGGTCTTCGCGCTCGGTTTCGGTCAGCGGTGGATTCTGTTCCAATTGCTCGCGCAGAGTATTGAGTTGTTGTTGCAGTTCGCGGGCAGGCATGGCGTTCTTCCTTTTATCGATAGGCACTGGCATAGACCGCAGCAGCACGCCAAAGGTCTATGGCTTGACCTTTAGATTAATCCACTCGCGGGCAACCTGCATGATCTCGATCAGGGCTTTTCGCCCTTGAGCCGGCGCAGGCTGATGTCGGCCAGGCAGGTGTCGAGTTCACCGAGGTGATCGATCACCGAATGCACACCCAGACCGAACAGTTGCACCGTTGCCTTGCCGCGTTTGAATTCCCGCTCCTGCTGAGTCAGCGCCTGCCATTCGTTGGGCGCCAGGCCGCAGAGTGAGCCGCAGGACGCCAGCCCGATTGTCCACAATCCGGCATTGAGCCCCGCTTGCAGCAATCGCGGTTCGCCGCTGACCAGCACGCAACCCTCCAGTCGTTGAACATTCAACGTCATCAAGGCTTGCCAGCAGGCGTGCGGTGCCGGCCATGGATTGTTTGTTTCGAGGTGTTGCGAGGGTTTGATCCATGAAGGCAATGCAGCGGCCAGGGAATGGCTGAGGGCAGGGGGGAGTTCATCGAGCCAGGCGCAGGGAATCTGCTGATGTTGCAAGCTGCGCAAGCTATCCAATGCACCGGGCGTGGCCTCGGTATGCACGGCAGAGTGGCTGTCCTGCGTGCGGGTGCGGGCACCGAAATCCACCAGGCAACCACTGAGGCCGAACAGTACTGCGGTCAGACTGGGCGCAATGTGGGGCAAGGTTTCGGCGTGCGGCATATCAACGTCCCTGAAATAGCCTCGAGGCTAGGGTGCAACGGTGACAGTTGAGTGACACTGATGTGAATCGATCACGAATGATCCGCAGGCTGCCTTGCACGGTGCTGCCTAAAGCGGCTTTTCCGTCTTATACTAGCCCGCTTAACGCTTGGGCCAAGCGCCCGCGCCAGTACAATCCAAGGAGTTTTTCTATGCGCTGGAGCAATCATCTAGCTCAGTTTTGTGTGTTTACCAGCGTATTGCTGGTTCCGTTCGTTGCCCAGGCAGCCTCGGAAGACGACCCTTGGGAAAGCATCAACCGCCCGATCTACAAGTTCAACGATGTGCTCGACACCTATGCGCTGAAGCCTTTGGCCCAGGGCTATCAGTTCGTGACGCCGCAGTTCCTTGAAGACGGCATCCACAACATGTTCCGCAACGTCGGCGATGTCACCAACCTTGCCAACGATATCTTGCAGGCCAAACCGGCCGCTGCTGGCGTCGACACCGCACGTTTGATCTTCAACACCACTTTCGGCCTGCTGGGCTTCTTCGATGTGGGCACCAAGATGGGCCTGCAACGCAATGACGAAGACTTCGGTCAGACCCTCGGCTACTGGGGTGTAGGCAGCGGTCCTTACGTGATGTTGCCGTTGTTGGGGCCAAGCACGCTGCGTGACGCGCCTTCCAAGTATGTCGACGGCTACACCGGCCCGTACCCGTACATCAACGACGTGCCCGTGCGTAACTCGATCTTCGGCCTGAACATCATCGACACCCGCGCCAATCTGCTGTCGAGCGAGAAGCTGATCACCGGCGACAAGTACATCTTCATCCGCAATGCGTACTTGCAGAACCGCGAATTCAAAGTCAAAGACGGCCAGGTCGAAGATGATTTTTGATCTCGACCAGTAAAACGATGAAGGCGGCCGGTTGGCCGCCTTCTTTCGTTTGGCTTCCGGGGCCGGTTTGACTCATGGGTTTTAACCTTCCATTACGTTACGGTTTTGCCTGTTCTTATAACTCCCGGTGATTTGAAATGGAAAGACGTCAAGCGACCATCGGCGTGAGCTTGAAACGCCCCGCGGATGGGAGTACCGTCTGCGCCTTAGAAGGGCACCTCTGGTGTACCTGTGTGTAGGGCAAACGCTCGAAAACAGTGCAGTAGAGAGGCTAGAAAGCGAATCCAGTAGTGAGAGCCGGGACAAAGCCCCTGCCTGCTACGCCAACCTAATTCTGGCGCCGTTTGCCCACATGCCAAAAACCAGTGCCACGCTGCTGATAATCGATGATGACGAAGTAGTGCGCGCGAGCCTCGCCGCCTATTTGGAAGACAGTGGTTTCAGCGTCTTGCAGGCCAGCAATGGCCAGCAAGGTCTTCAGGTATTCGAGCAAGACAAGCCCGACTTGGTCATCTGCGATCTGCGCATGCCGCAGATGGGCGGACTCGAACTCATTCGCCAGGTCACCGAGCTGTCGCCACAAACCCCGGTGATTGTGGTTTCGGGCGCCGGCGTGATGAACGACGCGGTCGAGGCCCTGCGCCTGGGCGCGGCGGACTACCTGATCAAGCCTCTCGAAGATCTGGCTGTGCTCGAGCACTCTGTGCGCCGGGCCCTGGATCGTGCGCGCCTGCTGCTGGAAAACCAGCGCTACCGCGAGAAGCTGGAAAAGGCCAACCGCGAGCTCGCCGCCAGCCTGAACCTGCTCCAGGAAGACCAGAACGCCGGTCGCCAGGTGCAGATGAACATGCTGCCGGTCAGCCCCTGGACCATCGACGAGTTCCAGTTTGCTCACCAGATCATCCCGTCGCTGTACCTGTCGGGTGATTTCGTTGACTACTTTCGGGTCGATGAGCGTCGGGTAGCCTTCTACCTGGCGGACGTTTCCGGTCATGGCGCCTCTTCAGCCTTCGTTACCGTGTTGCTGAAGTTCATGACCACGCGCTTGCTGTTCGAATCCAAGCGCAGCGGTACATTGCCGGAATTCAAGCCTTCAGAGGTCCTTGGTCATATCAACCGAGGCCTGATCAGTTGTAAGCTGGGTAAACACGTCACAATGGTCGGTGGAGTCATCGACGAGGAGACAGGTTTGTTGACCTATAGCATCGGTGGTCATTTGCCGTTGCCTGTGTTGTACACGCCAGACAGTGTTCGTTATCTGGAAGGGCGTGGTCTGCCGGTGGGCCTCTTCAATGAAGCCACCTACGAAGATCACGTACTGGAGCTGCCGCCGACGTTCAGCCTGACGCTGATGTCCGATGGCATTCTGGACCTTTTGCCAGAACCTACACTCAAAGAGAAAGAAGCGGCTTTGCCCCAACGGGTCAAGGCAGCGGGCGGCAGCCTGGATGGTCTGCGGCAGGTTTTTGGATTGGCCACGCTAGGGGAGATGCCGGATGATATCGCCTTGTTGGTGTTGAGCAGGAATCTTTAATGAGTACCGGTAGAATCCAGTTCGCCGAGCAGGATGGCACCTTCGTCCTGAAGTTCGTCGGTGAAGTTCGCCTGACCCTGTGTTCGGCGTTGGATGCGACTATTGAGCGGATCTTCACGGCGTTGAACTTCAATGCGATCGTGATCGACCTGACCGAAACCCGCAGCATCGACAGCACCACCCTTGGCCTTTTGGCCAAGCTGTCAATACTGTCGCGGCAAAAGGTCGGCTTGCTGCCGACCGTCGTCACCACCCACGAAGACATCACCCGTTTGCTGCAGTCCATGGGCTTCGAGCAAGTGTTCAACATCGTTGACCGCCCGATCCCGTGCCCTGAGTGCCTGACCGACCTGCCAGACCAGGATCAGTCCGAAGAAGTGGTGCGGATCAAAGTGCTCGAAGCGCACAAGATCCTCATGGGCCTCAACGATTCCAATCGTGAAGCGTTTCATGATCTGGTGAACGCCCTCGAGCGTCATTGATCTTCTAATGAGTGTGGATCGGTCTGGCCCCATCGCGGGCAAGCCCGGCTCCCACACTGATTCAACACAAATCCCTCGTAGGAGCTGAGCTTGCTCGCGATGGCGTCCTAACGGCCGCCAAATCACCCAGTGCGAAGCCAACTCAGTCCCCGCCACCCACGCATAAAAAAGGGCGAACCCATTAAGGTTCGCCCTTTTTGCATTGCCTTGAACTAGATCAGAGCTTGGCTTGCAGCAACGCCTCAAGCTTTTCCTGGTCGCGAGCGAACTGACGAATACCTTCAGCCAGTTTCTCGGTCGCCATCGCGTCCTCGTTGGACAACCAACGGAACTGCGCTTCATTCAGGCTCAAACGAGCTTCACCGGCATGACCCGGCGCCAATTTTCGCTCCAGCTTTCCAGTATCCGCCGCCAGCTTATCGATCAGATCCGGGCTGATGGTCAGGCGGTCACAACCCGCCAGTTGCTCGATCTGATTCAGATTGCGGAAGCTCGCGCCCATGACCACAGTCTTGTAGTCATTGGCTTTGTAGTAGTTGTAGATGCGCGTCACCGACTGCACGCCCGGATCATCCGCGCCGGTGTAGTCGTTGCCGTTGGCTTTCTTGTACCAGTCGTAGATGCGGCCCACGAACGGCGAAATCAGGAATACGCCTGCGTCAGCACAAGCCGCAGCTTGAGCGAAGGAGAACAGCAGTGTCAGGTTGCACTGAATGCCTTCTTTTTCCAGAATTTCGGCAGCGCGGATGCCTTCCCAGGTGGAAGCGATCTTGATCAGCACGCGGTCGCGGCCAATGCCGGCCTTGTCGTACAGCTCGATCAGACGGTGCGCACGCTTCAATACGGCGTCAGTGTCGAACGACAGGCGCGCATCCACTTCGGTGGAAATACGGCCAGGGATCACTTTCAGAATTTCTTGCCCTACCGCAACGCCAAAACGGTCACTGGCCAGGCCCACATCGCCTTTGCAGTCGCTGACGCATGCGTTCAGCAACTCGGCATAACCGGGAATGGCCGCCGCTTTGAGCAGCAGGGAAGGGTTGGTGGTAGCGTCCACGGGTTTAACGCGAGCGATAGCTTCGAAGTCGCCGGTGTCGGCAACCACGGTGGTCATTTGTTTGAGTTGTTCCAGCTTGGAAGTCATGGGCGTGCTCTGTCCTATGGGTCTAATGACATTACCCGAGCGCTGTCAGCCACTCAAGGGTGTGTGTACGTATCGAGGGCCTCAGCGGCAACAACCGGAAAACAGCTGTTTGAAAGGCGGGGCGCGGTATCGATAAATACGATGCCAAATCAGACCACAGGTTCAACCCAAGCGACCGTTAACGCCCCTCAAGCAACTCCGCCGCCTGATCCAGCAACACCAAAGGCTCTTTAGCCTTGTGAATATCCACCGACAACAACTGCCGAAACTTCCGCGCCCCCGGAAACCCGGTACCCAGCCCCAGCACATGCCGAGTGATGTGGTGCATCGAGCCGCCCGCATCAATATGCGCCGCTATATAAGGCCGCAACTGCGCCAGCGCCTCCGCGCGGCTGATCACCGGCGCCGTGCTGCCGAACAGTTGCTGATCCACCTCAGCCATCACATAAGGGTTGTGATAGGCCTCACGACCCAACATCACGCCGTCGAACGTCTGCAAATGCTCATGACAGGCTTCAAGCGTCTTGATCCCGCCGTTGAGAATAATCTCCAGCTCCGGAAAATCCGTCTTCAACTGCGCCGCCACGTCATAGCGCAGGGGCGGAATGTCGCGGTTCTCCTTCGGCGACAACCCCTCCAGAATCGCAATCCGCGCATGCACCGTAAAACTCGTGCACCCGGCATCCCGAACCGTGCCGACGAAATCACACAACTCCTCGTAACTGTCCCGCCCATTAATCCCGATCCGATGCTTCACCGTCACCGGAATCGACACCGCATCACGCATCGCCTTCACACAATCAGCCACCAACTGCGGATGCCCCATCAGGCACGCACCGATCATATTGTTCTGCACCCGATCACTCGGGCAGCCGACATTCAGATTCACCTCGTCGTAACCGTGCTCCTGCGCCATGCGCGCGCACATCGCCAGGTCCAGCGGGACACTGCCGCCGAGTTGCAGGGCGAGTGGGTGTTCGGCCTCGTTGTGACGCAGGAAGCGGTCGTGATCGCCGTTGAGCAGCGCGCCGGTGGTGACCATTTCTGTGTAGAGGAGCGCGTGCTTGGAGAGTAGGCGCAGGAAAAAACGGCAGTGGCGATCTGTCCAATCCATCATCGGGGCCACGCTGAAGCGGCGGGAGGGCTCAGTACGGGTAGGGCTAGTGATTACGGGCGATTCAGGTTTTTCGAAATTCATTGGTACTGGTCTTTTATACAGCGGTTTTTACCCATTTTTCCTTGTTTTTCGAAGTCGGTTGCTACAATGTAGCAAGCTGACTCGGCAATGTAGCAACTGGAAATGGGCACGATCACATCACGTAAGCGCAAGGACAACTCGACGGCCTACACGGCTCAGATACGGATCAATCGGGACGGGAAGACAGTTTATCAGGAAAGCCAAACCTTCGACCGCAAGCAGGTCGCCCAAGCCTGGATCAAGCGTCGCGAGACGGAGCTGGCCGAACCGGGTGCCATCGAGCGCGCAAACCGCAAAGGGGTGACGATCAAGAAGATGATCGAGCAGTACCTGGAGGAGTACGAGAAGATCCGGCCGCTGGGTAAGACCAAGAGCGCCACGCTGAATGCGATCAAGGAGACCTGGTTGGGTGAGCTCGATGACGCGGCACTGAGTAGTCAGAAGCTGGTGGAGTTCGCGCAATGGCGGATGAGCAAGGAGGGCGGTGGCGTCCAGGCGCAGACGGTGGGCAACGATCTTTCGCACCTGGGCGCGGTGCTGTCCGTGGCGCGGCCGGCCTGGGGTTATGAAGTCGACCCGCTGGCCATGTCCGACGCACGCAGGGTGTTGCGCAAACTGGGCATGGTCAGTAAGAGCAAAGAGCGCAACCGTCGGCCAACGCTGGATGAGTTGGACAAGCTGATGAAGCACTTTTTCGAGATGCAGGCGCGTCGAAAGAGCCAGATCAACATGCCAAAGATGATCGCCTTCGCGGTCTTCTCGACGCGTCGGCAGGAGGAGATCACGCGGATTCGCTGGGATGATCTTGATTGCGCACGGCAGGCCGTCCTGGTGCGGGACATGAAAAACCCCGGGCAGAAGATCGGCAACAACGTGTGGTGCCATCTGCCGGATGAGGCCTGGGCAATTCTGCAGTCCATGCCCAAAACGGAGAAGGAAATCTTTCCCTACAACGCCAGGTCGGTGTCGGCGTCCTTTACGCGTGCCTGCCCGATGCTGGGGATTGAAGACCTGCATTTTCATGACCTGCGGCATGAAGGGGTGAGTCGGCTGTTCGAGATGGATTGGGATATTCCGAGGGTGTCGAGCGTGTCGGGGCACAGAGATTGGAACTCGCTCCGGAGGTACACGCATTTGCGCGGCCGGGGAGATATTTACAAAGGTTGGGTGTGGCTTAAAGCAACAATTCAATCATGATTTTAGGTGCATGGGTCTCAATATAGTGGATTGAGCGCCTCTGTTGAATGTGGTATAAGGCTGTAATTTTTGAGCAGGTTTTTTTAATGGAAGCTTCAGTCGCTAATATGGCTATAGTAAAAAATAAGACTGAAGGCAACGGCCTCTCATCTGATTCACATAAAGTTGTTAGTTTATTTTGCGGTGCGGGTGGGCTTGATCTCGGGTTTACCAATGCTGGTTTTGAAGTTTGCTACGCCGCAGATTATGACGCCGCGGCAATAAAAACATACAACAGAAATCATCCAGGGGATTTAGGGCGCGTTGTTGATCTCTTGGACACAACTGTAGAGCAGTTGTGTGATTCTATCGTTGAGACGTGTGGTGAAAATCCAGAAATTGCTGGAATCATTGGCGGACCTCCTTGCCAGGGGTTTTCTCGCGGCAACACAGGGCGTCACGCAGAAGATCCACGAAATCAATTAGCGCTCAAGTATGCAGCTATCGTGAATTCTTTTTATCATAAATTTGGTTTGAAGTTTTTCGTGTTTGAGAACGTACCAGAAATCCGGGCTCAGAAGAATAAAAGTTTCCTAGAAGGGTTGCGAAAAGAACTTTCGCAAAACTTTAATATTTATGAGCGAGAGCTGAACGCCAGCAATTATCAGGTTGCCCAAGCCCGTCGACGTTTGTTTATAGTTGGTGTGTGTAAGAGCTCTGGTGTCGGTGAGTTTGTATTTCCAGCGCCGTCGCCTTTGAAAGAGAAGGTCGTCGGTGATGTCATTAGCGATTTGCCCGATCCCGTTTATCTATCGAGCAATTTAGTCGCAGAATCGATTCCATTTCATCAAAATCATTGGACCTCCCGACCAAAATCAAAGCGCTTTGAAACGGGAGTGATGCCTGTCGGTGGCCGTTCATTTATTCAATTGGATTGGATGAAGCCGAGTAGGACGGTAGCATATGGAAATCGTGAAATACATGTTCATCCGAATGGTAAGCGACGTTTGAGTATCTACGAAGCTTTGCAGTTACAAGGATTTCCTTTTAAATATGTACTTGAAGGGAATATGAGTCAGCAGGTCAAGCAAGTTTCGAATGCTGTGCCGCCTCCGGTCGCGGAGAGGATAGCAGAATCGATAATGGCACAAGTTATATAAGGTGAGCTGGTTATGGATGACATTAGCAGTGAAGTTGGACTCTCTGATGAAGAAATAATATTGCGCCGTCAGTTAGCCGCGTCGAAGTTTTATGATGCTCCTGTGCAGGCGACGTTGAAAACCAACCAGCGTGTATTTGCACGAATAACGGATGGGATCTACAGGGAGCCAGCTTCGGCGCTTCGTGAATTAATAGCAAACTCCTATGACGCCGATGCTACTGAGGTGCGGGTTTTTACCGATGCGCCTCGCTTCTCGAAAATCGTTGTTAGAGATAATGGGCATGGATTGGATGAAAATACACTAGCTCATATTATTTGCAATATCGGCGGCAGTTTAAAGCGCAGCAAGGATGGCAAATATCATGACGTAACTAGTGAACTGGATAGAAATCTCAGTCCCATGAAGCGCCGATTGATCGGGAAGCTTGGTATTGGGCTTTTTTCGGTTTCACAGATTACTCATCATATTGTTATCGTCTCGAAGGTTAAAGGGGATAATAAGCGTCTGGTCTGCGATATTTTGTTACGCCCGCAGGCCGATATTGTAGCTGAGACGGATGAAGATAATTATGTTACAGGGAAGGCAGAGATAACATATGTCCCTGCTGAAGATCTGGACTCGTCGGGTACAGAAATTACACTATTGAATGTTCGGCCATTTGTACAAGAAAGCTTGCAGTCGAAGCTATTGTGGAATGCAATTCAGTTTGAGCGGGAAGCTGTAGGTGGGGATGTTGAAGAGGTTGAGTTTGATTTAGAGGACGAGCTTAAGGATCTCCCTAGAGAGCCAGATTTTCATATTGGTGAGATTGATCCAAACAATCCAGACGTCTTGATCACTACGTCAAAGTTGCCGTGGCTCCCTTCAGATGAACCTGTAGATAAATTTCGAAAATTAGTTACGCAGGTGAGCTCGCTTGTCGCGGACTCGAAGCGTGGAAATGTTAAGTTATTAAACTCCCTTGATTCATATCTAAGAATGATATGGTCAATCAGTTTGTCAGTGCCTATTCAGTATATCGAAAAACACCCCTATGAAGTATCTGCCTCCGATAATGTGGAGATTTACTTGATAAGCAATGGGGGTAGAGGTAGTGCCGCGGAGAAAGTCGAACTTCAAGGTGAAGAGACGCTAGAGTCTAAGCTCGGATTAATGGCTAGGCATGAAGAAAGTAAACTTCCGTTCTCGGTTACTATTGATGGGGTTGAACTGCGCCGGCCAATATCCATCGCAGGCGAAGCTGATAGGGCCAGAGGGCAATTAATGTTCGTTGGTAGAGCTAGCCCTTCGTTAAGTAGCGTGCCTGAAACATATCGAGGTGGTGAGCTTGAGTTTGAATATTATATGCTCTGGAACAGTAAGGTGGTTCCTCTTGAGCATAATGGCTGCTTGATTCGAATCAATGGTGCTAATGGTACATTGTTTGATTCCGCTTTTTTGGATTACCAGATTTCAGAGCAAACTCGATTGAGGCAATTGTCTGGTGAGGTGTTTGCAATCAAAGGACTGGACTCGGCACTAAATATCGATAGGGAATCGTTTAATATTGCACATCCGCACTTTCAATATCTGAAACGGTGGATGCATAACGCTCTGCGCCAATTTATGAGCAAGCACAAGGCGCTGAGCAAAGATACTGCTACTTTGCAAAACAAGTTAAAGATAGAGCAAGTTAAATCAAATATTAACTCAGTGGTGGTTGATTTTACTGAAAACCGATCCGTGCGCTTCTATTCTGCTTTGAAAGGCGATCAGCCTTCGCTCTTGGATGAACCTGGAACGATCTCTATTAATAGAGAGACGGTTCTTTCGAGCACTCGAGGTGCTACCTCCACTGAAAAGGCACGCTTGGGGCTACATGAAAATAAACTTGTAGCAGTTGCTGAGATCCTAGAGTCTTACGGGCTTTTATCTAGTTTGAGTCCTGTCGAGGTCGAGCGTCTCATAGGTGCTATTGGTAAAATTTTCCTTATGGATATCAAGAAATGATGAGCATGGATAGCGGAGACGATTTGGATGTAGGTCTTGGTTATGATGATGTTGCCCATGGCTCGGTTTCCCTCAAGACAAAATTTTGGCCCTGGCATAAACCTAGAAAGCAATATATTCGAAATAAACAATGGAATACTGCCGCAGCAAATTTGATTGATCACCTTCGGTTGAAGGAGAAGGGTAGGTCGCTTCAATACTTAAGTCTTCCTGGGTCAGATTTACTCGATGTGCGTTCGCTTTATACTGTTTGTGCTGCTAAAGAAGTTCGGCTGAAATTTATTGGTTTGAATGAGATTACCGCGGGTGATAAAGAAGCTACCATGGATCAATTGATTTCCATCAATGAGCTTCATGGATTGCAATACATAGATCCGTCGTCTGACGTTTATGAAGATCAATTGGAACGTTTGTGTGTAGATAAATCAATTGCACAGGAACATATCATTAAGCGAGCTTCTAGTTATGATGTTATAAACATCGATTTGTGTCGTAGTATGCTTGAGTCGCCACCGCAGGAAAAGCAAAGCAATTACTATGATGCCCTTTTTAAGCTGCTAAGGCACCAAGCAGATAATCGAACTGAAGATTGGCTATTTTTTGTCACCACCCGAACAAATCAAGATATGGTTCATGAGGGGGCATTTAGAAAATTTGTTGAGGCTTTAGAACAGATTTTTGATTTGGATGAGGCTGTTTATAATAAATGTAACGAGCTTGAGATATTTGGAAAGGAAGTGCTCGTTGAACGACGTATAGACGTCAATAAAGTTGACGCCCCTTCTTATAATAATCTGGTGAGCGCTGGAATCGGTAAGTGGGTCTTGAGCGCATTAGCGGGGCGGCCACCTGCCCATAAGTCAAAAATGCTACAGCTTTTCGGCTACAACGTGGTTCAGCGGGAAGGTGATGCTTGCGATATGATGTCTTTTGGTTTCTGGTGCAAACATATTCCCAATAAAGCCGTAGACGCGTTTGGATTGGCTGGGGCCGGGGCAAATCTAAATGCAGAGGATGTCGCTGCTGCTGTTAGCCGAGCCAGATTAACCATTGTCGAATCCGTTTCGAAGTTAATAAATGTTGACGTGCATATGGCTGATGACGATGTTTTCGAAGAAATGCTTCATTCATCTACGAGTTTAATGAAGTCGGCTAGATATGACATTGCATCTTACGTTGATTGGGCTCGAGATGATCATGGTAAAGTGAAAAGCTGGTTAGCTAGTCGCGGGATTGCTTGATTGGTTTTCATGGGGGAGAGATGCTCTCCCCCATGTCGTCAACTTGGTACAATCGTTTTTCTACCCATTAATTTTTCGTGTTCTGCAGACGCTTTCGCTCGTTGTTTATCTATGTAATCAGCTAAATCTGCTAAATGAACTCCGAGAGCTGCCTTTTGGCTGACGGCACCTAATCTTACAATGGGAAGATCGATCTCCCCTGAAAGGCATTTGCTTTTTAGCTTCTCAACGGTCAACCCCATGTAGTCACCACAAACTTGGCTGAGGGGAATGATCGCTCTGCCGTTGTATTGCGCCATGAGTAAAAATAGCGTGTTCATGCCACCTCCTGGCTTTCATTCATCGATATCTTTACCCAGCGTTTTGACTCGCAGAGCTGCGCATACCCCACAACAGGCTGCGCGGGCGGGCTATTCTGAGCGATTAGCGTTGCATCAGGTGTGGTTGCCTCGCGCAGCTTTTCGTGGGGTATAAGTGCCTCGGCAGTGGCGCTGAGAAAGGCAATAATGCCTGCTGCTGTGCAGCAGAGACTGTTTGTTTCTAGCGTGTCGACACCGTTGGCAGTGCGGAGCAAAGCGGTCGATGTTCGGGTGGTATGCAGGTCCATCTTCATGCCGCGTTCCTCCGGTGTTCGATAGCGAGTTGGTCTATCAGGCGCTGGTGAAACGTGAGCCGTGCTTCGGTGGCGGACCATGGACGGATTGTTTCGGCCGTAGGTTCGATGCCGAACAGGCAATCCCAAATGGTCGGATCGAGGGGGTAGGCGCAACATTGGGATAAGGTGATTCATGCTGCGTGCTCCTGGGCTTCTGGCTCCAGGAGACCTGCCATGGCCAGTGCCTGGTCGCGTAGTGCAAGGGTGTCGCGTTCGAGTTTCTTACCTGTACGGAATGCGCTGAATGTCTCGGCCGCGATTCTCAGTTTTTCCGCAATTTCCAGCAGTATTAGGCGTGCTGGTTCTCCCAGTTTCGAGGCGGCTACTGCACGCTCGTAGTGGGAGTAAAGTTGCTTGTGCTGAACGCGTGCCTGGTCCAGCGAGAGCTCCAGGTTTTGGATCGCCTCCGAGTGATCAGACTGCTGAATGTCTTTGCCTTCGTCGATTCCGTCGAGGCGGCCATCGATAAGGCCGCCGCGATAACCAGCCCAATAAGTAAGGCCGAAAAGTATGATCAGAACGATCAGTGCGCAGATTTGAATTGCGGTCATGTGGTGTGCTCCTAGTATTTTCGCTTGGCTGGTGGTGGCAGCCGTTAGGTGGTTGTTATTCGTCGTCTGGATCGGGTGGGTCCGCCAGTCCGCACATCAGCTTGGCCTGGTACTGCATGTGGCCTTCATCGCGCAATGCGTCGTAACGCCGGTAATCGACTGCAAAAAAGCAGCACTCACCGCAAAGGCGGTCGGGTGTTTCCTCGGCCGATAGGGACGTTCGGCAATGCCTGCATTTGTTGAGAAGTGACATGTCACGCCTCCGTTTTATCGGTTGACGGTCGCGGCATGTCTTCGTCTGCCTTGTAGGCGCTGATGTCGATCAACGCGGCAACGTGCCTGATATGGGCATACCTCAATGCCTTAACGCTTTCGTCGATAGTGGTCACCGGGAGTTGAATCCGCCCGCTGTTGATCGCCTCCGTGAAGGTCTTTTCGTTGAGGTTCTTGAAGTAGTGCACGCGCAGCTTTTCGAGAGGGATGAGCACGTCGCCGAAGAGGTGGTGCAGCATCTCGACGGTGGAGCTATCTGGTGCAGGAAGTAGTCGTAGTGGTGTTTGGTTGGCGTTATTCATGGGGTTGCTCGGCCTCCTTGCTTTTAAGTCGTGATGGATGATTCCAGGCGTTCAGGCAGTGACGTTTGGTTAACTCCCGCAGATGCTCAGGCACTTCAAGGAGCGCAGCATTGCGCTCCTCGCGTGTGTGCATGGCGACGATCTGGCGGGCGTACTCCCTAGGCCACGTCACGGATGTCTACCGGGATTTCTGGTAGGTTTAGTCCCAGTTGCTCGGCGAGCCAACGAATGCCGGCTTGCTTCACCCGGGTTGACTGGCTGTATTGCATGCCGAGCTTCTCGTGATACCAGTTACCGTTTTTGACTCCCAGATACTCACGATCCCGATTCGGATAAGCCGGAAGGTTTTGCAAGTTGAGCAGCGACTTTTCTCGCATGAGGCTGATCAGCTTGGGGCGGGTGATTCCCAGGTGTTTGGCGGTTTGGGCGAGAGTGCGATCCATGGATCCTCCTTAGGCTGCATGCGCGGCGGGAGTCGCCACGGCAGCCAGGTGGTTAATGGATTCGGCAACCTTTTCGTAGATCTCGGCATCGGTACCGCACACGGTGAAGCACTTAGTGCGTGGGCGTTTAACGCCGATGCTCATGATGGTGGTGATGCCAGTGCGTGTTTGGGTTCGATGGATCGCCACATGGATGGGCAGTTCAAAACCCATGTCGAGGCTCACCACGCCACCGGTACGCACCAGCTCGAACACGCGCTGTTTGTGCTCGATATCGAACCGAGCATATTGGCGGCTTGCGTGGGTAGTGTTCTGCAGATCGGCTGTGCTGGTGGCGTCGAGCGGACCGTTGATGATCTCTTCAATAAAGTCTGCCAGCTTGAGGTGCATCTTTTTTTCATTCGGCAAGGTCAGTGTGTGGCGCTCGCTGCCTGGCTCGATGACGAAGAGGGTGTTCGACGTGTTGCGTTCAACCTTTAGGCGAAACGCCAAGGATTCGCGCTTTGGGGGCGACCTGAGTACATGGTTGAAGGTGCCGCTCAGATTGACCTGGGCGTTGAGCAATTGCAGGGTGCGATTGTCGAGTTTGAACTTTTTCATGCTGCCCGGCCTCCGTCGTTCGGATCGAACGGAGCAAGCGCGGTACGGGCTTGGGGCTTTGATTTACTAGGGATGAACGTGCAGCCGCAATTACGCGCGATGCGGCGAACTTCGAGGATGCGGAAGGGTTCATCAGCAGTCGGATGGACATGCAGGGTTGCTGTGGTGTGCATGGTATTGCCTCGCTCTGTGGTGGAAGAGTGAGGCAAATATCACGTATTGTGTTTATTTTGTCAACACGAAGTGTGGTTATTCGGATTTTTCGTGCGCAAACCGTGATGATTTCAGTATCCCGCCCACTAGGTGGACCTTGGATACCTCATCTTGATCGAGGTGAAGGGGGCTATGGTCCTGGTTGACACTGTCAAATCGATACACCCCGTCTCGTAGGTAGATGAACTCTTTAATCATTGAGCGGCCATCCTGGGTCTGAACCATCACCTCGTCTCCGGTGATGAACATTTTGTTGGGCTCAATGAGAACGTATTCACCGCTTTTGATTCGTGGATGCATGCTGTCGCCGATGACTCTGAGGCCGTAAGCGTTAGGGTCATCGCTATAGATGTGGAGATAGCCATCACCGTGGCCAACCGGGAAATCTAACGCCTCAAAATATCCATCCATCCCTAGCTTTGCTGTGCCAACCACGGGCACCACTCCTTCCTTCGTAGGGCCAATTGGCCTAACAACGCTTCCTACCTTTATTGGTGCCAAGGTCGAGGTGTGTGGAGCTTGATTGGTCAGTGCCGAAAAAAGCTGTTGAGAGCCAGTGCCACTTATCAGTTCTGCGACGGACACGCCGAGCGCAGGCGCAAGCAGTGTCAGATCCGCGAGATTTGGCTCTCTGAGATCGCTCTCGTAGTTGCCTATCCTGGACTGTGATGACCAGCCGCACTCTTCAGCCAATTGTTTCTGGCTGAAGCGTTTTTGTTTTCTGAGCCGCTTGATGCGGGAGCCTAAAGTTTCCATTCGGAATTTTTATCACGTAATGAAATGTTTTTTTCTCACTTATCGTGTTGAAATAATCACGCATCGTGTTTAGAGTGTGCGACGTCAAAAGGAGTCAGATTCATGAACCGAATTGCCTGCCTCAGAAAGGAGGCGCAGATAAAACAAAGGGATCTTGGTGAGCTGCTTGGTTGGACCCAGACAAGGCTAAGTAACTACGAGTCTGGTCACAGAATGCCAGGCCTCAGTGAGTGCAGGGCAATCACCTCAGCGCTGAATCAGTTGGGGGCCGCTTGCTCACTTGACGATGTTTTCCCTCCAGAGCAGGAAACATCAAAAGCAGCTTAGAAAAAAGGCGACCCAAGGGTCGCCAGATTCCTCCCGGCACGCACCACCACAGCGCTGTCGGGTCGCGATAAAGATAGGCGGGCACACCACATGCGAACCGTCGACCTTTACCGCGCTTTCCAAGGCACGGAGGCCTTGGTGTTGCTGCCTTTTCCACCACAGATGGGGCAGCTGTTGCGCCAGAGGTAAACGATGGATCGTTTGCCTCGGCACGGTGCCGGTATCGATCCCGAAGATCTATCCGGCGTTTGGGCCCTTTCAAGCCACGCGGCAAATGTATCACCACTGCATGTCGCGCGGCACTGGCAACTTATAAGGATTAATGCCATGAGCCGAATCGCTCTGAGTTCTGTAGAACGGGCGCAGCGGGAAATCCTGCCGCTCGATCTAGCGCTTTACCATGCTGCTCGGGACTATCCCGGCGGCGCCGCTGCAATTGCCGCCACCACCGGCAGAAACGCCACCACGCTGCAGCACAAGCTGTCTCCCACCCACCCCAGCCACACGGTGAATATTCAGGAGTTTGGCGAGATCCTGGAGCTGACCAAGGACCGCCGCATTCTGGATGCGGTGCACGCCATGGTAGGAGACACCGCCTGGCAGGAGCTGGCTGAGGCATACACCAACGATATGCCCGAGACTTTGACCACCGGCATTGCCGCCTATTTCCGGCAAGTCGCGGACCTGGCTGATACCTGGGCCAAGAGCATTGGCGATGGCAAGGTCGATGATGGTGAGCTGGCCGAGATCCGCTTCCAAGTGTTTCGCGGTATTCAAGGGCTGCTGGGGATGTTCAACCGCGCTACCTACGTCAATCAGACGACGCGGGGTGTTGATCGTGGCTGATATTGCTGACTTTGCTAACGACTTGGTGCAGGAGCTTCTAGATCAGGCGCTGGCTGCACGGAACGCCGCCAAGCCTGCCTTGGCGGCGCATTCATTTTTGTTCTGTGAAGGCTGCGACGGACCTATTCCGGAGCCGCGTCGGTTGGCTCTGCCGGGTTGTACCCAGTGTGTGATCTGCCAGTCCATCGACGAAGCGCGGGAGGCCCGGCATGCTCGATGAGGTATTGAATCAATTCGCAGACTACGGCCTTGAGCCTGAACAGCCGCTGATCTTTGGCAAGCTCACCAGGTGCAAGACCGCTCAGGACAAGGGCAAGGAGAAAAATGGCTGGTACGTCGTCCACGAGCATCACACTGAGAAGAACGAAACGCTGATCTTCGGTAGCTTCGGTGACTGGCGTTCGGGCGAGTCTCAAAAGATCAAGGTGAAGGCCGGGCGCATGAGTCCGGAAGAGCGCGAAGTCATGCGTGCTCGGCAGGAAGACGCCAAGCGTAAGGCCGCAGAGGTATCCGCCAACGCGGCGCGGCGAGCAGCCAACCGTGCGGCTGGATTGTTCAAGCGCATGCCGGAAAAGGGCAAGAGTGCCTATCTGGATCGAAAGCAGATCGTTGGGTTCAAGGTTCGCTATGCGCCACGTACCGGCGCATTTTTGGTGCCTATGTGCAACGTGCGGGATCAGATCGTCGGCCTGCAGGTGATCTTCCCGGCAAAGCAAGAAGACATCGGTCGCGACAAAGCCTACTGGCCCTACGGCATGTCGAAAGAGGGCGCTTTCCATTTGATCGGTCCGCACCCTGAGCCGGGGGAGCCAGTACTCGTGTGCGAGGGCTACGCCACAGGCGCCAGTCTGCACATGGCGACCTCTCTGACGGTCGCAATTGCCTTCGATGCGGGCAACTTACTACCTGTCTCCAAGGCCATGCGAGAGCGTTTCCCCGGTTGCCCGCTGATCCTCTGCCGGGATGATGACTGGAAGACCAAGCGTCCGAATGGCGAGCCCTGGAACCCTGGTGAGGAAAAGGCCAACAACGCCGCGTTGATCGTCGGCGGCCAGGTGGTCGCACCAGTCTTCTCGGGCGAGCGTGAGATCAAGTGGACCGACTTCAACGACCTGCACATTGCCGAAGGATTGGAGGCTGTCCGCCGCCAAGTATTGGCGGTGGTCAAACCTCCTGCAGCTGGTGGTTGGAAGGATCAATTGGCCCGCACTGAAAACGGTTCCCTGATCGCGCACATGCAAAACGTTGAGTTGATCCTGGGCAATGACGAACGCTGGGCAGGCGTTATTGGTTACAGCGTGTTCAGCTCCAAGATCGTCAAGCTGCGGTCCGCGCCCTTTGGCGGCGGTCCCGGCGACTGGGCAGACATCGACGACATGCGAGTGATGAAATGGCTCGCGCAGCAATACAACCTGCGGGTCAAAGCGTCCCATGTGATCGAGGCGGTCAGTGTGGTTGCCCACGACCATTCTTTTCACCCGGTACGTGAGTATCTGGAGAAGCTTGAGTGGGACCGCGTCCCTCGGCTAGAAACCTGGCTGACGGACGTGCTTGGGGTCCATGCCAACGAGTACTCAGCCAAAGTAGGTAAGCGCTGGCCGATCTCGGCGGTGGCTCGGGTGATGCGCCCTGGCTGCAAGGCCGACTCGGTGATGATCCTTGAAGGCGGGCAGGGTGAAGGTAAGTCCACGGCCATGGGCGTTCTAGGTGGCGAGTGGTTCATGGACACCCCTTTTGCCCTCGGCGACAAGGACAGCTTCCAGGCGATTCGCGGCAAGTGGATCGTCGAACTGGGGGAGCTGGACAGCTTCAACAAGGCTGAAAGCACCAAGGCCAAGCAGTTCTTCTCCGCATCTACTGATACCTACCGCGAAAGCTACGGCCGCAGAACGAACGATGTGCCACGCCAGTGTGTGTTCGTGGGCACCACCAACCAAGAGGAATACCTCAAGGACGCCACTGGTAACCGGCGTTACTGGCCAGTGTTCTGCAACAAGGTCGACCTGGAAACGCTGCGTGAGATTCGCGACCAGCTGTGGGCTGAAGCGGTGTTCTGCTTCGAGGCCGGCGATATCTGGTGGGTGACGAAGGACGAGTCTTGGATGTTCGCCGAGGCACAGGACGAGCGCTTTGTTGTGGACGAGTGGGAAGGTCCGATTCTGACCTGGTTGGAGGAGTCGCAGATCGGTGAAACCGCCACCGGCAACGAGATCCTGACCCAGGCCCTCAAGTTGGACTACGGCCATTGGGGTAAGCCCGAACAGATGCGGGTCGGCGCGATCATGCACCGTCTGGGCTGGCGGAAGAAGCGCATGCCGGCGTTGGCAAAGAGCGGCATCCGGCAGTGGGCCTATCAGAAGCCTGCCACGTGGGGGCGTGTGTCTGCGTTACAGGCGCCCCTGGTAGAGGAGCCTTGCTTTGATTAAGCGTATTGATGAAATGCTTAAGCTCTGGGCGCAGGATCTGCATTCGCCGATGACTGTGACCTACGGCGGATCGACTGGCGGCAACATGATCGCCATGTTGATGGAGTGCAAGGGCGAGCTGATACGCGGAACTCGCGGCAGCCGGGTGCTGCTGGATGAGTCGGCGGATATCGAGCTGATTGTTCACAAGCACTTGCCGCCCCGGCTTGCCTTGGTTGTGTTGGAGCACTATTGCAACCAGGAAAGCTTCCTTTCGCAGAAGCTACTGCACTGTGCATGCAGCTCTCGAACCTACTACATGCGGTTGCACG
This sequence comes from Pseudomonas sp. LB3P25, assembly GCF_054897985.1. Taxonomy (NCBI): domain Bacteria; kingdom Pseudomonadati; phylum Pseudomonadota; class Gammaproteobacteria; order Pseudomonadales; family Pseudomonadaceae; genus Pseudomonas; species Pseudomonas sp. LB3P25. The sequence continues at coordinate 5,029,341 of NZ_CM142711.1, read as the reverse complement.
AAGCCCATGAGTTCATTCAGGGCATGCTGATGGGTAAGGCTGCATGAACCCTGGCATCACTCCGCGTGCCGCTGTCCTACTGTCCGGCCTTGTCCGACTGCCATTTAGTGCAGTCGGACAGGTGCAGGCCACGTCGTTGCTGGGCTGTCCTACTGTCCAACCTCTGCCCGCCCCATGCACACGTAAGCATAGCGGGCACGTAGTCGCGCCTATGGCGCGCACGCGTGCTTTTAGTTTTCTCTCTATACACAAGAAAAGAGTAAATAAAGTAGGACAGTAGGGCAGAGCCCCGAATTTAGGCGCCTGTAGCTGTCCTACTTCGACTCTGCATAGTGGGACAGGTAGGACAGGGCAACAGAAGCGATAGCCGATTGAATGCGTTGTACCCCTGTTGTACCTGCGTCACACCCACGTTGCACCCGTATTGCTCCATGGCATTAAAACTAGCTTGCTGCCAGTAAAATCCACCTGTAAAAAGTACCCATCTTCGATAGGTGCGACCGCAGAGAGCGGCAGGCACCACACACCAAACCCGGCCATTGCGCCGGGTTTTTGCGTTTATGGGGTAGGGCGATGACGAACGAGCAGCAAGCGCTGGCAGAGATGCCAATCTGGTTAGTGATCGTCCTGGCCTTGGTCGGTGGCGTGTCGGGAGAGATGTGGCGCGCCGACAAGGACGGGGCGCGTGGCTGGGCGTTGTTGCGACGACTCGCGCTTCGGTCTGGTGCCTGCATTGTCTGCGGGGTGTCGGCGATGATGCTGATGATCGGCGCGGGCATGACGATCTGGACGGCCGGCAGCTTGGGTTGCCTGACCGCGATGGCCGGCGCTGATGTCGCCATCGGGTTGTACGAACGCTGGGCCGTCAAGCGGCTGGGCGTCTCCGATGGGCCTCCTGCCAGTGGCGAACAGGGGTGAGGAACTGCGGCGGGACGCCGAAAACCGCCGGGGACCCTGGGGTTATTCGGGGGGTACGGGGTCGGAAACCCGCGAGAAGTTGTTAGCGGCAGGGTGGCCAGCTTACTGAAATTCAATCCATTGAAATTGAAAGGTTTCCAGTGAAAAGCCGGTGAAAAGGAGGGCTTATGGCAGAACCAATGTACCTGTCAAAGAGCGCCTTCGCGGCTCGGATCGGTAGGGCGCCCAGTTACATCACCTGGTTGAAAAACAACAACCGCTTGGTGCTGACCGCTGACGGAAAGCAGGTCGATGTCATGGCCAGCGAAGCGTTGATTCGCAATACCGCTGACCCCAGCAAGGCCGCCGTCGCTGACCGGCACCACCAAGACCGGCTTCAGCGTGACGTTTACAGCCAGTTATCCAGTCAAGTCGAGTCAACTTCAACGGCTGCGCCGCCGCCCGCTTTCATCCCTGCAGGGCAACTGCCCGACTTCCAAAAGGCCCGGGCACTCCGCGAACACAACCTGGCTCAGCTCGCAGAGATCGAATTGCACAAGGCGAAGGGCTCGCTGGTCGCCCTGTCAGCGGTTAAAACCGGCGCCTACAATGCCGGCCGCATGCTGCGCGACCAACTGCTCGGAATGCCTCCACAACTCGCTCCCGAACTGGCGTCCATGACAGACCCTTGGGAAATCGAAAAGCATCTTACGGCGGCGATTCGTCGCTCACTGGAAGACGCTGAACGCATGTCTTCAGCGGACCTTGAACAAGCACTGACCACGAGTTAAGCCCATGCCCACGGAATATCCTGACGGTGCAGAGGTGTACCGCGAGGCGTATTTCCGTGGGCTGCGGCCCGACCCGGATGTCTGGATCGATCAGTGGGCCGACGAATACATGCGGATCCCGCGTGACACCGGCGCCGCTGAGCCCGGTAAGTACCGTACCTCGCGCACGCCGTACGCCCGCGAGCCCATGCGTTGCCTGTCGCCGGCTCACCCCTGTAAGCGCGTGGTCACCATGGTGGCCTCGCAGTTGATGAAAACGCAGATCGCATTGAACTGGATCGGCGGGCTGATCCATATGGCACCGTCGAACATCCTGACTCTGTTGCCAAGCCTTGGCCTGGCCAAGCGGGTGTCCTCGCGGATCAGCAAGACGATCAAGGCCACACCTGTATTGCGAGAGCGTGTGGCGTCCAGCCGATCGCGAGACTCGCGCAACACCATGGACACCAAGGAATTCGAGGGCGGGTCGTTGTACGTCACGACTGCCGGCTCGGCGGCCAACCTGGCCGAGCTGTCGGCGCGCTACGTGTACGGCGACGAGATCGATCGTTGGGAAGTAGACATCGGTGAAGAGGGTGACCCAATTGAGCTAGCCGAAACTCGAGGCAGTACCTTCGGCCGCAACGCGAAGTTCTACTTTTCCAGCTCGCCGACGATCAAAGGCGCATCACGGATCAATGATCTGTTCGAGGGAAGCGACCAGCGTTACTACTACGTCCCGTGCCCGAGCTGCGGACATATGCAGACTCTGGAGTGGGAGCGACTGCATTACTCGAAAGATTACAGCGTTGTGCATTACGAGTGCGCAGGTCCTGATTGTGACGTTCTGATCGAGGAGTACCACAAGGGCGAGATGCTTGCCAAAGGCGAATGGCGTGCCCATGCCGAGGGCGACGGTGAGACGATCGGCTTTCACCTCAATGCGCTGTATTCGCCGCTAGGTTGGATGGACTGGAAGTCACTGGCCAAGCAATTTGAGAAAGCCAAAAAGGCCCAGGCGAAGGGCGATCTTGAACCGATGCAGGTGTTCTACAACACCCGTCTGGCGAAGGTCTGGGACGCAGCCCAAGAGCAAACCAAAGCCGATGTGCTGAGAAAACGAGCGCGGCTGGAAGACTTCACCCTAGGCTCGCTGTCGGCTGCCGTGCTGATGATCACCGGATCCGTCGACGTTCAGGCCAACCGCCTGGAGTTCATGGCCATGGGATGGGGCGTCGGCATGGAGCGCTGGGTTGTCGACTACCAGGTGGTTTCCGGGGATCCCTCAGACGAACGCACCTGGGCTGCACTGGACGAATTGCTGAAGGCCAAATACCGCCACCCGTGTGGTGTAGGCCTTGGCATTCTCGCGGTAGCCGTCGACTCCGGGGGCCACCACACCGATGAGGTCTACCAGTTCTGCCGCGTTCGCCGCTGGCGGAATGTGTTCGCCATCAAGGGTGCGAGCAAACCCGGTAAGCCGGTGATTGCTCAGCGCCCGTCGATGGTCGACGTGACCTGGAAGGGCCAGACCGAACGCAACGGCGCCGAGCTGTGGTTCGTCGGTACCGACACGGCCAAGGACTGGATCTACAACCGCTATCCGTTCGAATTTGGCCCGGGTGCACTGCACTTTGCCAATGACCTACCGGATGACTTCTTCGACCAGTGTGTCGCGGAGCGCAAGGTTGCGCGCTACATACGCGGACACAAGCGCATTGAGTGGGTCAAGGGCAAGGCCGAGCGTAACGAAGCACTCGACTTGATGGTGTATTGCCTGGCCATGGCGCATTACCTGGGCCTCAACCGTTACAAGGAACACGACTGGGAGCGAGTGCGTCAGTCCCTGGCGCAGTCCGGTCTGTTCGACGACGCATTGGGCATCAAACCTGTTCAAGGCGAACGCGTTACCGGACCAGCAACACCAGTTGCTGCACCGCAATCGACTCCACAACCTACTGCTCCGATCGTGCAATCGCGACCGGCAGCACCGCCACCTCAACGCCGCAGCTCCACCAGCGGTTATTTGAAGAGACGCTGATATGTCCTTTACCCAGAAGCACCTCGACGCGGTTGAGGCGGCCATCGCACGCGGTGAAAAAGTCGTGCGCTACACCGACCGTACCGTGGAATACCGCACCATCGCCGAACTGCTCAAGGCGCGCGAAGAAATCCGTACGTCACTGATCAGCGCAGCCGGGCCGCGCTCGCGGGTGGTTCGGCTGACCCACGGAGGCAAAGGACTCTAATGGCCCGTCACTTTCCGACGCTCACCCGCAACGGATTCGTGTTGCCGTCGAACATCAAGGCCAGTTACGAAGGTGCCGGCGAGGGCCGTCGATCCACTGGCTGGGATGCGCCCGACAACGGTATCAACAGCATCAACACCCCGGCACTGCGCAACCTGCGCTCACGTTCCCGGGCAGCAGTTCGCAATGACCCGTATGCCTTCAACGTAATCGATAAGCGCGTCAGCAACTTGATCGGCACCGGCCTCACGCCGCGACCGAAAACCGACGACGAAGTCCTGCGCAAATTGCTGCAGGAACTCTGGGACGACTGGGTCGATGAGTCGGATGCCGATGAGCGCACCGACTTCTACGGCCAGCAGGCGCTGGCGGCGCGCACGGTAGAAACCTCGGGTGAATGTTTTGTGCGGCTACGACCTCGCGCTTTGGACGAAGGCCTCGCGGTACCGCTGCAGCTCCAGATCCTGGCCCCGGAGTTCGTACCGCATGACAAGTTTGAAACCACCAAAACCGGCAACATCATCCGCGCCGGCATTGAGTTCACGCCGGGTGGCAAGCGGGTGGCGTACTGGATGTACCTGTCGCACCCGCGTGATGCATCGTCGCTGAACGCCGGTTACAACCAGTTGGTGCGCGTGCCGGCTTCGCAGGTACTGCATATTTTTGAGCCGGTCGAGCCAGGCCAGTTGCGCGGTGTGCCGCGCTTGTCACCGGTGCTGAAGCGCCTGCGCAGTCTCGACAATTACGACGACGCGGTGTTGTTTCGCCAGGAGGTGGCCAACCTATTTGCCGGCTTCATCAGTCGACCGGCACCGGACTCGGGGCAGACACCACGGGATCCGGTCACCGGCCAACTTCTGGATCTCGATCGCGACGGCTTCACGCCGATGGTCGCGCTGGAGCCCGGCACCATGCAGGAGCTGGGGCCGGGTGAAGAGGTGGAGTTCTCCAAACCGCCGGATGCGGGCAACAACTATCCGGACTTCATGCGGCAGCAGCTGATGGCTGCGGCGGCGGGGACGGGCACGCCTTACGAGATTCTCACCGGCGACATGCGCGAGGTCAACGACCGGGCGCTGCGTGTGGTGCTCAACGAGTTTCGGCGTCGGCTTGAGCAGCTGCAATTCGGTGTCTACGTGCACCAACTCTGCCGCCCAGTGCGGGCGGCCTGGATGGACATGGCCGTGTTGTCGGGTGTCCTGGTGCTGGAGGACTACACCCAGCGGCGCCGTGAATACCTGCGTACTCGTTGGGTGCCGCAAGGTTGGGCCTACATCCAGCCCGTACAGGACGTACAGGCGCGGCGCATGGAAGTACAGGCGGGCTTCGCTTCACGCAGCGAGATGGTGCTGCGCACCGGCTATGACGCGGAAACGGTCGACGCGGAAAACGCTGCTGATCTGCAACGAGCCACGACCCTTGGCCTTAATTACAACACCCTCGACGCCGTCGTCACCAACGACGACAAGGAGCAACCATGAGCAAGAAAGCGCGACCGCGCATTTACAACCGCGCAGGCAAGCAGGTGCAGGTGCAGGACAAAACCTGGTACGCCGTGCACGCCAGCGGGGAGGCTGTCGAGCGAGTGATCGAAGTCTTCGTCTACGGCGAGATCGGCGCCTGGGGGATCACCGCTAATCAGTTCGTGCAGGACCTGCGTGCCATGGACGACGGTGTTTCGGAGGTGATCGCCGCGTTCAACAGCGTTGGTGGGGACCTGTTCGACGGCTTGGCCATGCACAATGCATTGAGGCGCTTGGGCGCGCGGTGTACCGGGCGCATTGATGCCTTGGCCGCCAGTGCGGCCAGCGTGGCGGTGTGCGGCGCGCACAAGGTCGTCATCGCCGAAAGCGCGATACTGATGATCCATAACCCCTGGACCTACGCGGCGGGTGACGCCGAAGACTTCCGTAAGGTGGCTGACGTCCTTGACCAGACGATGGAGGCCATCATCGCGGCCTACAAGGCGAAGGCACCGAACATTGATGAGGCCGAGTTGCGGCGGCTGGTCGCCGCTGAAACCTGGCTGACCGCCAATGAAGCTCTGGCCCTGGGGCTAGCCGATGAAATTGGCGATGGGATCAAGGTCAAGGCCTGTCTCGGCCAAGGTGGCGTGCTGCAGCGTTACCAGCACGCACCGGCTGAACTGCTGGCTCAGCTCGACGAGCCACCCGAGCCGGATCCGGAGCTGGAGCCGATCGATCCGCCGTTAGTGCCGGTGGTGGTCGACTCGGCCAAGTTGGCACTGATGATCACCCAGCGTTGCACGGCAGCGGGCATCAGCAACCTGGTCGAGCCGCTGCTCAACTCGACCCAGCTCGAAAGCGAAGAGATTGTTCTGGCCGGCCTGGCACGCGCCAAGGCGGTGAATGACCTTTGCGTGGCGGCGCGTTTGCCGGAGTTCAGCGCCGAGTACGTTTCAGCGGGGCTGGACGCTGCGGCGGTCCGGGCGCGTCTGTTCGACAAAATCGTCACCAGCGGCAAGGGCTTTGAAATCGACAACAGCCTGCCGCTGGACAACGACCCAGCACCTAAGGTGCTGGCCAAACAACCTGATCCCACCTCGATCTGGGCTTCGCGACAAGCGGCTCAATCTGGAACTGCGCACGGCGCTAAAGGAACAAGACCATGACCATCAAAAAAGAGCCGATCCACGCGGGTGAGTTTCTCCTGTCTGAGGGCGCCGGGAACATTTCGCGGGAAACGATCAACGTTGCCGCTGGCCCTGCGCTGAATCCCGGCCAAGTCCTCGGTCTGGTGACGGCCACGGGCGAGTTTGCGCCGTATGACCCAGCCGCCGAAGACGGTACTCAGGCTGCCGTGGCGATCCTCTACGGGCAGCTGGGAGAGTCGGACATCGTGCGCCGTGGTCGCGCTGTGGTGCGTTTGGCTGAAGTCAGCGAAGTGCATTTGACCGGGCTTGATCCTGAGGCTGAAAAGGATCTGGCCACCCATTTCCTGATCGTCCGCTAGGACCATCAGCCGCGTTTACCCAGCCCGCCTTGAGCGGGTTTTTTCATTTCTGGAGAGTCCCCATGGCCGAGATCGCCATTTTTGACGACGAAGCGTTTACCGTTACTGCGCTGACTGCTGCACTCAACGATCAACCCTATTTGCCAGGGCGCATCAGCGCTTTGGGTCTGTTTCGCGAGGAAGGTATCACCACCCTGACCGTACAGATCGAAAAGGACGGCGACACCCTGGCACTGGTGCCTGCCGGTGAGCGGGGTGGCTCTGGCCTGGTAGTCGCGGCCAGCAAGCGCAACCTGATACCGTTCAACACCGTCCACCTGCCGGAGCGCTTCACCATCAAGGCCGACGAGATCCAGGGCATTCGTGCTTTCGGTACTCGCACCGAGCTGCAGGCGGTGCAGGATGTGGTCAATGCCCGCCTGGCCAAAGCGCGCCGTCAGTTGGACGCGACCCATGAGTTCCAGCGCATGGGCGCACTTAATGGTCTGATCCTCGATGCTGATGGTTCGACGGTGCTGTTGGACCTTTACGACCGCTTCGGTGTGCAGCGTCAGAAGCTGCCCATGGGCTTGGCGGACCCTAGCACGGAGCTGCGGGTTAAGTGCGGCGAAGCACTGGATATGCAGGAGGACGCGCTGGGCAGTGTGACCAGTACCGGCTCTCGCGCCTTCTGCGGCAAGAACTTCTGGAACAAGTTGATCGTTCATAAGACGGTCAAGGAAACCTACCTCAACAGCCAACAGGCGGCGGCCTTGCGTGGTGATGCCCGGGAGAGCTTCGAGTTCGGCGGCATTATCTGGGAACGTTACCGTGGCAAAGTCGCCGGGGTGTCTTTCGTCCACGACGACAAGGCGTTGCTGGTCCCTGAGGGGGTGCCGGATCTGTACATCTCGGTGTTCGCTCCGGCCGATTACATGGAGACGGTCAACACTCAGGGCATTCCGTACTACAGCATGATCGAGCCACTGCCGTTCAACAAAGGCATGGCCGGTGAAGCCCAGTCCAACCCGTTGCACCTGTGCACTCGACCGCGTGCACAGATCCTCCTGGAGCTCTGACCGTGGGCTTTCGCGATCTGATCGCCGAGGTCGACGCGGTGGTGTTCGAAACGCTGGGCGACACCGCTCGGATTGAGGGTCGCGACGAGCCGGTTCTCGGCATGTTCGCAGCCCCCTGGTTGCAGCCGAAGTTCGGCAAGCTCAACACCGGATTACGCGAGCCTCGATTTGAGATACGCGTCAGTGATTCGCAGGGCCTGGAGCAGGGCCTGTTGGTTACCATCGATCTGCCGGCATTGGACGGCGGTGGCGAGTATGACCTGCTGCAGCTGGAGCCGAGTGGCGACGGTTTGGTCGCCTTGATCCTGAGGATGCGCGCATGAGTGTTGGTAGCTACGTCAAGCCATCAGCCGGTGGCGGGATGATCTCGATCCAGTCCTCTGCGGCGGATCTGAAAGCCTTCGAAGAGTTTGCCAAGGTGGTGCCCAAAGCAGCCGCCTCGGCTCAACGTCGAGCGATCAATAAAACGTTGGGTTGGCTGCGCACCCACATTGCGCGGGCCGTCAGCCGGCAAGAACGCATTGCCGTCGCGGCGGTTCGTCAGCGCTTGCGCAGCTACCCGGTCTCCGGCGGGGCCACCAGCGGCAAGTTGTGGTTCGGTCTCAACGCGATTGAGTCCAGCCGGATCGGCCGCGCACGGCAGACAGGCAGCGGTGTGTCGGTCGCTGGGCGGCGTTACCAGGGCGCCTTTCTGAAAAAGGTTTACGGCAACAAGCCCGATATCTGGATTCGTACGGCGAGCAAGCATTTCAACGCAGACGATTATCCCGATAGCACGGTGTCGTCGGGTGGCGGCGCCAGTTCGGGATGGGTCGCAGAAAACGGCGATCGCTTTCCGCTGGCCAAAGCCAAGGTGTCACTGGAGCAGGCGCGTCCGCACTTCGACACGTGGGTCAAACGCGCTGATGCGCGTTTGCTGGAAATCCTGCAGCAGGAGTTCAACTTTGAGCTGCAGAAGTATTTGAAGGGGACGGCCAATGTCTGACGAGCCTTTTAGTCTTGATCAGCTCTATCAGGCGATTGAACAGCACCTGCTGAGCAGCCTATCGGGGATCAAAGCGGTGACGGCCTGGCCGAACATCAAGGATCGGATTGCACTGCCGGTGGTGTTCATTGAAATGGCCGAGTTGGAGCCTGGTAAAGACATCGGCACCGGGGAGACAACCCTGATTTGCAAGTTCGAGGCGCGGATCATTGTCGACCCAATCAAGCCTCACCATCATCAGCAGGCCGCGCACCTGGCGGCGCAATTGGCCGTGTTGCTGCGCATGCAAACCTGGGGCGTTGCGGTCGAGCCTGCTGAGTTTGTCCGGGCAATGCAGGATTGGACCAAGCCGGAGCTGGATGGTTACGTGGTCTGGTTGGTGGAATGGACGCACCAAATTTACCTGGGCGTTGAGGAATGGCCATGGCCGGACGAACCGCCGGGCTCGCTGGTGCTTGATGTTGAACCGGGGGATGGGCCTGTTTCACCGGAGGATCTGCCGTGAGCTACGCCAGTGCAGAGCATGACCGCATGATTGCAGCCATGTTGATGCCGTGCGTGGTGGTCGGGGTGGATCTGGAGGCACCGGCAGTGCGAGTGTCGAATGGCGAATGGACCAGCGCCTGGGTGCGCTGGCACAGCCTCGCGGCCGGTAAGGCGCGGCACTGGCGGGCACCAAGCCTGGGCGAGCAGGGAGTGTTGTTCAACCCCAGCGGGCAAGCCGGCATGGGCACCTTTATCCCGGGGTTGTACGGGGATGCCGGTGGCCAGCCGGATAACCGCGATCATGTGGAAGTCTGGCGTTTTGACGATGGCGGCTCGTTGGTCTACGACTGGCATGCCCAGAGCTACACCATCACCCTGCCGAGTGGCACGGTCACCATCAAGGTCGGCAGCACGCAGGTGGTCGTTACGGATAACGCCGTGACGGCCCAAGTCGGTGGCACCGAGGCGACGTTGACACCCGATTCAGCCACGCTTAAGTCGATGGCCATCAAGCTGACCGGCGCGGTGCTGATCGACGGCACGTTACACGTAACGAAGGACATCACCAGTGCCGGCAAGATCCTCGACACCAGTGGTAACAGCAATCACCACACGCATTAATTTCATCTCAATACAGCCCGCCCAGCGCGGGCATTTTCACAGCTGGAGCGTGCCTTATGAGTAAGTCTAGAGCCGATGGCGATCTGACCGAGACCACCGAAGCTATCGCCGTGCCGGGATTGAAACCGGCGCCGCTCGGTTTCCCTGCAACTGCAGAAGCTGTTGAGCCCATCGGGCCGCTGCGCGTTTTTCGCGACAAGGTTTTCACCTCGCGGACATTGATTATGCCCGGCGGCGGCACGCTGCCAGTTATTGTTGGTCGTGTCGCTGCATGTGGTGACGATCAATATGCATTTTTGAAAGCGCATCCAGATCTGGAGCAATTGCCGGAGTAATCAAATGATCGGAATGGATCGCCACACCGGCCAACCCATTTCCGGCATCGAGCACTTGCGGCAATCCATGGCCGACGTCTTGGGCACGCCGCTCGGCAGTCGCCGGCAACGACCGGAATACGGCAGCAAGCTCAGCGCCTTTGTCGACTTACCCGTGAATGCCGGTTGGAAAAGTTCGGTGCAGGCGGAGGCGGCCAGGGCCCTGTTGCGCTGGGAGCCGCGCCTGAAGCTGGGGGGCGTGCGCGTGCTGTCGGTGCTGGGCGGGAAAATCAATCTGAGCATTGCCGGCGAATACCTCGGCGACGGTTTTCTGTTTGAGGTGAGCGTATGAGTGGCTTGGATCTGTCGGCGCTGCCGGCGCCGGAAGTGCTGGAGCCTCTGGACTTCGAAGACACTTACGGGGAAGGGCTAGAAACGTTTCGCGGCTACATGGGCGACAACTGGACTGCCACGCTGGAGAGCGACCCGGTCACCAAGGTGATCGAGGTCGGGGCCTACATCAAACTGGGTAATCGGGCCCGGGTTAATGACGCGGCCAAGGCCTTGCTACTGGCGCACGCCATCGGCAGTGACCTTGACCAACTGGGGGCCAACGTCAATCTGAAACGCCTGGTGATTCAGGCCGAGGATCTGCTGGCAGTGCCGCCGGTGCCGGAGATCAAGGAAAAGGACGATCCGTTTCGCGAGCGCATTCAGTTGGCCTTTGAGGGGCTGACCACGGCGGGGCCGCGTAACAGCTACATCCTGCACGCGCGCAACGCCTCGGGGCTGGTGGCGGATGCCTCGGCGGAAAGCCCGTCGGCCGCATGCGTTACGGTAACGGTATTGAGTTCGGAAGGAGAAGGGCTGGCCAGTCCCGAGTTGTTGGCCACCGTGGCGGCGGGGCTCAATGATGAGGACGTGCGGCCGCTCGGTGATCGCGTGACGGTGCAAAGCGCCGAAATTATTCACTATCGCGTCGACGCCATTTTGCACATGAACGGCGGCGGGCCGGAGGGCGACGCCAGTCTGACCGAGGCCACCAAACGCTTGGCGGCCTGGATCAACCCGCGCAAGCGCTTGGGGGTGGAGGTGGCGCGCTCGGCTGTCGATGCTCAGCTACACGTGGCTGGCGTTTCCCGGGTTGAGTTGACCGGATGGGTCGACCTGGCCCCGAGCAAGGCGCAGGCGGCGTTCTGTACCGGTTGCAGCGTGGTGATGGCGGGTGCGACATGAAAAGCCTGCTGCCGAGCAATAGCACGCAACTGGAGCGCGCCCTGGAAGCGGCGTTTTACGAGCGCACGATCATCCCGCTGCGCACCCTCTACAACCCTCAGACCTGCCCAGTCCAATTGCTGCCGCATCTGGCATGGGCGTGGTCAGTCGATCGCTGGGATCACCGATGGTCGGAGGCGACCAAGCGCAGCGCCATTGCCGCGTCGTATTACATCCATGCCCGCAAGGGGACCATCGGCGCGCTGCGTCGGGTGGTCGAGCCCTTGGGCTACCTGATCGAAGTCGTCGAATGGTTCAAGACGGTGCCGACAGGGGAGCCGGGCACCTTCGCGCTGAAGGTGGGTGTGCTGGACACCGGGATCACCGAGGAAATGTATCAGGAGCTGGATCGCCTGATCGATGACGCCAAGCCCGTCAGCCGCAAGCTGACCGGTCTGGCGATTAGCCTGGAAACCCAAGGCGCTTTGAACATTGCCGTTTCCCTCTCCGAAGGCGACGAAATCGACGTGTACCCGCCAGTGATGCGTGACATTGAGGTCACGGGCCGCTTCGGTGTGGTCGGCCGCGAACACTCCATAGACACCCTGGACGTTTATTATGATTGATGCGAATTCGCAGTTTTTCGCGATCCTCACAAACGTGGGGATGGCCAAACAGGCGAACGCCGACGCGCTCGGCATTCCCTGGAAGATCACCGAAATGGGCGTCGGGGATGCCAACGGCACCGACCCGATCCCCAGCGCAACGCAAACCCACCTGATCAGCGAATGGCGCCGCCGGCCGTTGAATCAGCTCAAGACTGATCCGGCCAACCCGGCGGTGCTGATCGCCGAGCAGATTATTCCGGCCGATGAGGGTGGTAAGTGGATTCGCGAAATTGGTCTGTATGACATCGACGGCGATCTGGTCGCGGTGGCCAACTGCGCGCCGAGTTTCAAGCCGATCCTGTCGCAAGGTTCAGGCCGCACCCAGATTGTGCGGATGAACTTCATTGTCACCAGTACCGGCAACATCACGCTTAAGATCGATCCGAGTGTGGTGTTGGCGACGCGTGACTACGTCGATCAAAAGGTATTGGAGGAGCTGGGCAAGCAGGACTTTAAGCACTCGGTGCGGGCGGCTACCACCGCCCCTGTGGTGCTAAGCGGCCTTCAGACCATTGATGGTGTGGCCTTGAGCGCTGACGTGCGGGTGTTGGTGAAAAACCAGACCGTGCCCAAGGACAACGGCCTGTACAGCGTGTCGGCGGCGGGTGTGTGGACGCGTAGCGCGGATGCCGATAGCAGTCTGGAAGTGACGCCCGGGTTGTTGGTGCATGTCGAGCGCGGCACCACCAACGGCGACAGCATTTGGCAACTGGTGACGGATGCACCGATTGTCCTGGGCGTGACGGATCTGCTGTTTGAAATGGCGGCCGGGCGCACCGGTATCAATGCCGGAACGTACCGCAGTGTAACCGTGGACAAATACGGTCGGGTGGTAGGCGGGACCAACCCGACCACGCTGGCCGGTTATGGGATCACGGACGTCTTCACCAAGACCGAAACAATCGACTTGATTAACGGCACTGGCCAAATCCCTTTAGTGGAGGTCAACACCTCAAGGTCCTTGCTGGCGGCCGAGTTGGGGCTTGTCCTGATTGATGCCGGCGCAGGGGCGTTGACGGTTGATCTGCCTGATGCCAACTCGGCGCTGGGTGTTCGTAGTGTGGTGGTGCGCCGGGTCGATAACACCACTAACCGGTTGGTGATCAAGGCGGCCGGTAGCAACAAAATCAAGTTCCATACCCATCTGAATGCGGCCGGCTATTCGTTTTTTTACCTGATGGGGGCCGGGGATTATTGGCATTTGCGCAGTGATGGCAAGGGCAACTGGATACCGATTGCGCGCTTAGACGGTACGGCACTCGGGCGGCCCGTGTTTGAAACGACGACCGTATTGAATCCGGGTGGTCACGCTCCGCTGGGCAATGCCGTCTTTATTCGTGCCGATTGGCCATGGTTGTGGGACCACGCTCAGCAGTCGGGAATGCTGACTACGGAAGCCGCTCGCGCGGGTATGGAGGGCGGCTGGACCTCGGGCGATGGTGCGACCACGTTCCGCTGTCCAGATGCGCGCGGTAAATTCTTCCGACCCCTTGACGAGGCTGCCGGGATTGATCCGGGCCGTCCTGCGGGTAGCTATCGTCTCGATGACTTCAAGAGTCACAACCACTATGTCGGTTCCGGCGGTTACGGCACGCAGGCAATGGGCGGCGGGAGCATCACCTATGCCACCTGGGCCGGTGGTGGCACTGGCGCCGCTGGCGGTGCTGAGACGGTTCCGAAAAACATTGCCTATCCGGGCCGAATTAAAGTGATCTGAGGTGCTAATGAATATCTATGTGTTCGACCCGCTCGGCATCCTGGCCGGGCCGTTTGAGTTGTCAGAGTTTCCAGAGGTCCCTGGATTTGGCCAGTATCTGCCGGGCAATACCATTCAGCTGGAAAATCCTCTGAGCCAACCCGAGGCTGGCCACGTATGGGCGCTGGTCGAGGGGGAGCCGCAACAATTGGCCGACTATCGCGGCATGGTTTACCACACGGATAGCGGTGTCGAGGAAGAGCATTTCGAGCTTGGCGCTCTGCCCGAAGGACTGACCGCCAAACCCTGGCCAAGTCAGTTCTATGTGTGGGCTGATGGGGGCTGGGTTCTGGATGCGGCGGCGCAGATTGCAGCGGCGCAAGCGGGCGAGCGAGCATGGCGCAATGCACAAGTCGCCGCGACTGACTATCTGGCAATGCCGGATTATCCGATCACCGCTGAGCAGCGATCCGAGCTGTATGCCTACCGCCAGGCGTTGCGCGATTGGCCGGATGTGACGCTGTTCCCTGATCAGTCAGGCCGCCCCCAGCCCCCGGCATGGATTGCCAGCTTGGCCCAATAACGCCCCGCACTGACGGGGCGTTTTCTTTTCCGTTACGCGCAATTCGAACATCCCTGCCAGCCTCGCGCATGCGGGGCTTTTTCGTTTCTGGAGATTGAGCCTTATGAGTTTCTTTCACGGCGTCACCACCACGTTGATCGACAACGGTGCGCGGACTATTTCGCTGCCGTCGTCGTCGATCATCGGTCTGTGCGACACCTTCACCCCCGGCATTCTCGGCGGCGGCACAGCCCTGGCCGGCGAGCTGAAGCTGATCACGTCTGAGCGTGAAGCCATCGCCGCGTTCGGCGCGGATTCGGCGATTGCCAAGGCGGCAGCGGCGATCTATGTGCGGGCCAAGGCGGTGATTGTCGCTGTCGGCGTACCCAAGCTGGAGGACGCTGCGCTGCAAACGTCGGCCATCATTGGTGGCGTTCTCGCCGGTGGCCAGCGTACCGGCCTTCAGGCGTTGCTCGACGGCAAGAGCAAGCACAACGCCCAGCCGAAACTGCTGATCGCGCCGAAACACTCCGCCACTCAAGCGGTGGCCACCGCCATGGATGCCCTGGCCGGCAAGTTGCGTGCGATCGCCATTCTCGACGGACCGAACACCACCGATGAGGCGGCCATGGCCTACGCCCTGGAGTTCGGCAGTAAGCGCCTGTACATGGTCGATCCGGGGGTGCAGTTCTGGGACACGATCTTGAGCGCGACCGTCGACGCGCCCGGCTCGGCCTGGGTCGCGGGTTTGTTTGCCTGGACCGATGCCAACTACGGCTACTGGGCATCGCCGTCGAACAAGGAGTTTGTCGGCATCACCGGCACCACTCGCCCGATCGAGTACCTGGACGGCGACGAAACCTGTCGAGCCAACCTGCTGAACAACGCGAACATCGCGACGATCATCCGGGATGGTGGCTATCGCCTGTGGGGTAACCGCACGTTGTCCAGCGACCCGAAATGGGCGTTCGTCACCCGGGTGCGGACCTGCGACATCCTCATGGATGCGATCCAGGCGGGGCATAAATGGGCGGTCGATCGCTCGATCACCAAGACCTATGTCGCGGACGTGACCGAGGGGCTTCAGGCGTTCATGCGCGACCAGAAGAACGCCGGCGCGGTGATCAATTTCGAAGTCTACGCGGACAAGGAAAAGAACACGGCCAGCCAAATCGAGCAGGGCAAAATTTACTGGCGCATCCGCTTCACTGACGTGCCGCCGGCCGAAAACCCGAATTTCCTCATTGAAGTCACCAACGAATGGTTGACCGAAGTTCTTGAAACCGCCTAAGGGGCCGCTCAATGATTCCTCAAGTTCTCTCCAACATGAACGCCTTTGTCGACGGTGTGAGTTTCGCCGGCGACGTGCCAACCCTGTCGCTGCCCAAGCTGACGCAAAAGACCGACGACTATCAGGGTGGCGGCATGTCCGCCCCGATTGAAATGGCCATTGGGCTGG
This sequence comes from Pseudomonas sp. LB3P25, assembly GCF_054897985.1. Taxonomy (NCBI): domain Bacteria; kingdom Pseudomonadati; phylum Pseudomonadota; class Gammaproteobacteria; order Pseudomonadales; family Pseudomonadaceae; genus Pseudomonas; species Pseudomonas sp. LB3P25. The sequence continues at coordinate 5,013,388 of NZ_CM142711.1, read as the reverse complement.
AAAAGCTGGAAGCGGCGTTTACCACCAACGGCGTGCGCCGTGAGTCGCTGAAGTACTTCGGCTTGGCCGATCAGACCGCGTGCGCCATCGTCTTTCGTGGCGCCTTCCGGGGCCTGAAAGGGGAGGTGACGCCGGTCGTGGTGACGCTGCGCGGCGGTATCAAAGAGGTCGACATGGGCGACTGGAAGTCGGGCGACAAGGCGGAAATCAAGCACGCGATCAAGGCCGTTTATTACAAGCTCGAAATCGGCGGTCGCGTGATGTACGAAATCGACCCGCTCAACATGATTCAGGTGGTCGACGGTGTCGATCAACTGGCAGAAGAACGCTCGGCCGTCGGCCTCTAAGGACTAAAGAACATGACTCAAGTAAGCCTGAACAAACCGTTGCCGAAGTGGCTCGAGCTCACCGCCGACGGCGTTACCGTAACGCTGGCCTACAAGGCCAATATCAGCAGCGTTCTCGTCGACAAGGTGACGATGCGCGCGCCCAGCGTGAAGGACATGGAGGCCGCCAAGGCGGCCGGCGGTGGCGAATACGACAAGATGGAAAAGAACCTGTTTTGCAGCTTGATCATGGCCAGCGAAACGGATCTGGCGGCCCTGAAAATCAAAGACTACAACCGCTTGCAGGCCGGCTATTTTCGTCTGGTTGAAGAAGACGACGTGTAACGAAACCACCCTCAAGGCACTGGCCCGACGCTTGGCAAAAGAGACTGGTTTCTCGGCCGCCGAGATCAAGGCCATGCCGTTTTCTGAGATGGTGTGGTGGCTCACGGATTGAGCCGCCTTTGATTGATCCGACGTATAGGGCACGCACATGGCGAACAAACTCGCGCTCGGCCTGGTCATTGGCGGGGCGGTCAGCTCCACGGTGGGCTCGGCGTTCAAGGATGTCACCAGTCGCATCAAGCGCCTGGAGACGGAAGGCAAAAAAGCCCGGGTACTGGAAAAGACCATTGGCGACACCATTCGCCTGAGCGAAGAGTGGCGCAAGGCACACATGGCGGGCGAGAAGGGGGCCGGCGCCCTGCTGAAACAGCTTGAGGGCAATCTCAGCAGCCTGAAGAAAGAAGGCGTGGAAGTGCGCAATCTGACCAAGGCCTACACGGCCATGGGTCAGGCGGCGAACAAGGCCGAGCTGAAGGCCAAAGGTCACCAGCAACTCGACGAAGGCAAACAGAAGCTCAAAAGCAGCGTCGGCCAAGCGGTGGCCGCCACGGCGGCGATGGCGATTCCGACCAAGGTCAGCGCGGACTATGGCGCGATCATCCGTGACATTGCGATCAAGTCGAACATTGCCAACAAGCCCGAAGAGGGTGACATGTCGAGGAAGATCATCGACACGTCACGCGACACGGGCATGGCGCGCAATCAGGTGGCCGAGGTGGTCAACGCCCTGGTGGGCGCCGGCATGGAGCTGGACAAGGCGCTGCAATACGCCCCGACGGCGGCGAAGTTCGCCGTGGGTCAGGGTTCGGACGGCGGCGAAACGGCGCGCATGATCAATGCTCTGGGGCAGAACGCCAAGATCACCGACCCGGCCATGATGCAAAAGGCCCTGGAGGCGATCGCCTACCAAGGGCAAGCGGGCAGTTTCGAGGCGGCCGACATGGCGCGTTGGTTCCCCGAGCTGCTGGCCGGTATGGGCAAGCTGGGCATTACCGGCATGGATTCGGTGACGCAACTGGGCGCCATGCTTCAGGTGCAAATGAAGACCGCCGGCGGCTCGGATGAGGCGGCCGGCAACCTCAAGAACTGGATGGAAAAGATCGGTTCGGGCGACACGGTCAAGGCCTATAAGGACGCCGGAATTGACTATCAGGCGTCGATGAACACCGGGCTGCAGAATGGCAAATCGACGCTGGAATCCAGCTTTGAGTTGGCCCAGAAATACATTGCGGCGACCGATCCGAAGAAGGCCGCCGCCATGGCGAAGGCCACGGCCGAGATCAGCCAGGAGACCGATCCGGAAAAAGCCAAGGCCATGATTGCGTCCCTGGAGCAAGCCTTGCGCACCGGCGACCTGTTCGCCGACATGCAGGTCAAGGGCGCGTTGACCGCGTTCATGCAGAATAAGGATCTGTACACCAAGCTGAAATCGGAGTCGGCCAATGCCACCGGGATCTTGGACAAGAACCTGGAGGAACGTCGGCAGTCGTCGGCGCAGAAGTGGTCGGAAATGGCCCAGTCCATGGACGACGCCATGCGCGCGATCGGCGATGCCTTCCGGCCGGTGACCGATAAGGTGGCGGACGGGCTGACCTACGTCACCAAGGGGCTGAGCAAGCTGTCGGACGAATCGCCTAAGGTGGTGACCGGCATCGGTGCGGCCGTCGCGGCGGTGATCGCCTTCCAGTCGGCCATGAGTACCTTCAAGATCGCCAAGGGCCTGCTGAACATCGGTCGTGGCTCGCTGATGGGCAATCCGAACATCCCGCAAAAGGTGATCGTGACCAACATGGGGGCCCTGGGCGGCGGTGACGGCCTAGGTGCCGGCGACCTCGATGCCGATGGCAAGAAGGGCAAAAAAGGTGGCAAGGGTGGCGGCAGTGGTCGAGGTCTCGGTGTCGGCTCGGCGGTAAAAGCCGCGGCGGTAGTCGCGGTGGTGGATGCCGGGTTTAAGGCCTACGACACTTACCAGAACGCCGAGACGCGGGACGAGAAAGCCGAAGGCTATGGCGGGGCGGCGGGTGGTTTGGCTGGAACGTTGACCGGGGCTGCGGCTGGGGCCGCTCTCGGCACGATGCTTTTGCCGGTCATTGGCACCGCTATTGGCGGACTGGTCGGCGGTGTTCTCGGCAACATGGGCGGCGACGCCTTGGGCGGTTACCTCGGCAAGTCGATGTTCGGCACGGACGAAGCGCTGAAGAGCATGCCGGCGGCCGGGCCGCTGATGATGGCCAATGCCGGCAAGAACGTGCCGCCGGTGATGGGCGACATCGCCAAATCGTTCGACACGGTGCCGAAAGCGTTTGAGCCGCCACCGGCGCCGCCGGTGTCGTATGACCCGCGCGACCTCGACTCCAAAGACGCCATGCTGCTGCCGCACTTTGCCAACAAGGTGCGCTTTCCGGGTTCGGAGCTGCGTCGGCCCAAGGTCATTCGCTCCGGGCTGGAAGCCCCGGCGCCGCAACCGGGTGACGCCGCCCGGGCCATGATGTTGCCCCCGGCCAGTGCGGACGCGGGCCTGCCGGCCGGGCCGCTGGCGATGGTGGCCAAGCCGGCACCGACCACCATCGAATCGAAAGTGGACGTTCAGGCGCCGTTTTCGCTGGTGGTGAACGGCGACGTGAAGGACGCGGCAACGCTCTATAACCAGCTCAAGCCGTTGCTCGATCAGCACTATCGCGACATGGCCAAGCAGGTGGGCAGTAGCAAGCTGTACGACGAACCGCATGTTTAATCGGGAGGGCATATGTCTGATCAGGAAAAGACTGCATTGCAGCAGTTACAGTCGGGCTTGAAGTACCTGGCCTCGGCCGGGGAAACCGGCCGGCGTAGCCTGGACGGCATGCTGGGGCCCGTGAATGGCGCGATCGGCGACATCACCGGCGCGGCGTCCGAGCTGAAAGATTTGCCCTTTGTCGGGCCGGCGGTCGGGGCCAAGCTTCAGCGCGTGATGCGTGGGGTGCAGGCGGCTCAGGCCAAGGTCGGGCAGGTGGTGGCCACCTACAACAAGGCCTCGCGGGCGGTGTCGCAAATTGACGAGCGCGTGGGGGTGCTGAAGGAGCAGGCGGCCCTGGCGGCGGCGGCCATCAGCAAGATCGCCGGCAAGCCCCGTCCGGCGTTGACCAATGTGTTGCCGTCGTGGGCATTTGTCACCGATGGCACGCCAGCACCGGAGGCGGTGAAGCCATTCCCGCACCTGCTGATCATTCAGCCGCTCGACCCCAAGGCGCAGCCGTATTACTTCAACCTCGACACGGCGGCCTTTGACTCGTTGCGCCGCTCGACCGAATTCCGTTGGGCCTCGCAGGAGCGTTTGTCGCGCCGGCCGGCGCAGCAGGGCGTCGGCATGGGCGACGAGAAAATCACCCTTAAGGGCCAGATTTTCCCGGGCTTCAAGGGTGGGCTGAAGCAGCTCGACACGTTGCGCTCGATCGGCGGCCGGCTTCAGCCGCTGACGCTGACCACCGGCTATGGCGACGTGCTGGGCACCTGGTGCCTGAAGAGCGTCGACGAAGATCAAAGCGCGCTGATGCAAGGCGGGATTCCGCGTAAACAAGAGTTCACCCTGGAGTTCGGACGCTATGGCGATGACATGCAGAACATCTGAGGGGGATCTGTTGGACACCCTTTGCCATAACTACTACGGCCACCTGAATGGCAGCGTCGAGGCGGTACTTGATGCCAATCAGGGGCTGGCCGAGGAAGAGCAGCCGTTTCGCGCCGGCTTGATCATCGTTCTGCCGGATCTGCCGAGCCCGGTCACCGAGGCCGTCACGCTCTGGGACTGACCCCGTCCGGAGTCGCCGCCGGCGCTCGATGGCGTTACGCGTAACGCTCCTTCCCTAAACCCGCCTTGCGCGGGTTTTCTTTTGGATATCCCCATGACCCCCATGTTTCGCGTCGTCGCCGATGGTGCCGACATCACCGGCCTGATCAATGATCGGCTGATCCAGCTCAGCACCACCGACAAACCCGGGATGGATTCCGACGAGTTCGAGTTACGCATTGATGACCGTGACGGGCTGGTGACGCTGCCCCGGCGCGGTGCTGGGATCGAGATCTACCTGGGCTATGTCGAGACGGGGCTGGCCCGTTTGGGTCGCTACGTGGTCGACGAGATCACGGTATCGGGTCCGCCGGACACGCTGGTGATCAAGGGCAAGGCCAGCGACATGCGCGGCAGTGGCAAGACCATTCGCAGCGGGAGCTGGGAGGATGTGCCACTGTCGAAAATCGTGGGCGATATCGCCGCACGTAACGGCTGGGAGCCGAGTTGTCCGGTGGCCACCAAGGTCGCGCGGGCGGACCAGCTCAGCGAGTCCGATTTTAATTTCATCACGCGCCTGGCTAAGCAGTACGACTGCACGGCCAAGGTCGCCGATGGCAAATTGTTGGTGATGCCGCGCCAGGGCGGACAGAGCGCGAGCGGCAAGGCGTTCGGCGCGATCACCATCACCCGCCAGGACGTCAGCCGCTGGCAGTTCCGCCTGGGCGATCGCAACACGCACGGCAAGGTGGCCACCAAGCACCAAGACAAGAAGGGCGGCAAGCTCGCGGTGGTGTCCCTGGACAATGAGGACGCGCCGGCCGGCCTGCCCTCGGTGCATACCGATCGGCACATTCACCCGAACAAGACCGCCGCCGAGTCGGCGGCCAAAGCGCGCTTGGCCGCGTTCAACCGCTCCGGCGCGGGGGTGCGCTTCGAAATGCCCGGTCGCACGGACCTGTTTGCCGAGCGGCCGATCAACGCCCAGGGCTTCAAGGTCGGGCTCGATGGCGAGTATCTGGCGGATTCGGTGGAGCAGACTTACACCCAAGCCGGCTGGTCGACCACGGTCGAGTGCAACGGCGGCAACAAGGGCAAAGCCAAAGCCAAGGGCAAGAAAAAGAAGGAGGTGAAGCCGGTCAAGGTCGTCAGTCTCGCCTAACGCTATCGCGTCCCCAATAACCCGCTGCGTGCGGTTTTTTTATACCAGGAGTTTGTATGTCCATCACGGAACAGCAATTGCTGCGAATCCTCCCGAACGCCCGCCGCCAAGCGGGCGTTTTTGTATCCGCCCTCAATGCGGCCATGGCGCATCGGCAGATCAACACACCGACGCGGCAGGCTGCGTTTCTGGCCCAGGTCGGCCACGAGTCTGGCCAGCTGCAGTACGTCCGAGAGCTGGGCGGCGATCAGTACCTGAGCAAATACGACACCGGCAACCTGGCCGCGAAACTGGGCAACACCCTGGAACCGGATGGAGATGGCCAGCGCTATCGCGGGCGCGGTCTGATCCAGGTGACTGGTCATAGCAACTACCTGCGCTGCAGCCTGGCGCTGTTCGGTGACGAACGCTTGCTGCGCACCCCTGAGCTACTCGAACTGCCGCAATGGGCGGCCGAGTCGGCGGCGTGGTTCTGGTGGGTGCGAGAGCTGAATGCCCTGGCAGATCGGGATGAGTTCGAGGCGATCACCCGCAAGATCAACGGTGGAATCAACGGCCTGCAAGATCGGCTGCAGCTGTGGAAACGGGCGAGGGCAGTGCTATGCGTGTCGTCGACCTGATCCCCGCACCGTACCGGCTGCTAGCCGTTGGTGTGCTGTTGACCACATTGGTCGGCGGATCTGCCGCGTCGGCCTGGAAGGTTCAGGACTGGCGCTACGGCCAGCAACTCGCTGAACAGGCCGGACTGCACAAGGACGATCTGATCGCCATCAGCAACGCCGCCGCTGCCCAGGTGCGCACGGCACAGGACAAGCGCCTGGCACTGGAACAGCGGCTGTCGAACAGTGAACAAACCCACTACAAGGAACTGAGTGATGCTCAAACCAACCAGGCTCGCCTGCGCGATCGCCTTGCCACTGCTGATCTGCGGCTGTCAGTCCTACTTGACGCCTCCGATGCAGCCAGGGGAGACACAGTGTCAGCCGCCACCCCAACCGGCGGCGTGGTTCATGGCCCCACAAGATTCCAACTTGACCCAGCGCATGCTCAACGAATTATCGGCATCACCGATGCCGGCGACCAAGGACTGATCGCCCTCGCGGCCTGTCAGGCCTACGCCAAAGAAGTCTCAACAGCGAAGTGAAAAAGAGCGACTGGGGTGGATGCGTCAACATCCAACCCAGTCGCCGTCCCTGCAGATTGCCCCTGCAAGTCCAGCCAAGGCTCTTACTCCGTGCACGAAGCGCGGCGAGCCTAGCACCTGTTTATCCATACAGTAAAGGTCTTGCTCTCAATGTCTACACCCATCATCCCTTGGATGGGCGGTAAACGCCGCCTGGCCGACCGCCTCATCCCGCTCTTCCCACCGCACGAATGCTACGTCGAAGTCTTTGCCGGCGGTGCCGCGCTGTACTTCATGCGACCCCAGGCCGCGCCGGTTGAAGTCCTCAACGACATCAACGGCGACCTGGTCACGCTGTACCGCGTCGTACAGAACCACCTGGAAGAGTTCGTGCGCCAATTCAAATGGGCGCTCAGCTCACGCCAGGTGTTCGAGTGGCAGAAGATGACCCGCCCCGAAACCCTCACCGACATCCAGCGCGCCGCCCGATTTTTCTACCTGCAGCACCATGCCTTCGCCGGCAAGGTCACCGGGCAGACGTTCGGTACCGCCACCACTGGCCCGGCCATCAACCTGTTGCGGATCGAGGAAAACCTCTCGGCTGCCTGGCAGCGTCTGTCCGGTACCTATGTCGAAAATCTCCCCTGGCTTGAATGCGCGGAACGCTATGACCGTGCCCATACCTTCCACTACATGGACCCGCCTTACTGGCAGACCGCCGGCTATGGCGTCGATTTTCCGTTTGAGAACTACGAACGCATGGCTGACTTCATGCGGCGCTGCAAAGGCAAGGTGATGGTCAGCATCAATGACCATCCAGACATTCGGCGGGTGTTTGAGGGGTTTCATTTCGAGATGCTGGACATCCGCTATTGCAACACCAATCAGCGGCAGGGCAAGGCCGAGATCAGTGGTGAACTGGTGATCACGAACTGGGAGCCGGCAGCGTTGGGAGGATTATTCTAGGTCGCGTTCAACGCGGCGTGGGCTACGCTGTGTAGCGGTGGTCGAAGATGACTACAGCCAACATCAAGGGAGCTTTGTATGCCTGCGAACAAACGCGGAAGAGACTCGGGAAGTGGACAGTTTATTCCTGTTGATCAAGCTAAAAAAAATCCGAAAACTACGACAGTAGAGACGATACCCAAACCGACAACACCGAAGAAAAAATAGCTGCATCAGCGGCTACTTATTTTGCAGTCAAGGCTGTTGGCCGCTTTCTAGCTCTCCTACCGGTTCGATCAGTTCTCGCCCTTGATTCCGCACATTGCCCACCGCCCGGTCCACCGGGTACCACTCGAACGCCTCGGTCGGCTCTCCCTGAAGCAGCACTATCTGTTCGGCGTGCTCCTTGGGCGTGCCCGGGTCCAGCCATTCCCGGGCCAGTTCCGGCGATAACGTCACTGGCCGCCGGTCATGGATGTCCACCATACCGCCGGCGCTGTCGGCGGTGATGATCACGAAACCGTCATGCTCGCCGGGCTCATGTTCGCCGATGGGATACTGACCGATCGCAGCACAGAGGATCGGCGTCCGGTCACGATGGCGGATCAGGTAGGGCTGCTTCTTCGGTCCGCCTTCGTAAACCCACTCAAACCAGTTGTCGATCGCGATGATGGCTCGGTGCGGCCAGATCGCTTTGAAGAATGGCCCGTGGGCGACCTTCTCCACCCGAGCATTGATCGGCGCGGCGCGGTCTTTGGCCCAGTGCGGACGCCAACCCCAGCGCACCATGTCAGCGCGCAGGTATTCACCATCCCGGTGCAAGAGGGCGAGCTGCGTGGTCGGCGCGGCGTTATAGCGCTCGAAAGGCTGGTCGCCGGCATAGTTGAGCAGGGCGTTGGGGATGCTGAGCGCCGCGACGAAGTCGTGAATGCCCCGGTACTGGGAAAGGCGTCCGCACATGATTGCACCCTCCGGCTGTGTATTCAGGGTAGACCAGGGGGCGCCGGCTTCGTTACAAAACCTCGGCCGGCGCAGGTCGGGCAATCTTCACACCGGTCAAAACGATCGAGGCAGGCCGGACAGGTGCCAAACCTGGCCAAGTCGATAAGCGGTCGCACTCTTTCGAAGGTGCGCAGGTCGCGGCCCTCCTGGGCCACTTGGGCGGCGTCCACCAAGGCGCGGTAGAGGTCCGGATCCTCGATCGGCTCGTGGGTGACGCCCTCGACTGTTCTTCCCGTTTCGATGAGGTCGTACTGCTGCCCATCCCGCAGGGTCAACGTCAGCCCGGTAATTCTCGCCACAGCCCCGGACGGGGTGAACACCAGGTTCGCTCCCGTGGCATCGCGGTAAATCTTCCCGTCATAGGCGGATCGCTCACCGTCGGCCAGCGTACTCGCGGCATAGAAAATTGACTGTCCAATCTTGCCAAACAGTTCGGTGCAGCCGTGGCGCATGACATCGTAGGCCGAGGCGCCGCAGTAGCGGCCCGGTGTGCTCTGCAATTCTTCCACGGCGTGCCAGTAGGCGGCGTTCGTCATTTCGTTTAGGTCGAACCGCTGGAGCTCATCGATCAACCCCTCGGTGACAAGGGCCGTGCTCATTTCGTGAAGGGTCTGGCGGTGGGCCTCGGGGTTCTGCATGCGAAAATCGTGGTCGTCGAGGGTCGAGCGCCACTGCTGAAGTCTCAGCGCTTTAGCCTGGTCGAAATTCATGAAAACGGGTTCGCTGTACAATACTGGTTTTATATACAGTAATCGAAGCGTGATGGCCGTGGCGAGAGGGAGGCGACGAGCAGTCGCTGTAAGTCAATCCGAGTCGGCGGGTCGTCGACGCCGTGGCCCCAGCGGCGCCAGCCCTGGGCGTCTAAGCGGCTCACAACTCGACGGCAAAGCCCTTGAGGCCGAGGTGGTCGGCGAACTTGCCCACGGCCGTCAGGCTGGCCCAGGTGCGCACCGCTTCGCGCCGGGAGCGTATGGGGACCAGACGCGACGACGGCCCGCCCAAGCGCACCGAAACGGTCCATTTGGTGCCACTGGCGTCACGGCCGACGATGAATTCCCGCACCGCGTTGACGCCCACCAAGTGCGCGAGCGCGTCCTCATGAAGGCCTGCGCCGATCATGCGCCCGCGCCCGCGGGTAAATCGCGCAACAGGTCGGCCAGCTTTAGCCAGGGCTGCCGATACGCAAGGTCATCGCGCAGCGCGCAGGTTATAGAATGCGAAAACGGGACGTTCGCCTCGCTGGGCCTTTGCCGGGTGCCGCACTTGACGCAGATCAGCACACCATTGACCATCCCCCAGCGGTCGGTCCACGCCTGCACCCCCTCATTCAACCGCTGCCGCGCCGCGTCCCGCTCATGCGCACTCATGGCGCCTCCAAACTATGACGATCCACCTCGACCAGGTTAAACAGGGTGCCATCCTTGAGCATCAACACCAGGCCCTGAACGTGGCCGGCGATGTGTTCGGGGAAGGTCGGCCGGCCGTTGTCCTGGCCTTCGAAATAACGGAAGGCGCCGTCGTCATCGATCTGCCCGATGAATTGATGGCGATCGTAAAACCGCCCGTTGTAAAAATGGCCAGCGATGAACTGGTCATGCCCGTCCTGGACGGCGCGATAGTAGTGCTGGGGAAGCATGGTGTGCGCCATGAACGAATCTCCCTTTTTAATCAGTGCCCCCCCCTCTGCGTCAAACCAGAGGGCCGTGTCTCGGTAGACCAGTGCCGGGGGCCATGGTTACCGCGCGGCAAAAAAAGGGCCCCACACCGACGCAAAGTGTAGAGGCCTGTTTGACATAAACGCCGTTATGGGTAACGCATGGTCACTCGTTCGCGGCGGCATCCACGGTCACGGCCGGTTGTCGTTCGCCTCCCGCGAGGCGCCAGAAGGCGGCGCGCTCGGCGTGACTGATGGCCACGTTCATCTCCCGGGCCTCGTCATCAGTCACCAGATCGCTAATCTGCACGGCCCAGACAAAGCCTTGGGCGATTGATACATGGTGCAGGATCAGCAGCGTATTCGTGGAACGATCTATGCCTAATTGCGCGTGTTGCCAAGCGCGTTGCAGGGCAGGGGTCGGCAGGCGCACGGGCCGTGGGTCACGCCGCTCATGCGAGTTGACGAGGCGCTGCATAGGTGAATCTCCTTCCGGGCAAATGCCCGGCATTGCGTCAATCCAGAGGCCCTGCGTCGATAGTGCAGTCTAGTTGGGAAAAATATCGAGGACCAGAAACAGGCCCCACGCGTAGCGAAGCGGGGAGGTTCTGGTGCCATTTGCACGTGTCGGTTTCTCGGGGTCGAAATCTCCAGCCCCGGTGGGCCAACGGTAATCATTGCTAAAGAGAGATCACCTGCTTTAATTGGGTTTGTTTTACAAACCGTAGCGACGCAGTCTAGGGCTTTGGAGCCGACTACTCGCACCTGTTGCACATGGAAGGGAATCAATAACATGGATGGTGTGCGTGCTGTACAAGTTATCGCTGTGACCGGCGGAAAGGGCGGCGTCGGCAAGACGACTGTGGCAGTGAATCTTTCATTGGCGCTGGCGAAACTTGGAAGGCGAGTCGTATTGCTTGATGGCGATCTTGGCTTGGCGAATATCGATGTTCTGTTGGGGCTCTCCCGGCAGTACACGCTTGCCGATTTAATCGAAGGTCGCTGTGAGCTATCCGATGTACTTGTGCGCGGTCCGGGCGGGGTGCGAATCGTCCCCGCGGCTTCAGGCATCCAGAGCATGGTGCATTTGTCTCCGGCTCAGCACGCCGGCCTGATCCAGGCCTTCAGTGAAATCGGTGACAGTCTCGATGTGCTGGTGATTGACACAGCTGCGGGCATCGGCGCGTCGGTGGTCAGTCTCGTCCGGGCGGCCCACGAAGTCCTGCTGGTGGTCTGCGATGAACCAACCTCGATCACCGATGCCTATGTACTGATCAAACTGCTTAATCGTGATTACGGAATGGACCGTTTCCGGGTGCTGGTCAATATGGCGCAGAGCCCGCAGGAAGGTCGCGCCCTGTTCGCTAAATTGACCAAGATCACCGATCACTTCCTCGACGTATCCCTGCAGTATGTGGGAGCGGTTCCGTACGATGAATGTGCGCGTAGGGCAGTGCAGAAGCAGCGAGCAGTCTACGAACACTTTCCGCGTTCCAAGTGCGCCCAAGCATTTCAGAATATCGCTTTAAAGGTCGACACTTGGCCTTTGCTGACTGTCCCCAGAGGGCATATGGAGTTCTTCGTTGAGCGACTCGTCCGAGAAACTGACATTTCTCTCCAGGCCGTATGAGTGGTGTGATTGGGGCGACCGCTTATGGCCGGACATCGACGATCTAAAATAGACCGTCGCGGTGGGTGGTCAGACTTCCGTCTGTTCCGCCATTTCCAGGGCATCATCGACCTCAATTTCCAGGTATCTGACGGTGCTTTCAAACTTCGTATGACCAAGCAGGAGCTGGACAGCTCTCAGGTTCTTCGTCCTGCGATAGATCAGCGATGCCTTGGTTCGCCGTAGTGTGTGAGTACCGTACATGGTTGGGTCAAGGCCAATGACGGTCACCCACGCGTTGACTATTCGAGCGTATTGTCAGGTGGAGAGATGGTCTGAGTCGTGCAACCGGGTCGGAAACAAGAAGCCCTCGCTGCGGACGTGGGCCTGATGCATCCAAGCCTCCAGAACCGTTCGGGTTTGCGAATAGCTAAGGGACAAGGTGGCGTATATCAGCGAAGCTAACGCCAGCTTTATTCGTGACGCATGACAATAGCGATGCTCTTCTCTAACTGCTTCAGGGTGTAAGGCTTATGCAGGTAAGCAGTCGATGGCGGGATCAGTTGCTCTTCTACGAAGTAACCAGAGGTGAGTATCGATGGAATGGATGGCCACCTTTCGTTGACCATGCGGATAAACTCGGTGCCTTCTATCCCTCCAGGCAGTCCCTGATCTGCAATGATCAGGCAGCAATCGCCTTGTACGCGGAACAGATGAGTTAGTCCTGAGACAGCATTGTCAAAAGTCGCTGATGAAAAGCCAATCTCAGCTAGCGATTCTTGCAAAAGCATCCGAACCATCGGTTCGTCCTCAATGATGACCACGTGTCGAGCGGTAGGCACATCATCCCAATTCACGGTCACTGAGGACTCCTTCTTCGGATTAACCGTGGGTTTGAATGTCCAGTGTAAGCTTTTTTCAGGAAAGGCATGGCAAAGGGTAATTTTGGTAGCGTGGGGTAGTAGGGGGGCGCTGGCTGCGCGGCTACCTATTCACGGAATGTGTAAAGAGGAGCAGAACTGACACGTTCGAGGTCGGATCGCAGATCCGCGATAAGGGTTTCGATGGCATAACCGTTGTTGAACTGGGCAATCGAGATCCCGGTGACAATGAGGACCTCTTGATTCGAGGCGCCTTGATAAAAACGAACGGTCAGCGCTGCCGGCACGTCCACAGTACATTCGCAGCGGATCGGGAGGAAGCTTTGCTCTACGAGGTGGCGTAGTTCTAGAGTCGATAACATGGCGGCGTACCTCGACGGAGTCAGCCATATGACTGTTGTCAGGCTGGGTTGAAAAAGCGTCCGGAAAGCAGGTGCTTGATAGTCTCTTTAAGCTCATCGCAGGAGCCCATATTAAAGTTTAGACCTGAGCTCCCGAAGGGGCAGATCATTTTCCTCTCGCGGCTTTGAAACGCTGTGGGTCAGTCCCGATCCATCAGCTTCAGGCAAGCGCCTCGCCAGTTGCAGTCCAATCAGCTCGTCCCTGAAGCAGCTGGCAAGCCTCTTATGCGCAATCTGCTAATCGATATCCCGTCTCTTCAGTCGTGCCAGGCCTTGTTTGATATGGCCTGCATTTTCACTGATGGTTTGAAGTGCTCCGCGCACATTGTCACCAATCTCGGCCACCCCCTGCTTTTCCACTCGTAACGTCAGCTCCATCACTGCTGCCTCGAGCGCCAGTTGGTTCTGGTAAATCCTTTGCAGTACATCCGACAGTGAATAGTCATCAGGCATGACGTCGACTCCTTTCGAGAAAATCCAAGCATAGCAGCGACAATGCCCAGGATTGGAGCCGAAAGCGGTTGCTTAAAATCTGCTTTAGCGGATGAGAGAGGGGCCGGGATTCGAGGGGGTGTAAATGTTGCTGGTACGATGCTGGTCATGGGTTTAGGAATGCGTCTTTAGGCCTTTATTTACTGGTGCAGTGTGGAAAGTTGTTCCAGTCCATCATCGGGGCGACGGAGAAGCGGCGGGAGAGCGGGGCGGGTGTGGCGGTGATTGGGGGCATTGGCGGTTCTGAAATGGGTGAGGCTGGGAGGTGGGGAGTTTATCAGGATTGGGGTTGTGGGGTTTAGGCGAGGCTTACTGTGATTGTTCAGGAAATCTGAGCAACGGTATGGGAGGAAATCGACTGGATCGCTATGAGTAAATAAGTCTGTCCCCATTTTTCAGTGGAGGAGCCAGCCGGGGTCATCAGAAATGGACAACATTGATTCCGATTCGCGGAAAGCGATCTGCCATCATTCAACGCGCCGTACCAGAGCGGTTATCATTCACCTCATCAATGACATGGAGCAGGGAATCGAGGGTGGCTTTTAGGAATTTCCCTACAGTCAGCACTTGGAGTTCCCAGTAATGTGAAGCTGCCCCCAGCCTCAGGCCGGGATTCAAAGATGTATCAAGGACGACGAATGATCTCTTCTGCACGACTGGGCGATAAGCATGTCTGCCCATTGCCGGGACACGGCACTACGCCCATTGCCTCCGCCAGCGCTGACACGAACATTAACTTCATGGGCTCGGCCCGTGTTGGTGATACCTGCGGCTGTGGCGCTGTTATCACTACAGGGTTTCCTTCCATTCAAGTGAATGGGCGCCCCATGGCGCACTTGGGTAGCCCTACCAGCCATGGTGGAACCATCATCACCGGATCAGGCGATGTCGGCGGTGGTTTTGTCATGGGGGCCGCTCCTGGTGCATCAATCATCAACTTTGCCGTCCTGGGTGCAATCCGTCCTGATGGCTCCGTGGATGAAGAACGCATGGCAACCCTGCTGGCTGATCCGAAGCTGACAGAGAAGGCCTCTGCTGCGAATGCTTTGGTAGACCCTGCTGCTCAGGCAACCCCACCTTTCGCACCTAAGGTAGAAGAGAAGAAACCGGAGCCTGCCGTTTGCAAAGACCCTGACTTAATGGAAGAGGTCGCGAGTTACATTGCTGGTGAAATGAACCGCAACATTACTCACCCGTCAGTGGTGAAGATGAAGAAGCTCAACAGCTTTGACGCTGCTACTGAATATAAGAAGCTTCAGCAAAAGGCCTGGTATGCCCGCCTGTCTCCGCCCAACTTCGAAGCCATGGAACTTGGGAACAAGGGCGCCGCAATGGCTCTTTGGGCAGAGCGGGTTGGCCAGAACAGACCGTGGGATCACAAAGTTACGATAGGAGAACAGTTTGGCGGGCCTTGGCAGAAACAGGGCAAGGTTGATTATTTCTATGACATCTGGTCGAACGTACATTACGGATACGTCGGCATGGCGGGAGGACTTTCCGAAGGCGTTCTGCTGGATGGCGCAGGTGTTGAGCAGATCGCCTCGGACTCCATCCGCAAAATTCAAAAGTGGGATAAAAGACAGGGGCCGCACCGGTCGGCAGACATCGAAGGGATGCGGGCGTGGGATGATATTGGAGACAGAGTGTCTATCAGCATCGGCGTCAAACTCTACAGGCAGCACCCAAACGGCGGGATAACAGCGAAAATGTTGATGAGCGAAGTGTTAGCTCTACCGCGCTCAAGCTGGGGGGATGGCATCCGTGACCACATCTGTAAGTAAATCCCGCCCGCGGCACATCTGGCGCTGGCTTATCATGCTGTTCCTGGCGCCCATCATCTTTTGGTATTTCGCTACGCCTCAGGTGAATTTCTACTTTTCCGAGAAAGGCCAGGGTCGGCTTGGCTACATCTTGAATGTCCAGCACGACATCTCCAAGGGCGAAATTTACCCCGGCGAAGTGACTGGAGGTCCCGGTCACATCTTCCCTGATAAGAAGTTTTTCATGGAGTTTGACTGGAACAACGAAGGCAAATCGCACTGCATCCGCGTCAAACCGACATGGCCTAATACTGACATTTACATTGGGCCACAGGGTGAGATTGATAGCAGTCGCACCGACAGTCGCCGCATTGAGCCGTGTGGGCCATTGCCGACGGGCTAACAAGTCTCGTCCGGGGGTAAATAAAAAAGAGGGCCATATCCAGTTTAGATGTGCCCCTCTTTTAGAAGCTAAAGGAGACGGATTTGTTTTCTATGAGAAAAATAGATCCGTCCCCTTTGTTCAAAATATTGGCTACTACAACGAGGTTGCAGACGGTGAGGTCAACACCATCTTCTTCGTGAAAAAGACGCCTACGTTGAGAATGAAGTTCTTCAATATTCACGCCAACGACGGTGACTACCGGAAGGTAGAGAAGCTGAACGATGAATTACGCCAGGACATCATCGACTATTGCAAATACAGATTGGGCATTGAAACGGAAGTGAAGACGCAGGCTGACGTCGAGATGTGCGCGAAAAAGTAAATGTGGCGTTTCAGGTAGGGTCGTTGCTCATGCACTGCGGCATTTGTTCAGAGGCCCCGACAAGGTCGGGGCAAACATCTGGAGTGAATGGCCGCTATTTTGCGACTTTCATACTCGGCCTAACAGGTCGAGGCGTAACCGCTTTGACCACATCATCACTCACCGCTTTCCCCAGAGCCGTCAAATAGTGCGCGGCCCACGAAAAACGGTCAGTTTCTCTGTCATAGGCGGCATCCTTTGAAAGCGCCTTTGCTAGGAATAGTAGATCTGAAGCCATTGCCAGTGCTGCGTCGACAGGAGCGCCGGCGCTGACGTGGAACAGTGAACAGAAAAGGGGACGGATTTATTTTTCGTAATTTTTCGTAACCGGCATTCAGGCCTACTTTGTACTAGGAAGCTTGCCAGTGATCACAAACGTATCGAACACTTTCTGCCCATCACGTACTGCTTCCCGAATATCCAGGAACGTCAATTCTTTACGAATGACTTTTCTGTAGCGTTTATCGGTTTTTTTGGTAGTGGTCATCGGAGATTCCGAAGGGTGCGTATTTATGCTGACTAGTTAATGTGATTGATAGTACTCGGGCAAACCGCAAGAGCGGTAAACAGGACGGCTTATGCTGCCAACCCCCTGTGAGGGCGGAGGGGCGTCCGGGTGGGCGCCCCTTTGTGACGTCAGGACGGTTCAGCATCCATACGTCGCGCAATGACATCCAGCACATCGCAGCCATCGCGCAACGGTATGCAGCAAAGCATTGCAAAATCGCTGAGTATCACCGAGTCCGTGGTGATATCGCCGCGCATCGCGAGGTTTTCCAGGATCTGCGTTACCGCGCCAATTCGGTAGCGTGCGGTGCTAAGCAGTGAGTGCAGCGGTTGGGTGGTGTTTACATACAGCGAGGGAAGGTCGTCGGCGTTGCTGGTTAAAGCCATAAATTCTTTCATGTGAAGCTCCATTAATTTGTGAAAACTACTACTCAATCGTCGCCAAACGAATGGGTGGTAGCCGTACGCGGGTTGGCGAACCGGGCAATGGAGAAACCGGCAGACCCTAAGGTCTCCCGCGCACAGCCACCATAAAACAGGCAGCTAAGTGCGTTCCGAAACGCTTCGAAAATAGTCGAAGGATTCAGTTCAATTGCCATCGAGTCGCCAAACCCGACACGCCATTTTGGCGTTGGGTGGACTATAGGCCTCGTGACAAAAGCACAGCAATGCGCAAGTGTACGGACAATTCCCAGAGTCGTGTAGGACGTTGCTCTTTTGACAGTTTGTCTGGGGAACGCCCTTTTTTGCCTCAAGCAATCAGTACCTGAACCAATGCTGTCGCCGAGCAAAGTTTCATAATTCCTTGTGGTCTTGTGGCATAGGATAAGGACCTAAGGTCACCGTGCTTCTAACCCACAGGGAACTGAAAAATGATCTCGAATCTCTTAAAAGTCGTGCTGATCGGTGGTGCGTTGCTATTGAGCGCCTGTTCGGGTGCAAGCACCCATAGCGAATATTCGGAAGCCACCCTGCCGTCTGCCGGTTTTGGTCCGGGGCCTACCAACAACCCCAATAAGATGAATTTCCATGGCAGTGCGCTCGGCAACAGCTTCGGCGAGTACAGTTCGGGGTTGTTGCACGACGATTAACGGCGGAAGTGTTTCCGCCGTTTTGCGTTTTGCCTGATGTGCCGTGTGCTTTGGGTTGGCGACTGCTGCGCAGTCGGACGCAGGCTTCGCCAGCTGCTACTGGGAGTGTGTGCGTGGCGGTTATTTGGGCTCGGGTGTCGCTATCCACTGACCCAAAACTTTTTGGTAGTTGCCCGTGACTTTGGCCAGGTGCAACCACTGATCGACGTACAACTTCCAAGTCATGTCATCACGCGGTAGCAAGTAAGCCTTTTCGCCGTATTGCATGAACTGCTTCGGGTTCACCGCGCACAGACCGGGTTTAAGCTTCTGCTGATACAGCGCTTCCGAAGCATCGGTGATCATTACGTCAGCCTTCTTGTCCAGCAGCTCCTGAAAGATGGTCACGTTGTCGTGAAGCCGTAATTGCGCCTTGGGTAGAAAGGCGTGAACAAAGGCTTCGTTGGTGCCGCCGGCCGGTTCGACCAAGCGAACCGAAGGCTGGTTGATTTGTTCGACGGTCTGGTACAACGCCTGCTCCTCGCAGCGCACCAGCGGGATCTTGCCGTCGACGTCCAGCGTGGTGCTGAAGAAGGCTTTTTTCTGGCGCTCCAGCGTGACCGAGATGCCGCCGACGCCGATGTCGCATTTGCCCGCGAGCATGTCGGGCATCAGGGTTTTCCAGGTGGTCTGCACCCACTCGACTTTGACGCCCAGGCTGTCGGCCAGCGAGCGGGCCATGGCGATGTCGATGCCCGAGTATTCGCCGTCTTCGGCTTTGACGGTATAGGGTTTGTAGTCGCCTGTTGTGCACACGCGCAGTTGGCCTTGTTGGATGACGCTGTCCAGATGCGATTGCTCTGCCTGAGCGCCAAACGATAGAGCGAGCAGGCCACCGAGCATCATTGTGCTTTTTAGGTTGTTCATTGTTATCCGGCTTCCATGATGGAGTGGGGGCTGAGAGTACTTATTTTTTACTGCAGCGCTCAACATCATCCTGAGTTTTCAAATCAGTCTCGATTCCCAACCGGTATTTGCAGTAGTCGATAATCCACGCGTGTTGCTCATCCGTCAGGCGTCGCACTTTTCGAGTGTCGCCGCAAGAACTATTGCCCCGTCATCTCCATTTCCGGACTCAACGTCCCCAACCAAGCCACCAACCCCACAATCAACACCGCCGCTGTCAATTCAACCACCACGCTGCGCCGCAACGTATTCGCCGCCACCCGATACTGACCCTCACGCAACGACCGCTCCAAAAACGGTCCCAGGTGAAACCGGTTCAGCGCGGCGAGTGCCAGCATCCCGGCAAACAGCGCAATCTTGATGGACAGCAAAATCCCGTAGGTACTGAGCAACACATCGTCGAGCTTTGGGCCCACGATGAACAGGTAATTCACGACTCCCGTGACCGTGATGACGACCACGATCACCGCGCCCAACCATTCAAATCGGCTGACAGCCCGAGCCAGCAATCTGATGCGTTCCTCGGTTTGCAGATCGTTGATCTTTGCCATCAAGGCAAGCGCGACCAGCGCACCGAGCCAGGCCCCCGAAGCCAACAGATGCAAGATGTCAGTGATGAAATGCCAATAACGACGGCTGCCTTCATCCATCGCCCCATGACCGCTCCAGGCCAGGCTGGCCAAGGCGATAGCGCCGACAAAAGACGCGATCAGCAGGCTGAATCCGGGCGCGCGTTGATTGAGCATCACTGCCAAACTGGCGATAACCAGCGCGATGATGCGCACGACCCAGGCCAACCCCACGTCCGTCTCAAACACCATCATCTCGATATGCGGACGCAGCTCGGCAAAGTCCGTCTCACCGCTCATGGCGCTCGCCATCATCACCATGCTGGCAGCAGAAAACAGCACACCCAGCACCGCCGTCCACGTCAACATCGACCGAAACGGCAGTGCTACGCCTGACACCCGTTCCCGTTCTTTCAGGCTGTACAGCCCAAACAGCGCCAGGCCAAACAGCAACATCAAATCCACATACAACCCAAAGCGCAGCGCAATGCTGACCAAGTCGCTCATTGATCACTTCACTTTGAACGTGACGTTGCCGGTGATCGGGTGGGTGTCCGAAGACACCGCGCGCCATTCGACTTTGTAGCCACCGGCGGGCAATGGCGAAAGCGGTGTGATGACCATGGTTTTCGGATCGCTACCACCAGAGACTTTGGCTTTCATGGGCATGGGGGAGTGCGCCATGCCGGGCATTTCCGTCATGACCAATTTTGCGCCGGAGAACTGGGTCATGAGGTTTTCCGAGAAGTGCAGTTCGATGGTGCCGGGTGCTGCGCCATCCGCGCCTTCGGCCGGAGTGGAGGAAAGCAGTTTCGGGTGCGCTTGAGCGAGTGTGCTCATCAGCAATCCGAGGGCAACAGCGGTGATTTTGATTGTGCGCATGCAAGGCCTCTTTACCGCGCGAAGCGGTTGTTTTTTTGGTTGTTGAGTTAATACGTTTAGAACCACAGCCGAACGCCAAGAACGAGGCGTGCTTCGCTGCGATCCTCACCTTCATCGTTGGCGTAGTCGGCGGTTTTGCCGTAGGTACGGTTCCAGGTCACGCCGATATAGGGCGCGATTTCCCGGCGGATTTCATAGCGCAGCCGCAGGCCGGCTTCGGTGTTGGATAGTCCTGAGCCGATGCCGCGTTGCGGGTCGTTTTTGCCGTAGACATTCAGCTCGGCGGTCGGCTGCAGAATCAGTCGGTTGGTGAGCAAGATGTCGTAGTCGCCTTCCAGTCGCGCAGCGGTTTGGCCGCCTTCGCCGATGAAGGCGGTGGCTTCGGTTTCGAAGTTGTACAGCGCCATTCCTTGCACGCCGAACGCGGCCCAGGTTTGCGGGTCGCCGGGTTTGAAGTCCTGGCGAACGCCGCTCACCACGTCCCACCAAGGGGAGATGGCGTGGCCCCACAGGGCCTGGATTTCAGCGTCTTCGGTTTTGCCGTTGGTGCGCTCGCCTTCGGAGCGCAGCCACAGGCGATCGATGTCGCCGCCAATCCAGCCGGAGAGATCCCAGGCCAGGGTGCTGCCGTCATCAGCGTCCTGCCATTCGAGTTTGTCGGCGAGCAAGTAATAGTTGAGCGCGGTGTCATGCACGCCGTGGCCGGTCGGGCTGGCGTACACGGCGGCGCGGTCGGCATCGGTCAGGGCCGGGATCGGCGTGCGGCTTTCGGTCGGCGCGGCGGGCTGCATCTGGCCGTCGTCCATGCTTTGCATTTGGCTAGGGTCCATGCCCTGCATCTGGCTGTGATCCATGTTCTGCATGTCGTCGGTGGCGGCCATCGCCGAAGAGAGCGTCAGGCTCGCGGTCACGAGTGCCAATGAGATTGGAGTGAGTCTGGTCATGGGTAGCGCCTCATTCTTCCACGCGAACTTCACGGAACATGCCCATTTCCATGTGATACAGGAGGTGGCAGTGATAGGCCCAACGGCCGAGTGCGTCGGCGGTCACCCGATAGCTGCGTCGGGAACCAGGCGGCATGTCGATGGTGTGTTTGCGCACCATGAACTCGCCGTTCTCATCTTCGAGGTCGCTCCACATGCCGTGCAGATGGATCGGGTGGGTCATCATCGTGTCGTTGACCAGCACCACCCGAACCCGCTCGCCGTATCTGAGGCGCACAGGTTCGGCATCGGAGAACTTCACGCCGTTGAACGACCAGGCAAATTTTTCCATGTGGCCGGTAAGGTGCAGTTCGATAGTACGGCTGGGCTCGCGGCCGTCCGGGTCTTCGAAGGTGCTGCGCAGGTCGGAATAGGTCAGGACGCGGCGGCCGTTGTTGCGCAGGCCCAGGTCGGGGTCGTCGAGTTTGGGGGCGGTGCTCATGGCTTGCATGTCCACCAGCGGGTTGTCTTTTTCCGTCTCGGGATGAGACTGCATGCCGGGCATGGCCATGGCGCTGTGATCCATGCCCGCCATGCTGCCGTGATCCATCCCGCCCATGCCCATGTCATCCATGGTCACCAGCGGCCGCGGATCCAGTGGCGGCACTGGCGCAGACAAGCCGACCTTTACCGCGAGGGTGCCGCGCGCATAGCCGGTTCTGTCCATCGATTGGGCGAAGAGGGTGTAAGCCTCTTGCGTTGGCTCGACGATCACATCGAAGGTCTCCGCCACCGCAATGCGAAACTCATCGACACTCACCGGTTTGACGTGCAGCCCATCCGCAGCGACCACCGTCATTTTTAACCCGGGAATGCGCACGTCGAAATACGTCATGGCGGAGCCGTTGATGAAGCGCAGGCGCAATTTCTCGCCCGGACGGAACATGCCCGTCCAGTTCGAGTTCGGCGCCTGGCCGTTCATCAAGTAGGTGTAAGTCGCGCCGCTGACATCGGCCAGGTCCGTGGGGTTCATCTTCATTTCGGCCCACATCTTTCGATCGGCGACTGTGGGCCCCCAACCCTTCTCGCTGACGTCGTGGATGAAATCACCCACGGTGGGTTTGTTGTAGTTGTAGTAATCGGACTGTTTTTTCAGCGTCTTCATCAGGTCGACGGCGTCTTCGTCGGTCCAGTCGGTCAGCATCACCACATAGTCGCGGTCGTACTGGAAAGG
Organism: Pseudomonas sp. LB3P25; assembly: GCF_054897985.1. NCBI lineage: Bacteria > Pseudomonadati > Pseudomonadota > Gammaproteobacteria > Pseudomonadales > Pseudomonadaceae > Pseudomonas > Pseudomonas sp. LB3P25. Next base: position 4,990,965 of record NZ_CM142711.1, on the reverse strand, counting down.
CTCCGGCTCCTTCGCATCGATCACCAACGGCCCGTAAACGCCGGACTGTTCCTGAAAACCCGAATGGCTGTGGTACCAGTAAGTGCCGTTCTGCCGAACCTTGAATTGATAGATGTACATCCCACCCGGTTCGATGCCGTGAAAGCTCAGGCCCGGCACACCGTCCATGTTGGCCGGCAGTAAAATGCCGTGCCAGTGAATGGAGGTGTTGTCCTTGAGTTTGTTCTTCACCCGCAATGTAACGGTGTCGTCTTCTCGCCAGCGCAGAAGGGGGCCGGGAATACCGCCATTGATGGTCATCGCCGTTCGCGGGTTGCCGGTGAAGTTGACCGGGGTTTCGCCGATGAGCAGGTCGAAATCGGTGCCCGCCAAAACCTGAGGCTCGTCAGGGCTGGTGACCGCCCAGACAGGCGTGCGCCATAACCCGAGGCCGCCGAGGAGCCCGCCCGCGGCCAGCCCCTTCACGAAGGTGCGTCTTGATGTGTTGGAATGCATGCCGTTTTCCCGGTCCGTCAGCGTGAAGAGATTGACGACGAGGCTAACGGGCGGTGCCTTTCAGCAGGCTGAGGCGGGGATTACAGTTTTGACAGGTTCATGCCGTATTTATTGGCGTGTATCGGGCGTTGAGGCTGCGGCTACGGTGCTGCCACCGCAATTGATATACGAAGACGACTTCAACCAACGCTGATCCGGATAATAAGAAAACAACAACTGTCCATCTTTCATCGAATCAATCAACTTATGCGCAATCGCCGGCCGCACAGCCGGACACCCCAGGCTTCTACCAATCCGGCCATTCGCTCGGGCAAGAACCGGACTGACATAGGGCGCCCCGTGAATAACGATCGCCCGCTCAAATGCGTTGTCATTGAAGCCCGGTTCCAGTCCTTCCATACGCAAGGAATAACCGTTCTGCCCGACATAGCTCGATTGGGTGCGGTACAAACCAAGGCTGGTGGCAAAGCTTTCATTCTGGTTGGAGAACTTGACCGCCATGTTCTCGCCGCTGTTGCGACCGTGGGCAACCAGTTCATGGAACAGTAATTTACGTTTCTTCAGATCGAACACCCACAACCGTTGTTCGGTCGAAGGCAGTGAGTAATCGATGACGGCAAGTCTTTGGACAGGTGCTTTACCTTGGGCCAAGCTGCATTGGGTAGCGCGTACGGCCAGCCCGATGACTTTGGCGTTAGCGCCTGGTGCTGCTTTGAGCAGCGCGGCTTCAAGTGAATCGGCGTAGGCTGCCGGTACCGAAACTGACGTCAGCAGCAAGGCCGTGAATAGAAAACCAAAGCGGTCTGGCGCCATATGTAAGTCTCACATTAATGTTTCGAGTCTAGCAGTGTGCAGGATGCTAGCCGTTGAATACGGGGCGATTAAGGATTATCCATGGGGCAGTTAACAAGGTTATTCGTCATAAGCCGCATCTTTTTTATGGGCTTTCTGATCAGCGGCGCAGCGATCGCAGAAACTTCGCCGATTGAGCCGGTATCTCCAGTCATCAGCAGACCTGGCGCCGCACCCGACGACTTCGTCGCTCAAACGATTCAGGCGGCACTTGAGCCATTGAGTTCAGCGTTTCCACCCTTGCTCACTTCACGTGGCCATCAACGGCTGGATCCGAGTCGCGTGGTCATGGATTTTTACGTGCATCGCGGTTATCGCTCAGCCTGGGCGAACGACAGCGATGTCATTCAGTTATTGAAAAGCCTGAGTGACACCCAGGCCGACGGGCTGGACCCCGCGGACTTTCATATTGATGAGTTGGCGAACGCCAGGGCGTCGATGCAGGCAACAGAGCCGACGGTGGCGCAACGGGCGGCGTTCGATATCGCGGCCACCCGGACCTTTATCACGGCGCTGCTGCAGTTGAGTCGCGGCAAGGTTGACCCTTCGCGTCTGGACATCCATTGGAACTTCGACCCCGTCGGCGCCGACCCTCGTGGAGACATGAATAACTTGTTCGCCGCGCTCGATGCTCATGACGTGGCGCGCGCCTTCGCACAGGCGCCACCCCAAGAGGCGGTTTACCGCAGCCTGCGCGTGGGCCTGGCGCAACTGCGCAAGGTTCGGGACGCTGGCGGCTGGCCGAAGATTGCCGAAGGCCAATCGCTCAAGCCAGGCATGGATGACGCCTCTGTCGCGCAGTTGCGAGCACGCTTGGTGGCGGGTGGTTATCTGGCCCCATCAAAGAAGCAACGCACTGATTACGACGACAGCGTCGCCGCGGCGGTGAAAAAGTATCAAACCGAGCAATACCTGGGGGCGGATGGCGTGGCGGGGGCCGCGACACTGGCTGCGTTGAATGTGCCCGTAGAGGCACGGATAGATCAGGTTCGGGTAAACATGGAGCGCGCGCGTTGGTTGCTGTACAAACTTCAGGGCACTTTTGTCATCGTTGATATAGCGGGTTACAAAGTTGCGCTCTATCGCGACGGTAAGGCGATATGGCGTTCCCGGGTTCAGGTCGGTAAGCCGTTCCGCAGTACGCCGGTGTTTCAAGCCGAAATTACTTATGTAACGTTCAACCCCACTTGGACCGTGCCACCGACGATCCTCGTCCAGGACATGCTGCCGAAGATTCAACGAGATCCTGGCTACCTTGCCGCCAACCGTATAAGAGCCCTTGATCGAGAGGGGAATGTACTCGATCCGTCGACCGTCGACTGGGATAACCCGCGTGGTATCACGCTGCGACAGGATGCCGGGCCGGATAATTCGTTGGGTCAGGTGGTCATTCGGTTTCCCAACGACTATTCGATTTATCTCCACGACACGCCGCATCGCGAGTTGTTTGCTCAATCGCGCCGTGCCACCAGTTCAGGCTGCATACGAGTAGAGAACCCGCTGCAGTTGGTAGAACTGTTGTTCAACGACCCGGTTCGTTGGAATAGCGCCGGGATACAAGCGCAGTTGGCTAACGGCAAGACCGAAAACATCCGGCTTCCCGTCAAGGTGCCGGTGCTGTTGGCTTACTGGACGGTGGACCTGAGTAACGATGGTCGAGTGATGTTTAAACCCGATGTATACGGATACGATTCTGCGGTACTGCGGGGATTGAATCTGCCTTCGGAGCTGCCCCTTCTGGATGTGCGACGAGCAGGAACTTCCGCTGTCGCGATGGAGCAATACCAGCAGTAGCCATGAAGGAGTTGGGACTTGTCGCCCGTATGGAAAGGGCAGGTCATCGGGAAGGGATAGGGAATTGAAGATGGATGATGCGCAAAAAAAATCGTCACTCATTACGGGTATGCTTGATGTGCATGACCTGGATGAGTGCCGCAACATCCAAAAAGGTGCCGTGTTTATCATTGCCTCGGGGGCGTCCGCTAAAGATTTTCCGCTGGAAAAGTTTGCAGACGTTCCGATGATCACGATGAATGGCGCCATCTCCATGTTCTCCGGGTCGGGTATCAAACCGTTCTTTTATGCCTGTACGGATCAAGGTTTTTCCCAACAGCAGCCTGAATTTTTTTCAGAAGCCATGCGCATCAGTCAGCGGGTTGCACTGTGGCAAGAGCACATCTGGCATACGACGGTAGCGCCTGAGGGCGAACTGTATTTACTCGGCCGAGCACCCAAGCTCTCCTGGACGGACCTGGTTTTCAGGGCCGATAAAGAACTCGTCAGAAGTCGCAAGCTCGGAAATGGCCGCAATAGAACCCTTGGTTTCAGCAAGAACCTTAAACGCGGTTTTTTTGATGCCCGTACGGTGGCCTATCTGGCTTTGCAGATTGCCTATCACGTGGGGTTTACCAAGGTGTTTTTGGTCGGTGTCGATTTGTATCAGTCAGTGAGCCGTTTTTACGAAGGGGCCGACACGTTCGTGTCGCCATGCCAGCTCGATCAGCATTTTTATACGAGAATCCTGCCGTCGTTCGAGATCTTGTCGAAGTACGTCGTGGATGATGATTTTCAAGTCTACAACCTGTCCAGTTCCTCAAGGATTTCGGGTGAGCTCATTCCCCGAGTGACGTTGTATGAGATCGACAAGATGATCTAAAGATTGTTCGTGCTTTATTGAAATGGGCGCCCTCGGGGCCAATGCCGGTCAGTTAAGCCGTAATGCGATCTGTAGCAGCTGGCGAAGCCTGCGTTCGGCTGCGAAGCAGTCGTAAATGCTGAGTAGGCGGCTTTCCTGATACACCGCATTGTCGGATTTCACGACTGCTTCGCAGCCGAACGCAGGCTTCGTCAGCTGCTACAAAGAGTGAGTCGTTGCACAAATTGGTTAACTGACTGGCATTACCCTCGGGGCGCCCATTTTTTTTGTTTGCAATTTATCGATCGTCAACCGTTCGGCACCTGCGTCGGATCTGCAAATAAGCGTCGCCTAAGCTTTGATTTATCCGGACATTCTTCCGGGGCTTACAAGGAAGGTGTGGCATGACTTTATTAAAGTTCGGCGCGTCGATCCTGATGGTCTGTTTGGCGGGCTGCGTCACCACCAGCAACTATGAACCGCCACCGGTGCCTTCATCAGCGGTAACGCTTGATGATGGGCAAATCACCAGCACGTTAGTGGGCAAGAAGTTTTATGGAACTACCCGGCAAGGCAGTCACCCCTACTCGATCAGTTTTTTACCCAATGGTGTCGATGTGTTCGAGATGGCGCCCAACGCGCCGGAAAAAGAACGATGGACTCTGAAAGAGGGTGTTGTTTGCGTCATACCTAATGGGTACCCCACCGAATGCAGCCAAGTGAAGGTCGCCAATAATGAGTATTGGTTTGTCGACCCTGCAAGCGGGAGAGTCAACGGGCATTTGAAGCTCACGCCTTGATGGTGATTATCGTGAAGGAATGGGCGTTCGTGGTATGCCCATTCTTTGTGATCATGCCTGACCCAGCTCGTCCCGCAAAAACTCCACCAACGCCCGTTGTAATCCGGTTAGCGCGCCCTCCCGGCTGATCAACGCCGCCCGCCGTTGCTGTGGCTGGGGCAAAGACGGCGTTGAAATTCTACGGCCGTACGGCGGTGGATGAGGACTACAACGGTCTCGCGCTTGACGAGTCTGAAGGCGACCGGATTGCCAGCGTCATGGGCGATGCCGACATTCTGTTTTTGAAGAACCACAGGGGTGATCGTCGCCGGGCCGACCATCGCCGAAGCCTGGGACGATCTGTATTACCTTGAACGTGCCGCCCAGGTGCAGTTGATGGCGATGGCGACCCAGCGCGAACTCAAACCGGTGCCCCATGAGATTGCCCTGCGGGCCTATGAGCAAATGTGCCTGGGGGATGCCGAAAGTGCTCGGGCGCATTTACACAGTGCGATGCGGCGACTGGCCAAAGGACATTTGCCCCACACCCCCCCGTAGACTAAGCTCACAAAAAATAAGGGATTTGGGGCGTTGCCCATGCCTTACCCTTACAGGACGCGCTTTTGCCAATCCCTCTTCACGATCCGCACAATGCCACCGGCGTCACGTTGAAACGGTTACCTCTGCGCAAAGCAGCGGTGCTGTTTATAGCGGTCGTGTGCCTGAGTTTGTGCGGTTTGCTGTACCTGCAACTGGAGCAATCGCGCCGGCATGACCTGGCCTTGGCGCAAGTGGCGTCTTCAAACCTGACGCGGGCCATGGCGCAGCAGGCCGAAGACACCTTCATGCAAGCCGATCTGGTGCTGACCAGTCTGACAGACTGGATTCAGGCTGACGGTTTCGGCGCGCCCCAAAAGTCACGCTTGCAGAAAACATTCGCCCGGCGGGTACAGGCGCTGAATCAATTGCACGGGATATTTCTGTTCGACCAGAAGGGGCAGTGGATCGTTAGCTCCTTTGAAAATCTGCCACGTGGCCCGGGTGTGGCGGATCGCGAGTACTTCAAGTTTCACCAGCAGAACGTCTCGTCCCTGGCGCACATCGGGCCAGCGATTCGCAGTCGGGAAAATGGCGAGTGGATCATCCCGATATCCAAACGGGTGAACGACAAGAATGGCAATTTCCAGGGCGTCTTGTTGGCCGGAATCAAAATGGCCTACTTCGATCAGTTCTTCAAAAGCTTCAGCATTGATGACAACGGATCGATGTTTTTGGGGCTGACCGACGGAACGCTGCTGGCGCGACGGCCGTTTGTGGAATCGCTGATTGGCACATCACTGGCCAAGGGCGAGATCTTTGAGAAATTGCTGCCCAACGCGCCTTCCGGTAACGCAATGTTCAGCTCGCTGGTCGATGGTGTTGTTCGGCTGTATGGCTACCGTCAGCTCGACACTTATCCGCTGGTCGTGTCTGCCGCCTCGTCCAGGGATTCGATTCTCAAGGATTGGAACGACACGGCGTCTCGCTCCACGGTCATCGTTGGCCTGGTGGTGTTGGGCGTGGGGCTGTTCGGTTGGATGTTCCTTTATCAGGTGCGTGTTGGCGAACGGGTCGAGGCGGATTTGCGCAAGGCGAAAGAAGCACTGAAGCTGATCGCGACCCACGACAGCCTGACCGGCCTGGGCAATCGCCGGCTGTTCGAGGGGGCGCTGGACATCGAGTTCGGCCGTGGCGCCCGGCAGTCGAGTTCGCTGAGCCTGATCATGCTCGATATCGATTACTTCAAGCCCTACAACGACGCTTACGGCCACGTGGCGGGGGACCATTGCCTGGCTGAAGTGGCGCGGGCGGTGAAGGGCTGCTGCCATCGAAAAGCCGATTTGGCTGTGCGTTACGGCGGTGAGGAGTTTGCGGTTTTGCTGCCCGACACCGACATTCACGGCGCGATGGTGATTGCCGAGCAGATCCGCCGCAGCGTCATGGACAAGAACATCATCCACAGCGGTTCACCCACGGGCTTCGTGACGGTCAGTCTTGGCTGTTATTCGTTTGTGCCGACGGGGCGGGACAGCATGGAAGTGTTCATCGAGCGTGCGGATGCGGCGTTGTATCAAGCCAAGCATTCGGGGCGAAACCGCTCGGCGGTGCTGTCGATGGAGGGCGGTGTCGAGGCACTGATGCGTTCGGATCGTTGAGGTGTGTCTCGAGGGTGTTTCACCCGTGCAACACCCCGGCCAGCCGGCTGTCTGCCTGTCAGATCCTCTTGAATTGATCGTCTAGAGTTGCGGTAGCGCTGCCGATCCCGGCAGATCCCCCCACCGCACGGATGATCGTCAAAATGTTGATTACTCAAGCATTGACAGCCGTTGCTCTAACCGTTGCAGTCACCGCCATTTTTCCGCTCGCGAGCCACGCTCAATCGAAAGTCACAGCCGAAGAAGCACACGCCATCGGCGTGGATGCCTACCTTTATTTTTACCCGCTGTTGACCATGGACATCACCCGCAAGCAATTCACCAACATCGAACCGGGCAAGGAATTCGGTAAAGGTCCGATGAATACTTTTGTCAGCGTGCCGCAGTATCCTCCCGCAGACTTCAACGGCGTGGTGCACTCGGACGTCGACACCGTGTATTCCATTGCCTGGCTGGATTTGACCAAAGAGCCGCTGGTAATCGCAGCGCCCAATACGGCCGGGCGTTTCTACTTGCTGCCGATGCTCGACATGTTGACCGATGTGTTCGACTCACCGGGCTGGCTCACTACGGGTACACAAGCGGGGCAGTTTCTGGTGACACCGCCGGACTGGACCGGGACGGTGCCTGCGGGGCTGAACCATCTGCCGGCGCCTACACCCTTTGTCTGGGGCATTGGCCGCACCAAGGCTGACGGTGCCGCGGACTACGCGGCATTGCACAAAATTCAGGCTGGCTACACCGTGACACCGTTGTCCTTGCTGGGTAAAAGCCCAGAGCCGGCCAGCGTGAAAGACGACCCGACCGAGGACCTGAAGACCCCGCCAAAGATTCAGGTCGACACAATGTCGGTGGCCGACTATTTCGCCTACGCCGTCCAATTGCTCAAAATGCACCCTGCGCACATCACCGATCAACCAATCCTGGCGCAGATGAAGCGTATCGGTATCGAACCCGGAAAATCGTTCAATATGGATGCGCTGGAGCCTGAAATCAAAGCAGCGCTTCAGACCGTGCCCGAAGACGCGCAGACACTGATGACGTGGAAGGTTCCAACCCTCGCTCGCGTGGTCAACGGTAGCAGAAGGGGTGGATCAATCTGACCATGCGTTTTGAGGGAGTACCCAACTGACAGCAGCCGACGATCTCTAATCATCGGCTGCTTTTACGCGTCCAACTGCCCGTCCCGCCTCCGGCTCCGCCAGTCCCGCCGCCAGCAGCCCCCGTGCCGCCGCCCGCGCCGGAGCCGCTGTTCCCGGCATTGCCACCATTTCCGCCGCGCGACGAGCCCGGCCCGCTATTACCGCCGTCAACGTTGTGTCCGCCTGAAGGTTCGGCCAGGTTGTTGTTGGGCGCCATTGTCGAACCGCCGGTTGAGCCAGGCTTGGTTCCGGTGGTGTCAGCGCCATCGCCGGAGGCTGCAAGTGTGACCATGGATGCGACGCACAGCACTCCAGCCAATAACAGCGAGGTCATTTTGATGATCATCATGGTGCGTCTCCAAAGATGAGTCGTCCACGTGCAGGTGTCAGCGAAGGTTTTATTCGGCCAGCTTCCGTTCGAGGTTCTGCCGCACCTGCGGCCATTCATCATCAATGATGCTGAACCGCACCGAATTGCGCTTGCGTCCGTCCGGCATGATCCGTTCGTGGCGCACGATGCCTTCCTGCTGTGCGCCGAGTCTGAGGATCGCGTTGCGCGACTGCTGGTTGTTTTCGTCGGTGGTGAATTGCACTCGCACGCAATCCAGCGTTTCGAAGGCGTATTGCAGCATCAGGTATTTGGCTTCGGTGTTGACGAAGGTTTTCTGCCAGCGGGCGCAGATCCAGCTGCTGCCGATTTCGAGCTTGCGGTTGAGCCGGTCGATTTTCCAGAAGCGCGTCGAGCCGATGACCTCGCCGGTGTCCTTGAGCACGATGACGAAGGGCAGCACCGTGCCGGCATCCCGGCCGTCGAGGGCTTTCTTGAGGTAACTGTCGACGGTGGTCGGGGAGGGCACAACGGTGACGGTCAGGTTCCACAGTTCACCGTCCTGCGCGGCATTGACCAGCGCATCAGCATCAATCAATTGCAGGGGGCGCAGGCTGATTCGTTGACCTTCCAGTGTGTCCATGAGCAGGCATTCTCGGCATGAAAAGGTACGCGGGCGATGCGTGCAATTACAGGGCCGCGGCCGTCGATTGGCAAGGGTTGTGTGGACGGCTCTTTAATTGCGGCAATGACTTGTGTTATCCCGGCGCCAAGGCCCAGCATGGCTGCTATGGTCAGTGAGCGTTCGGCCAGTGCCCTGGTAACAAAGCATCGCGATGCGTCGCATCCCGATCAGGCAATCGATTGACAGGAAAGTGTATGGATATGACCTCTATTACCACCGTCGCCGCTCCCCGTCATACGCCGATCACTCGCAACCTGGTGTTTGTCGTCGGCTTGCTGTTTGTTCTGGGTGTGCTGATCGCCCTGTTGGCCTTGTTCAACATTGCCGGGCGGCTGGACACCCAGGACTTGGCCAAGACCACTTTTTACACCCAGCGTGCGCTGGAAAACCGCATCACCGCCTCGAAAAGCTACGTCGCCAGTTATGCAAACTGGACGTCCGCCTACGACCACTTGAACGGCAAGGTCGATGTGCAATGGGCTTACGTCGAGCAGAACCTGGGCAAAACCTTGTTCAGCATCGATCACTACGATGGCGTCTTCGTGGTCGATCATCAGCAAACCAAATACGCAGTGGTGCGCGGGCTACAGGTGCAGGAGGCGGCGACCCGCTATCTTTCGGCATCAATAGAGACGCTGATACAGGCTGTCCAGAGTCAGGAAAGCCTCATTGATCCCGTCAGCCAGTTCACGCTGTTCGAGGGCAAACCGGCATTGCTGACGGCTGCCGCGATCGTCCCCAATGACGAAAGGCCGGCGGCCGACCCCCAAAGCACCTCGGTGCTGGTGTTCGTCGACCAATTAAGCCCTGACAAGCTCAGCGCCTTGAGCGCCGATTACGGCTTGCATGATTTAAACCTGGTACCTGATGACGCCATCTCGCCCGGCAGGCCAGCCGTGGCACTGGCGAACACCGGCTACAGCCTGGTTTCCCGACTTGAGCAACCGGGTCATCAGTTGCTCTGGTCACTGCTGCCGCCATTGGGCGGCGCGCTGTTGGTGCTGGCGTTGTTAACGGCTTATTTTTTCCGGTATGTCTTACGCACGTCCGGGCACGTGGATGCCAGCTACACCAACCTCGATTTGTCGAACCAGGCGCTGGAAGCCAGTGAAGAACGTTTTCGTGCAGTGGCTGAGGCTGCTTCCGACTGGATCTGGGAGATCGACGACAAGCATTGCATCTCTTATCTGTCAGGACGTTTCGCCACCGTCACTGGTTTTTCCGATCAGCAATGGATAGGGCAGGACATCGGGCAACTGCTCAATTGCGATACGCTGCCCTTGTCGTTGTGGCTGCATAAGCTCAATGAAGAACAACCCGTCAGCCATTTGCGCTGCTCCTATCGCGATCAGTCGGGGCAACAGCGTATTTGCCGGGTTTCGGCACGACCGATCCATCGCAAGGGCGCGGTGCTGGGCTATCGCGGAACGGCCAGCGACATCACCGATGAAGTCGCCGCCCATGCCCAGATCCAGCATCTGTCGTTGCACGATGCCCTGACGGGGCTGCCGAATCGCAACAAACTGGCGCGTTTCCTCGATGAGGCCCTGGCGCAGAAAGGGCATTCGGCGGCGCTGGCGCTGTTGATGATCGATCTGGATAACTTCAAGCCGATCAACGATTCCCTCGGTCACCCGGCCGGCGACGCCGTGCTGCTGGAAGTGGCCACCCGATTGCGCGAGTGCACGCGGGACATAGATCTGGTCGCCCGGCTCGGTGGTGATGAGTTTGTGCTGGTGCTCAACGGCATGGACAGCCACGCCGAAATCGACCGGTTCTGCGAGCGCTTGCTCGAGAGCCTGCAGCAGCCGATTCATTACGAGCATCACACGCTGCACATCGGCGCGAGCATCGGCGTCGCCTTGAGTCGGCGTCAAGGTCACATCCCTAATGAGCTGATCCGGTGTGCCGACATTGCGTTGTATCAGGCTAAATCCGACGGCAAGAAGACCTGGTGCTACTTTGCGCCGCATATGAACGATCAGATCCAGCACCGTCGGCAACTGGAAAACGACCTGCGCCGGGCGATCAAGAACAATGAGTTCGTGATGCATTATCAGCCTCGCTACAACATGGGCGGCAAGCAGGTCGTCTCGGTGGAAGCGTTGCTGCGCTGGCAGCATCCGGAACAGGGACTGTTGAGCCCCGACGAGTTTATCCCTTTGGCCGAGCAGACTGAACTGATCGTGCCTTTGGGGCGTTGGGTGTTGCGCGAAGCCTGTGAAACGGCCCTGACCTGGCCCGGTGCGTTGATGGTGTCGGTCAATTTGTCGCCTGTTCAATTTGCCCGCAGCGATGTGGTGGAGGACGTCAGGGAGGCATTGATCCAGACCCGTTTACCGGCCAGTCGTCTGGAGCTGGAAATCACCGAAAACGTGATGCTCATCGATGTGGAGGGCGCGTTGGCGACCATGAATGCGCTCAAGGAGCTGGGCGTGCGGTTGAACATGGACGACTTCGGTACCGGCTATTCGTCCCTGGGTTACCTGCGCACGTACCCGTTCGACGGGATCAAGATCGACAAACGTTTCATCTCGTCCATGAGCGGCGGCGGCAATGACCGCGCCGTGGTGCAGGCGATCATCAACCTGGGTAAAGCCATGGGGCTGACCGTGACGGCAGAGGGCGTCGAGACCCTGGAGCAACTGGACTTCCTGGTCTCGGACCAGTGCAATGAGGTGCAGGGTTTTTACTTGAGTCGGCCTATGGAAAAGCAGGCGTTGCTGCCATTGCTCAAGGCGTCGCATGACGAGTTTCCAGTGTAGGGGCGTGCCTTTAGTCGCCTGTCTCGCTCGTAGAGGCAACTGCCGGGGTGCCCCCCCGGTCACAACTGGATATCGATCCTGCGTTGCGAGCGTTGGAACATGAAGAACCTGAAAATCGCGACATTCAACGTCAACGGCATGCGTGCCCGACTGCCGAACTTGCTGGCCTGGCTTGCGCGAGAGCAACCGGACATCGCTTGTTTGCAGGAACTCAAGTCGATCGACAGTGCATTCCCCGCCGCCGAGCTTGAGGCCGCTGGCTACGGCGCGATCTGGCAAGGTCAGTCTTCGTGGAACGGCGTGGCGATTCTGGCGCGGGATGCGCAGCCGCTGGAGAGTCGTCGAGGCCTGCCGGGCGATGACAGCGACACCCATAGCCGGTATCTAGAGGCCGCCGTGCATGGGATTTTGGTGGGCTGCCTGTACCTGCCCAATGGCAACCCGCAGCCGGGGCCGAAGTTCGATTACAAGCTGGCGTGGTTCGAACGGCTGATCCATTACGCGCAGACACTTCAGGCCAGTGAGCATCCCGTGGTGCTGGCCGGTGACTACAACGTGGTGCCCACCGACCTGGACATCTACAACCCGCGATCCTGGCTGAAGGACGCGTTGCTGCAACCTGAAAGCCGCGAGTGTTATCAGCGCCTGCTGGCCCAGGGCTGGACCGATTCTTTGCGCCATCTGTATCCAGAGGATCGGCTCTATACCTTCTGGGATTATTTTCGCCAGCACTGGCAGAAAAACTCCGGGCTGCGCATCGATCATCTGTTGCTTAACCCGGCGCTGAGCCCTTATCTGCACGAGGCCGGAGTCGATGCCTGGGTTCGCAACGAGCCGCATGCCAGCGATCACGCGCCGACGTGGATTCGGTTGAGTTCGCGCAAGCGGCGTTGATATTGGCGTGTGCGGCGATTGGTTAAATCAATTGTCGGTCGAACCGCTTTTTCCCTTATACATGGCGCTCGTCAGCGGAGAGATCCGCGGCCCTCTGCATAAGGACTGAGCAATGAGCGAGACACACCTGACGAATCTTGCGTTGTACCTGCAGCGCCTGGGCTTCGACGCGCCGCCGGCGCCGACCCTGGAAACCCTGCACCAACTTCAATTGCGCCACACCGGTGCCTTTCCGTTCGAAAACCTCAGCACGTTGTCGGGCCAGCCAGTACTCATCGACCTGCCGTCCATCGAACAAAAGGTCCTGCACGACGGTCGTGGCGGTTACTGCTACGAACTCAACAACCTGTTCCTGGCCTTGCTCCAGGCACTGGGCTTCGACGCTCGCGGAATTTCCGGCCGAGTGGTCATGGGCCAGCCCGAAGGCGCGTGGACAGCCCGTACGCACCGCTTGAGCCTGGTCACCCTGAGCGGAGTGCGCTACATCACCGACGTCGGCTTCGGCGGCATGGTGCCCACCGCACCGCTGATGCTCGATACCCCGGCCGAACAGCTCACCCCCCACGAACCCTATCGCATCGAACAGCACCAGGATGGCTACACCCTGCGCGCCAACGTCGCCGGTGAATGGCGGGCGATGTACATTTTCGATTTGCAGCGCCAGGAAGACATCGATTACGCCGTCGGCAATTGGTATGTCTCGACTCATCCCGAATCGTCTTTCGCCAGACAACTGATGGTGGCGCGCACCGGCGAAGGGTGGCGGCGCACGCTGAACAACGGCAGTTTTGCGATTCATCGGATCGGCAGTGAAACTGAACGGCGGCAGGTGACGGATGTGGATGAGTTGATCGGGTTACTGGAGCGTGAGTTCGGAATTCGGGTGCCGGTGCATGCGGGGTTGAAGCGGGTGTTTGAAGGGCTGATTGAATCAAGCTAGCTCATCTTTAGTACCACGCAGCGGCACTCGGGCGTGAATCGCTCGACAGTGCTCATGAGGCAGGATCAAGACTCCATCACTCGATGGATTTCGCTGAGTACCTCTGAGAGTTTTTTCTCCAGACTGCGCAGTTCGGAGGACGTAATCCCTTCTTTGAAATGTCCCGCGTTCGCCACAGCGGTGCACTGATCCGGCTCCGCCGTTTTGCCTTTATCGGTCAGTAAGGCCTGGCGCAAGGTGTTGTTGATCACCGTCTGATAGCCAAATCCCTCGCTCTCGGCCATAGAGCGAGCAGCCTCTATGACAACATCATCCAGCATGATGGTAATTCGGGTTTTGCCTTTGCCGGAAGCAACTGCTCCGCGCTTGGCATTGCTGAAGTCGTATTCGTCTTTCATTGATCAAACCTCTGTATAGCTCCGACGCTCGTTTTTGGTGGCGATGCGCGCAGAAATGATTCGAACAAAATTCGGATCGCGATAGGTGTACGCAACGACCAACAAACGACCTTTGGCATCCAGCCCCATGATGATCCACCGCTGCTCATCGTGATGGTTGTCTTGCAACGAGAGGGCTCTCTCGTCATAAAACACGGCCTCCGTTTCCGCGAGGCTGATCCCTTGATGCTTTAATTTGTTAGCTGCGTTCTTTGCCTTGTGATACTGAATCTCGAATGGCTTCATTATGCATACTTTATATGTATAAGCGAGAGGCGTCCGTGCCGGCGGTCGCTTGGAACTGCAAAGACTAGCGGGCGAGGGAGGAGGCAAAGGAAGGATGTATTTCAAAAGTTTTTGGAGGGGAGAGGCTGCTCAGGAAAAGGACCGCATGGACACGTGTCCATAATCTGACTGATTGGTTGTATACAACTCTATAGACATTTGTCTTGAGTCTTGCATACAGTGTGCGCACAACAAAAACCAGGGAACCCCCCAAACCATGAAAACGCCCCATGTTTCACACCAACGGCCTGAGGATGAAAATCTCGGGGTCGGCGCGAATATGGCTTACGGCCTGCAACACGTTCTGACCATGTACGGCGGCATCGTCGCGGTGCCTTTGATCATCGGCCAAGCTGCCGGGCTCTCGCCGGCGGACATCGGTTTGTTGATTGCTGCTTCACTGTTTGCGGGGGGCTTGGCGACATTACTGCAAACCCTGGGTTTACCGTTTTTCGGCTGCCAATTGCCGCTGGTACAGGGCGTGTCGTTCTCTGGCGTCGCGACGATGGTGGCGATTGTCAGCAGCGGCGGGGAGGGCGGGTTTCAATCGATTCTCGGGGCGGTGATTGCCGCGTCGTTGATCGGCCTGTTGATCACGCCGGTGTTCTCGCGAATCACCAGGTTTTTCCCGCCGCTGGTCACGGGCATTGTGATCACCACCATCGGCCTGACGCTGATGCCAGTGGCTGCACGCTGGGCCATGGGTGGTAACAGCCATGCCCCGGACTTCGGCAGCATGGCGAACATTGGTCTGGCGGCGGTGACGCTGGTGCTGGTGCTGCTGTTGAGCAAGATCGGCAGCGCGACCATCTCTCGTTTGTCGATCCTGTTGGCCATGGTCATCGGTACGGTGATCGCGGTGTTCCTCGGCATGGCAGACTTCTCGTCCGTCACTCAAGGCCCGATGTTCGGCTTCCCGACGCCGTTCCACTTTGGCATGCCGACCTTCCACTTCGCCGCGATCCTGTCGATGTGCATCGTGGTGATGGTGACCCTGGTGGAAACCTCAGCCGACATCCTGGCGGTGGGTGAAATCATCGGCACCAAGGTCGATTCCAAACGCCTGGGCAACGGCCTGCGCGCCGACATGCTGTCGAGCATGATCGCGCCGATCTTCGGCTCCTTCACCCAAAGCGCCTTCGCCCAGAACGTCGGGCTGGTGGCGGTGACCGGCATCAAGAGCCGCTTCGTGGTCGCTACCGGTGGTTTGTTTCTGGTAATCCTCGGTTTGCTGCCGTTTATGGGCCGGGTCATCGCCGCTGTGCCGACCTCGGTGCTCGGCGGCGCCGGTATCGTGCTGTTCGGCACCGTGGCGGCCAGCGGTATTCGCACGCTGTCCAAGGTCGACTACCGAAACAACGTCAACCTGATCATCGTCGCCACCTCCATCGGCTTCGGCATGATCCCCATCGCTGCGCCGAATTTCTACGACCACTTCCCAAGCTGGTTCGCGACGATCTTCCACTCTGGCATCAGCTCCTCGGCGATCATGGCCATCGTGCTGAACCTGACCTTCAACCACCTCACTGCCGGTAACTCGGATCAACAGTCGGTGTTCGCGGCCGGTACTGAGCGCGTCCTGCGTTATCAGGATCTGGCAGCGTTGCGCGAAGGGGATTATTTCAGCGAAGGCAAACTGCGTGACTGCGACGGGAATGAGATTCCGGTGGTGGAGGCGGGCCATGAGTCGAGCGAGCATCGAGCGGCTCATGCCAAAAGCAGTGAGCATGTCTGACAGTTGTATTCGCTTAAAAGGCTGGTAGATCAAAAGATCGCAGCCTCGTTTCACTCGACAGCTCCTACAGTGGAACGCAATTCTCTGTAGGAGCTGTCGAGTGAAGCGGGGCTGCGATCTTTTGGCCACAAAAAAGCCCCTGAACCTTTCGATTCAGGGGCTTTTCGATATTGCTGTCTGGCTCCACGACCTGGACTCGAACCAGGGACCCAGTGATTAACAGTCACTTGCTCTACCAACTGAGCTATCGCGGAATGGCGTGTATGTTACTGATTCAAAAAGAGAAGTCAAGCACCTGTTAGCAACTTGACGGGTTCATGGGGACGGACGGTGGTTTATCGACCGTGGGCGGTTACCAGAATCGCCTCAGAGGTCTACCATGGCCGCCCGGAAGTGGTTACACGCGCTGCCGGCCATTCGCCGAAAAGGTACGCGCCATGAATCACCCAACCAACACACCTCGCCACAACGGGGTGTTCGCATGAGCATCGCTCAGATCAGCCTGCCCAAAGGCGTCGGCCCTCACGCCGAAAAACTGTTCGACGCAATCACTCAGGCCAGCACCGCTGACGAATTGAACCGTGCCGGTGGCAAGGCCGAAGGGTTTGTCCTGGGCCTGGAAAGCACCAAGGCCATCAAAAGCCAGGTCGCCGAATCGCTCTACGTCGCCTATGACGACGCTGCCAGCCAGCGCGCAACCGAACTGGCCTAACCGCCGAAGGTGACGGTGGCGAGCATCAGTTTGGCGTACAGCATCGTTGCGGCCAGTTGCACCAGCCACAAGGCCAGGCCGCCGAGAAACACGCCAGCAGCGACTTGCATCACCAGGTTACTCCTGCGTTTGGCCGGGGTGCGAGGCGCGAAGTGGTCCAGCTCATCGCGGTCGGCGCGTAGGTCATCGTTTTTCATGTGGGCTCTCGTCAGAATTTCGGGGTGTACATAAAACCTGTGGGAGCGAGCCTGCTCGCGAAGGGGGGTATTACATTCAACATTGATGTTGGCTGACACGACGCCTTCGCGAGCAGGCTCGCTCCCACATTTGATCTGCGTGCAGTCTAGAGCGGTCGTTCGCTGCGCTGGGAATTATCTGAGGCAAATAAAACGGGAAGCCCAAGGGCTTCCCGTTTTTTTACCGCTCGACGACTCAGATCACCGCAACGATGGCCTTGGTCACAACGTCGATGTTGCTCTGGTTCAACGCGGCCACGCAGATGCGGCCGGTGTCCAGGGCGTAGATACCGAACTCGCTGCGCAGGCGGGTCACTTGCTCAACCGTCAGGCCGGAGTAGGAGAACATGCCACGCTGACGACCGACGAAGCTGAAATCACGTTGTGGCGCGTTTTTCGCCAGCAGGTCGACCATCTGGATGCGCATGCCGCGAATCCGCAGACGCATTTCAGCCAGTTCTTCTTCCCACTGAGCACGCAGTTCCGGGCTGTTCAGAACAGCGGCGACAATGCTTGCACCGTGGGTCGGCGGGTTGGAGTAGTTGGTGCGGATCACGCGTTTGACTTGCGACAGCACGCGCGCGCTTTCTTCTTTCGATTCGCTGACGATCGACAGGGCGCCCACGCGCTCGCCGTACAACGAGAAGGATTTGGAGAACGAGCTGGAGACAAAGAAGGTCAGGCCCGATTCAGCGAACAGACGTACAGCCGCGGCGTCTTCGTCGATGCCATCGCCAAAGCCCTGGTAGGCCATGTCGAGGAACGGCACGTGACCTTTGGCTTTCACCACGTCCAGCACGTTGTTCCAGTCCGCCGGGCTCAGGTCCACGCCGGTCGGGTTGTGGCAGCACGCGTGCAGCACAACGATCGAGCCGTTCGGCAGGGCGTTCAGGTCTTCCAGCAGGCCGGCGCGGTTAACGTCGTGGGTCGCGGCGTCGTAGTAGCGATAGTTCTGCACCGGGAAACCGGCCGTTTCGAACAGTGCGCGGTGGTTTTCCCAGCTCGGGTCGCTGATCGCCACGACGGCGTTCGGCAGCAATTGCTTGAGGAAGTCGGCACCGATTTTCAGCGCGCCAGTACCGCCAACGGCTTGGGTGGTGATGACGCGGCCAGCGGCGATCAGTGGCGAGTCATTGCCAAACAGCAGCTTTTGCACGGCCTGGTCGTAGGCGGCAATACCATCGATTGGCAGGTAGCCACGGGAAGCGTGTTGAGCGACGCGAATCGTCTCGGCTTCGACAACGGCGCGCAGGAGTGGAATTCGCCCCTCCTCGTTGCAGTAAACACCGACCCCCAGGTTGACCTTGTTGGTACGGGTATCGGCGTTGAATGCTTCGTTGAGGCCCAGGATTGGATCGCGTGGTGCCATTTCGACAGCGGAGAACAGGCTCATTTTGCGGCGGCTCTGAATGGAGAGTGGAGGGACGTGTCGCGCTCCAGCCGAATGCACTAGAGCGGTGCACAAACGGGGAGCTAGTATAGAGGCCATCCGCGAGCGATGGCGACAGACGAATCAGCTTTTAGCGTAAGTTTTTCCGATTATTTTTCGACCGTTAGTCGATTGGTATCGTCAAAGGTTTTACCCGATGTAGGACGTTTGCCTTGAAAGCGCGGGCAATCGACGCCACATTGAGCACAATCCAGTTTTTTCCTCGGGCGACATCGGTCGTTTGCGGTCTTTCTCGTTGCTGTCCGGTGTGACCGTACAAGGCGCGACTCCTGCTTCGAAAACCGAGAGGTATTTCATGTCTGAATTCCAGCTAGTCACCCGTTTCGAGCCCGCCGGCGATCAGCCGGAAGCCATCCGCCTGATGGTCGAGGGCATCGAAGCCGGGCTGGCGCACCAGACGTTGCTCGGTGTGACCGGCTCGGGCAAGACCTTCAGCATCGCCAATGTGATCGCCCAGATTCAGCGTCCGACCCTGGTGCTGGCGCCGAACAAGACCCTGGCCGCGCAGTTGTACGGTGAGTTCAAGGCGTTCTTCCCGAACAACGCGGTCGAATACTTCGTTTCGTACTACGACTACTACCAGCCCGAAGCCTACGTGCCGTCATCGGATACGTTCATCGAGAAAGACGCCTCGATCAACGATCACATCGAGCAGATGCGATTGTCGGCGACCAAGGCACTGCTGGAGCGCAAAGACGCGATCATCGTCACCACGGTGTCGTGCATCTACGGTCTGGGCAGTCCGGAAACCTATTTGAAGATGGTTCTGCACGTGGACCGCGGCGACAAGCTCGATCAGCGTGCGTTGCTGCGTCGCTTGGCAGACCTGCAATACACCCGCAACGACATGGAGTTTGCCCGTGCGACCTTCCGGGTCCGTGGCGATGTGATCGATATCCACCCGGCGGAATCCGATTTCGAAGCGATCCGCATCGAGCTGTTCGATGACGAAGTCGAGAGCCTGTCCGCCTTCGATCCGCTGACCGGTGAAGTGATCCGCAAGCTGCCGCGGTTCACCTTCTATCCGAAAAGCCACTATGTAACCCCGCGAGAAACCCTGCTGGGTGCCGTCGAAGGGATCAAAGTCGAGTTGCAGGAGCGCCTGGACTACCTGCGAACCAACAACAAACTGGTGGAAGCCCAGCGTCTGGAGCAGCGCACCCGTTTTGATCTGGAGATGATCCTCGAGCTGGGTTACTGCAACGGTATCGAAAACTACTCGCGCTACCTGTCGGGCCGCGAGTCCGGCCAGGCGCCACCAACTTTGTTTGACTACCTGCCGGCCGACGCCTTGCTGGTGATCGACGAATCTCACGTTAGCGTGCCGCAGGTCGGCGCCATGTATAAGGGCGACCGCTCGCGTAAAGAGACGCTGGTGGAATACGGCTTCCGTCTGCCGTCCGCGCTGGATAACCGGCCGATGCGCTTCGACGAGTTCGAAAACATCAGCCCGCAGACGATTTTTGTCTCGGCCACACCGGGCAATTACGAGGCGGAACACGCCGGTCGCGTGGTCGAGCAACTGGTGCGTCCGACTGGTCTGGTGGACCCGCAAATCGAAATCCGTCCGGCGCTGACGCAAGTCGACGATCTGCTCTCGGAAATCGGCAAGCGCGTGGCGCTGGAAGAACGGGTGCTGGTCACCACGCTGACCAAGCGCATGTCCGAAGACTTGACCGATTACCTGGCCGACCACGGCGTGCGGGTGCGTTATCTGCACTCGGACATCGACACCGTTGAGCGGGTCGAAATCATCCGCGATCTGCGTCTGGGTACCTTCGATGTACTGGTGGGGATCAACCTGCTGCGTGAAGGCCTGGACATGCCGGAAGTCTCACTGGTGGCGATCCTCGATGCGGACAAGGAAGGCTTCCTGCGTTCCGAGCGCTCGCTAATCCAGACCATCGGCCGCGCGGCGCGAAATCTCAATGGTCGGGCAATTCTCTACGCGGATCGCATCACCGGTTCCATGGAGCGGGCGATCGGCGAAACCGAGCGTCGTCGCGACAAGCAGATCGCCTTCAACCTGGCCAATGGCATCACGCCCAAGGGCGTGTTCAAGGACGTTGCCGACATCATGGAAGGCGCCACCGTGCCGGGCTCGCGCAGCAAGAAGCGCAAAGGCATGGCCAAGGTCGCCGAGGAAAACGCCAAGTACGAAGCGGAATTGCGCTCGCCAGGTGAAATCGCCAAGCGCATTAAAGCCTTGGAAGAGAAGATGTACCAGCTCGCCCGCGACCTCGAATTCGAAGCAGCGGCGCAGATGCGCGATGAGATTGGCAAGCTGCGGGAGCGGTTGATCACTGTTTGATCTCTAGCGCCTGAGAGGGCCTCTTCGCGAGCAGGCTCGCTCCCACAGGGATTACGCTGGACCTTGTGGGAGCGAGCCTGCTCGCGAAAGGGGCGCCTCGGTTTAGTGTGCTTCCCCGGCCTTCAATCCCGCCGGCAACGCCTTGGTCAGCAACACCGCCAGCATGCTGATCCCCAGCGCAATCCCGACAAAGTGAAACGCATCGTTGTAAGCCATGATCGACGCCTGCTGATGCGCAATTTCACTGAGCTTGCCCAGCGCAGCCGTCTCACTGCCAAACCGATCCGTCAAAGACGCCATCCGCTCAGCCACCTGCGGGTTGGTCGGCACAATCGCTTCACGTAAATAATCAAAGTAAGTCTTGGTTCGCGCATCCAGCAGCGTGGCGAGGAGGGCGATGCCAATCGCGCCGCCGAGGTTGCGCAGGATGTTGAACAGGCTCGACGCCGACCCCGCGTCCTGCGGCAGGATGTACGCTGTGGCGATCAACGAAATGGTCACCATGATCAGCGGCTGGCCCAGCGCGCGGATGATCTGGATTTGATTGAACTGCGGCCCGGCGAAGTCCGGGTTCAGTACGCCCGATGAAAAACTCGCCAATCCAAATAGCCCGAAACCCAACGTGCACAGCCATTTTGGCGAGACGTACTTCATCAGCTTCGGCACCAGCGGAATCAGAAACAGCTGTGGCACACCCATCCACATGATCACTTCGCCGATCTGCAAGGCGTTGTAGTTCTGGATCTGTGCCAGGTACAGCGGCAACAAGTAGATCGAGCCGTACAATCCGACTCCCATCCCGACACTGGAAATACTCGATAAACCAAAGTTTCGATTGCGCAGGATGCCGAGGTTGATCAGCGGATTGGGTTTGGACGTCTGCACGATCACAAAGGTGATCAGGCTGATCAGCGCGATACTGCCCAGGGTCACGATCAGGCTCGATTCCAGCCAGTCCTTGCGATGGCCTTCCTCCAAAAACACCTGCAAACAACCGAGGCCGACGCCCAGCGTGAGAATGCCCAGGTAGTCGGTGCTTTTCAGCAGTTCCCAGTGGGCTTCTTTCTTCTTCAGGCCGTACATCAGACCGGCGATCATGATCAGCCCTGGAGGAATATTGATGTAGAAGATGTATTCCCAGCCCCAGTTCTCGGTCAGCCAGCCGCCCAGCGTCGGGCCGATGGAGGGCGCGAACGTTGCGGTCATGGCGAACATCGCCATGCCTTTGGCGCGGTGGTGCTCGGGGAGTTTGATCAGCGTGAGGGTGAACGCCAGCGGGATCAGCGCGCCGCCGGTGAAGCCCTGCAAGGCGCGGAAGACAATCATGCTTTCCAGGCTCCACGCCATGGAGCAGAGCAGGGAGGCAGCGAGAAATCCGAGGGACACCCACACTGCCAGCCGTCGCGCCGAGAGCAGCTGCACCAGCCACGCCGTCAGCGGGATCATGATGATTTCCGCCACCAGGTACGAGGTGGAAATCCATGAGCCTTCTTCCAGGGTGGCCGACAGCGCGCCTTGAATATCCTTGAGCGACGAGTTGGTGATCTGGATGTCGAGCACCGCCATGAAGGCGCCGAGCATCACGCTCATTACCGCGATCCAGTCCCGCCGGGTCGGTTCGCCGGCCGGACGGATCAGTTGATCACCGGCCATCGTCAGGGGCGTCTTCGATGTTCACTTTGGCGGTGACCGACATGCCCGGACGAATCTTGCCTTGCAGCGGATTGTCCGCGGCGAAGGTCAGTTTTACCGGAATCCGTTGTACGACTTTGGTGAAGTTGCCGGTGGCATTGTCCGGTGGCAACAGGCTGAACTGTGCGCCCGAGGCGGCGAACAGGCTGTCTACCCGCGCGTCGATGGGCGTGTTGCTGTACGCATCGAAAGTCAGTTCGGCTGTTTGGCCGGGCTGCATGTGGCCGATCTGGGTTTCCTTGAAGTTGGCCTGAATCCAGATGTCCTGATCCGGGACGATCGACATCAGGTAGGCGCCCGCCTGCACATACTGGCCTTCACGGGCAGCGCGCTGGCCGATCAGGCCGCTGATGGGCGCGTGGATTTCGCTGCGGGTCAGGTTCAGCTCGGCCTGGGCCAGATCGGTTTTGGCGTTGGCGATCATGGCGTCGAGGCGTTTGATCTCGGCGGCCAGGGAGTTGATTTGTTGGCGCTGACTTTGGGCGTCCGCCTGGGCCTTGGTCACTTGCGAGCGGGCGATGTGGTTATCGGCGGAGAGGGTGGTCACCCGTTCTTCCGAGACATAGCCAGGTTTGCGCAAGGTCTGGGCTCGGGACAAATCGATCTGCGAACGACCGAGACTGGCCTGGCTGGACGCGACTTGCGCGTCGCTGGCGGCAATCAGGCTGGCTTGCTGAGTGAGTTTGCTCTGGGCTTGCAGGCGTTCGGCCTGGCGGGTGGCGAGGGTGGCGTTGGCGCGGTCGACGGCAAGGTGGAAGTCATCACCTTCGAGCTTGATCAGCAACTGGCCTTTCTCGACGTGCTGGTTGTCCTGCACCAGCACCTGATCGATGCGCGCGCCCAATTGGCTCGACACGCGGGTGATCTCGCCCTGGACATAAGCGTTGTCGGTGCTTTCATAAAAGCGCCCCTTGAAAAACCACTGGGCGAAAAAGCCCCCGGCTACTAGCAGGACGAGCAGCAGGAAAGTAAACAGGCGACGCTTGAGTTGGGCAGGCATGGGCAGACTGTAGTCGAGAAATTGTAAGGAAGTTATCAGCGGTCGAATCTGGCATACAGCGAATGATGGGTAAATGCCATCGGCTGATAATCGGCCATTCACCGAGGCTAGAGCCCGTTGTAGACGCAACCTTGGCTTAAATGCCCTGCTCACTGGAGCCGGGCGGGCAACGCCTGTTACCATTCGCCCTTTGTTTTATCTTCATTTCGAGACTTGCCATGACCACCGTCCGCACTCGCATCGCGCCATCGCCTACCGGGGATCCCCACGTAGGTACCGCTTACATCGCTTTGTTCAACTACTGCTTTGCCAAGCAGCACGGCGGTGAGTTCATCCTGCGGATCGAAGATACCGACCAATTGCGTTCGACCCGCGAGTCCGAACAACAGATTTTCGACGCCCTGCGCTGGTTGGGCATCGACTGGAGCGAAGGCCCGGACGTTGGCGGCCCGCACGGTCCTTACCGTCAGAGCGAGCGTGGCGACATCTATCAGAAGTACTGCCAGCAGCTGGTCGAAATGGGCCACGCTTTCCCGTGCTTCTGTACGGCTGAAGAACTCGACCAGATGCGCGCCGAGCAAATGGCCCGCGGCGAAACCCCACGTTACGACGGCCGTGCGCTGTTGCTGTCCAAGGAAGAAGTCGATCGTCGCCTGGCCGCCGGCGAACCGCACGTGATCCGCATGAAAGTGCCGAGCGAAGGCGTTTGCGTGGTGCCGGACATGCTGCGTGGCGACGTCGAGATCCCGTGGGATCGCATGGACATGCAAGTGCTGATGAAGACCGACGGCCTGCCGACGTACTTCCTGGCCAACGTCGTCGATGACCACCTGATGGGCATCACTCACGTTTTGCGTGGCGAAGAGTGGCTGCCATCGGCGCCGAAACTGATTCTGTTGTACGAATACTTCGGCTGGGAACAACCCGAGCTGTGCTACATGCCGCTGCTGCGTAACCCGGACAAGAGCAAGCTGTCCAAACGCAAGAACCCGACCTCGGTGACGTTCTACGAGCGCATGGGCTTCATGCCGGAAGCGATGCTCAACTACCTCGGTCGCATGGGCTGGTCGATGCCGGACGAGCGCGAGAAGTTCTCGCTGCAGGAAATGGTCGACCACTTCGACCTGAGCCGCGTCTCCCTCGGGGGGCCGATTTTCGACATCGAGAAGCTGTCGTGGCTCAACGGCCAATGGCTGCGTGACCTGCCGGTGGAAGAGTTCGCTTCGCGCCTGCAAACATGGGCGTTGAACCCGGAATACATGATGAAGATCGCGCCGCACGTGCAGGGTCGGGTTGAAACCTTCAGCCAGGTCGCACCGCTGGCCGGTTTCTTCTTCGCCGGTGGCGTGAACCCGGACGCCAAACTGTTTGAATCCAAGAAACTGTCGGGTGATCAGGTGCGTCAGTTGATGCAGTTGATTTTGTGGAAGCTGGAAAGCTTGCGCCAGTGGGAGAAGGACAGCATCACCGCAACCATTCAAGCGGTGGTCGAATCCCTGGAACTGAAGTTGCGTGATGCCATGCCACTGATGTTTGCCGCGATCACTGGTCAGGCCAGTTCGGTATCGGTGCTCGATGCGATGGAAATCCTTGGCCCGGACCTGACCCGTTTCCGTCTGCGCCAGGCGATCGACTTGCTGGGTGGCGTGTCGAAGAAGGAAAACAAGGAGTGGGAAAAACTCTTGGGCAACATCGCCTGATTCACACCGTCCCCCTGTAGCAGCTGCCGAAGGCTGCGTTGGGCTGCGCAGCGGCCCTCAATGGCTGATATGCATTTGTCTGAAAGGACATGGTTGCCGAATGACGAGTGCTGCGCACTCGAACGCAGCCTGCGGCAGCTGCTACAGGAACGGATACACCCCCGGATTTACGGGGGAGGGCGGTAAGTGATTGTTATGGCGACAAAAAATTTTGGAAATTGTTAAAAATAAGTTTGACAGCTTTCCGATGCGCCATTAAGATTCGCCCCGTCCTCAGCGATGAGGGGCTATAGCTCAGCTGGGAGAGCGCTTGCATGGCATGCAAGAGGTCGACGGTTCGATCCCGTCTAGCTCCACCAATTTACACTTCAAGGTCTGGCCACACCGGCCTTGAAGCGATCAACTCTCAGCGTTGATCAGGTGTATAGAAGGGTTTGCGTCCCCTTCGTCTAGTGGCCTAGGACACCGCCCTTTCACGGCGGTAACAGGGGTTCGAGTCCCCTAGGGGACGCCAGTTTTACAGAAGCGATGTTGCAAGATGTCGCTCCGCCGCGAGGCGAAAAATCCGGGGCTATAGCTCAGCTGGGAGAGCGCCTGCATGGCATGCAGGAGGTCAGCGGTTCGATCCCGCTTAGCTCCACCAATTTTACAGTTCAAGGTCTGGCCACACCGGCCTTGAATCGATCAGCTCTCAGCACTGATCAGTTGTATAGAAGGTTTTGCGTCCCCTTCGTCTAGTGGCCTAGGACACCGCCCTTTCACGGCGGTAACAGGGGTTCGAGTCCCCTAGGGGACGCCACGATTACCCGCTCTGCGGGATTTTATAAGGGTCATTCAATTATTGAATGGCCCTTTTGTTTGTCTGGCGTTTGGCCAAATCCCCTAATTCTTTCAAACTGTTCTTCAGACCAGCGGTCACATCCACGACTTGCGGAAAATTATTATGAGAATAATATTCTAGTCGTAATATTCGGAGGCAACGATGAACGATAAAAAAGCTCAAACCCGCGAACGCATCCTCAAGGCTGCCAGCGCAGCGCTGATTCAGCGCGGCCCGGCCGAACCGAGCGTGGGCGAAGTGATGGGCGCGGCCGGCCTGACCGTCGGTGGCTTCTATGCGCACTTCGAAAGCAAGGACGCGATGATGCTGGAAGCGTTCAAGCAACTGCTGGATCAGCGTCGTGGCTTGATCGCCGACATGGACGCCGAATTGACCGGCGAAGAGCGTCGTGCGTTGGTTGCTGCGTTTTACCTGTCGCGCAAACACCGTGATTCCTCTGAGTCAGCCTGCCCGATTCCGGCTTCGGTCGGTGAGCTGGGTCGTCTGCCGGACGAATTTCGTGTGGCGCTGAATGAGCATGTGGAAATGATGGTCGCGCAGTTGGCGGCCAGCCCGGAAGACACCGATAAAGCCTTGGCCGACATGGCCTTGATGGTCGGTGGTTTGGCTTTGGCTCGCGCGTTGGGGCCGGGAGAATTGTCCGATCGATTGCTGCGCGCCGCCAAGTCTGCGGTGCTGTGACCTAAAGGCATTAGTCTGAGGAGTGAGAGCGATGAGCACGTTGAAGTGGGTTCGTGGCGTTAATGGCACCTTGGGCTGGTTCGCACCGAAACTGGTTGCGAGCAAAATGCGACTGGCATTCATGACACCGCGGGAACTGCCGCCGCGTGATTGGGAATTGCCGCTGTTGGCGAAGTCCGAGCGAATCACCCTGCGCTTCGGCCTCTCGGCGCTGCGTTGGGGGCAAGGCCCTGCGGTGTTGCTGATGCACGGTTGGGAAGGTCGGCCGACGCAGTTTGCGACTCTCATCACCGCGCTGGTCGATGCCGGTTACACCGTGGTTGCGCTGGACGGCCCGGCCCACGGTCGCTCGCCGGGTCGCGAAGCCAATGTGGTGCTGTTCGCCCGAGCCATGCTTGAAGCCGCTGCCGAGTTGCCGCCGCTACAAGCGGTCATCGGTCACTCCATGGGCGGCGCCAGTGCCATGCTCGCCGTTCAGTTGGGCTTGCGCACCGAAACCCTGGTCACAATCGCCGCACCTGCTCGGATTCTCGGCGTGTTGCGCGGTTTTGCCCGCTACGTGCGGCTGCCACCGAAGGCTCGTTCGGCGTTCATTCGTCAGGTCGAGAAAGACGTCGGCATGCGCGCTGCGGCACTGGATGTCGCGCACTATCAGCTCGACATGCCCGGTCTGATCGTTCACGCCGAAGATGACTGCTACGTTCCGGTCAAGGAATCGCAGCTGATCAACGAAGCCTGGTTCGACAGCCGTTTACTGCGCCTGAAAGAGGGTGGTCATCAACGGGTTCTGGCTGACCCTCGGGTGATCGAAGGTGTTCTCTCGCTGCTGGCCGGTCGCAGTCTGCAAGCGCGCCAATCGGCCTGAGCATCCGTTACACTGCCCCGGTGAAAATTTTCTGACCGGGAGTGGGGCATGGGCTGGGATCGGGCAACACCATTTATCATTGATCTGGAAGTCGGCGCAGAGGACATCGATGGCCTGGGTCACGCGAACAACGCGGTGTACGTGACCTGGCTCGAACGCTGTGCCTGGCGCCACTCCCAGCGACTTGGCCTGGATCTGGTCGAGTATCGTCGGCTGGATCGGGCGATGGCGGTGGTGCGGCACGAGATCGATTACCTGGCAGCCGCCTATGAAGGCGATGAGTTGCAATTGGCGACCTGGATCGTCGATTGGGACCAGCGTCTGAAAATGACCCGACACTTCCAGTTGAAGCGCCCCAGCGATAACACCACGTTGCTGCGAGCCCAAACCACCTTTGTCTGCATCGAGCTGTCGACCGGCAAGCCCAAGCGCATGCCGACAGAGTTTATCGACGGCTACGGCCCGGCGTTGCAGATGTTGGATACGACCAAAATCTAATGTGGGAGCGAGCCTGCTCGCGAAGGCGGCGTGTCAAACAACTTATGTTTCGACTGACACACCGCTTTCGTCGGAACGCCGCCCGGAGCCGGCTCGCTCCCACAGGGGATCTGCGATGTTCTGCAGATTCTTCGCACAATCCAGTAAACTGCCGCACGTTTTTCGTTGAGTGTGTTTTTCATGCAAATTGCTTTGGCGCCCATGGAGGGGTTGGTCGACAACATCCTGCGGGACGTGCTGACCCGTGTGGGCGGTATCGATTGGTGCGTGACCGAGTTCATTCGGATCAACGATCAACTGCTCACGCCTGCCTATTACCACAAGTTCGGCCCAGAACTACTGACCGGCGCCCGCACCGCGTCCGGCGTGCCGCTGCGGGTGCAGTTGCTCGGTTCCGATCCGGTATGCCTGGCAGAAAACGCCGCGCTGGCCTGCGAACTGGGTTCCGAGGTCATCGACCTGAACTTCGGCTGCCCGGCCAAGACTGTGAATAAGTCCCGTGGCGGTGCGGTACTGCTCAAAGAGCCTGAGCTGCTGAACCAGATCGTCGAACATGTTCGTCGTGCCGTTCCGGCGCACATTCCGGTGACTGCCAAGATGCGCCTCGGTTTCGATAGCCCGGACGGCGCGCTGGTTTGTGCCACGGCGCTGGCCGAAGGTGGCGCGGCGCACATCGTGGTTCACGCGCGGACCAAAACTGACGGCTACAAGCCGCCAGCCCATTGGGAATGGATCCCCCGGGTGCAGGATGTAGTCAAGGTTCCAGTGTTCGCCAATGGCGACATCTGGAGCGTCGAAGACTGGCGTCGTTGCCGCGAAATCAGCGGCGTCGAGGACATCATGCTCGGTCGCGGCCTGGTTTCGCGCCCAGACCTGGCGCGGCAAATCGCAGCGGCGCGGGCCGGTGAGGACGTCGTCGAGATGACCTGGGCCGAACTTCTGCCGCTGATTCAGGACTTCTGGCTGCAAGCCAAGGCGCAGATGACGCCACGCCAATCGCCGGGTCGCTTGAAGCAGTGGCTGGCGATGCTGACCCGCAATTATCCCGAAGCGGTCGAGCTGTTCACTGTCTTGCGTCGAGAGACCGAACTGGATCAGGTCTCGCGTTTACTGGGTTTGCAGGTGTCCGAAGCAGCCTGAAAAAAATCTGTAAATAATCTCTTGAAAAGTAATCAGCGGTCCTTATTTAAGGATTACGCGATGCCGAATTCGGGTCGCGGAGACAAAAAAACTTGCTGATTGTTTTCAGGAGATTTGAATCATGAGTACTGCATTTTCCATGGCACCACTGTTCCGTTCCTCGGTAGGTTTCGACCGTTTCAATGACCTGTTCGAAACTGCCCTGCGCAACGAGCCAGGCAGCACCTACCCACCCTACAACGTGGAAAAACACGGCGACGACCAATACCGCATCGTCGTAGCGGCCGCCGGTTTCCAGGAAGAAGACCTGGAACTGCAAGTGGAAAAAGGTGTGTTGACCATCAGTGGCGGCAAGCGTGACGCGAACGAAGACGTCACCTATCTGTACCAAGGCATCGCACAGCGTGCCTTCAAACTGTCCTTCCGTCTGGCGGACCATATCGAAATCAAGGCCGCTGGTCTGAGCAACGGTTTGTTGAGCATCGACCTGTTGCGGGTGATTCCGGAAGAGGCGAAAGCCAAACGCATCCCGATCAACGGGACGCAAAAGCCAGCGCTGCAGCACTAAGGCAGAGCAATGAAAAGGGCGCCACTGGCGCCCTTTTTTGTGCCCGTTATCCAGATGATTTCAAGCATTGCGCATGCTTGTAGCGGCTGCCGAGCAGCGCGAGGCTGCGTTCGGCTGCGTAGCAGTCGTAAAGTCAGAGTTCGCGGTTATTCAGGAAAACCATGCAGGCAGAATTCACGACTGCTGCGTCCGAATGCGGCCTAAACCGAACGAAGCCTCGCGCTGCTCAGCAGCTGCTACAAGGTCCGCTTCATTTGAGCAGTTTCTGAAAATCTTCCACCGGCAGCGGCGGGCTGTGCAAATACCCCTGATAAAAATGGCAGCCCAGCCCCTGCAAGAATTCCAGCTGCTCCGGCGTCTCTACCCCTTCGGCAATCACTTTCAATTCCAGGCTGCGGGCCATGGCAACGATGGCGCGGATGATCTCGGCGTCGTTGGGGTCGGTGGTGGCGTCGCGGATGAACGATTGGTCGATTTTCAGGGTGTCGACCGGCAGACGCTTGAGGTAGGTCAGCGAGGAATAACCGGTGCCGAAATCATCCATGGCAAAACTCACGCCGAGTTTTTTCAGGCGACGCATTTTGTTGATGGTGTCTTCCAGATTCTGGATGACGATGCCTTCGGTGATTTCCAGTTTCAGCAGCGAGCAGGGCAGACCGTGGCTGACGAGGCTGTGTTCGATGCGTTCGACGAAGTCGTTCTGGCGAAATTGCCGCGGGCTGATGTTGACGCACAGGCTGAAGTCCAGCGGATCGACCAGGCCTTTGGCGATCAGTTGTTTGAAGGCGCTGCAGGCTTCGTCGACGATCCAGGTACCCACTTCCAAAATCAGTCCGCTGTCCTCCAGCACCTTGATGAACTCGGTGGGCGATTGCGCGCCGAGTTCCGGATGGTTCCAGCGCACCAGCGCCTCGGCACCGACGATGCGGTCGTTCCGGGCGTCCACCTGAGGCTGGTAGTGCACGCGGAACTCGCCCCGGGAAAGGGCCAGGCGCAGGTCGGTTTCCATGCGCAGGCGTTCGCTCGCCGCCTTCTGCATGGTGTTGTGGTACATCTGCGTGGTATTGCGGCCTGAATCCTTGGCCCGGTAGAGGGCGATGTCGGCGCGTTTGAGCAGGTCGGTCGGGGTCGAACCGTGATCGGGAATCAGCGCGATGCCGATGCTCGGGGTCACTTGCAGGCGTTGGCCGTCGAGGAACATCGGCTCCGACAGCAGTTCACGCAAGGTGTCCGCCAGTTCCAGAACCTGCTCGCTGACCTCGTTGCGCGAGCCTTCCAGCCCGCTGAGCAACACCACGAATTCGTCACCGCCCAAGCGGGCGACGGTATCCTCCATGCGCACACTGGCTTCGAGGCGCGCGGTGATGATTTTCAGCACGGTATCGCCCACCGGATGGCCAAGCGAATCATTGATGTGCTTGAAGTGGTCGAGGTCGAGGAACATCAAAGCGCCGCGCAAGTTGTGGCGCTTGAGCAAGGCAATCTGCTGACTCAGGCGATCCATCAGCAGGGCGCGGTTGGGCAGGTTGGTCAGCGGGTCGTGGTAGGCCAGGTGACGGATCTGTGCTTCAGCGTTTTTCAGCAGGCTGACGTCCCGCGCGGTCAGCAGCAGGCAGGCGGTTTCGTTGAGGGTGATCGGTTCTACCGAGACTTCGACGGTCAGCAACTCGCCGCGTTTATTGCGCCCGAGCATTTCCTGGTGATGCACGCGGCCCTTGATCTGGAGTTCGGCGAGCAGCGCCGAACGTTGTTTTTCCTCGGCCCAGATGCCGACCTGATACACCGTGCGACCGACCACTTCATCGGCGCGGTAGCCGGTCAGGCGGCAGAAGCCATCGTTAACCTCCAGATAACGCCCGGTGTCGCGCTCGGTGATGGTGATGGCGTCGGGGCTGGAGTGGAAGGCCTTGGCGAACTTCTCTTCGCTGGCCTTGAGCGCTGCTTCCGAGCGTTGCTGCTGAGTGATATCGCGCAGGGTGGTGACGATGCACGGCTGATCGCCGACGCTGATCTGGCGGCTGGAAATCACGCAGGTCAGGGCTTGCCCGTCTTTGTGCTGAACGAGGATCGCCACGTTGTTCAGACCCTGTTCGCGGATGACCTGCTCGATCCGTCGCAGGCTTTGCGCCGAAGCGTCCCATAGACCGATTTCGTCGGCGCTGCGGCCAATCACGTCGGCGGTGCTCCAGCCGAAGGTCTGGGTAAAGCTGGAGTTGATCTCGATAAATTGGCTGGTGTCCTGACGGGTCACGCAAATCGGGTCCGGGCTGACCTGGAACAGGGTGGCGAACTTCTCTTCAGACGCCACCAGCAGCTGCTCCCGCTCGACTTGATCGGTGATGTCAAGCAGCGTGCCGGCCATGCGCAGCGGGACACCGTTTTCATCGCGATAGAGTCGGGCGCGGCTTTCCAGGTAGCGCGAACTGCCGTCCGGTAGTTGCACGCGGTAGGTCAGTTGATAATTGCCGGCAGGGCCTTCTCGCAGGCTGCGATAGGCGTCGCGCATGGTGCCGCGCTCTTCGACGGGCACACCTTCGAAAAACTCGTCGAAGGATTCATGGAAAGGTATGGCTTCCAGCCCGTGCAGCTGGGCGGCGCGAGCCGAGCCGTACAGCATGCCGCTGGGAATGTGCCAGTCCCAAGTGCCGAGTTGCGCTGAATCCAGCGCCAGGTCGAGGCGCTCCTGGCTGTCTTTCAGGGCATGTTCGGCGGCTTTGCGTTCGGTGGTGTCAAGAAACGTACTCAGCAGATAAGGCTGACCTTCGAGCTCGACCTTTTGCGCGCTGAGAATGCCGTCATGGACCTGGCCATTGCTGGCACGAAACTGCACCTCCATGCTGACCAGTTCGCCCTTGGCCTTGGTGGCTGTGACGAGTTGCGCCCGTTGCTCCGGATGCACCCAGAGGCCCAGTTCCAGGGTGGTGCGACCAATAGCGTTCTGTACTGGCCAGCCAAACAGGCTTTCGAAATACTGGTTGGCTTCGCTAATCAGGCCGTCTTCCTGGCGGGTCAGCAGGACCATGTTCGGGCACAGGTGGAAGAGCGTGGCGAAGCGCTTTTCCGAGCTGCTCAACGCCTGTTCGCGCTGGCGCTGGTGGGTGATTTCGCGGATCACGCCAATCATCCGTGGCCGGCCGTGTTTGTCCGGCAGCAGGCTGCCATTGATCTCCAGCCAGTGCAGGCTGCCGTCGGGCCAGCGAATGCGGTGGTGCATCGCCTGTTCCAGCGGAGCGCCGGCGATCACCGCGTCGAAGGCGCGAATGGTTTTCGCCCGATCCTCTGGCGGCAGCAAGTCGAGGTATTCCAGGTCCGCCGGCAGCGGTTGCCGGGGATCGAAGCCGAACAATGCCTGAGTGCCCCGCGACCAACTGATCTGCCCACGTTCGATGTCCCAATACCAGGCGCCCAAACGTGCACCGTTGAGGGCGGCCAGCAATTGTGGGGCGCTTTCCCAGCTCTGCTCGGACCGTTTTGGGTCAAGCGCCTGTATACGCGGCATCGGCGGAATACGGTCGACAGATTTCGGCATTGGCAAGCCTTGGCTGAGTGGGGTGTTAGTGACAGTAACTCGAGGCTCTATAGAAGTAGCACAGCTTAGCCGAGAGTCCCTGGCAGATCGATTTGTGCATCCAGCAAGGCCATGAAGGCCCGTGCCGCATTCGACAGCGTCCGCTCTGTGTGCAGGATATAGCCTAGCTGGCGAGTCAGTTGTATGCCCGGTAAAGGTATTCGAGCAACCTGATCATCAAGCATGGTGCGCGGCAACACACTCCAGGCCAGGCCGATTGAGACCATCATCTTGATGGTTTCCAGGTAATTCGTACTCATGGCGATGTTGGGCGTCAGGCCTTGGGCTTCGAACAAACGCCGGACGATGTGGTGAGTAAAGGTGTTGCCGCCGGGGAATACCGCCGGGTGCAGGGCAATGTCCGACAGGCTGACTGGGCCGTGGCTGATCAGCGAGTGCTCCGGGGCGACCACGAAGTCCAGCGGGTCGTCCCACACCGGCGTGGCCTTGACCAGTGCGTGGGGCTCCGGCGCCAGGGTGATGACCGCCAGTTCGGCGCGGCCATGGAGGATTTCTTCGTAGGCCACTTCCGAATCGAGGAACTGAATATCCAGCGCCACTTGCGGGTAACGTCGGGTGAACTCCCTTAATAAGGGGGGCAAGCGGTGCAGGCCGATATGGTGGCTGGTGGCCAGCGTCAGGCGGCCGGTCACTTCGCCGGTCAGGTTGGTCAGGGCGCGGCGGGTATCGTCCAGCACATTCAGAATCTGATAGGCCCGCGGCAGCAAGGCGCGTCCGGCCTCGGTCAGGCTGACTTCACGGCCCAGGCGATCGAACAGGCGCACCTTCAATTGCTGCTCCAATCCGGCGATACGCTTGCTGATGGCCGGTTGCGTCAGGTGCAGCCGTTCACCAGCGCCGGAGAAGCTGCCGGTCTCGGCAATCGCGATAAAAGCATTGAGGTTGGCGAGGTCCATTGCAGTATTCCAGTTGGTTATCCAAAGCATAAAAAATATGAATTTGAGTTATTTAATGTAACCCCCTAGGATCGACCTCACAAGCCAAGGGGTTATTGAGTTGTTCAAAACCCAGAGGTCTGTGTGGCGAGTTTGTTAGTTCAAACTCGGATGCCAGAAGTCCATAGCCAAGGCGCTGCGACGAGTCATAGCGCGCTGTGGCGAGGAGCAGCAACGCAGGATATGGGCTACTGGCGCCGAAGTTGACTAACAAGACTCGCTACACAGACCTCTCCGGCATAGAAACAAGCTGATGAGGACCGTCTGATGGCCGGCAAAACGCTTTACGACAAGCTTTGGGATTCCCATGAAGTGAAACGGCGCGACGATGGGTCGTCGCTGATTTATATCGACCGCCACATCATCCATGAAGTGACTTCGCCCCAAGCTTTCGAAGGCCTGCGTCTGGCCGGGCGCAAGCCTTGGCGCGTCGACTCGATCATCGCGACCCCGGACCACAACGTACCGACCACGCCGGATCGCAAGGGCGGCATCGAAGCGATTACCGACCAGGTCTCGCGCTTGCAGGTTCAGACCCTCGATGACTACTGCGACGAATATGGCATCACTGAATTCAAAATGAATGACGTGCGTCAGGGCATCGTTCACGTGATTGGTCCGGAGCAGGGTGCTACCTTGCCGGGCATGACCGTGGTTTGCGGCGACTCGCACACCTCGACTCACGGCGCGTTTGGCGCATTGGCCCACGGCATCGGGACTTCCGAAGTCGAGCACGTGTTCGCCACGCAGTGCCTGGTCGCCAAGAAGATGAAAAACATGCTGGTGTCGGTCGAGGGCAAGTTGCCGTTCGGCGTGACGGCCAAGGACATCGTGCTCGCGGTGATCGGCAAGATTGGTACCGCCGGCGGTAACGGCCACGCCATCGAGTTCGCCGGCAGCGCCATTCGCGACTTGTCCGTGGAAGGCCGCATGACCATCTGCAACATGTCCATTGAAGCCGGCGCTCGTGTTGGCCTGGTGGCTGCGGACGAAAAAACCGTGGCTTACGTCAAGGGCCGTCCATTTGCCCCGAAAGGCGCGGAATGGGACATGGCGGTCGAAGCCTGGAAAGACCTGGTTTCCGACGCCGATGCGGTGTTCGACACCGTCGTCGAGCTCGACGCCACTCAGATCAAGCCGCAAGTCAGCTGGGGCACTTCGCCCGAGATGGTCCTGGCGGTTGATCAGAACGTGCCGGACCCGGCGAAGGAAATGGACCTGGTCAAACGCGGTTCCATCGAGCGCGCCTTGAAATACATGGGTTTGAGCGCCAATCAGGCGATCACTGACATTCAACTGGACCGCGTGTTCATTGGTTCCTGCACCAACTCGCGGATCGAAGACTTGCGCGCTGCGGCGGTGATCGCCAAGGGCCGTAAAGTCGCTTCGACCATCAAGCAAGCCATCGTGGTGCCGGGCTCGGGTCTGGTGAAGGCGCAAGCCGAGGCCGAAGGCCTGGACAAGATTTTCCTCGAAGCCGGTTTCGAGTGGCGTGAACCGGGTTGCTCGATGTGCCTGGCGATGAACCCGGACCGCTTGGAGTCGGGCGAGCATTGCGCCTCGACCTCCAACCGCAACTTCGAAGGGCGTCAGGGCGCCGGTGGCCGTACGCACCTGGTCAGCCCGGCCATGGCCGCGGCGGCTGCCGTCCACGGTCGTTTCATCGACGTTCGCGAACTGATCTGAGGAACCGCACATGAGAGCTTTTACCCAACACACCGGTTTGGTCGCGCCATTGGACCGTGCCAACGTCGACACCGACCAGATCATTCCGAAGCAGTTCTTGAAGTCGATCAAGCGCACCGGTTTTGGCCCGAACCTGTTTGACGAATGGCGCTACCTGGATGTGGGCTATGCCTACCAGGACAACTCCAAGCGTCCCCTGAACAAGGACTTCGTGCTCAACGCCGAGCGTTATCAAGGCGCCAGCGTGCTGCTGGCCCGCGAGAACTTCGGTTGCGGCTCCAGCCGCGAACACGCGCCGTGGGCGCTGGAAGAGTACGGTTTTCGCAGCATCATCGCGCCGAGCTACGCCGACATCTTCTACAACAACAGCTTCAAGAACGGCTTGTTGCCGATCGTCTTGAGCGACGCTGAAGTGGATGAGCTGTTCCAGCAGGTCGAGGCGAATCCTGGCTACGAGTTGAAGATCGACCTGCAAGCCCAGACCGTGACTCGGCCTGACGGCAAGGTCTACAGCTTCGAACTTGACGAGTTCCGCAAGCATTGCTTGGTCAACGGCCTGGACGACATCGGCCTGACCTTGCAGGACCATGAGGCGATCGCGGCGTTTGAAGCTAAACACCGTGCGAGCCAGCCGTGGTTGTTTCGCGACGCATAATTCGCGTATGGCGAATGACGCCATCGCGAGCAGGCTCACTCCTACATTTGAAATGCGTTCCCCTGTAGGAGCGAGCCTGCTCGCGATGAGGCCCGAATAAACAACACAAAGACTCACCCCAAAAAGGAAGTCCCATGACCAGCAACGCCCAGCACAGCCAAGTCGTACAAAAGCAATTCGGTGAACAGGCCTCGGCCTATCTGAGCAGCGCCGTTCACGCGCAAGGCACCGAGTTCGCGCTGCTACAGGCTGAACTGGCAGGGCAGGGCGATGCCCGTGTGCTGGACTTGGGCTGCGGCGCGGGTCACGTAGGTTTCCACGTAGCGTCGCTGGTCAAGGAAGTGGTGGCCTACGATTTGTCACAGCAGATGCTCGACGTGGTGGCCGATGCCGCCGTCGATCGTGGTCTGACCAACGTGTCCACCGTGCTGGGTGCCGCCGAACGCCTGCCGTTCGCCGATGGCGAATTCGATTTCGTCTTCAGCCGGTATTCGGCGCACCATTGGAGCGATCTCGGCCTGGCCCTGCGAGAAGTTCGCCGGGTGCTGAAGCCGGGCGGCGTGGCGGCGTTCATCGACGTATTGTCACCGGGCAGTCCGTTGTTCGACACTTACCTGCAAAGTGTCGAAGTGCTGCGCGACACCAGCCATGTGCGTGATTATTCCGCGGGTGAGTGGTTGCGTCAGGTCAGCGAAGCGGGGTTGCATACCCGTAGCACCACCCGTCAACGGCTGCGTCTGGAGTACACCTCCTGGGTCGAGCGCATGCGCACACCAGAGGTGATGCGCGCGGCGATCCGCGAATTGCAGCAGTCGATGGGCAATGAAGTACGCGAATATTTTGAGATTGAGGCCGATGGTTCGTTCAGTACCGATGTGCTGGTGCTGATGGCTGAACGATAAGCTCTGAACGATAGCCGCCAAGCGATAGACTTTTTCCGGGTGCGCCAAGGGCGCACCGACTGATGACATGAGGAAAGCATGAGCAAGCAGATTCTGATTCTCCCAGGTGACGGTATTGGTCCGGAAATCATGGCCGAAGCGGTCAAGGTGCTGGAGCTGGCCAACGACAAGTACAGCCTGGGCTTCGAGCTGAGCCATGACGTGATCGGTGGCGCCGCCATCGACAAGCACGGCGTGCCGCTGGCTGACGAAACCCTGGAGCGTGCACGAGCCGCCGACGCGGTACTGCTGGGCGCCGTGGGCGGCCCGAAATGGGACACCATCGAGCGTGACATCCGTCCTGAGCGCGGCCTGCTGAAGATTCGTGCGCAACTGGGCCTGTTCGGCAACCTGCGTCCGGCGATCCTGTACCCGCAATTGGCCGAGGCTTCGAGCCTGAAGCCTGAAATCGTGGCTGGCCTGGACATCCTGATCGTCCGTGAACTGACCGGCGGTATCTACTTCGGCGCGCCACGCGGTACCCGCACTCTGGAAAACGGCGAGCGTCAGGCTTACGACACGCTACCGTACAGCGAAAGTGAAATCCGCCGTATCGCCCGTGTCGGTTTCGACATGGCCATGGTGCGCGGCAAGAAGCTGTGCTCGGTGGACAAGGCCAACGTATTGGCTTCCAGCCAACTGTGGCGTGAAATCGTCGAGCAAGTGGCCAAGGATTACCCTGAAGTCGAACTGAGCCACATGTACGTCGACAACGCCGCCATGCAGCTGGTGCGTGCACCGAAGCAATTCGACGTGATCGTCACTGACAACCTGTTCGGCGACATTCTTTCCGACCAAGCGTCGATGCTTACCGGTTCCATCGGCATGCTGCCGTCGGCGTCCCTGGACACCAACAACAAAGGCATGTACGAGCCGTGCCATGGTTCGGCACCGGACATCGCTGGCAAGGGCATTGCCAACCCGTTGGCGACTATTCTGTCGGTGTCGATGATGCTGCGTTACAGCTTCAATCTGCAGGATGCGGCCGATGCCATCGAGAAAGCCGTCAGTCTGGTATTGGACCAGGGCCTGCGCACTGGCGACATCTGGTCGGCCGGTTGCACTAAAGTCGGTACGCAGGAAATGGGCGACGCAGTAGTCGCCGCGCTGCGGAATCTGTAATCTCTCGGGCCCGCTGCAACTTTCACTCTTGAAAGCAGCGGCCCACTTTTTAAAGAAGGTGTAGTTGCGATGAAACGTGTAGGTCTGATCGGTTGGCGCGGTATGGTCGGTTCCGTGCTCATGCAGCGGATGCTGGAAGAGCAGGATTTCGATCTTATTGAGCCGGTGTTTTTCACCACTTCCAATGTCGGTGGCCAAGGCCCGTCCGTGGGCAAGGACATTGCTCCGCTCAAGGACGCTTACAGCATTGAAGAGCTGAAAACCCTCGATGTGATTCTGACCTGCCAGGGTGGCGACTACACCAGCGAAGTCTTCCCGAAGCTGCGCGAAGCTGGCTGGCAGGGTTACTGGATCGACGCCGCTTCCAGCCTGCGCATGCAGGATGACGCGGTGATCGTTCTGGACCCGGTGAACCGCAAGGTCATCGACCAGCAGCTCGACGCGGGCACCAAGAACTACATCGGCGGCAACTGCACCGTCAGCCTGATGCTGATGGGCCTGGGCGGTCTGTTCGAAGCCGGCCTGGTCGAGTGGATGAGCGCCATGACTTATCAGGCGGCCTCCGGTGCCGGCGCGCAGAACATGCGTGAACTGATCAAGCAAATGGGCGCGACCCACGCCGCTGTCGCCGATCAACTGGCCGACCCGGCCAGCGCCATCCTCGACATCGACCGCCGTGTTGCCGAGGCCATGCGCAGCGAAGCGTACCCGACCGAAAACTTCGGCGTACCGCTGGCCGGCAGCCTGATCCCGTGGATCGACAAAGAACTGCCGAACGGTCAGAGCCGCGAAGAGTGGAAGGCCCAGGCCGAGACCAACAAGATCCTCGGTCGCTTCAAGAGCCCGATCCCGGTCGATGGTATCTGCGTGCGCATCGGCGCCATGCGTTGCCACAGCCAGGCGCTGACCATCAAGCTGAACAAAGACGTGCCGATCGCCGATATCGAAGGGCTGATCAGCCAGCACAACCCTTGGGTCAAACTGGTGCCGAACAACCGCGAAGCCAGCATTCAGGAACTGAGCCCGACGAAAGTCACCGGCACCCTGAACGTACCGGTTGGCCGTCTGCGTAAGCTGAACATGGGCACGCAGTACGTTGGCGCGTTCACCGTCGGCGACCAACTGCTGTGGGGCGCGGCCGAACCGCTGCGTCGCATGCTGCGGATCTTGCTTGAGCGTTGATCGATTGAAGTAATAAAAGAACCCGCGCCTTGAAAGAGGTGCGGGTTTTTTTATGTGCGCCCAGCATGGGCGCAATCTTGTGGGTGAAAGTCCCGCCGTAAGCTGACCACAGCGAACGAAGTGAAGCGCAACTGCATGAGGGCGACCGAGTGTGGGGAGGAAGCGTGGATCGAAGCCATGAGCCGATGTACAAGAACCGGATAGAAGGCGAAGCCGATCAGGGCGAGCGGGCATAAAACCGCGAAGCTCTTGTGGTCAAGGATCAGGTTGCGTAAATCCGGCGGTTGTGTGGTGAAGGATTGCGTTCTTACCTGGGGAGATCTCGCCTTGTGCCTGAAAGGGCGACGGTGCAAGCCGGAGCGAGAAGTCAGCAGAGGCCGTAGTAGTCTTTTTTTTTTTTTTGACGAAGGGCCGAACGAGAGAAAGCGTTATAGGCCATGTTGATGCGAACGACCGGAAGTCAGATGCCTGCCAAACGCGGGGCGGATGTGAGGACGCGAGCGGTGAAACCGTGAGAAGCCCCATCAGCGACGAGGTCAATCGCCCGCAAGATGAATCCGACAACGCAGGGCAAGGGCTGCTGGATCGGGCCTTTGCGAGAGAAAACCTGAAGCGGGCATGGAAGCGGGTCAAGGCCAACAAGGGAGCAGCGGGCGTCGATGGTCTGGATATTGAACAGACCGCCGAACATCTACTGAGCCAGTGGGCGGCGATTCGCGAACAGCTTCTTTCAGGCGTCTACCGGCCCAGCCCGGTACGACGTGTGGTCATCCCCAAACCTGACGGCGGTCAGCGCGAGTTGGGAATTCCAACGGTCACCGATCGCTTGATCCAACAAGCGTTGCTGCAAGTCTTGCAACCAGAACTCGATCCGACTTTCAGTGAACACAGCTACGGCTTTCGCCCGGGACGTTGCGCGCAGGATGCTGTTTTGGCGGCTCAGCGCCATGTGTCTTCAGGGCGAAGAGTGGTGGTGGATGTTGATCTGGAGAAGTTCTTCGACCGGGTCGATCACGATATTTTGATTGATCGTTTACGCAAGCGGATTGCGGATCGGGCGGTTATCCGGCTGATTCGGGCGTATCTGGATGCGGGAACGCAGATCAATGGCGTAGTCGAGAAAAGCCGCTGCGGGGCGCCGCAAGGCGGCCCGCTGTCGCCGTTGCTGGCGAACGTGCTGCTGGACGAAGTGGATCGGGAACTTGAACGTCGAGGTCATTGCTTCGTGCGCTATGCCGACGATGCGAATGTGTATGTTCGCAGCAAGAAGGCCGGGCAGCGAGTGATGGCCTTGCTCAAGCGTCTGTATGAAAAGCTGCACTTGAGCGTCAACGAGAGCAAGAGTGCGGTGGCGAGTGTATTTGGTCGCAAGTTTCTGGGGTACGCGTTCTGGGCTTCTCCACAAGGCGTCAAAAGGACAGTAGCGGTCAAAGCGCGTCAGCGCTTCAAACAGTGCATCCGCTGGTTTACCCGGCGCTCAGGTGGCCGCAGCTTGCAACAAGTTGTCGACCGATTAAGGCCCTACATGCTTGGCTGGAAGGGATATTTCGGCTTGTCGCAAACTCCCAGAATCTGGCGAGAGTTAGATGAATGGATACGACACCGACTACGAGCAATCCAGCTCAAGCAATGGCGGCGTAGTTCAACGATCTATCGAGAGCTGCGCAGGTTGGGTGCAAGTGAGGCTACTGCTCGCAAAGTGGCGGGAAGCTCTCGCTGCTGGTGGCGCAATAGCGCTCTTGAACTCAACCGAGTGCTCGATATAGCGTGGTTCGACAGAACGGGTTTACCGCGTCTCTCCTGACCTCAATCTCTCGAACCGCCCGGTGCGGACCCGCATGCCGGGTGGTGTGGCAGGGGAACGGCCTATGAAGGCCGTCCCCTATGCCGATGTCCGGCAGTCTGGTGTTGATCTGTTGCCTGTGCCGACCTCTTCGCGAGCAGGCTCGCTCCCACAGGGTTTGGTGATCTCCTTGTGGGAGCGAGCCTGCTCGCGAAGGGGCCGGTTCTGCCACCGCATATCCCCGCCGAATTGCCTGCATCCCAACCACCCGGTAAAGTGCCGCTCCCCCCCGTTTCGCCAGAGGTAGAACCATGAGCCAGTCCTTTGATATCGCCGTGATCGGCGCCACCGGTACTGTCGGCGAAACGCTCGTGCAGATTCTCGAAGAGCGCGACTTCCCGGTAGGTAATCTGCACCTGCTCGCCAGCAGTGAATCGGCCGGGCATTCGGTGCCGTTTCGCGGCAAGAACGTGCGGGTGCGGGAAGTCGACGAGTTCGACTTCAGTAAAGTCCAGCTGGTGTTCTTCGCGGCCGGCCCGGCGGTGACCCTGAGTTTCGCTTCGCGTGCCACGGCGGCCGGTTGCTCGCTGATCGACCTGTCCGGCGCCTTGCCGGCTGATCAGGCGCCTCAAGTCGTGCCCGAGGCCAACGCGCAGGTACTGGCCGGTTTGAAAAAGCCGTTCCAGGTCAGCAGTCCAAGCCCTTCGGCCACCACACTGGCGGTCGTGCTGGCGCCATTGCTCGGCTTGCTCGACCTGCAACGCATCAATCTGACCGCCAGTCTGGCCGTCTCCGCCCAGGGGCGCGAAGCCGTGACCGAGCTGGCACGGCAAACGGCCGAGCTGCTCAACGTGCGTCCGCTGGAGCCAACCTTCTTCGATCGGCAGATGGCCTTCAACCTGTTGGCGCAAGTTGGCAAGCCCGATGATCAGGGGCACACGCTGCTGGAAAAACGCCTGGTACGCGAGCTGCGTCAGGTCATGGCGCTGCCTTTATTAAAGATTTCCGTCACTTGCATTCAAGCCCCGGTGTTTTTTGGCGATAGCTTTAACGTGACCTTGCAGTCATCGAGCGACATCGACCTGGCAAAAGTCAACGCCGCCCTGGAAGACGCGCCCGGTATAGAGCTGGTTGAAGCCGGCGATTACCCGACGCCGGTAGGCGATGCGGTAGGGCAGGACGTGGTCTACGTTGGTCGGGTTCGCAGCGGGATCGACGACCTGTCGGAACTTAATTTGTGGCTGACGTCAGATAACGTACGCAAAGGCGCCGCGCTCAATGCTGTGCAGGTGGCTGAATTGTTGATAAAAGACCTGCTGTAAAAGATACTTGGCAACAATTTGTCGAATGAATCTGGCCGGGCGCTATGCTTGGCCGGACTGCTGAAGGCGGGCCACCCTGCGGGGCTTTGC
This sequence comes from Pseudomonas sp. LB3P25, assembly GCF_054897985.1. Classification (NCBI taxonomy): domain Bacteria; kingdom Pseudomonadati; phylum Pseudomonadota; class Gammaproteobacteria; order Pseudomonadales; family Pseudomonadaceae; genus Pseudomonas; species Pseudomonas sp. LB3P25. Next base: position 4,947,799 of record NZ_CM142711.1, on the reverse strand, counting down.
TTGGCATGAATGAAATGATCGCGCGCGATGACTCTTCGTCGCCGCACGCAATGCCTTACGGCAGCGACTATCAACACCTTCTCGCTGGCCGAGGAATGTTCAAACAAAGGATGAGGCTATGGTTCAAGTTCGCAAACTGGTGTTAGCAATAGCGGCCGCCTCGGCGCTGTCCTCCGGTATGGCGCATGCCCTCGGGCTCGGGGAATTGACCCTGAAGTCGACGCTGAACCAGCCCCTGGTGGCTGAAATCGAGTTGCTCGACGTCAAGGACCTCACCGCTGCCGAAGTGGTGCCGAGCCTGGCTTCGCCCGAAGATTTCGCCAAGGCCGGTGTCGATCGCCAGGCATTTCTCAATGACCTGACCTTTACCCCGGTACTCAACGCCAGCGGCAAAAGCATCCTGCGTGTGACGTCCAGCAAACCACTCTCCGAACCCATGGTGAAATTCCTGGTTCAGGTGATGTGGCCTAACGGTCGCCTGCTGCGCGATTACAGCATGCTGCTCGATCCGTCCAAATTCTCGCCGCAAACCGCTGATGCGGCTGCGCAGCCTGCACCGACGCAAACCGTCACCGCACCGGTGACCGGTGGCACCAAACCAACCCAATACACCACCGCGCCGCGCGATACCCTGTGGGACATCGCTGCGAAGGCGCGCAATGGCGGCTCGGTCCAGCAAACCATGCTGGCCATCCAGGCGTTGAACCCGGATGCCTTTATCGATGGCAACATCAACCGGTTGAAAGCCGGTCAGGTGCTGCGTCTGCCGGATCAGGCGCAGAGCACCGGCCTGCCGCAACCGAAGGCCATTGCCGAAGTCTCCGCGCAGAACACCGCGTGGCGTCAAGGTCGTCGCTATGTGGCGAAGTCCGGGACCGGACAGCAGCAGCTCGACGCCACCAAGCGCGCTCGCGGCGAAGGCTCTTCGTCGCAAACGGCGGCAGACAAGCTGAGCCTGGTTTCTGCCGAGTCCGGCAAGGCCGGTGGCAAAGGCGCCGCGGGCGATGCCAAGAACTTGAGCAACAAGCTGGCCGTGACCCAGGAAAGCCTCGACACGACCCGTCGTGACAACGCCGAACTGAAAAGCCGCATGACCGATCTGCAAAGTCAGCTGGACAAGCTGCAACGCCTGATCGAGCTGAAGAACAATCAACTGGCCAAGTTGCAGGCGGAAGGTGCGGCGGGTGCGCCGGCACCAGGTGCGACCGCTCCGGCAATGTCAGCCGAACTGGCGGCCAACCCTGCGGCAACAACGCCTGCGGACGCGGCTCCGACTGCACCTGCGCCTGAGGCCACTCCGGCTCCGGTCGAGAAGTCTGTCGAGCCGACGCCGGCAGCATCCGACGATCAGCAATTCAAAGAACTGCTGACCAATCCGTGGCTACTGGGGCTGGCAGGTGGCGGGGCGGTGGTGGTGCTGTTCCTGCTGCTGTTGCTGGCGCGTCGCCGCAAAGCCCAGCAAGAAGCCGAGAAGCATTTGCGCATGGCCCGTGATTTGGCCGAGGAGCAGGCGTTCTCCGCTGAGCTCGACCTGCCAAAAAGCATCTTCGAGGACCTGGATGTGCCGCCGCCGAGCGTGAAGCTCGCTACCGCGCCAACCCCAACGCCTGCACCCGCCCCTGCACCCGCGCCGGCGCCGGTAATTGCTCCGGTTGTGGTAACGCCGCCGATCGCCGCGCCACTGGTATCGCCTGCTGCCGAGCGCGATGACGACGTACTGAGCAAGGCTCAGTCGCACATCACCGCCGGTCGTCTGAATCAGGCGGCTGCGTTGCTGGAAGACGGGATCAAGCAAGAGCCGCAACGCAGTGACTTGCGCCTCAAGCTGATGGAAGTCTACGGTCAGCAAGGCGACCGCGATGCATTCGTTGCCCAGGAACGCCAACTGGTGGCCAACGGTGACAACTTTGCTCAGGTCGAAAAACTCAAGAGCCGCTTCCCGGCCATGGTCATTGCGGCAGCCGGTGGTATCGCCGCCGCTGCGATCGCAGCCGAACTGGACGCGCAATACGTCAAGGATCTGCTGCTGGACGAGCCTGAAGCGCCGGCACCGGCAGTGCCCGATGACTTCGACAGTGCTTTCGATTTGAGTCTGGATGATTTGGAAACTGCCTCTCCTGTGGTGGTTGCACCAGAGGCAGAGGCAGCGCCGGATGACTTCGACAGTGCCTTCGATTTGAGCCTGGATGATCTGGAAACTGCCTCTCCTGCGGTGGCTGCACCAGGGCCAGAGCTGGATGACTTCGACAGTGCCTTCGATTTGAGCCTGGATGATCTGGAAACTGCCTCTCCTGCGGTGGTTGCTCCAAAGCCAGAGCCAGAGCCAGAGCCAAAGCCAGAGACTACATCTGAGCTGGAAGATTTCCCGCTGGACGACGACTTGAGCTTCGAGTCGGTGTTGCAGCAGCAGACCGACATCAAGGAAAACCTTGATGACCTGTCGGACTTCGACCTGGATATGGATCTCGGTGGAGATGCCTCGCCGGCGACCCTGGCCGAAGACGACTTCCTGCTGAGCCTGGATGACGGCGTCAAGGATTTGGATTTACCTACCGCTGAAGCACCGGCTGTTCCAGAGGTTGCGCTGGACGATCTGGAGCTGCCAGCCGATTTCGACCTGTCGCTGGCTGACGAAATGGACGCCCCTGACGCTCCGGACGCGTTTGCCGCCGAACTGAATGACGTCAACGCCGAACTGGATCGTCTGTCCCAGAGCCTTGGCGAGCCGAGCTTCACGGCGGAAGACGCCATGGCCTCCGCAGCTGAGGAGCCGGAATTCGATTTCCTTTCCGGCACCGACGAAGTCGCGACCAAACTCGATCTGGCCCAGGCCTACATCGACATGGGCGACACCGACGGCGCCCGGGACATCCTCAACGAGGTGGTGACCGAGGGTGATGCTGGTCAGAAGAGCGAAGCCAAGGAACTGCTGTCGCGTCTGGCTTGATTGATCGGTAAGGCGTAAACAAAACGGCAGCCCATTGAGGCTGCCGTTTTTGTTTCAGTGGGAATGAGCTGGCGTCTGTCGGGCCGCCTTCGCGAGCAGGCTCGCTCCCACATTGGATCTGTGGTGTTCACAAACCCCCTGTGGGAGCGAGCCTGCTCGCGAAGAGGCCGGCACTTCCAACATAACTCTCGACCCGGCAGAGCACAAAAAACACACGCCTCTGGCATCCCCGTCCGGCGGCCTTATAATGCCCGCCTTTGCGTACATCAGCAGGCTGTCACTCCTTGGCAAATATAGATAACCCGGCCGCCGAAATGGCGGCCGACGGCTTTTTCCGGATCGCGTTGGGCGTTGAATACAAAGGCTCGCGTTATCGCGGTTGGCAACGCCAGGCCTCTGGCGTGCTCACGGTGCAGGAAACCCTCGAAAAGGCCTTGTCCAAAGTCGCCGACTCACCGGTGTCGCTGCTCTGCGCCGGGCGTACGGATGCCGGTGTGCATGCGTGCGGTCAGGTTGTGCACTTCGATACTCAGGTCGAGCGTTCGATGAAAGCCTGGGTCATGGGCGCCAATATCAATTTGCCCCACGACGTCAGTGTCAGCTGGGCCAAGGTCATGCCGGCGCATTTTCATGCGCGGTTCAAGGCGATTGCCCGGCGCTATCGCTACGTGATCTACAACGATCAGATCCGCCCGGCGCACCTGAACGAAGAAATCACCTGGAACCACCGTCCACTGGATGTCGAGCGCATGGCCGAGGCGGCGCAGTACCTGGTCGGCACCCACGACTTCAGCGCTTTCCGTGCCGGCCAGTGTCAGGCCAAGTCGCCGATCAAGGAGCTGCATCACCTGCGCGTCACGCGCCACGGCAAGATGATCGTGCTGGACATCCGTGCCAGCGCCTTCCTGCACCACATGGTGCGTAACATTGCGGGCGTGCTGATGACCATCGGTGCCGGCGAGCGCCCGGTGGAGTGGATGAAAGAAGTGCTGGAGAGCCGCATTCGCCGGTCCGGCGGGGTGACGGCGCATCCGTACGGCCTGTATCTGGTGCAGGTCGAGTACCGTGATGAGTTCCAATTGCCCGAGCGTTACATCGGGCCGCACTTCCTGACCGGCTTCTCGGAACTTGACGGCTGACGCCCTCGAACGCTTTTGTTACCATCCGGGACTTTCTCGGATTTACCTTGGGGTTCTATCGACATGTCGGCCGTTCGCAGCAAGATTTGTGGGATTACCCGCATAGAAGATGCGTTGGCAGCGGTTGAGGCCGGGGCTGATGCGATCGGATTTGTGTTCTACGCCAAAAGCCCGCGGGCGGTGACGTTTCAGCAGGCACGCTCGATCATCAAGGCGTTGCCGCCGTTCGTGACCACCGTGGGGCTGTTCGTCAACGCCAGCCGCTGCGAGTTGGGGGAAATCCTCGACGCCGTGCCGTTGGACCTGTTGCAGTTCCATGGCGACGAAACCGCGGCCGAGTGCGAAGGCTGGCACCGTCCGTACATCAAGGCGCTGCGGGTCAAGGCCGGTGACGATATCGCGGCTGCGTGCGATGCGTTTCCAAGTGCCAGCGGTATCCTGCTCGACGCCTACGTTGAAGGCGTACCCGGCGGAACCGGTGAAGCGTTCGACTGGTCTCTGATACCGCAAGGCTTGAGCAAACCGATCATCCTGGCGGGTGGCTTGACGCCGGACAACGTCGCCGAGGCGATTGCCCGGGTTCGGCCTTACGCCGTGGACGTCAGTGGTGGGGTAGAGGCGAGCAAGGGCATCAAGGATCATGCAAAGATTCAGGCATTCATTAAAGCGGTACGCAGTAGCTGATGTGACGGCTGGCACACTGCCGCCGTCCACAGGCATGGCTGAGGGTTTTTGGGGTGTACGCAGGTCACGTTTCGCTGATCCGGCAACCCATCGATCATCGCCACACACATGAATTTAGCTCAAGGGCATACGCGGGGCTGCGAACCAGAGTGTTCGGGCCGCCGGTACTGGAGAAAGAAAGCATGAGCAACTGGTTAGTAGACAAACTGATCCCTTCGATCATGCGTTCCGAGGTCAAGAAGAGCTCGGTGCCTGAAGGTCTGTGGCACAAATGCCCGTCTTGCGAGGCTGTGCTGTATCGTCCGGAGCTGGAAAAGACCCTGGACGTTTGCCCCAAGTGCAACCACCACATGCGTATCGGCGCACGCGCCCGCATCGATATTTTCCTCGACGCTGAAGGTCGTGCCGAACTGGGCGCGGACCTGGAGCCGGTTGACCGTCTGAAGTTCCGCGACGGCAAGAAGTACAAGGATCGCCTGACCGCTGCGCAGAAGCAGACCGGCGAAAAAGACGCGCTGATCTCCATGAGCGGTTCCCTGCTGGGCATGCCGGTAGTGGTGTCGGCCTTCGAATTCTCCTTCATGGGTGGTTCGATGGGCGCCATCGTTGGTGAGCGTTTTGTTCGCGCCGCCAACTACGCGCTGGAAAACCGTTGCCCGATGATCTGCTTCGCCGCTTCCGGCGGTGCGCGGATGCAGGAAGCCCTGATCTCCCTGATGCAAATGGCCAAGACCTCTGCGGTGCTGGCGCGTCTGCGTGAAGAAGGCATTCCGTTCATCTCCGTACTTACTGACCCGGTCTACGGTGGTGTTTCCGCCAGTCTGGCGATGCTTGGCGACGTGATCGTCGGTGAGCCGAAAGCCCTGATCGGCTTCGCTGGTCCGCGCGTTATTGAACAAACCGTGCGTGAAAAACTGCCGGAAGGTTTCCAGCGCAGCGAATTCCTGCTGGAACACGGTGCGATCGACATGATCATTCACCGTCAGGAACTGCGTCCGCGTCTGGGCAATCTACTGGCACAAATGATGGGCCTGCCGACGCCGAAGTTCGTCGCCGCGCCAATCGAGCCAATCGTCGTTCCACCGGTACCCGCCAACATATGATCGAACGTACCCTCGGCGAGTGGCTCGCCTACCTTGAGCAGTTGCACCCTTCGGCCATCGACATGGGCCTGGAGCGCTCGCAACAGGTAGCGTCCCGCATGGGACTGGGCAAGCCGGCGCCTCGGGTGATCACGGTCACCGGCACCAACGGCAAAGGTTCTACCTGCGCATTCGTGGCTTCGTTGCTGCGGGCGCAGGGCCTGAACGTCGGTGTCTACAATTCTCCGCACTTGCTGCGTTACAACGAGCGGGTGCAGGTCAATGGCGTCGAAGCCACTGACGCCGAGCTGTGCGAAGCCTTTGCAGCGGTCGAGGCGGGCCGTGGCGACACTTCCCTGACGTACTTCGAAATGGGCACCCTGGCGGCGTTCTGGCTGTTTCAACACGCCAGTCTCGATGCGGTGGTGCTGGAAGTCGGGCTGGGTGGGCGTCTGGACACGGTCAACGTGGTCGATGCCGATATGGCGCTGGTCACCAGCATCGGTGTCGATCACGCGGATTATCTGGGCGATACCCGTGAGTCCGTAGCGTTCGAAAAGGCCGGCATCTTCCGCCAGGACGCGCCTGCGCTGTGTGGCGACCTGAATCCTCCACAGCCTCTGCTGGATAAAGCACGCGAGCTCAATTGCCCGTTTTTCCTGCGTGGGCGTGATTTTGATCTCGGTATCACCGATCACAACTGGCAATGGCGAGGGCTCGACGCTCAAGGGCGTGTGGTCGAGCTGCATGATCTGCCGTTGCTCGATCTGCCGATGGAAAACGCCGCGCTGGCGCTGCAGGCTTACCTGTTGCTCGGGTTGCCTTGGGTGGATGCACAGATTATTGAGGCGCTGACAGCGACGCGGGTGGTTGGTCGTCTCGATCGCCGTCAGTTCGACTGGCAGGGCAAGCGCCTGAACCTGTTGCTGGACGTCGGGCATAACCCCCATGCGGCCGAGTATCTGGCTCGCCGTCTGGCCAGTCGACCACCGGCCGGCAAACGTCTGGCGGTGTTCGGATTGTTGGCGGACAAGGATCTGGATGGTGTTGTCGGTGAATTGAATGCTAGTGTCCAGCATTGGGCCGTCGCGCCGCTGGATTCACCGCGAGCACGCCCGGTTGCCGATTTGCACGGGGCGTTGCAGAACCTTGGCGCCTCGGTAACGTCCTATGACAGCGTGGCCGCCGCCCTGGAAGGGCAGTGCGCGCTGGCGACGAGCGACGACGAGATTCTGTTGTTCGGATCATTTTATTGTGTCGCCGAGGCCCTTGAATGGCTGGCCCGGCGCTCCACGGAGGAAGCGGCAAATGGCATTGCTGGATAAGGCATACAAACAGCGCATGGTTGGCGCCCTGGTTTTGGTGGCGCTGGCGGTGATTTTCCTGCCGATGCTGTTTTCCCGTCAGGATGAGCAGCGTCAAGTGACGGTAGAAGCCCCGGCTGCGCCGCAAGCGCCTGCGGTGCCGCAAGTGCAGGTCGAGCCGGTGGCGGTGCCTGAGCCGCAAGCGCTGCCTCAGGAACCTGTGCCGAGTGATGATGAAATCGCTCAGCAAGAAGCACTGTCCACGCCGATTGCCCCAAGTGTCCCGGTGGCGCCTGCGCCTGCCGCCAAACCGGTTGCTCCGGCTCCTGTTCCGGTCGCCAAGTCTGCGACAGCGCCTACTCAACCGATCACGGCCGCACCGGGCAAGCCGGACACAACTCAAAGCCGCGTCGATGCCAATGGCCTGTCGGTCAGCTGGTCGGTGCAATTGGCCAGCCTGTCGAGCCGTGCAAGTGCAGAAAGCCTGCAAAAATCCCTGCGTAGCCAGGGATACAACGCTTACATTCGTACTGCCGACGGCAAGAATCGGGTGTTTGTCGGGCCGCTGATCGAGCGGGCAGAAGCCGATCGTCTGCGTGACTTGTTGGGTCGCCAGCAGAACCTCAAGGGTTTTGTGGTGCGTTTTCAGCCTGAGCGTGGCTAACGATTCGTCAATCAGCTTCATGTAGCAGCTGCCGAGCCCGCGAGGCTGCGTCAGGCTCGGGCCGCGTTCGGACGAAGCAGCCGTAAACCCTGCTTGCACGGTGTGCCGGATAGACCGAATTGCCTGATTTTACGGCTGCTGCGCAGCCAGACGCAGGCTTCGCCAGCTGCTACAGGGACGGGTGCAGCCTCTATAGGGGTTAAAACTATTGGCCCTATTTGAAATGCACTGACAATCGCAGCTTACCGATAAGCATGGGCTCTGCTAAAATGCGCCGCCTTATCCGTCTGTAGGCTGCACTGTGCCATTTACCTGGGTTGACTGGGCGATCGTTGCAATCGTCGCCATCTCCGCATTGATCAGTCTGAGCCGCGGCTTCGTCAAAGAAGCACTATCGCTGGTGACCTGGATCATCGCAGGAGTCGTCGCCTGGATGTTCGGTGGTTCATTGTCCGAGTACCTCGGCGGATACATCCAAACGCCGTCGGCTCGTGTGATCACGGGCTGTGCCATCATGTTTGTCGCCACGTTAATCGTAGGCGCAATGATCAATTATCTTATCGGCGAATTGGTTCGCGTCACCGGGCTATCCGGGACCGATCGATTCCTCGGCATGGCCTTCGGCGCCGCGCGTGGCGTGTTGCTGGTGGTCGTGGCGGTCGGGCTGTTGAGCCTGGGGCCGGTACAGCAGGACGGGTGGTGGCAAGAGTCACAGCTCGTGCCAAAATTTCTATTGGTCGCAGACTGGTCCAAAAACCTGATTCTTGGGTGGAGCAGTCAGTGGCTTGCCAGCGGTATCAGCGTACCCGCTGAGATACCGTTCAAGGAGCACCTCTTGCCGATGGTCAAAACGCCTCAGTGAGTTGTGTTCAGTTCAGATCCATTAAGTAGGGGTTGCGTCGCATGTGTGGCATCGTCGGTATCGTCGGTAAGTCGAACGTCAATCAGGCGCTGTATGACGCGCTAACCGTCCTCCAGCACCGCGGCCAGGACGCTGCCGGTATCGTGACCAGCCATGATGGCCGGTTATTCCTGCGCAAGGACAATGGCCTGGTGCGTGACGTGTTCCATCAACGTCACATGCAGCGCCTGGTCGGCCACATGGGTATTGGCCATGTGCGTTACCCGACCGCGGGCAGTTCGACTTCGGCCGAAGCTCAACCGTTTTACGTCAACTCGCCTTACGGCATCACCCTGGCGCATAACGGTAACCTGACCAACGTTGAACAGCTGGCCAAGGAGATTTACGAATCTGACCTGCGCCACGTCAACACCAACTCCGATTCGGAAGTGCTGCTCAACGTGTTCGCGCACGAACTGGCCCAGCGCGGCAAGTTGCAGCCCACTGAAGAAGACGTGTTCGCGGCCGTCACTGACGTGCACAACCGTTGCGTCGGCGGTTACGCGGTCGTGGCGATGGTGACCGGTTACGGCATCGTCGGTTTCCGTGACCCGCACGGCATCCGCCCGATCGTCTTCGGTCAGCGTCACACCGACGAAGGCGTCGAGTACATGATCGCCTCCGAAAGCGTTTCCCTGGACGTGCTCGGCTTCACCCTGATTCGCGACCTGGCACCGGGCGAAGCGGTCTACATCACTGAAGACGGCAAGCTGCACACCCGTCAGTGCGCGACCAACCCGTCCCTGACCCCGTGCATCTTCGAACACGTGTACCTGGCGCGTCCGGACTCGATCATCGACGGTGTTTCGGTCTATAAGGCCCGTCTGCGCATGGGCGAGAAGCTCGCCGAGAAGATTCTGCGCGAGCGTCCGGAACACGACATCGACGTGGTCATCCCGATCCCGGACACCAGCCGCACTGCGGCCCTGGAGCTGGCGAACCACCTGGGCGTGAAGTTCCGCGAAGGCTTCGTGAAGAACCGCTACATCGGCCGGACCTTCATCATGCCGGGCCAGGCTGCACGGAAAAAATCCGTACGCCAGAAGCTCAACGCCATTGAGCTGGAATTCCGCGGCAAAAACGTGATGCTGGTGGATGACTCCATCGTTCGCGGCACGACTTGCAAGCAGATCATCCAGATGGCCCGCGAAGCCGGCGCCAAGAACGTTTATTTCTGCTCCGCGGCACCGGCCGTTCGCTACCCGAACGTCTACGGCATCGACATGCCGAGCGCTCACGAGTTGATCGCTCACAACCGTTCGACCCAGGACGTAGCTGATTTGATCGGCGCTGACTGGTTGATCTATCAGGACCTGCCTGACTTGATCGAAGCGGTCGGTGGCGGCAAGATCAAGATCGAGAAGTTTGATTGCGCGGTGTTCGACGGCCAGTACGTGACCGGCGACGTCGACGAGGCTTACCTGAACAAGATCGAGCAGGCACGTAACGATGCCTCCAAGGTCAAGACGCAGGCAGTCAGTGCGATCATTGATCTGTATAACAACTGAGTAACTACCGGCCCTGAGGGGCCGGTTTTGTATCTACTAAAGACTCTCTAAATCAAGAGCAGGGCAAGGAGTGACAGCATGAGTCAGGATTGGGATGCCGGTCGGCTGGACAGCGACCTCGAAGGCGTAGCGTTCGATACCCTGGCCGTACGCGCCGGTCAGCACCGCACGCCGGAAGGCGAACACGGTGATCCGATGTTCTTCACTTCCAGCTACGTATTCCGTACTGCTGCTGATGCGGCGGCACGCTTTGCCGGTGAAGTGCCGGGCAACGTTTACTCGCGCTACACCAACCCGACCGTGCGCGCGTTCGAAGAGCGCATTGCCGCGCTGGAAAGCGCCGAGCAAGCCGTGGCCACGGCCACCGGCATGGCCGCGATCATGGCGGTGGTGATGAGCCTCTGCAGCGCCGGCGATCACGTACTGGTGTCGCGCAGCGTGTTCGGTTCGACCATCAGCCTGTTCGAGAAGTATTTCAAACGCTTCGGTATCGAAGTCGATTATGTGCCCTTGGCGGACTTGTCCGGCTGGGATGCGGCGATCAAGGCCAACACCAAACTGCTTTTCGTCGAATCGCCGTCCAATCCACTGGCTGAGTTGGTGGACATCGCCGAGCTGTCGAAAATCGCTCACGCCAAAGGCGCGTTGCTGGTGGTCGACAACTGCTTCTGTACCCCTGCGTTGCAGCAGCCGCTGAAGATGGGCGCGGACATCGTCGTGCACTCGGCGACCAAGTTCATCGACGGCCAGGGCCGTTGCATGGGCGGTGTTGTGGCCGGTCGCAGCGAGCAAATGAAAGAAGTCGTCGGTTTCCTGCGCACTGCCGGGCCGACCCTGAGCCCATTCAACGCCTGGATCTTCCTCAAGGGCCTGGAAACCCTGAGCCTGCGCATGAGGGCTCACTGTGCCAATGCCCAGCAACTGGCCGAATGGCTGGAGCAGCAGGAAGGCATCGAGAAAGTCCATTACGCCGGTCTCAAAAGCCATCCGCAGCACGAGTTGGCCCTGCGTCAGCAGAAAGGCTTTGGTGCGGTCGTGAGTTTCGAAGTCAAGGGCGGCAAAGAGGGCGCCTGGCGCTTTATCGATGCGACCCGTCTGATTTCCATCACCGCCAACCTCGGTGACAGCAAAACCACCATCACGCACCCAAGTACCACCTCTCACGGCCGTTTGGCGCCGCAAGAGCGTGAAGCAGCGGGCATTCGTGACAGCCTGATCCGCATTGCGGTCGGTCTGGAAGACGTAGCCGACCTGCAAGCCGATCTGGCGCGCGGGTTGGCTGCTTTGTGATCGAGTTGTCTACACCGTCTGCTGGCACCAATGGCCGCGTTGCACTGGTCACGGGTGCTGCACGCGGCATTGGTCTGGGTATCGCGGCGTGGCTCATCAGCGAAGGCTGGCAGGTGGTACTGACTGATCTTGATCGGGTGCGCGGTTCGAAAGTGGCGAAGGTGCTCGGCGATAACGCCTGGTTCATCGCCATGGACGTCGCGAACGAAGGGCAGGTGGCGTTGGGCGTCGCCGAGGTGCTTGGGCAGTTCGGGCGCCTGGATGCGCTGGTGTGCAACGCGGCGGTTGCCGATCCGCACAACATCACCCTTGAAAGCCTCGATCTGGCCTACTGGAATCGAGTGCTGGCGGTGAACCTCAGCGGCCCGATGCTGTTGGCCAAGCACTGTGCGCCGTACCTGCGCGCTCACAGCGGCGCCATCGTCAATCTGGCCTCGACCCGTGCCGGGCAGTCGGAACCGGACACAGAGGCTTACGCGGCGAGCAAGGGCGGCCTGTTGGCCCTGACTCATGCCTTGGCGATCAGCCTCGGACCGGAAATTCGCGTCAATGCGGTCAGCCCGGGCTGGATCGATGCGCGGGATCCCTCCGCACGTCGTGCCGAACCACTGACCGATGCCGACCATGCCCAGCATCCGGCGGGCAGGGTAGGGACGGTCGAGGACGTGGCGGCGATGGTTGCTTGGCTGTTGTCGAAGAACGCCGGTTTCGTCACGGGCCAGGAGTTCGTGGTCGATGGCGGCATGACCAAGAAGATGATTTACAGCGAGTAATAGGGCAGGGGTGCTGTCTTTAGCATTCAGGTTGAATGTGCCGCCTTCGCGAGCAGGCTCGCTCCCACATTTAGAAAGCATGTTGCCTGACGAAACGCGGTCTACTGTGGGAGCGAGCCTGCTCGCGAAAGCGGTCTGACGGTTTGCGACCTTGGTGTGGAATGCAACGATTTTGTCTTTTTCAGAAAAACTTCAAGCGGGGTATTGACTTAGCTTCGGTACCTGCGTAAATTTCGCGGCCTCGGAGATGCAAACGGGTGATTAGCTCAGCTGGGAGAGCGTCTGCCTTACAAGCAGAATGTCGGCGGTTCGATCCCGTCATCACCCACCACTTCCGAGAGTCTTGCGAAAGCAAGATGGAAGCTTTTAAAAGCCTCCACCGACGCGCAGCGGTAGTTCAGTCGGTTAGAATACCGGCCTGTCACGCCGGGGGTCGCGGGTTCGAGTCCCGTCCGCTGCGCCATATTTTCCGAGTCAGGTTCGCCTGCCTCGAGATTGAAAAGCCTCGAAGCTTTCCAGTCAGACGAGTTACTTGGACGTAAGTCCAAAGCGATACGCAGCGGTAGTTCAGTCGGTTAGAATACCGGCCTGTCACGCCGGGGGTCGCGGGTTCGAGTCCCGTCCGCTGCGCCATATCTGCCTCAAGGCCCACTGAACGCCTTGGAGCTACGAAGTAAGCCGCTGGTAAAGCCAGTGTCTGCTTCGAGTCGATAGCAAAGACCCTGGTCGAAAGACCGGGGTTTTTTGTGTCTGCGATTTGGCTTTTCATGTTTGACCCGTAACCACGGGCATTCGTGTCTGCTGGCCAAATGCGGCCGAGCATCGAATTCTTCCTCTTCTCGACGATTTCCCTCAATAACGCTCAGCCCTGATTAACCGGTGGCTGCGTGGCAGAAACACCTGTCTTTCATTCGCCTGTTCAAATTTTTCCTGGGGGCAAAACGCACAAAGCGCTTGGTTTGAAGTCTCAACACTAATTAGAATGAGTCGCATTTAAAATATTTCTTCGCGCAGGGTTCCTTTAGATGAGTGATGCAGCGATGCCGGCGGCGCAAACCTTCCACGACCTGTACCGCGACCATCGTGGCTGGCTCGAAAGCTGGTTGAGACGACGCATGAGCAATGGCCATGATGCGGCGGACTTGAGCCAGGATACGTTCGTGCGTTTACTCGCCAGCTCCCAGCACATCGCTGACCTGCAAGAACCCCGCGCCTATCTGGCGACAGTCGGCAAACGGCTGCTGACCAACTTCTATAAGCGCCGCAGCCTGGAGCAGGCCTACCTCGACGCCTTGGCGCTGCTGCCCGAGGACTGCGTGCCATCCCCCGAGCAACGTTGGTTGCTGCTGGAAACCCTGCAAGCCCTGGACGAATTGCTCGATGGATTGCCGACCGCGGTGCGACGGGCGTTTCTCTGGAGTCAGTTGGAGGGCTTGGGTTATCACGAGATCGCCGAACGCCTGCAAGTCTCGGAGCGCACGATCAAGCGCTACATGGCGCAAGCCTATGAGCATTGCCTGCTGGTGGATCTGTGATCGGTTCGGCACCTTCGGCACAAGACCGGCAAGTCGTGCGGGCTGCCGCTCAATGGCTGGCACTCATGGAATCAGGCGCCGCCAATGAACGCGATCATGCCAATCTGCAGCACTGGCGTGACAGCCACCCCAGTCATGAACAGGCCTGGCAGAAAGCTCAACTCCTGCGCCAGCGCTTTGCCGACCTGCCATCGGCACTGGCCATGGCCAGCCTGGATCGGCCGCAGACGAGTCGGCGCACGGTGCTCAAACGCGCCATCGGGGCGGTGGCGCTGGTGCCAACCGCTTGGCTGATCAGCCGGCAGCTACCTCTGGATGTCTGGCGCGCCGACCTGCGAACCGCAACCGGGGAGGGCAAAAAAGTCCAGTTGGCCGATGGCAGCTCGCTGCAATTGAATACCGCGAGTGCCGTCGATATCGACCTGAAGAACCGGCGACTGTCACTGGTGGAAGGCGAAATAGCGCTGAATGTGCCCGGGACCTCGCCGCTGACGATCCAGACGCACTTCGGGCAAGTGCTCGTCAGTCAGAGCGAAGTGTGCGTTCGTCAGGGGCAGATGGGTTGCAAGGTGTCAGTGCTTAAAGGCGCGGTGCAGTTGCAGCCTATGCGCGGACCGGTCTTTTCATTGCGCACAGGCCAGCAAGTCAGCCTTCAGGCGATGGGGGCCGGACGCGTCGAACCTTTCGATATGCTTGCCCCAGGCTGGCGGGACGGTGTGCTGATGGCGCAGAACCAGCCCTTGGGCGATTTTCTACGCGAACTCAGCAGCTATCGTCCGGGATTGTTGCGCTGGGAACCGGAGCTCGAATCCCTGCGAGTCACCGGCAGTTTCCGACTGGAAGACACCGATCGCATCCTGACGTTGCTGGCGGCCAGCTTGCCGCTGGAGGTGCATAAGCGAACCCGCTACTGGGTTACGTTACTGCCGCGCAAAAATAGTGTCTGAGGTCTGTCCCCTTTTTTCGCGTCGCTTGTCATTCAAAGCAGGTGAAACGAAATCAGAGAGATTCTCAATGCCCGTAGTGATGCCCTGCAGTACGCGTCTGGGTTCTTCCAGGCTGCGCCCGTTGTTGCACTTGAGTCTGATATTGAGTCTGAGTGCCTGTCCGTTGTTCATCACTGCCGGTTGGGCCGAAGACGCGCCTCGACGCAGTTATCAGGTGCCGGCAGGAAGCCTCAGCGCAGCGCTGACCCGTTTCGCCGGGCTGGCCGGGGTCAATCTGTCAGTGGACCCGGCGCTGGTGGGCAGTCGCACCAGCCCTGGACTTTCCGGCGAGTACGCGGTGGAGGAGGGCTTTACCCGACTGTTGCAGGGTTCCGGTCTGCAACTGCAGCCGGTAGGCGAAGAGGCGTACATCCTGACCCCGGCGCCAGAAGGCGGCAGCCTGCAACTGGGCGCCACCTCGATTGTCGGTGCCACTGACTCGGAACACGGCGATCCGTATGTCGGCGGCCAGGTCGCGCGTCGCGGGTCGCAAGGCTTGCTAGGCTCGAAAGACTTTATGGAAACGCCGTTCAGCATGACCACCTACACCAGTGAGGTGGTCAAAAACCAGCAGGCGCGTACCTTGGGCGACCTGATCGCCAACGATCCCTCGGTTCGCGCCACCAACCCGGCGGGTGGGCGCTATGAGCAGTTCACCATTCGTGGGTTGAGCCTGTTCAACAGTGATGTTTCCTACAACGGTCTCTACGGCGTCCTGCCGACCTATACGATCGACATGGAGATGGCCGACCGCGTCGACGTCCTCAAAGGCCCGAGCCAGCTCATCAACGGCATCTCGCCGCGTGGCAGCGTGGGTGGCGGGATCAACGTGGTGCCCAAGCGCGCGACCGATAAGCCCATCACTTCATTCACCGGCAGCTATGCGTCCGACAGTCAGGTCGGTGGTGCCGTGGATGTCGGCCGGCGCTTCGGTGAAGACAATAAGTTTGGCCTTCGTTTCAACGGCGTGAAGCAGTCCGGCGACACCGAATGGGATCACCAGAATGTCGACCGCGAGATGGCCGTGCTGGGCCTGGATTTTCGCGGTGAACGCCTGCGACTCTCGACGGACATCGGGCGCACCGAGCGTGATACCGACGCACCGCAGGAGCGCGTACAGGTTGGCCCTAACGCGCAGGTTCCGCATGCCAGCGATGTGCGCCATAACTATGCGCAGCCCTGGAGCAAGGCGAGTACCAACGACACGTTCGGCACGGTGAACGCTGAATTCGATGTCAACGATTCCGTCATGTTGTACGGCGGCGTGGGCGCGCGCAAAAGTAACCATGACTTCCTCCGCCATGCGGTTTCGGTCACCAACGACGCCGGCAATTTCAGCGTTCTACCCCGTGACTTCACCCGTGACGAAAATGTCCGGACAGCCACGGCGGGAGTGCGCAACTGGTTCCATACCGGCCCGGTAAGCCATGAAGTCAACCTGGCTGCCAGCTATTACTACATGGACTTTGAAAACGGCGGCGCCCGTTATGCTGCGGCCAACAGCAACATTTATAACCCCGTTGAAACACCAACGCCTGTCAGACCCACTCGACAGGATTCGGAGGTCTATACCGAGAACCGCTCCACCGGCGTGGCGTTGTCCGACACCCTGGGGTTCTTCGATGACCGGCTGCTGCTGACCCTCGGCGCCCGCTGGCAGCGCGTGAAGGTTGACGACTGGACCGATAACGTCAGAGGCGACACCGCCTACGACGAGGAAAAGGTTTCGCCGTCGGGCGGCATCCTGTTCAAGGCCACTGACAAGCTGTCGCTGTATGCCAACTACATGGAAGGCCTGAGCCAGGGCAAGATCGCGCCGTCGACCTCGGTGAACGAAGACGAGATCTTCCCGCCGTTCATCAGCCGCCAGGTCGAAGTCGGCGCCAAGTATGACGCCGGTGCGTTCGCCGTCACCGCCGCCGTGTTCCGGATCAAGCAGCCAGCCTACGAGACCAACGCCACGACACGTGTCTTCGGCCCGAACGGCAAGCGTGAGAACACCGGTGTGGAACTGAGTGTGTTCGGTGAACCGCTCGATGGTTTCCGCCTGCTCGGTGGTGTCATGTACATCGACAGCGAGCTGAGCAACACCACCAATGGCACCTTCGACGGCAACCGGGCGCCGGCCACGCCGAAATACAACGTCAACCTGGGCGCCGAGTGGAACGTGCCGACCGTGCAGGGCCTGACCTTGACCAGCCGCGGCATCTATTCCAGCTCGCAGTATCTGGACCAGTCCAACAACAAGGAAATCGACTCCTGGGAGCGTTTCGACGTGGGCGCACGTTACGCCTTCAAGGTCGAGGAAAAGAACATCACCCTGCGTGCCAATGTCGAGAACGTGGCGGACAAGCGCTACTGGAGTTCGGCCGGGGCCTCGGATGACAGCGAGCCTGGCTTGACGCTGTCGACCCCGCGCACCTACCTCCTTTCGGCGACCGTTGACTTCTGATCCACCCGTGTCATGCGCCCCAGGGATCGGGGCGCCATCGTTGGACCATGACCTGTTTCATATAGTGGAAGGACATATGCACCCCATCAGTTAGTGAACATTCAAGACACTTGCGTATAAGTCGCTATCTGTCGGTAGCCTATACCGAAGTTGTCAGTTGCATTAAAAGATCATGGCTAGATCATGGCACTTCCGGAGTTTATACCAGGTTCATTAACTTGGTTTTTTGCGTGTCTGATTATTTTTAAAATAGTTCAAATCGCTATATGTAAATTTCCAAATCGGTTGTAAGAATTAGTTGCAACAACTTGTTAATGAGAATAAGTTGCATATCGAATTTAACGAGGGTGAAACGATGTTGAATGATGGCGTATTGCACTCTAATCCTTTGCAAAAAACCAATGCCGACTATTTGTCTCGACAAAGCAAGTTCGAATCTAATGTCCGCAGTTATCCACGCAAGTTGCCGCTGGCCATCGCCAAGGCGCACGGGGTCTGGGTCACCGACGTCGAGGGCAATACTTACCTCGATTGCCTGGCCGGCGCCGGCACTTTGGCTTTGGGGCACAATCACCCGGCCATCATGGCCAGCCTCGACAGTTTCCTCGCCTCAGGCCTGCCGATGCACACCCTGGACCTGACCACTGCGGTCAAGGACGCCTTCAGCGAAACGCTGCTCAGCCTGCTGCCGAACCAGGGCCGTGATTACTGCCTGCAATTTTGCGGGCCGTCCGGGGCGGATGCGGTGGAGGCCGCGCTGAAACTGGCCAAAACCTACACCGGGCGCAACAACATCATCAGTTTCTCCGGGGCCTACCATGGCATGACCCATGGCGCCCTGGCCCTGACCGGCAACATCGCGCCGAAAAATGCCATCGCCAGCCTGATGCCCGGGGTGCAGTTCATGCCGTACCCCCACGCATACCGTTGCCCGCTGGGCATTGGCGGTGAGGCCGGGGTCGAGGCCTTGACCCACTATTTCACCCAGTTCATCGAAGACGTCGAAAGCGGCGTGTCACTGCCGGCGGCGGTGATCCTTGAAGCGTTGCAGGGTGAGGGCGGGGTCAACTGTGCCCCGGCGAGCTGGCTGCGGGCGATCCGCGAGGTGACGCGCAAGCACGGCATCCTGCTGATCCTCGACGAAGTGCAGACCGGTTTCGCCCGCACCGGCAAGATGTTTGCCTTCGAACACGCCGACATCGAGCCGGACCTGATCGTCATGTCCAAAGCAGTCGGTGGCGGTTTGCCCATGGCGGTGCTGGGCATCCGTCGTGAATTCGACGCCTGGGAGCCCGGCAACCACGCCGGCACTTTCCGCGGCAACCAGATGGCCATGGCCGCCGGGCTGGCCACGTTGCAGGTGCTGCAACAGCAAAACCTCGCCGCCCAGGCCGAGCGACGAGGCCAGTGGCTCAAGGACCGACTGGTCGAGTTGCAGGCGCATTATCCGGCCCTTGGGCAGGTGCGCGGTCGCGGCCTGATGCTGGGCATCGAGATCGTCGACGAGCGCCAGCCGGCTGATCGTCACGGGCATTTCCCGATGGACCCGGCGTTGGCCGTGGCCATTCAGCAACAGTGCTTCAAACAAGGCCTGTTGCTTGAACGTGGCGGGCGTAAGGGCAATGTCATCCGCTTGTTGCCGCCATTGATTATCGATGATGAACAATGCCAGCAAGTGATCCAGCGTTTTGATAACGCGATGGCGGCGGCGTTATTGCAGTTGCGCCCTTGAGCGAGTCAATCGAAGTTGCGTTAACACTCCGCCGAGTTGCAGTTTGATGGGGTTGGCGCCGGTAACTTTTATAGTTGTCTGATTGTTTAAAAGGTTTAGCGATGTGATGTCGTTACGTGGGGTTCTGTCGGCTGTTAAATCGGTCGTACAGCAACTAATTTTTCCGCGAGACAACGTATTCAGTGACCTGATGGGCTACTGTGGAGCACCCATGAATCATCCAGATCGTAGTGTTTTATCGAAGATGGTCAGTGAATTGGCGACGACGCGCGCGTTGCTTAATTGTTTGATCAAAGAGTTCGCCTTGCCGGAAAACTGCCTTCGTTACAGTTGGCCGACGCAGATGCAAGGTATCGCCCCGGGCAGTTACCTCGAGGGTCTGGAATGGAAGGGCATTCCCCTGACCATCAACCTGCCCAACCAGCAGCAGTTCTTTGTGATGGTGGACCGTCGTGATGGTCTGGGCAGTCACCGTTACCTGTCGGACGTCTATGCCCGACGGGGCGAGGGCGACTGGTCGTGCCTGAGGTTTGCCCAGTTCGTCGAGCAGTTGCTCGCGGCTTGCGAATACATGACCCGCGCCAGCAACGACGAGTTGCTGGATCAGGTGTTGCAAAGCCAGTTACTGACCGCGGCCATCGTCGGCCACAACATGGACGGCCAGCACCCGGCACCGCTCAGCGGTTACCTCGCCAGCGAGCAGGGCTTGTGGTTCGGTCATCCGAACCACCCGGCACCCAAGGCGCGTCTGTGGCCAGCTCATCTGGCCCAGGAAACCTACGCCCCGGAATTCCAGGCCCGCACGCCGTTGCACCTGTTCGAGGTGCCGCTGGAAGGATTGAGCGTCGGGGCCAACGGCCTGAGCAAAGCCCAAGTGCTGGCTGGTTTTGCCGATCAAGCGCAGGCGCGGCCAGGCCACGCCGTTATCTGCATGCACCCGGTTCAGGCGCAGTTGTTCATGCAGGACGGTCGTGTGCAGCGTCTGCTGAAATCCACGGCCATCGTCGATCTTGGCGCCACAGGGCTGATGGCCAACCCCACTGCGTCCATCCGAACCTGGTACATCGAGGGCCATGAGTTTTTCATCAAGGGCTCGCTGAACGTGCGCATCACCAACTGTGTCAGGAAAAACGCCTGGTACGAACTGGAAAGCGCACTGATGATCGACCGAGTCTTTCGTAACCTCCAACTGACCCGGCCTGAAACCCTTGGCGGGCTCTCGGTGGTGGCCGAGCCGGGCAATCTGAGCTGGGCGCCGCAACAGGCCAGCGAAGCCGATAACCACTGGTTCCGTGAACAGACCGGGGCGATCCTGCGGGAAAACTTCTGCCTCGACACCGGCACCGACTGCAGCATCATGGCCGGTACGTTGTTCGCTCGTGGCCTGCATTTACCGCCGTTGGTGCATGAGTTCCTGAGTCGGTTCAACGGCAATGACATCGACGATCAACAGCTGCTGAGCTGGTTCGACGACTATCAGGCGCTGCTGCTACGGCCGGTGCTGGCGCTGTTCTTCAATCACGGCATCGTGATGGAACCGCACTTGCAGAACAGCGTGCTGGTGCATGACAACGGTCGTCCACAGCGCTTGCTGCTGCGGGATTTCGAAGGGGTCAAACTGACCGACGAACTGGGGGCCTCCCGGATCGACGCAGACGTTCATCCACGGGTGCGTGAGTCGCTGCTCTATTCCCGCCAGCAAGGCTGGAATCGCATCGTCTATTGCCTGTTCGTCAACAACTTGTCCGAGGCTGTGCTGGCCCTGAGCTGGGAGCGTCCGCACCTGGCGCCGCTGATGTGGCAACGGGTGGAGCAGCAATTGATCAGCATCCGCGCCGAATTGACCCGCGCTGCGCCGGAGTTGGACGCACTGATCTCCGGTGAACCGATTGCCTGCAAAACCAACCTGAAAGTCCGTCTGGCAGCCAAGGCTGATCGCCAAGCCAGCTACGTCAGTCTGGTGTCCCCGTGGGGCAAGGAGGCCAAACATGGATAAGCTGCCCGCCGCAGTATTGGCCGCTATCGACGAAGCCCGCACGCAACACGAAGATCCGTTGGCGCTGTTCATCTATGACCTGGACGCGCTGAAACAGCACGTGACGCAGGTGATGGCGGCACTCCCCAAAGGTGTAGAGCTTTACTACGCGATCAAAGCCAACAGCGAACCGCAAATCCTGGCCGCCGTCGCGCCGTTGGTGCACGGGTTCGAGATTTCCTCCGGCGGCGAGATCGATCGTCTCCAGGCCTGCCCGACGCGCAAGCCGTTCATCTTCTCCGGCCCCGGCAAACTGGACTCCGATCTGCGTTCGGCGCTGCAACATCAGGTCGAAGCGATTCACATCGAAAGCCTGAATGAAATCGTCCGATTGCAGCGGCTGGCACTGGAAGCGGGACGCGTGCAAGACGTATTGCTGCGGATCAACCCCGAACTGCCTTCGCCGCTCTCCAGCAAACTGGCGATGGCCGGCACAGCCACACCGTTCGGGATTGATGAGTCGGAACTGGCTCAGGCGGTCAGTTGGGTCGATAACGCCAGCCACCTGCGGCTCAAGGGTTTCCATGTGCATGCGATGTCCCATCAGTCGCGGGTGGAGCGACATGAACAATTACTCGATCTGTACCTGCAGCGCTGGCCGCAATGGAAAGCGTTGTCGGCCGATCCCGCGGCGATCACCCACCTCAATGTGGGCGGTGGCATCGGGGTCAATTACCTCGGGCCGCAACAATTCGACTGGCAGCGCTTGTGTACGCATTTGGGCCAGTCCCTGGCAACGTGTGCCGATGCGCCGATCGTGCGTTTCGAGCCCGGTCGTTTCATCAGCGCCTTCTGCGGCTACTACGCCATTGAGGTGCTGGACAAGAAAACCAGTCACGGCAAGCACTTCCTGGTCTGTCGCGGCGGCACCCATCAGTTCCGTTTGCCGGTTGCTCAGGGACATGATCACCCGGTCGTTCATCTGCCCCGGCATCACGTAACGTCAGCGGCGACAAAACAGGACTGGACCGTCGTGGGGCAGCTCTGTACGCCCAAGGATGTGCTGAGCCGCGATTGCCCGCTGACGGGCGTCGAAGTCGGCGACATGCTGGTTCTGCCGCTGGCGGGGGCCTATGGCTACAACATCTCCCACGCTGACTTCCTCTGTCACCCGCGACCGCCGCAGGTGTTTGTGCAACAGGCCGGAGTCGCCCCGTGAGATTGACGTTTGCCGTGCCGCGCTGGCTGGTGGTGGTTAACGTGCTGTTGGGCACGCTGACGGTCAGCCTGAACAACAGCTCCCTCAACCCGGCGTTGCCGGCGTTAATGGAGGCCTTTCAGATCGGTCCGCTGTTGGCCACCTGGATTGTGGCGGCGTTCATGGTGAGCATGGGCATGACCATGCCCCTCACCAGTTTTCTCAGCCAGCGGGTGGGGCGCAAATCCCTCTATTTGTGGGGCGTGGCGTTGTTTGTCTGCGGTTCGTTGCTCGGGGCGTTGGCCAACTCCATCGCGCTGGTGATTGCCGCGCGCGTGGTGCAAGGCATCGCCAGCGGGCTGATGATTCCGCTATCGCTGGCGATCATTTTTTCGGTGTACGCCAAGGGCGAGCGGGGCAGGGTCACCGGCCTGTGGGGCGCGGCGGTCATGCTGGCGCCGGCATTGGGGCCCTTGTGCGGGAGCCTGATGCTGGAGTGGTTCAGTTGGCGCTCGCTGTTCCTGATGAATGTGCCGATTGGCCTGCTGGCGCTGATCCTGGGTGTCGGTGTGCTTCCGGCCTCTGAAGCGTCAGAGCGTAAACCTTTCGACCTGGCGGGTTACCTGCTGATTGCGACGGGCATCGGCCTGCTGATGATCGCCGTTGGCCGTCTGCGTCATGCCCAGGCCCTGACCGACCCTTTCAACCTCGGTCTGTTGCTGGCGGCCATCCTGTGCCTGGTCGCGTTTGTACGATTGGAACTGAACCGGGCCGCGCCGTTGCTCAACCTGCGCATCTTTGCCCTGCGTGGTTATCGCTTGAGCGTGATCATCGCCGTGGTGCAGTCGGTCGGCATGTTCGAATGCCTGGTGCTGCTGCCGCTGCTGGTGCAAGTGGTGATGGGCTACAGCGCTATCTGGACCGGTCTGTCGCTGCTGTGCACGGCAATGTTCGCCAGCCTGTTCGGGCATCTCGGCGGCAAGTGGCTGGACCGGCACGGCCCGCGCGGCGTAGTGCTCTGGGGGTTGCTGCTGACCGGGGGCGCCACGTTGGGATTGGGCCTGCTGGGGGCTGGCGCTTCAATCGGTGTGGTGTTTTTTCTGATGATGGTCCGCGGTGCCGGGCTGGGCCTGTCCTATATCCCCATCACCACCGCCGGGCTCGATGCACTGCCTGAACCGATGGTCACCCAGGGCGCGGCGATGAACAACATTTCCCGTCGTCTCGTCTCGTCACTGGCCATCGTGATTGCCTCGCTCTGGCTGGAGTTTCGCCTGGCCGCCGAGACGGGCGGCGGGGTTGTTTCGGTGGCGACCCCGGGGGCGATCAGCGAGGTCTTCATGGCCACCGGCATCCTCATCCTGCTGGCATTGCCCTGTGCCTGGCGTTTTCCAGTTCCCGCATCCGACGAGCCGGCCGAGGCATTGCCCTCAGCCCTCGAACACCGTTAATTCTTTCACCGACAAGGTTATGACTATGGCGACTTCTTCACAGGCAACACATCAGGCTGCGGATTCAGCGCCAGGCGTCTGGCTGACGACGGCCGATCCCCGCCACTATCAGCAAGTGGAGCAGCGCGTGGTGGGCCAACTGCTGCAAACGCTGCTGTATGAAAACGTCCTGCCGTATCGCCATTCGCCCCTCGATGACGGCCAGTACCGTTTTGTTGTCAGCGGCTTCGATGCGCAGCAACAACCGGTGGAGTACCACTGCAGCGGATTGCTCAGCGCCAGCTTCG
The DNA here is from genome assembly GCF_054897985.1 of Pseudomonas sp. LB3P25. Taxonomy (NCBI): domain Bacteria; kingdom Pseudomonadati; phylum Pseudomonadota; class Gammaproteobacteria; order Pseudomonadales; family Pseudomonadaceae; genus Pseudomonas; species Pseudomonas sp. LB3P25. Next base: position 4,923,891 of record NZ_CM142711.1, on the reverse strand, counting down.
AGCTGATCCGCCTCGACTATGCCAGTCTCGAACGCGTAGATGCGTTGGGCGCACGCAGCCGGCCGCACCTTCATCAAGCATTGGCAGAGCTGCTGAACGAACTTCAGGACAGCCCGCACCTGCCACGCTTCACCCATGAGCTTGAACAAACGATGCTCAAGGATCTGCAATCGCGCAGTCAGGGCTATCAAGCGGTCAAACCGCCGTATCAGCTGGATGTCGATGCGCTGGAACAGCACTTCATGGACGCCCACAGCTATCACCCTTGCTACAAATCGCGTATCGGTTTCTCGCTCAAGGACAACGCCCGTTACGGGCCGGAATTTGCCGCGCCCATCGCCATTGTCTGGCTGGCCGTGGCCAAATCCTGCGGGGCGATGAACAACTCGCAGCACCTGGATTACGACGGATTTATCCAGCAGGAATTCGGACTTCAACGCTGGCAGCAACTGGCTGAGAGCCTCACCGACCAAGGCAAGGCGATGGGCGATTACTGGCTGATGCCGGTGCACCCATGGCAGTGGGAAAACGTCATCGTTCCCGTGTTCTACCCAGAACTGGTCAGCGGTGAAGTGATCTATCTGGGCACCACGGATGATCGCTATCAGGCGCAGCAGTCGATCCGCACCCTGGCCAACGTCACTGAGAAAAAGCGGCCTTACGTCAAGCTCGCGCTGAGCATGACCAATACCTCCAGCACCCGAATTCTGGCCCGGCATACGGTGATGAACGGCCCGATCATCACCGACTGGTTACAGCAGCTGATCGGCAGCGACAGCACTGCCCGTGACCTTGGCTTTGTGATTCTCGGCGAAGTGGTCGGCGTCAGTTTTGACTACGATCACCTGCCCGCCACGCGGATGTCCCAGGCCTACGGCACGATGGGCACCTTGTGGCGCGAGAGCATTCACCAGTACCTGCAAGACGACGAACAGGCGGTGCCGTTCAATGGTTTGAGTTCCGTGGATAATCGCTACGGATCGGGTGAGCAGACCCCGTTCATCGATGCGTGGATTGCTCAGCACGGATTGCACGCCTGGACCCGTCAACTGTTGCAGGTCGCGGTGTCGCCGATCATTCACATGCTGTACGCCGAAGGCATCGGCATGGAGTCTCATGGTCAGAACATCGTCCTGATCGTGAAGCAGGGTTGGCCGCAACGTATTGCCCTGAAAGACTTCCATGACGGCGTGCGCTATTCGCCGCAGCACCTGGGGCGCCCCGAACTGTGCCCGACCCTGGTGCCGCTGCCCGCCAGCCACGCCAAGCTCAACCGCAACTCATTCATCCTCACCGACGACCTGGATGCGGTCCGGGATTTTTCCTGTGATTCGTTCTTTTTCATCGCTCTGGCCGAGATGGCTATCTTCCTGCATCAGCACTACCAACTGGAGGACGCCGGTTTCTGGCAGATGACTGCCGAGGTCATCACCGCTTACCAGGCCGACCATCCGCAACACCGCCCACGTTATGCAGCGTTTGATGTCTTCGCGCCTTTCTATGAAGTGGAGGAGCTGACCAAGCGCCGTCTGCTGGGCGACGGCGAACGTCGATTCAAATCGGTGCCGAATCCGCTGCACGCCTTCCGGCCGCAATCATGCTGAGGACCAATCTGCTCAAGCAGAAGCTCAGAACAGGTGAGCCGGTCTACGGCCTGATCAGCTCGATTCCGTCGCCAGCGGCCGTCGAACTGATTGCCGAGGCCGGTTTCGATTTTGTGATCATCGATATGGAACACGTGCTGATCAACCCCGAGACCGTGGAGAACATGATCCGCACCGCCGAGAGCTACGCGCTGACCCCGCTGGTGCGGGTGGCGGACCTCAACCCGAAAACCCTGCTGCGCCTGCTCGATGGCGGCGCCCAGGGCATTGTCTTGCCGATGATCGAAGGCCCCGAACCCTTGGCCGAGAGCATTCGAGCCTGCAAATACCACCCGCAGGGCACCCGCAGCCTGAATGCCGGTCGCCCCGGTGCGTTTGGCAAACACAGCCTGGCGGAGTACGTCGCGCTGGCCAACGAGCAAATCATGGTCGTGGCGATGATCGAGAGTGCCGAAGGTGTGAGGCGGGCGGCAGAGATTGCCGCGGTGCCTGGCCTGGACATGATTCTGGAAGGGGCTGCCGACTTGTCGCAATCGATGGGCATGCCCTGGCAGATCGACCGGCCCGAGGTGCAGCAAGCGCTGCTCGCCAGTTGGCAAGCGGCGAGTGCCGCGGGCGTGCCGTACTGCGCGATTCCACGCCAGCCGGGCGACCATGAACGGTGGTTGGCTCGGGGCGTTAAAAGTTTTGTTTTGGGTGACGAGCGTGGCATCGCTTTTCGTGCCCTCCAGGCCAGATTGGCCGCCACTTCAGAAGAAGGAAAATAATCGGATGAACTTCACCGCAATGGCCGCCGACAAGGTGATGCAGGATCTGGTCGATTGTTTGCTGGCCGAACATTTTTTCGGTACCGAGCCGCTGAATCTGGTGACGCCCTCGTCATCGGCTGATCAGCCGTTTACGAGCTTGAGCGCCGGGCAGCGGATTTGGGAATGGCCCAACGATCCCCAGCATTGCATCGTCATTGCCCTGCGTCCCGGTATTACCCAGCAATGGGAGAAAGTACCGGGCACACCGGTATGGGCGCGACAGAATGACCAGCTGACCGTGCTGTCCCCCGAGGCCTTCACGACCCAGGTGTTGGCAGGGATGACCGATCGCTACCCGGACAATGAAAAAGGCTTCGCCCTGTTTATGGATGTGCTGCGCACCAGCGTCCGGCAAACCGAGTTGTCCCTGGCCCATCGGGTCGACAGCGAACGCTTGCTGGAAAAAGACAACGCAGACTTCTTCCTGACCATGGAACAGTGGGCTTCGCTGCGTGATCGTCCCTACCACCCGCTGGCCAAAGCCAAGCAGGGTTTGAGCGAAACCGAATATCAGCAGTATCAGGCGGAATTTGCCCGTCCGGTGGCGCTCAATTGGGTCGCGGTCGACCGCACGTTGCTGCAGTGCGGCGACGGCGTTACGGACCTGGCGCAGAGTTATCCCGCCCACTACCTGTTGCCGCCGCTGTTGCAGGCCAACTTGCAACAAGAGCTGCAGCAACGGGGCATTGCCCAGAGCCACATCGCGCTGCCGGTGCACCCGTGGCAGTTCGAACACGTGCTGGAGGCGCAACTCGGCGACGCGTTCGCCAAGGGTGACTGCCATCGACTGGACTTCACCGACGGTGATTTCTTCGCCACCTCGTCGTTGCGCTCGATGACGCCGTGCTTTAACAGTGCCGATTACCTCAAGTTGCCGATGGCGATTTATTCCCTGGGTGCCTCGCGTTACCTGCCCGCGGTGAAGATGATCAATGGCGGCCTGAGTGAGGCGCTGCTGCGCCAGGCACTGAGCAAGGATCAAACCCTGCAACAGTCCCTGCACCTGTGCGATGAAACCAAGTGGTGGGCGTTCATGCCGCCGGACGCGACGCTGTTCGACGAAGCGCCGCGTCACCTGTCGGCCATGGTTCGCGGCTATCCGCCCGCGCTGCTGGAAGATCCAGACTGTCGACTGGTGCCCATGGCGGCATTGGGCACACCGCTGCCGGGTAGCAATCAGCACTTTTTCGATGACTGGATGGGCTACCGCCAACTGCCGGCCAACGCCGCGTCGGTGATGACGCTGTTCCGCGAGTTGTGCCACAGCTTTTTCGAGATCAACCTGCGGATGTTCCGCATCGGCATGCTGGGGGAAATTCACGGGCAGAACGCGGTGCTGGTGTGGAAGGCCGGTTACGCCCAAGGCCTGCTGTTGCGTGATCATGATTCATTGCGCATCTTCGTGCCGTGGCTGGAACGCAACGGCCTGGCCGACCCGGCTTACCGGTTGAAGAAGGGGCACGCCAACACGCTGTACCACGAGCGCCCTGAAGACCTGCTGTTCTGGTTGCAGACCCTGGGCATTCAGGTCAACTTCCGCGCCATCATCGATACGCTGGCTGAGGTCTACGCATTGCCGGCGACCGGGTTGTGGACGGCGATGGGCGAAGTGCTCAACGAGTTGATCGACACCATCGAGTTTGATGCCGAGGCGCGGGTCATGATCAAGCACCAGCTGTTCGAGTCGCCGCACTGGCCGCAGAAACTGCTGCTCACTCCGATGATCGAGCGCGCGGGTGGCCCTGGCAGCATGCCATTTGGCAAAGGGCAGGTGGTCAATCCGTTTCACAGGCTCGATCGTGAAGCCTGAGCCGCGATGTCATCCCTCCAGGCGCACGCTGTTGCGCCTGTCTCTGGGGGCGCTCGCCCTCAGGTTGTCCGCGCCGGCGTGGGCCGCGGCCGGCGCCGCGCCGTTGCGGGTGATCACCCTGTTTCAGGGCGCCACCGACTGCGCCGTGGTGTTGGGCGTGACCCCGTGTGGCGTGGTTGATTCCTGGAGCGAAAAACCGACCTATCGCTATTTGCGCGAAGCACTGGGCGGTGTGCCCCATGTCGGGCTGGAGACCCAACCCAGCCTTGAAGACATCGCGCTGCTCAAGCCGGACTTGATCGTTGCCTCGCGCTTTCGCCATGAACGCATTGCACCCTTGCTCAGGCAGATCGCCCCGGTGCTGATGCTGGAGGAAGTGTTTGAATTCAAAAAGACCCTGGCGCTGATGGGTGCGGCATTACACCAGCAACAGAGGGCCGACGAGATTCTGAGCCGATGGCAGCAGCGCGTGGCACAGCTGTGCGAGCAACTGCAGCAGACATTTGCCGGACGCTGGCCACCCACGGTGTCGATTCTGGATATCCGCGAAGACCACATCCGCAGTTACCTGCCGGCCAGTTTCCCGGGCTCCGTGCTCAGCGAACTGGGATTCAACTGGAGTGACAGCAGCCGGGAGGCGAGCGGGGTATCGATCAAACTCACCAGCAAGGAAAGCCTTGCCGTGGTGAATGCCGACATCTTTTTTGTCTTCCTGCGCGCGCAGAACGCGGCGGTGCAGCGCAACTACGAGAGTCTGGTGCAACACCCGTTGTGGAAGCAGATGCGTGCGCCGCAGCAAGGACAGGTGTGGCAGGTCGATGGCGTCGCCTGGAGTCTGTCGGGCGGCATGTTGGGAGCGAACCTGATGCTCGACGACGTTGCCCGCGTGGCCGCCGCGCAGGTGGCCTCATGAGCCCGGGAGCAAAGCTGTGCAGCGCGGGTGCCGTGTTGCTGCTGTGCTGCGTGTTGAGCCTGGCGGTCGGTGCCACCTGGATTCCAGTGCCACAGATTGCCGCGGCGTTTGTCCATCCCGACCCGCTGAGTGTCAGTCATGTGCTGGTGACCACCACGCGTCTGTCGCGCACCCTGATGGCGATTTCCGTAGGCGCCAGCCTGGCGGTCGCGGGTGCCCTGATGCAGGCACTGACGCGCAATCCATTGGCATCACCTGGGTTGTTCGGGATCAATGCCGGTGCGACCTTTTTTATCATCCTGTTTTCCTCGATCTTTTCGCTGTCATCCCCGGATGCCTGGCTATGGTCGGCGTTCATTGGCGCTGCCGTAGCGGGTTGTCTGGTGTGGCTGATCGGCAACATGGGGCAAGGCAGTCTCAGTCCGCTGCGCATTGTGCTGGCGGGGGCGGCGATCGCCGCGTTGTTCTCCGCCTTCAGCCAGGCGCTGCTGGTGGTGAATCAGGATGGCCTGGACACGGTGCTGTTCTGGATGGCCGGTTCGTTGACCGAACGCAACCTGTCGACCGCTGCACCCTTGTTGCTGTGTGGCGTGCTCGGGTTGTCGGGGGCGCTGTTGCTGGCCGGGCAGGTCAACGTGCTGAACGCCGGGGAAGAGATTGCTACGGGGCTGGGGCAGCGGACCGGCCTGATCCGGCTGCTGATGAGCGTGCTGGTGATCTGTCTCGCGGGCAGCGCGGTGGCGTTGGCCGGCAGCATTGGATTTATCGGCTTACTGGTGCCACACATGGTGCGCAAAGGGTTGTCCATCGACCATCGCTGGTTGCTGCCCGGTTGTGCGCTGCTCGGCGCGATTCTCCTGCTGTTGGCGGATACGCTGTCGCGGGTATTGATCTTGCCTCAGGAGGTGCCGGTGGGGGTGATGACGGCGCTGTTCGGCGCGCCGTTTTTCATCCTGCTGGCCCGGCGTGGAGGTCGTTATGGATAGGGTGGTGACCTGGCGCCGGGGCGGGTATTCCCGGCGGGTCAACCTTTCCACGTGGTTGCGGTTGGCGGCGGCCCTGGTGCTGACGGTGCTGGTGATGCTCGGCTCGTTATCGCTGGGGAAAGTCATTCTCTCGCCCCTCGAGGTGATGCGAATCCTGTTTTCCAGCCAGGACGCCAGCCTGACATTAATCGTCGAGCAACTGCGTTTTCCACGCATTGTGCTGGCGGCACTGGTGGGCGCTGCGTTGTCGGTATCCGGGCTGATCCTGCAAAGCATCATCCGCAACCCGCTGGCATCGCCGGACCTGCTCGGCATCACCAGCGGTGCCAGTGCCGCCGCCGTGCTTTACCTGTCGTTCTTGTCCGCGACGCTGGGCCAACAGTTTCTGCCCCTGGCCGCAATGCTCGGTGCGGCTTTGGCAACATTGGCTATTTATCTGCTGGCCTGGAAGCAGGGGACCTCACCGCTGCGGCTGGTGCTGATCGGCGTGGGCGTCTCGGCGATGTTGACGGCCACGACCACCTTCATTCTGGTTTTCAGTCCGCTGACCACCACTCTGTCGGCCTATGTCTGGCTGACCGGCAGCGTGTACGGCGCCAGTTGGCCCGAACCGCTGGCGCTGGCGGGCTGGTTGTTGGGCATTTGTCCGCTGCTGGTGCTGCTGGCCCGTCAGGTGATGGTGCAACAGTTGGATGACAACCTGGCCCAGGGCATCGGCGTGCGCGTGCAATGGCTGCGGGCCGGTTTGTTGCTGGTCAGTGTGGCGTTGGCCGGTGCGGCCATTGCCTGGGGTGGGGCGATAGCGTTTGTCGGGCTGATTGCGCCGCACATTGCCAAGCGTCTGGTGGCTCCTGGTTTTGGTGGTCAGGCGGTAATGGCCGCGCTGGTCGGGGCGAACCTTGTGGTGCTGGCCGACCTGGCCGGGCGCACGCTGTTTTTGCCGCTGGATTTGCCCGCCGGCATTTTTGTCGCCGTGCTGGGCACGCCCTTTTTTCTCTATTTATTGATTAAACAGCGTCATTAAGGAATTCAACGTATGACGTCGATTGCAAGTCGCGGCCTGACCCTGAGTTATCAGCGCCAGGTGATTATTGATGCGCTGGACATGCAACTGCCCAAGGGCAAGATTTCGGTGCTGATCGGCAGTAACGGCTGCGGCAAAAGCACCTTGCTCAAATCCTTTGCCCGGTTGCTGAAACCGCAGCAAGGCTCGGTGATTCTCAACGGTGTGGATATCCAGCAAAAATCCACAGCAGCGGTGGCGCGCGAGTTGGCCATCCTGCCCCAGACGCCGACGGCGCCGGAGGGCATTACCGTTCGCCAGCTCGTGGCCCTGGGCCGATACCCGTATCAGAGCTGGATGCAGCAATGGTCGGCCGAGGATGAAACCATGGTCAATCGCGCGCTGACGCAGACCAGTCTGCAGGCGCTGGCGGATCGGCCGGTGGATGCCTTGTCCGGCGGGCAGCGCCAGCGTGCGTGGATCGCCATGACCCTGGCCCAGGACACCGGCACTGTGCTGCTGGACGAGCCAACGACCTTCCTCGACCTGGCTCACCAGATTGAAGTGCTGGACCTGCTGCGTGACCTCAACCGGCTCGAGAGCAAAACCATCATCATGGTGCTTCACGATCTCAACCTGGCCTGTCGTTATGCCGATCATATGGTTGCGGTGCATGACCGTACGGCATTTGCGCAGGGCCGGCCTGAGGACGTCTTGACTCAGGCGCTGGTCAAAACCGTGTTCGACCTCAACTGCAGGATTATTCCTGATCCGTTCTTTGGTACGCCGATGTGCATCCCGTTTGGCCGGGAATTGCCGCAATGAGTCTGGCTCACCACTTCACCGCGCAAGAGTGGAACGTGCTGGGCGGTGGGTTGCGGTTGAAGGACAGCGCCGAGCGCGACCCATTACGCTCGCTGATGGCGCGTGACCTGTTGCAGGAAGATGTGTGCGAGCGTTTGCTGGACGCATTGACCCCGGTCATTGGCTCACCGTCGCGGGCGATCACCGCCTCACTGCTGGGCAAGCGCCTGTCGTTCCTGGCCACCGGCGCCTGTTTGTACGCCATGTCGGTGTACGACAAAGGCCTGCTGCTGTCTCTGGACAACACGGTGATCGAGTACGGCCATGATGACGGGCTGTGGACGTCTTCGATGCCGCTGGCTCACTCCCTGCCGCTGACGTATGGGGCAGGTGAGCGCGAGGCCTGGCGGGAAACCCTGGTGCAAGCACTGTTTGCCGGGCTGTTGAAGCCGCTGTGGCAAACCTTCAACCGTGTGAGTGGCGTTTCACGGCGCATCTTGTGGGAAAACACCGCTGTACGTGTGTATTCGTTGTATGAAAAGCGCATGGCAAAAATCGATGAGCCGTCGGTACGCGAGCGCTATGAAGCCGACTTCAGGTGGTTGCTGACTCAGGCAGAGCCTTCACTCTTCGGCCTCGATTACAACCCGCTGAGCCATTTCCGCCGACCGCCGACACTGGTGGACGAGGGGCAACGAAGCATTCGCTTTCGGCGAACTTGTTGCTTCTACTATCTGGCTACTGAGCCCGCTGAGTATTGTTCGACCTGCCCACTGCTGCGTCCGGGGAAATGCCAATGAGTTATCAGATCAACCCTCGCCAGCAGCTCGTCAACCCGGAGTTGCTCAACGCCTACCGGTCGATCCCGTCGTCCACCCTCGGCCATTTTTCCGATCGAGGCTTTCTGCGGGGGATCAAGCCGCTGTTCAACAACATCCGCATGGTCGGCACTGTCGTCACCGTCAAAGTCTTCCCGCCGGATGGCAGCATTTTGCGTGAAGCGCTGTTGCTGAGTGAGCCGGGCGACGTGCTGGTGATCGAATGTGTGGGCGACGAGGAGTGTGGTTGCTGGGGCGAACTGCGCACCCTGGCCGGGCTGATCAAAGGGTTGGCCGGGGTGGTGGTGTCAGGTGCCGTCACGGATGTCAGCGCATTGCGTCGCCATGGGTTGCCGATCTTTTGCCGGGACGTCAGTGCGTACACGACCCGTGGCATTGGCGCCCGCGGGGAAGTCAATCAGTCGATCAGTGTGGGCGGGGCTCAGGTGCAGCCAGGGGACCTGGCCATTGGTGATGATGACGGTGTCTTCATCCTCGATGCCGTGCGTGCGGCCGAGCTGCTTCCTGAGTTCTTGGCCAAAGAGGAAATGGATCAGCAGCGCAGGGCCGAATTCTTGCAGAGGCTCAATCAGCGGAAGAGCTGACTTCCCGAGCTAAAATGAAAAGGGGCAACTGTGCAGTTGCCCCTTTTTTTTTCGTCTACCGGTCAGAAGCCGAATTTGTCCCGCAATCCGTAATACCAGGCGCCCAACGCAGCGAACGGTGTACGCAGCAGTTGTCCGCCGGGGAACGGGTAGTGGGGCAGGTCGGCAAAGGCGTCGAAGCGCTCGGCTTGGCCACGTAACGCTTCGGCCAACACCTTGCCCGCCAGGTGCGTGTACGTCACGCCATGGCCGCTGCAACCCTGGGAATAGTAGATGTTGTCGCCCAGGCGTCCGACCTGAGGAAGGCGCGACAAGGTCAGCAGGAAATTGCCGGTCCAGGCGTAATCGATCTTCACGTCTTTGAGCTGCGGGAAGGCCTTGAGCATCTTCGGCCGAATAATCGCCTCGATGTTCGCCGGATCCCGCGCGCCATACACCACACCACCGCCGAAAACCAGGCGCTTGTCGCCAGTCAAACGGTAGTAGTCGAGCAGGTAATTGCAGTCCTCGACGCAGTAATCCTGTGGTAACAGGCTCTTGGCCAATGCTTCGCCCAAGGGTTCAGTGGTGATCACCTGAGTCCCGCAGGGCATCGATTTGGCGGCCAGTTCCGGCACCAGATTACCGAGATACGCATTGCCCGCAACGATGATGAACTTGGCCCTGACCTTGCCCAGAGGCGTATGCACCACCGGACTCGCGCCGCGCTCGATGCGTACCGCCGGCGATTGCTCATAAATGGTGCCGCCCAGCGATTCGACAGCTGCCGCTTCGCCCAGCACCAGGTTCAGCGGATGAATGTGCCCGCCGCTCATGTCGAGCATGCCGCCGATGTATTGATCGCAAGCGACCACTTCACGGATGCGACGCTGATCCATCAGTTCAAGCTGCGTGTGACCGAACCGCTCCCACAGGCGCTTCTGGGATTCCAGATGACCCATCTGCTTGGCGGTAATGGCGGCGAATACGCCACCGTCCTTCAAGTCGCACTGGATATTATATTTGGCGACCCGCTCACGAATGATCCGCCCACCTTCGAACGCCATCTGCCCCAGCAACTGAGCCTGCTTGGGCCCGACACTGCGCTCGATCACATCAATGTCGCGGCTATAACTGTTAACGATCTGGCCACCGTTACGCCCAGATGCACCAAAACCTACCTTCGCGGCCTCAAGAACCGTTACCCGGAAACCGTTTTCCAACAGAAACAGGGCAGAGGACAGACCGGTGTAACCGGCACCGATCACACAGACATCAGTCTCTACGTCATCCTGCAAAGCCGGGCGCGGCGGAACTGCATTGGCCGATGCGGCGTAATAGGATTCCGGGTAGGGAGTGTTCGCCATCCTGCAGCCTCTGTTTAATATATTTTACGAGTGCATCGATCCTACCCGAGATAAAAATCGACCGCCAGCCACCGCAAAATCTTCTTTGCAGCCGCAAAATTAAATATTTTGCATATTCATAGGGTTAGCTCGAAAAAAGGTGTTGACACCCCTCCGGAATTCCGTAGAATGCCGCCTCACAGCAGGCACGTAGCTCAGTTGGTTAGAGCACCACCTTGACATGGTGGGGGTCGTTGGTTCGAGTCCAATCGCGCCTACCAAACAAAATCCGCTCTGCTGGGCGGTCTAGAAGGGCTCACCGAAAGGTGGGCCCTTTTTTGTTGTCTGCGATTTGCAAAACTTTGGCAAAACTCCCACCTCAGAACGCCAATTCGGCGCCCACCTGCAGATGCTCGATCTTCTTTTCGTCGTGCCCCTCCTGATAATGCTTCGTCATCTTCTCGTCCGCATGACCCATCAACGCTTGAATGTATACCTGCGGGAAATTCTGCTGCTCGTACAGCCATGCTCCTAAAGCGCGGATCTCGTGAAAAGTGGGGCGCTCGCCGGCCGGCACGTGGTCGTAGGCGTGTGCCACATAGGGGGGATGGCTGTCGCTTAGCTAAGAGCACATAAAAAAGCCCGGCATATTGCCGGGCTCTCTATAGACGGGGCCAAGTCCCTTTGGCTGACCGCATTGTGCTTGGTAGGTATGACGAAGGAATGACAGGCAGATAAAAAAGCCCGGCGCTGGGTCGGGCTGGACTTACACCCAGCCTTCAGCTGGGGCGTCTACGTTTCAATGAAGAACCCTGCGGCTCTCTCCAATCCTGATCCGATCGAGCGCCCTGTTTAACGCATCCAAGGCATCGAGGAGGGCTTTCGCCTCAGTCTCCCGACCATCGCCCCAGAGGCGTTCAGCCATTTTGTTCAGCGTCTGGATAGAGCGCTCAATTTCAGCTGCGGTCGCCGCTGTATTATTTTCCTGCTGTTTCTTCGGCATTCGGTAACCCGTCTGCAGGGCATTGTTTGGCTCTCAGGAATTCGCGCGAGTACATCATTCACCAGAGCATGTATTTGATCGGTTCCGCTAAGCCTACAGCGCGAACCACGGCCGCCATTCTTCTCGGGTGCAGGGTATCGAATCCATGCGTCGGTCTAGTGCTATTGCCTTCGAAGGGTCGTGAGGATTAAACAATGAAGAAACACCGCGTGTACCGTCAATCTCCCGCACCTCAAAAAAAGCTTGTCGCTTAGGTTTTTGCATTGCTGTTGACGATCCGCTTCGGTGATGGGTATCGGCAACGCGTCGAGCTGCACGCACAGAGAGTGCGATTCAGGCTTGCTGTATCTGACCTGTGAATCATTGAGCGGCCTCACGGTCATATCGCTGACCTTTGCATTTAGGACGTTCAAATGAAGCGTGCAGTAATAATGTTCATGGCCATTTCAGGCTCTCTCCTGCTGGGAGGCTGTGGGCCTCACTGGGATGACGGAGAAAGGTACGGTCGAGATCGTGATCGAGGTCATGATTACCGTCGTGGATACGACCGCGGGTATGACGATGATCGAGGGTATGACCGCGGATATGATCGTCGTGACGATGATCAGCGGTATGATCGCAATCACCGTCGTGACCATGACCGTGACGATAGAGACGACTGACGTCTTCCCGAATACTCGAGCTTCTTCTCGTGCGCGTGCCCATCAACGCCTGTGTCGCACAGTCTCTCCAGCGCTCCAACGATATAAAGCCTCTATAGGGCCGGGCTTTCCGTTTGCACTGGGAATCATCGTGCGCTGTCCATCGTCTTCAGCGGCATGGGTTGTCTGCGATTCAGGCGTAAGATAGCGGTGCTACCTCATCAAAAGGAGCCGCATATGATCGCCGACCAAATGAACAAGCAGGTATCTGAGGACAGAGCTGTTTGGGATCAATACTTCTGTGCTGCGTTGATTGCGGAAAGCAATCTGACGGCACCGGTTGTAGGAGGGGCTACTCATGAAGACAGGCAGAACCTGTTGATTGAAAGGGCCAAAGCTCTCGCCGACAAGATGATGGAAAACAGAAAATAACCAGAGCCCAGCCATCGCGCTGGGCTCTTCACATCTGGATCTCGGTACCGGGCAATCCTTAGCGTTATGGGCTACTACTGACAGGCCAATCCAAATTTCATCCTGACAGGAGTATCTCCATGCTGGCTCACTGGTTTCTTGCGGCGATTCATCTCCTGGCCTTTGCGCTGGGCTTTTGGGCTGTGCTGACTCGCGGGACTGCATTGCGTCGTCTGGCTACCGGCGCGGGGGAGGTTCGTAGCGTTTTGGTCGCCGACAATCTATGGGGGATCTGCGCAGTCATTCTTTTGGTAACGGGTGGGATGCGAGCCTTTGGAGGGTTCGAAAAAGGCACTGACTACTATCTTCACCAGCCACTGTTCCACCTCAAGATGACGTTGTTTGTCTTCATCCTGTTGCTTGAAGTTGCGCCGATGGTGACGCTGATCAAATGGCGGATTGCCCTGAGCCGTGGCGTGGCTATCGATACCGGTCGGACAAAGCTGTTTGCCCGAATCAGTCATATCGAAGCGTTGTTGGTGTTGCTGATGGTTGTGGCTGCCACTGGTATGGCGCGCGGTGTGACGTTTGGTTAGCCGAGATTGATTGGGTTCTTCCTAGGGGTTAATCGGAAGCGTCTGACAGTCATGATAGGAGACTTGCCGATAGTATCGGTTTCGCGTTCTCGACGGCATGATAGAAAGACAGAAAAGCTCCATGACCCTGGGCGAGCGAGTAAAAGGATGGCGATGCGGCGCTTGAATCTTTAGCCAGCCATTGCGCTGTACCGAACGGGCTGGCTACTGACTGCAGCAGGATTCAGGGTGTTTGTGGCTTGTCTGGAGCGGTCAGACCGGCCTGAATTCGCTGATAGATCTCTTCGCGATGCACGGCAACGTCTTTTGGAGCGTTGATGCCGATCCTGACTTGCTGGCCGCTAACGCCCAGAATGGTGATAGTGATGTCATCACCGATGTTTATGCTTTCACCGACTTTGCGGGTGAGTATCAGCATGGTCTTCTCCTTGATTGCTTTGTAGGGCACCTGATTCGGACAGTGCAGAGGTCGGTGTAGTTATAGATTAGTGCGAAGTCTCATAGTTTGGGTGCCTCTTTCTGACGCGCAGATGCTGCATTAATTCCCAAGGCGTAACTATACAGAGGCCGCAACCATCATTCTCGTTGTTTTGAGCCCATTTTGCGGGACTCGGGAAGTATTCATGAATGGTAAAATCGCCGCTTTAAGCATTATGAGGGAAGCGTTGTGCGCAAAATGGCCTTGGTAATCGCAGTACTGGCGTTGGCGGGATGTGGTGAGGGCAAGGATGCGAGTGCTCAAAAGACGCCATCCGCGGCTGTTTCTGCATCGACTACGGCTCCTGCTCCGGCAGCGGGGCCGCAATGGGATCTTGAGGTGCGCGGCGAAACACCCCAGGCCGTCAGCGACTTGAGCGGCTGGCTGATCGAGCACAGCTTCGTTTCCAATGTGGTCAGGGAGAACGGCAAGGATCGGATCCTGCTTGGGCCGTTCGGTACCAAAGCCGAGGCAGAGGCCCGACAGGCTGATTTGAACGTAGCACTGGCCCGGGCGAAAAAGATGAACATCGAATCGCTGATCATTGAGCGTCCGGTGGCTCAGTAATCGCGCATGGTCACCGAGAGGGCCACCTGGGCACCCGACCAGCGAGTGAAGCTGTTCTTTCCGGCGCAGGATGCAGGTGGTTTCGAATGGAAGCCGCCTCAGGCGCTCAAGCACAAAGTGGGCGGTTAGAAACGAACAAAGGCCTCGGGTATCAAACCCGAGGCCTTTGTGTTTCAGCGAGCGCTTAACCGCAGGCTTTCATGTCGACCGGGCCGACAAACTCGTTGCCGCGTCCCATGACGCACGCCACGCTTTGGTTACGCTGTCGTTCCCAGGCCTCTACCGGATAGGTTTTGTTCCAGGCTTCGTACAGTTGTCGATCCTGTTTCGACAGGCGCAAACCGTACTGTTTGCTCATGTAGAAATACGTCCGGGCGATCATGCCGCGTATGGACGGGCGGGGCATGACCTTCTTCGCCTTGAAGTCGACTTGGGTCAGGCACGAGCCATATTGGCCCGACTGCACCGGCAACCAGCCGAAACTGAAGTTGCTGCGATCGCCATTCACCTCACCAATGCTCGGCACCAGGTTATGCAGATCGGCTTCGGCCTTCTGATAGGTCGGATCGTAGCGCGTGCAGTTCTTGCGCCCACCTGCTTGCCAGCACTGACGCTGATGGCCAATCTGCCAAGCCGGAACAATGTGCTCCCACTCGATGCGGGACGCACGCTTGGCGTTTTTGCGCGGTATATAACCGCAGGCTGCGAGGTTGACCTTGTTGCCGGTGTATTTGCACCCGCAATAGAACTCGGTGGATTGCGGTGCGTAGAGCTTCCAGGCGACTTTCTTGGCTTCGTTGAAGGTGCGTGGGGCGCCAGCCTGGGCGCCGAGGGTGATGAACAAAAACAGCAAAGCAAACCAGCGGACACTCATTGACTCAATCTTCCTTCGGCACAACCCAAAAAATCTGCACGCCGCCATCGTCGCGATAGGCGAGGGTGACGTTGTCGTTCTCGTCGATTTCTTCGAGTAATTGTTCCCACTCATCCACGGGTTCGTCCGGTAGACGGAAGATCAATGCGGCTTTGGCTTTTTGGGCGGTGGGGGAATTGATGATTTTCTGAACGCGCATGCCCATGCGTTCATAGGAGTCAGGAGAGGCAGAGGTGTTGGCCACGGAATTATCCTTATTAAGCTGTACGTGCATACAGTATTTAACTGTAAGCATTTTCGCAACTGCTTAAAACTCAAGAAAATCCTCTGACAGCAATTTTTCCGTTTGGTGTAGGACGAAGGGAAAATTTTTATCGAAATATCGGAAGGGGGTGTGAGCCACCCGCCAGGGCTGGCGAGTGGTCAGTGCGGTGCCCGACCGGAACCGGTCGGGCGAGGGCGAATCAGTATTCCCAGAACATCCGTTGCAGCTCTTTGCTGTCGTTGGTCTTGGTCAGTGCGACCATGGCCAGGATGCGGGCTTTTTGCGGGTTCAGGTCATGCGCCACAACCCAGTCGTACTTGTCGTCTGGTTGTTCGGCGTTGCGCAGTACGAAACCGCCGGCGTTGACGTGGGACGAACGAATGATTTGCACGCCGTCCTTGCGCAGGGCTTGCAGTGATGGGACTACACGGGACGAGACTGAGCCATTGCCGGTACCGGCGTGAATGATGGCTTTGGCGCCGGACTGAGCCAACGCTTTGTAAGCGGTATCGCTGACATTGCCGTAGGAATAGGCGATTTCTACGTCAGGCAGGCTCTTGATGGTTTTGATGTCGAATTCCGAGTCCATGGTGTGACGCTTGGCCGGTAGACGGAACCAGTAGGATTTGCCTTCGACCACCATGCCGAGTGGACCCCAGGCACTTTTAAACGCCTCGGTCTTGATGTTGATCATTTTGCTGACATCGCGACCCGACTGGATCTCATCGTTCATGGTCACCAGTACGCCTTTGCCGCGCGCATCTTTGCTGCTGGCCACGGCCACTGCGTTGTACAGGTTCAGCATGCCATCGGCCGACATCGCGGTGCCTGGGCGCATGGAGCCGACTACGATGATTGGCTTGTCGGTTTTTTCCACCAGGTTCAGGAAGTAGGCGGTTTCTTCCAGAGTGTCGGTGCCGTGGGTGATGACGATGCCGTCGACGTCGTTGCTGTCGGCCAGTTCAGCCACGCGACGACCCAGTTGCAGCAGGTTGTCGTTGGTGATGCTTTCGGACGCGATCTGCATGACCTGTTCGCCACGAACGTTAGCCAGTTGGCTGAGTTCTGGAACCCCGGCGATCAATTGTTCGATGCCGACTTTTGCCGCTTGATAGGTAGCGCTGTTAGCGGCGCTGGCGCCCGCGCCGGCAATGGTGCCGCCGGTGGCCAGGATCACCACATTCGCCAGTTTCTGTTGGGTTTCGACTTCTTTTGCCTGAAGGGCGGTGGGCAGAAGCAGCAAGAGGGCCAAGGCGCCCGGAACGAAAGTCTTGAAAGCAGATGTCATTATTTTTCTCTCTAGTAGTGAGACGGTGCTGATGCAGGTTCATCTAGATGCGCTCCAAGCGGATCTGAACGCTTGGGGTG
This sequence comes from Pseudomonas sp. LB3P25, assembly GCF_054897985.1. Taxonomy (NCBI): domain Bacteria; kingdom Pseudomonadati; phylum Pseudomonadota; class Gammaproteobacteria; order Pseudomonadales; family Pseudomonadaceae; genus Pseudomonas; species Pseudomonas sp. LB3P25. Next base: position 4,907,011 of record NZ_CM142711.1, on the reverse strand, counting down.
AATGAGATGAGCAGGATCTGTACCAGTCGTACCTTGAATGAGAAAAACTTTTAACTTGATGATTTGTATCAGTATTTATTTTAGTGACCAGAATGATTACACAGTCTGTTGTCCGGGTTTCCGAACGCGTTGAGCGTTTGTGTTCGGCTCTCCGAAAAGTACTACGACCTCTGTAGAGCAAATCGACTTGCAAGATTGCGAATCAGTGCTAAAGAACCTCGCGCTTCGGTCGATGCTCTTTCAAAGGATCTTTCTACTCAGGAGTTCACATGTCGTTATCCATTGGTATCCCAAACGCCGCAGGCGTCACCATTGGTGGCAAGTCCGCCGCTACGATCCAAGCGTTGAACGACGCCACCGCAGAGGCTGCCGATAAGACGCTGGGCGCGAAAGAAGGCGACGACAACCAAGTCAAGAGTGGCCCTTTGGGGTTGGATAAAAGCGCGGGCGCGCAGACCGAAACCCCAGACGAGAGCAACCTGAGTGTGGCGGTGAAAGTCCTGCTCAAACGCATGCAAGAGCTACAACAGCAACTGCGCGAGCAACAGCAACAATTAGCCGCAGCTCAGGCGGCGTCTTATCCGACGCCCGAAGCCAAGGCCACTGTGGTCATGGCAGTTCAAGGACAGATCGCCGACACCAGTAGCGCCTTGCTGGAAGTGTCCGCCGCCCTGGTCAAGGAGCTGGCCAAGGGTTCCAGCACCGGAACGGTGGTCAACACCACGGCATGACTTGAATGCCCGGCTTTTGTCAGCCAGTTCAAATAAATGGTCGTTTCTGCTCGTTGACAAATGTCGGCAGGGTTCGCATAGTTCGGTCTACGCAAACGTTTGCGCGGCGCTCCCGGTGGTTGATCCATCGGTGAGCACCATGAAGCCTACGCCAGCGCAAGCGTTGCTCACAATAATCATAAGATCGGAGTGAACCCATGAAGCTGCCATTCGCTGGACGTCTTCTCGCTGTCGCTATGCTGGCTGCCGCATCCGCCGCTTTGCCCCTCTCTTCGGCTTTCGCCGACACTGAAAAACCTAAAGTCGCCCTGGTCATGAAATCCCTGGCCAACGAATTCTTCCTGACCATGGAAGACGGCGCCAAGGCCTATCAGAAAGACCACTCCGGCGATTTCGAGCTGATCTCCAACGGCATCAAAGACGAAACCGACACGGCTGGCCAGACCCGCATCGTCGAGCAAATGATTCTGGCCAAGGTCAATGCGCTGGTCATCGCACCGGCTGACTCCAAGGCTATGGTTCCAGTGATCAAGAAAGCCATCGATGCCGGTATCACCGTGATCAACATCGACAACCAGCTGGACCCGGCTGTCGTCAAAAGCAAAAACCTCAGCGTACCGTTCGTAGGCCCGGATAACCGCAAAGGCGCGCGTCTGGTGGGCGAGTACCTGGCCAAGCAACTGAAGGCCGGCGACGAAGTCGGCATTATCGAAGGCGTTTCAACTACCACCAACGCGCAGCAGAGAACCGCAGGCTTCAAGGATGCGATGGAAGCGGCGCAGGTCAAGGTCGTCTCCTTGCAGTCCGGTGACTGGGAAATCGACAAAGGCAACAAGGTTGCTGCCTCGATCCTCAGCGAATACCCGCAAGTCAAAGCCCTGCTGGCCGGCAACGACAGCATGGCCGTCGGCGCAGTATCCGCGGTACGTGCAGCGGGCAAGGCCGGCAAGGTGCAAGTGGTCGGTTACGACAACATCAACGCCATCAAGCCGATGCTTAAAGACGGTCGCGTTCTGGCCACTGCTGACCAGTTTGCAGCCCGGCAAGCCGTGTTCGGCATCGAGACTGCGCTGAAGATCATCAAAGGTGAGAAAGTCGACAGCGGCGCCAATGGCGTGATCGAAACTCCGGTAGAGCTGGTCACCAAGTAGTCCTTCTGGCGACACAATGGTGCTCGCCCGTCCGGGCGAGCGCATGGAGAGTTTTTATGTCAGTTTCCGCCCCGAACGCTGTCCTCTCGGTCAGCGGTATCGGTAAGACCTACGCCCAACCGGTCCTGACCGGCATCGACCTGACGCTGATGCGCGGTGAAGTGCTGGCGTTGACCGGCGAAAACGGTGCCGGAAAAAGCACGCTGTCGAAGATCATCGGCGGGCTGGTCACACCGACCGCCGGCCACATGCAATTCCAGGGACAAGATTACCGCCCCGCAAGCCGCACCCAGGCCGAAGACCTCGGCATTCGCATGGTGATGCAAGAACTCAATTTGTTGCCGACCCTGTCGGTGGCGGAGAACCTGTTTCTCGACAACCTGCCCAGCAAGGGCGGTTGGATCAGTCGCAGGCAATTGCGCAAGGCTGCAATCGAAGCCATGGCCCAAGTCGGCCTCGACGCGATTGACCCGGATACGCTGGTGGGCGAATTGGGTATCGGTCACCAGCAAATGGTGGAGATCGCCCGCAACCTGATCGGCGATTGCCACGTGCTGATCCTCGACGAACCGACCGCGATGTTGACGAGCCGTGAAGTCGAAATGCTGTTCGAGCAGATCACTCGTCTGCAAGCCCGCGGCGTGTCGATCATCTATATCTCGCACCGGCTCGAAGAGCTGGCGCGGGTCGCGCAGCGTATTGCGGTACTGCGCGACGGCAACCTGGTTTGCGTCGAGCCGATGGCCAATTACAACAGTGAGCAACTGGTGACGCTGATGGTCGGCCGTGAACTCGGCGAACACATCGACATGGGCCCGCGCAAGATTGGCGCTCCGGCCTTGACGGTCAAAGGACTGACCCGTTCCGACAAGGTTCGCGACGTGTCCTTCGAAGTGCGCGCCGGCGAGATCTACGGGATTTCCGGTTTGATCGGGGCAGGGCGTACCGAGTTGCTGCGCTTGATCTTCGGTGCTGATGCAGCAGACAGCGGCACTGTTGCGCTCGGTTCGCCAGCACAGGTCGTCAGTATCCGGTCACCGGCTGACGCGGTCGGTCATGGCATCGCCCTGATCACCGAAGACCGCAAGGGTGAAGGCCTGCTGCTGACTCAATCGATCAGCGCGAATATTGCCTTGGGCAATATGCCGGTGATTTCCAGCGGTGGCTTCGTCAACAACGGTGACGAGATGGCCTTTGCCCAGCGTCAGATCGACGCCATGCACATCCGCAGCTCCAGCCCAACACAACTGGTTTCGGAACTGTCCGGCGGCAACCAGCAGAAAGTCGTGATCGGCCGGTGGCTTGAGCGTGATTGCTCGGTGCTGCTGTTCGATGAGCCAACGCGTGGCATCGACGTCGGCGCCAAGTTTGACATCTATGCCTTGCTCGGTGAGCTCACTCGTCAAGGCAAAGCGCTCGTGGTGGTGTCCAGCGACCTGCGTGAACTGATGTTGATCTGCGACCGCATCGGCGTGCTCTCGGCGGGACGTCTGATCGACACCTTTGAGCGTGACAGCTGGACCCAGGATGATTTGCTTGCCGCCGCGTTCGCCGGCTACCAAAAACGTGATGCGTTGCTCAATGAAGCAGCGCCTAGGGATCTCGCATGAATACTGCAGTGACTGCCGGCAAACGTAGTGGCAACTTTTACGGCCTCGGCACCTATCTGGGCCTGGCGGGTGCCTTGCTGGCAATGGTCGCGCTGTTCTCGGTTCTGAGCAGCCATTTCCTGTCTTATGACACCTTCAGCACCCTGGCCAACCAGATTCCGGATTTGATGGTGCTGGCGGTCGGCATGACGTTTGTGTTGATCATCGGCGGCATCGACCTATCGGTGGGCTCGGTGCTCGCGCTCGCGGCGTCAACGGTCAGCGTGGCCATTCTCGGTTGGGGCTGGAGCGTGCTGCCTGCGGCGCTGCTCGGCATGGCGGCGGCAGCACTGGCTGGCACCATCACCGGTTCGATTACCGTGGCGTGGCGGATCCCGTCATTCATCGTGTCCCTCGGCGTGCTGGAAATGGCCCGCGGTGTGGCCTATCAAATGACCGGATCGCGCACGGCCTACATCGGTGATGCCTTCGCCTGGCTGTCCAACCCGATCGCCTTCGGCATCTCGCCATCGTTCATCATTGCCTTGCTGATCATCTTCATTGCCCAGGCAGTGCTGACGCGTACCGTGTTTGGTCGTTACCTGATCGGCATCGGCACCAACGAAGAGGCGGTGCGTCTGGCAGGGATCAATCCGAAGCCCTACAAGATCCTGGTATTCAGTCTGATGGGGCTGCTGGCCGGTATCGCAGCGCTGTTTCAGATTTCTCGCCTGGAAGCGGCGGATCCGAATGCCGGTTCCGGCCTGGAGTTGCAAGTGATCGCCGCGGTTGTGATCGGCGGCACCAGCCTGATGGGCGGTCGCGGTTCGGTCATCAGTACGTTCTTTGGGGTTCTGATCATTTCTGTATTGGCGGCCGGTCTGGCGCAGATCGGCGCGACTGAACCCACCAAACGCATCATCACCGGCGCGGTGATCGTGGTGGCGGTGGTGCTTGATACTTATCGCAGTCAGCGCGCAAGCCGGCGGACCTGAGTCATGGCAACGATCAAGGATGTGGCAGCGCTCGCGGGAATTTCCTACACCACGGTTTCCCACGTCGTGAACAAGACTCGGCCGGTGAGCGAAGAGGTGCGGGTCAAAGTCGAGGAGGCGATCAGAACCCTCGACTATGTGCCCAGTGCTGTGGCCCGGTCCCTCAAGGCAAAAACCACGGCGACCATCGGGTTGCTGGTGCCCAATAGCCTCAACCCGTACTTTGCCGAACTGGCGCGAGGCATTGAGGATTACTGCGAGCGTAATGGCTACTGCGTGATCCTCTGCAACTCCGACGACAACCCGGACAAGCAGCGCAGCTATCTGCGCGTGCTGCTCGAAAAGCGCATCGACGGGCTGATCGTCGCTTCGGCCGGTGGTGACGCGGGGCTGGCAGAAGGCCTGGCAGGCGTGCGTACGCCGATGGTGATCGTCGACCGTGGACTGGAAGGTGTGAATGCCGACCTGGTGCGAATCGATCACGAATACGGCGCCTATCTGGCGACCCGCCATCTTCTGGAATTGGGGCACCGGGATATTGCCACCATTGGCGGCCCGGCGAGTACCAGCGTGGCGCAGATGCGTCTGGCCGGTTATTGCCGCGCCCTGAAAGAGGCGGGTGTCGAAGTGTCCCGCGAGCGCATGCTGGAAAGCGACTTCACCAGCACCGGCGGTTACAACGCCGCCGCGATCCTGCTGGAAAAGAACCCGCCGAGCGCGATCTTCGCCGGTAACGACATGATTGGCATCGGTGTGCTGCGAGCGGCGGCCGAGCGCAACATTCGTGTACCGACAGAGCTGTCGGTGATCGGCTTCGACGATATTCAGATGAGCCGCTATGTGTACCCGGCGCTGACCACCGTGGGGCAGTCGATTCTGCAACTCGGTGAGATGGCGGCCGAAGTGCTGTTAAGAAGAATCGCCACACCGGATATGGCCACCGATCAACGGATCGTGACGCCCAGTATTGTTTTGCGGGAGTCGACTGCGCCGCTGGCCGGTGTGTTCGCCCAGTTTCGTTGAAATAGAAAGCCCCTAAACCAAAAGCACCGCTGAAACAGAATTTATGAGTAGTGATGTATGCCAGCAAAAGTAGTGGTTATAGGCAGCCTGAACATGGACCTGGTCACCCGGGCGCCACGGCTGCCACGTGGCGGTGAAACGCTGATCGGCGAGTCGTTTGCCACGGTTTCCGGTGGCAAGGGCGCGAACCAGGCGGTCGCCGCGGCGAGGCTGGGGGCGCAGGTGTCGATGGTCGGCTGCGTGGGCAGTGATGCCTACGGCGAAGAGCTGCGCGGGGCGCTGCTGGCCGAGCAGATCGATTGCCAGGCGGTCAGCACCGTCGACGATTCCAGTGGCGTAGCGTTGATTGTGGTCGATGACAACAGCCAAAACGCAATCGTGATCGTTGCCGGTGCCAACGGTGCGCTGACGCCAGCGGTGATCGACCGTTTCGATGCAGTATTGCAGGCCGCGGACGTGATCATCTGTCAGCTGGAAGTGCCGGATGCCACTGTCGGTCATGCGCTCAAGCGCGGTCGTGAATTGGGTAAGACCGTGATCCTCAATCCGGCGCCGGCCAGCCGCCCGCTACCGGCGGACTGGTACGCGTCCATCGATTACCTGATACCCAACGAAAGCGAGGCCTCGGCGTTGAGTGGATTGCCAGTGGATTCTCTGACATCTGCCGAAACCGCTGCGACCCGGTTGATCGCCATGGGTGCCGGCAAGGTCATCATCACCCTCGGTGCTCAAGGTTCGCTGTTCGCGAACGGCAAAAGCTTCGAGCATTTCCCGGCTCCGAAGGTGAAAGCTGTCGATACCACGGCGGCTGGCGATACCTTCGTCGGTGGTTTCGCCGCTGCACTGGCGGCCGGCAAAAGCGAGGCCGACGCGATCCGCTTCGGCCAGGTCGCCGCGGCGCTGTCGGTGACCCGTGCTGGCGCGCAACCTTCAATTCCCACCTTGTCCGACGTACAGGCCTTTAAAGCACCATGAAAAAGACACCTTTGCTCAACGTCGCGCTGTCGCGGCTGATCGCATCCCTGGGCCATGGCGACATCGTGGTAATCGGCGATGCAGGTTTGCCGGTGCCGCCAGGCGTTGAACTGATCGACCTGGCCCTGACTCACGGTATCCCGGATTTCGTCAGCACGTTGAAGGTTGTACTCAGCGAAATGCAGGTCGAGAGCCATGTATTGGCCCAGGAGATCCTGGACAAAAAGCCGTCGACGTTGGCGACGCTCGATGAGCTGAATGCCGAAGGTGCGCTGGGTCCGCGTGAGCTGCTCAGTCATGACCAATTCAAAGTCCTCAGCCGACAGGCACGGGCGATTGTTCGTACGGGTGAATGTCAGCCGTACTGCAACATCGTGCTGGTGGCAGGGGTTACGTTCTAACCCGCTGTTGTCTTTCTGCTGTCCCACGCACAAGGAGTGCGCTATGCACCGCTATGCTCAGAAACTGCACCACTTGCTCTGGAGTCTGCTGCTTTTGTCCCTGATTACCGCAACAAGCGCCCAGGCGGCGGAAAAGATCGACTTGATCATCGACACCGACCCGGGGGCCGACGACGTGGTTGCCTTGCTGTTTGCCCTGGCGTCGCCGCAAGAACTGAACATTCGTGCGCTGACCACCGTCGCCGGCAATGTGCGTCTGGACAAGACTTCGCGAAATGCGCGACTGGCCCGCGAGTGGGCGGGGCGCGAGGAGGTGCCGGTCTACGCGGGCGCACCGAAGCCGCTGATGCGCACGCCGATCTATGCCGAGAACATCCATGGCAAGGAAGGCCTGTCGGGCGTCACCGTACATGAGCCGAAGAAAGGCCTGACCCAGGGCAATGCGGTCAACTACCTGATCGACACCTTGAAGGCCGCCAAGCCCCACAGCATCACCATCGCCATGCTCGGTCCGCAGACCAATCTGGCTTTGGCGCTGATCCAGGAACCTGAAATCGTTCAGGGCATCAAGGAAGTGGTGATCATGGGCGGTGCGCACTTCAACGGCGGCAACATCACCCCGGTGGCCGAATTCAACCTGTTCGCCGACCCGCAGGCGGCTGAAGTGGTGTTGAAAAGTGGCGTGAAGTTGACCTACCTGCCGCTGGACGTGACCCACAAGATCCTCACCAGCGACGCGCGCCTGAAGCAGATCGCGGCAATTAACAACAATGCCAGCAAGCTGGTGGGCGATATTCTTAATGAATACGTCAAAGGCGACATGGAGCACTACGGCATTCCGGGTGGCCCGGTGCATGACGCGACGGTCATTGCCTACCTGCTCAAGCCTGAGTTGTTCACCGGTCGTTCGGTCAATGTGGTCGTTGATAGTCGCGAAGGCCCGACCTTCGGTCAAACCATCGTCGATTGGTATGACGGCCTGAAAGCGCCGAAGAATGCCTTCTGGGTTGAAAGTGGCGACGCCCAGGGCTTTTTTGACCTGCTGACCGAGCGTCTGGCTCGTCTGAAGTAAGCCATACACCCGCAGGTGCCAGCCTGCGGGTTTTACGCCCGTTCGTTCTCTGTCAGGCCTATATAGTCGGCGGGGTATTTCTCGAATATCTGCGCGATGAATTTCTTGGCCGCTTCGGTTCCCAGTTCCTTGACCAATAGATCGATACCAATGATTGCCAACTCTTCCGGGCTGCCTGGGCTGTAGGAGCTGTGACCCTGTGGCCACTTGACTGTGATGTTGGCGTCGATGCTTATGGTGGACATGATGGCGCTCGTGAAGTCGGGAAAGTCTGAGTGTGGAGTTAACCATTTTGCGCGACTTTTGACACTCCGACTTAGGCATGAGGGGAGGGCTATGCGACACTTGGTCTTTGACGAATTTTCAAGGACTGTGCTGTGCAGATCGATTTGAACGCTCCTGACGGCTTGACCCTTGAGGCCGTACGTCAGCTGCTGGCTTCCGCCAGCGACGATGAACACACTCAATTACGGGTGACCAAGGGCGGGGTCGCCTACATTTCATCAGGCATTGTGGGCGGCACTGATATCAACGGGCTGCTGTTTCGTCTGGAGACGTGGGCCAAGGGTTCCGGTTATGTAGGATTGGTCGCGGCCAGTGACGAGGTCTGGGTCATGCAGATTTTCAATGCGCTCAAGGAAAATTGGCCGAATCCGCCTTTCGACTACATCGACATCTATTGAGTGCTGTTCATATTCAGTCACGATTGAGTAATCAACGGCAGGGCGATGCTCAGGCAAACTCGCCGCGTGTCCGAATCGAGGGCAGGGTGCTAGTACTCCCTGCGAAACCAAACGCCAGATTGGCGGTCGCACGATCTCAGCTTAACTATTGAAAAAAGGAGGCTTCATGCCTTGGAAGCTCGCGTCATTGGGTACTTTGTTGGCCGTTGCCATGCTGGCCGGTTGCAGCACTCCCTCCACCGAGTCGACAACAGACCCTGTCACGACCACTGACACGGGGCACAGCCGTTGTGAGGCGAAGGCTGCCGAATTCACCATTGGCAAAAAGGCTTCGCCTGAACTGCTGGAGCAGGCGCGTACCCGCGCAGGCGCGCAGAATGCACGGTTCCTCTTGCCCACCGACATGGTGACCCTGGAGTACCGCTCCGATCGCCTGAACCTGAATACCGATGCCAATCGGGTCGTCACCCGCGTCAACTGCGGCTGATCGCTTCAGGCTTTTGTTTCGCCCATAAAAAACCCCGTCACGTGGACGGGGTTTTTTTAGTGCGGCTGAAAATTACTCAGCGCGGACTTGTGCAGCTTGCATACCCTTTTGGCCTTTCTCAGCCACGAAGGAAACGGTCTGGCCTTCTTTCAGGCTTTTGAAACCGTCGCTTTCGATAGCTTTGAAGTGTACGAACAGGTCGTCACCGCCACCTTGAGGAGTGATGAAGCCGAAGCCTTTTTCATCGTTGAACCATTTAACGGTGCCGGTTTGGCGATTAGACATGGTGTATCTCCAAGAAACATATATTTTCAGTAGTGCTGTGCTGCTCAGGCCAACTGGGCACACCGGGGTATCATAGTCGAAATGTTCGCTTTGGGAGCCCCCCGGACGTGCTGTTTGCCCTGCAGTCGCGTTCTGTTTGCTGCTTTGTTTGGCTGCAAGCCCCGTTTTAAAAGGCTTTCAGCCAAAAGTAAAGACAATAAAAAAACCTGTAAAACCTGCATAAATTGTACGAAAAGGCGGTTTTCAGAGGCTTTTTACTGTCGTTGCAGGCGCAAAAAGCGCTCTGTCGGGCTTATTTTTTCGCCTTGTTATCGGCTTTGCACGCGCCAATTTGCGTCAGTGCCTTTTGTTTCAGGGCGTCAGTGGCCGTGTTGTCCATCAGGGACTGGATGTCTTTGGCAGGGTACGATTTGATGGCATCGGCGCCGCAAGCGCAATGAGCCTTCGCTGCTGCAGCACCGATCTGCGGAGTGGCTGCTTCTGTGCACTGAGCCATATATTTCTCGCGCTCGCCCTTCGGCCAATCGGCATGGGCGGCCAGTGGCAGCAGCAGAACGAGGGGGGCGACTACTGCGAACAAACGTTTCAGATGCATGCTGGGATGCTCCTTGTGGGTCAATGTCTTGTTATCTGAGGGGTAAAGCAGGGTTCAAGTTCAGCACTCTGGCATAAAATTGCCTGATTTGCCCCGGTGCAAAGCCCCGGTGCATCGACGACCGTTCATCTGTGCTAGCATGCCTCGCTCGGGCTTTTGCAGGCTCCGGATGACCTTCAGTCCCGGTAGCGGCAGATGCGCGAATAACCCTGATTTGAATCCCAGTCACTCTGGTTCGGTTTTCCGGTTGGCCGCAAGGCTCCTGCCGCTGTAAGGCAGGCGTTCGTCATTGAATGGCCTGGATCGGATCTTGTACTGGCTCATCCCAACCCACGTGACCTTTGGTAGGGGTCACCACTAGGAGAGGAGGCGCCATGCCAACTATTACTCTTCCCGACGGCAGTCAACGTTCATTCGATCACCCGGTATCCGTAGCCGAGGTCGCCGCATCCATTGGTGCAGGTCTGGCCAAAGCCACCGTGGCCGGCAAGGTCGATGGCAAGCTGGTCGACGCCAGCGACATCATCGATAGCGACGCTACGCTGCAAATCATTACGCCAAAGGATGAAGAGGGGCTGGAGATCATTCGCCACTCTTGCGCCCACCTGGTGGGTCACGCGGTCAAGCAGCTGTACCCGACGGCCAAGATGGTCATCGGTCCGGTCATCGACGAAGGCTTCTATTACGACATCGCCTTCGAACGTCCTTTCACTCCGGACGACCTGGCCGCCATCGAACAGCGCATGCAGCAGCTGATCGAAAAAGATTACGACGTCATCAAGAAAGTCACTCCGCGCGCCGAAGTGATCGAAGTGTTCAAGGCTCGCGGCGAAGACTACAAGCTGCGCCTGGTCGAAGACATGCCGAACGAGCAGGCTATGGGCCTGTACTATCACGAAGAATACGTCGACATGTGCCGCGGTCCGCACGTGCCGAACACGCGCTTCCTGAAATCCTTCAAGCTGACCAAGTTGTCCGGCGCCTACTGGCGTGGCGATGCAAAGAATGAGCAATTGCAACGCGTTTACGGCACTGCGTGGGCAGACAAGAAGCAGCTGGCGGCTTACATCCAGCGCATCGAAGAAGCTGAAAAGCGCGATCACCGCAAGATCGGCAAGCGTCTGGGCTTATTCCACACCCAGGAAGAGTCGCCGGGCATGGTGTTCTGGCACCCGAACGGCTGGACTCTGTACCAGGTGCTCGAGCAGTACATGCGCAAGGTTCAGCGCGACAACGGCTATCTGGAGATCAAAACTCCGCAGGTCGTTGACCGCAGTCTGTGGGAGAAATCCGGGCACTGGGCCAACTACGCTGACAACATGTTCACCACCCAGTCGGAAAACCGCGATTACGCCATCAAGCCAATGAACTGCCCTTGCCACGTGCAAGTGTTCAATCAGGGGCTGAAAAGCTACCGCGAATTGCCGATGCGTTTGGCCGAATTTGGTGCTTGCCACCGTAACGAGCCGTCGGGTGCGCTGCACGGCATCATGCGTGTGCGTGCGTTCACTCAGGATGACGCCCACATCTTCTGCACCGAAGAGCAGATGCAGGCCGAATCCGCCGCGTTTATCAAGCTGACCATGGACGTTTATGCCGACTTCGGCTTTAAAGACGTCGAGATGAAGCTGTCCACTCGTCCGGAAAAACGCGTTGGTTCCGACGAACTGTGGGATCGCGCCGAAGCTGCTTTGGCTGCAGCCCTTGATAGCGCTGGCTTGCCGTACGATTTGCAGCCGGGCGAGGGTGCGTTCTACGGTCCGAAGATCGAGTTCTCGCTGAAAGATTGCCTCGGCCGCGTCTGGCAGTGTGGTACCCTTCAGCTCGATTTTAACCTGCCTATCCGTCTGGGAGCCGAATACGTCTCCGAAGACAACAGTCGCAAGCACCCGGTAATGTTGCACCGGGCGATCCTGGGCTCCTTCGAACGTTTCGTCGGAATCCTGATCGAGCACTACGAGGGTGCATTCCCTGCGTGGCTGGCTCCGACCCAGGCAGTGATCATGAACATCACAGACAAACAGGCCGATTTTGCCGCTGAGGTTGAAAAAACTCTCAACGAAAGCGGATTTCGTGCCAAGTCTGACTTGAGAAATGAAAAGATCGGCTTTAAAATCCGCGAGCATACTTTGCTCAAGGTTCCCTATCTCTTGGTTATCGGAGATCGGGAAGTCGAGATGCAGACTGTCGCTGTGCGTACTCGTGAAGGTGCTGACCTGGGCTCGATGCCCGTCGCCCAGTTCGCTGAGTTTCTCGCGCAAGCGGTTTCCCGGCGTGGTCGCCCAGATTCGGAGTAATTACTATTAAGCGTGAAATGAGACAAGATAAACGAGCTGCACCGAAGGCCCCGATCAACGAGAATATCTCGGCACGCGAGGTTCGGTTAATTGGGGCTGAGGGTGAACAGCTTGGGATTGTGTCAATTGAAGACGCGCTTCTTAAGGCTGAAGAGGCCAAACTGGATCTGGTGGAAATTTCCGCCGATGCAGTACCCCCTGTTTGCAAACTGATGGACTACGGCAAATCGATCTTCGAGAAGAAGAAGCAGATTGCCGCGGCCAAGAAAAACCAGAAGCAGATTCAGGTTAAAGAAATCAAGTTTCGTCCAGGGACGGAGGAAGGGGATTACCAGGTAAAACTGCGCAACCTGGTACGTTTCCTGAGTGATGGGGACAGGGCCAAGGTATCCTTGCGATTCCGCGGCCGTGAGATGGCCCACCAGGAGCTGGGGATGGAACTCCTCAAGCGAGTTGAAGGTGACTTGCTCGAGTACGGTTCGGTCGAACAGCATCCTAAGATGGAAGGACGCCAACTGATCATGGTCATCGCCCCGAAAAAGAAGAAGTAATCAATAGGGCACGGCAGGCCTTCTGATTATGTTTATCAACTGAATGCGGAGTATCCGAACATGCCAAAAATGAAAACTAAAAGTGGTGCTGCTAAGCGGTTTCTGAAAACTGCTAACGGTATCAAGCACAAGCACGCTTTCAAGAGCCACATCCTGACTAAAATGTCGACCAAGCGTAAGCGTCAACTGCGCGGTAGCAGCTTGCTGGCACCGTGTGACGTGGCAAAAGTCGAGCGCATGCTGCGCCTTCGTTAATTTAGTCAAGAATAGAGGAAGTAACTCATGGCTCGTGTAAAGCGTGGCGTCATTGCCCGTAAACGTCACAAAAAAATTCTGAAACTTGCTAAAGGCTACTACGGCGCTCGCTCGCGCGTATTCCGTGTTGCCAAGCAAGCGGTAATCAAGGCAGGCCAATACGCCTACCGTGACCGTCGTCAGAAAAAACGTCAGTTCCGCGCTCTGTGGATCGCTCGTATCAACGCTGGTGCACGTATCAACGGTCTGTCCTACAGCCGTTTCATCGCCGGCCTGAAAAAAGCGTCCATCGAGATCGACCGTAAGGTTCTGGCTGATCTGGCAGTGAACGAAAAAGCGGCGTTTGCTGCGATTGTCGAGAAAGCTAAAGCCACCTTGGCTTAAGTACCCCCGACAGTCACCCGGCCTCACCTCTGTGGGGCCAGGTGTTAAACGTCATAAATAGGGGAAGAGCCTTCAAGCTCTTCCCCTATTTTGTATCTGGAGTCTGTACATGGAAAACCTGGATGCGCTCGTCTCTCAAGCACTAGAGGCTGTGCAAAGCGCTGAAGATATCAATGCCCTGGAGCAAATCCGGGTTCACTACCTTGGCAAGAAAGGTGAATTGACTCAGGTGATGAAGACCCTGGGGAATCTGCCGGCAGAAGAGCGCCCGCAAGTCGGTGCGCTGATCAACGTTGCCAAGGAGCGTGTCACAGAGGTTCTCAATGCCCGCAAGGCACTGTTTGAAGAGGCCGATCTGGCCGCCAAACTGTCTGCCGAGTCCATTGACGTGACCCTGCCTGGCCGTGGCCAGACCTCGGGTGGTCTGCATCCGGTTACTCGCACTCTGGAACGTATCGAACAGTTCTTCACCCACATCGGCTACGGCATTGCCGAAGGCCCTGAGGTCGAAGACGACTATCACAACTTTGAAGCACTCAACATCCCAGGCCACCACCCGGCCCGGTCGATGCATGACACCTTCTATTTCAATGCCAACATGTTGTTGCGCACCCATACCTCGCCGGTACAGGTCCGCACCATGGAATCGAAGCAACCGCCGATCCGCATCGTCTGCCCAGGCCGTGTGTACCGTAGCGACTCCGATATCACCCACTCGCCGATGTTCCACCAGGTCGAAGGCCTGCTGGTCGATCGCGACATCAATTTCGCCGACCTGAAAGGCACCATCGAAGAGTTCCTGCGCGTGTTCTTCGAAAAAGAACTGGCCGTGCGTTTCCGCCCTTCGTACTTCCCGTTCACCGAGCCATCCGCTGAAGTCGACATGGAATGCGTGATGTGCAGCGGTAAAGGCTGCCGTGTCTGCAAACAGACTGGCTGGCTGGAAGTCATGGGCTGCGGCATGGTTCACCCGAACGTGCTGCGTATGTCCGGGATCGACCCGGAAGAGTTTTCGGGCTTTGCCTTCGGCATGGGCGTTGAGCGTCTGGCCATGCTGCGTTACGGCGTGAACGACTTGCGTCTGTTCTTCGACAACGACTTGCGGTTCCTCGCGCAATTTCGCTAGTCGTAACGAATTCTTAGGAGAGCAGGATGAAATTCAGTGAACAATGGCTGCGTGGCTGGGTAAGCCCGCAGGTAAGTCGTGATGAGCTGGTTGCTCGTCTGTCGATGGCGGGTCTTGAGGTCGATAGCGTTACGCTGGCCGCCGGTGAATTCAGTGGTGTGGTGGTGGGCGAGGTGCTGAGCACCGAGCAGCATCCGGACGCCGACAAGCTGCGTGTTTGCCAGGTCAGCAATGGCTCGGAGACCTTCCAGGTCGTCTGCGGTGCGCCAAACGTGCGCCCGGGCCTGAAGATCCCGTTCGCCATGATCGGTGCCGAACTGCCGGGCGACTTCAAAATCAAGAAAGCCAAGCTGCGGGGCGTTGAGTCTAACGGCATGCTGTGCTCACAAGCCGAGCTGCAAATTGGTGAAGGCAACGATGGCTTGATGGAATTACCGGCCGATGCGCCGGTCGGTCAGGACATTCGTGAATACCTGAGTCTGGACGACGCCAGCATCGAGGTCGACCTGACCCCGAACCGCGGCGACTGCCTGTCCCTGGCCGGTTTGGCCCGTGAAGTGGGCGCATTGTACGCCGCCGAAGTCACTCGTCCGATCGTTGCGACCGTTCCCGCCGCGCACGACGAAGTGCGTTCGGTTGAAGTGCTGGCGCCTGCCGCTTGCCCACGTTACCTGGGTCGTGTGATCCGTAACGTCGACCTGTCCAAGCCTACGCCGCTGTGGATGGTTGAGCGTCTACGTCGTGCCGACGTGCGCAGCATCGATGCTGCCGTCGACATCACCAACTACGTGATGCTGGAGCTGGGTCAACCGCTGCACGCTTTTGATCTCGCCGAAATCAATGGCGGCATCCGCGTGCGCATGGCTGAGGAAGGTGAGAAGCTGGTTTTGCTCGACGGTCAGGAAGTCAGCCTGCGTAGCGATACGCTGGTGATTGCCGATCACACCCGCGCCCTGGCTATCGCCGGCGTCATGGGGGGGGAACACAGCGGCGTCAACACCGCGACCACCCGCGATATTTTCCTGGAAAGCGCGTTCTTCGATCAGATCGCCGTCGCCGGCAAGGCCCGTTCTTATAGTCTGCACACCGACGCCTCGCACCGCTACGAGCGTGGCGTGGACTGGCAACTGGCCCGTGAAGCCATGGAGCGCGCCACTGGCCTGCTGCTGGAAATCACTGGCGGCGAAGCCGGCCCGATCATCGAAGCCGTGAGCGAGCAGCATCTGCCGAAAATTGCGCCGGTTACCCTGCGTACTCAACGCATCACCGCGATGTTGGGCATGGAAATGGACTCGGCTGAAGTCGAGCGTCTGCTCAGCGGCCTGGGCCTGAAGATTTCTGCCGATGGGGCAGGGCAGTGGCGCGTAGAAGTACCAAGCCACCGCTTCGATATCAGCCTTGAAGTCGATTTGATCGAAGAACTGGCCCGTCTGTACGGCTACAACCGTCTGCCGGTTCGTTACCCGCAAGCTCGTCTGGCGCCGCAAGCCAAGGCTGAAGCGCGTAGCGATCTGCCTGAACTGCGTCGTCTGCTCGTTGCTCGTGGCTATCAGGAAGCGATTACCTATAGCTTCATCGATCCGAAACAGTTCGAGCTGTTTAATCCGGGTGTGGAACCGCTGCTGCTGGCCAATCCGATTTCGAATGACATGGCCGCCATGCGCTCGTCCCTGTGGCCAGGCCTGGTCAAGGCACTTCAGCACAACCTGAACCGTCAACAGGATCGCGTGCGTCTGTTCGAAAGCGGTCTGCGTTTCGTTGGTCAGTTGGATGGCTTGAAGCAGGAGCCGATGCTGGCGGGTGTTGTTTGCGGTAGTCGTCTGCCGGAAGGCTGGGCACAAGGTCGCGATGTAGTGGACTTCTTCGACGTCAAAGCCGACGTGGAAGCGGTGCTGGGCTTTGCCGGTGCGCTGGATTCGTTCACATTTGTGCCGGGCAAGCACCCTGCGTTGCACCCAGGTCAAACCGCGCGCATCGAGCGTGAAGGTCGTCTGGTCGGTTACGTCGGCGCTATCCACCCTGAATTGTCGAAAACCCTCGGTCTCGACCGTCCGGTCTTCGTTTTCGAGCTGGTTCTGGCTGAAGTGGCATTGGGCAAAATGCCTAAATTCCAGGAGTTATCGCGCTTTCCTGAAGTGCGTCGTGATCTGGCACTGATTGCGGCCACGGACGTCGCGGCCAGTGCTGTAATGGATGTAATCCGTGAAAATGCAGGCGAATGGCTCACAGACCTCAGGCTATTTGACGTATATCAGGGTAAAGGCATTGATCCTGATAGAAAAAGCCTTGCAGTCGGCTTGACCTGGCAGCATCCATCGCGCACTCTTAATGACGATGAGGTGAATACTACGACGCAAAACATCCTCACCTCGCTCGAACAAAGGTTGAACGCCACGTTAAGGAAGTGACGTATGGGGGCTCTGACGAAAGCTGAGATGGCGGAACGTCTGTATGAAGAGCTGGGCCTGAATAAACGGGAGGCCAAGGAATTGGTCGAACTGTTTTTTGAAGAAATCAGGCACGCTCTTGAAGACAACGAACAAGTCAAATTGTCCGGTTTCGGCAATTTCGACCTTCGGGACAAACGCCAGCGGCCTGGCCGCAATCCGAAAACGGGGGAAGAAATCCCGATCACGGCTCGCCGTGTGGTCACCTTTCGTCCAGGGCAGAAGTTGAAAGCCCGAGTTGAGGCTTATGCTGGAACCAAGTCATAACGACGAGCTCCCCGTCATCCCAGGCAAACGCTACTTCACCATTGGTGAAGTCAGCGAGCTGTGTGCGGTAAAACCGCACGTGCTGCGTTACTGGGAGCAGGAGTTTCCTCAACTCAACCCCGTCAAGCGCCGCGGAAACCGCCGGTATTATCAGCGACAAGACGTGCTGATGATCCGGCAGATCCGCGCGCTTCTTTATGATCAAGGGTTCACCATCGGCGGCGCACGCCTGCGTTTGTCCGGGGATGAAGCCAAAGACGACACCACTCAGTACAAGCAAATGATTCGGCAGATGATTGCTGAACTGGAAGATGTACTGGTTGTGCTCAAGAAATAATTTCCTGCGTTTAAATACTTCCAGTTTTCAAAAGCTTGCGATATATTCTTGAGCGTTCTTCGAGAAGAGGAACAAGTTTCACGCCTAGTCGGGGCGTAGCGCAGTCCGGTAGCGCACTAGCATGGGGTGCTAGGGGTCGAGTGTTCGAATCACTCCGTCCCGACCATATAATTCAATGACTTAGCCCAATCTTTTCAGGTTGGGCTTTTTCATGTGCGTGAGATTTGCGTGACTCCTCATGTTTTTCACGCCTGCTTTCGCTTCAATATTGTCAGGACCGGTCCACGCGAATCCGTTGCTGATACCATGTTCGCAGCTTCAATCAGATGCCCGAGCTCAGCGCCCGAGTAGTGACTGGTGATGCTGCCGTTCTTGTGGCCAAGAAGAGCCTTGCGGTCTTCCTCGGTTACGCCTGCTGCGCGCAACCGACGGCCAAATGTGTGTTTGAGGTCATGGATCCTTATGGATGCATAACCTGGGTGAGCGGGGCGAAGGTTTTCCTCCTGCCAGAGTTTCGCCGCTCTCACCCGAGCCTTCTTCCAGGCCGTGTCATTCATTCGATGCATCGGGGTGCCGTTGTAAGGGAAAACCCATTCCTTGCTCACGCCGCGTTGTTTCTCGATGATCGACTTGGCCACGTTGTTGAGCACGACCAGTCGCTCGTCACCGTTCTTCACTCCGGACCGTTCGTGTCTGCCGTCAAAGTCAGCCGGGATCAGAAAAACACTGGTCCCGAGCTCCGGCACTGAAATCTCCCAATCCCATCTCAGCTTGCAGACTTCCTGCTCCCGGGTGCCGGTGTTCACCTTGAACAGCGCCATCGTTTGCAGGTGGGCCGGCAACTGCCCGAAAAGAATCGACTGCTCCGGCCACGACATCGGGTACGGCTTGCGGCTCGACTTCTTCTCTTCCAGCTTCGTGAGCATCGGCACGCTATCCAGCCACGGCCTGCGCTCATCATCTCGCCACTTCCTGGCACACAACGACAAAACCCGAACCACACGCTCGATCGAGATATTCACCGTCCTGTTGCTGACGCCTTTCTTCACCTTGCCGCCCTCAAGCTTCTTGGTCGCCAACCTGTCTTTGATGAACGGCACTAAGGCCTGATCATCGATGTGGGTCAGCGGCATGTCGCCTATGAACGGGTCCAACTGGGAAAGGTGGTGCGCCGAAAGCTTGATTGAAGCCTGGTCTTTGAACTCCAGCAGGAAGCGAGTCGCCGCCTCCCGCCAGATCCTGACCTTCTTTACGCCGTATACCTTCTGTTGCCGGATCTGCTCCAGCCGGTAGATCAGGTAACGCTCCGCTTCTTCCCGGTCACCAGTTCCAGTGCTTTCGTAAAGTCGTTCTCCGTTGATTTTCTTGTCGATATGCCAGATACCTTTCCTCTCGGAGAGGCCTGTGATCGATTTTCGCGCCATGATTTATCTCCTTTCTGGCGCTCGCTGCGGGGCGATTGTTGCTCCGAAGCGCCATTTTTATCAATTGCCTTTGCTGCGACGTAGGCTGTGGCCCAGTCGTCGAGCTCTTCCCGGTCAAAGCCGACACCGCGTTCTCCGATCGGGAACTCGCTGACATAAGGACGGACGGTTTTGTCGAACTCGGCGCGGCACATGCCCAAGTGGATGGGCGCGGCGCCAGCACGGATGAAGCGGGGGAGGATGTTTTCGCGCCGGGGCCGGGAGGGCGCCTGCGCCAGTTCTGCAGACATAAGTGCTCCATACCGCGCGTGGCGGCCGAAGGTGATTGGAGGGAGATTTGGGTGCAAAAAAGGCGCAAGACGAATGGCGCCCTTTGGAATTGACATGGCTTTATTGCCGGACTAAATATTTTCTTGTCCCGGTGGTTTCTTTGAAATGTGAACAAAAAGGAGGCCGCAAAGATGATGCGTAGAGGTTCTAAATATTGGCTCTGGGCGGACTGCGAGTTGCATAGTCGGTCGCATGACGAAGTGCTTAGTGACGGCACTCTTATTGATGTTCAGAGCCGACTTTCCAGAAAGGGAAGAACCCAACTATTTATTGGTGTCTACGACAAAAACGGATCGCCCGTGTTTGAGGAGGCCCACGACCATTTGCCCAACGATACGATGACTACCGCGCTCGCATGGGGTGTAGGTCGGGCACAGGCAATTGCAGATGGCAACTTGGTGCTCGGTGCTCAGATTGACGCTAGTCAATCTTCAAGCCCTCACGCACATCGACCGTCTGCAGCCTGAAAACAACCTCGAATTGACGGTCAGCTCCGCACCGGTCATTTTCGGTGCGGCGCTGGCCATTGATTCATCGCCGTGGCCCCTTGTAGATGAGCCAGGCCATGTAGGCGATGGCTGGCGCGGTTAGTAGGATCATGGCGTCACCTCTTCCTGTTCCAAGTCCTCGGCGGCGATCATGAACGTCTCGATGTTCTTGACGCGGTAGAAGGTGCAGTCGCAGTTCTTGCGAGCCCAGGCGTTGAGGAAATCCTCAAGCTCTTGCTTCGCCTCAGCGCTGACGGTTGGGAAATCATCAGCCCACTCACCAAGGTCACTTGAGGCGGCGTTGTCTGCCATCGCGCTGGTGACGGCGTCCGAATCTACAAACTCGGCCGGGTCTGCATACTGGATTTCACCGCGCTGGCATTCATCGCCAGCGGCAAGGTCATCGTTTTGGCTGAGGAACGAATCCCAGTCTGCGGTCCAGTCCTCGCCGTTGGTTGAGTAGGCGTATTCCTTGGGCGTTTGCCGAGCCCAATGCACGTGCGGGCCGTCTTCAGTGTCGAAGATGCCAAGCAGAAACCACTCGGGACTTGGCGCCGCGGGATTCCAGCCGAGGCAATGGGCGCCGCTGCCGTCGAAATAAGGGTGCTCATCCAGGTCAGAATCCATGCCCCAGAACTTCAGCTCCAAGACTTGCTCTTTTAGCCAAGCGTGATACGGCGCCGGATCTTCGCCGCCATCGAAAGCCGGGATACCCGGGTGCCACCAGTAACCGCTTTCATCGCGCACGACTTCGACGGGGCCGATCTGATTAATCGCAGGCATGACTGTTCCTTTGCCGCTATAGCGGCTGAATTTGAAGGGGGAGGGAGTTTTTGCTGGAAGGAGTACAGATGTACTCCTGTCAGGCGGCGACCGATGTTCCGGCTTTCTTTGGCTGACTCGCCTTGAAGCGATCGTATGGGCCATCCGGCAGGCTGGCGATCGCGTTCGCAGCCTTGATTAGCAGGTCACCCTGTTGCATCTGAGCTTTCGGCGTGAAGAACTTGAAGCGGGACCCGGGCGGGTAGTAGGTGTCGTAGGCCATACGACTGCAAATGGTCGACGCCTCCTCAAGCCCAAGGCTGCGGCCGTATGCGATCAGATTCTGCCGCTCCTCTTGATGCTCATCGTTCCGCTGATCCGCTGCGTTCAGGCGATTCTGCAGGGCGTCACGCTCATCCCGGTAGCGCAGGCCTTCCTTGTGCTTGCCGTGGGCCGAGTTGGCGTTGATCTCCACGTAGCGCTTCTGGCGCTCCAACTCTTCCTTCAATTCAGCCTCGCGGGCAAGGGCGGCGTCACGTTGCCTTTGGCAGATCTCAAGTTGCTGGAACATTGACTCGCTCATCCTGCAATCTCCATCGATACCAGATCATGGGCATTCACAACCGTCATGCCGAGGCGCTCAGCGATCAACACTTCGAGGCGGGCGCCCTTTGAATGCTCCCAGCCCGGGAGCGTGGCCACGGTGTCGCAGTCCATCAGGGCGGCGATGTCGCGGCGCATGCAGTCGTTCCAGGAACCGCCATCAGGGTTGAGCTCGGCGGGGTTGGTGACGGCGTGGCCAGCGTCGCGGAGGTTGGCGGTCATTGCGGCGAAGGCGGGGAAGTTGAGGTTGGGCAGTCCGGTCATTGGCCCGCTGAGGTAGATGCGCTTCATGCGACGCCTCCTGCATGCCCCGGGCATCCGCCGCCGCTGAAATCGAAACCTTCGCACGGGGGACCGAATGGCAGAACCTCCTTGCCCCGAGCCAGCGTTTCAAGCAGATGATCCGTTGCCTCATCGGCAGTGCACTTAGTGCCGTCGGCGTGGCGGAACAGGCCGGTGAGCTGGCGCTTGCTCATAGTTTTCAACGAGCCGCGCACATCGAGGCAGCAGTGCATGGTGCGACTGGTAGAAGCGAGTACAGCGCCTGGCTGGTTTTCTGTGGGCATGGGGGCGTCCTATGCCGGGTCATGCCCGGGCTGTGGATAAGCTGGAAAATGATGTGAAAACGCTGTTTTGCCTGCCTTTCAAAAAGTCGTGACGTAATTATCTGGGCTTTGAACAAGCCCGAGACTTACCAATGAAACGAATTTTTGAAGACCTGCTGCTCCAGATGCTGATCGACCAGTTGATGAAGGCGATGTATCACCTGGTGGAGTGGGTCGGCACCTTTCCATGGCAGTCGCTCTGTGGCTGAGTCAGGCCGCGAGGCGCTGGTAAAGCTCTATGATGTCGGCGGCGTTGGCCGCGACCAGTGCTTCGGCTTCGTCCGGACAGACGCTGTTGCCAATCAGCCGGACCTGATCTGTCTTGTTGATGTCGCGCCACTCTTCGGCACCGGTGACCGGGTCAACAAACAGTCCGCGGTCGATGATGTAGCCCTTGTCGAAGCCCTGCGCGGCCTTCAGCTCAGGCGGTTGCAGCATGCGCAGGGTGATATCCACCAGCACATAGCCGCCGACACTCACCATTTCAGCAGGGTCTTTGAAGTGTTCAGGCAGATACTCATGCATGAAGGCGGCACAGCGGCGGGCGCCTACCATCTGCTCGGGCGTCAGTGTGTCCGGCACCTGAACCGTCTCGACAACTGCGACCCGATCTTTCGTAGGCAGTGTGTGCATTGGCTCGTTCAGCGATATCCCGTCCTTCTCGTTGCCGTAGTACTTGACCAGATAGGCGTTGGCCAAGCGCTGGTTGGCGCCGGACTGGCAGATGGTCGAGATCGGGTCGTAAGCCGAACGGCCGTCGCCCTTGTAGAACCCGCCATTCGCCTGCTCGAAGAACGCAGCTGAAACCGCGTGGTGTCCGGTGCTGGTGGCCACCACGTTGAGTGGTTCGGTCACGTCGGCGCCGATTGATCCTTTACGTAGCGTCACCATGTTGGCCGCGGCCATCGCGAAGTGACCGCCCTTCACCTGGGCGACCTGGGTCCGCAGCGGTTCTTGCACATCGAAATTGCGTTGGGCCGACCCGTTGGCGCATTCGGTGAGGAACGGTGCTGCTACTGGCTGCACAAGTGCGTGGTGCGTGCCGCCGGCGCTGATGGTTGATAACGCCTCGTCGGTGCCATGGGTGCTGGTGTGCGATTCCGATGTGCCGCGCATTGGGACAATGAAAGGCTTCGCGCTGGTCAGCACGTGACGCCAGCAGCCCTTGGCCACGCGGCGCAGGGTGTTCGTTGCCATTGGCTTTTCGCGGAAGATCGTGCGACCCAAGTTGCTCCAGTCGATGCATTCCGCGGCGGTGCGCCAAGGTTGTTGTTTGGCAGTAGGTGTCTTGTGGCGCTTCGGAGCTGGCCAGACAATCGGCTTCCCGTCACTGCGCGCTACCAGGTAAAGACGTTTGCGAATGGTCGGGGTACCGGCGTTGGCCGCGATTCGCTCGCGCCATTCGACGTTGTAGCCAAGGCCACGCACCAGCGCTTCCATTGGCACGAACTCCCCGATGGCTTGCATGATCTCCGGCATGTCCGGATGATCGGCGGGCAGCCCCGCGCTGATCGCAGCAATAAACGCCTTGAAAGTACGTCCGCGCTCGGCCTTGATTGGCTGACCCTCTTCGTCGATCGGTCCCCAGTCGCAGAACTCTTCGACGTTCTCCAAGAAGAGCAGTCGCGTCTTGGTGACGAAACACCAGCGGATCACCACCCATGCCAGTCCGCGAACGCCCCGGTCACGCGGCGCACCACCTTTGGCCTTGCTGTGGTGGCGGCAATCAGGGGACGCCCAGATAATCGCCACTGGCTGGCCGCCAGTTGCTTTCCGAGGGCACACCTCATACACGTCGGCAACATAGTGAGCTGTCTGCGGGTGGTTGGCGCGGTGCACAGCCAGGGCAATGGGGTTGTGGTTTACCGACACGTCCGGCTCCCGGTATGCCCGGGCAATGCCGGTGCTGGCGCCACCGCCGCCCGCGAATAGGTCCACCACCAGTTCCTTTTCGAACGGCAGGCTCATGCTTGGCTGGCCATGGATGAACTGGGGTAACTTCTGTTGTGCGGACATAGGGGATCCTCGCCGACTGGCGTGATTCGTTGAAGTGGGGTATTTGTGTTCGGCCCGGCATGGAGCCGGTAGGGAGCAGAAAAATTGAACGGCACAACTGAGCCCAGTAATGACTGGTCTGGATTTCTTGCGGGGGTGGTAACGACGTGGGAATGGCTAGAGCGGTTTTTCGCAGCGCTCTGGAGCGGGTTAGGATGGCCCCACGCTGTACTGATAATGTTCTGTATCGTTATTGTTTACTTCAAGGACGAGATTAAAGTTGTCATCCCTAGAATCAAGAAAATTGGGGCTGATGGATTCGAGGTCGAGTCACCATTACCTCCGATTCAACCGTCAGCCAAAGATAGTGAACTGCAAAATATACCCAAAGGGGACTTTCCTCACACTTTTGGGATTGTTCTTGATCTAGTTAAAAAGCAAATTGAGGACAAAGATCAGGCAGAGGCTCTGCAATTCCTTGTTGGTGACGATGCGGGGTGGAGAGTGCTCAGCTATTTTGAGAATATTTATTCTTATATTTTCGGCGGTCAGATTCAGCTTCTTCAATTGTTGAACCAGCGTGGAACATTCGGATTGTCTTTTGTCGAGGCTGAGCGCGAGTGGGAAGCATATAAGGACCGCTTTAAGCCGAATCTAGATGAGTTGGAGATGGATACATTTCTAGGATTTTTAATCACGAAGGAACTGATAATTAAAACCGAGACCGCAATTATAATTACGCTAACAGGGAATGAGTTTCTGCAGTGGATGACCAAATTTGGTCGCTCAACTTATCGCCCTTGGTAATTCGCACGTTTTGCGGCGTGGTAGGTGAGGATGGGTCAGGATGGGTCAGGCGAACATGTCGATTTGCGGCTCCGGCGTGTTAACGCGGATCAGCTCGGCATCCAGTCGGTCTTTCGCGGTACCGAAGATCGCTTCATCCTGCTCGATGCCGAGAAATCGGCGGTTAAGCTGAAGGCACGCGACTCCAGTGGTGCCGCTCCCCATGGTGTTGTCCATGACCACTTGGCCTGGGTTGGTGTAGGTGCTGATCAGAAACTTCATCCAGGCGACTGGTTTCTGTGTTGGGTGAAAGCTTCCGGTCTGCTTGTCGCTGGAGAAGAACTGCACCGATCGCGGGTACCGGTCTGTTGAGTCGTACTCGGTGAGGCGTAAGGCCTTACCGTAGCACTCGGAATCGACTGTCTTCCGCTTGCTGGTCTTCCGTTCATGCCCGCTCGACATCTGCGGGTTGTACACCGGCTGCTGGCGGTAGAAGACCTGGGCGCTTTCGTGAGCTCTGAGTGGCTGCTTCTTGGCGTTCAGGAAACCGGTGGCGTTACCTTTCTCCCAGATCCATTCATACCGGTAGTGCTTCGGGTTGCTGGCAACGACCATCGACGCGAACGGCTGGGCCGCGCAGAACACAATGGCTGCTTCTGGCTTGGCGATCCGCAAGTACTCACGCCAGAGCGGATCGAAGGGGATGATCACGTCCCACGCGCACTGGGTCGTGCCGTAGGGCAGATCAGCCAGCACCATGTCGACGCTGTTGTTTGGCATGGTCTTCATCACCTCAAGGCAATCGCCGAGGTACAGCCAAGGTTCAGTTGCCATAAGTGATTTCCAGTCAGGCGCCGCCCTCCGTCCAGAGCGCGGCGTTGCGGTTAGTGTCAGGCGGCTGCGCGCTTGAGCTGGTCGGTGAGCTGGGTCGGCAGATTGCGCAACGTCAGCGTGCCGCCGGCTTCGTCGAACTCGACTTTGGAGCCCAGCAGGTGCTGTTCGAAGCTGATCGACAGGCCATCGGCGCGGCCAGTGAAGCGCCGGAATTTGTTCAGGGTCTTCTTGTCGGGTGGGATTGAAGCCGAAAGGCCGTAATCCTTGCCCTGGACGAACTCGGCGAACGCCAGTGGCTGGTCGTCGTCGAGTACTTCGGACAGCTCGTCGAGCGTGATGGACTCGCCCAGTTTGGCCTGGGACAAGGCATAGCTGACCAGTGTGTCGGTCTTCTCGCGAGCGGATTCCTCACCGAGATCTTCACTTTCAACGAAATCACTAAACGCCTTGAGCAGTGTGCGGGTTTCGCCCGGGCCGTCGACGCCTTCCTGCGCGCCGATGAAGTCGCGGAAATACTCGCTGACCTTTCGGCCCTGCTTACCCTTGAGGTACGAGATGTACTGGCGCGACTGCGGGTTGTTCTTCCACTCGCTCAGATTGATGCGCGCGGCCAGGCGGATATGGTCTAGGTCCAGGCGCTTGACCGTCATCAGGTGCAACTCTTCGGTCATGGTCACCGCTTCCGTTTCCTGCACTAGGGCGATGATCAGATAGTCGGTCAGGCCTTGCTGGTAGTGACAGAAGAGGGCGTGCCCGCCGGTGGTTAGATTCGATTCTTCCATCAGCTTAGTCAGGTGCTCGACGGCGATGGTGCTGAACTCGAGGAAATCAGAGCAGCCTGCCAGGTACTTGGCGAGCCATCCACTGAGAGGGTGAGCGCCTGACTCATGATGAAAGAAGCCCCAGGCCTTACCGGTGGTGGCGTTGTAGCTCTCGTTGAACTGCTGGGCAAGATCGTCGCGGGCCTGACTTTCGACTTGCTCGGCACCGCCGAGGAACAGGACAGCCGGACTGCCGTCGGGCTTCTTGTCGATCTTATGAATCACGCTGTGGAGAACGGGCATTGCGAATTCCTCGGGTAGGCGCCGCCCTCCGTGACTGGATGCGGCAGTATGAAATTTGATGAAGTGGCAGAGTGATAGCCCTATGATTCGCCATCACTCACGCATGGAGCGTAATAGATGCGACTTTTGCTGGTTTCAACGATTAGTTTGTTAATCACCGGCTGTTCCGGACCTGGCGTTGTGCCGATGGGTCGCGACACTTACATGGTCGCAAAGGACGGTAGCTTCACCACCTTCGGCGGCGGAGCCGTAAAGGCCGAGCTGTACCAGGAAGCCAATGCCTTCTGTGAGAACAAAGGGAAGCAGTTGATGCCTGTGAAGGAGGCATCCAGAGATTCAGGCTACGGTCGCTACGCCAATGCCGAACTGCAGTTCCGTTGCCTTGATGCAAACGATCCAGAGTTGCGCCGCCCAACGATGGAGGCAGAGCCGAACGTGAAGATCAAAGTCGAGTAGGCGTCGCCCTCCGAGACCGGATGCGACAGTGGCAATTTGGATTGGGGTGGGGTTAGATGGCGAGCACAAAATGTTGCCGGATATCGAGATGAACAAATCGCTGAAAGACGTCCTAAAAAAGATTTACGACGCTAATTTCATGACCGCCACGGAGGTGGTACACCTTGTGGAAAATCGGACAGGCGACCACCGAGATTTCTACCCACTGGCGGCGCTCGTGGAAGCTAATTATTTGGGGTTCACTGGCGGTCAGCCAACTGATGAAGATCAGTTTCGGAATTCACTACTGGCTCAGACTTTCCAGTGCTATCGACAGGGCCGTGGGAGGCAGTCCTACAAAAACGTGACTGTATTCGACAGAGAAGAAAGAGATGAAGTGTATTTCTATATTGGTCCAAAGGCTGTTGAGTTCTTTGAGACCCGTCGCTCAGATACCAAAAAGCTTTGGGTATCCGCAGGCCTCAGCTTCTTCGCGGCAGTGACTGTCGCAATAATCACCTACTGGCTGAGGAACGCAGGTGGAGCCTGAATCTCATCCCCTGGGTCTTGCTGAATTATCAGCAGGCTCTCTCTCTGAAACATTCGCGCCACGTTTTCGCTTATCTGCACTTTGTGGCGCGGACTCTCCATCGCCTGATATGAAAGGGTCGGCCCGAGCGCATGTGCGTTCAGAATCAGATTCTGCACCGCCTCGTTGATTTCCTCGATGCCGTTCCAGGCCATCAACTCGTCAAGCTTCTGCCGGGTGCCGAGCCGTAACCGATGCCGTAATTCCTTCTCGTCGTATTGGATTCGCTTCTCGGCGGCCTTCGCCGATCGCTCTTGTCCACTCTTGGCCATGGCCTGCCTCTTCAATTCCGTGGGCCGGTATATCCAGCCATGTCTGTCGTCGGCGCTGGCGCACCTGGTTGCTGATGCGTCTCATGCTGCCACCTTCACCTGATTCCACGCGCCGGCGGCATAGAACAGCTTCGCGGCCTGCGCCTCTTCAAGCGACACCTCCGCGGGAACGGCGATCCAGCCTGACGCGACCATGTGGTTTGGATTGCAGCTGTTACGCAGCTCCAGGTAGTAATGCTCGATGGCATGGCTGATGGCAGCTATGCGAGCGCCGCCGTTACTGTCGGATCCGGCGCGACATCAATCACGGTATCCCCGCCGCTTGCGACAGCGCCGCTGGCTACGGCACCGTGGGTGTTCTCAACAGCTGCACTGGAGACGCAGAAGTTTCGCGTCATCGGTATCAGCGAAGGCGACGATGGCACGTACGCGATCAGCGCCGTGGCGTTTGACCCCGATAAATTCAACCAGGTCGAGTACGGCACACCGGATGTTGACAACCCGACTAGCATCGTCAACCTGGCCAAGCCAGATGCAGTCGGGCAGCTGACGTTCCTTGAGTCGCTGTACGACACCGGTACTGGACTTGCCGCAGCGCGACTGTCGGTCAGCTGGACGCCACCTGCGCGGGCGATGCGCTATCAGATCGAGGTAATGAGGCCAGGAGGAAACTGGGAGTATGTTGGGGAAGTATCGACGCCCAGCGTCGACTTCGATTCGGCATCTTCCGGCCTGTGGTCGGTTCGCGTTACGCCAAAGTCCTTGCTCGGTTTCTCCGGACCGGCGCCGATCCAGACCTACACTGCTCAGGCGTTGCTGGCGCCACCGACGGCGCTAGTCGGCCTGCGGCTGGACGTCATCAACAGCGTGGCAACTCTGGCCTGGGAACCGGCGCCGGAACTGGACGTGAAACTCGGCGGCAGCATCAACATCCGCCATTCGCGCAGCACGTCGGCCAACTGGGACACGGCACTGCCGCTCACCGAAGCGGCCGGCCGGTCTACGTCGGCGGTCGTGTCGTTGCTGCCTGGCAAATACCTTGCGCGCGCGGTCGACTCCTCGGGCGTCGGCGGGCCGATCACGGAAGTCTGGTCAGACGCACAGGTGCCTCTGCCTGAGAACGTCGTGCTGACCGTCACCGAGTCACCAGCATTCTCCGGGATTGCGGTGAATGCGGCGGTTTCGGATGGCGCACTGAAGATGTCGGCGCTCGGACTGTTCGATGACATCCCTGATCTGGATGCATGGCTCGGGGAAATCGACAAGTACGGCGGCTCGCACCTGACGATGACCTACAGCTTCGCCGCGCCTTCCGACCTCGGCTACGTCTACGACTGCCGCCTGACCGCGAATGTCGAGGCGGTGCTGTACGACGACGGCAGCTACATCGACACGATCGCCGACTTCGATTCGATGATCAGCATCGACGGTGATCCGCCAGTCGGCGCCTCGCTGTCGCTGTGGGTGCGCACGTCTGATGTGTTGCCGGCTGATTGGTCCGCCTGGAAGCCGTTTGTAGTCGGCGACTACCGCGCCCGCGTCTTCGACTTCCAGCTTCGCGGGGAGGTCCTGCTGGCGACGAACTGGATCGACGTCTCGATCCTGGAAGTCACGATCGATATGCCTGACAGGATCGAGAGCGGCAACGACATCCCGGTGCCTGCACTGGGCTTGCCAGTCGTGTACTCGCCGCCGTTCAAAGCCAGCCCGGCCGTCAGTCTGACAGCTCAAGGTCTTTCGCCTGGCGACTACTTAGACGTCTCAACCAAGACCACTAACGGCTTTACGGTCTTCATCCGCAATGCAACCGGGGTCGCCCAGTCGGGCCGCTCGATTGACTACATCTCAAAGGGATACTGATCTATGTCGCAGCACGATATGACCGTAGACAATGGTGCTGGCGTAGCCGTCCGCGCCGATATCAATCTGGCGCTCAAGGCCCTGGCATCGCAGTCCAGCGGCGCTTCGGCGCCGAGTCCGACCTACCCCGCGCAGATGTGGGCCGACACCGGTACTGGCAGGCTGAGGCAGCGCGACAGCGCGAATACGCTTTGGATTGACTTGGGCCCGCTAGATTCCGCCCGCCCAGCCCCCGGCAGCTTGCTCAATGTTCGAGTGTTCAGCACGCCCGGCACCTTTACCTATACCGAGACTCCGGGTACAAAAAAGGTAATTCCTTGGGTTCAGTCCGCAGGCGGTGCGGGGGGCGGAGCGCCAGCTACCAACTCTGGCCAGGCATCGGTCGGTGCTGGTGGCGGGGCTGGTGCATATGCGCAGAGTCTGTTTACTTCAGGCTTCTCTGGAGTGTCTATTACAGTCGGTGCGGGCGGTACTGGTGTCTCCGGAGCTGCCGGTAACAATGGCGGCCCATCTTCCTTTGGCGCGCTGGTCAGTTGCCCAGGTGGACGAGGCGGTCCTACCGCAGGGCCAGGGACGCCTATATTTTCCTCGTCATCAATTAACAGTTCCGCACCAAGCGGGGGCAACATTACTTCGTGCGCTGGGTCAGGTAGCGTTGATGTCATTGCGCTCGCACTGGGTAACATCATAGGCGGGATTCCAGGCGCATCCTTATTTGGCCCCGGGGCAAATCTTGCTGCTGCGGGGATCAACGGCACAACCTCAACGTCGCCGGGATCTGGTGGTGGCGCTACGGCTAACACAATAAGTAAGCCGGCAGTAGCAGGCGGGGCTGGCGCTCCTGGAATCGTGATTGTATGGGAGTACGCATGATGAAAACCTACGCAAATATCGCAGATGGCGTCGTGCAATACCTACTGCCAACGGACGGCGACATTACCGAGATGTTCCACCCCGACATGATCTGGATTGATGTGACGGATGCCATTCCACCCATAGCGGCCGGGTGGATTACCGTCGAAATCGATGGGGTCTGGAGCTTCGCCGCGCCAGTTCCACCTGTGCTTACAGACGCAGAGCTGAAAGCCGCCGCATTATCGCAGCGTGATGCCCTGCTGAGTCAGGCCAACGAAGTCACCGCAGGCATGGGTGACGCCTTTCTGGCTGACCTTTTGAGCGATGCCGATAAAGCCATGTTCAAGGCCTATGCCGTCTACAAGCTGGCCTTGAACAAGATCGACAAGCAGCCAGGCTACCCGACCACGATTGACTGGCCGACCTCTCCATAACTGAGACCGTAACTCCGATGCCCGCCAAGTGCGGGTTTATTTTTGCCTGGAGAAAAGTATGCCCATCACCGCGCAGCAACTGCTGCAGATCCTCCCGAACGCCGGCAAACAAGCCGGCGTTTTTGCACGTGCGCCAGGCATGGCGCGTTGCGCGCAAGCGCAACCAGCTTGGCTGTGGTGGCCTCGCTGGTGACTTGGAGGTGAAAGTCCTCTACACACCCGGCAAGGGGAAGTGTTAGCCAGAGGCAAGGGTGTCGCGGGTGACCGCGAATCTGAAGGAAGCCCGAGGCAAAATGCTGGCCTGACGAACAGCAAGCGGATAGAGGCGGCGCAGCGGGGTAAAGGGGCGTGTTTCCCTAAAGCCCAATACTTGCACGGGACGCTGCGACGTAGATCCGACAGGCATAAGCAGGAAGGTCGCGCGAATTACCCTGGGAGATCTGCACGTTTGCCACAGTGCTACCGAGCGTCGAGAGGCGACGGGATGAACGTGCAGAAGTCAGCCGAGGCCGTAGTAAATGGCGAATAACCCCGTCACCAAGGGCCGAACAAGTTATGCCGCCAGTAGGCGTCAAAGTCTCGTTGAATACCGAAATGCAGAAATTTCTCCAAGAGAAGACTGTTACTCCGAGTCCCGGACAGTATCCGAGGATGACGGCTGACAGCGCACAGGTATCGGCGGCGTCTGTGACGTGGACGAACGCGGAGCCGGACACGCTGATGGAGCGGGTGCTTGCGCCGGCCAACCTTAGGCGTGCGTATCAACGTGTGGTCAGCAACAAGGGCGCACCAGGTGCCGATGGCATGACGGTCGACGACTTGGCGGACTACGTGAAACAGTATTGGCCGACCCTCAAGGTGAGGTTGCTGGCCGGCGAGTATCACCCGCAGGGTGTACGCGCCGTTGACATCCCCAAACCCAAAGGCGGAACACGGCAACTGGGTATTCCCAGCGTCGTGGATCGCTTGATCCAACAGGCACTGCTGCAACAGCTCACGCCAATCTTCGATCCTCTGTTCTCGGACTACAGCTACGGCTTTCGTCCGGGTAGAAGCGCTCACCAAGCCATCGAAACCGCTCGCGGCCACGTGGCAGCGGGTCACCGCTGGTGCGTGGAACTTGATCTCGAGAAGTTCTTTGATCGGGTCAACCACGATGTCCTGATGGCCTACGTGGCGCGTCAAATCGAAGACAAGCGTGTGCTCACGCTGATCCGTCGTTACCTCGAAGCGGGAACGATGTCGGGCGGACTCGTCAGCCGACGGCAGGAAGGGACGCCGCAAGGCGGCCCGCTCTCGCCGTTGCTGTCGAACATCTTGCTCAACGAACTCGACCGCGAACTGGAACGGCGAGGCCATCGCTTCGTGCGTTATGCCGACGACGCGAACATCTATGTGCGCAGTCAGCGAGCTGGCACGCGGGTGATGACCGGTGTTGAGCGTTTCCTGAATCAGCGCCTGAAACTGACGCTGAACCGGGAAAAGAGCCACGTAGCACGGCCTTGGGTCTGCGACTATCTGGGTTATGGGATGAACTGGCATCAGCAACCGAGGCTGAGAGTGGCGACGATGAGTCTGGGTCGCTTGCACGACCGGTTAAGAGACCTGCTGCGCGGGGCGCGGGGCCACAAGATGGCGAATGTCATCGAACGGATAAACCCTGTGCTGCGCGGGTGGGCAGGCTACTTCAAGCTCAGTCAGAGCAAACGGCCACTTGAGGAAATTGACGGCTGGGTGCGGCGCAAACTTCGCTGCGTCGTCTGGCGTCAATGGAAGCGGCCCTCAACGAGGGCACGTAACTTGATGCGCCTGGGGCTTAGCGAAGCTCGCGCCTGCAAATCAGCCTTCAATGGCCGAGGCCCATGGTGGAGCTCGGGAGCATCTCATATGAATCAGGCGCTGCCGAAGAAGCTATGGGATCAACTTGGGTTGGTCTCGATACTGGATACGATAAACCGGCTTAGCCGCATAGCTTGAACCGCCGTATACGGATCCGTACGTACGGTGGTGTGAGAGGACGGCGGATGTAAATCCGCCTCCTACTCGATCTGTTCTAAATGTGGCCATGGGCCGGTTCCAGATTGCGGGCCCCAAGCGCGTGGCCGCATTCATTGCCCAGATCGGGCATGAGTCTGGCCAGTTGGTCTATGTCCGCGAAATTTGGGGGCCGACCGCTGCTCAGTCCAGGTACGAAGGCAGGGTTGATCTCGGCAATACCGTTGCGGGCGACGGCTTCAAGTACCGGGGTAGGGGGCTGATCCAGATCACCGGCCGGGCGAACTATGCGGCGTGCGGCGAAGCGCTCGGGTTGGATCTGATCAGTCAGCCGGAGTTGCTGGAGCAGCCGCAGTATGCCTGTCTGTCGGCCGCGTGGTTCTGGGCGACCAAGGGGCTGAACACCCTGGCCGACGCCGACAAGTTCGAAACCATCACTCGCCGCATCAACGGCGGCCTCAATGGCATGCAGGATCGGTTGAATCTGTGGACCAAAGCCACGAAGGTGCTGACATGACTTATGCTCGGATGCGAGGTCGGTTCAGCAGTAACTTATTTATACTTTACCTTCATTGTGATAGTCCCTTCTGCTCCAGCCTTCATTGAAATATTTACACTCTCTATCGGGGCTTTGAAATTCAGACCAGCCTCGTGGCTCATGACGATTTCCATTTCGTCGACACCAGATTCCTTTCCCGCCCGAATTACCTTTGCAGCAGCTTCTGATTGATTTTCCGGAGTCGCTACGGCACCACTAAAGGCGTCAACGCCTTTGCGTATCAACCAGACAAATGGAGAGGGCGCGATGAGGGCTGCAGCACTCAGTAGGTGTTTTGGAATCGATTTTGTGAAGTCGTAATTGGTCATAACGGATCTCCGAGATATTTCATCTTTATCTGCACGATTACGGGAAACCTTAGCCGAGCCCGATGGCATCGTAATAAGAGCCCCAAGCAGGCACTGAAAATCGGCTCCCGACCTCTATTCAAGGATGTATCGTGATGACTCTGGCGCAAAAAATTCTTTACCTGCTGGTGCTAACTGCTGCATTGGTTGCCGGTAGTGCGGCAATGGCCTGGCAGGTTCAGAACTGGCGCATGGGCAAGCAACTCGCGGAACAGGCGGGCCTGCACAACGATGACCTGACTGCCATCAGCAACGCGGCCGCCGTTCAGGTACGTGCCGAACAGGACAAGCGCCTCGCGCTCGAGTATCGCCTGTCAGCCAGCGAACAATCCCACTACCAGGAACTGAGTAATGCTCAAGCCAACCAGGCTCGTCTGCGTGATCGCCTTGCCACTTCTGATTTGCGGCTGTCAGTCCTCCTTGCCGAGGATCCAGCCAGTGGCTGTTCAGTGCCAGCCGGTACCGAAGCCAGCGGCGTGGTTCATGGAGGAGCGCGCGCCCGACTTGACCCAGCGCATGCTCAAAGAATTATCGCCATCACCGATGAAGGCGACCGGGGAATGATTGCCCTGGCTGCGTGCCAAGCGTATGTGAGGGGGGTATCACACTGAGTTCGGCGCGGGGCCAGGTACTGGCAAATGTCGCCCTATTCAAAATGGTCGGTTGCTATCCCGCGCCGCGCTTACTTGGTTTTGGAGTCGCGTCAGGACACTCATCGGCCCATCGCGTAACCGTCATGTCATTGAATTGTTCCCCAATGGTGTCGACGCGCAGGCAAGCGCCGTTCTTTGAGTAGAACAAGATGCAACGCGAGCTATCAAAAGAGCAGACATCGACCTCGAAGAACTTGCGTGCAGCCAGCTCCCGCTCCACGCCACTATATTCATAACCATCGGTGGTATGCATCCGCGTCGGCTTCCATCCTTGTTTGACGAGCTTGGCCTTGGCCGTGACCAGGGGCTCACCGACGGCGATGCCTGCCGGTCCGCGCCTGTCGCTTGTCGCCTGTGAGCCATCCGCAAACGCTGCACTGGTGCCAATGCAATAAAGTGCGACGAGCGCGAGGATTGAAAACTTCATTTGACAGTCCCTCCAGCCGATTTGTAGCTCTCCAAAAACTTTGGATACTCGGCATACGGTTGCGGCGGATAATGATTTTTCTTACCAGGCCCTTCGGGAAGTGCCGCCCACCTCGTTGCCGCCTTCGGCATTGCTCCCGGGATGTCGCCGGCCTTGATCTTGTCGATCACCCCGAGGGTGCGCAGAATGTCGACCGCGATAAGGTCTTGCGTATTAGGCGTAAAGTCGGTGAGTCCCATCTTTCCGGCATACTCGCTCCAAGTGGCAATGGTAATTTGATACATGCCCGATGCCGTAGTTTTTCCGCCGTAACCGGCCCCCGGATGGGTGGACTCATCAGTGAAAGTCCATTTCCCGGATTGAAAACCCGGTGCCCAGCCATAACCATATTTCGCGTGGTAGCTACCGCCTTCGGATTCGGCAATGGCAACCAAAAATGCCTTCACGTTTTTATCCTTCAAATACTCCTCATTCTCGGCCCGCCTTATCTGTTTCCTGGCGTCCAGCGATACAGTTTTTGGAGTGGCGTCTTTGACGGGCGTCACCGCTCTGGTGGCTACGGGAGACATTTTTCTGCCATTCTTGCTAACCACTTCAGCCATGATGAAAGTCACCAATATAGATTTTGACGCTCTCTGTCTGCCCCTTTGGGAAAACAGAAATAATGAAACTTGTTCTTTGGTCTGGGGAGGATTGTGTGCAGTCGGTTGTATGAAGAGCATCTGCTGCCATGCCTTAGTCCTCCAGAAACAGTTTGATTGTTTCGGGCAGGTGCGAACTCACTAGATGCGTATACCCCATCGAATCACTTACACCGTGTTCCATGCTGCCGTCAGCGCGCTGGATGGCGTAATCAAGATTGGGTAGAGGCTCGCTCGAGTCTTGGTCAACTAGTCTGAACTTGTCGCTGAAGTGCACTGGCATCGGCAGCACGCCGCTGAAGGGGGCTGGTACGAAGGTGTCGCCAATAATGACCGTGCCTGATCCACCCATAACCACGTTGCCGTGGCCACCGGTACTGCCTTGAGTAGCGGCATTCAGCCCATTGATGAGCACCGTAGCACTGACGGCACCGGTGATCGGGCTCCCGCATGCGGATTTATCGGTCATACGAGCGGCGGCAAGGCCATCGAAGTTCACATTAGGGGAGCCGCTGGCAATCGGATTTGTGCCATGCCCCGGAAGCGGGCAATTGGTGGGGTCTGTCACTCGGGCAGCAGGTTTGCCACTCATGGGAAGTTCCTTTTCAAGGTTTCAAATGGGGTAATAGGGGTCGATGGGCGAGTCGGAAAAGCGCCAGCACTCATCCATAGGGTTGAACAGTGCTCGGTGGTTTTCGCGCATGGGACGGCAGGCCAGCAACGTCTGCCAGGCGATTTCGACGCAGTTGTCCATGGCCTGCGTGGAATAGTCATCAAGCTGGTTGAGCCAGGCGTTGTAATTGGGCATACCAACGCTGCGGTAGGAAGTGAGCAATATCTCGGCGACTTCTTCGCCCCAATGGATAAAGCTCCCCGGACTCCAGGGACCTGTCTGGGCATAAATAAACCAGCCCAAGCTTGGCAAGTCACCATCTGCAAGTCGTAACGTGTCGCGCTGCGAGGAAAAACCACAGGTGATGTGGACGGTCAGCCAACCCTGGTGTTGCTGGATAAATCCAGTGGGGTCGAATTGTGCCAGCGGTACGACACGATAGCCTGAGTCAGGCATTGACCTGGCAACCAACTCAGCGTCCAGCCTTGAAACGAAGGCTCGAATCGCCTTGCCTTCGCCGGACGCTGCGCAAAGAATTTCAACCGGCGTGCTCGCAGGTATGTCGCCGAAACCGACGATGCGAACTAGCCCATAAAGGCGTAATGAGGTTTTTAGGCCGCTGGGATGAAGCGAGGTATCGAGTGTGCAGGCGCAGGGGATGGGCACATCCATAGGTGCAGGGCGCATCAAATATTACCGTCCATGTAAATGTGCGTCGCGAAGAATGCCCCAGGCAGAAGTCGCGTTCAACAATATTTACAATGTTTAGGTTGACAACCAGTCAATGATCGCCGGTCGCGTGGGGGGTGTGATTGTGTTCGGTCGGCAGGACGCCGGGGGAGGGGTGCGCGCAAAACCACCGCTGGAGGCCACGGTTTTTCGTTTGCATAAGCACAAAGGTACGGATATTTTGCCCGACTGAATAAGGCATGTATTCCTTTAAAAACAATAGGTTAGGTGTTTTATGTCTCCAGCATGGGGTGCTAGGGGTCGAGTGTTCGAATCACTCCGTCCCGACCATATAATTCAAGGGGTTGCGAGATTTTTATCTCGCGACCCCTTTTTATGTGCGCCCAGCATGGGCGCAATCTTGTGGGTGAAAGTCCCGCCGTAAGCTGACCACAGCGAACGAAGTGAAGCGCAACTGCATGAGGGCGACCGAGTGTGGGGAGGAAGCGTGGATCGAAGCCATGAGCCGATGTACAAGAACCGGATAGAAGGCGAAGCCGATCAGGGCGAGCGGGCATAAAACCGCGAAGCTCTTGTGGTCAAGGATCAGGTTGCGTAAATCCGGCGGTTGTGTGGTGAAGGATTGCGTTCTTACCTGGGGAGATCTCGCCTTGTGCCTGAAAGGGCGACGGTGCAAGCCGGAGCGAGAAGTCAGCAGAGGCCGTAGTAGTCTTTTTTTTTTTTTTGACGAAGGGCCGAACGAGAGAAAGCGTTATAGGCCATGTTGATGCGAACGACCGGAAGTCAGATGCCTGCCAAACGCGGGGCGGATGTGAGGACGCGAGCGGTGAAACCGTGAGAAGCCCCATCAGCGACGAGGTCAATCGCCCGCAAGATGAATCCGACAACGCAGGGCAAGGGCTGCTGGATCGGGCCTTTGCGAGAGAAAACCTGAAGCGGGCATGGAAGCGGGTCAAGGCCAACAAGGGAGCAGCGGGCGTCGATGGTCTGGATATTGAACAGACCGCCGAACATCTACTGAGCCAGTGGGCGGCGATTCGCGAACAGCTTCTTTCAGGCGTCTACCGGCCCAGCCCGGTACGACGTGTGGTCATCCCCAAACCTGACGGCGGTCAGCGCGAGTTGGGAATTCCAACGGTCACCGATCGCTTGATCCAACAAGCGTTGCTGCAAGTCTTGCAACCAGAACTCGATCCGACTTTCAGTGAACACAGCTACGGCTTTCGCCCGGGACGTTGCGCGCAGGATGCTGTTTTGGCGGCTCAGCGCCATGTGTCTTCAGGGCGAAGAGTGGTGGTGGATGTTGATCTGGAGAAGTTCTTCGACCGGGTCGATCACGATATTTTGATTGATCGTTTACGCAAGCGGATTGCGGATCGGGCGGTTATCCGGCTGATTCGGGCGTATCTGGATGCGGGAACGCAGATCAATGGCGTAGTCGAGAAAAGCCGCTGCGGGGCGCCGCAAGGCGGCCCGCTGTCGCCGTTGCTGGCGAACGTGCTGCTGGACGAAGTGGATCGGGAACTTGAACGTCGAGGTCATTGCTTCGTGCGCTATGCCGACGATGCGAATGTGTATGTTCGCAGCAAGAAGGCCGGGCAGCGAGTGATGGCCTTGCTCAAGCGTCTGTATGAAAAGCTGCACTTGAGCGTCAACGAGAGCAAGAGTGCGGTGGCGAGTGTATTTGGTCGCAAGTTTCTGGGGTACGCGTTCTGGGCTTCTCCACAAGGCGTCAAAAGGACAGTAGCGGTCAAAGCGCGTCAGCGCTTCAAACAGTGCATCCGCTGGTTTACCCGGCGCTCAGGTGGCCGCAGCTTGCAACAAGTTGTCGACCGATTAAGGCCCTACATGCTTGGCTGGAAGGGATATTTCGGCTTGTCGCAAACTCCCAGAATCTGGCGAGAGTTAGATGAATGGATACGACACCGACTACGAGCAATCCAGCTCAAGCAATGGCGGCGTAGTTCAACGATCTATCGAGAGCTGCGCAGGTTGGGTGCAAGTGAGGCTACTGCTCGCAAAGTGGCGGGAAGCTCTCGCTGCTGGTGGCGCAATAGCGCTCTTGAACTCAACCGAGTGCTCGATATAGCGTGGTTCGACAGAACGGGTTTACCGCGTCTCTCCTGACCTCAATCTCTCGAACCGCCCGGTGCGGACCCGCATGCCGGGTGGTGTGGCAGGGGAACGGCCTATGAAGGCCGTCCCCTATGCCGATTTTTAGTCGTTTTTACCCCTACAAAACCACTGGCTCTGGCTGGAATCTCAGCGGATATCAAGGAGCTGGTTGGTGTTCTGTCGCACTATCAGCGCACCAATAGAGGCCTGCACCTGCTTTATTTGAGTCGGTGACATTGCCTATGGCGGTTTCGGCGTTCATTGAACCAATGATGAATAACCTCAGACTCAAGGCATTTCCGCGTTTAACATTCGTCGAATGGTTATTGATGAACTACGTTCGCTGGGCATTGATAAAGTCTATAAATGCCCTCAGAGGCGAGGGCAGATAGCGTCTACCAGGGTAATAGAGAAACGGCCCGGTAAAGCTCTGCCACCATGGTTCCAGCACCGGTTCAAGTGCCCCACTGTCCAGATAGGGCTGAAGCCAGTCCTCAAACAGGTAGACGATACCCAGCCCATCAATCGCAGCCTGAACAGTCAGGTCCACGGCGCCTCCCACCCTGACAATCAACGGCCCAGTCGGGTCCACGCTCACGGTTTCGCCATGACGTTCGTACTCCCAGAGCGGCATCGCGCCACTCGGAAATCTGCCCCGCAGGCATGCGTGTTTCAACAGATCTCGTGGGTGCTCTGGTCGACCTCTGGCGTTGAGGTAAGCCGGTGATGCGGCCGTTGCGAAGCGTTGAAATCGTGGGCCGATGGGGACCGCAATCATATCCTGCTCAAGACGTTCATCGTAACGAATACCTGCGTCACAACCTGCCGCAAGCATGTCGACGAAGCTCTCTTCGATCATCACTTCCAGGCTGATGTCGGGATAGGTTTGCAGGAAGGGGGTAATGATCGACGGCAGCACAAGTCTTGCGGCGCTGGCAGGAACATTCAGCTTGAGGGTGCCTGAGGGGCGGTCGCGGAAGTCGTTCACCACATCAAGAGCCGACTCGACTTCGCCCAATGCGGGCACGATGCGCTCCATCAGCCTTGCGCCAGCTTCAGTCGGAGCCACGCTCCGGGTGGTGCGATTGAGCAGCCTCACACCTAGCCTGGCTTCCAGGCGTCGCACGGCGTCACTGAGGCTTGAAGCGGATTTACCGCAGGACTTGGCTCCTTCGCGGAAACCTCCTGTGTTGACCACCGCTACAAAGGCCAGCAAGTCTTGAATGTTGGTTTGCATTGTTCTCTCAGCCGTACAACCTGTGCCGATTGCACCCTATTACCAATGAAGTGGTCAATGCCTATAGTGCGCCACACATACTCTGATTGAGGTAGACAAAATGAGCAAAGTGGCCAAAGCAGGTTCGTTCTTATTGGGCGATCGGGCGGTAAA
The DNA here is from genome assembly GCF_054897985.1 of Pseudomonas sp. LB3P25. NCBI lineage: Bacteria > Pseudomonadati > Pseudomonadota > Gammaproteobacteria > Pseudomonadales > Pseudomonadaceae > Pseudomonas > Pseudomonas sp. LB3P25. The sequence continues at coordinate 4,866,594 of NZ_CM142711.1, read as the reverse complement.
TCGTATGGGCTACGGTGCGATGCAATTGGCGGGACCTAACGTTTTTGGCCCTCCCAAGGATCCGAAAGCGGCCATTGCCGTGCTGCGTGAAGCGCTGGCGTCGGGTGTAAACCACATTGATACCGCAGATTTTTACGGCCCTCACGTGACCAACCAACTGATCCGTGAAGCTTTACACCCTTACGCTGAAAACCTGGTGGTCGTGACAAAGGTCGGCGCACTCCGCGGTTCTGATGGCTCCTGGAATCCAGCGCAGAGCCCCACCGAATTGACCCAGGCCGTGCATGACAACCTGCGCAATCTTGGTGTGGACGTACTGGATGTGGTGAACCTTAGGGCAATGGGCAACCAGCAATCGCCCGCCGAGGGGTCCATCGAGGAATCATTTACCGCACTTGTAGAATTACAACGCCAGGGGCTCATTCGCCACTTGGGTGTAAGCAATGTCACGCCATCGCAGGTCAAGCAAGCGCAGGGGATCGCTGGCATCGTCTGCGTACAGAATTACTACAATCTGTCTCACCGTGAAGACGAGACACTTATTTCTGAGTTGGGTCAGCAGGGCATTGCTTATGTGCCGTTCTTTCCTCTAGGTGGTTTCACGCCGTTGCAGTCGCAAGTACTCTCGAACGTAGCGACGCGCATGGGAGCTTCACCTCTGTGCGTGGCGCTGGCGTGGCTGCTGCAACGTGCTCCTAATATCTTGTTGATTCCTGGTACTTCCTCGGTGGCACACTTTCGAGAGAATCTCACCGCGAGTGAATTGGTCATCGCGCCTGACATGCTGGCCGAGTTGGAGGCGCTGGGATAGCGGACGGCGAGTCCAGGGCTGATTAGTTGGGGCTTTTACTAAGCAGCCCGGTACGCGCCGGCGAATGGCTCGCGATCGCCGTGAGACATGCGCTGACTGACGTCTAATCCAGTATTTTGCTCGTAGTGCCTATCGGGACTCCGCCATGGTCGGATAGTCCGTGTAACCGCGATCCCCACCTTGGTAGAACGTCGTCGGGTCGGCTTCGTTCAGGGCGCTATTGTGTTTGAATCGCTCTACCAAATCCGGGTTGGCCAGGAACCCGGTGCCAAACGACACCAGATCAGCATCACCTAAGCTGAGCGCCGTTCCGGCTCGCTCTGCGTCATAGCCACCATTGGCGATGTAGGTGCCACCGAAACGACGCTTTAGTTCTCCGAAATCGAATGGCCCTGCACCAAGTTCAACCACGTGAAGGTAGGCCAACCCATAGCGACTGAGCATCTTCGCCGCGAAGTTGAAAGTCGCTTGGGGATCGCTGTCGCTCATGGAGAAATAATTGAAGATTGGCGACAGGCGAACGCCTACGCGGCTGGCCCCGAAGACCTCAATGACGGACTCGACTACCTCCTTGAGAAATCGAGCGCGATTCTCTACAGGTCCGCCGTAGGTATCGGTTCGGGTATTGGTGCCATCGCGCAGGAACTGGTCGATCAAATAACCGTTCGCACCATGGATTTCAACGCCGTCGAATCCAGCGCGTTTTGCGTTTTCAGCACCTTGGCGAAAATCAGCGATCACGCCGGGAATCTCATCGAGCTCCAGAGCCCGTGGCAATTCGTAAAACTTCAGTCCCTCAGGCGTGTAAATCTCGCCATCGGCCTTTATCGCTGAAGGTGCTACCGGCAGTTCGCTATTGATCTGCACCAATGGATGTGAGAGCCGTCCGACATGCCAGAGTTGCAGGAATATCCGTCCACCTTCTGCATGAACAGCGTCGGTCACTTGTCTCCAGCCCGCGATTTGTTCTGAGGTGAAGATGCCCGGCGTTCTCATATAGCCTTTGCCTTGTGCCGAGACCTGAGAACCCTCGGTGATGATGAGGCCGGCACCGGCACGTTGCCGGTAATACTCAACCACGGTGGGCGTCGGAGCATCACCTTCACCGGCGCGGCTTCGCGTCAAAGGCGCCATGACCATGTGGTTTTTCAGAGGGAGGGAGCCGATTTGTGCAGGGGACAAAAGCAGGTCGAGATTGCTCGTGGTCATGATGTATCTCACTGGATTTGGGATGTTTGATTTGGGATCGTTGAGAGTATTTTCGCGTAGGGTTGTATCGACCAGAGGCGCGAATGGGGCGTTAGCTCAGTCGTCCCTCCTGCCGCAGGCGTTCGCCGATGCGCTGTATCTCAGTTTCGCCCTGTGCCAGAGCTGCCCTGCTCGTGTGTACCGAGTAGTAGCCCGTCACCAGTTCGTGCGGATGCTTCACTGCTGAGCCCAGTACGAATGAGCATTCGCCTTGAGCCATGAAATCGATGTATTGCTCGGACTCCTCGAATACGGCGAGTTCGCCGGCATTAATCAGGCCCCCTGTGTCCAGCCGTCCTGCATCAACCGCGAGCCAGGCCACGGTGTGTCCGGACGGCGGGGTATACCGCCAGCGCTCGCCGTCTTTCAAATTTACGGCGAGATAGTTCATGTCACTCGGCGCTTCAATCAGGCTCTGCGCATTACCGTAGCGGCCCAGGAGCACGCGCGCCGGGCCGGATTGCGGAACTTGGGAGGGCGCAAGATAGACACTCAGCGCGGGGGCGTTTTCCAACGACGGCGGTAGTGCCACCCAGAGCTGGAATCCCTGCATTGAGGACTCATTGGCTAGCGTAGCGTCGTGCCACACCCCGTTGCCGGCGCGCATCCACTCAACACCACCGGCAAGCAATACACCTGCCGCGCCAGTGGTGTCTTCATAGGCGACGTCGCCTTTGGTCATGAAGGTAACCGTCGCGATCCCTGAGTGCGGGTGCATGCCGAAATTGGACTTACCGCGACTGGCGTTCAAACTGAAAATATCAAGGAAAATGAAAGGCTTCAAAAGCTCGCCCAGATCGCCCGGGCTCATAAGCCGCGTTATAGGGCCATGGGTGCTGCCTTTAGTGCGATGGACAATGGCGCGGTGCAGAACAGCGACGGTGGCGGTCATAAGTTTTCTCTCGGGGTTTTGAGCGCCTGGGCTCACCAGACAATGTCATCGAGCAGCGCTTTGGCTGCCTGGGCCAGATGCGGGTAATCGTTGAAGTTCTTTCCCTGTTGCCAGATGCCGATGAATTCAGCGATGCCGATGTGCACGGCATTGCGTACCGGGGCCATCTGCAACTCAATGGCCACCAGCTGCAGTTGTTCGATGGCGCGACCAGTACCGCCATAACCAACGAAGCCGATCGGTTTACGGCCGAGCTCCTGGCCGGCAATGTCGAAGGCTATTTTCAGCTCGGCGCTTGTACCCTGGTCGTACTCCGGTGTGACCACGATCAGGCCGTCGATCGGTGCGAGCCTGTCGGCCCAGCGGTGTCCCGCACGGCTTTGGTCTGCTGAGGATGCCGATTGCGGATCGTCGAAGAAGGGCAGCGAGTGATCGCACAGATCGATCAATTCGATGGCGAGATCTTTGCGCTGTTTTGCTATCTCGTGGATCCAGAGCTCGTGTTTTTCATCGAAGCGAGCTTCACGCGCCGAACCGACGACGATGCCGATGAGAGGGAGAGGTGAGGTCATAGGTTGTTCCGGCAGACTGAAGGTCAAATGCAGCAATGCCTGAAGGATATGCGTCTTCGGATTGCTTTATTAGATGGCATAATTGGATTGAACCAATCCATTTAACGAAGGGGTGGCGATAAAGTGATTGACCTGAATGACGTCGCCTTGTTTGTACAAGTGGTACGCAACGGCAGCTTTGCTGAAGCGGCGCGGCAGCTTGGAATGCCGCCCAACACCTTAAGCAGACGCGTTCAACAACTCGAGGCGCAGCTCGGCACACGGCTGCTGCAGCGCTCCACGCGCAAGCTCACACTTACCCATTCAGGTCAGGCTTTTCATGACCGGTGCTCCGGCGCGGTAGAAGGCCTGATCGATGCCGGACAGCAGTTAATGACGGGAAGCCAGGAGCCCAGTGGCATCGTGCGCATTGCAGCGATGGCTGATTTCTTCGACTTCTTCCCTATGGAATGGGTGGCCGATTTTCTAGCCATGCATCCACGGGTGCAGCTTGACTTCGTACTCAGTGATGCACGTGCCGATTTAATCGCTGATCGGATCGACATCGCGTTTCGAGGGGGCACTTTGCAGGATTCGGGATACGTCGGTCGCCAACTCATTGGCGCAGGCAATGAAGGTTTGGTCGCCAGCCCCAAGTACCTCAATAACCGAGGTGTGCCCGCTACGCTAGAGGATCTGGTCAATCACGACTGTGTGAGTTTCGGTCATCCTAGCGGCGTCACCACGTGGCGTCTTAATGGGCCAAACGGTGTTGAGGAAGACGTGCAGATTACCAGCCGTTTCAATGGAAACACGGCTCAGGCATTGCGTAAGGCCACGGTGGCTGGCTTGGGCATTGCGTTGCTGCCGCCCACGATAGTTAATTTCGATCTTCAGGCTGGCCGCCTTGTGCCTGTATTACCGCATTACCATCGCACTGGATACGGCCTACATGTGCTTTATCCCAGTCGGCAACATTTGCCGTTGGCGGTATCAGCCTTTATAGGACTGGTGATGGAGAAGCTAAAAGTGGAAGCATTCCCAGCAAGGGTTTTACCTGAGCAGGTTTGACACGGTATTTGGGCTTATGACTTTCACACAGCGGGACGGGTAGTAATTTCCTCCACCATTAGTCACGTCATCTGTATTAAGCGCGTGGGCCTGGTTGCGTGCCTTGCGGATGTCCATCAGGGATTTTGCGCGGCCAGGACCCGCAGAAGTACTCTTTGTTCTGGTCGCCCCACCGATAGAAAAAGCTGACCGAAACACCGTCCTTACGGACCGAGATTCGACCGGCCAAATTGCCATCCTCCCTGAGGAACCGGCCGGCATCGTTGGCGGTCAGCGACTCGAGTTCTGTGATGGTGATTTTGGCCATGAAATGGGTTTCCCCTACTTTTCCCCCCACAAAAACGTCGGCTCTTGATGGACGTTCCTGGACTTTCGTAGAGCAGAACACCGCTGGAGCTCAAGCAAATACTGGCTTAGAAAAATCCAGAGTAAAATTTTCGAAGCTTTCAAGAAGTATGAAAAAGGAGATGGGGTGCTAGGGGGCGAGTGTTCGAATCACTCCGTCCCGACCATATTTTGTAAGGGGATCAAGCACTTTGCTGCTTGATCCCCATTCTCGTTTCAGGCTTGCGCAAAAACCCGCGCAAAACTGGCGCAAAACTACCCGGTAATTTCGCTGATATTCAGGTCCGGAATTGCCTCGGACCACACGATTTCCTCGTGGTCCCGCTGGTAGTTTTTGGTCATGCCCTCGCTCGCATGCCCCGCAATTTTCTGCCCATCCTTACCGGCTTTCTTGTACAAGTGCAGTGACAGCGCTCGCACTTCGTGGAAGCCCGGTATCTCCTCTTCCTTCCATCCCTTGTAGCATTCCGCCGCCTCTCGGGCGTCCTTGAATGCTCGCGTCAAATACCTCTCTTCAACCTTCGTCCAGTGGTCCTTGGTCTGCGCCTGCTTCTGTTTCAGGCGATCCGGCTTGCGGTGCACCAGGTACGGCGAGACGACATCGTCACGGCACCGACTGATGACCGCCTGTAGCTCTGGCGTCACCCGAAAGCGAATCCACGCCGCGTCACTGGCCTTGGCCGTCTTCTTTTGCACCACGTACAGGAAACCCTCCCGACTGCCGTCGAAGCGCATATCGAGGATGTCTGTGCGGCGTTGAGCCGTGATCAAGGCCAGGTCGATTGCGTTCTGCAGCCAGGCCGGCGACTTCTCCCGAATGGCTTTCAGGCCCTCGACGGTGTGGCGCTTGCGTTGTTTCTTCTCGATACGGTTGACGGTGCTGCCGCCGGGTTGTCCGGACACAGCCCTTTCGCCGCGGCGTGGTTGAAAATGTCGATTAGCAGGGCCCGGGACTGGTTAGCCGAGCGTGGCGTGATGGCGTCCAGCATTTCGGCGATCATCCGGATAGTAATCTGGTCGACAGCCTTGCCCTCGAATTGTTTGGATCCTCGCCAGCTGGCGTGATTCGTTGAAGTGGGCTATTGCTTGATGGCCCGGCATGACGCCGGATCAAGGAGAGTGAAATGGTGTTAGTGGATAGGCCGTACCCAGTTGACTATGAGCATCGAGGCGTTAAAGCGACGATTGATTTCGAATGGGGTAGCGACAGTGATTCTGTGCCAACAGGGCTTAGAATCGCTGTTGAGATCAAAGAAAGGCGGGTTGAAGCAATCCGTGAAAATGCCAAGTACAACAGCTTCGAAGAGGCGTTAGCCCGCGGTAGAGCATTGGCGAGGCTAGACATCGACTTGACTCTTGGGCCTGCTCCTTTTGCCTGAAAACAGTACTCCGCACAATAAGTGAGGATGGGGCAGGCGGCCTGCGTTTCTTGTTTCGGCGGCCATTCCGTAAACCCAACCTTTGGCGCTTTCGTTTTCGGATTGATGATCGGTTCGCCCTGGGCGTCCACCAGTGTCCGCTTTGCCCTGATCCGCATGTCGCGGCATTTGCCGGACCTGCGGGCAAGTTCGATGAACTGCTCCGCGTACCGGGGGGCATCGAACAGCGGGCTTAGTTGCTTCACCCGGGTGCGACCCATGATCTGGTCAGCGCGGTGCGCTCGCGAGTGCGGCGATTACCGAAGGACGTGACTTGAATGTACGGGTTGATGGCCCGCTGACGTTCAACAACATGCGCCTGGCGCAACAAGCGGCGGTAGAAGGTTTCGGCCTGGCATTTATATTTGAGGACGTTGCGCAGGAACAACTGCGATCCGGTCAGCTTGTTCAGGTGCTTGATGAGTGGTGCCCATTTTTTGCGGGATACCATCTTTATTTCCCCAGCCGACGTCAGCAGTCTCCCGCGTTTACGCTATTGGTTGAGGCATTGCGCAAGAACGTCGATGCATCATTTTCGGGTACAAAATGGTGTCCGGCCTGAGCAACCTGGCCATGCGATGCTGCGGCATGAGAAGTTCGTTTTTCTACAGGACACCGCTGGCATCGGTTTGACGTCGCACACGCTTCAGGCATGCCGACAAAATCAACTGCACCCTGGGAACATCATGTATGTGCCTTCTCTGATGAGCAACCCGGGACTGGTTGCAGCGGGTATCGGTTTAAGCATCGTGCCTGAAACGATGACCCGTCTGACGGTGCCGGGCGTGCGGATCATGCCGCTGGCTCAGGCTGAAATGGTCAGTGAACTGTTGCTGATCTCACGCATCGATGAGCGTTCCAGCGCAGTACTTCCCTCCTATTACGAGGATCCCACCATGCGCAACTACACCCTGGAATACCTGTTCAACGGCGAGCCCCGCACTTACATCTTCGAATTCAAGCAGCCTCAACTGCCCGTCCATGAGGCGGCGATGCACCTGCTACAGCTGCATTTTGGGGATGGAGAGAACAGCCTGATCATGCCCACTGCGGACGCAACGCCGGAGGAGATTTTAGAGCAGGCTGGGCTGGTAGGGCTGACGCAGATTAAGGTCGTCGATCAACCCAGTTGATGCCAGGTGCAGCGACGAGCAACGCGCGCCTAGGCATAAAGAGCTGCTTCTGGCCATTTGGCGTCACTCGGGATCGACAACCAGCCCGGATGGCTGCGTTGTTTCGCCGACCCGATCAGATGTGCCAAGACCCGATCTAGCGTGCGCAGCCACCTAACCCGCCCTCGATGACCGGGGCGGGTCAGGGGCGACCTTCTTATTTCTTCTGCATGTCCAGGTAGTCCTTGAACCAAGGATCGACCTATTTCTGCGTGAGTGACAGATTAATTACAGAGGCCATATATGCGCCGCCGCAGATATTTGAAGAGACCCGGAAGGCGATTTACCTGAATAACGCCCTAATACAGAGCTTTCATTGAAGGTGGTCGGCGGAGTCCGATCCCTTTAATGGATTAATTTGCCGCTGAGCCTTTAACTTGTATGCGGAAAAACATATATTCGTTAAAGCGTATATAAGCTGAGGCTTCTCAATGACCAGCAAAGCCCGTGTCCTGTTCGTCTGTACCGCCAACGCTGCACGCTCCCAGTTGGCCCAAGCGTTGCTGAGGCATACCGACTCAGAGCATTTCGAGGCGTTCAGCGCCGGCACAACTCCGACTCAGGTCGATCCGCGCACCATTGAGGCGCTTTCACACATCGGTGTGAGCATCGAAGGATTGCGTAGCAAGTCGATAGACGAGTTCCGTGGTGAGCGTTTCGATTACGTCATCATCTTGTGTGATAAAGCCGCAGTGCAATGCCTGACTTTACCTGGAGCCGGTGAGGCATTGGCCTGGAGTTTTGAAGACCCGGTCACCAGCACCAAACCCGATGCCTTCCGTCACACCCTTCACGAAATTCATGAGCGCATCAAGATGTTCGTCTTGGTCAAAAACAAACACTGAGAAAACGATATGGCTGACCATCTGACACCGACCACTGTTTTCAAATGCCTGGCTGACGACACTCGGGTCCGCACGATGATGCTCATCACCCGTGAAGGAGAGCTTTGTGTTTGCGAGCTGACCTGCGCGTTGAACGAGAGTCAGCCAAAAATTTCCAGGCACCTGGCGCAGCTGCGTACTTGCGGCCTGTTGTCGGACCGTCGGCAAGGCCAATGGGTGTATTACCGACTGCACCCGAATCTCCCTGATTGGGTTCATCAAGTGCTGACCACCGTGCTGGAAAGCAACAAGCACTGGTTGCGCCCTGATGCCAAACGCCTTGATGAAATGGGTGACCGTCCTGAACGGGCAGCCGTGTGCTGTGAAAGCAAAATCGCCTGATTCCGCCTTCGACTACGAGATCGCTCGATGAAAATCCTGTTCCTCTGCACTGCCAATAGCTGTCGCAGCATCCTTTGTGAGGCGGTTTTCAATCACTTGGCACTGGAAGGCATGAAAGCCTACAGCGCGGGCAGTCAACCCAAAGGCGAAGTGCATCCGCTGAGTCTCAAAACGTTGGAAGACGCTGGTATGTCGACGCTCGGGCTGTTCAGTAAGTCCAGCGATGTCCATGTGAACTTGGCACCTGATTTCGTCATCACGGTGTGCGACAAGGCTGCCGGTGAAGCCTGCCCGGTATTTTTTGGGCCGGCCGTTAAGGCCCACTGGGGGCTGGCTGACCCTTCGGAATACCACGGGACTCAAGAAGAGATCGAGGCGGCTTTTGAAGCCACCTTGGAGCAGATCAAAACCCGTATTGAAGCTTTCTTGGCTTTACCGCTTGCCCAACTGAGTACCGAACAGCTCAAGGCAGAGCTGGCCCTGATTGGCACGCTGTAACCACAGGAGCAATGACCATGAGTAAAAGCCGCCTTTCCTTCCTGGACCGATACCTGACCCTGTGGATTTTTCTCGCCATGGCCTTGGGCATTAGTTTGGGGAGCCTGTTCGAAGGCTGGCCGCAGTGGCTCAACAGTCTTTCTGTGGGCACAACCAACGTCCCCATCGCAATCGGCTTGATTGTGATGATGTATCCGCCTCTGGCCAAGGTTCGTTATGAGGAACTGCCGGAAGTCTTCAAGGACAAGCGCATCCTCGTTTTGTCTTTGGTCCAGAACTGGGTCATCGGCCCGGTGTTGATGTTCGCACTGGCGATCATCTTCTTGCGGGACCAGCCGGAATACATGACGGGCCTGATCCTGATCGGATTGGCGCGTTGCATCGCGATGGTGCTGGTCTGGAATCAGATCGCAGGTGGCAACAATCAATATGTCGCCGGATTGGTGGCGTTCAACAGCATCTTCCAGATCCTGTTTTTCAGCGTGTATGCCTGGGTGTTCCTGGGGCTGTTGCCGCCGCTGTTCGGGCTGGAAGGCAGTGTGATTGAGACCAACTTCGTCAGCATTGCCGAGTCGGTTCTGATCTACCTGGGTGTGCCGTTCCTGGCGGGCTCCCTGACCCGCAAGATCCTCATCGCCCGTAAAGGCGAAGCCTGGTTTCAGGACCGTTTCATTCCGAAGATCAGCCCGCTGACGCTTGTGGCACTGCTGTTGACCATCGTAGCCATGTTCAGCCTCAAGGGCGACGCGGTGCTGCAATTGCCATTGGATGTATTGCGCATCGCGATCCCTCTGACGATCTACTTCGTGGTGATGTTTTTCATCAGCTTCTGGATGGGCAAGCTGCTCAAGGCTGACTATCCGCGCACCACCGCACTGGCTTTCACAGCCGCAAGCAACAACTTTGAACTGGCGATTGCTGTGGCCATTGCCACCTTCGGCCTGGCTTCCCCGGTCGCCTTTGCCACGGTGATTGGTCCCCTGGTGGAGGTACCGGTACTGATTTCTCTGGTCGGTGTGGCCCTTTGGTTGAAATGCCTCTGGTTCGATGAATCCAAGAGCGCCGTTGCGCAGGACAAAGACTATGTTTGATGACCACATCCCCCAACTCGATACCGAACTGGTTGATCTCCCATCGACTGACAAGCTGGGCATCGAGAAGACCTCTATCCATAAGCCACGCATTTTGCTGCTGTACGGATCGACCCGAGAGCGCTCCTTCAGTCGCCTGCTGGTCGAGGAAGCCGCTCGATTGCTGGAGCACTTCGGCGCCGAGGCGCGGGTTTTCAATCCGTCAGGCTTGCCGCTGCCAGACGACGCTCCCGACGATCATCCCCGTGTGAAGGAACTGCGCGAGCTGATGCTGTGGTCCGAGGGGCAGGTCTGGTGCTCTCCAGAACGTCACGGTTCCATGAGCGCAGTGTTCAAAGCGCAGATCGACTGGGTGCCACTCGCGATGGGTGCGGTACGCCCGACCCAGGGCAAAACCCTCGCCGTCATGCAGGTGTGCGGTGGCTCGCAGTCGTTCAACGTGGTCAATCAGCTGCGAGTGCTGGGACGTTGGATGCGCATGTTCACCATCCCCAACCAATCCTCCGTGCCGAAGGCTTATATGGAATTCGACGACAACGGCCGGATGAAACCTTCTCCCTTCTACGACCGTGTCGTTGATGTGATGGAAGAGTTGGTGAAATTCACGCTGTTGCTTCGCGACCGTCAGGACTATCTGGTTGATCGTTACTCCGAGCGCAAAGAGTCAGCGGAAGAACTCATGAAACGTGTCAATCAGCGCTCCATCTGAGGATTTTTCACCGTGCAACAACACCCATATTCCGTACTGCCCCTGGCACAGTTCAATGGCCAGTTGATCTTCACACCGTGCCCAGGCACGAAGGGCACCCGACCATTCGAAGCGCTGCAAACCCTCAAGGATGCGGGGGCATCGGCGTTGCTGACGCTGATGCCGACCGAGGAGCTGCTCCAGAACGAGATCGACCTGCTGCCCGAAGAGTGCCAGATGCTTGGCATCGAGTGGTTTCACCTGCCAGTAGAAGATGATCAAGCGCCTGGCGAAGCATTCAAAGCCGCATGGGCGCAACACCATCCGCGACTCAAACAGCTGCTGACCGAAGGGAAAACCATCGCCATTCATTGCAAGGGCGGCTCGGGCCGTACCGGTTTGGTCGCCGCTCAACTGTTGATCGAGAGCGGTGTGCCATTCAGCGATGCCATCCGCGATGTTCAGTCGTTGCGTCCGCGCGCAATTCAGCATCCTGCCCATATCGAATACATCGGCCAGTTCGACACCCAGTCGAACTCCTACTGACAACAAATACAGAGCACAACAACATGGCTATCAAAGTTGGCATCAATGGTTTTGGTCGGATCGGTCGCCTCGCTCTGCGAGCAGCCTGGAGCTGGCCAGAGTTTGAGTTCGTGCAGATCAACGATCCGGCAGGTGACGCGGCGACTCATGCGCACCTGCTGAACTTCGACTCGGTACATGGCCGTTGGAATTACTCGGCCGACTCGGAGGGAGACAGCATCGTCATCGACAGCAAACGAATCAAGGTAACGGCCAACAAGGCGATTGCCGACACTGATTGGTCGGGCTGCGATCTGGTGATTGAAGCCAGCGGCAAGATGAAGACCGTCGCGGTGCTTCAGGCTTACCTCGACCAAGGCGTGAAGCGCGTGGTGGTCAGCGCTCCGGTGAAGGAAAAAGGCGCGCTGAACATCGTCATGGGCGTCAATCATCAGCTGTTCAATGCAGCGGAACATCGCATCGTCACCGCCGCTTCTTGCACCACCAACTGTCTGGCGCCAGTGGTGAAAGTGATCCACGAAAAACTGGGCATTCGTCATGGTTCGATCACCACCATCCACGACCTGACCAACACCCAAAGCATTCTCGACCAGCCGCACAAGGATCTGCGCCGTGCGCGTGCTTCCGGCATGAGCCTGATCCCAACCAGTACCGGATCGGCCACCGCCATTGCCGAAATCTTCCCGGAGTTGCGTGGGCGCCTGAATGGTCACGCCGTACGCGTGCCGCTGGCCAATGCTTCGCTGACCGATTGTGTCTTCGAGGTCGAGCGTGCCACCACTGTTGAAGAAGTGAACCAGTTCCTCAAGGACGCTTCCGAGAATGAGCTGAAAGACATCCTCGGTTTCGAGGAGCGCCCGCTGGTGTCCATCGACTACCGTACCGACCCGCGCTCATCGATCATTGATGCGTTGTCGACCATGGTCATCAATGGCACCCAAGTCAAACTCTATGCCTGGTACGACAACGAATGGGGCTATGCGAACCGTACCGTCGAGCTGGCCAAAATGGTCGGTCTGGCAGTCTAAGGAGCGGTCATGAAAGCGTTGTCAGCCCTCGCTCCGGAAGTGCGGCAGTACCTGCTCGTCACGGGCAACTACTGGGCCTTCACCCTCACCGACGGCGCGTTGCGCATGTTGGTGGTGCTGCACTTTCACGCGTTGGGCTACAGCCCACTGCAAATCGCCGCATTGTTCCTGTTCTACGAGCTTTTTGGCGTGATCACCAACCTGGTGGGTGGCTACCTCGGCGCCCGGCTGGGGCTGAACCGAACCATGAACATCGGGCTGGGCATCCAGGTCGCGGCGCTGTTGATGCTGACGGTTCCGGTAGCCTGGCTAACCATCCCTTGGGTGATGGGGGCCCAGGCGCTGTCGGGAATTGCCAAAGACCTGAACAAGATGAGTGCCAAAAGCTCCATCAAGCTTCTGGTTCCGGATGGGCAGCAGGGCAAGCTCTACAAGTGGGTGGCGATCCTCACCGGCTCGAAGAACGCACTCAAGGGTGTCGGCTTCTTTCTTGGCGGAGCCTTGCTGGCCTTGATCGGCTTCAAAGGCGCCTTGCTGGCCATGGCGGGTGTCCTGGCGCTGATCTGGATCAGCAGCTTGATTCTGTTGAAGAAGGACCTGGGCAAGGCCAAAGCCAAGCCAAAATTTCGCGACATCCTGTCCAAGAGTCGGGCGATCAATATCCTCTCAGCGGCCCGAATGTTCCTGTTCGGCGCCCGCGATGTCTGGTTTGTGGTGGCCTTGCCGGTGTACCTGAGTAGTGTCTTCGGCTGGGACTTCTGGGAGGTTGGCGGCTTCCTCGCTGCCTGGGTGATTGGCTACGGCATCGTGCAATCCTTCGCGCCCAACATCACCGGCAAGAAACGTGGGCACGTACCGGATGGTCGTGCGGCATTTGTGTGGGCACTTGCACTGGCAGGCTTGCCTGCGGCGATCGCTCTCGGGCTGAACACTGGTTTGTCGCAGCAGATGGTGCTGCTCGGCGGTTTAATGGTCTTTGGCGCGCTGTTCGCGGTGAATTCGTCGCTGCACAGCTATCTGATCGTGTCCTACGCCAAGGAAGACGGCGTTTCGCTGGACGTGGGGTTTTATTACATGTCGAACGCTATGGGACGACTGATCGGCACGGTGCTCTCCGGCTGGGTTTATCAGGTGTATGGGCTGGGGGCGTGCTTATGGATATCGAGCACCTTCGTGCTGCTCGCCGCACTGATTTCTATCGGGTTGCCGAGGCATGCCGAGGCGATGTGAAGTTGTTCACAAGCGTCTGATCTATCTCATCCATTTTGCTCGCAGTAGTGCCAGGCCGTGGCTGGGATCAAAAAGAGTCACCCTCTAAGCAATCGTTTGAACGGATATCTGCCGTAATATTTTTACGATTTCTTTACGGTAGGTGTTTTTGCCCGCAACGATACTGGCCGCGATTTTTTAGATCGTCCATGCGCCTTGCTTTTCCGATGGCCCTGGAAAAATGTATTGCCCAAGGATGGCGTGCAGTGACTCCCCGCTAATTGAGAGAAGCGCCCCTTGAGTGAGCCAGCGACCGTTGCAAACGAAGACTCCCCATCCAAAACCTCAGGCGTGGGCTTGCTCGTCGCTGCTGTCGGGGTGGTTTACGGTGACATTGGCACCAGCCCCCTCTACACGCTGAAAGAAGTGTTTTCCGGCCACTACGGAGTTCAGGTAAATCACGATGGAGTACTCGGCATTCTGTCGTTGATCTTCTGGTCACTAATCTGGGTAGTCTCGATCAAATACGTACTGTTCATCCTGCGTGCCAATAACCAGGGTGAGGGCGGCATCATGGCGTTGACGGCGTTAGCCCGACGCGCAGCAGCGCCTTATCCGCACATGAGCAAGGTACTGGTTCTGCTCGGTCTGTTCGGTGCGGCACTTTTTTACGGGGACAGCATGATCACCCCGGCTATTTCGGTGCTCTCTGCGGTTGAAGGGCTACAGCTGGCGTTTGACGGAATAGAGCACTGGGTTGTGCCCTTGTCGGTGATCGTGCTGGTCGCGCTGTTCTTGATACAGAAACATGGCACGGCTCGAATCGGCATCCTGTTTGGCCCGGTCATGGTGCTGTGGTTTGTGGTGTTAGGTGCCCTTGGGATCTACGGTATTTTGCAGCGTCCCGAAGTGCTGCAAGCGCTTAATCCTGCTTGGGCAATGCAGTTCTTTGTTGTTCATCCGGGAATGGGTGTGGCGATTTTGGGCGCTGTCGTGTTGGCATTGACGGGTGCTGAAGCCCTGTATGCCGACATGGGCCACTTTGGTCGCAAACCGATTTCTCGTGCATGGTTCATTTTGGTGTTGCCGGGGCTGGTACTCAATTATTTTGGCCAGGGTGCCTTGATCCTGGAGAGCCCGGAGGCTGTGCGCAATCCGTTCTATCTGCTAGCACCTGATTGGGCACTGTTGCCGATGGTCGCGCTCTCCACTCTGGCCACCATCATCGCTTCTCAAGCAGTGATTTCCGGTGCTTTCTCTCTGACCCGCCAGGCCATTCAACTGGGTTACGTCCCTCGCATGTTTATCCAGCATACCTCCAGCCAGGAGCAGGGGCAGATCTACATCGGCACGGTTAACTGGGCGTTGATGGTCGGTGTCGTGCTGCTGGTGATTGGTTTCGAGTCATCCAGTGCCTTGGCCGCCGCTTATGGCGTCGCGGTGACGGGAACCATGTTGATCACGACAATCTTGTCCTCGGCTGTCGTCCTGCTCCTATGGAAAACGCCGCGCTGGCTGGCCGTCCCGATGCTGCTCGGATTTTTGCTGGTAGACGGTCTGTATTTCGCGGCCAATGCACCAAAGATTTTTCAAGGCGGTGCGTTCCCGGTGATTGCCGGCATTGGCCTGTTCATCTTGATGACCACGTGGAAACGGGGCAGGAAGATTATTGTTGAACGGCTGGATGAGACCGCGTTGCCTCTGCCGCTATTCATCGGCAGCATCCGTACGCAACCTCCCCATCGCGTACAGGGCACGGCGGTGTTTCTGACGGCCAGGGCCGATGCTGTTCCTCATGCGCTGCTGCACAACCTGCTGCATAACCAGGTTTTGCATGAGCAAGTGGTATTGCTCACCGTAGTGTCTGAAGAGAGCCCTCGCGTGAGTGTTGAACGACGGTTCGAGGTTGAAGCCTATGGTGAAGGCTTCTTCCGGGTCAGTCTGCATTTTGGTTTTATCGAGGAGCCGGATGTCCCCCTGGCGTTGAGTCTCTGTCACTTGCCTGAGCTGGATTTCAGTCCGATGCGCACGACCTATTTCCTCAGCCGGGAGACGGTGATCCCCACCAAACGCATGGGTATGGCCCGTTGGCGAGAAAGCCTGTTCGCATTTTTGCTCAAGAACGCCAATAGCAACCTGAAATACTTCAAGTTGCCGTTGAATCGGGTGATAGAGCTGGGTACGCAGGTCGAGATGTAAAAAATTACCAAGGGAGCCCGCATTGGCGGACTTGTTGTATTCGGCAGAATACCCGTGCGTGCGTCGACCGGTTGAATCCTCAGCCGATTGCTGCCTTTCGCGATGGGCCTATTTACGGATGCTCCTTTGCCTCAGCACCCACCAGCAGGCACATTGCTCTCCCGACGAAACTCTGCCTCGTGCCGATTAGAGCAAAAAGGCGCCAGAATTGCCGGCGAGCCTGGCTACAGCTGAAGGGCCGGTACGCGGATTCAGATAGGGTCTGCAAAATGAGTCAGACATGGCACCACCTAGAGAAGAGTTAATGCGTTGTGGCGGATGGTTCAGAGGTGTGCAATCCGAATGCTGTCTTACCTAGAAGTACTAATTTATGATGCTGCATTGATAAATTTGGAAAGGGCATTATGAGTACACGTTCCGACCTCCTTGCCAGTGCTGAGATTCTGTTGCGTACCATGGGCTATGCAGCCTTCAGCTATGCCGATCTGGCAGAAGACATCGGCATCAAGAAGGCGAGTATTCACCATCACTTTCCCACCAAAGAAAGTCTGGCGATTGCCATCGTTGAGAGTTATCTGTTCCGGTTCAAGAATCAGTTGGAACGCATCAATGATGAAAATACCGGCATTATCGATCGGCTCAATGCCTTCGCCGTGATGTTCGCGCAAAGCAGTGAAAACGCAATGCTTCCGCTCTGCGGCGCCCTGGCGGCGGAGTTGCTGGCCTTGCCGGAAAGCCTGAAGGAAATGACGCGGGACTTTTTCGAAATCCATCTCAACTGGCTTCAGGCCAATATCGCTTTAGGTCAAGAGGCAGGGGAACTCAAAGCCGAGCTGGACAGCGTAAAGGTTGCCAGGTTTATCTTGAATACGCTGGAAGGCGGCAGCTTTGTATCTTGGGCGCTTAACGACAATTATGAACAGTCGTCCGGATTTGATTTCATTTTAGATGGACTTCGGGTTGCCGAAGCGCCTCATTGACTTCGATCACCTTTTTCTGCTTCTTAAAACGACCGATGCCGTTACCAGCACGGTCCGTTTTCCCGCCTCACAAGTGGTTTCAGCCGCTTAGCTCAGATCCTTTGAAGTCTTTTCCGGGTACTCGATCGCACGAGGCTACGTCGCGTCTAGCATTCGCACAGTAGGCGTCTATTCCTCTAAACCTCCGGCAGTGAACGAAAGCTGAGATGAAGCAGCAACAACTGCATGGTTATCACAGCGCTGACTATTCCTGAAATTTTCATGGAGGCCGATTTTCTCGACGGCTGGCTATAAGAAAATAATCTATTGATGTGCTACCAACTAGTTGGTAGGCTTGTTTTTCTTCCGGGACAAACACCGGTCCATCCGAAGAGGAACGAACACATGAGCAACAACCTGAATGGTATCGATGTCGCCGCACTCCAGCAGTTTGCCCAAGGCGTTGCTGAGGATGCGACCAAGCGCCATGCAAGCTTTAACGTGAAGACCGAGTGGAAAGGGCAGACCCGTTCTGTGGCGAAGGTCAGCCGCTACAGCCTCGCCGGTGAGACCTACTCGCGGGATTTCGAAATCGTCGCCGATGAGCCGAACGAACTGCTGGGGCAGAACACCGCGCCTAACCCGCAGGAACTGCTGATGGCCGCTCTCAACGCCTGTATGTCGGTCGGTTATGCCGCCAATGCCGCTATGATGGGCATCAAGATTCACAGCCTGGAAATCGAGACTGACGGCACCCTCGACCTGCGTGGATTTCTGGGCATCGACGAAAGCGTCAACCCGGGCTACGACCAAGTGAGTGTCGTGATTCGCCTGCACACCGACGCCTCCCGTGAACGCGTTGAAGAGCTTCACAACGTGGTGCTCAAAACCTCGGTCAACTACGCCAACTTCTCGAAAGCTATCCGCATGGTGCCGACCCTCGAAGTACTTGAGGGCTGATTAGCCTTATTCATCGACATTCAAATCTTGCGTGCACCGGGCGGAGAGCTGCCTTGGTGCCGCCCCTTATGAAATCTGGATACCAGGAGTCTGTAATGAACGATTTTTTTAAAGGCAAGAAACTGTTGGTCGTCGGCGGCACCAGTGGCATGGGCCTGGAAACGGCGCGCATGGTGCTCAAGGCAGGCGGTAGCGTAGTGCTCACCGGCAGCAAGCAAGATAAGGCGGACGCCGTTCGTAACGAGCTGAGCCCGTTGGGGCCAGTGTCGGTGATCGTGGCCAACCTGATGACTGAAGAAGGCATGAACTTCGTTCGCCAGGAAATCAACGCCAAGCACAGCGACATCAGCCTGATGGTGAACTCGGCCGGGATCTTTATTCCTAAGCCGTTCACCGAGCATGACGAAGCCGAGTACGACATGTACCTGTCGCTCAACCGCGCGACCTTTTTCATCACCCAGGCCGTGGTCAAGAACATGCTCGCTGCCAAGCGCGAAGGGGCAATCGTTAATGTCGGATCCATCGGTGCACAGGCTGCATTGGCCGGTTCACCTGCTTCCGCCTACTCCATGGCCAAGGCGGGCTTGCATGCATTGACGCGAAACTTGGCAATTGAGTTGGCTCACTCAGGTATCCGCGTCAATGCGGTGTCGCCAGGCATTGTTCACACCTCGATTTACGAGGGGTTCATGGACAAGGAAGCGATCCCGGAAGCGATGAAGTCGCTGAACGATTTCCACCCGCTGGGACGAGTCGGTGTTCCCGAAGACGTCGCCAACACCATCCTGTTCCTGCTGTCGGACAAGACATCTTGGGTGACAGGCGCCATCTGGGACGTGGATGCCGGGATCATGGCTGTACGTGCCTGACTACAGTGGCAAGCGCAGCGTGATGGAAGTGCCCTCCTCGGGGGCGCTTTCACAGTATCGCAGCCCTAGCTGAAAAGCGGCTGAATGCTGGCCGAAGGAGTCTTCAATGTCTATCACGACAAAAGCCGCACTGTTGAATGTCGCGGAAACACAGATGCGCTCCAAAGGCTATTCAGCGTTCAGTTACGCCGATCTCGCGGCGCAGATCGGCATCAGAAAAGCCAGTATTCACCACCACTTCCCGACCAAGGAATGCCTGGGCGCCGAGCTGATCAAGGATTACATCAATCGCTTCAGAGAGACGCTTGGTTCAATCGAAGCCATGCATGCCGATCCGCTGCTTCGGCTTCATGATTTTTCCGGGCTTTTCATTATCAGCGCCAATGAGCGGTTGTTGCCATTGTGCGGTGCGTTAGCGGCGGAAATGGCCGCATTGCCATTATCGCTACAAGGACTCACTCGGGAGTTCTTTGAGTCCCAGCTTGACTGGCTCCAAAGCACCCTTAATGACGCAGTCCGGCAGCACAACTGGTCGTTGGACAAACCCGTTGAGGAGTACGCCTTCATGCTGCTGAGCACGCTGGAGGGCGCAAGCCTCATCGATTGGACATTAGGCCGATCAATCGACCCTTTGGCTGGCTTCAACCACGTGCTTGAAACTCTGGCAAAGCCGTCTTCATTTCTTCGCGCAGGATGAGTTATGCAAACCGCTTCGAAAAAATACGTAGTCGACATCTGGTCTGATTTTGTTTGCCCCTGGTGCTGGATTGCCAAGCGTCGTTTTGAGAAAGCGCTCGATCACTTTGCTGAAAAAGACGCTGTACAGATAAACGTACGCGCCTATCGTCTGGCGGCAAATCATGCGGCGGAGCCAATGCTCGCAGCCCTTAAACGCAAGCTCGGTAACGTGGACACCGCTGAGGCGATGATGAGCACAGTGCTCAAATACGCTCTGGCCGATGGCGTTGATTATCGCTTTGATACCATGCTTTTCGGCGACACAGCGGACGCCCATGTTCTGGTCAAAGCGGTTTTAGACCCGGTAGTGAAGCAGCGTCTCGTGGAGGCGTTGTATGAGCAAAGCACCACCCACGGCAAGTCGCTCTTTGATCGGTCCAGTCTGGAGGCGATAGCACGGGCGGTGGGTGTATCGGAGGAATCAATTCGACTGGCATGGTCATCCGTAGAACTGCGCGTAGAGATGGAAGAGGATGAGCATTTCGCCGCGCAATTGGGGGCTGGCGTGCCGATGTTCGTATTCAACAACGAGTTCTCGCTGTCGGGCGCTCAGCCTGAGGCCGTTTTTCTCGAAGCGCTGAATAAAATGCAGGCGAAGACAGAGGTCGAGGGTGACCCGTTCACCGGCCAGGTCTGTGGTATCGATGGCTGCAAAATTTGATGGCCAGCGGTTGTGCGGCACTCAGTAGTGCCGCCTTCGCTTAGCCTTGAACATGAGGTCCCGATGAGCCGAATCGTTGAGTTAAGCGCTCCACAGTTCGCCCGCTTTGTTGCCAAAGGCAGCAGTGTTGTGGTGTTTTCAGCGTCCTGGTGCAAGCCTTGTCAGGAGATGAAGCCGGTTTTTCATGCCTTGGAAGAAAAGCTTCACTCCTTGGCAGTTTTTGGAAAGATAGACGTAGCGGTGTCGCCGACGATCGCGCAGATATATGGCATTCGCGCGGTGCCTTCCTTGGCGGTGTTCCACCACGGCCGGCTTTTGCGGGTCATGCCTGGATCTCGTTCAGTCACAGCCCTGAAGAAAGTAATACTGGCGGTGTTGGAAGAGGCCCGTTAATCGAGCCTCCTCCTTCATCGATCAGTTGCAGGTTGCATTTGCGGCCAACAGTGGAATTATCGCGACCAGCGGAATCGCCGCGATGTCCTGAACAACAGCACGGCGAAGCTGCTGCGACCCACGACGGTCGGGATCATGTTGCGCTCGTTCATGGCCTGCATGGCGGTCGCATTGGATGTCAAACCCACCAACAGCGCCGCTGTCCAGTTCGGGCCCAGTGGGGCGCAAAACACGGCAATTGGCAAACCACATGCCAGCATTTGCAGCGCACCGCCACCGAACACCATGCGGCGCATGGCGCATAGGCGCTTGGGATCAAGTTCGAGGCCAATGATGAACAGCATCAGGACCACGCCGATTTCAGCAAAATGCAGGATGGATACCACATCCGTTACCAGCTTCAGGTCCCATCGGCCGATCAGGCAGCCGCCCAGTAGATAGCCCAGCACTGGACCCAGTTCCAACCGCACGGCGAGCAGCGTCGACCGTGCAGGAGGAGAGTGTCGACGATGCGTGTCAGCAAGCGGCGCTGGCAATCAACGGCTCGGTCAATGTCCTCGAAGCGATTTTCCCAGTGTTTAAGGGCGTGTCTACCAATACCTTAATTTGCATTAATAGTAAAAATCATCACCATTGCGTTGTATGCCTACCAACTGGATGGTAGCTTGTTGACAAGTTTCAAATATCACTCCAACTACCACCATCCATATCCCTGTGAGAATCCCCATGCAAGATTGGAAGCAAACCCGCAAAGACATCAACACTCGTCTGGTTGAACTCAACGGCCTTACGCCGGAAACTATGAAAGGCATGGCTTCGCTCGGCGCTGCCGGTGGCAAAACCAATCATCTGGACGCAAAGACCCGCGAGCTGATCTCCTTGGCCGTGGCCGTGACCACCCGTTGCGACGGTTGCATCGCCTTTCACGCCGCAGAGGCAAAGAAACTCGGAGTCACCAGTGAAGAAGTGGCTGAAGCACTGGGCGTAGCAATCAACATGAATGCCGGTGCCGCATTGGTTTACAGCACTCACGTGCTCGACGCGTTCGACAAATCCTAAATCAAGCGCCGACCTTCTACCCGTCAACGACGTTGAGATTAATCATGAATAAGCTGTTCACCCCTTACGATCTGTCCGGCTCTGCGCTGAAGAACCGTGTCGTTATGGCGCCAATGACTCGCACCCGAACTCTGGATAACATTCCAAATGAGTCCAACGCGATGTATTACGCACAACGTGCTTCCGCCGGCTTACTGATCACTGAAGGCCTGCCGATTTCCGATGAGGCTCGCGGCTATCTTTACACCCCGGGCATTTACGCTAATGAACACTTGCCAGGCTGGCGCAAAGTCACCGACGCCGTGCATGCCAAGGGCGGGAAGATTTTTGCGCAGCTCTGGCACGTAGGCCGCATGTCCCATCTCTCGATGCATGGCATGGTGCCGGTCTCCTCGGGTACGGTGCCTGCGGTTGATACCACGGTGTATGCCTGGATCGAGCCTGGCAAATCCGGCCCGGTTCAACCCAGCGCACCACGTGCATTGGAAACTAACGAAGTGAAACGCATCATCGCGGACTTCGTGAAATCTGCGCGCATGGCGATGGACGCCGGTTTTGACGGTATCGAAATCATGGCCGCCAACGGCTTCCTGTTCGATCAGTTCCTTAGCAGCTCCTTGAACACTCGCACCGACCAGTACGGTGGCTCCATCGCCAATCGCCAGCGATTCCTGCTGGAAACCATTGACGCAATTGCTGCCGAAATCGGTAGCTCGAAGATTGGTGTACGGTTCTCGCCGTTTGGCCGCCTGTATGACTTCGGTGTGTACGAAGGCGAAGAAGAAACCTGGATGAGCATGGCGGCTGCGCTCAATGACCGCGAACTGGCGTTCGTTCACTTGAACTACCAACCGACCATCGTCGCCGCGCAAACACCTCCGGGTTTCGGCGCTGCATTCCGCGAAGCCTACAAAGGCACCTTGATGGCTGCCGGCGGCTTCACCAAAGAGATCGCAGAGTCTGAACTGGCCAAAGGTGAACTCGACCTGATCGCTTTCGGCACCGCCTACATTGCCAACCCTGATCTGGTAGAGCGTATGCAGAACGGTTGGCCATTGGCCGAGGGCGATCGCACGACCTACTACGGCGTCAGCGATTCGATTGATAAGGGTTACACCGACTATCCGGAATATGCAGCGGCCACAGCCTGACATTCCTTTTCAAACATTCAGGAGCACACCATGCCACTCGTGAGTATCAGAGGCATTGAAGGCGTTTTTACCGACGAGCAAAAAGCTGAGGTTATACGCAAAGTGACTGACGCCATGGTGTCGGTGGAAGGCGAAAACATGCGCGCCCTTACTTGGGTCATCTTCGAAGAGATTAAGAGCGGAGATTGGGGAATTGCCGGCAACCCTGTGACTGCGCAGGAAGTACTGAAGCTGCAAGCAGGTCAATAAAAGGATTCACCTTCAAATGATTGGCTCCCTAGTCGTTGAGTGTATTGATGCTCAACGACCAGGGCGGTTTTTGCCTTCTGTATGAACTGCCAAACAAGTGCCCAAGGCCTTGGACATCTTCAACGGTGGTAACTCGTTGGCGACCGTGATTGCCGCACCGCTGGCGGATTGTTATTGATTTGTACCGGTACTCCTATAGTCCTATGGGTGAGTGACGTAGGCGTGCTTTGGACTTCAATCATTTCTTAGCTCGGTGTGACAGTCCCAATCCCAGAGTTGAAATCTATACTGCTGTGCTCTGTGCTGATGCGAACATCAGTCATTTGCAATAAACAAGGATGCTTCTTTCATGGCAAAGCCACCAATCCGAGCGCACAGTTTCGATGAGGGATTTAGGGCAATTCAAGGCGTTATTCGACGTTATGATGCGTTGAGCATTTTGGGGGCCGTATTGGAGTATCTATACGCTCCCGCCAAAGATCACTTTGAGCAAGCATCGAAGCAGCCATGGTTGATCATGCTGCTTATTAAGTGGACCTTTCTCGATCCGTTGGCCAATAACCCGCTGGGGCGGCCACCAATTTCTCAGAAGGAGATGATCGACCTGTTACAGAAGGTTCTCGACCTGACCGAGACCGGGAGCATGCCCGATGAGTATGATGACGTACGGCTTTTTTTCCGGGCGGTGGCCTACCAGCAGTTTTTTCATCAGACAGAGGGCGGCTTGGTTGATATTGCTCGTCAGGAGCTTTTGTTCGCAAAAGTCCCGGAAAATCATTATTTCAAAACTCGTTTCCTGAATGGCACCGGGGTTTCCATACAGGACTTTCTGCGTCTTTCTTTTGCGGTCCTTGCTAGCACGAAGAAAAGTGGTCCTGTACTTCAGCGAGCCACTCTTTTTGGTCTCTGTCCAGCCTTTACACCGATGGCTGTTGACGCCTATCTACGTACCATTTCTGTCGCAGTTGGAGATTTGCATCGCACCTTAGAAGAGGTAGACAAGGACGGACGCCACCCGAACGAGTATTTGCAGCAAACGCCCTTCCTAAAATTCCCATTCATCAAGGTTCGCTCCGAATATTTGTGTGTGTCCCCTCATGTTCTTGAGCGATCCTTGGGACACTTCATCTACGACTACCTCAAGCGAGCTGACGTAGACGGGTTCAATAACGCTTTTGGAAAGTCGTTTGAAAAATATGTAGGCGACTGGTTGAGCAAGTCAGGGCTCCCGGCAGCCAATGAGAGCGAATTGAATCTGGTCCTGCCTGGTCAAGGGAAAGTCGTCGATTTCATTGTTGCTGATGGTGATTCGAATGTGCTGATCGACGCCAAAGGTGTGGAAATGGCGCAGCGGGGTATGGTTGCGTTTCAACGGGGGGATGTTCGTCGAGCGACCCAAACGTCCTTGATTAAAGCTTTCGAACAAGGGCATGAGGTTGCTGCTCGAATCGCTTCGATGGGCGGTGATCATCCCGTGATTCGTCAGCGCTCCTCTACCTACCTTCTGGCTGTTACATACAAAGATCTGTACATCGGGAACGGAGTTACTTTCGCAGCCGTTGTAGGAGATGCAGTGCTCGAAAAAATTCGATCCACATATGCTGAGCAACATTTGATCCCCGTCGAAAATATTTACTTCCTCACGATTCATGAATTTGAAGAGCTGATTAGTCTGGTAGCAAGCAAAAAAATTCGTTTAGTAGAAGCCTTGGAGAAGGCTAAACAAGCTGATTCTGAGCGGATGACCCAAAAATTCAATTTCGAGCTGCATATCCATGAGTGGTCGAAGCAACTGGGCAGAGAGCAACCATTACGAGAAATCCTCAAATCGATGGTGGATGAAATGCGCGTTGCGTTTCCTGCTCAGCCCGAGACAGCGGCGCACAAATAAATCGGGACGCAATTCGTCAATCACTTCAATTTCGCGCTGATAATGCTGGCTTAATTTAGGTCCAGTGATATCGCTTAGATTAGGGCCTTTCGATAGACCGCTGAGAACATTCATCCAATTGTAAGAGCCATTTGCAGCGACTACACTCCAGCCCATGAAACGCTATCTGCGGTTTTGCCTCATCTTCTTGATCAGCCTGGCGCTTCCCCTCAGCGGGATGGCGGGTGTTCAGGCACCAACAGAACCGTGCCCAATGAAGGCAATGGGCATGGCGATGATGGATGACATGGGCATGGACTGCTGTAACGACATGAAAAGCCCTACCGAGCACGGCAAACCTTGTAAGCCGGGCCAAGAATGCAAGACGGGCAGCATGCTGCAAGTCTCGATCTTCAAGCCTCCGGTAACCATATTCAGCCCCGTAGCGCTTTTCTTCCTCAGCGATTCCCTACCTTTTCAGACCCCATCCGGGGTATGGCGACCCCCTCGCGTTTGATTCCTGTCCCACACTGAGCCTCATTCCGCGTTAGCGGGATGGACTAGCTGCGCGCATGTCTTTTGACGCGTGCGGTGGATGATCACAGGAATCGTAAACATGAACCCCAAGTGCTATTGCACAGGTTGGTCCCTTGTGGCCGGTCTGGCGGCAAGCGTACTGGCATTGCCGAGCCTCGCTGCCGCATTGACACTCGATGAAGCGTTGCGGCTGGCCGAAAACAATGCGCCGTCGCTGACCGCACAAGACGCCAAAATTCAGGCTGCCAGCAGCGCGGCTATTCCAGCCGGTGAGCTACCTGACCCCAAACTGCTACTGGGTGTTCAGAACTACCCCATTGGCGGTCCGGATCGCTGGAGCATCGACCAGGACTTCATGACCATGCAAATGGTCGGGGTCAGGCAGGAGATGCCGAACAGCGACAAGCGCAAAGCGCGGATTGAGGTCGCCGATGCGGCCGTTGATCGCGCCGCTGCGGAGCGTCGAGTCGAACGTCTGAAGGTACGCCAGTCCACGGCGTTGGCTTGGATCAGTAGCTACTCGGTTGAGCGCAAAGATGCGCTGTTCCAGGACTTCTACAAAGAAAATCGTCTGCTGACCGATACCGTCCGGGCCCAGATTGCCGGTGGTCGCGCTCAACCCGCTGATGCGGTGACACCCAAGCAGGAAGCGGTTCAACTGGCGGAGCAACAGGACGATCTGATTCTCCAAAGAGCACAGGCCCGAGCGGCCCTCAAACGCTGGATTGGTTCCGCCGCCAACGACAAGCCTGTGGGCAGCCTGCCTGAATGGCCTGTCGATACCTCAAGCTACTCCCATAAACTGCAACACCATCCCGAGTTGGCCGCGTTTGCGCCGATGACCCGCGAAGCGCAAGCCAAGGTTCGTGAAGCCGTGTCGGAGAAGCAGTCAGACTGGAGCTGGGAACTGGATTACCAGCGCCGTGGCCGTGAGTTCGGCGATATGGTCAGCGTGCAATTTTCCTGGGACCTCCCGCTGTTTCCTGGTTCGCGCCAAAACCCGAAAATCGCAGCCAAACAGGCCGAACTCAGTCAGCTTGAGGCCGAGCGCGAAGCCTTGTCTCGCGAGCACACCCAGCAACTGGAAAACGAACTGGCTGACTATGAGCGCCTGAATCGTGCGGTACGCCGCAACCAGGAAAGCCTGTTACCGCTGGCCAAGGAAAAGGTCGAACTCAGCATGGCCAGTTATCGCTCCGGCAAAGGCGATTTAAACGCCGTTGTTGCCGCCCGACGTGAACTCATCGAGGCCCGCCTCAAACAGATCGACGTGGAAGAGCAGCGAGCGCTGACCAATGCGCGTCTGTATTTTGCTTATGGGGAGTCCAGCCAATGAACCTTAAAAAGTGGAACGGGGCATTGCTGGTTGGCATCTCGCTGGCATTGGGTGTTGCCGGTGGTTACTGGTTCGCTCACCAACGCATGAGCGGAGAACCCAATACCGCCTCGAAGCAAAGCCTCAATTCACCGGACGAACGCAAGGCTCTGTATTGGTACGACCCCATGTACCCGCAGCAAAAGTTCGATAAGCCGGGTAAGTCCCCCTTCATGGACATGCAACTGGTCCCGCAGTACGCCAGCGGCGCAGGGGACCGAGCGACCGTCAGTATCGATCCAAGTCTGACCCAAAATCTCGGCCTGCGTTTTGCGACAGTCAGCCGTGCGATCTTTGATTCCAGCCTCGACGTGACAGGTGTGTTGGGATTCAACGAACGTGATGTTGCTGTGATTCAGGCACGCACAGCCGGCTTTGTGGAGCGGGTTTATGCCCATGCCCCTGGTGATGTGCTCAAAGCCAAAGCGGCGTTGGCGGATATCCTGGTGCCCGAGTGGGCAGCCGCCCAGACAGAGTTCCTTGCCCTGAAGCGCAACGGTGATGCTGACCTGTTGGCTGCGGCCCGCCAGCGACTGCGGCTCACAGGGATGCCGGCAGCACTGATTACTCAGGTAGAGCGTGGCGGTAAGGTTCAGCCGTACGTGACTCTGACCAGTCCCATTGCCGGTGTGCTGCAAGAGTTGAACGTACGCGCGGGTATGACCGTGGCGACCGGCGACACCCTGGCACGCGTCAATGGCTTGAGTAGTGTCTGGCTAGCGGTGGCCGTGCCAGAATCGGATGCCGGATCGATCACCGTGGGACAGGCAGTCGAAGCGCGTCTGCCAGCTTTCTCAGGGACAATACTCAACGGCAAGGTCAGCGCGATTTTGCCCGAGTCCAATCCGGACAGCCGCACTCTTCGCGTACGTGTCGAGTTACCCAATCCGGACGGACGCCTCAGACCGGGTTTGACAGCGCAGGTACGCCTGAATCGTTCGACCGAGCAAAGTGTGTTGTGGGTGCCGAGCGAGGCCGTCATTCGCACTGGCCGACGTGCCTTGGTGATGCTCGCCGAAGACGCGGGCCGCTACCGTCCCGTGGAGGTGCACCTCGGGCAGGAAAGCGATGGCAAGACGGCGATATTGAAAGGTCTGGAAGAAGGACAGAGGGTGGTTACCTCTGGCCAGTTCCTGCTCGACTCGGAGGCCAGTCTTAAGGGCATTGTTGCCCGCTCAGAGGAAGAGTCACCACCCAGCGCAGCAGCCTCCAGCTTTCATGAAGCGGATGGGCAGATCGTTGAGATCAACGACAAAGAAGTCACGCTTGCCCATGGTCCCTTCAAGACACTGGGCATGCCTGGTATGACGATGACGTTCCCACTCGCTAGTCCGGCGCTGATGCAGGGCCTCAAAACGGGCGATAAGGTTCGGATTGCGGTGAGCCAGACCGAAGATGGTTTGCGTGTTGAGCGTCTGGACAAATCGGGGAGCCGGCCATGATCGCTGCCCTGATTCGTTGGTCAGTGGCCAACCGATTCCTGGTGCTACTGGCGACGCTGTTTGTCACGGCTTGGGGCATTTGGTCGGTGCAGAGCACGCCCATCGATGCACTGCCAGATCTCTCGGATGTTCAGGTGATCATCCGCACCCCTTATCCGGGACAAGCGCCGCAGATTGTCGAGAACCAGGTGACCTATCCGTTGGCCACCACCATGCTCTCAGTACCGGGAGCCAAGACGGTGCGTGGTTATTCCTTCTTCGGTGACAGCTTCGTTTACGTGCTGTTCGAAGACGGCACTGATTTGTATTGGGCTCGCTCGCGGGTGTTGGAGTATCTGAGCCAAATACAAAGTCGGTTGCCGGCCAGTGCCAAGCCGGCGTTGGGGCCGGATGCGACGGGAGTGGGCTGGATCTATCAGTACGCACTGGTGGATCGCAGTGGGGGACACGACCTGGCGCAGCTACGCGCACTTCAGGATTGGTTCCTCAAGTTCGAACTCAAGACCCTGCCCAATGTTGCGGAAGTGGCCACAGTGGGCGGCATGGTCAAGCAGTACCAGGTGCAGCTTGATCCGCTCAAACTGGCCAGCCTCGGTATTACTCAGGCCGAGGTGACCGAAGCTATCGGCAAAGCCAATCAGGAAACCGGTGGTGCCGTGCTGGAGATGGCAGAGACAGAGTTCATCGTGCGTGCTTCCGGATACTTGAAGACGCTCAATGATTTTCGGGCGATCCCGCTCAAGCTGGCTTCGGGCGGTGTGGCGGTGACCCTTGGCGATGTCGCCACGATTCAGTTGGGACCGGAAATGCGGCGTGGCATTACTGAACTCGACGGCGAAGGCGAGACCGTCGGCGGCGTGGTGATTTTGCGCAGCGGCAAGAATGCTCGCGAGACCATTGCGGCGGTCAAAACCAAACTCGACGAACTGAAAAGCAGCCTGCCGGCCGGGGTGGAAATCGTCACCACCTACGACCGCAGCAAGCTGATCGACCGCGCTGTGGAAAATCTCAGCCACAAGCTCATCGAAGAGTTCATCGTCGTCGCGTTGGTGTGTGGGATCTTCCTCTGGCACCTGCGCTCATCGCTGGTGGCGATCATTTCACTGCCGGTGGGGGTGCTGATTGCCTTCATCGTCATGCGTTACCAAGGGATCAACGCCAACATCATGTCCTTGGGCGGGATTGCCATCGCCATCGGCGCCATGGTCGATGCCGCCGTGGTGATGATCGAGAACGCCCACAAGAAGATTGAGGCTTGGCACGTGGCCAATCCTGGGGAGGAACTGAAGGGTGAGCGTCATTGGCACGTGATGACCGAAGCAGCAGTAGAGGTAGGTCCGGCGCTGTTCTTCTGTTTGTTGATCATCACGCTGTCGTTTATTCCTGTGTTCACACTGGAAGCGCAAGAGGGACGGCTGTTCGGCCCGTTGGCTTTCACCAAGACCTACGCCATGGCCGCAGCGGCGGGATTGTCAGTGACCCTGGTGCCAGTGCTGATGGGTTACTGGATTCGGGGACGAATCCCCAGTGAGCAACAGAACCCGTTGAACCGGTGGTTGATTCGGATCTATCAGCCAGCCCTGGACGCAGTCTTGCGTCGACCAAAGATCACGCTGCTGGTGGCGCTATTGGTTTTTGTCAGTGCGCTATGGCCATTGTCTCGTTTGGGTGGTGAGTTTCTTCCGCCACTGGACGAGGGTGATCTGCTCTATATGCCTTCCGCTTTACCGGGGTTGTCGGCACAGAAAGCGGCGCAACTGCTGCAACAGACCGACCGCCTGATCAAGACCGTACCCGAAGTCGAACACGTCTTCGGGAAAGCCGGTCGTGCTGAGACCGCCACTGACCCGGCACCGCTGGAGATGTTCGAAACCACCATTCAATTCAAGCCGCACAAGCAATGGCGGCCAGGCATGACTCAGGAAAAGTTGGTGGAAGAACTGGATCGAGTGGTACGAGTCCCTGGGCTTACGAATATCTGGATACCACCGATTCGCAACCGTATCGACATGCTGGCGACGGGGATCAAGAGTCCCATCGGAGTGAAAGTTGCCGGCACCAACCTGACGGAGATCGATGCCGCGACTCAGGCCGTCGAGCGAGTGGCCAAGGGTGTACCCGGTGTCAGTTCGGCTCTGGCCGAGCGCCTAACTGGTGGTCGCTATATCGATGTGGATATCGACCGCAAAGCCGCCGCTCGTTACGGACTGAATATCGCCGATGTGCAGTCCATCGTGGCCGGCGCTATTGGCGGTGAAAATGTCGGGGAGACCATTGAAGGGCTTGCACGCTTCCCGATCAACGTGCGTTACCCACGGGAGTGGCGTGACTCGCTCGGTGCCTTGGAGCAATTGCCGATCTATACCCCGCTAGGTAGCCAGATCACCCTCGGCACAGTGGCGAAGGTCAAGGTCACGGACGGTCCGCCGATGCTCAAGAGCGAGAACGCACGACCCTCTGGTTGGGTTTACATCGACGTGCGTGGCCGGGACATTGCCTCGGTAGTCGCCGACCTGCGTCGGGTCGTCAGTGAGCAGGTCAAGTTGCAGCCCGGCATGAGCCTGAGTTACTCAGGGCAGTTCGAGTTTCTCGAAAGGGCCAACGCACGACTCAAACTGGTGGTGCCTGCCACGCTGTTGATCATTTTCGTGCTGCTCTACCTGACTTTTGCCCGCTTCGACGAGGCCCTGCTGATCATGGCCACTCTGCCATTCGCACTGACTGGCGGGGCATGGTTCCTCTATCTGTTGGGATTCAACCTGTCAGTCGCCACCGGGGTTGGCTTTATCGCCTTGGCCGGTGTTTCCGCCGAGTTTGGCGTGATCATGCTGCTCTACCTGAAGAACGCCTGGGCCGAACGTGAAGACCTCGGCGACAGCACTGAGCGCGGTCTGGTTGCGGCGATCCGTGAAGGCGCTGTGCAGCGCGTGCGACCCAAGGCCATGACCGTGGCCGTCATCATTGCTGGCCTGTTACCCATCTTGTTGGGCAGCGGTACCGGTAGTGAAGTGATGAGCCGCATCGCCGCGCCCATGGTCGGCGGCATGGTCACAGCGCCCTTGCTTTCCCTGTTTGTCATTCCGGCAGCGTATCGCCTGATGCGTCGCCGCCACCTTTCAGTTGAACCCATCAACCCTCAAGGAAAACTCGTATGAAACTGACCCTGATTACAATTGCAAGCGCCGTCGTTACGCTGTCTCTTTCTGCCCTGGCGGAGGACATGCCGGGTATGAAAATGGACGGTATGGAGGGCATGCAGATGAAGCAAGACGCAAAGCAGACTCCAGTAGCCAAAGCGGAGGGCACAAT
This sequence comes from Pseudomonas sp. LB3P25, assembly GCF_054897985.1. Classification (NCBI taxonomy): domain Bacteria; kingdom Pseudomonadati; phylum Pseudomonadota; class Gammaproteobacteria; order Pseudomonadales; family Pseudomonadaceae; genus Pseudomonas; species Pseudomonas sp. LB3P25. The sequence continues at coordinate 4,835,029 of NZ_CM142711.1, read as the reverse complement.
CAAGTCTATTAACTCCGAGAAGCACACTGTGACTATCGCTCATGGCGCCGTGCCGGCGGTGCAGTGGCCTGCTATGACCATGGCTTTTTCCGCCACGGCGGAACAATTGACGGGTCTAAGCGCTGGAGATCAGGTGGTTTTCGAATTCAGGTCTGAGGGTGCGAAAGCCACAGTTGTGTCCATTAAAAAGGTGAAATAACCACGAGACGCCTAGCACCCCCTCCCACACGATGTAGGTGGGAAGGGGGCTTGGCGTCTGTTTAACAATTTGTTGTTAACCAACCGCGATCACGTTAAACCGCCGCGACTTGAAGCTGATCGTCTCTTTGAATTCCTCCACCTTACCGATGCGACGGATACTCGCCCATGTTCCTTTGTAATAAGGCACCACGTTGCGGTCGGTCCATGGCGTAGTCAAATTCCCCATCACACCATTGAAGTGGCCAAACTGCATGAAGGTTTGATTCCGTTTGATGTCAGCCTCCAGATAGGCCAGCGCATAGGACGAACCGTAATCGTTGAACACCTCGACCACATCTCCAGATTCAATAGCCAAAGCTTGTACATCATCGGGGTTGATTTCTAGATAGGCCATCGGCACGCGCCGCTGTACAAAATCGTTGTATTGGTCGTGGTAGAGCGTTTGCCACACTTCGTTGATCCGTCCATTGTTGACCCAGAACTGATGCTTCGCCTTCTGTTCTGCCACCGGTTTCGGCAATCCGGGCCATGTTGCTGGCTTGAACTCTTCTTTGCCGTCCGGAGTATCGAACTTGTAATCGGTGTAGAGCATCTCGGTGCCGATCAGCTTGCCGTCTCGGTACTCTTTAGCGGGTAACTGGACACCATTGTTGCCCATGGCTTTCAGCCGCTCGTAGGTGACAAGATTGCCCGTAGTCCCGCCCTGACTATCGATTGGGCCAGCGCCAGGTTGGCCAGCCATACGGAAGCCGTCGTTGAAGGCGTCCTCCTCGCTATTCCAGTCGAACCCTGCAAAACGCGCCGCCATGTCCTGTTTACCTTCGTCCGTATACATCTGCCGAAGGGTGTTAGCGATAGCCGCTGCGATCAGGCAATCGGCTTTCGCTGAACCGGGAGGATCCATGAATTTTTGTGAAAGGCGCATCCGGCGTTCCCCATTCATCGAGGTGAGATTTATCTCACCCGGATGTGCTGCCGGCAGCTCACATGGGCGGCTTCTGCCAACTTTGTAGGGTAGAGGTTGATGTTGGCGAGGAAGAGTCCGCCTTTGTTTTTCACCGCATCGTAGACCGCATCCACCATCTGCGCGGTTGTACCGCCGCGAACATTGGCCATGGCCTCTCTGACAATGTTGGCGCGTTTCAGAATGACCGCACGATGCTGCTCAGCATTGAGCGTGGTCTGGAAGGGATTGGCCCCCCCATGCCGTGTACATCATGCCCTTGCCGTAGATGATCTCCTGATCCACATAGATCTTGGTATTGCCTGGATAAGGGGGGCGTGTGTAACCCTCTTGATGCCCGCCCATGCGCACCACACCCGTACCTCGTCGTCCGACGTTGTGGGTCGCAAGCACCAAATCGACCAGGGCAGACTGGATGAGGTAGTTGTCATTGCCCCAGATGATCCCTTTTTCGTAGGCGTGCATGGTATGGGGGCGATGGCCAGAGGCTTTGGGTTTGTAAGCGCTGGCGCACCGCTGGCCGAACACCCGGACGTGGACAAGATCGCCTTCACCGGCAGCGTGCCGACCGGGCGCAAGATCATGCAAGCGGCAGCGGCCGAGATCAAAAACATCAGTCTGGAGCTGGGCGGTAAATCGCCCTTCGTGATCTTCGCCGACAGTGACCTCGACGCGGCGGTGGAATGGATTCTGTTCGGGATATTCTGTAATCAGGGCCAGGTCTGTTCGGCCACTTCGCGCGTATTGGTGGAGCGCGCGTTATACCCGGCGCTGCTGAAGCGTTTGATCGCTGCCACCGAGCAGATCCAGATCGGCCAAGGCTTTACCGACGGTGTGAAACTCGGGCCGCTGGTCAGCCAAGGGCAATTGGACAAAGTCCTTGAAGCGATTGCGGCCGGTCAGCAAGAGGGCGCGCGACTGGTGTCGGGCGGCACTCGTCCGGCCCATCTACAGAAGGGTTACTACCTGAGCCCGGCGATTTTCGCGGATGTGCCGGAACAGAGTTCACTGTGGCGTGAGGAGATTTTCGGCCCGGTGGTGTGCCTGCGCGCATTCGACACGGAAGCCGAAGCGATACGCCTGGCCAATGACTCGCCCTTCGGCCTGGCAGCGGCAGTCATGTCGCGTGATATTCCACGCTGCGAACGAGTCGCCCGACGCTTTCGCGCCGGGATCGTCTGGGTCAACTGCTCGCAACCGACCTTCGTGGAAGCGCCTTGGGGCGGCTACAAGCAGAGCGGTATTGGCCGCGAGCTGGGTGAGTGGGGCTACAACAACTATCTCGAAACCAAGCAGATCACCCGATACAACGGCGGGGCCTGGGGCTGGTATTTGAGCTGAGGCCGGTGCGCCGCGGCTCATCCCATTCGTTCCTCGGCGGATCGGCCTCGGCATCGCCCATTCGGGGCATCATTGGCCAGTCGCTGGACCACAATACGGACACCCTGCGAGAGACCAGGCGCTTCTGGATGGAAGGTTGAGCAGGCAACTTGTTGATACAAATATGAATCTGTATCATTTAGTTTCATATCAAGGGTGCGAGGGAGTGCATTGCCCATATAAAAATAAGGTCAAGGTAATGCTCAAAATGCTACTCGTGTATGGTCATCTGATTGCCACCTGTATTGCTCTGGGGAGGGTGTTACAGGCTGATCAAAAACTATGGAGCTGGCGCAAGGATGTGTTGAGCCAGGTGCAGCGAGAGTATCTCGACGAGACTCAAAAAATTGTCACGCTCGCGCTATTGGCTCTTTGGGGAAGTGGCTTGCTGCTGGTGCTCCAGGGTTACCTCTATGACGGGAGCGCGTATCTGCTCAATCAAAAGCTCTGGGCCAAGGTGAGTGTTGTCGCGCTGCTTAGCCTCAACGGCGCTTTGTTGCATCGGATCGGTTTCCCGCTGCTGCAGAAGACCCCCTTTGTCTTGTTACACAACTGCGCCCGCACTCGCCTTGCTCTCTTGGGGGCTCTCTCTATGAGCGGGTGGTTATTTGCCGCATTCCTGGGGGTAGCTCGAGCGTGGAATCACGTACTGCCTTATTTGCATGTGATGGGGGTTTTTGCCGTGTTCTCGTTGCTTGCTTGTGTAGTGGCGCTGATAGTCGCCAGTACTGCGGGCACCAGGGGGGATGAATGGTCACGTACTGGCAGCAAGTGATGCCTGGTTGTGCGCAGGATCTCAAAAGACCTGACCCCATGCTGTCGCATAGGCTTCGTAAAGACCTTCTTTGCGGCGCCGGTTGTTCCTTCTCGTTTTTGCTGTGCTGCCCTTGCGGTCTTCCGAGGTGAGGCGAGTTCAAACTGCCCTCAATATGCGAACAATGTGCCGCAGCTAAGTGCGGCACGGGTGGCTCAAGAGGTTGAATACTCGATATACAGTCTTTCGAGAGCCTCCTGGTATTTGTCTCCCTTTAACGTTTTTTTCAGCACTGCCAGGGCTTCGAGCGCTGAAGCCGCAGCCATCGCCTCGTTTTCTCCCCGGTATGCGGCGCGCAGCCTTGCTGCTGCAATGATCGATTCTTCAGTCGTTGGCATGTTATTGCCCTCGAAGGAGTGAATCTCACTGATAGTCGCAACCCTCAACGATTTCAAGTCCAAGGTGAGAGCGTTAATCGACCGTTTCCACCGAAAGACCTTGGCCTGTTCAATGAAGGCGACGTTATCCGATCAGTTTTGCGCCGGCATCTGATGCCGCCGACTGGCTTTTCACCACCAGACAAGAGCAACAATCCACCGCAGGCGTTGATGCAGCGTGCACTGTCATGAAATGAAAAGCCATTGTCGTCTGATGAGAAGCGGCTCGCCAGACGGCGTCCTACAGTCCAATCAGCGCAAATCGACGCTGCACGCCAATCTTGCAGACTGGAGAATAAGAAAACATGGCCAAAGCCGTACGCTTCTACGAAACCGGTGGTCCCGAAGTCCTTCGTTATGAGGAGGTCGAAGTTGGCGAACCCGGTCCAGGCCAGGTCCGTCTTCGTCATGTGGCGGTTGGCCTGAACTATGCCGACACTTACTTTCGCAATGGCACCTACCCAATCCCGATGCCCAATGGCATGGGGGTTGAAGCCTCCGGTGTGGTCCAGGCCATTGGCGAGGGGGTTACTAATGTACGGGTGGGTGATCGCGTCACCTACACCGGTTTTCTCAATACATTGGGGGCCTACAGCACCGAACGCCTGATCCCGGCCGCGCCGTTGATCAAGCTGCCAGAAACCATCAGTTTCGAGACGGCCGCAGCCATGACCATGCGCGGCCTGACGTCGTCGTACCTGATGCGACGCATTTACGATTTCAAGGCCGGCGACAGCATTCTGCTGCACGCCGCTGCCGGTGGCGTGGGCCTGATCGTTTCGCAGTGGGCCAAACTGCTCGGGCTGACCGTCATCGGCACCGTGTCCACCGAGGTCAAGGGTGAAATTGCCCGGGCCCATGGCTGCGACCATGTCATCAATTACAGCCATGAAGACGTCGCCCAGCGCGTTCGCGAGCTGACGGACGGCGTCGGGGTCAACGTGGTGTTCGACAGCGTCGGCAAGAACACCTTTATGGGTTCGCTGGATTCGCTCAAGCGTCGTGGCCTGATGGTCTGCGTCGGCACGGCATCCGGCCCGATCCCGGCCTTCGACCCGGTGATGCTGGCGATGAAAGGCTCGCTGTTCATGACCCGTCCAGCCCTGGCCGACTACATCGCCGACCCGGCGGAAAAAGCCGCGTTGGCGGGCGAGTTATTCGACCATGTCGGCAGCGGTCGGATCAAGATCGAGATCAACCAGCACTACGCCTTGCAGGATGCCGTACAGGCCCATCGCGACCTGGAATCACGCAAGACCACGGGCTCGTCGATTTTCGTCATTTAAGGAGCCACCAGCCATGAAAGTCGAACAATTGACCTGCAGCATTGGCGCCGAACTGATCGGCGTCAACCTCGCCGACGCGGTGCATGACGACGGTCTTTTTGCCGAGATTCGTGCTCAGTTGCTCAAGCACCGAGTGGTGTTCTTGCGAGATCAGGACATCACTCGCGCCGAGCACGTGGCCTTCGCCCGCCGCTTTGGTGAGTTGGAAGATCATCCGGTGGCCGGCAGCGATCCGGATCATCCCGGGCTGGTGCGCATCTACAAGAACCCGGACCAGCCGATGGACCGCTACGAAAACGCCTGGCACACCGACGCGACCTGGCGCGAGGCGCCGCCTATGGGCTGCGTGCTGCGTTGCGTAGAGTGCCCACCGGTGGGCGGCGACACCATGTGGGCCAACATGGTCGAGGCTTACGCGCGCTTGCCGGAGGACGTGAAGGTAAAAATTGCCGACCTGCGCGCCCGCCACAGTATCGAAGCAAGCTTTGGCGCCGCCATGCCGATCGAAAAGCGTCTGGCGCTCAAGGCGATGTACCCGGATGCCGAGCACCCGGTGGTGCGCATCCACCTGGAAACCGGAGAGAAGGTGCTGTTCGTCAACGCCTTCACGACGCACTTGAGCAACTACCACACCCCCGAGCGGGTGCGCTTCGGCCAGGACGCGAACCCTGGCGCGAGCGAGTTGCTGCGCTACCTGATCAGCCAGGCCTACATCCCCGAGTATCAAGTGCGCTGGCGCTGGAAGCCCAACAGCATCGCCATCTGGGACAACCGCAGCACCCAGCACTACGCCGTCATGGATTACCCGCCGTGCCATCGCAAGATGGAGCGTGCCGGAATCATCGGCGACAAGACTTACTGATCGACCCTTTTGCATTCGCACTCGTAAACACGTCTGCCCGGCACGATCCCGGGTGGGCGCGACAATCATAAAAACAGGAGTAACTCATGCAATTTTTCGACGATTCCCTGCACCCGGAAAACATGGAAAAGGTGGTCATCACCGTGGCCCCGTACGGCCCGGAATGGATGCCGGAAGACTTCCCCGAAGACATCCCGCTGACCATGGACGAGCAGGTGCAAAAAGCGGTCGATTGTTATGAGGCCGGTGCCACAGTCTTGCACTTGCATGTGCGCGAGCTGGACGGCAAGGGTTCCAAGCGCTTGTCCAAGTTCAACGAATTGATCGCCGGCGTACGTGAAGCCGTGCCGGACATGATCATTCAGGTCGGTGGTTCGATTTCCTTCGCGCCGGAAAGCGATGGCGAAGCCGCCAAGTGGCTGTCGGACGATACGCGCCACATGCTGGCCGAGCTGACGCCAAAACCGGATCAGGTCACGGTGGCCATCAACACCACCCAGATGAACATCATGGAACTGCTGTATCCGGAATACTTGGAAGGCACCTCCCTGGCCAATCCCCTGTATCAGGCCGCCTACAGCGAAATGACCGTACCGGCAGGCCCGGCCTGGGTCGCCGAACACCTCAAGCGTCTGATGGACAACGGCATCCAGCCGCACTTCCAACTGACCGGCATGCACGCCATGGAAACCCTCGAGCGCCTGGTGCGCAAGGGCGTCTACAAGGGCCCGTTGAACCTGACCTGGATCGGTATCGGCGGCGGTTTCGATGGCCCCAATCCATTCAACTTCTTCAACTTCATCCACCGCGCGCCAGACGGTTGTACCCTGACCTCCGAGTCGCTGCTCAAGAACGTCATGCCGTTCAACACCATGTCGATGGCTATGGGTATGCACCCGCGTGTGGGCAATGAAGACACTATCATTGATCACAAGGGCGATCGTTTCGGCTCAGTTGCGCAGATCAAGCAGACCGTGCGCATCGCCCATGAACTGGGTCGCGAAATCGCCACCGGCAAAGAAGCCCGTGAGATCTACCGCATCGGCGTGCAGTACCAGAGCATCGAAGAAACCCTGCTGGCCAACGGTATGGCCCCCAACCGCAAGGCTGGACAGAAAGGTGTGCCGCAACGCGGCTGATCGGCAGATGGAGCGGGAGGTCAATGGCCTCCCGCTCGCTGCACTGCAACACGCTTGATAACAACAATAAAACAAAGCTTTGAGGAGGCTGCATGGCCTTTCACCCAATCGCCGCAGACGATGACGACTGTGCTGTCGGTGTTGCGCGCCCGTATGCCTGGATCGTCTTTGCACTGACGTTCGGGCTGTTGATTTCCGATTACATGTCGCGCCAGGTGCTGAACGCGGTGTTCCCGATGCTCAAGGGCGAGTGGGCCTTGAGCGACGGCCAGCTCGGCCTGCTCAGTGGCATTGTCGCCCTGATGGTGGGGCTGCTGACATTTCCCTTGTCATTGCTGGCGGATCGCTTCGGCCGGGTCAAGAGCCTGGCGTTGATGGCCTTGCTGTGGAGTCTGGCGACGCTGGGCTGCGCAGTGGCGCAGGACTATCAGCAGATGTTCATTGCACGATTCATGGTCGGCGTCGGCGAAGCGGCGTACGGCAGCGTCGGCATCGCGGTCGTGATTTCGGTGTTTCCCAAACACCTGCGTGCAACGCTGGCCAGTGCCTTCATGGCGGGCGGCATGTTCGGTTCGGTATTGGGCATGGCGCTGGGCGGTGCAATCGCCGCCAAGCTTGGCTGGCGCTGGTCGTTTGCTGGCATGGCGCTGTTCGGCCTGCTGCTGGCAGTGCTTTACCCGGTCATCGTCAAGGAAGCACGCATTGCGCCGCAACGTGCCTCCCAAGCGGCGAACAAGGCGACTGCAGCGGTCAAGCGTCCGTTGCGTACGCTGTTTTCCAGTCGCTCGGTGATCGCTGCCTACATCGGCAGTGGCTTGCAACTGTTCGTCGGCGGCACCGTGATTGTGTGGATGCCCAGCTACCTCAATCGTTATTACGACATGGCCACGGACAAGGCGGGCGGTGTCGCGGCGATCATCGTGCTGTGCAGCGGTGCGGGGATGATCCTGTGCGGCATGCTCAGCGATCGACTGTCTCGCCATTCGCCGGAGCGCAAAGTCGCCTTGGCCATCGCCTATTGCCTGGGCAGTTGCCTGCTGTTGTCGGCGGCGTTCGCCCTGCCGGCAGGGCCTGTGCAATTGGCGCTGATCTGCTTGGGCATGTTGATTGCCGCCGGCACGACCGGCCCTTGCGGCGCCATGGTTGCCAACCTGACCCATTACTCGGTCCACGGCACGGCCTTCGCCACGCTGACCCTGGCCAACAACATGCTGGGGCTGGCGCCTGGGCCGTTCATCACCGGCAGGGTATCTGACCTCATTGGCTTGCAGGCTGCTTTTCAATTAGTGCCGCTGGTCAGCCTCGCGGCAGCGGCCGTGTTCTTTTATGCCAAGTGTCATTACCACAAGGACATTGCCCGGCTTAAGGGCGAGCGGGTCAACGATCCGGTGGGCAAATCCGTGTTAGAGGTGAAGTTGTGAGTGGTCGTTTACGTATTGATGTGTTCTTCGATTTCATCTGTCCCTGGTGCCTGATCGGCAAACGTCAACTGGAGCATGCGCAGGTACAGTTTCGCAGTCGCCACCCGGATGTGCAGATCACCTCGGTGTGGCATGGCGTGCAGTTGCTGCCTCAGTTGCCGGTACAAGGTGAGCCCTTCGCCGACTTCTATCGCAAGCGTCTGGGCAATGCCGACGCTATGACCATGCGCCAGGCCCAGGTACAGCAGGCTGCAGCGGCGGTTGGACTGACCATCGACCTCAGCCACATCGAGACGATGCCCAACACGGCAGACGCCCACCGTTTGTTCGAACGAGTCAGCGTACTGGGCAATGCTACTCAGCGTGAAATGTTGCTCGAACGGCTGTTCGCCGCTTATTTCCGCAAACGCGAAAACCTGGGGTGCCGCGAGACCTTGCTCGCCATTGCCCGCTCCTGCGGCGTCGGTACGGACGTGGTGCTCGATTGCCTGAAGGGCGACGCCACGCCATTTGAAGGCTCCCCCGGCGCGACCAGTGGTGTGCCGAGCTTTCAGTTCGACCGCCGCATGACGGTGATCGGTGCACAACCTGCTCAGGCGCTGCTCGGGGCCATGAACGAATCACTCAAGGAAAGTGAGCGCGAGCGGCATCCGGCATGACGCGGCGCATTCCGGTACCTGCCGGCAAACACCCGCAGGCCGGTGGCCGTGCGCTGTTCGAATTCGATGACAAAAGCCTGGCGCTGTTCAACGTCGACGGTGACGTGTTCGCCATCGACGACAGTTGCCCGCATCAGGGCGCCTCGTTGTGTGGCGGGCGCCTTGAGGGGCGGGTGATTCAATGCTGCGCCCACGGCCTGCGCTTCGATCTGCGCAGCGGTTACTTGCTCAATTCCACCGCTGTCAAAGTCGCCAATTACCCGGTCGAGATCATCGACGGCCAGGCATTCATCGTCATCGTTCCCGAGGAGGCCGCGCCATGAGCGTCATTGCTCTCACCCGTATCCACAGCCGAACGCGCGAATTGGCGCCGGGTTTTATGGTCAGTCTGATCGTGGCGGCGGCCGCATCCTTTTTGTCGGAGCACTACGGTGCACCGGTGATGCTGTTCGCTTTGTTGTTGGGCATGGCGCTTAATTTTCTGGCCGGTGATGGCGCCTGCAAGGCTGGCATCGAGTTCACGGCGCGCACTGTGTTGCGCATTGGCGTGGCCTTGCTGGGCATGCGCATCACGCTCGAACAGATTGCCGCGCTGGGCTGGAAGCCTGTGGCCCTTGTGGTGATTCTGGTGGTGGTGACGATTGGCGTCTCGGTGATCGCGGCCAAGGCGCTGGGATTCCAGCGTTTGTTCGGCATGCTCACCGGTGGCGCCACTGCGATTTGTGGTGCATCGGCGGCGTTGGCGCTGGCGGCGGCGTTGCCGAACCATCCGCAGAAAGAACGCGCGACGTTATTCACGGTGATCGGGGTGTCAGCGCTGTCGACCCTGGCGATGATCGTGTACCCGATGATTGCCAACTGGCTGTCGTTGTCGCCACAAGTGGCTGGCGTGTTTCTGGGCGCCACCATTCACGATGTCCCCCAAGTCGTCGGTGCCGGTTACAGCATGTCGACCGAGACCGGTGATACGGCCACGGTGATCAAGTTGATGCGGGTTGCCATGCTGCTGCCGGTGATCGTGTGTGCGGCCATGATCACCCGCATGCAGGGCGCCGACCCGACCGGCAAACGACCGCCGCTGCTGCCATGGTTCGCCGTCGGGTTTCTGATTCTGGCCTGCATCAACAGCACCGGCTGGGTGACCCCGGTGGTGCAGGGATCGGTCAATGAATTGTCGCGCTGGTGTCTGGTGGTTTCCATCAGCGCCCTGGGTATGAAAACCCAGCTCAAGGAGTTGGCGGCGGTGGGCATCAAGCCGATCCTGTTGATGGTGGGGGAGACGGTGTTCCTCGTCGTACTGGTGCTGTTGTTGCTGCGTTGGGGCCTCTAAAGCCCGTTAAAAAATACTGGCAGTGTCAGTTAAGCCGTTGTTATTCGTAGCAGCTGTCGAGCCTGCGAGGCTGCGTTCGGCTGCGAAGCAGTCGTGAATCCGGCTGACGCGGTTTGTCTGATGCACCGCAGGTTCTGGTTTTACGACTGCTTCGCAGCCGAACGCAGCCTCGCAGGCTCGACAGCTGCTACGAAGGGGCGCACTGCGTTGACTCCTCGGCCGGTGTCATAAACACCGGTTCTTTTGCGGCGACGGTACCAGCAGTCGCCGCTTTTTTTTTTGCATGCCCTGCGTCTGTTGCGTTTGGTTCAGGGCTCGCTGGAGCCGGGCAGGATGGTCAGGTCCGGCGGTGGTTTGACGGTGTGCTTTTGCGCGCTGCGCCAAGCCGCCGGCGGCATACCGAACTGGGTGATGAACCAGCGTGTGAAGGAGCTCGCCATGGAGTAGCCGAGCATGTCAGCGATCCGACCCAACGAGTAATTCGGGTTTTCCAGATAGCGCAACACCAGGTCGCGGCGCACGTCGTTGATCAGGTCGTTGAAGGCGCAGCCGTCGTCTTTGAGACGGCGTTGCAGCGTCCGAACGTTCATGCCCTGGGTCTGGGCGATTTGCTCGATGGTGGCGCGTCCCATCGGCAACAACAGGTAGATGGCTTTGCGCACCTCGAACAACATCGAAGGGCCTTCGTGGTTCAGCAGCGAGTCGAGGTAACTCTGTGCGTAGCGCGCCATGGCCGGGTCGGCATGGGGGTTGGTCATGTCGAGGCTGGCATTGGGACAGACAATGCCATTGAACTCGCTGCCGAATTCCAGCTTGCAACCGAACAGGCGGCGATGCAGTTGCAGATTGTCCGGGGGCTGGTGTGTGAAGTTAACGCTGTAGGGATGCCAGTGGGTTCCGAGCAGGGCGGCGCACAGGCGGAACATCACGCCGATGGCCAGTTCATTGGCTTGTCGGCAGGGCATCGGCGATTCAGTGACCACCTCCTCGCGAATGATCACCATCTTGCCAGCCTCCTCAATGAAGAGGGCCAGCGAATCGTTCATCAGATGACGGTAATGCACCAACACTTGTAACGCATCACGCAGCGTACGCTGGTGGCTGAGCAGCAGACTGACCACGCCGAAGTCAGAGAGCTGACGCGACTCGGCCATGCTCAGGCCGAAGCTCTGGCAGCCGCTGGCGACGGCTGAGTCCTCCAGCAGACGCACGGCGGCGTCGATGGGGATGCGGTGTTCAGGGGCTTGCAGCTTGGCTTTGCTCAAGCCGACGCCGGCCAGTACATCGCGCGGGTTGAACCCCAGGTACTGAGTGACCTCCAGGTAGTTGGTCAAGACGGCGGCGCGAACAAGCTTGGGCATGCGAAGGTCTTTCCTGGGCCGGTTGCGATTCGAATAAGCGTGGCGACTATATCCAGCACATCAGCAATTGAACAGTTGTGACGTTGTCGAGGGCGCTCGCCCAATGCTGTCCAGAATCACCACCGTTGTCGTGGAGCAATCGACGCTCACCCAGTGATTACAGTGAGCCGCAGAGAACCTGCGGGGATTTTCGACCAATGGTCGCTGCGCGCCAACACCTGGAAACTTGTCATGAAAAGAAAAGTGCCTGACGTCCAATGAAAAGCGCCTTGGGTGGGCGCTCTTTAATGTCAGTCCTACAAAAAGCCCCTGGCGAATAGAGCCAGTCGAGTCATCGAGAAAGCGAAGGTGTTGACGTGGACAAACTGCAAACTGCCGCAACCGTTCTGATCGTACCGGGTCTGCGCGAGCACGTTGCCGAACATTGGCAAACGTTGCTTGAAGCCAGGTTGTGCAAGGTGCGCAGTGTGCCGCCGCTTGAAACCGACAAGCTCGATTGCAGCAAGCGGGTCGAAGCGATTCAGCACACACTTGCGCAGATCGACGGGCCGGTGATTCTGGTCGCTCACAGCGCCGGTGTGTTGATGGTTGCGCACTGGGCTGCGCGGCACAGTCGGCCGATCAAAGGCGCGCTGCTGGCCGCTCCACCGGACCTTGATGCCCAATGGCCGCAAGGCTACCCATCCGCTGAAACCCTGTGCACCCATGGTTGGGACCCCCTACCCAAAGGCCGGTTGCCGTTCCGCAGTCTGGTGGCCGCCAGTACCAACGACCACCTCGCCAGCCTGGAGGCCGCCACGCGCATGGCCGAAGGCTGGGGCAGCGAGCTGCTCAATCTCGGCGAAGTCGGTCATCTCAATCCTGCTGCCGGGTATGGGCGCTGGCCACACGCCGAAGCACTCATCCTCGAGCTGGATCGCTAGTTCAGGCGCCGGTTGGCCCGCGCCATCCGGCATTTGCCCTCACTCCTGAAAACGTAAACCCCTGGAACAAGGGGTTGCGCGAGGGCAGCTGCGCTTAAAACAAATACAAAAAGGCGGAGACAACGCAATGCATAACAATAAGAGTCACGGGTTCGCACCCTCGCGTTACACCTTGTTGGCCTCGGCCATTCTGGCCGCAGCCGTGCCGGTCGCGCAGGCGGTCGAACTCGACACAGGTAACCCGGACTGGACCGTGCGCCTTGATAACACCGTGAAGTACAACTACGGCGTACGCACCGAAAGCGCTGACAAACGCATGCTGGCAACGCCGAACAACAACGACGGCGACTACAACTTCCGCAAGGCCGGGACCAATATTACCAACCGTGTTGACCTGTTGACCGAGATGGATGTGGTCTACCAGAACCACATGGGTTTTCGTGTCAGCGCCGCCAGTTGGTACGACAAGGCCTACGAGAACACCGGTTCCAATTCCAACCCGTTCGTCAACGGCAACGACGCAAGGTCAGGGCTGGTCGCCAACGACCCACGTCTGGCGGCGGTCACCGGTGACAACGTCGGTAACGGCAGCCCGCACCTGAGCAACTATGCCCAGCGTTACTACACCGGTCCGTCCGGCGAAATCCTCGATGCCTTCGTGTTCTACAGCACCGAAGTGGGCGAGGAGTCGCTGCTGAGCGTCAAGGCCGGTCAGCACAACGTGTTCTGGGGCGAGACCCTTCTCAACCCGGTGCACTCGATCAGTTACGGCCAATCCGGCCTGGACCTGGCCAAGCTGGCCGCCTCACCCGGTACCGAAGCCAAGGAACTGTTCGTTCCGCGTAACCAGCTGTCGATGTCATTCACGGTTAATCCCGAACTGACCGTGGGTGCCCAGTATTTTCTCGATTGGGACGCCGCCCGCCTGCCGGAAGCAGGTACTTACTATGGCGGTTCCGATCTGGTCGGCTTCGGTGCGCAATCTTTCCTGTTGGGCAACACCAATGGCGTGGTGCCGGGCAGCCCGCTGGGGTGTGGCCTCGCGCCGTGCAACGGCTTGACCAATGTGCGTCGCGGTCACGACCTGACGCCGGACAAGCGCGGAGACTGGGGGATTATGGCCAAGTGGTCGCCGGCCTGGCTGGATGGCACCCTCGGCGTTTACTACCGCGAAACCTCGGAAATCCTGCCGCAAGCCTGGCTGGATGCCAGAGGCCTGAGTTCGGCCAACCCCAACGGCACCCGGCCGGCAGGGCAAGTGCCTGCGGTGATCAATACGCTCAACTCGCTGAGCACGGCCACCTATCAAATGGCCTATGCCGACAACATCAAGATCGTTGGCCTGAGCCTGTCCAAGGATGTGGGCGGTGTGAGTGTGGGTTCGGATCTGAACATTCGACACAACATGCCGCTGGCCAGTATTCCGGCGATTGTCAGCACTAACAGTCCGTTGGGCCTGGGCGCGGGTCTTGGCCTGTTGCCGGCGCGTACGGCTGCCACCGGTGTGGTTTATGACACGCCGGAAAAGGGCGACAGCATGGCCGCCACCGGCGACACCTTGCACTGGACGCTCAACGGTCTGATGACCATTGCTAAAACGCCTGTGTTCGATTCGGCAACCCTGCTTGGCGAGCTGTATTACAGCAACCTGCTCAAGCTCGATAGCAAGAACGAGGCGCTCTACAAGGGCAAGAGCACCTACCGCGGCATCGACCAGCCGACCCGGGACAACTGGGGCATCGCGGTCAACTTCACGCCGACCTGGTACCAGGTATTCCCGGGGGTCGATCTCAATGCACCGATCTCCGTCAACGTGGGCCTTGCCGGCGTGTCGCCAGTGTCCGGTGGCGGCGCCAAGGACACCGGCAACTATGCCGTGGGCGTGGGGGCCGTTGTGTACAACAAATACTTTGTCGACCTGAAGTACGTGGACTCTTTCGGCAAGACCGACAAGTGCGATGTCAGTGGTGTGAGTACCGGCCCGACCGGAGGTGACGGCGCTGCGCCGAACGCCTTTAGCGGTAACGAAAACTACGCCTGTTACGCCGGTGGCTACTCAGCCTTTTCCGGTGGTGGTGCAACGACTGAGGACCGTGGCGCCGTTTACCTGACGATGAAAACCACTTTTTGATTCACCACTGATTTGCTCAATGCAAGCAGGAGAATAACAAGATGAAATTCGCAAAAACCGTGTTGGCCGCTTCGCTGGCCATGGTCCTTGCTGCCCAGGCACAGGCCGCTGTTTCAACTCAGGACGCTGCCAAGTTGGGCAGCAGCCTGACCCTGGTGGGCGCCGAAAAGGCCGGGAACGCTGATGGTTCCATCCCCGCTTATGATGGTGGCCTGACCACGCCGCCGGCCAGTTTCAAATCCGGTGACAGCATGCGTCCGGATCCCTTCGTCAACGAAAAACCGTTGCTGGTGATCGACGGCAAAAACGTCGATCAGTACAAGGGCTTGCTCAGTGCGACCACGGCGGAACTGGCCAAACGTTTCCCAAGCTTCCACGTCAATGTCTACCCGACCCACCGCACCGTTTCGCTGCCCAAAGCCATCCTCGATAACGGCGTGAAGAATGCCAGCGGTGCCAAGTCCCTCGAAGGCGGTTTGGCTATCGATAACGTGCTGCCGGGTGTGCCGTTCCCGATCCCACAGTCGGGCAACGAAGCAATGTGGAACTTCCTGCTTCGCTATCAAGGCGTGAGCATCAATTCCAAGTACGACTCCTGGAACGTCGACTCCGCTGGCGTGCCGAGTCTGGCAACCACCGGGCAGGCGTTCATCTCCTATCCGATCTACGAAAACCTGACGCAGCCGATCAGCAGTGCCGACGTGTACTACCAGATGAAGCTGTCTTACACCGGCCCCGCACGCCGGGCCGGTGAAGCGGTGATGCTCAAGGACGCCGCCAACCCGTTGCAACAGCCGCGCCGCGCCTGGCAATACCTGCCTGGCCAGCGTCGGGTCAAGCTGGCACCGAACCTGGCTTACGACACGCCTAACCCCGGCACCGCCGGCGCGGGCACCTACGACGATGTTTTCGTGTTCAACGGTGCACTGGACCGCTACGACTGGAAGTTGGTGGGCAAGCAGGAAATGATCGTGCCCTACAACACCTACAAGCTGACCTACGCCCAGGACCCCAAGTCGCTGACCACCGCCAATCACCTGGCTCCCGATTACGTGCGTTGGGAAAAACACCGCGTCTGGGTGGTGGAGGGCAACCTCAAGGCCGGCGCCCGACACATCTATCAGAAGCGCCGCTTCTACCTCGATGAAGACAGCTGGACCGCTTTGGCCTCTGACCAATACGACGCCCGTGGTCAGCTCTATCGCGGTTCCTTCGCGTTCCTCAGCCAGAGCTACGACAAGCAGATTCCGGATTCCACGCCGTTCATGATCTACGACCTGGTCGGTGGTTCTTACAACATCAATGGCGTGGTCGGGCCTTACGGCGGCATCAAGTACATCGATCCGCTTTCCAAGGCGCAATGGTCGTCGGAGTCCCTGGCAGGCAGCGGGATTCGTTAAGCAAACCGTGACAAAGCGTCCGTTCGGTCCCCTGTCTGCAAGGCAGGGGACCGCACGACGGTTGGCGCATGCCGATCGTTGCGGGCGCCAGGTTTGAACGTCAGGCACACGGACGTGTGTCCCGGCGCGGTTATCCGAAGAGGACGCGGTATGTGTGCATACAAAAATTACCTGCAGCTGGCGCTCGGCGCCGTGCTTGCACTGTTGCAGGGCGCAAGCCAGGCGTCCGGTTATGTCGACGTGCTGGATCTGCCGGCCAGGGTCAGCGCCTTGGCCGTCAACAGCCCGTTATCTGGCATGGCCCGCGCCGGCGACCGTCTGGTTGCAGTCGGGCAGCGTGGCCACATTCTGTTTTCCGATGACGTCGGCAAACACTGGCAGCAGGCCGCTGTGCCGGTCAGTGCCGACCTCAATGCCGTGAGTTTTCCTTCCGCCGCCCAGGGCTGGGCGGTGGGCGGCGATGGCGTGGTGTTGCACAGCAACGATGCGGGTGCGACCTGGCGCAAGCAACTGGACGGCCGCGAGATCGGTGCCTTGCTGGTCAAGCATTACAGCGCGTTGGCCCGTGCAGAACCCGGCAACGAACAATGGCCATTGCTGGTCGCCGAAGGTGAGCGCCTGGTGGCGCAGGGCGCCGACAAACCCTTGCTCGATGTCTGGTTCGCCAACGACCACCTCGGCTATGTGGTCGGGGTGTTTAACCTGATCCTGCGCACCGAGGATGGCGGCCAGAGCTGGACACCGTTCCAGGACCGCACCGACAACCCGCAGGGCTTTCACCTCAACGCCATCGCCTCCACCGGCGATGCGCTGTACATCGCTGGCGAGCAGGGGTTGTTGCTGAAATGGGATGACGCCCAACAGCGGTTCGCCGCCGTGCAGACACCTTATCAGGGCAGTTTTTTCGGTGTCCTCGGCAAGCCTGGGGAAGTGCTCGTCTACGGCTTGCGCGGCAATGTGCTGCGCAGCACCGATGGCGGTTTCAGCTGGACTCCACAGAAAAGTGGCCTGCACGTCAGCATCACCGCCGGCATCGTCGATGCGCAGGGTGATTACCGCTTGTTCACTCAGGGCGGGCAGATGCTGGTGAGCCAGGGCGCCGGTGCGCAAATGCACTGGGTGCAGCACGTCGAGCCGGTCCCGGTGACGGGCGTCACGCGCGCCGCCGACGGTGCGCTGGTGGTGGTTGGCAGCCGTGGTGCACGGACGCTGTCCGTTGAATAAGTCCTCGAACCCTTAGAGCGAGAACCCAGACATGGGCAATATCAAACAAGAAACCATGCCGGTGATCCGCGATCTGCGTGACTTCGACCGCCAATCCGGCAATCGACTGGAACGGCTGGTGTTCAACTACCGTCCGCTGTTCATGCTGCTGATGGCGCTGGCCACCGTGGTGCTGGGCTACATGGCCGCGACTCGCCTGGAGCTGCGTCCAAGCTTCGAGAAAATGATTCCGCAGAGTCAGCCGTACATCCAGAACTTCCTGGAAAACCGCCAGTCGCTGCGCGGTTTGGGCAACTCGGTGCGGGTGGTGGTGGAGAACACTCAGGGCGATATCTTCGACCCCGGTTACCTGGACGTGCTCAAACAGGTGAACGACCGGTTGTTCCTCACCGAAGGCGTCGACCGCGCCTGGATGAAGTCGTTGTGGAGTCCGGCGGTGCGCTGGACTGAAGTGACCGAGGAAGGTTTTCAGGGTGGTCCGGTGATGCCCGATACCTATGAGGGCAGGCCTGAGCAAATAGAACAGCTGCGCCAGAACATTTCCCGCGCCGGTATCGTCGGCAGTCTGGTGGCCAGCGACTACAAATCGAGCATGCTGATCGTGCCGCTGCTGGACAAGGCCACGGCCAGCGGTCAACGCATCGACTACCACGCCTTTTCGCAGATGCTCGAAGAGCAGTTGCGCGACAAGATCGAGTTCGCCGGCGACAGCGCTGCACGCAAGGCCGGGGAGGAGGGCAAGGGTCAGTACAAAGTCCGGGTGATCGGTTTCGCCAAGCTGATGGGCGACCTGATCGACGGGCTGATTCAGGTGATGATGTTCTTCGGCCTGGCCGTCGTCACTTCGCTGATCATCATTTATGCCTACACCCGATGCGTTCGCAGCACCTTGCTGGTGGTCGGCTGCTCGCTGATCGCGGTGGTCTGGCAACTCGGCATCGTCGCTTGGCTCGGCTATGCCATCGACCCGTACTCGGTGCTGGTGCCTTTTCTGATTTTCGCCATCGGGGTGTCCCACGCAGCGCAGAAGATGAACGGCATCATGCAGGACATCGCCCGTGGCACCCACAAGCTGATCGCCGCACGCTACACCTTCCGCCGTCTGTTCATTGCCGGCGTCACGGCGCTGCTGGCCGACGCCGTCGGATTCGCGGTGCTGATGCTGATCGATATTCCGGTGATCCGAGACCTGGCCATCACCGCCAGTATCGGTGTGGCGGTGCTGATTTTCACCTCGCTATTGCTGATGCCGGTGGCGTTGTCTTATGTCGGCGTCGGCGCCAGGGCTGCCGAGCGTGCGCTGAAAATCGACACGCGCGCAGAAGGGCACAAAGGCTTCGGCAAACTGTGGGACTTGCTCGACCGCTTCACCACGGCCAAATGGGCCACGGGGGCGGTATTGGTCGCGGTGCTGATGGGCATCGGCGGCTTCATGATCAGCCTGCAACTGAAGATCGGCGACCTTGAAAGTGGCGCACCGGAGTTGCGTGCCGACTCGCGCTACAACCGTGACAACGCCTACATCACCAGCCACTACGCGCTGTCCAGCGACCTGTTCGCGGTGATGATCAAGACCGCACCGGAAGGCTGTCTGAACTACAAGACGTTGATTCTCGCCGACCGTCTGGCCTGGGAGCTGCAGCAGTACCCAGACGTACAGGCGACGGCTTCGTTGGTCAACGCGGTGCGCCAAATCACCGCCGGCACCTATGAAGGCAACCCCAAGCTCAACAGCATCCAGCGCAATCAGGACGTGCTGAACTACGCCGCGCAGCAAGCCTCGGTCAACTCCCCGGAGTTGTTCAACACCGATTGTTCGCTGATGCCGGTGATCACCTTCCTCAAGGACCACAAGGCCGAGACCCTGGATGCCGTGGTGGGTATCGCCGAAAAATTCGCCCGGGACAACAACAGCGAAGATCGACAGTTTCTGCTGGCGGCCGGGTCGGCCGGGATTGAGGCGGCGACCAACATTGTGGTGCGCGAGGCCAATCGCACCATGCTGTTGTACGTCTACGCGGCAGTGACGTTGTTCTGCCTGATCACCTTCCGCAGTTGGCGCGCGACCTTGGTCGCCCTCTTGCCACTGGTGCTGACTTCGATCCTCTGCGAAGCGTTGATGGTGGTCATGGGCATTGGCGTGAAGGTCGCGACCCTGCCGGTGATCGCATTGGGCGTGGGAATCGGCGTGGATTACGCGTTGTACCTGCTCAGCGTGCAGTTGCATTACCAGCGCCAGGGCCTGCCGCTGTCTCAGGCTTACCGCAACGCCGTGTCGTTTACCGGCCGGGTAGTGGGCCTGGTGGGCATCACCCTGGCGGCTGGCGTGGTGTGCTGGGTCTGGTCGCCGATCAAGTTCCAGGCCGACATGGGCATCCTGCTGACCTTCATGTTCCTGTGGAACATGCTCGGCGCGCTGGTGCTGATTCCTGCCCTGTCTTATTTCCTGCTACGCGAACGGGCGCTTCAGCCGGGTCCTGATGCGCAGACCGCTAACACTGAAATCTCTCAACGCCAGGGCGTGTCGCATGCCCTGACCACTTCCGAGTAAGCCAACCATGTCTGATTACAAAGCTCCTTTGCGCGATATGCGCTTCGTACTCAATGAAGTCTTCGAGGTGTCCCGGCTATGGGCCCAATTGCCTGGCCTGGCCGAGGTGATCGATGAAGAAACGGCCGCCGCAATTCTTGAAGAGGCCGGCAAAATCAGTGGCGAAGTTATCGCACCGCTGAACCGCAGCAGCGACGAGCAGGGCTGCACCTGGAGCAACGGCGCGGTCCAGGCGCCGGACGGTTTTGTCGCGGCCTACCAGGCATTCGCCGACGGCGGTTGGGTGGGTGTTGGCGGTGATCCGCAGTTCGGTGGCATGGGTATGCCCAAAGCCATTTCGGCTCAGGTCGAGGAGATGGTCAACTCGGCCAGTCTGTCGTTCGGCCTGTACCCGATGCTGACCGCCGGCGCGTGCCTGTCGATCAATGCCCACGCCAGTCAGGAACTCAAGGAACGCTATCTGCCGAACATGTACGCCGGCACCTGGACCGGTTCAATGTGCCTGACCGAGGTGCATGCCGGCACAGACCTGGGCCTGATTCGCACCCGTGCCGAACCTCAGGCCGACGGCAGTTTCAAGATCAGCGGCAGCAAGATCTTCATCACCGGCGGCGAGCACGACCTGACCGAAAACATCATTCACTTGGTACTGGCGCGGTCACCGGATGCGCCTGCCGGTCCCAAAGGTATTTCCCTGTTTCTGGTGCCCAAGGTGCTGGTCAATGCCGATGGCTCGCTGGGCGAGCGCAACTCGCTGTCCTGCGGTTCCATCGAACACAAAATGGGCATCAAGGCCTCCGCTACGTGCGTGATGAACTTTGACGGGGCGACCGGCTGGATCATCGATGCGCCAAACAAGGGCCTGGCTGCAATGTTCACCATGATGAACTACGAACGTTTGGGCGTGGGTATCCAAGGCCTGGCGTTGGGCGAGCGTTCGTACCAGAACGCCGTCGAATACGCCCGTGACCGTCTGCAAAGCCGTTCGCCGACGGGCGCGCAGAACAAGGACAAAGCCGCCGATCCGATCATCGTTCACCCGGATGTGCGGCGGATGCTGTTGACCATGAAGGCCTTGAACGAAGGCGGGCGGGCGTTCTCCAGCTACGTGGCCCTGCAACTGGACACCGCCAAGTACAGCGATGACGCGGCAACCCGCACCCGCGCCCAGGAACGGGTGTCGCTGCTGACCCCAGTGGCCAAAGCGTTCCTCACCGACATGGGGCTGGAAACCACGGTGCATGGCCAGCAGATCTTCGGCGGCCATGGCTATATCCGCGAATGGGGCCAGGAGCAATTGGTTCGGGATGTGCGTATTACCCAGATTTACGAAGGTACCAACGGTATCCAGTCACTGGACCTGGCCGGGCGTAAAATCGTTGGAAGCGGCGGGGCGCTCTACCGTTTATTCGCCGCCGAAATTCGCCACTTCACCGCCAATGCCGGGGCTGACCTCGGCGAGTTCTGCAAACCATTAAACGCAGCCGTGGACACCCTCGACGAATTGACCGCGTGGTTGCTGGATCGGGCCACGAACAATCCCAACGAAATCGGCGCCGCCTCGGTCGAGTACCTGCAGGTATTCGGCTACACCTCCTATGCCTACATGTGGGCACTGATGGCCAAAGCGGCCATGGGCAAACAGGCCGAGGATGACTTCTACGTCAGCAAGCTGGGCACCGCGCGCTTCTACTTCGCCCGCCTGCTGCCGCGCATCCACTCGTTGAGTGCTTCGGCCAAGGCCGGCAGCGAATCCCTCTACGAGCTGGACGCAGCGCACTTCTGATCGAAAGAACAAGGACTCCCAACCATGATGGCGACAAAAATAATTCCGCCCGCCGACGGCGCCTATGCCTATCCCTTGCTGATCAAGCAATTGTTGTTGTCCGGCGTGCGCTACGAGCCGGGCCGGGAAATCGTGTATGCCGACAAACTGCGCTACAGCTACCAGACCCTCAACCAGCGGATCCGCAGGCTGGCCAACGCCTTGACCGCTGCCGGCGTCAAGGCCGGGGACACCGTGGCCCTGCTCGACTGGGACAGCCATCGCTACCTGGAATGTTTCTTTGCCGTACCGATGATCGGCGCGGTGCTGCACACCGTGAACATCCGTCTTTCGCCGGATCAGGTGCTCTTCACCATGAACCATGCCGAGGACGACCTGGTCCTGGTGCATGACGATTTTCTGCCTCTGGTTGAACAGATTCAGGGGCAGCTCAAAACCGTCAAAGGTTACCTGCAGCTAACGGACGGCACAGCAACTCACACGTCGCTACCAGTGCTGGGGGAATATGAAAACCTGTTGTCCGGGTCGCCCGACCAATACGACTTTCCCGACTTCGATGAAAACTCCGTCGCGACCCTTTTCTACACCACGGGCACCACGGGAGCCCCCAAAGGCGTGTATTTCACCCACCGCCAATTGGTCTTGCACACCTTGAATGCCGTGGGCACTTTGGGCGTCTATCAGGGGTTGCCGCTGCTGCGCTCCGATGATGTCTACATG